>CAWFFC010000001.1:0-57737 GCA_963815035.1 uncultured Gemmataceae bacterium
CTCGCCGAAGAGCGCGTTCACGGTACAGCCCGATTCGACTTCAAGATGATCCGCGAAACCGCCGCCGTCATTGTTGATAAAGAGAACTTTCATTTGGAACTCCTTGAAACGGACCAAAGAAAACAAACGGCAACATCGATTCAGGAAATCGGAGAGCCGTTCGTGGTTACACCGCAACGTAAATTGGCACATGACGCCGTCAATCGCGAGAATGGGAGGTTGGCCAATTCTGAATGGCGAGCGCAGTTCAATCGACCGGAATCAGTTTTGAACCGTAGACCAATTTTCAACCTAGGTTGAAAACTGGACCGAAGTCGGGAATTTGTTCGAATTGAGAATCGACGCCGATCGATCCGGGGCGCGGTGACGATCCTGAGTACTGCGAATTATCGCAATCGTTGCCAAGATGGGCGCATGGTTAGCGGCTTCGTTTCGCTTTGGTGGACAGGAATACTAGGCTCCCGGCGAAACGCGCCGAATACTCGATTCGCCGCGACAAAGATTATCACCCAAGAGCTATGATCCGCACATCAATGATTGTGACGCAGATTCGAGCAATATTTCGCGGATGACTGGGTCTGGGCGGCCTGATTCCGGGCGTCAACGGGCCGCTGAATCGCGCCGATCTGCGATTCATGGATTGTGACGCAAAAGACGGCAAGATTTAGGCCAATGAAAGTGACGCGACGAAGGGCAACTGGGCGTGCAATAGGAACTTGTGGTGATCGGCATCAGAAAGGCCTTTCTGATGCCGATCACCACATCATTCGGTCACATCGACTAACGAAGTCTTTGAGAGTACTTCGGCAGGCACCCTTGTGTCCAAACAGAGGCCCGGAGGCATGAGCCACTGTGCAACAAGAGCTTACATGGTGCGTTCATGATTCCAATTGCGGGCGCAGGTTTCACGGCGGACCCAAGTACGAGCCGCGAACTAGCCCAGTCTTGTTGACGATGTCACCGGATTGAATGGCCTCCTTAACGATCGCGACCTGTTTGCCGCCAGCTGCGCAGTTCGACCCTCAGCACACCCTGAATAGCCACTACCTTGTTCAAGTGTTTTTTCTGTCGCTCGTGCCCCTCTCCGAATTGCAAACCACGCATTTCGGCGGGCGGTTCTGGCGGTGTTCGCGCTGGCCGGCGTGTACCGGGGCAAGTCGCCGTCGAAGACATCCAGTGAGTTGGGACCTGTGGCGGGCCACGGCACCGCTCGCAATGCGGGAAGCCCGTTCGATGCCCGAAATGCGAACCGTGGCCGAGTGGAAGCCGGAGTGAAGCTACGATCTCGGGAACCGCCGAGATGAGTGTGCAACTGCCGCAAACACTAACTTCTCATCGTTCCCAAACCAGAAAACTGATCAAAGTGGTGGTTCACCGGGTCATCAAGCTAAGTGTGTTCGCCATCGTGTCTTCAGTCGGTCGCAATCGGGATTCCGCCGGTAGGCGAATTGTGGCGTCGCCAGCATCGTTTGGTGTGTTGGGCACGTGGTCGATTCCCAGCCAGAGTAGGCCGCCAACGGCGCAGATCACGCACGCCACGAAGATCGCCGACGTCCAACCATAGCGATTCCCAATGATCGGCGTGACGACCGGGGCCAGCATGCCGAAGCCGTTGCCGCCGGTGTTTACGAGCGCGCAGGCCAGCCCGCCATTGCGAGGTTTCAGGGTCGGCGCCGTCGTCCAAAAAATGCCTTCGCACAGACCAATTGAACCGAGCGCCAAAGAAAAACAACAAGTGATGAGTTGCGGGTCGCTCGGTCGAAATGCCGAGCAAGGAGAATGCCGGCGCCCAGCCCCATTCCGACGAACGCCACCAGCCGGCAACCCCAGCGATGACCAAGCCGGCGGCACACGCCGTCCGAAATGACTCCGCCGACGGCCATGCCGACGGCCATCGCGATCGTGATGACGAACGCCGCTTCCCGGCTCGCCTCCGGCGAGAGCTTCAGCACTTTCCTGAAGTAGTATTCGACCCAGTAGAAGAACATGTACTGCACGTAGCCTACCGCGCCGTAGCTGAGGGTCAGCATCACCAGGCTGCGATTGAGGAACAGGCGGGCAACTTCCCGCGGCGTGGCACGAGTTCGCGTCGGCGTAATATCTTGTGCCACGAGCTCGCGTTCGGCGGCGTTTGTCGCAGGATGGCTGGCGGGGTCGTCGGCCGATAGCAACCACCAAAGCCCGCCGAGGAACATCAGGCCGCCCCCGCAGATGACGAACGCCACCGGCCAGCCGACGCGATCCATGAGCCAGCCGAACCCCGGGTAGCAAAGCGCGATGCCGACAGGGCCCCGGCCGTGACCAGGCCGTTCGCCGTGAGCGCTCGCGCAATGGCATCCACAGCGACACGGCCCGCGCCGCCCCGGGGTGCAGCGGAATGCTCGTCGCCCCCGCCAGGCCGCGGATCATCAGCAGCGGCACGAATATGGCGGCGATGGCCAGCCCAGTCCAGCCGAGCATGCCCGTGAGGGCCGAAAAAAACCAAAACCCAGGCCCATGCGGGTCATCGCCCAGCGCGGGCCGAAGCGGTCGATCAGCCAGCCGCCGGGGAGCATGCCGATCGTGTAGATGAGCAGGAACGCCGAGTAGACCATCCCCGCTTGTACTTCGGAGAGCTTGCCCGGACCGATGAAGTGCGCGTTGCCGGCGACCGTAATGCTGATGCGGTTGAAATGCGCGAGGAAGGAGAAGCCGACCAGCAGGAGCACGATCATCCAGCGGACGTTCGTCGGGCGTGGTGGCGTCGCCATGATCGAGACCGTTCTGGTGGGGGACAGGCTTCGCTATTTCATGCGGAATCGCTCGACGATGCCGGCGGCAGATCGAACCCGATGCCCGGAGTTTTCGGGAGATCAATGACGCCATTACGAACCGGGAAGCCCGCGGCCTGGAGTTCGCGCCGCAGCGGCGAATCGTACACCTCGGCCGGAGCGAATTCGATGAACGGCGTGATCGGCGAATAGGCCGCGAGGTGGACCGTCGCCGCGCCGAGGATCTGCGTCGACCAGTTCCCGGGGCAAACCAGGCGCCGCGCGCCGGGCGAGCTCCACGATCCGCTTCGCCTCGGTCAAGCCGCCGCAGGTGGTCATGTACGGCTGCACGACCTGAACCCGCCCGCGATCCATCATGTCGAGGAACTCCCAGCGCGTGACGCCGTGCTCGCCCATCGCCAGCGGGATCGACGGTGCGGCTCGCGAGTTCCGCGTAGGGGACGGGCGAATCGACCGGGAAGGGCGTCTCGAAGAAGAAGACGTCGAGCTCTTCCAGTTCGCGGCAGACCCGCGCCGCGGTCGGCACGTCGTGGAAGAGGTAGCCGACATCGACCATCAGCGTGGGCTTGTCGCCGAGCGCCTTGCGAAACCGGCGGGCGAGTTCGACCACGTCGCGCGGCGACGACATCATCGGCTCGACCTTGAATGCGCGATAGCCCAGCGCCGCCAGCCGTTCGGCGCGGCCGACCTGCTGCGCGAACATCGCCTCGCCGCCCCACACGTCCGAGACGAGCGTGCAATACGGCGTGACCGCGATGGCTTCTCCGGCGGGCGTCTGGAACGGCCCGCGCTGGACGCCGCCGAGCAGTTCCCACACCGGCCGCTTCAGCATCTGGCCGTAGATGTCCCAGATGGCGACATCGAGCGCGCCGAGGATGATGATCTCCCAGCCGCGGCGGTTGGTGTGCATGAAGCGCATCCCACATCCGCTGCCAGAGGCGTTCCGGGTGCGTGATCTCCTGACCGATGAGCAGCCGGCCGAAGTGCGTCTCGGGCCCGCCGACCGTCGCCTGCACGACGCCCGGCGGCACGCGGAAGACTTCGGAGAGCCCGCGCAGTCCGTCGTCGGTGTGAACGCGAATGCACGCGAGCGGCTCGACTCCGCCCTTGTCGGGGTCGATCTCGCGGCCCATCGCCGATGACGAACACTTCGAGCCGCGATGATCTTCATGGCGAAACATCCCCAGCGATCTGCTTTGCGTGAGCAGAGTCCACCCGAGTTAAAGTGTCAGTGTTCATGCCGGATCCCACCTGATGCGAAGTGTCATGATTCGATGCTCGGCAATCGCCTGGCTGCGGTCGGTGACTGCGGTCGTCATCGCCGATGATCGCGCGCCGCGGAATCGAAGCCCCAGCTCCGCGTCCTTCCGACCCGTGGTGCGGCCGACGCTGCCGAAAGGCGGTGCCGCCCGCACCGACGTGGATCGCTTCATCCTCGCGGCGCTCGAAGCAAGGGGCTCGCGCTCAATCCCGAGGCCGACCGCGCGACGCTGATCCGCCGCGTCGCGTTTCGACCTGACCGGCCTGCCGCCGACCGTCGCCGAGATCGACGCCTTCCTCGCGGACAGATCGCCCGACGCCTACGAGAAGATGGTCGATCGCTACCTCGCCTCGCCGCACTACGGCGAGCGCTGGGGCAAGTTCTGGCTCGACGCCGCCGGCTACGCCGACTCCAACGGCTACTTCAACGCCGACAGCGACCGGCCGCTGGCGTGGAGGTACCGCGATTACGTCATCCAGTAGCTTCAACGCGGACAAGCCTTACGACCAGTTCGTGCAGCGAACAGCTCGCCGGCGACGAACTCGTCGGCTACACGCCCGGCGGCGACGTGACGCCCGAGATGGTCGAGGCGCTCACCGCGACGCACTTCCTCCGCAACGCCCCGGACGGCACCGGCGAGAGCGACGGCAACCCCGACGAGGTCCGCACCGATCGCTTCACCGTGCTGGAAGGGAACGTCCAGAACATCATGAACTGCCTGCTCGGCCTCACGGTGCAGTGCGCCCGCTGCCACGACCACAAGTTCGAGCCGATCACGCAGGAGGAATATTACGGCCTGCAGGCGATCCTCTTCCCGGTCTACAACCCGGAGCGGTGGACGAAGCCGAACGACCGCGTGGTGCCGATCGGCACGCGGGCCGAACTCGCGCCGCGGCGAAGCGCCGGAATGAACTGATCGACCGGCAGGTGAAGGCCGCGCAGGACGGACTGGCCGCGTTCGCCGAGCCGCTGCGCGAGCAGTTCCTCGACGAACGGCTGAAGGACCTGGACGTCGCCGCACGCGACAGCGGTCACTCGACGGCGGTGAAGACGCCGAAGGAGAAGCGGACCGCCGCGCAGACAGGCACTGCTCGAAGACGCATGCGAAGGCGGTCGAGATCAGCGACGACGATCTGGCGAAGCGGTTCCCCGAGTACGCGGCGCTCCGCGACCGGGTGAAGCAGACGATCGCCGAGCGCGAGAAGGACCGGCCGAAGCCGCCGGAGAAGATCGCGGCGTTCGTGGAGACCGACCCGAAGCCGCGCGGTGCATCACCTGCTGAAGCGCGGCCAGCACGACCAGCCTGGGGACGAGGTGCGAGCCCGGCGTGCCGGCTGCGCTCTGCACGCCGAAGAACACGCTATCGCATCGAGCCGCGGCCAGCGGGCCGCGTCTCCACGGGCCGCCGCACCGCGTTCGCGAACTGGGTCACGTCGCCGGAGAACCCGCTCTTCGCCCGCGTCATGGTCAACCGCATCTGGCAGCACCACTTCGGCACCGGCATCGTCGCCACGCCCGACAACCTCGGCGTTTCCGGGGCGAAGCCGTCGCACCCCGAATTGCTCGACTACCTCGCCGCGGAGTTCGTCCGTTCGCGGCTGGAGCGTCAAGGCGATGCACCGGCTCATCCTGACATCGGCCGTGTACCGCCAGACGCAGCGCGCCGCGCGAGACGGCTCGACGCCATCGATCCGGACAACCGCCTGCTGGCGCGCTTCCCGCTGCGCCGGCTCGATGCCGAAGCCGATCCGCGACGCGATGCTCGCCATCTCCGGCGAACTCGACCGCGCGCCGGCGGGCCATACGTTCCGAGCAAGCGCACCGCGCGAAGGCGTCGGTCGAGATTGCCGAGACAGACCGACGGCGCCGACAAGCGATCGATCTACCTCCAACAGCGCCGCACGCAGGTGGTCACGTTCCTCCAGTTGTTCGACGCGCCCTCGATCGTGACCACCTGCGGCAAGCGCTCGCCTTCGACGGTGCCGCTGCAGTCGCTCGTGCTGCTGAACTCGGAGTTCGCCCGCGCTCGCGCCAAGGCGTTCGCCGCGCGGCTGGTGCGCGAGGCCGGCGACGACGCCGCGAAGCGGCTCGACGCTCGCGTTCCGCCTCGCCTGCGGCCGCCCGCCGCTCGCAGGACGAACGCGCCGCGTGCGAGAAGTTCCTGGCCAAGCAGCGCACGGTCTACGCCAAGGAGAAGGACGCCGACGACCGCGCCTGGGCCGACCTGTGCCAGATGCTGTTCGCGAGCAACGCATTCCTGTACGTCGAATGAGGTTCTCCGTGCTGCCGCAATCCAGACTTCGCACTCAATCGCCGGGCCTTCCTCGGCCGCTATGCCGGCGGGCTCGGCTCGCTCGCGCTGGCCCAACTTCGCGGCGGAGGCACGCGAGCCGTCAGCGCGATCCGCTCGCACCGAAGAGTCCGCACCACCCCGCGAAGGCGAAGGCCGTCATCTGCCTGTTCCAGCACGGCGGGCCGAGCCAGATGGACCTGTTCGACCCCAAGCCCGAGCTGACCAAACAGAACGGCAAGCCGCACCCGGACAAGCTGGAAGTCCACTTCCACACGCAGCAGGGCAAGCTGCTCGCCTCGCCGTTCAAGTTCGCGAAGCGCGGCACAGGCCGGCATCGAGCTGTCGGAACTGCTGCCGCACACCGCGAAGATCGTGGACGACATCACGCTGGTGCGCTCGATGACGACCGACTCCGTCGATCACGAGGCGGCCCTGCGGGTGATTCACTCCGGCAAGATCTTCGCCGGGCGGCCGGCCTGGGGTTCGTGGGTGCTCTACGGCCTGGGCACCGAGCGGAAGGAACTGCCGGCCTACGTCGTGCTGTCCGATCCCGGCGGCTTGCCGGTGGACGGGACGAACAACTGGTCGATCGGGTTCCTGCCGGCGGTCTATCAGGGCACGCCGTTCCGGGCCACCGGCACGCCGGTTGCGCACCTCGCCACGCCCGCCGATGTGCCGGCCGCACGCGCGCCGCAATCAGCTCGATTTGCTGAACGAACTGAACGCGACTCACCTTCGCCGGCACGCCGGGCAACGCCGAACTCGAAGCCCGCCTGGCGCACTACGAACTGGCCGCGCAGATGCAGACCGCCGTGCCCGACGTGCTCGATCTCTCGAAGGAGACCGAGGAGACGCAAAGCTCTACGGCATCGACAACCCGAAGTCCGCGGAGTATGGCAAGCGCTGCTTGCTCGCCCGCCGGCTGGTCGAGCGCGGCGTGCGCTTCGTGCAGATCTTCCTGAGCGGCCAGCCGTGGGACACGCACAGCAAGAACGCCGCGAGCCTGAAGAACCTCTGCGCCATGACCGATCAGCCGAGCGCCGGCCTGGTGCTCGATCTGAAGCGGCGCGGCCTGCTCGACTCGACCATCGTGATGTGGACGGGCGAATTCGGCCGGCTGCCGATCTCGCAGGGCGCCGACGGCCGCGATCACAACCGGCATGCGTTCTCGCTCTGGCTCGCCGGCGGCGGCTTCAAGAAGGGCTACGTTCACGGCGCAACCGACGACTTCGGCTACAAGTCGGTGGAGAAGGTCGTTCGCGTCTCCGACCTGCACGCGACGCTCCTGCACGCCCTCGGGCCTGGATCACACGAAGCTGACTTACCCGCACGAGGGCCGCGACGACACCCTGACGGATGTCGCCGTGACGCACGCGAAGGTCGTCCGCGACTTAATTGCTTGATCGGACGGCAAATCAAAGGATGTCCCTGATTTGCTCAAAGTGATTCCTCAGGCCGCATGTATCGCCGCACCTGGACGGTTTGGAGTTCGGCCATGTCCCACGCTCGCTTCCTGATTGTGATCCTGACTGCGTTCATTTCCGCTGGCGGCTTTGCCCGCGCCAGGACAAGAAAAACGAAGAAGCTTCCTCGTCGAAACCCGTTTTCCCGCTCAAAATCGGACCGACCGGTCGATACCTCGTGGATCAGAAGGGCGTGCCGTTCCTCATCGCCGGCGAGTCGCCGCAGGCCATGATGGTCAATGTCTCGGAACAGGATGCCGAGCTATTCTTCAAGAACCGTCGCTCCCACGGATTCAATGCCGCCTGGATCAATCTGATCTGTGCGAAGTACACCGGCGGCCGTGCCGACGCCAGCACAATTGGCGGTCTGAAACCCTTCAAGAATCCGGGTGACTTCTCGCAGCCAAATGAAACCTACTTCGCCCACTGCGATCGGATCATCCGCTTGGCGGCGAAATACGATACGCTGGTTATGCTCGATCCCGCCGAGACCGGCAGTTTTCTCGAGGTGATGCAAAAGAACGGCGCGGACAAATGCCGAGACTACGGCCGGTATTTGGGTAAGCGCTACAATGGCTTCGACAATCTGCTCTGGTTTCACGGCAATGATTACGGGCAGGACACGCCCGAGAACGACAAGCTCGTGACCGCGATCGCCCTGGGAATCAAGGACGAGGACAACCGGCACCTGCACACGATCGAGATCGACTGGAAGGGAAGCAGCGCCACCTCGCTCGACAATGAGCGCTGGGCTGCGCTGGTGGGCCTGAGCGCGGCCTATACCTATAAGCCAGTCTATGTGCCGATTCTGCGGGATTACAACCGCATGACCGATCGCCGCGTGCCCACCTTCATGGTCGAGTCCAGCTATGAATTTGAGCACCTCGGCGGCGCACAGCTTGGCACGCCAAGGCAGTTGCGTCTTCAGGAATACTCATCGATTCTCAGCGGCGCGGCGGGACAAATGTACGGCAACAAGTATACTTGGCCTTTTCTCCAAGGATGGCAGGATAAGCTCGACACGCCGGGCGCCGTGCAGATGGCCGACGTCCAGGCTTTGTTCCTGCCGCGCAAGTGGTACGACTTGGTTCCCGACCAGGATGGCTCGCTCGTGACCGATGGCAAGGGAAAGTTCGGCACGTTCGATTACGTCTGTGCCGCGCGAACGCCCGACGGCAAGTTGGCAATGGCTTATCTACCGAATAAGCGAACGATTGTGGTGAATTTGGCCAAGCTGAGCGGCCCGATTCACGCCCGCTGGTACGATCCGGCCTCGGGAAGGTTCCAGGAGATCGATGCTTCGCCATTGAAGAATCAGGGCGTCAGGCGGTTCACTTCGCCGGGACAAAACTCGGACGGGCGAGGAAACGAAGACTGGGTCCTGGTACTGGAGACCGACAAACTCTCGGACTCGGCGCCAGCCAAGTAATCGACATCACTTTTGAATTGGCATCCGCAATGCCGGGGTTGACCGCACGTGAGGTTCGCACGATGTTCAAAATCCTTCTGCACAAGCGCATTATCGTAGCTGATGGCCTCATACTTGAAGCCGAGCGCGAACTGAATCTGCCAATTCCGCCCTGCATTGGTCTGCGGCTCTACAGTACGGAATGGACGCCGCCGGGCTGCGATGACAACGAAGACATCGTTGATCAGATTGCCTGGGATGTGAGGACGGGTCGTCTTCATTGCTTGTTGCCGCTCGCTGACTATCGGCCCGAGAGAAGTGGTAGTCATTGGGCGGAAAGTGATATCCGCGAGCTTTTCCAGGATTGGACAGTTCGACAAGAAATGCCGGTCCTGACCAAGCCGCAGACGAATTATCCCACAACACCACGCCGTCGCCGGTCGCATGGCAGCGACTGACCACGCTGTACGGCGCCTGCTCAAGCGGTTGCGCTTTGTCACCAAAATCCGCAAACGCCCATCTGCGAGAAATCTTATGACGCACCGCGTTCCCGAACCTGTATGCAAAGCGTTCCTGGTTTGCGGCTGGGCCGGCACGGACCCACAGACAGGCGACAACAATCTGCTGGGCCTGCCAATGGCGTACCAGCATCAGCATTTTCCATGCCCGCGATGCTTGGATTCTGCGCCTCGGTTATCTGACGCCCGTGGCGAGTACGAGGTCGAGGTTCGATTAGTCAATTCGGCAGGTGAAGTGGTTTGGCGCGATGGGCCGCCCGGTTCGCTCATGATGGACGATCCGCTCATGTACTACGACATCTTGCTGAACCTGAACGTGGTGTTTCCATCACCCGGGGATTATGAATTCGTGCTGGTTGTGGGTGGCGAGCCGACTGCCCGACAGCGGTTCAAAGTGGTTCGTGATGCAAACTAAGAAGCCTAACGCGGGCTTCGCCCACCGCCCGTGAATGAAGAAAATAGGCATCCGACTTTCCAAAATGATTGTTACCAGCAGTCATTCAGAAAGCGGATGCCATGAAGACAGTATGCTCGTTCGTCGCCAAGTTTGCCAGCGTCATCTCCTGGGTTCTGTCGTGTTTTGACCGTGTCATCTTCAAGGGCCACTTGCCCATCAGTCGGGCGTATGAATTCGAGAACTTCGTCGATTACCGGTGTGAACATGCGCCGTGCCGACTTCGTGAAGACGCTCGGGCCGGCTTGGTCGAACCGCTTGGTGGAGCACGCCAAGCTCTTGGCCCAGAAGTACGGCCGGGTCTGGGAGTATGGGATTGGCGACATCGACAAGGATGCTTGGGCCAAAAAGCACCTGCAGCGCACCCCATCACCGGGGGGTTGGTCGGCATCTTGTGCGTGATGGAGGCTTGTCGCACGTTCAAGCTCAAGCCCGGCCAGGATCGGCCCTGCTTCGTGTCGCGGAAGGTGCCGCAGCGGGTCTTGTACTACTACTTCATCGACCGCGAACTGGGGCTGATGCACGTCCGCTTGCAGACCTGGGCGCCGTTCACCTGTCAGGTGTATGCCAATGGCCACGACTTCGTGGCCGGCAACTGAAGAAGAAAGGCATCGCCTTCGAACAGGTCGATAACGCCTTCGTCGAGTTGGCCGATCCGGTTGCGGCCCAGCGTATCGCGGACTGCTTCGCCAAACTGCCATGGCCGAAGATCCTGGAACGCTACGCCCGGCAGGTCAATCCGCTGCTGCACGCGGAACTCAAGGGCCTGGGCCATTACTGGGTCATCGACCAAGCCGAGTACGCCACCGATCTGCGCTTTGCCAGCAAGCAGGCGTTGGCGGGGTTGTTCGTGCGACTGCTGGAATTCGCCTTGCTCACCTTCAGTCCCAAGAAAATCTTCTGTTATCTCGGACGCAAGTGGCACGAACGCTTCGACGGCGAAATCCAGACGCATTACAAGTCGGTGCGGGAGCCTGGCGTGTGCCTCAAACACTTCATGAAGAGGAACTGGCTGAAGATGTACGACAAGTTGGGTCTGCTGCTGCGTGTGGAAACCGTCATCAATCAACCCGGAGAATTCAAAGTCTTGCGGGAATGTCGACATCGAGACGGCACCACGACGACCGGTTGGTTCGCGATGTGCAAGGGTGTTGGCAACATGCATCACTATCAACGCCATGCCTTGGCTTGCAACCACCGCTACCTGGAAGCCTTGGCTGCGGTCGACGATCCAACGCCCGGTTACGACGAGTTGAAAATCCTCACCGAACGTCAGCGTGACAACGGACGCAGCTACGCGGGTTTCAACCCGGCTCGGGAAGAGGAAGCGCGTGTGTTCGCCGCCGTGCTGGCCGGCGACCACATCACGCAAGGTTTTCGCAACCAGGACATTCGCGCGGCCTTGTACGCCGATCATCCCCGCGCTCCGGAACGCCAGCGCCACAGTGCAGCCATTGGCCGCATCCTGAAACGTCTGCACGTCCGCGGCTTGGTGGCCAAAGTCCCGCGCACCCGTCGCTGGCGCGTCACCGACCAAGGCCGGCGCATCTTGGGCGACACCCTCCAAACGTATCGCCGCTACCACCGGCAAGCCGCCTAAGTACAACAGTTTTCAACTGCAGAAACTTCTCCGCAACTTGCGTAGAAGGTCAGAGGAAAGACCCTAAAGCTCGGAGACGGCCGATGCGATGGCACTATCCGTTCACCCCGCGTGCGTGGGGAAAGCGTACTGCTCGCCCAGGCCGGTCTTGCTCCCGTCGGTTCACCCCCACGTGCGTGGGGAAAGCGGGAAGCATGTCGGCCATCTGGTCGCCGTCTACGTTTCACCCCCACGTGCGTGGGGAAAGCGAGCGGAAAGAAAGAAGATCAAACCGCCGACTTTCGGTTCACCCCCACGTGCGTGGGGAAAGCGCTGGCCAGCGCCTTCGCGATTTCCTCCCATAGCGGTTCACCCCCACGTGCGTGGGGACAGCTTTCGTTCTGCTTTCAATCGTTCGAGTTCGGCTGGTTCACCCCCACGTGCGTGGGGAAAGCGCCGCTGGAAAATGTCGCCAGGAAGCAGGCGCACGGTTCACCCCCACGTGCGTGGGGAAAGTGACGCATGCTGCCATATATCAAGACGATACATCGGTTCACCCCAGTGGGGAATTGTAATTGTCGTTCATGAGGCTTTGCCAACTGTAGTCTGCGGCTGTTGGCGGACCAGGTCGTGGAGTTGGAGATCGTGCCCGCGATCAGCCATGAGAATGTCCGTCAAACGCTTAAGAAAAACGCGATGACGAATCGCAAAATCGGGTACTGGGTAATCCCGGCGGATGGCGAGTTTGTGGCGCACATGGAAGTGGTGCTGGACACGTTTGCCCAGCCATGCGAGCAGCGGTTCCCGGCATTGTGCATGGACGAACAACCGGTGCAGTTGCTGATGGAAACGCGCGGGCCGCTGGCGGCAATGAAGACGCAGCCGCGGCGGGTGGATTACGAGTACGAGCGGGCGGGAACGGCAAGCCTGTTTGTATTCTGTGAGCCGCTGGTGGGCTGGCGTCAGGTGAGCGTGCGGGAACATCGGACCAAGATCGACTGGGCCTGAGTTCGACTTTGGCCATCCGATGCAGGTTTCGCTGATGCGATTTGCTGAAGCACAAAGAGCCTCCCTGCTGGTAAATTCGAGGTGTGTACAAACCTTGAATCTCTCCGAGCAAGGAGGCTCCGATGGCCAGTGTACCGCCGGGAGTGGGTTCCGTCTTTCAGGAATGGTCCGACGAGTTTGCGCGACGGTCTGGCCGCGTTTCCGGGTGCTCGTGTTCGCGGCGATTGTGTGCGTCGGGCGGCACACGATCTGTCGGCTGCTGCGGATTGCTGGCGAGTTGGCCGACGGTCATTGGTCGAGTTATCACCGCGTCCTCTCGAAGCGGCGCTGGTCGATCTGGCGGCTGGCGCGGATCCTCGCTCAGCACGTAATCGACCGCTTCGTCCCGCGTGGCACGATCTCCATCAGTGGCGACGACACGGTCACGCAGCATCCGGGGAAGAAGGTCTACGGCAAGGGGCGGCACCGCGATGCCGTCCGGTCCACGCACTCCTACACGGCATGGAAGTGGGGACACAAATGGGTGGTGCTGGCGATTCAGGTGCAGTTGCCAGGTTTGAGCCGCCCGTGGGCCTTGCCGGTGCTGTGCACGCTGTACCGGACTCCGAAGAGGACAAGAAGCGGGGCCGCCGCCACAAGACGCCGTGCGATCTGATGCGGCAGCTCCTGGGCGTGCTCTTACGCTGGTTTACCCAGCGGAAATTCGTGTTCGCCGGCGATGGGGGCTATGGAACACACGCCCTGACGCGGTTCGCTTCCCGGCAGCCGCGGCTGACGCTGATCAGCAAGTTCTACAAGGACGCCAACCTCCACGACGCGCCTGCGAAACGGCAGCCCGGCACCAACGGCCGGCCGCGCGTCAAAGGACGCAAGCGCCCCTCGCCGGAGGAGGTCGTCGCGAAGACGCGGAGCCGACGACGACTCAAGGTGGCCTGGTACGGCGGAGGCAGCCGCCGCGTCGCCGTCGTGACCGACACGAGCCATTGGTACAAGGGGGGCGAGGGGCTCGTTCGCGTGCGCTGGGTCTTCGTGGAGGATCTGACAGGCACGCATCGCGACGAGTACTTCTTCACGACGGACGTCGCTTTGACGCCCAAGCAAATTATCGAGGCCTACACGGGCCGCTGGGCGATCGAAGTGACTTTCGAAGAAACGCGCGAACACGTCGGGCTCGAAACAACGCGGGGCCGCTGCGAGCCGACGATCCTGCGCACCGAGCCGTGCCTGCTGGGGCTCTACACGCTGGTGGCTCTGTGGTACTCGGAACTGCCGGAAAAAGAACGCCGAGAGCCGGCCGTCCCCTGGACGGGGAGCGTGAAGCAGACGCAGACGTTCTCCGACGCGATCACCCTGGTGCGTCGGCACATGTGGCGATTCTGGGTTCTGGAAAGCCCTCGCCACGCCGCGGCCTTTCAGAAACTCACCACGAAGGAAAAGCACACGCTGCTCGAACTACTCACACAGGCCCTATGAGGGCCAAAGTCGAACTGAGAGACGGCCGAACTATTGCGTGGTCGCTATGCGAAGGCGGAGAAGGTGATCGTGGTGTGCGACAATCTGAACACGCACACGATCGGATCGCTTTACGAGGCCTTTGATCCAGGTACGGCGTGGTCGCTGATTCGCCGGTTGGAGTTTCGCCAGACACCCAAGCATGGCAGCTGGCCGAACATTGCGGAGAACGAGTTGAGTGCCATGACGCGTCAATGTGTGCACGGTCGCCGGTTCGGCACGATCGCTGAACTACGCCCCGAGACGATGGCATGGCAACAGTGCACCAACGACAAGCAGCGCGGCGTCGATTGGCAATTCCGGATCAATGATGGACGCCGGAAATTGAAGTCGCACTACGACGGCGGCTATTTCCAACAATCACCATGCTTACTTGAGGTGATGAAGTCAATCGAGCGGGCCTGGGCTGTCGCCTGAGCGATTGCAGCCCAGGTCACTCGATTCGACCGCTATGGTGGGCCAGGACGACAAATGGTCAGAATGCTCATTTCTGGCGGTATTCCTTGAGGCGCAGCGCGATTTTCCTAAATTCCGCCATAACCCGGGTTGCGGCGGCGTTGTAGACCGATATCGTCTTTAGCTCGGTCGCCAGTCCGGCACGGCTCAGGAGGTAAGGCGCGCACATGTGGCAAACTGCCAACTGTTCTAGTAACATGATCTCGACGGGGTCGGTGGGGCTCCCCGCCTCCTCCAACAGACCATCCAGAAATTGGCGATATGCGGTCACCTGGATGCAATTATCAGTGAAGATCGCGCCGGTTAGGGCGATGGGTAGGATAAATCGCCTCGCAATGTCGACTTGTTGCTCCGGTGTCCTGCGACGGTTACCCTCAGACGGGCCCGCAACTTCCGGGTTGGCCGAACTCGTTGGTGCCCCGGCATGCGAGTCCGCCCCTTCGGTGGTTTCGGGCGACGCGAGGTTCGATTGCACGGAGGTTGGCTGTTTAGTTTTCCGTCCGGCTCGCGGCCGCGATGCTGGTGTTGCCGATGCCGGTTTCGCGGCCTCAGGTTTTTTCGGCGCTCGTAGCGTTGCACTAGTCATAGCCTTCCCTTCGTCAAATAGACAATCCGAGTTGAAACGGGAGGCCCGCACGGCACTCGGAGGCCGCGCCGGTCGTTTGGCGAGTAAGTCCGACTCGCCGCCTATGCCCAATGCAGGCCGCCGAGTTGCGCCATTGCAACTCGCGACGCTCGGGCCACCCTATACCGGTGAAAAATCAGCCTTGTGACATGATGACGGCCTATTCGGACACGAAGCGGCCGCGTGGAAGTCGGAATTTAAGGCCCGCGCATGCGGCGAGCGACTTAGAAAAAAACTGCGGCACTTTCGATGAAAAATCATCAAATCAGCGACAGGATGTCAGGGGCGCTCAAAACCAGCCAGTGAGGGGCATTTGAAAACCAGCCATTTTGAGGAGACTGGGATTTGCCATTTTGACTCTGTGTTGCCCTTTGGCGTTCACGGAGACTCAGCATGGCGAATCAACTCAAAATGGCCATCATCGAAAGCATCCTCGCGCTTTACCAGCGGGGCTGGTCGAAGCGGCAGATCGCGCGGGAACTGGGTCTGGACCGCGAGACGGTGGCCCGGCATCTGCGCCTGGCGGTCGCGTCAAAACCAGCCAGCGCCCCCTCGAGTCGCCGGCGTCGGCTGAGGGTTCAAAACCCGCCCTCGCGCCCATCGGCTCGGGCGAGGTTCCAGGCGAGTCAAAACCCGCCCTCGCGCCCATCGGCTCGGAAGCTCCTGATGCGGGCGCTCCCATCTCCCGCGGAGCTGGCCGCCCCAGCGATTGCGAACCATTTCGACAGGCCATTCTGGCTTGGCTCGACCAGGGTCTGAGTTCGACTTTGGCCATCTGATGCAGGTTTCGCTGATGCGATTTGCTGAAGCACAAAGAGCCTCCCTGCTGGTAAATTCGAGGTGTGTACAAACCTTGAATCTCTCCGAGCAAGGAGGCTCCGATGGCCAGTGTACCGCCGGGAGTGGGTTCCGTCTTTCAGGAATGGTCCGACGAGTTCTGCGCGACGGTCTGGCCGCGTTTCCGGGTGCTCGTGTTCGCGGCGATTGTGTGCGTCGGGCGGCACACGATCTGTCGGCTGCTGCGGATTGCTGGCGCGTTGGCCGACGGTCATTGGTCGAGTTATCACCGCGTCCTCTCGAAGCGGCGCTGGTCGATCTGGCGGCTGGCGCGGATCCTCGCTCAGCACGTAATCGACCGCTTCGTCCCGCGTGGCACGATCTCCATCAGTGGCGACGACACGGTCACGCAGCATCCGGGGAAGAAGGTCTACGGCAAGGGGCGGCACCGCGATGCCGTCCGGTCCACGCACTCCTACACGGCATGGAAGTGGGGACACAAATGGGTGGTGCTGGCGATTCAGGTGCAGTTGCCAGGTTTGAGCCGCCCGTGGGCCTTGCCGGTGCTGTGCGCCTGTACCGGACTCCCGAAGAGGACAAGAAGCGGGGCCGCCGCCACAAGACGCCGTGCGATCTGATGCGGCAGCTCCTGGGCGTGCTCTTACGCTGGTTTCCCCAGCGGAAATTCGTGTTCGCTGGCGATGGGGGCTATGGAACACACGCCCTGACGCGGTTCGCTTCCCGGCAGCCGCGGCTGACGCTGATCAGCAAGTTCTACAAGGACGCCAACCTCCACGACGCGCCTGCGAAACGGCAGCCCGGCACCAACGGCCGGCCGCGCGTCAAAGGACGCAAGCGCCCCTCGCCGGAGGAGGTCGTCGCGAAGACGCGGAGCCGACGACGACTCAAGGTGGCCTGGTACGGCGGAGGCAGCCGCCGCGTCGCCGTCGTGACCGACACGAGCCATTGGTACAAGGGGGGCGAGGGGCTCGTTCGCGTGCGCTGGGTCTTCGTGGAGGATCTGACAGGCACGCATCGCGACGAGTACTTCTTCACGACGGACGTCGCTTTGACGCCCAAGCAAATTATCGAGGCCTACACGGGCCGCTGGGCGATCGAAGTGACTTTCGAAGAAACGCGCGAACACGTCGGGCTCGAAACAACGCGGGGCCGTTGCGAGCCGACGATCCTGCGCCGAGCCGTGCCTGCTGGGGCTCTACACGCTGGTGGCTCTGTGGTACTCGGAACTGCCGGAAAAAGAACGCCGAGAGCCGGTCGTCCCCTGGACAGGGAGCGTGAAGCAGACGCAGACGTTCTCCGACGCGATCACCCTGGTGCGTCGGCACATGTGGCGATTCTGGGTTCTGGAAAGCCCTCGCCACGCCGCGGCCTTTCAGAAACTCACCACGAAGGAAAAGCACACGCTGCTCGAACTACTCACACAGGCCCTATGAGGGCCAAAGTCGAACTGAGCGCCCAACGCATTTACCAGGACCTGGTCCGCGAGCACGGCTTCACCGGCAGCTACTACAGCGTGCGGCGTTTTATCCGCCGCTTGGAGCAGCGCACGGAACGGCCAATGCGCCGGATGGAGTGCGCGGCGGGCGAAGAGGTGCAGGTCGATTTCGGCACCGGCGCCGCGATCGTGTCGGCGGATGGTTCGCGTCGCCGGCCGCACGTCTTTCGCGTGGTCCTGAGTTATTCGCGGAAGGGCTACAGCGAGGTAGTGCTGCGTCAGACGACCGAGTCCTTTTTGCGTTGTCTGGAGAATGCCTTCGTGCAATTTGGCGGCGTGCCGCAACGAGTGGTGTTGGACAACCTGCGCGCGGCGGTGACGCACGCCGATTGGTTCGATCCCGATCTGAATCCCAAAGTGCTCAGCTTTGCGCAGCATTACGGGACGGTGTTCTTGCCCACCAAGCCGCGGACGCCGCGGCACAAGGGGAAGATCGAACGCGGCGTGGGCTATGTGAAGTCCAATGCCCTGAAGGGACGAACCTTCGCCAGTCTTGATGAGCAGAACCAGTTCTTGTTCGAGTGGGAACGAACCGTGGCCGACACGCGCGTGCATGGCACGACGCAGCGGCAGGTCGGCAAGCTGTTCGCCGAAGTCGAACAAGCGGCGTTGTTGCGGTTGCCCATGACGCGCTTCCCCTGCTTCCGCGAGGGGCAGCGGACGGTCAACCGCGACGGCCACGTCGAAGTCGAGGCGCCTATTACTCGGCGCCGCCGGAGTATTTGGGCCGGCGCATCTGGGTGCGCTGGGACGGTCGCCTGGTGCGTCTGCTCAATCACCGCTTCGAGCAAATCGCCGTCCATGTTCAACACGAGCCGGGGCGCTTCAGCACGCAGGCGCAACATATCGTCGCCGAGAAGATCTCCGGCGTGGAACGCGGCACGGCCTGGACTTTAGGTCAAATTCGCCTGATCGGCCCGCAGGCCACCCGCTGGGCCGAAGGCGTGATCGCCAGCCGCGGCGTCGAAGGCGTGCGGGTCTTGCAGGGCCTGCTCGCGCTGGCCAAACGCTATCACGTCGATCAGATCGAACGCGCCTGCGAGATCGCCCAGTCTCATGGCGCTTACCGCTTGCGGACGCTGCGGCAGTTGATCGGCCGCGACGAGCCCAAGCAGCAACAGTTCGCGTTCATGGATGAGCATCCGTTGATCCGTCCGTTGTCCGAGTACCAGCAGTTTGTTCACGACGCTTTTCAGAAAGGAGCCTCCTCATGAACGACCGTTTGACCAACGCTCTGAAGCAACTCCGCCTGTCCGGGTTATTGCAATCGCTGGACGTGCGCTTGCAGGAAGCGGCCAGCCACAACCTCAACCACGCCGAGTTCCTGGAATTAATTCTTCAGGATGAACTGGCGGTTCGTTCCGACCGGCAACTGCAGCGACGCATCCAGATCGCCAACTTCCACGACCTGAAGACGCTGGAGGACTTCGATTGGGCCTTCAATCCCTCGGTGCCGAAAAAACAAATCTACGATTTGGCCAGCGGCCGCTTCATTCGCGAGGCGCGGGACGCTCTGCTGCTGGGGCCGCCGGGCTTGGGCAAGAGCCATCTCGTTCAGGCCATCGGCTATCACGCTCTGAAGGCCGGCTTCATCGTCCTGTACCGCTCCATCTTCGACGTGGTCCGCGACTTCCTGCACGACGAAGCGCTGGGCGGCGAGGACAAGATCCTGGCCAAATATCTGAAGCCGGACCTGCTCATCATCGACTAATGTTGAGCTTCCAAAAATGTGGAGTTGGAAGCGAGAATGCCTGTCCCGATCATCCAATGCCCGTCGTAAACTCAACATTTTGACGGCTCCGTCCGTCGCCTCGGGATCCCCAGGAATGAACACAAGAGCCTTCGCAGGTGAAGTTCGGCCTGCGCCAAATCGCCGTATCGTAAGTTGCCAATTATCGGGCCGATCCTGGACCGTCTGCTGGCTTGGATGCGTCAGCGGGGCTATGCCGAGTCCACGATCCTCAATTGCCTCAAAGCAGCGGGGCCGCTCTTCCGTTGGCTGCAACAGCGTTGCGGCCGCATATTGAGCAGTCTCAGTCAGCGTGATCTCCGTGCGGCGTATGATCACTTCCACGTTCGACGCGTCAATGTGGCAGCAGCGGCCCGTTTGTTTGGCCGGTTTCTCACTGAGCATCGACTGATTCGGGTGGAACGCCCCAAAGCGCCTTCACCCGCGTGGCAAGGGCAACAAGGAACGCAGTTGCCCTCTGTGGACTGAAACGGCCCGAGCGCTGCGTTTGCATCTGGAAGAGGGTCGGATTGCCTTGCACGAAGCACGCAGCGTCTTCCTCAATCATCGCGGCCAGCCACTGACTCGATTTGGTGTGCGCCTCATCCTCCAAAAGCACGTTCGGTACACGGCGTTGCGTGTGGCCTCTCTCCGACGCAAGCGACTTCATCCGCACAGCATGCGGCACAGTACAGCGGTTCATCTGCTTCGATCGGGAGTCGATCTCAGCACGATTGCGAACTGGCTTGGACACGTGAGCATCACCACGACGAATCGCTATCTGACCCTCGATCTTGAGACGAAGCGCCAAGCGCTGGACAAGACCAAGCCAGTGAACCCCCGCGGTCGCCGCCCCGTCTCTTGGCGTTCGGATCGAAGTCTCATCGATTGGTTGGAGTCACTCTGAGACAGCGAATGCCCTTCCTTAATGTGGAGCAGACCGCGACTGGATCGCGGCAAAACGAACGATTCGTTGAATTCACTCCACATTTTTGGGAGCTCAACATTAGTCAATTTATGTTGAGCTCAACATAAATCGACGACATGGGCATGAAGCAATTGCCCAAACGCTCGGGGGAATACCTCTTCGAGATCATCATGCGTCGCTATGAAACCCGTTCCACCATCATGACCTCGAACCGGCCGTTGGAGGATTGGGGCAAGCTGATCGGCGACGTGCCCAGCGCCACGGCGATCCTCGACCGCTTCCTGCACCATGCCGACATTATCCGCATCAATGGCAAAAGCTACCGGCTGCGGCATCAGGGCCGAGCAATCGAAGACGGCGCCGAGGAGTCAAAACCAGCCAATGCGCCCATCGGCTCCGAGGAGGCCGAAAGCGATCCAAAACCAGCCAATGCGCCCATTGGCAAAGGGCGCAATGGCCGCGGTTCAAAACCAGCCAATTCGCCCATCGGCTCGAAGGAGTCAAAAAGCGAGACTTGAAGTCGGTGTGTGAACTCGAAGTCCACCGCCACGGCCTCTTCTCTGTTCCGCAAATACAGAGCGCCCCAAGCCGCTGACCAATGGCACGGCGAACCGGCAACGACGGTGAAAACCAAGACGTGTTTGCGTAGGATCAAACCCGAATGGATCGATTAATCACTGGCTGGTTTTGAAGCGCCCATTGGTGGCTGGTTTTGAAGCGCCCGATGACAACGATATGACGGAATCCTCAATTGCCGTCTGCTTTGCACGAGTCACGAATGTTCTTCAATAGCGTGGTCGCGTGAATCTTAAACTCTGTCTTGTAGCGCTTGGGATTCCGATAAAAACGGATAGCCGGCTCAGCAATCCCCATTAACTCTTGAAGTCGGTCTTGAAGCTCCTGCTTGGTCTTGACAGTGCGGCCGCTGTATTCCTCGTCGATGTCTGCCGTGGCGAGTTTGCCGTTGTGCCGAGCCAATTGCCGTAAGAATTTCCACTTTTTGTTCGGTTGGAAACTCCCGTGGCCTCGCCCGCGCCGTCCTTGAAGCCGAGCTGGTCACTGCTGAAGCATTTGCACTTCTCCCGTGCCTTGATGACAATGTCCGTCTCCGATACGAATTCGATCGCCACCTCAGCCCACTGAAGCTCTTCCATGGACGCGAAGGTGTCAAGGCTGCGAATGGTCGGCCTTGAAACCGATGTGAGTGGAGCCGGGACGTCCCCTCGTTCGAGACATTGGTCGAGCTGCTGTGAGAACAACTCTCCGGCGGCGGATGAGTGAACGGGAGAAGCTATTGTTGCGGGAACCTTGAACTCCTTCGGCAGCGAGCAGGCGATGCGATCCCGGAACTCGTCCCAAAACGTTCGCTCATCTTTCATCATGACTGATAGCTGCCGGAGGAGAGCATTCAAGACTTGCCGGTTGCCGTTTGTGCGGATAGCGTCGAAATACACCCAGTGGCGACTGTCCGTACGCGCTTGGATACAATTAAGCAACTGATTCATATCCGGAGGCATCGCCTTCTTGGTCCGGTTTAGCGTGCCGATGCGGACTTCCTTTTCGACATGGCCGACTATCTCGATGCAATTCGTCAGTCCGCCAGGTATCATTTTGGGATTGACGCCTGAATCAATACCGCAATAAGCGTCCGTGCCTATGTAAAACCGATCCATCTTGAAGAAGAAGCTCACATCATTATTGTTGAAACGATTACGTAGCACACTCCGAAATTCGGTCCACAGTTTTTCGATATTTTTCTTGCGGGCCGCTTGGATCACTAAATCCAGCATGTCCACTTTCACGTCGAACAGTTCTTTGCGGTTCATTTCAAGGAACCTGGCGTCCTCTGAATTCAGCCCAGTGAGGAAATCGGCATCTTGGTACCGACAAGGCAGACTGCGCGAGCAATTTCTTTCGTCCGCCGAGGATCGCACCCACGTGTATGGCTCGCGTTTCCCTAAATCGCAAACCTTTAATGTAAACTCATCGGGAGGCCAGGGCGCTGTAGTTGCGCGAGTGTCGTATAGTCGCGCGAGGTTAATATATAGCCAGCGGCAATCGCGGAAGGTGCGCGGGGGTAAGCCAGTCCGGACCAAATAATTGCGATGCTCTTTCAGATAACTTCTGAACGCGTGTGCGTGGGTAACCAATTCATCGAGAGTGTAAAACGGCGTGTCGTCGTCGAGAAGCCACTCGACAGTTCGAATCCGTTTGGCAAGCTCCATCGGGTCTTCCTCAGTTATCAACCGGACCGCCTCACCTTTCGGCAATGAAATAAGGGCGTCGTTGAGAAGACATAACGGGAAGTGGTGGAGAGCGCGGCCTAGCGCAGCGGCATCAGCGAGCAGGTGGCCAGCAAAGGTGCCAACCAGCCGCTCCAGGCAACAGCTCGCAACCGTTTCACTTATCCCAGACCATTCGGAAATGCGTTCACTTTCTTCGGCGAGTATCGAGACAGCGGACCGTTTTGGGTCGACCGGGGGTAATTGTAAGGTCACTGTTACACCTGATGAAAACTGTTATTGTTTGGAGGAACCTCGCCTCGAGATTCTCCGGTGAATGTAGCGGGACATATGTCGTCTAGACGCAATACCGTTCAATTGTCGCAGCTGAAAAAGGAGCCTCCTGCCATGATGGGTTTGTCACAACTCCCAATCTGGCAAGGAGGCTACGATGAACGCGTCGGAACGCGAAATCGCCGAATTGGCGCAGCAACCAACTGCGGAACGAGTGCAGGCCTTGAATTGTATCATTCGTCGCCAGGACATTCAAGCGGTGTTGCGGGCGCCTGGTCAGGATCAACGGCGCTGTCGTCGCCTGAGCGATTGGATGCGTCCGACGCAGAGTTCATTTGCGGTTGTGTGAAAGCGGCCATGAAATATCCGCGATGACCGGCCGGTGCGGCGAACCGACGTTGCGGCCGACCCAACAGTGCGATGCCCGGCCGCCGCCGCCGATGAGGATATGATCGATGCGGACGCTGGTGGCCCGGTTAAAGAAGGTGTGGCCCCAGCCCAGTCCGGCGTCGTTGAACGCGTCTCGATAGCCGGTCCAGATGTTGCCAAAAAAAACGCTCTCGGGCGGCGTGTTGAAATCGCCAACCACTAAAAGCGGTCCCGGGATTCGCGATGCCGCGGCCGCAAGAAATTCTGATTGAATCCGTCGCTGTTCGCTGTTGGCAACAATTCCGTCATTGTTCTTCAGGCGGGTGCCGGCCACTTGACCCAAGCCATCGCGGGGGCTTTCCAAATGAAGGCTGATGATGTTCACGATGCCCTCGGGCGTTAGCAGCTCATAACGCATCGCGGAACCCTGGGGCGAGCTTGAATCACGGCCCTGGCGAACGGCTTTGACAATGGGAAACCGGCTGGCCAGGAAGAGCGCATTCTGTCGCTCGACGTGCCAGTCGCCATTCTCCAGGAATTTGGAATGCGCCGAATCACGCCATTCCTGAAGGGCAATGACATCAGGATGAGTTTCTTCGATCAGTGAATCCAGAAAGCCGAGGGTCCGTTTTCCCATAATGCATGTTGCAGGTGAAGATCCGAAGTTTGTCATGTTCGGGCGGAGCATCGACGAGCGGTCGCCAGGGGACGCAAAGCCCCATGACTGGGCCCACGGCCAGACCCAACGCCGCAATCGCTGGAAGCAACGAACGCCGATGACCCAGCGTGCTGGTGCAACCATCAGCGCCGGGAAAAGCGCCCAGATCCAGCGCGGCAAGAACATGATTAGCGTCGCCGGCCACCAATCGTCGCCGAATTGCAGGGTAATCCAGATTGCTACAACACTTGCCAACGCCAGCCAACTGCCCACCGCGATCGTCCGGCGGATAAGCCGCCTCGACGAGCTTGAATTCGCCTGTCGTGACTGGAATGGTGGTGATTTCAAGCCGACTCCTTGTCATGAGCCCGAGCCGCCCGAGGACGTTTGTCGCCCCGGGGCGGAGCAGTAATTCTCGCCGCCATATGTGCGGTCGGCAACCGGCGCTATGCCGCGGTGCGGCAGCCGTTGCGTCCGACCATGAGTAATCAGGACTCCGGGAGCGCGATCAAGTCCGTTCGTATTTGACGTCCAGGAAGATGAATACGTTCGCCACGGCCATGAACGCGACGAACGGCGCCATCGCCGCGCCGTAAGCCGCGAATCGAATTGGCTCGGGCAATTGGGGAAATCGACCGAGTATCAATTCCGCCAGTCCGACGATTGGCAGCGTGACGAGCAGTCCGAGCGTAATGGTCAGGAATTCGGCCAGCAGCACGCGACTGCCATGCTCGCGGACCAGGGCCAACCATTCGCGGATTCCTTGGAGCAACGACACTTCTTCGATCACCAACAGCGGGGCCAGCATCCAGGACAATCCGATCAGGACAACTAGCGCCGCTTCGATGACGACGCCGAGTGCCGCTGCGACGGCGGACGCGGCTTGCGCGAGCGGCTCGTTCAGATGTGCTTGCAAGCTTTGATCGAGCAGGATTCGCGGCAGCCATTCCGCAAAAATGATCGCCAGGCCGGCGCAGCCCAGAATCAGGATGTAGGCGATCGCGAGTCGCAATCCAAGTCGGGGAAAGCGATGGCGGATTTCATGCCATCGCGCGGGCCGTAGGCTCGACAGTTCGATATGAGTCATCCGGGCCAAAAGGCCAATGGTGTACCCGAGGACGATCACTGAAATCAATGCCGGGATTGAATTTGCGAGTCGCTCGGACGACGTGGGAGCCACGTCGAGCATCCCGATCAGATCGCGGAATAGTTGCGGCAGAATGCCCCAAAGAACGCCGATGAATACGCAGGCGGCGCCGGCGAGCACCAGCTTGTCGCGATCAAAGGTGCTGTCGAGCGCCGCGATCAAGTCGTCGAGCAAGCCGCGCACGCCCGCGGTTCGCAGTCGCAGTGGGTCCAACCGGCTGCCGATTCCCGAAGGTCGCGACGCCTCCGCGGAAGGCCCGACGCGGCGGCCGTTTCCGGACAGCATGTTCGTGAATTCCGAATGCCATTCCAAACGCCTCCATTCGTCCCGGCGGCTACGGCGCGCGAAACTGGTTTTCGGGATGGCGCCGCTCTGGAGGCGGCGGCTGACCGCCGCGGTGCTCTTGGCCTTTAACTCTTGCCCGCTTGGCAAGCGGATGTACCAAATGTCTCGATTGGCTTTCATGGGAGTTCATCCCGCGGACCGGCCGCGCTCAGGGCAACGGAATATCGCGAAGCCGAAAGTTTACACGCTCCTCAACGATTCGCCCCGGCACGCGCACGACCAGTTTCCAGCCGGTTAAATTTGTGAGCACCGGGCCGTCCTTGTCATTTTCCACAAAATAGAAAGTGACCGGCAGCTTACCCTGCTGATTGAACCCAAGTTCAAACTTTCCCGTGCGAAACTTGCGGCCGTCCGGCGATCGCAGCCAGGCTTCGTTGTCGAGCAAATATGATTGAAAGCTCTCCAACTCGGGCATGTCTTTCGGATACTGCAATTCCACCACCGCGGTCCACAGGCGGACGTTTTTGCGAAACGTCTTAAGCGTCGCGGAGACCTCGGTTTTCTTGATCGTTTGATCGCCCGGATTGGCCGGGTCGAATGTGAATTGCAGCAACTGCGAGGTGCCCAGGACTTTGACGGATCCCTTCAGGTGCGTGATTCTCTTGGCGGCCCGCGGCACGTCGCGAAGCCTGGCCTGCACTTCGAATTCCGAATCGGCGACCGGAATGCGGTTGGCGCCCTCGTTCAGAATCGTCAGCGCGTTGCCCTGATCGTCGGTTGCCGAAAGCGATTTGGGATCGAGTTCGACGAAATAAGCTTTGAATCGCGGCTCCCAGGCGAAGTCGATGAACAGGTCGGTCCCGGAGGCGCCGGAGGCGAGATTCAGTCGGCTGCGTACCTCGCGGGCCGCGAAGCGGAACGGACCAGTCGTGAACAGCGGCGTCGCCCGGTATGGCTCCTTCGAAAACGCGATGCGCTTGCCATGCGCTCCGACGACGAGGCGTTGATTGGCGGCCCGAGCCAGCTGATCCAGCCCATCCCAAAAGGTCGCGTTCTGGATCTGAATTTGAACCGGCCGATCCTTGGCGGCCCGGTCCGTGTCGATGGGGATATTGGTTTGGCGGGCGATGGACGCCGCCGCTTCAGCCAAAGAACTCGAACGGGCGTCGAGTGAGACCCGGCTCGCCTCGGGGCCTGCCGGCGGTTCCGCCGCCAATAGCAGCGGCAACAGCATCAAGAAAAAATTCTTCATTCTCTCTATGATAACCGAGTGACGACGATGCCGCTATCGCTGGCTCACCGGGTCGCCCCGCTTCAAGGCAAGCCGCCCGGTCAGCTGCTCATCCATGAAATTTATCGCAGCCTGCAAGGCGAATCGACTTTTGCCGGCCTGCCCTGCGTGTTTGTGCGCCTGGCCGTCTGCGATTCGCGCTGCGTCTGGTGCGACACGCCGCACGCCTTCAAGGAAGGCACATTGCGCTCCTTAAACGAGATTGAGCGCGAAGTGTTGGCAATTCGGTGCCCGCTCGTGGAGATTACCGGCGGCGAACCGCTGTTGCAGCCGGAAGTCCTGCCGCTGATGAAGAATCTGGCCGACGCCGGCCTGACGGTGCTGCTCGAGACCAGCGGGGCGCATGATATTTCGCCGGTCGATCGTCGCGTTCACATCATCATGGACTTGAAATGCCCGGACAGCGGCGAATGCGAAGGCAATCGCTGGGCCAATCTCGAAGCGTTGAAGCCGACCGATCAAATCAAGTTCGTGATCGCCTCGCGGCGCGATTTCGACTGGGCCGCGGGCGCCATTCGGGAACATCAACTTGATTGGCGGTTTACCGTGTTGCTTAGCCCGGTGTTCGGCGAGGTGACGCCTCGGCAACTCGCCGATTGGCTGTTGGAATCGGGACTGAATGTCCGCATGCAGCTGCAAATGCACAAATGCGTTTGGGATCCGGAAGCGCGTGGCGTCTGATTGGCGAAAGAGTCAGTTTCCCGTTCCGGCAAGAGTAAGTTCGCCTCGAACGATCGTGATGGCGTTTCCGCCGAGCGCCACTCGGTCGCCGTGCACTTTGACCCGCACGACTCCGCCACGTGTCGACGCCTGGAAGCCGATCATTTCTGATTTGCCCAGTTTCGCAGCCCAATACGGCGCCAGGCAGCAGTGGGCGGAGCCGGTGACCGGGTCTTCGGGTACGCCGGCGGCCGGCGCGAAGAAGCGCGACATGAAATCGAATTCTGGCGTGTCGGATTTGCAGGTCACGATCGCGCCTCGGACCGGCACGGACGCGAGCAGGTTAAAATTGGGCTTCAAGGCTCGCAATTCATCCGCCGACTCGACCTCGACCAGCCAATCCATGCGATTGCTCCCAGCCCATTTGAATTTGACGCCAAGCGCTTGAGCGAGTTCGGAAGGCGGCTCGGTTTGGGTAGCGACCTTGGCAGGGAAATCCATTTCGATTTCACTTCCCTGCTTTTTCGCCGTCAGCCAGCCGCTCTTGGAAAGAAATCGAGCGGACTGATCGGGCGAAAGCCGGCCCGATTCCCAGAGAGAATGCGCGCTGGCCAACGTTGCATGTCCGCAAAGATCGACTTCCACGGTGGGCGTGAACCAGCGCAGGCCATAGCCATTTTCAATCGGCCGCACGAAGGCGGTCTCCGAAAGGTTCATTTCGCTGGCTACCGATTGCATCCAGCCAGGGTCGCGATCGCCGTCGAGCAGACAGACCGCGGCGGGGTTGCCCGCAAACGGCCGTTCGGCGAAGGCATCGATGATAAAGAGGGGGGTGGTCACGACTTGGCCTCCTGTTCGCGCCAATCGGCCCAAGGCGGAGCGGCCGGCTCGCCGAAGCGGAAGGCGCCGGGGTGATCGGGCGGCGCGATTTTTCGCTTGCCGCTCCAGCGCTCGATTCTGATTCGATAAACTGTGGTCTGCGCGATTTCCGCGGAAGTGATCGGGCGATAATGTTCGCCCGCTTTCAGATGCGGGGCGTACTTGTTGAGAAGCAATTGCAATGCCCGGGTGGCCGTGGCTTCATCATCAACGATTGAAACATGCCCGAAAACGACCACGCCGGAATACTCGACGCTGAAATTGCGGGCATACATCGCCGGCAGCAATCGGCCCATCTCATGCACGCAAAAACTGACGCGCTCGTTTTGTTCGATATTCGCCCGGGTCTGGCCTTCGCTCGCCGTGTGGAGGTAAATGCATTTCTCGGCGGGGTTGTAGACGAACACGTTCATATTGACGAACGGCTGGCCGTCGCGGGACGTGGCGAGCACGCCGGTCGCCGATTGGATCAGCATCTCCTCGATCCAGGCTTCATCGCTGACGGCGCGATCTTTTCGCCGAACGGCCACCAACTCGGGTGAAGCGGCGGACTCGGATTCCGATCCGCGATCCGATTCGGTCATGGGCTCCTCGTTGCATGAGGTTCAGGGAAGGTGTGTGACGGACAACGCAAATGATCCGCGGGTTCGCGTCGATGATGCACGAACCGGCGGCGGCTGCAACCAATTGCACGCTCCTGCCAATGGCCAATTTCTCGGTATCGGTCATTATCATCGACTTGCGCCTCTGCAGAATTAACTTCGCAACCTGTTGGCATGGCCATGACATCAAGACGACTGCAGATACTCTCTTAGTAGGGTCCACGAACAGACTTGGGCGGGCGTTCCCGCCCAAGGGGCCCAGACCCAACGCATTGGCACTATGCTTTGCAACACGATTTTATAGGAAACTGATCGGCAAATTGGCGCAGATTATGCTGATCAAGAAGCCCGCAAACGAACTCCGAGAGGCGTGACATGAATGCGACAAAACTTCGCAATCTTGTGGTGTTTTCACTCGCCCTGTCTGCGATTCCGACTTGGGGCATGCTCGCGGGATCCGTTGGTAACGATCGAACCCCGTGGGCCGGCGTCTGGGCAGAATCTCCGCCTCCCAAGCCGCCCGTGCTGCCGCTGATCGACGATGCACGCCGCGCGGTCTGGGCGCAAATGATCGCCAACAAGCATCCCTTCATGACGATTTTGCTGGACGCCGCCAAGAAGACGGGATCGGCGAGTCCGATTTACAACGACTTCGGCCAATGGGCCGCGATGGCCTACCAGATCACCGGCGACCGAAACTATGCCGCGAGCGCGTGGGCTCGCATTCGGCCAATCATCAGCAAGGACCCAGCGAACGCCAACTGGATTCGGGAGAACGGGTTCGAGTTGGCGTTGCTTTACGCCTGGCTGCGCCCCGCCTTATCCGACGCCGACGCGGCGATCTATGCCAAGGGTCTCAATCGCTGGTGCGAGTGGTGTAATGCGATCAACACGGCCCAGTATGTTGGCGGCTGGCGATTTGCCGATTCCGACCAAACGATCGGCCAGTACATGACCTGTGCGATCACCGACGGATTGACCAAGACGAAATGGCTGAAGTACGGCAAGGTCGGCGGGCTGGACGTCTCCGCCGCCAACACGTCCTCGACCGCACGCAACGCCATTGCCTATTACGTCAAGCTCGCATCAAACGGGCAATGGCCCGAATCCTCCGAATACAACTTTGGCACACTAAAACTGATTCTGCTCGGGGCAGCCATTGTCAACCAGATCAACGGGCGGGATTGTTTCCCCGAGGTGACAGCGCTGATTCGAGAGCTCGCCGATGCCATGCCATTCGAATTGACCACGAGCCTCAAAACCTCGATTCAGTGGGGCGATGATGAACACCCGCGCAGTACCTGGCCCTGGCATCGATTGCCTTGCTATGCAGTTGTTGCTGGCTTAAATCCATCCCATGGCGGCATGGCCAAGCTGGTGATGGATTACTGGCGCGAGGTTTCTCATTCGGGACGCTGGGAGCCCGGCATTTGGCGGGCGGTTTATGTCTACAACCCCTACGCGACGACGAGACCGACAACGGTTGAGCCGAGCCGATACTACGGGGGTCTCGGCATGTCGCGGTTCAAGACTGATCACTCGCTCTTTCATGCTCATTTCAACCCCAAGTTGGGTATCGATCATGATGTCGACTACTTCGGCGACTTCTTATTGAACATCGACGACGAATTCGTCATCAATCACCCGATCGGATACGGCGGACTGATTCCCACCAGCGTCGGCACTAATTCGATCATTCTTGCGGGTTTGCGCAATGCACCAAGAGGCGGCCCGCGGACGAGCGCCTTCCAGAGCGGCAAGGATTGGTGCGCCGCTTCGGGCACGATTTCGGGGCCGTTTTATTCGGCCGGATACTACGGACCCCCGCCGCCGTTTCTGGACGGCTGGGTCCGAAGCATCGTCCATTTTTCGCCAAATATCATCGTCGTTCGGGATCGTCTCAAGATCATCGATCCACGCAAGTTGCCGCGCTTGAACCGCTATTCCGCTCGGGATATGGCTGAAATCAAGGCCATGCCGGCCCTGACGCAATGGGTGATACACTCCCCGGTTTCACCGACCATCGGCAAGAACCGGTTGGACTGGCCCACAGCCGGTGGGAAGCCGATTGCGTGTCGGTTCCTGACGCCGACGGCTCAGCACTTCGTAGTATTTGACGAAGCAAAGATTAGCGGCTTCGGCAGCATTCGAAGCGAACAGAAATGGCAGACGCGGCTACTCAATGATGCAACCGATCAGACGATCGTCGCGGTGCTGAGCGCTGGCAAGGAGCCAACGGCAACCTTGAATGCGGACGGCAGCGTCAGTGTGAATGGGCAGAAAGTCCAGTTTGCCGCCGACGGCACGTTAACAATTCGTTCGAGTCCATAGCCGGAGATCGGGCGTCGGCTTGGGAGAAGCAAACGCGCTCGTTTTGTTCGACATTCGTCCGGGTCTGGCCTTCGCTCGCCGTGTGGAGGTAGATGCATTTCTCGGCGGGGTTGTAAACGAACACGTTCATGTTGACGAACGGCTGGCCGTCGCGGGACGTGGCGAGCACGCCGGTCGCCGATTGGATCAGCATCTCCTCGATCCAGGCTTCATCGCTGACGGCGCGATCTTTTCGCCGAACGGCTACTTGCTCGGGCCAACCCGCGGACCCGGATTCCGATGAGATATCCGATTCGGTCATGGGCTCCTCGTTGCATGAGGTTTAGCAAAGTGTGTGACGGACAACGCAAATGATCCGCGGGTTCACGCCGCAAAGCCGATCGAATTCAATGGCGGTTTAGATTGGGCCGATCCGCGAGTTGCCTCGAACCGCGTTTCCACGGCTTACTCCCGGGGCCGATCAAGCCATGACGTTGTATCCGCAATCAACGTAGAGAATCTGCCCGGTGACCGCGCTGGCGAGTTCGCTGCACAGATACACGGTCGAGTTGGCGACTTCCTCGGGTTTGATGGCGCGGGGCAGGGGGGATTTGGACGCGGCGTATTCGATCGATTTCTCGAATTCTCCGGGGCGGATGCTGCGGGCAGCGCGGCTGGCATACGGGCCGGCGGAAATCAGGTTCACGCGGATATTCTTCGGGCCCAGGTTTTGCGCCAGTTGCTTGCAATCGATTTGCAGCGCGGCCTTGGCGGTGGACATGCCGCCGCCGTAATACGGCACCACGCGTTCGCCGCCGAGGTAAGTCAACCCCACCGCGCTCGCCCCGCCCGGCCGATTCGCCATATAGGGCTCGGCGGCGCAACAGCGCCGTGAGCGAAGAGCGCTAATACCCAGGGCGGTCATGTAGCCCCCGCGGCTGGTGTCTTTTGCACTTTTGGTGATTTCCGGGCTGAAGGCGACGGAATGGATCAGGATATCAATGCCGCCAAATTCTTTGCCGATCGCGTCCACGGTGCCCTGGATCGAATACTCGGGGTACTTGGCGTAGCGGCGATCGGTGCGAATGGCGTCCGGCACGTCCGCCATGGTGTCGTAGCTGACGTCGCAGGGGTAAACCTTCTCGACCGTGAATTCGCCACCCGTGTAGGGAAGGACGCGTGAATCGGCGTCCTGCGCGGGTGAGGATGCTTTCGACGATGCCTACCAGGCGCGGGTGGCAGGCCAATACGATCTTCGCGCCGGCGGCCCGCAAGGCCTTGGCGATGAACCAGGCGAAACTCTCGTTGTCGCCCACGCCGGTGACCAGGGCGACCTTGCCGTCGAAATTGATCGGAATCATGTCAAGACCCTGGGTGCGCGCCAAAAGAATGGAAAGGCGTTGGGGATAGGATTAGCGAATGGCAGGACCGAAGGCGAGCAGGGCTACTTATCCATCCGCGGAAAAGCCCGGGGCCTGGAAGGGTCGAATTGCCCAGGGACGCCTGCTCGGCAAGCGTGGGGACATGTTGCCCGTTCGCCGAAGCGGTAAACGGGCTGGCCGCCAACGCCGCGATCATCCCGGCGTCGCGCTGCGATGGAATGTTCAATGAGGTTTGAACAACGAGCGGACCGGCCGTCTTGATCACGCGCGTATCGACGACCTGGAAGCGTTTGCCGGTGGCCAAATCGCGCAGGTCATAAATCGTATCGCCATTGGGCTGCGGCGTCGTTCGGTCGATGTGACAGCGGCGTTCCCCCTGCCCAGTCTCGCTTACCACCAGAATCGCCCCGTCGTTCGCCCGGATTGCGCTGCTTGCCAGAAGCAGCAAGACGGCGGCTGACACGCTCAACTTGCCCGAGCAAGACTGCTTCATGGCGATTCCTCGTGTTCTACATTCGGCGCGACTTCGCCGATTTCTCCGACCATGCTCTTTTCATCGGTTATGCGGATCGCATGCGTCATGCCGAATTTGCGGGACTTGCCGAGAATGACAACAAGATGGGCAAGGAATGAGGAAAGTCGCGATTATGCGGGAACCGGGTCAGCGGCCGAAGATCCACCATCCAACGATGATCAGGCAAATCACGCAACCGAGGATGATCCACCGCGGCTTCGGGCTCGATGGCGAGTCCTCCTCGGAAATGTACTGTTCGCAGTGCGGGCAGCGCTCCGCGCCTTCGTAAACCGGCTCGCGGCAATAGGGGCAGGGCACCGTTTCATCGTCATGCGAATCCCACTCGTCCGACACGGTCCAGCCCTCGATTACGGGGGTTCTTGAAACAGCCGCAACGTCGGGAGAAACTGTTGCATGAGTTGAAAGTGGTTGTCGCGAGTCCAGAGTTCGATGTCGTTTGCGATTGCGACGCTCGCGATGGCCCCGTCGGCCAGCGGTACCGTGACGCCACGACGGCGAAGCTCCGAAAGGTTATCACCGATAGTGTCCCACAAGAGATCCGGGATTGGTAATTGCCCGAACATGTTCAAAGCAATTGTTAGTTGCTGCCGATGGCCCGGGTCACGCGTACCCTGCAAAACCTCGGCTCGAACAATTCCGCAAATCGCGGCCGGCTCATTGGCGATGATTTGCCGCAATTTTGGGTCGTTCGACCGCACAAAGTCAATCACGATACTCGTATCAGCCAGAATCATACGATGTGATCGTTGGCGTGTAACCGATCGTACTCCCGTTGCCGCTTGTAGATTTCAGGATCAATTGGGTCGAGGCCGTACTTTTCGAAAAACTCTTCCCACTCTTTTTCCGTCGCAGCCGGTACCGATTCCAATACCACAATTTCCACGCGCTTACCGACAAACGGCTTCAATTCGGGCAAATGCAGCGTTTCGGAATCGATGGTTTTGTATACGCGAATGGCGTTCATAGTCCTTCTCCTCACCCCAGAAACCAGCGCATCAATTGCCAGCCGGGATCGAAGCTCACGGTGCTTTCCGCGGCGACGACTTCATCATAGCTCGCTTGCCCGCGCGACGGGATGCCGGTTCCCGCCGCGGCGAACGCCACCGCCCCGTGAGCATGCGCCCGCGTCCGCAGCGTCGTGCGATGATCCGGTTCGACCAGCACGCGCCAATCGCCATACCTCGGCAGGGCTTCGAGCAGCGGGCCAACGATGTTTTCGTCGATCCTCTCCAGAGCCTTCACCTTCTCGTCCGCCTTGCCTTCGTGCGAGGCTTCGTCGGGCGCTTCGACATGCACGCAAACCAGATCATGATCGGCGAGCGCGGCGACCGCGTATCTCCCCTTGGCTGCATAGTCGGTGTCGAGGTAACCGGTCGCGCCTGGCACATCGATGCGCTGCCAGCCAATCAGCATGCCGGTGCCGCGAACCAGGTCGACGGCGCTCAGAATCGCCCCGCGCTTGCGATAGACTTCTGCAAATGGCCGCACGGTCGAGGCTTTGCCCTGGCCCCAAAGCCAGCATTGCGTCGCCGGGCGTTTCCCCTCCGCGATTCGCCTCCGATTCACCGGATGTTCGCGGAGCACCTCGCGGCTGAGTTGCATCAGATCGATCAGCATCGCGGCGCCCGGACCGGCGGGCAAGTGATCGACGATGGGCTGATCGGGGATGTCGTGCGGCGGCTGTGTTCGCGTTTCGCTCGTGAACGGCGCCAGGTGCGTGGCCCGATAGACGAGAATGTTGCGATAACTCACGCCGGGATAAAATTCGATTCGCCCGTCGGGCACTGTTCCGCCAAGCCTTTCATTTAGCGCTGTGATCAGTTGTCGCCCGTCATCGCTGGCGATATGGCCTGCGGTGAAGTCCCTCATTTCCTCGTTTTCGACGCAAACGAGATTGCAGCGAATGGCCCAATCATGCGGGCCGAGCTTGATTCCCATCGCCACGGCTTCGAGCGGGGCCCGGCCGGTGTAGACTTCCAGCGGATCGTAGCCGAAGAGGCTCAACGTCGCGACATCGCTGGCGGGCGTCAACGATTCCGGCACGTTGTTCGACCGGCCGACCACGCCCAGCTGAGCGACGCGATCCATGTGCGGCTTTTTCGCGGCTTGCAAAGGCGTCAAATCGTTGAGCAAGCGTTGCGGCTCGTCGGCACAGCCGTCGGGAATGATGATGGCGTATTTCATGTGGGCCATTGTATGTGATGAAATCAGCTTCTCGAACCGCACAATTGACGCGTGCTCGGATATCATGAGGGGCATCGGCACTCGCGAGAATTGATATGTCGGATGAGAAACTAACCCAGCCGGCCGCGGAACCCGCGCCCACGATCGAGGCTGATCCGCTCGCCGAGACCCAGGCGCCGCGCTCATCCGCGGACGTCGGGGAACTCGAGGTGGGGCCGCCAGAATTGCGCGTCCACTCGCGCTACCGAGTGGTCCGGCTTCTGGGTCATGGCGGAATGGGCGCCGTGTACCAGGCGCTTCACAAAATCATGGATCGCACGGTGGCGCTCAAGGTGATGCGACCCGATCTTACCCGCAATCCCGAGGCCATCGAACGCTTTCGCCGCGAGGTCAAGGCCGCCGCGCATCTCGTCCACCCCAACATCGTGACCGCCTACGACGCCGAGCAGGTCGGCACGTTGCAAATCCTGGTCATGGAGTATGTCGATGGCCAGACGCTCGCCTCGGTCGTCGCCACGGTTGGCCGATTGCCTGTCCCCGTCGCCGCGGACTACATCGCGCAGGCGGCGCAGGGCCTGCAGCATGCCTTCGAGAATGGCATGATCCACCGCGACATCAAGCCGCATAACTTGATGGTTACGCGTGGGTCCGCCACGGACGGTGCGCCGCTGGTCAAGATTCTGGATTTTGGCCTGGCGCGATTCGTGAGCGAGGAAGCGGGCGGCATGCAGACCGCCTCCGGTTTGATCGTCGGCACCGTCGACTTCATGGCGCCCGAACAGGCCGATCACGCGCGCAACGCCGACATCCGCTCCGACATCTATTCGCTGGGGTGCACCCTTTACTATCTGCTGGCCGGCCGAGCGCCGTTTCCGGAAGGTTCGATCATTCAGCGCGTCATGGCCCATGTCGAGCGGCAGCCTCCGAGCTTGCGGCCGATCCGGCACGACATACCGGACGGCCTGATCGCGGTGCTCCAGCGCATGATGGCCAAGAAGCCCGCCGACCGCTTTCAGACGCCGGTGGAGGTGATCCGGTCGCTGCAGAGCTTTCGCAACGGGGCGCTTGATGTCGTGCAACTGGTCCAACCGCAAGGCCGATCCGAGTCCGACGACACCGTACTGGAAGCAATCGCCGTGCCCGAACATTCCACGGCGCCGAGCAAGTCGCGGTCGAGGGAAGCGATTGCGCCAGCCAAAGCGCCGGCGCCGCGCAAGGGCCGGGTGCTGTTCGGCTGTTTTCTCCTCGCCGCCCTCGCCATCTTGAGCGCCACGGGATTGCTCGGCTATGGCATCTGGCTGATTGTCAACAGAGTCAGCACCGGCGTCGGCAAGATCATGAACCAGGCCATGCAACAGGCCCAGGCTTGGGACCAACTCGACAAAGATTTTAGGCCGCCCGCGGCGAATGCGCCCGTTGATCAGCTATTTCCAAAGCGACTCGGACCGCAGGAGCGCACGATCGTCGACGACGCCTCGACGATTCCGGATATGGAAATCGATTTGCGTGGTCGTCATGCCGTTTACGGTCGGGGTGCTGGAGCGATTCATGTGTATGCTTTTCAGCCGTTGACACGGCTGGAGAAGGAAGCGCTGTTTCGCCGCGTCACGGACCTCGCGGACAAAGAAAAGAAGTCTGCCGCGAGTCATTCTTCGTTCGTTTCTGGTTCGCCAAAAGACGATCGCGTCGAAATTCGCGTGGAACGCAGGGATGTCAGCGGTAAATCACTGCGCGTGCGAGCTGGGCTCTGGTGGAGCCATGATTGGCTCTGCATTGTCCGAACGCCACTCGACGTGGAGCCAAATCCCTTGCTCCTGGAGTATCTTCATTGGCTCATTCCAAAGGTCTCGGAAGAGCATTAGTCAATTGTCAGTCGTCCAAGTCCCAAATAACGATGCGGCCCTCCTCGCCGCCCACCGCGCACGTCAAACCGTCGGGCGCAAAGGCGACCGCGCCCAGCTGTCCGATGTTCCACGAATAGGCAGCCAGCCGATAGCCTTGACTCGATTCGTGCAGCGACACCGAGTCATTTGCGGCGAATGCCAGCGTTCGGCCATTTGGCGAAAAGGCCAGTGCCGGCCGCGACTTGGATTCGCATGCCAACGACCAGAGCAGGTTGCCCGATTTAAGATCCAGGACTTCAACCGAACTGCCCGCGCTCACGGCGAGCAAGTTATCGCTTAATGCAAACGTAGTCCGTCCGCCTGATGCGGTGCGAATTTGCCTTGGACCGACCTCGTCGCCAAGGGTCAGCAGCGTTACGGCGCCGTTTCGATGGCCCACGGCCAATTTCTCGTCGCGCGGCGAAAACGCCAGCCGTTCGGGCTCGTCGCCTGGCCGATCCCGATCTTCAGAATCCGGTAGCGATCGCTGTGTTCGGCCGGTTTCCCAATCGAGCAAGTTGATCTGTCGATGGCTGCTCATCGCAATTAGGTTCGAATGATGGGAAAACGCCGCCGTGTGATAGGGCATTGATAGCGCCGGCAGCGACGCGATTTCGCCGGCGTCATTGTCCCAGATGCAGAGGACGACATCATGAGTCGTCCAGCTCGACCAGGCGGAAAGCCGGCCGTCCGGCGATAGCGTCAGGCATTTGCCGTAGTGTCGCGGTCGCGGCCTTAGATATCGCTGCGACGCGTTGAATCGGTTCCAGAGACGCACCGGCGCGCTGCGGTCGGCGTCGCGCGGATGGGTGGCTACCGATGCCAGCCACTCCCCATCGGCGTCGAACGCCAACCGCTCGATTTGACCGTCTTCATAGCCCGGCAACAACAACATGTTTAGCTCGTCGAATCAGCTCGCGATCGGCCGCACGCCTTCGCGAGTGATGCATGGACCGAACCGGAAACCGCCGCCGAATGATCGCTGTTAATTCTGCGGATCGGTTCATCCAGCAATGTCAGGGGAAACGCTGTTCGGGGGAACGATTTTGGGCCGGCTTCCTCGGGGGCAGTCGCGATTTTGCCGGAATTCTCCAAAAAACCGGTACATTGCCCGGCCCGCGATGTTCATTTATTTGTTTGGCGAGCCTAACAATTCAATTGACTTGGAGTTTCAGTTCATTCTATGATCAGGAGCGTCAATTTGTTACGGCTTAGATCGTAATCATCAGCTTGAACAGTCGACTGCTTCATTTCCACTCATAGGCAGAGGTCATCGATATGAATGTTCAGCGACGATTCCGCGGAGGGGGACGGTGGGGGTTCACCCTCATCGAATTGCTGGTCGTGCTGGCGATCATCGGCGTTCTGGTCGGATTGCTGCTGCCCGCGGTGCAAAAAGTCCGCGAGGCGGCGAACCGCATCAAGTGCGAAAACAACATGAAGCAATTGGGCCTGGCGGTTCACAACTGCCAGGATACGCGTGGCCGAATGCCGCCCATGAGCGCTCCTTGCGCCGACCCCGCCAATCCGGCCTGCTACAACCCCGACAATAGCGGATCATTCGGAAGGAACAACTACACCATGTTCCAGTTCCTGCTTCCCTTCATCGAGCAGGACAATGTGTACAAGCAGCTGTCGGTCGACCTTTATGCCGGCGGCCAGTTCGATAAGACTTTTCAGGTCTTTCTGTGTCCGGTCGATCCGTCCACCACGCGCGGCCACTGCATGACCAGTTACGGGGGCGCCAATGGCTGGGGCGTCAGCAACTATGGCGGCAACAACTATGTGTTTGGAAATCCGGGCGGCGGAAACACCCTGGGCAAGCGAAGGCTCACCGACATTACCGATGGCCTGACCAACACGGTTTTCTTCGCCGAAATGTTCGGCACCTGCGGCTCCAGCAACGACATCAATTTTCTTTGGGGCAGCCTTTGGGCCGACGCCAACAGCATTTGGCGGCCCGGCTATAATCTCGGCCCCGACAAGAACGGCACCCTCGGATATCCGCCGTCGCCGATGTTTCAAGTCCAGCCTCGATTCAGCGCGACCTGCGATCCCACGCGGCCGCAATCCCAACATCCGGGCGGCCTCAACGTCACGGTGGGCGACGGCAGCGTTCGCTTCGTCAGCGGCGCGATAACCGCGGAAACTTGGGCACTGATCAACGACCCTCACGACGGCTTGGCCATCCGCGGGGATTGGTGATCACAAGAATTGGGTTTGCGCATCGGGGCAAGAAAACGCGGGGATGGTCGCCAGTTCCCGAGGCTCTTGCCCCTTCTTCACAGTCGGCGGCGGTCTAGAGGAGTTAAGTCGATGCCGCGGCGTTTGCACTTGCTCGGTTTGGTCGTTGTCATGCTGTCGCTGGGTTGCCGCGGCAGCAAAATGCCGAGCCTCAACGACGTCAACGGCCAAGTCACCCGCGCGGCGCTCCCGTCGAGCATGTCATGATCAAGCTTGTTTCAGACGATGTGAGCCAGGGGTTCACGATTTCAGGAATCAGCGACTCGTCGGGCGAGTTGGAATTCTACACGCTCGAGGCCAAGACCAACCGCAAGAAACGCGGTGCCCGGCGGGCGAATACTCGGTCGTCGTCACGCCACCGATGGATGAAAAGCAGCAGGTCCAAAAATCGTTCACCCTTCCCGGGCGATTTCGAGTCGCCGACGGCGACAACACGTTGCCCCCGATTGATCTGGCCCAGCAGCGTTGACTCATCGTAGCGCCGCCAACACGGCCTCCGTCACTTCGATCGTCTTCGCCTTGCCGCCCAAATCCGGCGGCAGCGTCTGCCGCTCTTTCAACACCGCCGCGACCGCCGCGTGCAGCGCCGCGGCGCTCTTCGTCAGCCCCAGATGATCCAGCATTAGGCCGGCGCACAGGATCGCCGCCAATGGATTGGCGATGCCCTTCCCCGTGATATCCGGCGCCGAGCCATGCACCGGTTCGAACAGGCTGGGGAACTTCTTTTCCGGGTTGATATTCGCGCTCGCCGCCAGGCCCATGCTGCCGGTGATGATCGCGCTTAAATCGGTAAGAATGTCGCCAAACAAATTGCTCGCCACCACCACGTCGAACGATTCCGGCTTGCGGACAAAATCCATCGCCGCCGCGTCCACCAGCAGGAAATTCGACTGCACGTCGGGATACTCCTGCCGCACCGCCGCGAACGCCTCGTCCCACAGCACCATGCCATGCACCAGGGCGTTGGACTTGGTGATGCTGGTGACCTTCTTTCGCCGCTTGCTCGCTCCGGCGAACGCGGCGCGCATGATCCGCTCGCAACCGCGGCGCGTGAACACCGCCGACTGCACCGCCACCTCGTCCGCGGTCCCTTGGTAGACCCGCCCGCCGACCGGGGCATATTCGCCCTCGGTGTTTTCGCGGTAAACCACCATGTCGATCGAACCGGGGACTTTCTCGCGCAGCGGGCTTTGCACGCCCTCAAACAAATAGGCCGGGCGATAATTCACATACTGGTCAAATCGCCGCCGCATTGGCAGCAGCAGATTGTGCACCGGGATATGATCGGGCACGTCGGGCGAGCCGATGGCCCCGAAAAGAATTGCGTCGTGCTTCGTCAGCGTCTCCCATCCGTCCGGCGGCATCATCGCGCCGGTTTGCTTGTAAAACGCCGAACTCCACGGCAGCCGGTCGCCATTCGATGCGGGCGCCATCCTGCCGGATCGCGGCGTCCGCGGCGCGAATCGCCTCCTCGATCACCTCCGGCCCGATGCCATCCCCGCCAATCACCGCGACGCGAAAATTCGCCATGAGTTTGGTTTCCGATTGAGATTTCCCTGTGGATGCATTGCGATTGATCTAGCGTAGAACAGAGCAGGGGACAACATTTGGCATGATTCCTGCGAGGCAAACGACTTTGACTGAGCGCCTGAATTTCCAAAAGGAGCCAACATCATGAAAAAAGTAACGATCCGCCAATGCCCCAGCTGAGGTTCGGTCCGTGCCCGCGCCGCCAGTTTGGCGGCCGAACTCCGCAAACTTCCCGATGCCGAGGTGGAATTGATCAATGGCCGACCGGGCGAACTCACCGTGCTGGTCAATGGCCAGGTCGTCGCCAAGAAGGGCCTGCTGTTCATGCCCAGCGTCAGCAAAGTGCTGGCGAAAGTCAAGGACGCCGAGCCGGCATCGGTGGGGTAAATCGAGTAGAAGAGACTTTCTCAATCCGATGCGATGCGGGTTCGGCCGCCGCAGGGGCAATTCGAGCGGAGATAATGTCCCGACACTGGGGAATGAAATTGAAGAAACGGAACCAAGCTGATACGATCCCTTTTAATAAGCCGTTCCCGGAGGGTTAAAATGACCGTGGCTGCGCGACGAATCCTTGAGTCATTCGCCGCACTCGCCGAAAACGAGCAACACGAAGTCGCACTCGAAATCCTGCGACGCAGCGGTGTCGCGGACGAAGGCGAGATCTCCGATGCGGCGCTCGCCGGCCTCGCCGATGAACTCTTTCTGATACTGGATTCCGAAGAGTCGAGTCATGCCCATCCCTGATCGGGGATCAGTCTGGACGGAGCACTAGGCATGGCCGCAAAGGTTCGCCCATGCCTGATTTTGAGCGTGCCAACCAATCCTCAAGATCGTGTGCGCGTCACGGCGATCCCACATACGACCAGCGTTCAGGGTACGCGGTTTGAAGTCAGCGTCACCGCCAGGTTTCTGCGTCCAGGCGGAGTCTTCGACGCCCAACAAGTCATCACAATCCCTCAAGTTAAACTCGTTCGAAAGCTTGGCGATTTGCCACAAGACCAATCGGCGCTCATTGAAACGGCTGTGCACTCGTGGCTTGGACTTTGAGCTATGCTCGTGCATGGGCATTTCGACCGATGCCTTTCGGCCGGTCGAATCTTTGCCGTCTTGGAACTTCGCCGCGACATGGGATCCGCCGTCACGATCATTGCCCTCTCGCTCGCCACGCTGATTGCCTACCAGGCGGTTCAGTTCATTTATGTCATGGCGCAGTTGCTGATTGGGCGACTTTTGGGCGCATCCCCAAAGCGGGTTTCGTTGGGATTCGGACCAACCATTTTTCGCCAAACATTCCGTTCGGTCCAATATCGATTGGCGATTGTTCCCTTGGGCGGCTACACGGAATTCGTCATGGAGGACGATCTCAAGGCCGACAACGCCGGCGATCGACCGACACCACTCGAGTCCCTCCCGTTTGCCTCGCGAGCCCTGGTGACGCTGGTCGGGCCATTGACCAATCTGACCATCGGACTCGTACTTCTGGCCGCGGCGACTTATATGCCGCGCGGCAAAGTCGTTGTCGATGAAACGGCTCCCTTTCGAATCCACCCCTCCGGCGTGCCCAATTTGCGGCTTGCAAACGAACCCGCCACGGTCGAGTCGCAGGAAAAGCTCTTCAACGGCACGTTTGTGACATTCTCGATAAAGCTTTTCACTTTTCAGTCGCTGAAAGGCTGGAGCGGAACCATCGGTTGGCTGGCGACCTGCGCCGCCGCGGGCGCCGCTTCGCCCGGCGCCTGGCTGACCTGCTTCGGCATCGCCTGCCTGTGCTCGGCGTCTTCAATTTGCTTCCGATTCCGCCTGCCAACGGCGGCCGTTTACTCTTGCTTGCGTTCGAACAATTCGCCGGCCGCCCAAATAAACAATTCCAGCTCTGGGCGAACATGGCTGGCCTGCTGATCATGCTGCTCCTCTTCGTCCGGCTCATAACCTGCGACTTCGTCTGGGCCGTGTCGCTCTGCCAATAGAAGCTGTCGGTGGGAAAGGGTTTCGACGCGCCAGAAACTACCTCTCGCGCACTCGCGTGGTCCATAGCCACAGGCCGTTTAAAACCGGCGGCGGCAACCGATGCCCCAGTTGGCGAGCCACCAGCACCAATTGTCCGCGATGATGCCCTTCGTGCGCCACGAAATAGGTCAGCACATGGCCCACGTCCAGCGGCAGATTCCGCCAGACATAACCGCGCGACGGCGGCACGCGGCCCCCATTGCGAATCCCCAACTCCAGCACCTGCTCGATCCCCTTCGTGCTTCGGCGAAGCGCCGCCAGCAATTGCGCGAGTCGGCGCGGCGATCGACGAGCGGCGGCGCCACAATCCCGTGTTCCCGCCCGAGCGTGCGAATCCACTGCGCCCGCGCGTTATGCAGATGGGCGGCGACCGAGCGAACGGTGCGCGTTGCGCGCCTCCGGGAAACGGCTCATTCCAGATCTTCGCGGGAAGACGCTCGACCAGATACGCCGTCACCCGACTGTTGGTGCGCCAGGAATCGAGAATCGCTTCACCCAGTTCAATTGTCGCAGCCATCGAATCGCGCGCTCGGAAGAAGGAATGCCAAGCTCCAAAACTTGTTGTCAATTCCAGCCAACTCACTCCTGAACCGGCAGTGCATCCGGGAATTTCAACTTCACCGCCGTGCCATACGCCAGCACCTCCGTGGCGGATTCGCCGATATCGGTCGCATCGTAGTCCATCGCGATCACCGCGTCGGCTCCCAACTCGCGGGCATGTTTGACCATTCGCTCGTACGCCTGGGCCCGCGGTTTCACAGACCTCGGCGTACATCTCAGCGCCGCCTGGAAATTCCCGCTCAAGGCGCTGCCGAGCGCCTGAAAACCCTGGCTAATTGTGGGCACCCGGACCACCAGCCCGCGAACAACGCCCAGGTACTCGACAATGGGATAGCCCTCGACGGCGTCGCTCGTCGTAACGATCAATGTTGGCGGCATGGCAATCATCCAAATGGCCGCATATTGAAGACCGAAGCGCGGCAAGGCGCGTTGGCATCATTCCAATTTCATAGGCGCCACGACGCACTTCGCCGATCAATCGCACCGATTCTACCGCGGCGTCAATCGGCGGGCCAAAACAATTCGGGCTCGGCTGGCATCGAGATTTTTACTTGCGGCGATCGGGCTCTGCTCACATCAACAATTCTTTACCCACGATCGGACCGGCTGGCATCGCCGATTCTTTACCCCCGAAGGGGGTTACACAACATAGCCCAGGGTCGCGCAGCGCACCCTGGGAAAATGAACGCCAGTAGGTGTCGGCGCGGTTCGGCGAAGCCGAACCGGCCCGGCTTCCAACCGTGGCATGCTCGCTGGCGACGAATCAATCATGCTGCTCAACTCGACTGCCGTTGTCGTTCAAGCAATATGCGCCTTGCGCCGGATTCATCATAGTAATAGGCGAGTTGTCCCGGCAAACAGCTAATGAGCGTTCCCCATTGAGCAATCTCGGCCGCGTCAATGGCCTCCTGAAGGCTCATCTGTTGGCCATCGATTTCGGGGATGTCCGATATTACGTGACAAACGCCGGGCACGCCGCACGACCGCAACAAGGCGGCGACGGCCGTTTTGGATGGCAAAGGTGTTGCGTATCTTTCATCGATGTCGCGGCAATGGTTGAGGCGGTCAAGGAATCGTCGTCGGCGCTTTGCGGATGCAAGGGCCTCCAACCATCGCGTCCTTCTTACCGGTGCGATGAACGCGTTGACGGTAGCGACTTCGTCGGGGTGCATGTGTTCCGCCAAACAAAGGTGCAAAGCGCCGAATCGGTAGATTCGGTAGGGTCGGTCGAGATCGGGCTGTCAGGCCCGGTCGAGGCCCACCAATCTGCTAACTCTTCGATTCGTAGGGTCGGTCGAGATCGGGCTGTCAGGCCCGGTCGAGGCCCACCATTCTGCTACTGGGTGAGATTTCTCCACCGAACCGACGATGCGCATCGCCAATCAATCGCACCGATTCTACCCTGGCGTCAATCGAGAGGCCAAAGGATTTCGGGCTCGGCTCACATCGCCAATGCTCCTTGATTGGTAGGGTGGGTCGAGATCGGGCTGTCAGGCCCGGTCGAGGCCCACTATAACGCTGCGCGGAAATCCCAAAATCCGAAACTCCAAGAAAAATCCAAATAACAAAAGCCAGATTCCCAGGATCGGGTCGCATGCATATGAGCTTACGATTCGGTATTCGGAATCCTCTTGGAATTGGGGTTCTCTGCCCCGCGGCGATGGTGGGCCTCGACCAAGCCTGACAGCTCGGTCTCGACCCACCCTACGAGTTCAGCGGCGATGGTGGGCCTTGACCGAGCCTGACAGCTCGGTCTCGACCCACCCTACGAGTTCAGGTTTCACATGTTTGCCTCAACCCTCACTCCCCCGCGGAGCCATCGGGGCTCGCCAGCACCACCATATACCCATTCGGATCGCGGAGCCAGATTTCCCAGTGGTTGGGGCCGCCTTTGCCGTCGGGCGGATTGCGGTGGCGCGGCAAGACCACCTCGGCGTTCAGCTCGGCGGCGCGGGCGAGGGCGGCGTCGAAATCGTCGATCTCGAACCACAGCAACACGCCATTGCCGTAGGGCCGGGCGTTGCGATTGCCGATCGGACCGTGATGATGCTCGATGTCCCAATGATGCAGTTGCAGGACCAACTGGCCGTCGAACACCAACCGCTCATAATGCGGGCCGCCATGATCGCTCTTGCAGCCGAGCAGTCGCTGATACCAACGGCTAGTGGCTTCAACATCAGCGACCGCGATCAACGGTTGAGGACGCATGGGAAACTCCCGGATGGTTTAGCCGCGACGCGCTCAATCCGGTTAGCCGCGACGCGAGCTCAATCCGGTTAGCCGCGACGCGGAGTCTTCGGAGCGGAGCGCGCCAGCGATTCCGCAATTCTGTTTACCGCGTGCCGTTCGGATACAGCCTGTACGGAATGATTTCAACCCCACGATCGCGCATCCGCGACAGCATTTCAAGGTTCGCTTCCCCCTCGGCCGGCAATGCGGTCAAGCGCGAGTTGTCGGGCCATCAGGCAGCAGGCGACCCAAAAGAGAGCGACCAGGCCCGCCCGCCGCGACGTCGCTGAGCCAATGCACGCCGAGATAAAGCCGGCTCCAGGCGACGCCCAGCGACAGCGCGATCAGCAGCGCCGCCGCGAGCCAGCGCCGCCAATCCCGCGGCCGATCGAGTACAAGCAGGGCCGCGAGATAACCATTCAGGCAAAAGCTGAGAATCGTATGGCCGCTGGGAAAGGAGAAGCCGTGCGCCGGGGCCAGCGATTCGAAGAGGGCCGGTCGCGGTTGGCGGAAGACGAGTTTCAGAATGAACGTCAGGAAGCCGCCGCCCAGCACATCGGCCGCCAGGGCAACACTATCAAAATAGCGTCGCCGGAGCAGAAAAATCAGCCCGACCAGGCAGGCAATCACCATCGTCCCCGCGATACCGCCGACTCGAGTGAGCGCCAGGGCCAACCGATCGAGGAACGGATTGGCGTGGGCATGCAGATCGTTGAGAACCGCCAGATTCAGGCGGTGCACCTCGCCTGCGAGGACTTCGTCGGCGAACCGGGCGAACACGAACAGCGCCGCCGACGCGATGACGATGCCCAGCCCATAAAACCAGCCGATTCGTTCCAACGCCCGCAGCAATCGAGATGCAAATGTTTTTCCGCGCCCGCCGAGCATGATCTTCTCCCGCGTCACGCGCCGGGCGGTTGTTCGAAATTTGCCGGAGCGATGAGCTTAAGGGCGTCGGGAGCCAGTGTGAAGCGGGCGGGAGTGCGTGCCGTGACGTGGCCGTCCATGTCGATGGGCAGCACGGGATCGGTTTCAATCGCCACTTCGATTGTGGAAAAGAAATTCGCTTCCGGCGTTGTCGTGTGCCGGCCGAACACGGCCAGCGACCAGGTCCTGATGAGTTGCCAGCGGCTGGGCCCGCCGAGCGTGAAAAAAATTAATTGGCGGTTGGCGATCGAGGCGTTGGGAGCGAGCAGCATGCCGCCGTGAATCCGCCCATTTCCGATGATCACTTGATGCGTCCGAACCGTGCCGTTACGCTCGCGGGCCGAAAAATGGCAGGCAAATGGTTGGTGGAAGACCAGCTTTCGAATCCCTGCGAGCCCGTAGGCCAGCCGGCCGAGATAGCGCTTGAGCCAATGCGAGGCGTCGCGCGTGAAGGCCGCCGTCAGACCGATGCTAGCGGCGTTGGCAAAGTACTTGCCGCCGACTTTGCCCAGGTTGCAATTGACAACCTCGCCGCGGGTCAAAAGGTCGACCGCGCTTTCGAGGCTCAGCGGGATTCCCAACGAGCGGGCAAAATTATTACTGGTGCCCAAAGGCAAGAGGCCAAGGACCACATCCTGGTAGGCCAGCGCGTCGATGGCTGAATTCACCGTACCGTCGCCGCCGCCGAGGATCAGCCAGCGGCATCCGGCCTTCACGGCGGTCGCGATCAGGTCGGGGACGCGCTTGCTGTCCTTGATGGCGTGCGTCGCCTGGAGCGCGATGCCGTGGCGCTCCAGGGCCTCTTTGGCCTCGGCAAACAAACCCGCGCTTTTTCGAGAGTGCAGGTTGACGACAAGCACCGCCTGTTTTTGTTCTCGAATGGTTCGTTGCAATTCCGAGTTCGTGAGCATGTGTCCTGCTGCCTTCCCGGAGATGAGGCCATTTTGCGCAGGTGCGAATCCGGTGCCGTTTCGCGAGTAGCCAAACGGCGTCAACGAACGTTGTAATTGGATATGAACATACTTACACTATCAATTTGGACCGGTTCGCCCTGTGCGCGAACCAATCGAATCGCGGAGGGAGATACCATGGCGATCGCAATGATGAACCGTCGAGTCGTGACAGGTTGCTTCGTCGGGCTCGCAACCGGACGGACAACCGGACGGACATGTGGACGGACAACCGGACGGACAAACCGGACAACTTTTGCGATGGGGCCTGGTTCAATTCGAGGTAGCAGTTTTTTGGCGGTGGATTGAGAATTGGCCTTGTGCAAAATGTCTGGCTCTCCCCCAAAGTAGTTGGTTGGAAACATCTACTCACGGAGGAGAGCAGACATGCAGCAGTATATCGACTCGGCGGCGAAGGAAACGGCGGCGGCAATGAGATCGGGGCCGGGCTGTGCTGCCAAGTTGCTCGGGCCAGTGCAGCGGCAAGAGGTGGCCGTGCAGGTCTTGGCCGGTCAGGAGTCGGCCAGCCAACTCGCTCGCGACCTGGGCGTCAGCCGCAAGTTCGTCGGCCAGCAGACCGCCAAAGCCGAAGCGGCTTTGCAGCAGGCCTTCCAGCCGCCCCCGCCGCCCGATGACGAGGTGCTCTTTGAGGTGCCGGTGACGCGGCCGTGGCTGCGGTCGTTGGTGCTGGGCCTGACTCTCATCTGCCACAGTTCGCAACGCGGCGTCGTCGAACTGCTGCGCGACCTGTTCGACTTTCCCATTTCCTTGGGCAACGTTCACAATATCCTGGCCGACGCGGTGGCCCAAGCGCGGCCGCACAACGCCGCGGTCGATCTGAGCCGCGTCCGCGTCGGCGCTTTGGACGAAATCTTCCAACATGGCCAGCCGGTGCTGGTCGGTTGCGATGTCGATTCGACCTATTGCTATCTGCTGAGCCTGGAGGAGCATCGCGACCGCGACACCTGGGGCACCCGGCTGCTGGAACTGGTGGATCGCGGCTTCGCTCCGCACGCCGCCGTGGCGGACTTCGGGACCGGCTTGCGAGCCGGGCTCCAGGAAGCCTTGCCGCACTTGAAGTGCCGCGGCGACTTGTTTCATGCCCTCTACGCCTTGCAGAAGGTCGTGGAAATCGCGGAGAATCAGGCCTATCGCGATATCGACGCCCTCGCCGATCTCCACCTCCGCCAACAACGCCATCTCTACCGCCAGGGCCGCAAAGACCTGTCCTTGAGCCGCCAAGCCCGGGATGTGGCCGTCGCCGAAGCCGACTCGGTGCAGCGGGCCGATGACATCCGCCTGCTGGTCGAGTGGCTGCACTACGACATCTGGTCGATCGCCGGCCCCAGTGTGGCCGAGCGTCGGGAGTTGTTCGACTTCGTCTTGGCCGAACTGAAGCAGCGGCTCATCCCCGGCAGTACGACCATGAGCACCACGCTGGGCTGCCTGGAACGTCATCGCGATGAATTGCTCGATTTTGCCGTGGAACTGAAGCGGGAACTGGCGGCGGTGGCCGCCCAGTTCCAGGTCGAACCGGATCTGCTGCGGCAACTGCTGCACCAGCAGACCGCCAATCCCAACCAACCCGAGTATTGGCAACGCGAAGCCCGTCTGCACCGGCAGACGCACGGTCGCTTGCACGAACTGCGAACGGCGCTGGAGCCCGTGGCGGCCCGCACCGTGCGGGGCAGTTCGATTGTGGAAAACCTCAACAGCCGCTTACGCAATTACTTCTTCCTGCGTCGGTGCGTGAGCGTGAACTACCTGGAATTGTTGCAGTTCTTTCTCAATCATCGACGGTTCCTGCGCAGCGAGCGGCCGGAGCGTCGCGACCGCAGCCCGCGTGAACTGCTGACTGCTCAGCCGCATGCCCACTGGCTAGACCTGCTGGGCTACGGGCGGTTTCAACGCCACTAATTTGCCGCTCCGTCCACTCCACACCGCCTCCCCAATGCCCGCGACGCTACCCCTGCGCCTGCCACCCTCGACGCCCCATTTTTGAACCAGGCCTGCGATGGTTGGGAATTCGATTCGTAATCGCCTGAATGGGAACGACTTGGGTCAAAAGCAGGTCGGCCGATCAACCCACGAGATGTCCGGTTTTGTCCGGTTTTTCCACGCTCTCGCTGGTCGGAAAGCGCAAGCGGAAGGTGGCGCCCTTCAGTGGCTGCGATTCGATTTCGAGCTTGGCCTCGTGGTGATCGAGCACGACCGCCACGAAGGAAAGACCCAGCCCCATGCCGGCGGAGTAGCCCTCGTAAAGCGCGTTGTCGCGTTTGGTGCTGAAGTGAGTCTGGGTGCAGCGCAGGCGAACTTCCTCGGTCATGCCGACGCCGTTGTCGCGGACCTCAAGGACCGCGGCGCCGGATTCAACGAAGGTTCGCAGATGCACTTCGCCCTTCCAGCCCGCCACGGCGAGAATCGCCTTCTTGCGACCGTCGGCGTCGAGGCTCGGATCGGTGCGAGCCTGATCGCGAAGGTGATTCCGCATCTCAAACGTGGCGTCGCGGGCGTTGAACAGCAGATTCTCGATCGCCTGCTGGAGGTGCGAAATATCGCCCTGAACCCAGAGCGGGCCGGATGTGGTCTCGGCGGTCAGGAGCAGTTTCCACTTTTCGCGAGCCATCTCCTCCCAGGTTCGGCGAATGTCCTGCACCAGCGCATTGAGATCGATCCGCGTCATTTCCGCACTGCTCGGATCGCGGCGAACCGTGCGCAGGATTTGCTGCAAGCGCTCGGTGACCGTGCCCAGCGTGGTCCGCACCTCGGACAGCATCGATTGCTGAGTCATGGTCATGCCGTCGGCTTCGAGGCAGCGGGCAAGCAGATCGTTGGGCCGCACGAGCAAATTTTTGATGTTATGGGCGTACGAGCCCGCCATGATGCCGATGCTGGCGTAAAGCTGCGATTTCAATTCCAGGGCCGACCGCTCGGCCTCTTCGCGGGCGTGCTCCGCCTCGTGCATCTTGAGTTGATTTTCGAGCAGGAGTTTTTGGGCATGTTCCTTTTCCTGTTCGATGCGCATCTGGCGCAGTTCGCGCCGCCGTTCGCGCAAGAGAAACAGGTAGACCCAGCCGAGGGCGAGCACGCCAGCCGTGAGCACCAGGCCGCCGACGATCCACTGGGTCTTGGCGCGATCTTCTTCGTCCTTCCTAATCTTGGTAAAGGCGTGCAAACGATAGACGCAATGAATGACCGCAATCGTTTCGCCCTTGTCCTGAATGGGATCGTTGAGCCGATCGACCTGGCTTTCGAGCCGCGGCCGCGGAACGGGCGACTCCCAGCGAATCGGGTCGATATTCGGGTCGGCAAAGCGCACCTCGATCTTGTAAATCTCCGGGAACATGGGCATTTGCCCCTGGAAGGTGCGGGTGGGGTCGGCCAGGGCGGCCAACTGCTCGTAGATTTCATCTTTCTTGGTTTCGACGTCGATCTGGGTCGAATCCTGATGCTTGGCCGCGACATATTCGCGGATCATTTCGGGCAGCGATTTGCGGAAGACGCGCGATTCGTCAAACCATTCCTTCAAGTTGGCATTGTCGGATTCTTTCCACCATTGCGTGCGGGCGTAGAGGGCCCACGCCAGCCAACCGACGAGGACCGCCCAGAGCATCACCGCCGGCGCCAGGCCCAGCGCCAATTTCCATCCAATCCGCGGCGACACGACTGGTTCATCAATCGACATGGGGACCAATTATTGTTCGAGCGCCGGCAGCGCGAGAAAAACTTCGCGGCGATCGAATTCGACAAAACCCAGTTCATCGTAGACGCGCTGGCCGGCGCGTTTCGCGCATCGACGCAAAGGGTCAGTTCACTCGCGCCGCCGCATTTCGCCTCGGCAATCGCCTTGCGAGTCAACTCGCGGCCGAGACCACGACCGCGCGCTTCGGGAATCACTCCGAGGTAAACGAGATCCACGGCCCGCCCGCCGTTCAAGTCGTCGAGCAGCAAGACGCCGGCCGGTCGACCGCGATCTCGCAACAACCACCATCTTATCGGATCGGGGTCGTTCGGGCGGTGCCCGCAGAGGACGTCGTCAAGCGACCGCCGGCCGCTCAGTTCGGGAAAATCAAGCGTTTGTTCATAGCTGTGCCACAGGCTGTTTTCGAATTCCAGTCGATTGCCCGGACCATACGGTTCGAATTCTCCAGCCGGAGCTGCAAACTCGGCTAGGTCGTGATTCAAATAACAAAGGCGGGACGGATGCTGAAAACCGCATCGCAAAAGGGGCTGAGCAATGAACGCTTCATCCGATGAAAGAATGGCTTGCACGAGTTTGCGCCCCGGGCGATGAGCCAGCCGACCGATTGGCGAGTGAGCAGGTCTTCGATTTCGAGGCGTTCACCCCGGGGCGGCCAAATCACGCCGGTCGCGCCGACCAGCACCTGCATCAGAGAAGCGCCGACAACGCGTTTGGCGTCGCGGGCAATCAGCAATTGTGAAGTCGCATCCGCCGACGGTTCGAGCAGCGACAACGCCGCGTTCGTGCGTTGCCGGCAGTCCTCAGGCGGCAAATGTCCGAACAGCCATTGCAGGGCCGGAGCGATTTCCGCGGGCCGAGCCGGATCGACGATCATGCGGCCAGTTTCGACAATTTCACTCGCCCTGGCAAGAGCATCAGCCGCGATCGCTGCTCATTCCACCGTGTAGGTGAACTGACCACTGCCGTCGACGCCGACATGTACGCGGCTGATCGGCCGGGCGTCGGCCATGCGGTTGAGCACTTCCTGCGAAATCGCCGGCAACATCGAGCCCGTGAGAATGTGATCGACGTTTCGCGCACCGCTTTCAACTTCCTTGCATCGGCCGGCGATCGCGTTGATCACCGTTTCGTCGTATTCAAAGCGAGCTTTGTGGTTGGCCCGCATGCGGTCGCCGATCTTTTTCAATTGCAACTGAATGATCTGGCGCAGCACCTGATCGCCGAGCGGGAAATAAGGCACGATCACCATGCGGCCCAACAGCGCGGGCTTGAATGATTTCATCAGATCGGGGCGAAGCAATTCGCCAAGTTGTTCCGGCGTTGGGATCGTATCCGGGTCGGAACAGTACTTCATGATCGTGTCGGTCCCGACGTTCGAGGTGAGCAGGATGATCGTATTCTTGAAATTGATCTCCTCGCCGTCATCGTTCTGCAGCATGCCCTTGTCGAAAACTTGGTAGAAGATTTCCTGGACCGACGGGTGGGCCTTTTCGACTTCATCGAGCAGCACGACCGAATAGGGCTTCGCTTTCACCGCATTGGTGAGCACGCCGCCCTCGCCGTAGCCGACATAGCCCTTGGCGGTGCCGGTGAGTCGCGAGATCTTGGCTTCTTCCTTGTACTCGGACATGTTGACGATGACCATGTTGCGATCGCCGCCATAGAGCAAATCCGCGAGGGTCATGGCGGTTTCGGTCTTGCCGACGCCCGACGGCCCGACCAGCATGAATACGCCGATCGGCCGGCGCGGATCGACCAGGTCGGCCCGGGCCGTCCGAATGCGCTGGGCGATCGCGTCGAGCCCGTGACGCTGGCCGATGACGCGCTCGGCCATGCGATCGGCCAGCGTCAGCACCGTTTGGATTTCGTCGCGGACCATTTTGCCGATCGGGATGCCGGTCCAGTTCGCGACGATTTCCGCCACCGCGTCGCCATCGACGACCGGGTAAACCAGCGGCGTCTCACCTTGCAGCTTTTTCAATTCCTCACGCAGGCGCGCCAGCTCGGCTTGCTCGTTGCCCGTCAGCGTCGGCTTCGGATCCTTGCCGGGATTCGCCGCTTTTTCCAGAGTCGTTTGCAGTTTGCGGATCTGCTCGACGAGTATGCGTTCCTGGTCGAGTTGTTTTTTCAGCGCGTCGCGGCGGGTCTCACAGGCCTGCTTGCGTTCCTTCAAATCCGCCAGCCGCTGGTCGTGGTCGCCGCCGAGCGTGGTCTCGCGCTCAATCGCGGAAATCTCTGCGGTCAAATGCTCGATTTCACGCATGCAATCTTCAAGCGTGGGCGGCGTGGCCGACTGGCTTAATTTGACTCTCGCACAGGCGGTGTCCAGCAAGCTTACGGCCTTGTCGGGGAGTTGGCGCTCGGAAATGTAACGATGCGAAAGCCGAACAGATTCGGTGACGCCCTCGTCAAGAATTCGGACCTTATGATGCTTCTCAAGCATGCCGACCAACCCGCGGAGCATGCGGCCGGCCTTGACCTCATCGGGCTCCTCGACGCGGACGACTTGGAAGCGGCGCTCGAGCGCCGCGTCTTTTTCGAAATACTGCTTGTATTCCTTGAAGGTGGTGGCGGCGATGGTGCGGAGTTCGCCGCGAGCCAGGGCCGGCTTGAGCAGGTTCGCCGCGTCGCCCTGGCCGGCGCTCCCGCCGGCGCCGATCATCGTATGAGCTTCATCGATAAACAGGATGACTGGAACCGGAGAGGTTTTGACTTCCTGAATGACGTTCTTGAGTCTGTTTTCGAATTCGCCTTTCACGCCGGCGCCGGCCTGCAACAGACCAAGATCGAGCACGCGTAGCACCACATTCTTAAGCGGCTCGGGCACATCGCCCGCCGCGATGCGCAGAGCCAGCCCTTCCACCACGGCGGTTTTACCCACGCCGGCCTCGCCGGTGAGAATCGGATTGTTCTGCCGCCGTCGCGTGAGGATATCGATCACCTGGCGAATCTCATTGTCGCGGCCGACCACGGCGTCGAGTTCGCCCTTCTTGGCGCGCTCGGTGAGATTTTGCGTGAACTGGTCGAGGGCCTGCGTGGACGACGGGCCGGCCGAAGGCGCGCCGGCGCGCCCTCGGCCGCCGGCGCCTCGTTCTCCGGCGAATCCGCTGTCAAGTTCCGCAATTCTTTTTGAAGAGCCGCCGGTTGAATTCGGGCCAGTTCGGGCGCCATCGTGCGAAGCTGCGCCTGAAATGATTCGTCGGAAAGCAACGTGAGCAACAAGACGCCCGAGCGAATCTTGGCTTCGTTGAACTCGAGCGACGATAGGACCCAAGCTTCACGAACGAGCTTGAAAATCTCAGGCGTGATTTGCAGATCGTTGCGGCCGCTGCCGGTCTTCAGCCGTTTCAGAGCATCTTCGAGTTGCCGTTTGGCGAGCGACGCGTCGATTCCGTAGTGCTTAAAAATCGGTGGTAAGTCCGATTCCGGAAGGTCAACCAGTTTGAGAAACCAATGTTCGAGTTCGACGTTGTAATGTGATCGCTGATGGCAAAGATCGCCGGCGCATCAGCGCCAGGCGGCAGGTTTCATTCAGTTTTCCGATAAGGGATTTCGGAGTCACAAGCGCCATGGCAGAGTTCTCCCACAAGATCGCAAACGGCTCGCCCGTCCCAGACTCTCCGCCGGCGCGGGGAAGAGTCTGGCGAGGAGAGCGGCTAGTTCAACCACACACGTTCGTCGGCGGCAAAGATCGCTTCGTCCGCGTCGACTTCGCGCGGTTTGCTTTGCAGCCAAGTATTCCATCCCAACCGGAACCCGAACCCGTCGCCGCCGATCCGACACGGGGGCACTTCGGCGGCCTCGAGCACCAGTTGCAGGTCAAAGTCTAACTCCGGCCCCGCGTAAAGGCGAACCAATTGTGCCAACAAGAAAAGCGATTTTCGAGACCGACTCGGCGCCCGGTCCGGCAGAAATTCCTCGAACCGCCGCCGATTCAACGGTCCAACTGTCACACGGAATTTCGTCTGAACATCCCAGACCCGGTCCCCGGCGATCGCGTTGACAGCCAAAATCCCCTGGACTCCCAATGATGTTTGAGCCGATTGTTCCAGGTGCATCCAGTTCCCCTGAAACTGCCGCACGCGGGCCGGCAACTCGAAGTAGTCGGCGAGCATCGCTTCGAGGTTGGCGGCGTTTCGCGGCCGCTGGGCCAGGAACCCCGCATAGTATAGCAGCGCCAGGTCCTCGACCCGGGCCAGAACTTGCTCGCTGCGTTCTTCGTCGTCAAGTCGAACCGAGATCCGCGTCCGGCTTCGCAGGTGCGGCGTGCCCATCCCGATCAAGCTGTACAGCGCGAACGTGAACGCATCGGGGCTCGCCCAATTGGCTTCACCCCGCTCGTAGGGAACGATGAAACGGTACTTTTCCCAGGCCCGGTAAAAAAGCGACACGATGCGATGATCGAACAGCGCCAGGAAGTCGCCGAGCGAACGCCGCTCCGGTCCCCGGACGTCCCGGCCGATATCGAGCAACTGCTGCGTGTAATGTCGCGGCAGCACGCCGCTGGGCCCGGTCAGTCCGACAAACGTCTGAACGATTCGCGCGAACGGACGTTCCGGGTTCGGCGGTTCGATTTCGTAGATCGAACTGGGCGGGAACGCCAGCGAAGCCAACGACCGGAAACGAACCACTTCGTCTTCGGGCAACGCCTCGCGCCCGACGGCTTTCCGATGCGGATAAAGCCGCTCCAGCAGCCGCACCGCCTGGAAAAAGTCGAATGTGGGGCTGTCGGAAAACAAAAGGTCGGCGATCGTCGGAGTCATCGGCTTACCGTGGTCGAATTCGCCCGCGAGTTACAACAGGGGCTGTTCCCCGGCGTGGCGGCCAGCGCTTCAGGTCGGTGTCGCCCTGCTGCGTTGCGCGACCAGTTGCGTAAATGAATTCAGGTTCACGTAGAGTGCGAGGAATCGCTCCAGCACCGCGGCGAACAGATACACGCTCGTTCCAACGTACTTTTGTTCGTCGAAGGTCACGGACACTTCCATTCCGCGGCAGAATCCGCCGCTGACCGGTCCGCCCGTTCGGCCGACCACGCGCCGGCTTTTTAGGTCCGTGATTCCGTCGATCAGTTGGCGATTGACCGCCGAAAGCTGCGAGTCGATGCGCGGATCGGAAAAGTCATAAAGCCGCAAAAACTCTTGCAGCGCCATCCGCCCTTCTTCGTCGGCCGTCAGCGACAAATGGTTGAGATTCAAATGCGAAACCAAACGCCAATAGGCGTTTTTCCGCAACGGGGGACGCAGCGGCGCGGTCGGATTGCGCAGGCAGCGCACCCGGGCCAACGGCGCCGCAAACGTTGTTTCGAAGCGAACCTCTTCGCCAGACGCGGCAGCTTCAACGGCAAGTCGCGATTGTTGCAAAGGGCTCGAACCACCAGAACCGAATCGGCCGCATGCGTGGGCTTGAACGCCAAATCCACGAGATTGAGATAGACGTCCGTGCCGCGATCGCCCTCGCGAAGCGACTCTTGCCGAGTCATATACCAAAATGCCTGGCGATTGGTTCGATCGCCGCCATGACGAAACGAATAAAACGGCTGATAGACGCGATCCCCGCCGGAAGAGGCCCCAATCACCGATTCGATCGAATCGATTTCGAAACCCGTCGGCTGCGCGACATCCGGCACGACCTTGTATTCGTATTTCAGTTGCGTCAGGGGAATTGGTTCGCCCGTATGCTCGAACAGATTTACCACGGGCGTGCAACCCAGGCGGAACATCGAGGCGTCGAGCAACTGCTCCAGCCGATTGAGCGTCCGGTTGAGGAAAAGCACCACTTCGATTTGTTTGCCCACGCCGGCCGCGCGAACTCGATCCCAGCCGCCGAGATCAACAAAGAGGAACTTGTTGGGAAAGGCAAAGAATTCCGTCAGCAGCCGATAACCAAGAAACGCCTGTCGGGGGTAAGCGAGAATTCCTTCGTCGGCTTCAAATCCCACCGGGAAGAGGCATTGCGAGGGTTCCAACACCACGGGCGGAGCGTTTTTCACATCGGCGAAACGAAAGGCCACTTGCAGGGTGTGGTTGAAAATCAATTCATAGAGGGTGGAAATGAGGGCATTGTCGCCATGTAAATACAGCCGAAGCCGCTGCAGCGATTGCTTGGCAAACGGCATTTCCGCCGGCGAATCAAATCGCAGTCGCAAAGCGGCGACCGCACGAGCCGGCGCTGCGGTCCCTTGCGGCCAGGGCGGCGGCTGCAGCTTGGCGTCCGCGAGTGTCACCGGCCAAAGCGTCGTCGGATAGCAGGTTCGGTATCGACATCGAACATCGCCCACCGGCTGCGTCTGCAGGGTGCTGCCCTTGGCAATCTTGTAACCATCGGCCGGCTTGGAGCGGACCAAGTCGAGATCGAACTGTACAACGGCCAACGACGGAATCGGCGTTAGATAATGCGGGTAAAGGACGTTCAACAGCGCATCGGTCAGTTCCGGAAATTCATCGTCGAGTTTGGCCCGGATTCGACCGGTAAGCAAGGCAAATGATTCGATCAGCCGTTCGACATGCGGATCAACGCTGCGACCCTGCTCGAGCAACAGGCGACTGGCCGCCGCGGGGTATTGCCGCGCAAACTCCTTGGCCATCTCG
>CAWFFC010000002.1:0-219967 GCA_963815035.1 uncultured Gemmataceae bacterium
CTGGCTGCGGCGGACGCGGCAGGCCCAGGGCGTGTAGCCGTAGTGCGTGGCAAAGGCGAGGAACTTGGGGTCGTACAGCGGCCCCTCGTCGCCGTGCCGCAGGACCACCACCTTCATGTTGTCGTACAGGCAGGTGCGGGCGACGCCGCCCAGATGCTCGAAGGCACGGATGTGTTCGCGCAAGGTCGTGGCCAGGTCCTGCGTCTCGACGAAGCGCAGGTACGAGCGGCGTGAGTAGCTGAGGATATAGCTGAAGAGATGAACGCGGCGGCGGCCCTCGCCGGGGCCGGTGAAGTCGAGGTCGTAGCTGCTGTAGTCCATCTGGGCCTGGCTGCTTGCCCCGGTCTCGAAGCGCTTGACCGGTGGGCGATGGGGCCGGGGCCGCAACTGGTTGACCCGGGCGCGGAGGATGGTGTACTGGCCAGCGAAGCCTTGCCTGCGCAGTTCTTCCAGCAGGCGGGTGACGGTAATGTGGGGATGACGGTCGAGCCAGTGGCGGATCGCTTCGTCGTAGGCATCGAGCAAACTCGATCGCTTTGGCGGTGACGCTGGGGGCGCTTCGGGGCCGGCCCGATCGGCCTGCCAGCGGCGAATCACGCCGCGCACGGTCTGGCGGGCCAACTTCAAGTCGTCGGCGATTTGCCGGACCGAAGCCCCGCCCTGATGGCGACGCACGATGTCGTGACGCAGCGCTTCGTTCATGGCAACTCGTCCGCGGATAAACGGGGCCACAGATCATCGATCCGGTCGGCGACGCGGCGTCCATCGCCAGCCAGCCGCCAGAAGTCGGCGCGAGCAACCGGCGGTCGTTGCGCTCGAACTCGGCCAGTCCGGGATGACGCTGCCAACTCTCGAGCCGGCCGAGCACGTCGATCACCAACGCGAGTTGGCGAGCCAGCCGGTTGCCCGCCGGGCTCAAACGTGGATCGCGGACCGGCACGCCTTCGGTCTGACGCAAGGCCGTGCGGGGGTCGTGGAGCACGTACTCTTCCTGCTCTTGCGATGCCCCGCGCAACAAATCGACGACGCCCTGGACTTCGAGCGCGGTCAGGCAATCCCGTCGCGCGGCGCCAGCACGGCCGCCTGGTTGCCCGTGGGCAACCGCGTCAACTGTCGCGCCAGGCCCGGCGACATCAGGCCCAGACGCAACTCCGCCTGGGCTTCGGGCCCCAGCCGTTCCAGGAGGGCCAGTCGCCGGCACACCCAACTCTTATGCTTGTTCAGCAACTGCGCCGCTTCCACCTGCGACAGCCCGCTCCACGCACCAGGGCCTGCACGATCCAGGCTTCCTCCAACTCACTCGGCTGCTGACCCGCATGGTTGAGCCCGAAGATCGCCGCCTTGGCCGACCGCTCATCGACATCGACCAGCCGCACGCTCAACGTCGGCCACCCGACTTGAGCCGCGGCCGCGTGCCGCTTGAACCCATCGAGCAGTTCGGCCTGGCCGTCCCGCCAGCACGCCGTCACTGGGGCCAACTGCCCATACGAACAGAGCGACCGGGCCATCGCCGCCTTGGCCGCCGGGTCCGTCAGTCGGTAGCGACGATACCGCGCGCCCAACTCAGACAAGGTCAGCGGCCGGGCTTCGATGGTCGCGATGGCGGGCAAGGCTTCTCCTCCCCCACCCCCCAACGGGAAGGAACGGGGGGACCGGGAGTACCGGAACCCACCCGTTGCCTTCTCCGTCTTTGGGGGCACGGGCGATCATCCCCAAACGCTCGACCGATCACAACCGGTAAAGACGTCACGGCGGCCGCATCGAAGCCGGCCGCGAGCGCCGCTGGAGTGGCCGATCGCCGTCGCGCCGTCGTTGTCGATAGCGGGCTTCCCGATCCAGCACGTTGCGTAAGGCTTGGCGGCAGCCGCTCGAACAGAAGCGCTGCGGCGACAACGCCCAGGCAACCGCGAACCACTCGTAGCAGCCGGGACGTTCACACCACCGAAGGGAAAAATCGTCAGATTTTAACGCTGGCGCTGGCCCTCGCGCGCCTCCGGGGCCTCCGGAGCCGGAAGAACGGACGCCTCCGCGGGAGCCGAAAGGGCGGGTGACTCCGGAGAACGTTCCGGCTCCGCCGGTCCTGCCGTGAACAACGATTCGGGAAGGACGACCAGCGGAATCCGCCGTCGATAGCGCTGCGCCTGCTCCCGGCGGCAAGCCTTGCCCTGGGGCTGGCCCGCCAAGCCCGGCTGGCCTGCCGACCCCGCCAGCGCTCGGCTTCGCGGACGCAGTGGTCCGAACAGTATCGACTCTGGGGATGAGTCGGCCGATAGAGCCGTTCGCAGCCTTTGAGCAGGCAACGCCGGCATCGAAAATGACCCGTCGCGGCCGTTGCACCTTGTCCAGGGACGCCACGCAGGGGAAACTGAGAATGGCCCAAGGGAGGTCTTGCTCCCGAAGGTCACGTCTCGGGGCGAGCTACTACTCGCTCCGAGACCCTTCATCTCGAAATCATCCCATCCAGGTTATGTGGTGCTGAAATGCCTTGCCAAGAGGTGATCGACCGCCCGCTCGTTGCCGCGCCCTAAACCGCGATCGACAAATCGCGGTCAGCCGCGATCGTCACCGCGAAATTGGTAAAGTCGCTCGCCGCGACTGACACCGGCGGCAGCGGGGGATTGGGCAATCCCGCCGGCATCGTGTTCGGCCCTGACCCGGATGACAATAGTAAGATAAATCTTTACGTCGCCAACAGCGTTCAGTCCGGCAATGGCGGGGCTCTGATCGCAGAATCTGGAACGAGCGACGTACTTCGCTACGATGCGACGACTGGGGCCTTCCTGGGCACGTTTGTTGCTCCCGGGAACGGACTCAAGTTCGCGACGTTCCTGACCTTCACGGAAACCAACCCGACGACACTGAACTACAACGGTGGCCAGAAGCTATTGATGGCCGATTCACCCGTCACATCAGCCGTCACGCAATCTCTCCAGCAGACTCAAGTGGCGCCGCTTCTCAGTGAGGCGATTTACCGCTGGCAAGCCGCGGGCGTGGACACGTCCGGACTCGCCAACATCCAAATTCAAGTCACAGACCTCGGCGGCACGACGCTCGGCTTAGCTGCGGGCCACACGATCACGCTCGACGACAACGCCGCCGGCTGGGGTTGGTTCGTGGACCAGACTCCATCGGATGATTCCGAATTCCTCACTCCCGGCAACCAGGGCGAGAAGAATCGGATGGATTTGCTGACGGTGTTGGAGCATGAGGTCGGCCACTTGCTCGGTTACGAGCATCAATCCACCGGCGTGATGATCGATACGCTCCCCGCCGGCACGCGGCGAACGCCCGACGCAGCCTTGAGCGAGGCTGGAATCGTCACCTGGCTGGGCGGGGTTGACACAAATCGCGACGACTGGTCGGCTGGGCACCTGGGCGAGACGGGCATCAAACTGAACTAGCTTTGAGCATGAACAGGTTGAAATAGTTGCTGGTTCGATTGCCGCCGATGAGGTCTTGGTCCAAACAAGCTCCTCAGCGGCGCGGTTTTGGGACCGGACAACAATGTGGCAGGCCTGGCGTCTGAGGTTCTCGCGCCCACCGCCTGCTGGCCGATTGGCTCGACGCCATGGATTGGGGCGGCGTGATCTTCCGAGCCGATTCATCGCGAAAGCACCAAAGTCCGAAATCACAAAATGACTTTTCGTGATTTCGGACTTCGTGCTTTCGTGATTAGTATTTAGTGAACATGCGTATATAATTCAGCGATGCCGATCGCCTCGTCGGCTTGCGCGCTGAGAGCGGGAATGCATCATGATTCAGGTGATTACCATGTTTCGCACTTCGCCACGCTTACTGCGACGCCACGTCCAAAAAACCGGACGGACAACCGGACGGACAAGCGGACGGACAACCGGACGGACATGCGGACGGACGGACGGGCGGACAAACCGGACAAGTTTTGTGATGATCTCGAACTCGCGACGCAGGGGACTGGCGGCCAGGGGTTTAAATCAAAAGCAGGTCGGCCAGTGCGATGGCGAAATGTCCGGAAATGTCCGGTTTTTGGCCTCGCGAACCGGACAAATGCCGGTTTTCAACGGCCAGTCCGGACGCGGATTGGCGGAAGTTGTTAAGATAAACGACAATCCTCCTACTTCACCCGGCTCAAAGGGCAATTCCATGTTGACCTCGCATTCCGTTCGGCTTCGGATCGGTTTGATTCTCGGATTGTTGCTCGCGTTGGCGCCGATCGCGGTCGCCGAGAACAACGACAGTGTTTCGCGGTTGCGGAAAGATCTCACCTATCTTTCGGGCGACGAGTGCGAGGGCCGCGGGGCGGAAACGCAGGGCATCTTCAAGGCCGCGAATTACATCGTCGCCGAATACGAGCAGTTGGGTTTGAAGCCGGGCGGCGTCGCTGGCTCGTATTTCCAGCCGTTCTCGATGCGATCGGGCAAGGCGGTGATGGACGCCGGCAACCGCCTGGCGCTGAAGGGGCCGCTCGGCCAGGGAATTGAACTTCAGGTGGATAAGAACTTTCGCCCACTGGGCATGTCCGCAATGGGCAGGGCGTCCGGAGGCGCTGGTGTTTGTCGGCTACGGCTTAAGCGAAAAGGAAATCGGCTTCGACGAGTACAAGGGGCTGGATGTCGCGGGGAAGATCGTGGTGGTGTTGCGCAAGACGCCGCCGACCGATCCGGACGGCAAGCCGTTCGCGGGCGGCCGCGGCAATCAACTCGGCTCGCTGCAGGGCAAGTTGTTGACCGCCAAGCAGAAGAAAGCCGCCGGCGTCCTGTTCGTCAACGACCGCGACACCGCCAAGCGCGGCGACGCCTTGATGGCATTCGATTACTTGTCGCAGCAAGAGCCGGTGGTCGATATTCCCACGGCTCACATTCAGCGCGAGCGACTGGATTCGATGTTGCAATCAAGCGTTGGCGCCAGTCTGGAGGACATCGAACGCGACATCGATCGCGAGGTGAAACCGCACAGCGTGCCGCTGACCGGTTGGTCCGCCTCGCTCGACACGCGAATCGTTCGCAAGACCGTTATGGTGAAAAACATCATCGGCGTTCTCGAAGGGAAGGGGCCGCTCGCGAAGGAAATCGTGGTCATCGGCGCCCATTACGATCACCTGGGCCGCGGCGAACGCGGCAGCCTGGAACGCGATCCGAAACGCCAGCACATGATCCACCACGGCGCCGATGACAATGGATCGGGAACAGTGTCGGTCATCGAGTTGGCTCGGCGATTCGCGTCCCGAAAGGATTACCAGGGTCGGACAATCGTGTTCATGAACTTCGCCGGCGAGGAACAGGGGCTGTTGGGATCACGTTATTTCTGCGGCCACCCCACGATTCCTCTCGACCACGTCTGCACCATGGTGAATTTGGACATGGTTGGCCGGTTGCGGGCGGACGAAGGATCGACGCAGGGCAAGTTGGAGATCGGCGGCATCGGTTCCGCGAGATCGTTCGCGGCAATGGTCGATGAGTTGAACAAGACGTACGGCTTCAAACTCGCCAAGACGACCAGCGCCTATGGGCCGAGCGATCACACATCGTTCGCGGAAAAGAACATTCCGGTGTTCTTTCTGTTCACGGGGCTGCATGCCCAATATCACAGACCATCCGATACGGTCGACACCATCAATTTCGATGGCATGAAAAAGATCGTGGACTTCACGCAGCAGTTGGCTTCCAGGCTGGCGACGCTGCCCGAGAAGCCGCAGTTTGTGCAGACGTCGCGCGGCAGCCTGGGCGGGATTCGCGCCAGTGTCCCGCGGATCGGCTTCATGCCGGGCAACTATGATGAATCGACGTCCAAGGGAGTTTTGATCGGCGGTGTGACCGAGGGCGGTCCCGCCGCGAAGGGCGGCATCAAGAAGGGCGACTTCATCGTCGAGATCGCCGGGAAGCCGATCAAGAACATGACCGCCTATATGACCGTGATGGCCGAACAGAAAAAAGGCCAGCCGATTGAAATGGTCGTGGAACGCGGCGGAAAGCGGGTCAAGCTGTCGGTCAAAGGGGAATAGGAAGCGGCTCTTGCGGCTTTGCATTTCTGCAAAGCCGCAAGCGGGCAACGAATCAGTCGGTCTTTTTCTTGTATTCGCCCTCGATGATTTGTTTCACATTGTCATCGGCGTGATCGCCAGTGAGGTCGGAAACCGTGATCGATTCCTTTCCGAGTTTGATCTTGAAGCCGAACTTGTCGCCCTTGTTCGGACCGCCTTCACCGCCTTTGACCTCGGTGATCACGCCGGCCAGTGTCCCATCCTTGTCCAGCGTGTAGTCGGCGTCGACTTCAACGGCGACGTTGGCGTCGGGCGGAGTGAGCAGGACACGCATTTTCTTCGCGTCCTTGAATTGAAAGACGATCTTCGCCCCGTTGGCTTCATGGGCCCAGGCGCGCTTTCAGTTTTTTGGCGTCGACCTTATCAGCCGCGAATGCGGATTGCGCCGTGGCAATGATCACGAGCGCGGGAACCAGGAATCGGTTCATGAACCAGCCCCTTGTGTGAAATGGAACGAACGGCCGTCGGGAGAATTGTAGCGGGCCGGTGCGACAGTCGGCCAGTAATGAAAATGCCCACGGGCCGAACCCGTGGGCAATGATTACCGTTGGCCGCGGATTTCAAGAATCTTCATGGAGCGAGTAACGAAACTCCGGGAAGTCTTCCGGCTCGTCAAAGGGCAGATCAATGCCGATCCGAAACTGCATCAGGAACGCATCCTCGCCGCTGTCCTCGTAATAGCCGCGAAGGACCTTGATCGCTTTGAAGGTCATGTTGCGGAAAAACAACTGGGCGGTCAGGTTGGTTTCGCGGACTGCCAAGGTGATCTTGGTGCGGCGATGGCTCGAAAGCTTGCCAATGAGTTTGCCGACCATTTGCCTGCCGATGCCCAAGCGCCGATAACGCGGATCGACGGCGAAATTCAAAATGTGCAGCTTGGTTTTGTGCAGTTCATAGATCATGAAGCCGACGACCCGGTCATCGAATGTCGGCCACCATGCCAATGCAGTTTCGTTGACGCAGGCAGCGCAAGAAGTCTTCTTCAGTCCAGGAATAATCGAAGCTCTCTTGCTCGGTCTGGAGCACTTCCGGCATGTCCCGCCGGATCATCCAGCGGATATGAACCCGGACTTGATCACGAATGGATCGCGCCATCGACATTGCTCGACACCTCCCCTTCGGCGAAGGCGAACCGGTCGGTCGTCGGTTCGCAATGCCGCTCCTCTTCCGTTTCGGTTCCGTCCTACGTTCGGCTGGAGTCTGTTCATTCATGGTGTCGAGCCCATAGTGGATGCGAGGGATCGTCCTTCCCCAAACGTTGCGTGCCGGATATTAGCGTCCGGCGGCAGCTCGCTCAAGCCCAAAGGTCCCGCGATCGATCCGCCGGCGCCTCAAGCGGGTGCGAAAATCGTTTCCAGCGGCCGGTCGATTTCGCCGCGCGATGTCAGTGAAGGTAGCAGAATACCCATCAGCGGGGCGCGGGGCAATCGAATTTCATCTCCATTTTCCGCGATTTCCAATTTCGTTCACGGCTGGAAAAAGCGCGTACTTTCTTCTTTGAAAACCGGTTGCTGTAATTGATCGCAGGTAAGCTGAACCCGGAAGCGCACGTCGCCGGGCAATTTGCTCCGAACTTTTAGCCGATAAACCAGGTCGGCCCGCGTCGCTAGCTTTGCGTGCGCGCCGAACTGCACCTGTTGGCCTTGAACACGGTACGGGGCCGGAGCCGACGCCTCGCGCAGTTCCATTCCATCCGGCATCAGCGCGCTACGATCTGGATCCCCGTGCACGGACAGGTCCCTTGATTGAGGACGCGCACCTCATACGTCAAATCGTTGCCCACCGGCGCTGGATCATCGAGATCGACGACCTCAAGTGACAACGCGGGAATACCCTCGACTTTGACGGGCATTTCAGCCCGCGCGATAAGATTGCCGTCAGCATCCGCCAATACAACGCTACCGGAGTCGCCCATGGTCGTTCCACGAAGCTTTACCGTCAAGACTTTTCGTGCGCCCTGTTCGAGCAAGGGCAATGCCCAATGCACGGTCCGGGTACGGGCGTCATAACGTCCGTCGTTGCTCGCCGCGACAAATTCCATCCCGTCCGGAATGCGATTGGTCACGTCAATATTTCGCGTTGGCGCCGTGCCCGGATTCGTCAGATCGAGCGACAGCACCCCTTCACATTTGACAAAACAGCGCTTCGGTCCGGAGAGGCGAACCTGCAGTCCGGGTTCGATGATTCGCACCTGAGTTTTGGCCGCGGCCTCCAAGTCTGGATTCCGAGTCGCACTCACCGGCAGCACATTGTTGCCGTTCACACCCGTTGCAATCGCCTGAATTTCGTTTGTGTATTGACCCACCTTGATTGCGGTGGTTTTCAGTGTTACGTTTTTCGTTTCGCCGGGGCCCAGGTTTTTGATTTCCGCCTCAAGGACATTTCCGGACGGGTGAGACAGCCCAGCGGGCAACACATTGCGAAGCAGCAGTTTTGCAATCGGTCCTGTACCCTTGTTTTCAATATGGATCTGAAAACTCACCGGATCGCCGACCATGGCGGTTTCAGGACCGACCATGCTGATCGCGACCTTGGCGCGAGTGAATCGAATCGTGGCGGCGCAAGAAGACGAGTATGTAATGGTCGCTCGGTTGCATATCTCGCCCTCCGTCGAGCACTGGATGTTGAACTTCACATGCTTTTCGGCGCCGGCATCGAGGATGCCTAGATTCCACGCGATTCGATCGCTGAGCAGGTCAGCCGGCGGATCGGCGACTGAGATATCGCATCCCGGGCGGCAGTTCCTGTTCCAACCGCACCTGATAGACTGCCGACTTGCCACGATTGTGGACGACCAGTTCAAACGGCGTCACCTGACCGACATTCGCCTGCGGCGGAACGATTAGCTCCACGGCGACCAGCGGCGATGATTTGCTGGCCAAGGTCTGAAAGTTGGCCGGACCGGCTCGCAAACGCGAGGGCTTGGCGGCCGCCTTGATCGGCGGAATCGGCAATGGTTTTAGCGGATCAATGTCACTTCCGGCAATTGGCAACGATCGAGCCGGAATTGCCGGCGGAGGATTGGGCGATTTCGCTATCTTCGGCGCGACCACGGACGTTGCGACCGGAATCGGCTTTGACGTCGCCGTGGGCGGAATCAGAACCGGCAATTGGTCGGGCGCGACCTTTCCGCTGGGTTGGTCCAGCGGCGGCAATGCCTGGCCCGAGGCGAACGAAGCCGCTAATCCCAGTGCGAGCATCGCGAGCCAAATGCGGCGCACGGCAATCCCCCTTGATCGCATCGAACCGCCCATGCTACGACTTCGCCGGTGCTGGATACTTGACTGCATTGCGAACCATCTTGTCGCGGATGGCATCGCTCAGATCGATGGCGGTGGAAAGGCTCAGGTTGAAGATCAAACAGGCCACATCGGCGAGTTCGTCCGCCACCGCGAGCCGCATGGTCGTGTCATCAACCACGCGCCGCGATTCCTCGCTGTCGACCCAGCGATAATGTTCCATCAATTCGGCGACTTCACAGGCCAGCGCCATCGACAAGTTTTTGGGACTGTGGAATGGCTCCCAGCCGCGCTCGGCGGCGAACTTATGAACCGCTTCCTTGAGTTCTGCAATGGTCGTAGTGGAATCCGGCATGCCGCCAACGCTTTTCGATGTTTGCCGGTCAGTTCGCCGAGGCGACGCCCCTCGCGCCGCATCTTGCGAATCCCCCAATGGACCGGCTGAAATCGGGCGGGACTATACCGGCCCTGCGAATGGTGTCAAGACACGAATTTGGAAATAGCTTATCGATCCCGCGCCGCGATTCGCATCGGCAACAACTTGGGGCGCGGAACCTTAATACCGACGACCTCGCCGTGGCGGTCTTTGAGTTGGCTAAAACTCAGTCGAAAAAACGCGTGGAGTTCGGGATCGGTTCCGCGGCGCAAATACTGCCGGGCCATGTCGGCCATGCGTTCGTCATACTCTTTCTGACTATGAGTGTGGATCCGGTATCGGCCTTGATGGCGGCGCAGGTCGCCGTCGAAATCGGGGCTGATGTGGAACAATTCGTGGAACAGCGTGATGAATTTTTGATCGAAATCCTGGTCGAGAAATCGCGGCAAACAAAAGGTCATGATGTAGAGCATTTCGCGGTCGTCAACGCGGAACCGCTGCACCTGATAGTTGCGGCCGCGATGGCGCCTCGACAATTCGCCGCCGCGGAATCGCAACGGCGTCACTCGCGCTTGCAACCCGTGTGGACGACGGCTGCGCGATTGCGTGACCGAAAACAGGATGCGGGACACATCAATATGGCGGAGTTCCTCGGTATTCGCCACCACGGACTCGCTAAGTTGGCGAACCGCCGCACAGAAGTCGAACGGCTGGCCCTCCGAACCCGTGGGATAATAGGGCGGAGCGGTGCAGCCCAAAAAGTGACTGCCAAAATTCAGGCGGCCGCGAATCGCCGCCTGGGGCAGCGGCGACCGCATCGATTGCCATTCAAGGATCAGCGGAACGGGCCGCCGCACGCGTTGATTCATGACTTTGATCTCAATCGTCTTGTGTCCCCATGCTAAGCGGATGCTGCGATCGGGTCAACTTTTCCTGGTTTGACCCGTGAAATCGGTCTTTTCGGCAATTCCAGTAAACTCGGACCAACCGATCGACCGATGACTATGGCGGGCAAGGAATGCAACCGAATCGGCGTTCCAGATCGGAATCGCCAGACTGGGAACCGGAGAGAGGCGGGAGTAATCATGATCACCTCGCGCTGGTACAAGCGTCTCAGTGTGGTCGCGCTGGCCTGGGTGCTGGCTGGCCTGACGGGCTGTCAGACATGGGTCGGCGGCATGACGCTGCCTTCGCCGTACTATCTCGAACACAGGCCGCAATACTTCCGACCGGATCCCGACTTCCCGCTCGAGAAGGAATTGGCCACTCAGCAGGGCTACGATCGCCTGGCGATCGGCCAGGGCGGCCGCTAAGAGCCATCGCTTGCGGCTTCGCGACCAGGGTGCGAGGCCGCAAGCGGTTTCTAGGGAACCATTCGAGTTAGCAGCGGCAAATACGCCTGCACCAGCGTCATCACGCCCACGATCGACGCCAGCACGATGCTGTGCCAGATGACCGCCTTGAAAATGTCGGCCTCCCTTGCCGACCTGATACGTCGCCGCCGTGGCCACGCAGATGCTCTGGGCGTCGATCATCTTGCCCATGACGCCGCCGGTGCTGTTGGCCGTGCAGATCAGCACCTGAGCCTGATCGAGCCCCAATCCCGAACTGGCGAATGCGCCGATGCTGGTGAATCTCGCGTCGCGGTGATCTTTTGCAGGCTGCCGAACAGCGCGTTGCTGCCGGCGTCGGTGCCCGTCAGAAACACGCCGAGCCAGCCGAGGATCGCCGCGAAGAACGGATACAGCAATCCCGTCTCGGCGAAGGCGACGCCGAGCGTCGCATCCATGCCGGCGTAGCGCGTGACGTAGCTCAGGCCGAGCATGAAGGCGATCGTCGGGATCGGCATCTTCATCTGGACCACCGTCGTGCGCAACACCCGCCGATCTGGTCGCCATTCATCCGCAGAAGAAGCATCGAGACAATCGCCGCGAAGAAGCACCGGCGTGTCCGGGCGCCGTCAGCCAGGCGAAGTTGAACACCGCGGCTTCCGGTTCCTCGATCTCGGGATTCTTTCGTAGCCGCGGGGCCCGCGACACTTCCTCGTGCAATCCCGGAATCGTCACCTTGTACGATGTTTTGAATGAACCCGCGTCCGCGACGATTTCCTGCCGTTCCTCTTCGCTCATTTTCGGACCAAACATGACCCGGGCGAACTTGTCCGGCCGCAGTGGGATGCCATCTCTGAGGTCGCCTTCCTTTTGCCGGATCAACCCGGTGAGCATCAGGAAGACCGACATCAGAGCGAACGGCATCCAGGCCTTGGCGACCGCACGCGTGGTCAACGGCGGCTGATTTTCGTCGCTGTTGCCGAGCAGCGATGCCACCGTTGCCTGGGCATCCGCGGCGTGGCCATTCTGCGTCGTCTGCGAACCGCTCGGTTTCGGCACGTCGGTCTTGTCGAAGTGCCATTCGTTTTCGGCTTCCAGAACTGCAGGAAGATGGCGGTGACCACAGCGAGAAGATGCCGCCGCCGATGTCGGTCATCGGATAGAGCATCTCCAAGCCCGGCACGTAGTGTGAATCGTGGCGAAGATGAACTGAAAGGCCGCGAACGAGCCGCCGCGCGACGAGCAGAGCCGGCCAGACTTCGAAGGTCTGCCGCCAGTTGCACATGCAGCTGACCATGTACAGCGGGATGAGACACGACAGGAGCGGCAAGCTGATGCCCGGCCATGATGCTGAGCGTCTCGGCGGAAATGTCCGGTGACGCCGTTGAGAACGATGAGCGGCGTGCCCAGGCCGCCGTAGGCCACCGGCGAGGTGTTGGCGATCAGGCACAGGACCGCGGCCTGAAACGGATCGAAAGCCGAGGCCGACCATGATGGCGCCGCAGATGGCGACCGGCGTCCCGCCGCCGGCCGCCCCTTCGAGAAAGGCCCCAAAGGCGAAGGCGATCAGGATGGCCTGAATGCGGGCGTCGCCGGACAGCCCGGCGACGAGCGGCGGACGACGGCGAAATGGCCGGTCTCCACGGTGATGTTGTACAGCAGCATCGCCGTGAAGATGGTCCAGCCGACCGGCAGCAGACCGAACGCCGCTCCGTAGACAAACGACATGCCCGCCATGCCCGGCGGCATCTGATAAATGAGGATCGCGATGACCAGGGCCGCGACCGCCCCGGCGGCCCCGGCCAGCGACGCCAGCCAGCGGCGGAGCACCAGCAGGTAAAACAGGACCACACCGGCAGCGGCGGCCAGGAGCGTGGATGCGAATCGATTCTGGAGCGGGTCCAAATTCTGCGTGTAACTGACGGCCCAAAGCATCAGCAGAAGTCCTCGCGCAAGCGGGTGAGAAAGTCGATGGTAACAACCCTGACGCGAGATGCAAGCAACAATTGACCGCGGCGATCATGATGTCCGCTCTTCCGACGCGAAAAACCGGACAAAAGCGGACATCTCTGAGGTCGCCACGAGCGACCTGCTTTTTGCGCAACTTCTTTGCCGGTCCAGCCGTTGCGTCTCGCTTTCCGAGACATCACAAAAGTTGTCCGGTTTGTCCGCCCGTCCGTCCGTCCGCATGTCCGTCCGCATGTCCGTCCGGTTTCAAGTGCCGTGCCAATCTGTCGTTCGGCGGCTGACATGACTGTTGACCTCGCTCGAAAAACCAGTTCACCCCCGCGCAACTTCGACGCGGACCACTCGGCATATTATATACAAATGAACAGTATCGACTCAATGTGAATTGGCAGCCGCGACTTCAGGCGATCTGTGTTTGACTGCGCTTTCAGATATCGGAGTGCTGGCGACTTGTCGCCGCTTTGGGAATTTTGGTTCACAGCCTACAATATTCGCACGCTTCCCGAACTCGCCGAGGCTGCCGCGCCCATGACCCATGCCAACCTGATCAAGCCCAATCACAAGGCCGTCGCCGCGTACTACGCCGCGCTCAAAAGCCACCGCGACCAGGACGTCAGCCACGAAGGCGCGCTGGAAACCGCCTTCTCACGCCTACTCAACGACACCGCCCACACTCGCCGCTGGACGCTGATCCCCAAGCTGCCGATGAAATCCGGCGGCAAGAACATCGCGCCCGACGGCACGCTCAAGGACGAATTCAACCTCCGCCGCGGCTACTGGGAAGCCAAGGACACGCACGACGATCTCGACAAGGAAATCCGCAAGAAAATCGAAAAAGGCTACCCGCTCAGCAACACCATCTTCGAGGACACGCGTCAGGCGGTGCTCTTTCAGAACGGCCAGGAGGCCAATCGCTTCGATCTCGAAGACCCGCAAAAACTCGCCGACCTGCTCAACGATTTGTATTCGCGACAACGTGCTGGAATGCGAGAAGTACGCATTGACAGCGCCCGAGTGCGGCGTGGCGGAAAGTCACAACCATAACCCGAATCCGGGTTTCTTGTGATTACGCGGTTTCACTCTTGCAACAATTTCGAAGGCAATAATATGAAGTTCAGAGGCAGGCTGACCTGACAATCAATTGATTGCGGCTCAGATTCTGAACATAAGAAAATGTACACCATGTAGACAGAACGATGCCGCGGCGGGGAGCGACTTAAGAGGTAATCCCAGTGTACATTAAGCGAGTAGTGATTGAAAACGTCAAAGGATTTGATCGCGTGAACTTTGACTTCTCGCGCCCCGGGGGACACTATTCCGGTTGGACTGTAATCACGGGCGACAACGCATCGGGCAAAACGACGCTTCTAAAGGCGATCGCTTTGGCCCTGGTCGGCCCGGAGGTTGCGCGAGCACTCCAGCCCTCGTTGAAAGGGTGGGTGAAACGAGGTGCAAGTGAAGCGGTCATAGCAGTTGAAATCGTCGCCGATGAAAAAGATCGCTTTGGACAGGGCAGGCGTTACGAGCAACCGTTTTGGTCAGAGCTGAGACTCATTGAAAATGGAGGCCCCGAGGTTTCGTTGAAGCCGGGCAACAAGTATAAGCAGAAAGGGAAAGGCCCGACACACGGACCGTGGGCGGAGAATCCTGCCGGTGGATGGTTCTGCGCAGGTTATGGCCCATTTCGCAGACTTTACGGTGCGTCGTCTGATGCCCAGCGCATCATGTCGGGGCCAAGCAAGATTGCCCGATTTGCAACAATGTTCCGCGAGGACGCAACCCTTGGGGAATGCGAGCAATGGTTGAAAGACCTAAAACATAAGGAGCTCGAAAGCAAGTCAAGAGAAACCGAGATACTTCGTCAATTGATTGAGCTGCTGAACGACGATTTCTTGCGCAATGGGCTCAAGGTTGATCGTGTTGATTCGGAAGGATTATGGTTACGAGACTCGACTGGAACGGTCTTGCCGTTGTCGGATATGAGCGAAGGCTACCGCGCCGCCATCGCAACTCTAATCGATATTTTTCGGCATATGGTTGATGTTTACGGCCACGACGAACTTGTTGTAAAGCAAGAGGGTGGACTTGCGTCACAGCACTCAGGCGTGGTTCTGATAGACGAGATTGACTCCCATCTACACCCGGAGTGGCAGCGACAAATTGGGTTTTGGCTCAAGAAACGGTTTCCCGATATTCAATTCATTGTCACAACACACAGTGCCATGATTTGCATGGCTGCGGACGAGCACGGAATCTTCCACTTGCCTCCACCGGGTAGCGCGGAAGAGCCGTTTCGAATCAGCGACCCAGAATATCACAAGATTATCAGATCGACTGCTGATACGGTTTATTTGAGTTCCGCATTCAGCTTGCAGTATACTCGGTCGCCGAGGGCAGTGGCCGCGAGAACTCAGCACGCTGAGCTTCGAGCGAAACAGCAAGCGCAGGAACTATCACCTGCTGAGAAAACCAAGCTCCAGCAACTCTCCTTGTTTACGAACGGCGAGAATGGGGAGGCCCATTAAGGTGCGTAGGATCACGCGTCCACAGCTGCCACCCCGTGCTGAGGGCTATTTGACAAGAAAGCAACAAAGGATTGACGGCGGTGGCGACGCCGAAGCGATTTGGAAATCTTCTCGTCAGACAAAGACCATACGGGAGGGAGTGCTGGGAGTCCTGCGCCAAATGGCAGGGAGTCGCGAACGGTGCATGTTCTGCGAAGACTCCCGAGGCGCGGACATCGAGCACTTTTGGCCCAGATTCAGTTATCCAAACAAGGTTTTCTCATGGGCCAACATGCTTCTCGCATGTGCCCCTTGCAACCGTCAGAAGGGGATTCGCTTTGATCTTGATTCTCTGGGCTGCCCATTGTTGATCGATCCAACGGCAGAGGATCCTTGGGACTTTCTTTACTATGATTCTAATACGGGCATCATCACGGCCCGATTCGATCCGACGACAGGAATGCCGAATCAAAGAGGGAGGCACACAACCGATCCGCAAGTCTTGCCCATCAACATCCAAACAGTTACCGAAGGGAGGCTGAGAAGCCAGCGGAATCTTGCTCGCGCAGTCCGAGCATACCTTCGCCGTCAGCGACGGGGACGATGAGCCGGCTGCACGAAATGAATTATTGAATTCAGTTCATGATAACGACAACTTCGGCTTGCCTCATTGGTTCTTGGTGCGTGATGGGAAAACTGAATCGCCCTTTTGCGACTTGATTCGCAGACATCCGAATGCGTGGAATGAGCTCGTGGCGGCGATCCAGTGATATCTTGGCGCGCTGTGCAATTACGCCATTTTGATTCCGACACTTGGGCCATACATGCTGGAATGGCACGAAAACCGAAGATTTGCCGCTCTCATACAACGTCGAAGACAAAATGCGGTTCAGCAAGGACAAGACCGATCTGCGCGTCAATCCGTCGCTGACGCTCGCGGGCATTCCCAAGGAGACATTTGAATATCGGCTCGGCAACCGCAGCGGCTCGATTGGGTCATCGATCAATATCAGGTGACACAGGACAAACGCAGCGGCATCAAATCCGACCCGAACCACCCCGACGATCCCGAATATATCGTCCGCCTCGTCGGGCAGGTAATCAAGGCGAGCCTGGAAACCGTGCGGATCGTGAAGGCCTTGCCGGAGAAATACGCGCTGTGAGTTGACGGGCCCAACATTTCTCTCGACACTTCGGGCATATCTCCGATAAGATTGAACGAGAGGAAAGTGTCATGAGCATTCGGGTGAAGGCGATCTACGAACACGGCGTGTTTCGCCCACTGCATTCGGTCAATCTGCCGGAACGGCACGAAGTGACCGTTACCGTTGATGACAACGACGCGGGGGCCGACCAGGTTCTGTTTGTCTTGCCACCGGACCGTTGGCAGACCTTCTGCGAAGCACTGGACGCGGCCCCGCGGGAGATTCCCGCGCTGCGAAAGCTCTTGACGGAAGCGAGTGTGCTCGATGGCAACGGCGTCTCCCCTCCACGGTCCCGTTCTGCTTGACAAGAGCCATGAAGTTTCCGGGTTTGATTGCGGCGCGACTCCTCTCAACGAATACTTGCACAAGCATGCATGGCAGAATCAGCAGAATCGCTCGGCGCGGACATACGTTGTGTTGCGCAGACAAGGTGGTTGGTTACTATTCGCTAGCGGCTGCGTCGGTACAGCAAGAAGAGGCCACGCCGCGGCTTGCAAAAGGATTGGCCAGGCACCCGATACCTGTTGTCTTGCTCGCGAGACTCGCAGTCGATCAGGCTGAGAAAGGACAGGGCCTCGGGGCCGCACTTCTGAAAGATGCTCTCTTGCGGTCGCTCCAAGCGGCTGACATTATCGGATGCCGAGCAGTTGTCGTTCACGCCAAGGACGAGGCAGCACAAGTCTTCTACCGAAAGTTTGGGTTCGAATCATCGCCGATCGACGAATTCCATCTCTACCTGCTTATGAAAGACATCAAAGCCGTCGCTGGTGATCCGACGACATGACATGGTGAGTTGCCGCGCATCCCGCTTGCGCCGGATTTCTGGGCCTTCGCCAATGCCGGCCGGGAACTGGCTCGGCAACCGCAGCGCGCTCGATTGGGTCATCGATCAATATCAAGTGACCGAGGACAAACGCAGCGGCATCAAATCCGACCCGAACCACCCCGACGATCCCGAATATATCGTCCGCCTCGTCGGGCAGGTGATCAAGGCGAGCCTGGAAACCGTGCGGATCGTGAAGGCCTTGCCGGACAAGTGTGCGGGGTAGAAGGGCCGCGTGGGACTTTCAGTGAACTGCAGATTGTCCAGTAGACACTTTTCTTGGAATTCCTTGCAACTCGTAGCAATCTATTCCGGTTACCTGCCGAATACCTTTATTAGCCCGGCCATTTCGGCCGAACGTACCGCTCTAGCGGCAACGCCAAGTAGCGGATGCGCTTGAACAAAACAGAGGAACATTCATGCAAGAACTTTTAGCAACACTGCGCGTGGCCTTCTGCAGCCAGCTGAGTGACGGTCGGACATTAATGTTTCGCGAAACCCAGGACCAGCGCCCCCGCCTGACTGTCAGCGAGGCTGGGTTCAGTCGGACGACTTTCCTTGCAATTGTGAAAGCATCTCCAATCGGATACATAGTCGATCTATCGCGGAACCAGCAAATTGAATGTGCGGGCACCAAAGGTGTTATTCGAGTGTTTACGTTGCTGTCGAAGCCGTATTCCAATCGTTGCTGGAATTGTCATTGCCGATTCTCAATGACCACGGAAAACCGATGTCAGCGGTGTCGAAGTTTCGTCGTTTGCGAATGCGGAAAGTGTCTTTGCGACAGTCCCCGCCACAGAGTGGATCCGGCCCTTAGCGCAGAGCAATTCGCCGATCTTGATAAGAGGTTCGGGCATTTGCTGAGGGGAAAGCCCTGAACCAGATACCGCATTTCCCCTTATTCTCGGCACGCTAGGTGGACAGGTGCACGAGGCGAAGTCTTCGAAGCCCGGCCTTGTCTCAGAGCCGAGGGGTTCGAGGACTCATCCCCGGCCGTCTGCCACCGGTGTCCAAACTGATTGAACGCGATCAGGAAACCAATGTGAAGCTGAGATTTGGGCTGGCATTCATCAGATTCGGAACCCGCACTTCCGGTTGAAGGCGCTGCACAAAAAGAATTACGACTTCCAGTTGGTTGATGCCAGACTCCGCTTGGAACATCGCCGTCATAGTCATCCCAACAGGCTGGGTCAGTCTCGACCCCGGAAGTCACTAACGAGGTCCCAGCAGGGATTTGAACCACATTTTTTTCCCAATCAAAGAATGCATCACCAAGCCAACTGGTCCATTTTCGCTTTCTCGCAACTTCCAGTGTTGCGAAGCATCTGATCGCGCTGACATTGTAAGTCGCCTCGTTCAGCACCACGTCGAGGCCGTTTGGGAATTCGAGCGCCAGACAGTGATTCCCTGGTTTTTCGTTTTGGCAATAATTCGTAAAAAGTTCGTTAAGAAACCAATTCGCGATCGGTTTTCCCTGCCATAACAAGCTCTCGGGCGAGAATGTAGCCAATCGTACTGGCGAATTGAACGCAAGCTCAATTCGGCAATCCTTCCATCTGGTGACTATTCCATACCAAAACTGGCCGACCGCGAAGCCAGTCTGGTGAGAATCGTTCGGAAGTAACGACGCACAAGAAACAAACTCGTGCCTGGCGAGCGTCAGAGCTTGCCGTGTGAAGCCTTTTTTAGAGACGATCATTCGAAAGTTCGCCCCAAGGTTCTCAGTTTTCTTTGCAAACGCTTCGACATCTGCGGGTCCCTTCTTCCGATTGTGATCCTTACATTCGATGACTCCAAGCATCGGCCTGCCACCAAACATGCCCCGAACGACGATGTCATATTGCCGGCGATTTCCAACCCGATCCGTCAACCAAACGTCGTTTTCGACGGTGGAATTCTTGTCCATCATCTGCTGTATCCGCGCCACCGCAAGCTCAAGAGATAGGCCCGGGCGTCCATTGCGGGCTTTCATTTTGGCTCTTTTTTTTGGCATTGGTGTCCTCGAAATCTACATGGCTCGTACCAAGGATCGTGAAGTGCTTCGCAATCTCGCGATACCGTTTAAGCTGTGGAGCTGCGAATCTAAGGCAAACCGGGAGTGCATTCGGAGCATTGGCCTCCCAATTCCACGTGCGAACGGCCTTCAGGGCCCATTAGCCGTTCAGGCTCTTTGTTTTTGTGCTTGCAAATTAGGCGGAAGGACAAATGTGAAGAGGTATTCCCATCCGCCTTCGATCCAAATTCCGACATATCGTTGCCCGACGGAGGCCCACCTGGCTTCAGTTTCGTATCGTCGCTGGTGGTCAACATTCACGCCTACGTACCAACTGTCATTTTGCTTACCTTCAATCAAATATGGGTCGTACCCATCTCGAATGTCCAAGACCATTGCGCCATCCGCGATCCGAACTGTCCCCGGCAGTCGACTGTCTTCGTCGCCGCCGAGAAAGTGAAACTCGATGTCGTGATAAAGCGCCGGTTGTGTCGTTTTCGCCATTCGGAGCTCCTTGGGCAAGGGAGAGCTGAGGTGGGCTGGGTACGACTCTTATTATTCAAACCCGCGCCTGACGGCTTGATGGCGTCTGGAAATGACTGAACCGGGTTTGGATCACGAAAGTCCGCGGGCGAATGTAGCCATCACGCTCCGCGTGATGAGCCAAAATGCGAATAGCAGGTCGCGACTCGAACTTGCGGCAATCGGTCGGGCACATCACGCGGAGCGTGATGGCTACTTTGTTTAGCCGGTGATGGTTCCGAGCTGTTTTCCGAAGGCGGTCGTGGCTTGGCCGTAGAGCTTGCCGTTGGCGAGCCGCTACGTGAACGGTGGAAATTGCCGGGACTGGAGGCCGGCCGACATTTTCGCCATTGCCTGAGCGACGCCGTTGATAGCGGCCATTGAACGGGTCACAATTGCCGCGCGACTCAAGTCTTCGCATCGGGCGGCGTGGGTTTTGGATGATTCAGCCGATTGGTGCGTTCTTCCAGCAATTGATCGATTTTGTTCCAGTCGAGGACGGCTTCGACGCGGGCCAGAATTGGCGAAAACGGCGAAAGTCGGAGTCGTTGGTCAGCACGATGCCGAAGACAGTGCCTGCCGCGAACGCGGCGGTCCAGGGCGAGTCCATTGCGAGGCCGAGGGCGGCGACCGGCGTCAGCACAATTACGAACAGCACGTATCGCGGCCAGGCCTGCGCAAATGAGCTGTGCATAACCGGGCGGCGAGATTCGGAAGCGACGCCACATCTCAAAGGTTTGTGCCTGCGGCTTGTTCAAACGCATCGTGGCTACTCCGGTCGGAAATTGTTCGCGGGACGTGGACTTTGTTGTAGATGGGCCGAGCGGGCGCACAAGCGAGACGCTTGTGCTACGATGCGCGGTTTTCCCCTCACTCCCTCTTCCCTGAAGGGGGGGCTAGGGGCGAAAAGTGTTGAGGGTCGGTCGGGAGACCGGCCACGGCGCTGATGCCTCACGCTTATGGTGCGCTGATGAGGACCACCAGTGAGAAGGCATCGACGGGGAGGATGGAGTCGAAGACAAAGGTCGGGGCGGTTTCCTCGGCGACGAGGTCGTTGGGGGAGGGCAGGGCGGTATCGATGACACGACGCCAGGGGCGGCCGGTCGGAGAGGGCGGGACGCGGAAGGGGAGGCGCTCCTGCCAGGCGTTCATGGCGACGTAGAAATCGCAATCGGTCTCGCGGCCGCTTTGCCGACCATCGAGGGAAAAGGCGAGCGTGCGGGCCATGTAGCGGAAATCGGGCCGGAACGGTTCGAGACCGTGCCAGATCAATTCCGGACCGAGGTTTGGCGTGCCGAAACGATCGCGGAAGAATGTGTGCCGGCGGAGGGCCGGATGGCGTTTTCGCAGCTGAATCATTTCGCGCGTGAAGCGAAGAAAGTCGGAATTTTTTTCGGCGAATGACCAGTCGACCCAGGCGATTTCATTGTCCTGGCACCAGGCGTTGTTGTTGCCGCGCTGGGTGCGGAGGAACTCGTCGCCGGCCAGCAGCATCGGCACGCCCTGCGAGAGCAGCAGCGTCGCCATCAGGTTCTTGCGCCTGCCGGCGGCGCAGGCGATTGAATCTCCGGATCGTCGGTTTCGCCCTCGACGCCGCAGTTCCAACTGAAGTTGTCGATCGTGCCGTCGCGGTTGTCCTCGCCGTTGGCGACGTTGTGCTTGTGGTTGTAGCTCACCAGATCATAGAGCGTGAAGCCGTCGTGGCAGGTGATGAAGTTGATGGAATGGCGCGGCAGCCGGCCGGTGTTCTGGTAGAGATCGCGAACTGCCGCACAGGCGCGTGGCCAGCGCGCCGGCGAAGCCCGGCTCGCCGCGCCAGAAGCGGCGGACGTCGTCGCGATACTGGCCGTTCCATTCGCACCAGCGCCGGCCAAAGGGAAACGTGCCGACCTGGTACAGCCCGGCGGCGTCCCACGGCTCGGCGATGAGCTTGGTGTCGGCCAGCACGCCGTCCTCGGCGATCGATCTCGACGACCGGCGGCTCGAGCAGCACGTTGCCGTGGCGGTCGCGGCCGAGGATCGATGCCAGGTCGAAGCGGAAGCCATCGACGTGCATGTCCGCCGACCCAGTAGCGCAGGCAGGTCATGATCAGGTCGCGGACGACCGGATGATTGCAGTTGACGCGTGTTGCCGCAGCCGGAGAAGTTCAGGTAGCGGCCGTCGGGGCCGAGCAGGTAATAGAGATCGTTGTCGAGGCCGCGGAAAGAATAGGTGCGGCCGCGATCGTCGCCCTCGCCGGTGTGGTTGAAGACGACGTCGAGGATGACCTCGATGCCTGCCGGCGTGAAAGGCGCGGACCATGTCGCGGAACTCGTCGAATCTGGCCATGCTCCTTGGCCGAGGCGGCGATAGGCGGCCTTGGGCGCCGCGAAGGCGATGCTGTTGTAGCCCCAGAAGTTGCGCATCGGTTCGTTGGTGAGCGGATCGACGAAGGGGCAGTCGGTCTCGTCGAACTCGTGGATCGGCAGCAGTTCGACGGCGGTGACGCCGAGCCATTTCAGGTAGGGGATCTTTTCGATGAGGCCGGCGAAGGTCCCGGGCTTGCGACGCGCTCGACGGGTGGCACGTGAAGCCGCGAACGTGCAGTTCGTAGACGATCGAATCTTCCCAGGGGACCAGCGGCGGATGGTCCTCTTTCCAGTTGTAGCGCGGCCCGCGGACAAAGACGCTGCGGCGGTCGGTGCGGTCGGATTGGGAGTTGGGATTGACGCCCCAAACGGAACTATTGGAAAGAATGGTCGCCGCGGGATCGAGCAAGACGATTTCCGAGCTGAAGCGATGCTGCGGGCCGGCCGGACCGCTGACGCACCAGCCGAAGCGAAACTGATCGGGTGGATTTTCGAGGCGAACATGCCAGTGATGGCCGGTGCGATGCTTTTGCGGATCGAGCGGAATCTCGGCGATGAGTCCGGGTTCGTCCAGTTTCTCCAGGACGAGCGTCACCGCCGTACCGTGCTTGCACAAGAGCGAGAAATTGACGGAATTGCCGACCAGCGACGCTCCCAACGGCAATGGCCGGCCACGAAAAACACGCGGAGTCATGAAGGGAAGTTTAACTCACGTGCGAACGTTCGTCCATTGAGATGGTTTCGGGCGGCGGGTGCGAACGATCCAGGACTGTGTCGATCGCCCAAATTTGGTATTTTCGCCTTTTCTTCCGCAAAAGATTCGTTACAATTTCGGTGTGGTTGAATTCCCAACCCAATCCCAAGGTTGAAAATCCGGATTGCCAATTGTCCGAACCTCAGCGGTGAGGTTCGTCTTGGGTTCGCTCAGGCGTCCCATCGTTTCGTTTCGCTTCTTTGAAAAAGGTGAATTACAACCGTGACCGAGTTTTCGCGCCCGATTCGTCCGCGTCGCATGATGCGCCCGCCCGTGGGCGAAGCACCACCTCCTGAGACGGCGCCCTCCCCGCCAGCCGCCGCTCCGAGCGACGACGATTCCTCCCGTGCCAAGCGCCCGCCGAGGTCCAAGGAAGGCCTGCCTCCCGCGGTCAAGCTCGACGACCTGTATCGGCTGCCGATGCCGAAGCTTTTTGGTCTGGCCGAGCGCGAGGGCATCACCGAACACACGGGCATGAACCGGGCCCAGCTGATCGTCGGCATCGTTCGCAAGCAAATTGAGCGCGGCGAAATCGTCCGCGGCTCCGGCACGCTCGAAGTGTTGCCGGATGGCTACGGCTTCCTTCGCAGCCAGGCCCACAACTATCTCGCCTCGCCGGAAGACATCTATGTATCGCCCAGTCAGATCCGCCGCGTCGGATTGCGAACCGGCCTGGTGGTCGAGGGGCCGATCCGCCTGCCGATCGAGGGGCAGGACAATTTCGCCTTGATGCAGGTCGAGTTGATCAATGGCAAACCGCCGGACGAGAAGACGGGCGGAATCACGTTCGAAGACCTCACGCCGCTGCATCCGAACAAACGCCTGATCCTGGAAACGACGGCGGAGGAATTGGCGGCCCGCGTCATCGATCTGGTGACGCCGATCGGCAGGGGCCAGCGCGGTCTGATCGTTTCGCCGCCCCGCGCCGGCAAGACTGTGCTGTTGCAAAAGATCGCCCTGGCGATCCAACAAAATCACCCCGAAGTCTATTTGATTATCTTGCTCATCGACGAGCGGCCGGAAGAAGTGACGGAAATGGTGCGGGCCGTCGCCGGGCCGCGAGCCGAGGTCGTGGCGAGCACCTTCGACGAGCCGTCGAGCGAGCATATTCACGTTTCGGAAATCGCCCTGGAAAAAGCCAAACGCATGATCGAGGGCGGCAAGGATGTGGTCATCTTGCTCGATTCGATCACGCGCATGGCCCGGGCCCACAACGTCGAGGCGCCCTCGGGCGGCAAGCTGCTCTCGGGCGGTCTCGATTCGAACGCCATGCAGAAGCCGAAGCGGTTTTTCGGCGCCGCCCGCGCCGTCGAGGAAGGCGGCTCGCTGACGATTCTCGCCACCGCGCTGATTGACACGGGCAGCCGCATGGACGACGTGATCTTTGAAGAATTCAAAGGCACCGGCAACATGGAACTGCACCTGGATCGCCGGCTGGTGGAAAAGCGCGTCTGGCCGGCCATCGACATCAATCGCAGCGGCACGCGCAAGGAAGAGTTGCTGATGCACCCGGATGAAGTCGAGCGCGTCCGCACGCTTCGCCGCGTGCTCGCCGACATGCATCCGGTCGAAGCGATGGAACTGCTTGTCAGCCGGCTGAAGAAGACGTCTTCGAACGCCGAGTTCCTGATGAGCATGAATATGTCGTGACAATGCCCTGCCGCTTGCGGGGTTGCGGGGAAATTCCTGCAACGCCGCAAGCGGCAACGATTATCGAAACTTCTTGTTGTAGATTCGAATCGCTTTCTTCACGTTCTCTTCTTGTGCTTTGATTAATTGCTCGTCATTGTCGCTCAGTTTCCGTGCCCCATCTAGAAACTGCTCGGCCATTTCAATTAGTTTCTTTTCTTCAACAATGAAATTGCGTCCGGCCTTCACCGCGTTGGCGACTTGCTCGACTTCGAACGGGCCGATCTTATCAATCGTCGCATTCGTCTGATCGATTCGGTCGCGTATTTCACGCAATTCGGTCTGAGTTTTCTTCACTCGGTCTTCCGGGCGATCCTTGGGATCAATGAGCAGCAGGTTCCAGACGCCATCCCAGGGATCTTCCATGAATTTCTTGGCCTTGTGAAATTCAGGGGACAGCTTGTCATTAAACAGTTTGAATTCGTCATCCTCTTTCCGTTCCTTCGCCTCGGCTTTGACTTGCCGCCAGCGCGGTCGTGCGCCTTCGAGTGCAGGACGAAGCCGATGCAAACGATTGGGATAATGGGAACCAGAATGAGAAAGGTCCAGCGGATCGGATTGGTCCGGTAGCGCTGAATGTTAAGCAGAATGGCGACCAGGAGCCCGATGACGGCGCCGGAACTGTAGGTCACGATGACGTATCCCTCATGATTGAGCCAATCGAGCAGGCCCATCCAGGCGATCCACCAGACGAGCGACATCGTCACGCGTCGAAAGCCAGTGCGGGCGATCTCCCGCGGCATTTTGGACCGGTTGAAGAGAAACCATCCGGCGGTGGCGAGCATGAGTCCGCACATGGCGCCGGCGGTGCCGCCGAAGATCGGCAGGTCCGGGTTCTTCGGATCCATGGGGAGATACCAAATCGTAAGGCATTCGCTGCCGAAACCGGCGATCAGGTAAATCGCCAGGTAGCGCCAGCGGCCCCAAATTTGCTCTGCCTGCGGACCGACCGACATGAATGTCGAAAGATTGATGAGCAACCGGAAGACCGACGCGTGGACAAAGATGGCGGTGAAGAGCCGCCACCATTCGCCGTTTAGCAAATCGTCGGCGCGAACGCCTCCGGTTTGATGCCGGGCCGCGGAATCGCCCATCAGCAGAAACTTTTGCAGGCCGCCCTGCTGGCCGCGAAGCGCCAAGTACATTTGCAGAAGATAGAGACCGACGGTGACGGCGAGAATGGCATAGGTCAGCACCGGGCGAGCGGAGTTCGTTAGACTGGCGATCACCTCGTTTCGTTTCGGCCGCGGGGCGGTTTCGAAATCGTCGGCCGGTTGTGATAATCTCGTGGCCGCGTGCGGCAGGGCGCCATCGCGAATGCGAGCCAGAGCCGCCGGCGAATTCACAACGGCTTCGCCGTCGCGCGTCAATCGATAGCCCTGTTCCTTGCCCGGCTGCCAATCGGTTTTGGCGATCAGGCCGGCCAGGCGCAGGTCGTCGAGCGGGCCTTCGAGCGTTCGCTGATCGATTCCCATCGACCTGGCGAATTCACCAGGAAACCAGGGCTCAGCGCCGCCTGGGCACAGAGTTTCAGAATCGTGTCGTAAGGCGGGGGCTTGGCGCTGCTCATAACGATCCCTTGAAACGAAAAGCGGTTTTGGACATTATCGCGAAGGCCGCGTAAATTGTCGAACAAACGAGAGTCATTTCATGCTGCGTCTCCATTTCGAAGTCGAGACGGCGTTGCAAGCCGGCCGCCCGGTGGTGGCGTTGGAATCGACGCTGATCGCGCAGGGCTTGCCGTGGCCGGTGAATCTTGAAACCGCCGTGGCCGCCGAGGAAGCGATTCGCGCCGAGAATGCGACGCCCGCGACAATCGGCGTGATCGATGGGATGCCCACGATCGGATTCAGTCGCCCGGAAATCGAAACGCTGGCGCGCGCGACCGGCGTGCTGAAGGCGAGCCAGCGAGACCTGGCGACGGCGATCGCGAAAAAACAAACGGCCGCGACGACCGTGGCCGCCACCATGCACCTGGCGCATCGGGCCGGCATTCGTGTCTTTGCCACGGGGGGCATCGGCGGCGTGCATCGCGGGGCGGAGACGAGCTTCGATATTTCCGCCGATCTGACCGAATTGAGTCGAACGCCCGTCGGCGTGGTCTGTGCCGGAGCGAAGAGCATTCTCGACATTCCAAAAACGCTCGAAATGTTGGAAACCTTGAGCGTGCCAGTTCTTGGTTTCGGCGTCGATCGTTTTCCCGCGTTTTACGTTCGCTCCAGCGGGCTTCCGGTCTCCGCCCGCTTCGACACGCCTGCGGAGATTGCTAGCTTTCTGCGGGCGCACTGGGATTTGGGCGGTCGTGGAGTTCTGATCACCCAGCCGGCCGCCGAGAGCGTCGCATTAACGGAATCGGAATTTGACCAAGCGCTCAAGCAAGCAATTCCGATGACGGCCGCGGTTCGCGGATCCAATGTCACACCCGCCCTACTCAGCGCGCTGGCGAACGTGACCGGCGGGAAAAGCCTGACGGCCAATCGAGAACTGATCGTGCAAAACGCCCGGCTCGCCGCGCGGATTGCCGTCGCCATGCACTAATGGCGGTTTGGGAATTCATTCGCGAGCGATCTGGTCGCAACGGGCAGGTCTGCGATCAGCGATTCGATTTCAAACATCGTGGTTCGGCGCTCGACAGGTTGGCAAACCCATATCAAAACAGAATCGCCTGGTTCATCGCCCGAGGATGATCATGTCAGCCGTCAAACGCGTGGCCCCGGGTCCGAAGGGGCGCTTCCTATCCGGCAGCTTGCCCGATTTCGTGAAAAGCCGGCTCGATTTTTTGACCGGGCTCGCGCGAATATGGCGACGTCAGTTCATTTCGCATCGGGCCGAAGCGCATCGTTCTGCTGAACCACCCGGACCTGATCGAGCAAGTGCTGGTGACCGACGCCAAGCACTACATCAAGCATTTCGGGGCGCGAGTTTACAAGCCGGTGCTGGGCAATGGACTGGTCACCAGCGAGGGCGATTACTGGTTGCGGCAGCGGCGCTTGTGCCAGCCGGCTTTCTTGCCGCGGCGACTGGCCGGTTATGGCCCGACCATGGCCGGCATCGCGCGGAGGATGATCGCCGAGGATTGGCGCGAGGGGCAACTCACCGACATTCATTTTGAAATGAGCCGGATCACCAGCGCGATCGCCTTGAAGACGCTCTTTGGTCTGGATCGCGGGCGCGAAGCCGACGACTACACCGAGTCGCTGCGCGACGTGTTTCAGCGATTGTCGATCCGGTTTCGGCGATTGCTGCACGTTCCGCACTGGATCCCAACGCCGAACAACATTCGCATGCGGCGATCGCTGCGGCGATTACAATCGCTGGTCGATGGCTTCATCCGGCAGGGCCGGGCCCGCAAGACGCCGGGCGACGATTTATTGTCGCGGTTGATTCACGCCCAGGACGAGGACGGCTCGCGCATGACCGACCAACAGCTTCGCGACGAGGCGATGACGCTGTATTTGGCCGGTCATGAAACCACGGCGTTGACGCTTTCATGGACCTGGTACGCGTTGGCTCGCCATTCCGAAATCGAAGAGAAGTTGGCGAGCGAATGGTCGCAGGTGCTCGGCGGCCGCGAGCCAACGGTCGAGGATCTACCGAAATTGACATACACCGAGCATGTCATCACCGAGGCGATGCGAATCTATCCGCCGGTTTATCTGGTCGGGCGCGAGCCATTAAGCGATCGCGAGGTGGGCGGCTATTTGTTGCCGCGCGGGACGACGGCATTCATGAGTCAGTGGGTCACGCAGCGCGACCCGCGATTCTTCGAAGAACCGCTGGAGTTTCGCCCGGAGCGATGGGCGGATGGACTCGCGAAGAGGCTGCCGAAATACGCGTACTTTCCGTTTGGAGGCGGGCCGCGGGTTTGCATTGGCAACGGTTTCGCGATGATGGAGGCGGTTTTGCTGCTCGCGACAATCGGGCAGCAATACCGCTTTACGCTCGAGCCGGAACCGGAAGTGACATTCGATTTGGGGATCACGTTGCTGCCAAAAGAGGGTATTCCCGCCGTGCTGAAACGACGCTGAAAAGATTAAAAATGAATCGAAGCGCTTGCAACCGGCTCAATCAGTCATTAGTCTTATTGCGACCCCAAGAATCGCAACCTTCGACGCAACTCACGGGTGCCGCATGGGCCGGACGCGTTTGGCCGCAGTTGGATTGATTGTCGCCTTTGCATTTCCGTTTTGTTTGGCCGATTCGCCGACAACGCCAACAATCGTTTTGAAAGGCGCCCTGATCCGCACGCAGACCAGGTCGGGCGACTTTGTCGGAACGGTGGTGATTCGCGACGGCAAAATTTTGTCGGTCGGAAAGCAGGTTCAGGTTCCCGCCGGCGCGAAGGTGATCGACGTTTCCAATTGCGTCATCACGCCGGGGTTGATCAACGCGCATGGGATGCTGGGGCTGGAGGGAGCGGCGGCCAAGGAGACGGGTCGCGACGGCTCGCTCGATATTGTTGACGCCATCGATCCGTTCAGCGACGACTGGCGCGACGCCGCGCGGCAGGGCGTGACGGCGGTTTATGTCCAGCCCGCTTCGGCGGGAAATCTCGGCGGGGCGGGCGCGGTCTTGCGAGTCGGGCCGGGCGATGACGCCGAGAAAATCGCGCTGCGGCGCCCGCGGGCGTCCAGGTTGCGCTGGGTACTCCGCCGCAAGCGCCGGCAGCGCAAACAACTCAATTGCCCAATTTCTTGCGGCAGCGCGGCATCAATATTCCGACGCAGCCGGCTGCCCCGCCGCCCGCGTCCACCACGCTGACGCGCCACGCCCAGTATGTGCAGGTCCACGGCCAATTCGACGCGGCGAAGAAGTATGGCGCAAACAAGCCCAAGCATCCCGACCGCGTCAAGGAGTTGCTGCTGAAATCGGTGAAGGGTGAAATCCCGACGGTGATCGATGTCCACTTCGAGGATGACCTGCGCAATGGATTGACCTTGGCGAGTGAATTTGGACTCAAACCGATCTTTGAGCATGTGGAACGAATCAATCCGCTGCCCGACGAAATCGGGAAAAGCCGGGCGGCGCTGGTGATCGAAGGGCGAGCGCCGGCGGCGATTCGGAAACTCGCGCTGGACGGCCGGCAATTCGCGATCGGCACCTTTGGCTCGGATTCGAAAGACAGCGCCGGGCTAAGGCTTCGGGCCGCCGCCGCCGTGGCCGCCGGCTTTACTCGCGACCGCGTCTTGAGGGCATTGACGCGCGATGCCGCCGAGATGTTTGGCGTCGGTGACAAACTGGGGCAAATCGCCGCGGGGCGAAGCGCCGACCTCGTGGTCTTCGCGGGCGATCCGCTGGATCCGTCCGTGCCGGTGCGAATGACAATCGGCCAGGGACGAGTGACCTACGAATCAACGAACGCGCAGGCCGTGCCGGCGAGCGCTCCAGCGAGTCCAAATATTCCTGAAACGCTTCCCGCGAGTTACATTCTCAAGACCACGCGATTGTTGAACGCGGCGGGCGAATTTGCGCCGGGCGAACTGCACGTTATCAACGGAAAACTCGCGGGAAACGACGTCGTGGCGGCGCTGCCCGTGTTCGATTTGGGCGCTGCGCCGGTGACCCCGGGCCTATTTGCCGCCCACGTTTCATCGGGTGGCGAGGCGTCCGCTGACGCCGACGCCTCGGAAATGCGCACCGCCGACGGCATTGTGCATGACGACGCACGGATTCATCGCTTCCGCGATGCGGGTTTCTTGACCATTGGAATCGCACCGGGGTCGAGCAATGTGATCGCTGGAACAACCGCGGTGGTTCGGGTCGGCGGCTCGCCAAGTTTGAACGACATGGGAATGAAATTCGTCTTAACGAGCGCCGCGCGGAGCCGGGAGCGATTGCCGATTAGCCTGGCCGGACAGGTTGAATTGATCGAGTCGCGGTTGCGCGGCGACGAAATCAGCACAAACCAATACCTGCCCGAGGCCGTTCGCGACGCATTAATCGAACAACGCGATCGAATGTTGCAGGCAGTTCGCGAAGGAAAGCTGACGGCTTGCTTTGAGGCCGCGACACGAACCGAAATCGCCGCGGCGTTGAGGCTCATCTCCGAATTCAAACTCCACGGCGTCCTTCTGATGCCGCGGGATGTCGATGAATTGATTGATGAAGTTCGCCTGGCCAAGGTGGCGGTAGTTTTGCCGCCGATCAGGCCGCGCGATTCGGAGCGGGTCGTATATGGACTCGTGGCGCTCGGCAAAGCCGGCGTGCCGTTGACCTTCGGCGGCGACGCCGATGAGATTCGCGCTACCGCATCATGGTTCGTCAACGCAGGCCTGCCGCGGCAGACGGCTCGCCGCGCTCTCGTTGGCCAGATGGGCGATGCGCTTGCCGCAAGCGCGGGTCGGCTTCAGCCTGGGGGTGACGCAGAATTCGTGATTTGGATGGGCGACCCGCTTGACGCTTCGAGTCGCCCGGCGGCGGTCGTGGTGAAGGGCGAGCGCGTGAAGATTCGCGCTATCGAGAATCGGCCGCCGAAACAGGACCGCCCGAGCGGGAGCAACCCGGCAAGAACGCGTCGGCGTGGGCGGTGACCAAAATGGTGAAACATATGGCAGTTCGATCTCTCACATCGGCGATCGCTTGTTTGGTCGCGTTCAGCGCTGCGCGTCGGCCGATGAGGTCGTGATCAAGGCCGCGAAGGTGTACACGCAATCCGGACCGGTGCTCGCGCCGGGCATGGTCCATATCAAGGACGGCAAGATCATCGCGGTCGGTTCGAACATCGCGACGCCCGCTGGCGTGAAATTGATCGATCTCGGCTCGGGCGTGCTGATTCCCGGCCTCGTCGATTCACACACTTCGATCGGCCTGGTAGGCTCGGACTCCGAGTCCACTGTCGAAGTGTCGCCGAGTTTCCGCGTGCTCGATGCGATCGACTGGTCGGCGCGGTCATTTCGCGAGGCGCGGTCGGAGGGCATCACGACGGTCGCGGTTTTGCCCGGAACCGATAATGTGATCGCGGGGCTGTCGAGCGTGGTGAAAACCGCGGGCGACAAGTCGAAGCGGATCGTCAAGGCCGATCATTCGCTGGTCGTAACACTTTCTTCCGATCCGTGCAGCGGGAACAATTCGCGAAATCGGCCCGATTCGATCTATAATCGGCAGCCGACGAATCGCATGGGCGTGGTCTGGATGCTGCGGCATGAATTCGCCAAGGCGCGGGACGCAAACGGCAAGGGCGGCGCGCTAGGCGAGGCTCTGGCGGGGAAGCGACCGGTGGTTTGCATCAGCCGGGCCGACGTGGACATCGCCGCGGCCATGCGTTTGAGACAGGAATACTCGATGACGCTGACTTTGGCGGGCGGGCAAGAGGCGTACAAGGTTCGTTCGGAACTGGCGGCCGCCAAGATTCCAATTCTACTCGAAGCATTGAACACCTCGGGCAGGAATGGCCCCGAGGGTACCGAGACTGTTCTGAATCTTGCTGGATCGTTGCACGAAGCCGGAATCCCGATCGCATTGACGGGTGGGAATCTCTTGGACCAGGCGCGATTCGCGGCGCGATTCGGTCTACCAAGGGAGGCCGCGCTGGCCGCAATCACTTCGTCGCCCGCGAAGCTCCTCGGCATTGATCGCCGAGTTGGCTCAATCGCGGCCGGTCGCGATGCGGATCTTATTGCATTGAGCGGCGATCCCTTTGAACTGACAACCAAGGTCCACTGGACCATGATCGATGGCGTGATTCGCGCCGAGGAGCCGTGAAAAATGAGACGAGTGCATTTGGCTGTCATGTTGATGCTGATCGCGGCGTCGGCGACGTTCGCCCAAGATCGCGTCGCCATCAAGGGCGCGCGCATTCTTTCCGTTTCGGGCCCCGCGATTGAGCACGGCGTGATCCTGATCAATAACGGGAAGATCGAGGCGGTCGGGAAGGATGTCGCCATTCCGGCCGGCGTCAAGGTCATTGATGCCGCGGGCAAGGTGATCGTGCCCGGCTTCATCGAGGCGCACGGCATGCGCGGCATGGACCAGGTCAATGAAAACAACCCGAACGTGCCGTTTCTGTCCGTCGTCGATGCGATCGATCCGAGCCAGGAGTACTTCGAGGAGTGCCGGCGGGAAGGGATCACGACCGTGGCAATCTCGCCCGGCAATAACACGGTATTTGGTGGGCAGGCGGCGATTCTCAAAACCGCCGGAAATTACATCAGCGATATGATCGTGAAGCCGTCGGTGGGCATCAAGATTTCGCTTAAACCGACCAACGACCGAAATCGCATGGGATGTTTGGCGTTAATCCGCAAGGAACTTGATTCGGCTCGCGATGCCATCGCGGACAAGGCGAAGGCCGCCGAGGCCAAGCCGAAGACCGAACGCAAGGAGGGTGAAGCCAAACCGCTCGCGGTCACGGCCGACGTGGACGACACGCAGCCGCGGGGGCGGCGGGGGCGGCGCCGGGGAGCGAATTTCGGCAATTCCGCGGACACGGCTTTGGTTCGGGAGGCCCTCACCAAGCTGCTCAAAGGCGACTTGATGGCGTTCATCTATTGCGAGTTGGCGATGGATGTGCCGCAGGCGATCAAGCTCGTGAAGGAATATAAGCTCAAAGCGGTGTTGGTGCTTGGGCAGGACTGCTACAAGGCAGTCAAGCAAGTCGCCGCGTCGAAGCTGCCGGTCGTTCTCGATTCAACGCTCGTTTTTTGGGAAACCGATCCGCGGACCGGCGAGGAAAAACGAATCGCGCTGCCCAAAATCTATCGCGACGCCGGCGTGCCGGTGACATTCCAAGTGGCGGGCGGAGCCAGTGGCGGAGGCGGTCGCGGAGCGCCGGTCGCACCGACAACCCTCGGCGCCAATTTCCTTTGGTACCAGGCGGCGACCGCGGTGAAGCACGGCATGCCCGCCGCCGAGGCCCTCGCCGCGATCACGCTACGGCCGGCGCAAGTGCTGGGCGTCGAGAAACGGGCCGGCTCGATCGAGGTCGGCAAAGATGCTGATCTCGCGATCCTCAGCAGCGATCCGCTGAAACTCGACACCTGGGTGGAAAAGACGATCGTGGGCGGAAAGGTCGTTTATGATCGGGCCGAAGACCGGAAACTGAAAGCCCTATTGAAGCCGAAGGAATGAGAGAGCAACCGCGGCCTAATTCGATGGATTTGTTATGACACGCATTTTCGCGCTGTTGTTGATGGTGACGCCCGCGATCGCCGCCGAACCGCAAGTGTATCGGGCCGCGAAGCTGTGGCCGGGCGATCGGCCTCCCATTACCGACGCCGTTCTGGTGATTCAAGACGGGACCATTGTCGCGGTCGGTCGATCGAGCGAGGTCAAAATCCCGGCGAACGCCGTCGTTCACAATCTTGGCGACGCAGCCATCATTCCCGGGCTGATCGCGGGCGAGACATCGCTCGCCGAAAATGGCCGCGATGATCTTCACGCGCTGACTCCCGAGCACCGGGCGATCGATGGGTTCAACTGGTACGGCGATTTTTCCGGTCCGATTTCGGGCGGAGTTACCACCGTGCAAATCGCGCCGGGCTCGCGCCGGCTGATGCCCGGGCAGGGCGCGGTCGTCAAACTTTTTGGCGACGAGATCGAAGGTCGAACCGTGCGTGAGACCGAGAGTTTGCGCGTGGTGCTGGGAGATGCATTCAAGAACGCGCCGCGGATCTACGAACCACCGGTCGGGGCCGTTTCCGTGGAGCGGCCGTTGCAGCCGACGCAGCGGCAACTGGCGGACAATCTGCCGACGGCCGTCGCGGGCATTCGGGCCTCGTTTCGCGCGGCCCGCGCCGAGCCCAACAGTCGCGATGCCTTCCTGCGGGCGATGGCTGCATACGGCAATGCGAAGCAGCCATTGCGAGTGACCGCGCCTGGCGCGGGCGATGTCGCGGCGGCGCTCGGCCTGGCGCGCGAATTCGACCTGAAATTGATCCTGGTCGAGCCCACGGTTGCGAAGGACAAGCTGGCCGACTGGAAAGGTCGCGTGGTGGGAGTCGTCTTGAGCGCCGGCATCCGACCCGGCGCCGTTGGCGACGACACGACGAAGCAAGTACCGGTGGACGCTCTCCGCGATCTTCATGCAGCCGGCTTCAAAGTGGCGTTGAAGCCGGTCGCCGACGCCGATCTGAAAGAGATGCTCTACCTGGCAGGACTATTTACGACCAAGAATTCCCCCGTCGACGTGCTGCGGATGCTAACGGCCGATGCCGCCGCGATTCTTGGCGTTTCGGATCATGTGGGAACGTTGGCCGCGGGCAAAGACGCGGATTTTGTCGTTCTCACCGGGGAGCCGTTTGCCTTACACACGCGCGTCAAAGCCGTCTTCGTTGATGGCGATCCGGCGTATGAAGCGAAGGCGGCGGGTTCGCGAAAAGTGATTCGCGCCGCCCGAATCCTTACGGGTTCAGGCGATGCAATCAGCAACGGCGCGATTTTGATCGATGGCAATGCGATTCGAGGGGTCGGCCGCGATGTGGCCGTGCCGCCCGACGCCGAGGAGTCGAGGTTTGCGAACGCGGTTGTTGTTCCCGGTTTTATTGATTTGGGTTCGCATCTTGGCGTGGGCACCCGCTCGCGAGCCCAATCGCGATCGGCTCCAAACTCGGCGACCGGCTCCAACATGGCGACTCGGCCATGAAAAGCGCCCGCCAGTCGGGGCTCACGACCGTGCTGCTTGCCGGTTCCGGAACTTCGTCGGTGTTGGCATTCAAGCTGAGCGACAAACCGAGAATGGTCAAAGAACCGGTGGCCCTGCATTTCGTGTTGCGAGGCAACTTGACGAGCGCCGGGACGAGCCTGCGGGATACCCTTCGCACCGGAAAGACCTACGCCGACGCCTGGACGAAATATGAAGCCGATATGGCCTCGTACCAAGTCAAGAAGAAGGAGTTTGACGCGGCAAAGGCGAAAGCCGGCGCCGCCAAGAAAGACGAGAAAAAGCCCGAAGCGCCCAAGGAACCCGAGAAACCGCAGGTCGATGATGCCTTGGAGCCGTACCGATCGCTATTCGCTGGCAAGATTCCGGCGCTAGTCGAAGCAACGCGCGAGGATGCGATCCGCCTGGCGGTCGCGATTTGTCGCGATGAATACAACGTTCGCACGGCGCTCGTCGGAGCCGATGATGCTCACCGTCTGACTGATTTGCTCGCGTCGAAATCGGTGACCGTGATCGTGGGCCCCGAACTCGTTCGAACCGTCGATCATCAGGAAGTAAACCTTCCACTGTCGTTGGCGCTAAAGGGCGTGCCGTTCGGATTTCAATCGAACGCGACGGGCGGCTCGAAGAACTTGCCGCTGGCCGTCGGCTTCTCCGTACGCCACGGCCTGGGCGCCGACAACGCGCTACGCGGATTGACCGCAACTGCCGGCCGATTCCTGGGTTTGGTAAGTGTCGGAACGATCGGCGCCGGCAGAGACGCCGACTTGGTCGTCCTTTCTGGGATGCCATTTGAGCCGAGCACGCGCGTGCTGGCGGTGATGATCGACGGGCAGTGGGTCTACCGCGCCGCGGAATGACGGGAGATTGAGCCATGCGTCTTCATGCGCTGATCGTGGCGGCAATTGCAATCGGTAGTCTCTCCGCCGCGGAGAAACCCAAGATCGCGCTGCACGTCGGCAAGGTCATCACCTGTGCGGGCGAGCCGATCACCGACGCGACGATTCTCATTGCCGACGGCAAGATTCAGGCGATCGGCCCGCGCGAAAATCAAGACGCCGCCGGGATACGAGGTCATCGATCACAGTAAGAAATGGGCGATGCCCGGTTTGGTCGAAGCGCACAGCCATGTCGGCGGCACCGGCGACATCAACGAAATGGTTTACCAGACCAATCCCGAGCTGCGAATTCTCGATGTTATCCGGCCGAACAACGAGCAACTCAAGAACGCGCTCGCGGGTGGCGTGACGACGATCACCTTTATCCCGGGCTCCGGCACCAACATGGGCGGCTGGGGCGCGCTCATGAAAACCGGCCCCGGAAAGCTCGAAGATGTGCTCATTCGTTTTCCGGGCGTGCTGAAGATCGCGCAGGCGGGCAACCCGGAGCGCCGCGGGGGCGAGGTCGGCAGCGGCCGCATGGGCATGAACTTTGTCATTCGCGAGCAGCTTCGCGAAGGCATGGGCTACGTCCAGAACTGGGACGATTACCTGGCCGGTAAACGCAAGAACCGGCCGGCGGTGAATCTTCGACTCGAATACTTCAAGCCGCTCTTTCATCGGGAGATTCCGGTCGTCGTCCACACCCAAATGTATCAGGTCGTGATGTCGTCGCTGCGGATTCTGCATGACGAAATGAAATTGAAAATCATCATCGATCACGGCACGTTCGACGCGTTCAAGTTGGCCGACGAAATCAAAAAGCGAGACATTCCGGCGATGCTCGGGCCGCGCGGTTTCTGGTATGAGCGAGACGATGGTCAAATCAAGGGAATCGTCGCCGAATACGCCAAGCGTGGCGTGACCTGGCTCGGCGTCAACACCGACGCCCCGGTGATTCCGCAGGAAGACCTCGCGTTTCAAGCGACGATGGCGGTGCGGTTGGGCTGGAGCGAGGAAGCGGCGTATCGCGGATTGACGATCGGACCAGCCAAGGCACTCATGATCGACAAACGAGTCGGCTCGCTCGAGGTCGGAAAAGACGCCGATATTCTTATTACCACCGGGTCGATCCTGGATCCGCGGAATTATGTCTTGCAAGTGTTTGTAGACGGCAAAGTCGCCTACGACGTGAAGAAGGACAAGAGGCGATATTAACGAGAATTGTTTGCGTTTCGCGCTCGGGCTGAATTACAACACTTGGAACCGCGGATGAGAACGATTTCTTTAATCTCGATCTTGATTCCCGCTTTTGCGTTTGCCGGCGAGCCGCCGTTGGTCATCCGCAATGCGACGGTCGAAACTCTTTCCAAGGCCGGGCGAATCGCAAATGCGACGCTGGTTATTCGCGACGGCAAGATCGCGGCGGTCGGAACAAATGTCGCGATTCCGGCCGATGGCGAGGTGATCGACGCGGCGGGCGGCACGGTGATGCCGGGCATCATCGATCCTTATTTTGAAGTCACGATCGCGGCGGCGACGGCGAACGCCGCCCCACGCACCTTCGCCGGTCGCGGTGGGCGACGCGGGAATTTTGGCGGCGGTTTCGGTCGCGGCAACTCCGGCGCGTTCACCCGCATCGCGGACAATTTCTATCCACACGACCCAGGGCTGAAGAATCTCCCGATGGTCGGACTGACGCAGGTCAACCTGGTGGCCAACGGCGCGGGCCAAGCGGCCGTGGTTCGCGTCACGCCGGGCGACCCGGAGCACATGCTTGCCGTCGCCGATGGCATTGCGTACGCCACGGTGACCAATTCAAGCGATAGTTTGGACCAGGTGCGAACGAAATTGCAGTCGGCGTCGCGCGGCGGCGGCCGGTTTGGCGGCACGCCCCAAGCCGATGCCCAATTGTGGAAAGCCGTTTATGACGGAAAAACGCCGCTCTTGGCTCATGCGAACAATGCCGCGGCGGTCCTGCATCTTTTGAAAGCAACCGAATCGTTTCGGAATGTCCGCCTGGTCATGTACCTGTCGGGCGATGCGATCGCCGAGACGCTGGACGAATTGAAAGCGCGAAAGGTGCAGGTGGTGCTTCGACCGGCGCTGGAGTTATTGCCCAATACTCGCGATCGCTTCAACCCGCGCGCATGCTCCACGAAGCAGGCGTTTCATTCACAATTTCCATGACCGCGAGGCAGTCGGCGGCGCCCGCGCTCGGTCGCTTTGCCGCCGCGACGCCGTCGAGCAATTCAGCAGACGACGGCTTGCATGGAATCGACGGGGATTTCCCTTTGTTCCCCGTGGCGATGCTGGTGAAAACCGGGCTGCCGCGATTGGCTGCCCTGGAAGCGCTTGCGAAACGCCCAGCGAATCTGCTCGGGCTTGAAAAAACACACGGAACAATTGAGTCGGGCAAGGCCGCCGACTTGTTGCTCTTTTCCGGCGACCCGCTCGATCCGGCCAGTCAGCTTAAACGAACGATCATTGGGGGGAGGATTGTTTATGCGAACTAAACCGCTCGCTCTGTCCCTCGGTTTGGCGATTGGCCTGGCGGTCGCGGCCGTTGGGCAGGACTCGAAGAAGGCGGAAACCAAAGCCAAGCCGGCGGCCAAGAAGGTCGGCCCGGTGACCGCAATTGTTGGCGCGGACATTTACACGGTGACCAAGGGCGTCATCAAGAACGGCATTGTGCTGGTTCAGGACGGCAAGATTCTCAAGGTGGGCAAGGAGATCGCCATTCCCGACGGGGCGATTCGCATCGACGCCAAGGGAAAATGCGTCACTCCGGGATTCATCACCATCAGCGCCACGAATGTGGCGTTGCGCGGAAGCGGCGGCGCGGGCGGCCGCGGCGGAGCGCCGGGCGCCGGTGGAAATAACGGCCGGCTCGCCGACTCAGTGAATCCGCTCGATCGCAATATTCTTTTCTGCCTGGCGTCCGGAATTACCACGGCCTGCGTTGAAATCGATGCGGGCGGCCGCGGGCGTTTTGGCCGAAGTGAAGATGAGGTTGTGGATGAGACCAATGTTTGCCCATGCTGCGGCATGACCATCTTGCCGACCGAGCCGATTGGCCCGATCCCGCCGACGCAGCGAACGCCGCGACGCCATGCCGTCTTGCGAATGACTTACGGCGACATGGGCCCGATGTTGTTGAAGGAAGGTCCCTTCTATCATTTGCCCGCCGGCTCCTTTTCCGGCGCAGTTGAACCGCCATCAGTGGCGCGAGACCGTCAAGCGGGCCAAGCAGCAGGCGAAAGAAATGGCCGACGCCGACCCGGATGAAATGCCGGCGTTTGGCGGCGCCGGCCGCGGCGTCAACGCCGACCTGCTCAAGCTGGTCGAAAAGAAAATCCCGCTGCGAACCGAGGCCTACTCGGTTGAGCAAATGCGCGACATGATCGCGCTGGCGAAACAACTCGACTACAATCTCGTTCTCGACGGCGTACAGGAAGCGTGGCTTATTCCCGATGAATTGAAGAAGGCGAATGTGCAGGTGGTGTTGACGCCGCGAAACCGCCGACGGCCGACGCCGGGAAAGGAAGAGACCACCGGCAGTTCCATTGAAACGTCGGGCAAATTGGAACAGGCGGGCGTGCCGTTCGCCGTGGCGCCGTTGGGGACAGCGGTGAGTTTGGATGGGATCGCCGGGCGCGATTTGACCAGTTTGATGCTCGAGGCGGCGTTCGCGGTTCGCGGCGGCGCCAGCGAGGAAACCGCCCTGGCCGCGCTGACCATCACGCCCGCCAAAATGCTCGGACTGGAAAAGCGAATCGGCAGCATCGAGGACGGCAAAGACGCCGATCTGCTGATCTTGAATGGTCAGCCGCTCGATTATCGCACGGTGGTGGACAAGGCGTTCGTCGCCGGCAAGGTCTACTACGATCGCGCCCGAACTCCGATTTATCCCGAACCGGCGGCTCATTAAACCGAGAGAAGCAACAAAAAAGGCCCAGGTGGCGCAAGCCGTCTGGGCCTTTTGTCTTATTTCTTCTCGACGATGTCCTTCTTCGCGCCCAACACGATCGCCATCAGTTCGTCGGTTTCCTTCCGCGGCAGGTTGTGCGTTTTCAGGGCGTCGTTCAGATCGGTTGTCGCCGCGTTGAATTCGGCTTCCGTAATGCCCATTCCCATGTGCGCGGCCTTCATGGATTTGCCCGTGTACGTGAAGGGCCCGCCGGTGACGGACGAAATGAAATCGACGATTTGCTTTTCCAGGTGCGTCACGGTTTTGCCATCGAACTTGTATTTGCCTCCACGGCTGAAATTCACTTTGGGATTCTTGGCGGCGGCCGCGACGAAATCGTGGGCGACGCTCTTGACGGCGGACTCGCCGCCGAGCCGGTCCCACAGGCTCTTGGGTTTCGGCACAGGAGTCACGCCAAGACCGGGAGTTTTCTTGATTGTGGAGCGGATCTCGTCCACGGCCTCACGGAGCATGAAGGCACGGTCCGTGACCGACTGGGCCGCCCTGGCCTTGGCGAGGCGGTCCTCGACCCGTTTCTTCAGCTCGGGCCGATGATGCAACAGCGGCAGCGCCATCAGCAATCCGCCCTCGAACATGCGCACAGCCTTCCTCATTCCCGGAATTGAAGATTTTGACAGCGGCGGCGGATACCGCGTACAGCCCTTGGTCGAGGCGATTGTCAAGCTCCATGCGCGAAAGTGCGTCGTCGGCCTGTGAAAAACCAGCCAGCGACAAGATCGACACGACCGCAACGAAAAATCGACTGCCAGCGCGGTTCATGAGTAATCCTCCAGGCACGGGTGCAGATGGACGTGTCTTCAGCAATACTCGCCGGGCCGTTCGCGGCAAGCGCAATCATGTGCGCAATGCGCGACCGGTTTGACGAATGGCGAGCTGCAAGGAGCCATGTTGAACTCGAAAGTTGACAAATTCCATTCAGCGCGAGAAGATTGCACGTCGAAATAACAAAACGGCTACGCGGAACGGCCGACTCCTGGTGAAACCGGGCAGCTTGGAGCCGCGGCGATTTCGACGGAACTTGAAATTCCTGCTTGCCTTGAGACGATTGACCGATATAGATTTTCTCCAATGATCGCGAGTTCCCGTTCGAGTGTTTCCCTTTCCCGAACGTGATGGAGTGTTCGTATGTCGAGTGTGATGATGGCGGAGGTCGATCTCATCGAAGAGTTGCGACTTCGCCGCTGGGCTCGGGAGAACTATGTGCCGTCCGAGCAACGCAGCCGGTCCTGGCATCCTGTCATTCTGGAAGAAATGCACCGCAAGGACGAGGAAGTGGAGCCCGCCGGGGTCCACACGGTAGGCTTGGCCCTATAACACTCAGCACGGATCAAAAGGGCGGCGGCCGCAATCCATTGCAGCCGCCGCCCTTCGCTGTTTCTTGGGCAGGCTTTCCGTGGGAGCGCGAATGGGATTTCTTTCCGGTCGGGTGACGTTTAGCCGTTATCGCGTCGAAGGACAGTCGCCGGGAATCTTTGGGCCCGATCATCTGGGCGAGTTGAAAAAGCGCGCGGCGGGCCGCGATAAATTGGCCTCCGCCGACGGCGTCGAAGTCGGCTGGACCGCCGGCGATCATGTGCTCGATACTCGTTTCGATCTCGAAAAGAATATCGTCAACGAGTCGCTGCATTTTTGCTTGCGCGTCGACACGACCAAGATTCCGTCGGACTTGCTCTACGCCTACTATCAGATCGAACTCCAGGGCCAAAAGGCCGGGAAGCGCGGCGCCAAGCCCGGCGCCCGCGACAAGAAGATGGCCAAGGCCGCGGCGATTGAACGCCTCGAAGCGGAAGCGAAAGATGGCCGATTCACCCGGCGAAAACTCGTTCCCGTGCTCTGGGACGCCAAGTCGAATGAGTTGCTCGTCGGCACCACGTCGGTCAATGTCATCGACCAGTTGTATTCGCTATTCGAACTGACCTTCGGCTGCGGTTTCGAGCCACTGAGCGCCGGGCGGCTCGCCTATCGCCTCAGCGAGATGCGGCAGCAGACGCGCAGCGTCGATGATTCGCGGCCGTCGCCCTTCATCCCCGGCGTTACTCCCGGCGATCTCGCCTGGGTGCCCGACGAGGATAGCCGTGATTTCCTCGGCAATGAATTCGTGCTCTGGCTCTGGTATTGTCTTGAAAACGAAAACGACACGATCAAACTCTCCGATGGCTCCGAGGCGGCGATCATGTTGTCGCGGACATTGACTCTGGAATGCCCGCGGGGACAAACCGGGCACGAGACCATCTCCAGCGAGGGGCCGACGCGATTGCCGGAATCGCGGCGAGCGATTCAATCGGGCAAACTGCCGCGCAAGGTTGGCGTGACGCTTGTTCGCCATGACAAGCAATATGACTTCACGCTGCACGCGGAGACGCTGGCGGTCGGCAGTTGCAAGATGCCGCCACCGGAGATCGAGGAGGAACGCCCGCGACTGGAGGAACGCGTCGATCAGATTCGCCATCTCGTCGAGACGATTGATCTGGTCTTCGATGCGTTTGGCAAGATTCGTCACGGCCGCGATTGGGACAAGGAACTCGCCAAGATGCAGAAATGGCTCCATGGCCGCGCATAATGCTACAGCAAGTTTGAGCCGCGACCAAAATGGCCCGAAAAGTAACCGGAAATAACCGGTCCGTGCGGCCTGTCTCGACACAGCGGTTTACCGCAAACCTTTGTGCAACAATTGATTACGAAGAATCATCACCTCGCCGCGCAAAAAAGACCGGTCACTTTGCAAGATTGAACATTTGATCATTTTCAGCGCTTGTTTTTCGGAGGTTCGCGTCGCCTTTCGGTCGGGCTTGACATCGACTTGAGCAAAAGTTATGGCCGCGGTCGCAATTTTGACAAAAGGGCAAGCGACCTACCTTGGTCCGAGGGGGCGGGGCAATGCGCGGCAGAAGATGGATCGCCGGATTGATGTTGTTGATGTTGAGCATGTCATCGGGATGCCGGCTTTGCGAACGCTGGTACGAACGGGAGCACGACCCGAACGACCGGCAGCGCTACTGGCAGCAGCCCAATTGCTGTCCGCAAGGATGCGTGCCAGCGCAGCAGCAATGCCCGCAAGGTTGCGTTCCCGCCTACGGCGCCGGCTACCAGCAGCAGCCCGCCTTCAATCCCAACTCCGGCGGCTCCTGCGGCTGCCCGTGACTTGATTTGAACGCGATCGAGCCTCCGACGCCAAGCGAATCGATCGCCTGGCCTCGGAGGCTCGCGTCGTTTGTAGCCGAATTCAAAATCGGAGCGGAATTCGCAGGCGCGTAGCAGAATTCGCCAGACTTTGTCTCCGTCAGATCGATTCTCCAAAGACTCCTAAAGCGGCGTCGAGCCACCGCACTCCGAAATGAGTTCTTTCGGAGTGCGTGTGGCTCGACACCGCTTTAGGAGTCTTTGGATTTGCGCCCGAAATGACCGTCGCCCAGCCCATCCCCCGTTTAACCGCGAGGGGAGCTTGGCGACCCGAGCGCGTCGTCCGCCGGCCCATGCCCACCGGGTGGCTTGACCGGATTGTTTGACGCCCTGGCCCTCAATGGACCGAGGCGTCGGAGCCTCCGCACCGGCCACCCGCCGAGGTCTTAACCAACTCTCGGGCCCCATGGTTGAAGGCACTTAGCCTCACCTCCGGATCGCGAATTCCCATCCCAGGACTCTCAGAATGTTGAAGGACTCGAACAACCAGAGGTCGGCTACGTCGGCGGGGAGGATGTCGGTGGCGCTTGAAAGCGCGGACTTCGAGAGCGAACGCCAACATCTGGTGCGCCGCTGCGACTGGATGGCCGCCGGCCAAGAGCGCTGCGCCCCAACTAGCTTGGTGGTCAAGCTGTTTTTGCGGCCGCGACTCAGGCCCGATTCCTGCACCTGGTTGAGCAACATGTCGATTCCGACCGCCGCCGGCAGGTTGACCGCCACCGTCACCGTGGCCGTGGCCGTGCCGCCGTGGCCGTCGCTAATTGTGTAGGTGAAGGTCTCGATCCTGTTGACGTAGACCGTTTGCGTGTAGGTGAGGGTGTTGTCGGCATTAATGGTCACGACGCCGTGGCCGCTCGCGGGCTGCGTTATCGCCGTCACAGTCAGGGTGTCGCCATTGAGGTCGACGTCATTGGCCAAAACGTTGATGGTGACGGAGGCGGAAGCGGAAGTGTCCAGAGCCGCCATGTCATCCGTGGCCAAGGGTGGGCTATTGCCGCTCGTCGGGGAAACAGTGACGACGGCGAAGGTGGAGAAGTGACCCGTGATACCTTGGAAGACGACATGATTAGCGTCGGGCTGGCTGATGGTGATATGAGTCGCGTCCGGCTGCTGGCCCGGAGCCGCGATGGCGAAGGCGTGGAAGACGCTCCCCGGGGCGTCGTTCTTGACGGCGACGGTGCCGTTGTTCGCCGCTAGTGCAGCGAGGAACGCCGTGCGGTCGGCACTGCTGAGAGCGGCCAGGTTGATCTCGAACGTCAGCGACGCCTCCTGGCCCAGCGTGGGGATATCGAAATTGAACTGGTAGGCGGCCAGCGGGTCGATGATGGCCGCGGCGCCGGTGGAGTCCTGCCCCGACTCAGGCGGCAGCGCGGCCGGGTCGAGCCGGATCACCGTGAACGCCACCGCGTGATCGTACGTGCCGGCGGCCAGCAACGCCGTCATTTGCGCTTCGGCGCTGAACAGCGTGAGCTCGGTGCTGCCGTCGGCCGTGACGGCGGTGATCGAGTCCATCGCTTCGAGCGTCTCGTCACCGCCGACGCTAGTGAGGCTGCTCAGGTCGATGCCGGTCGCCGACGTGTCCCCGTCGATGCTGATGGAACCGCCCACGCTGGTGAGGCTGCCCAGGTCGATGCCGGTCGCAGATGTGTCGTCATTGATGCTGACGGAGCCGCTTACGGAGGTGAGGCTGCCCAGGTCGATGCCGGTCGCCGACGTGTCGTCATTGATGCTGACGGAGCCGCTCACGGAGGTGAGGCTGCCCAGGTCGATGCCGGTCGCCGATGTGTCGTCATTGATGCTGACGGAGCCGCTCACGGAGGTGAGGCTGCCCAGGTCGATGCCGGTCGCCGACGTGTCGTCATTGATGCTGACGGAGCCGCTCACGGAGGTGAGGCTGCCCAGGTCGATGCCGGTCGCCGACGTGTCGCCATTGATGCTGACGGAGTCCCCCGCGTTCGCAAAGCTACTCAGGTCAACTGTCATCATGGAGGGATTGTTGCTCACGTCGGCATCGCCGCCGATGCTGGTAAGCTGCGGGACGTCGAACATCGTGAGAGTGGGGTTGGCGGTGAGGATGAAGTCGCCGCCCACATCGATGAGGCTTGGCAGCAGCAAGCTCGGCAGGGAGTCGTTATCGCTGATGCTCACGGAGCCGCCGACGCCGGTGGCGCTGCCGATGCTTAAGGCGGTCATGGAGCTATTGCCGCTGACTTCCAGATCGCCGCCCGCTGTGTTGAGGCTGCCCAGGTCGATGCTTGTCGCAGCCGTGTCGCCGCTGACGTTCACGCTACCGCCCGCTGTGTTGAGGCTGCCCAGGTCGATGCTTGTCGCACCCGTGTCGCCGCTGACGTTCACGCTACCGCCCGCTGTGTTGAGGGTGCCCAGGTCGATGCTTGTCGCACCCGTGTCGCCGCTGACGTTCACGCTACCGCCCGCTGTGTTGAGGCTGCCCAGGTCGATGCTTGTCGCACCCGTGTCGCCGCTGACGTTCACGCTACCGCCCGCTGTGTTGAGGCTGCCCAGGTCGATGCTTGTCGCACCCGTGTCGCCGCTGACGTTGACGGAGCCGCCGACGGTGCTAACGCTCCCCAGATTGACCGCCGTGAGCTTCGGGTTGTCGCAGATTTCAACGTCGCCGCCGACCGTGGTCAGCATGGGGACGCTGAGCGTCGTCAGGTCGGGGTTGTCACAGATCTTGATATCCCCGTCCACCTCAGTGAGATTGGGCAGGATCAGGTCGGTGCGGCCGGCCACGCCCACCATGATCAGGTTGCCGTGGATCACCGTCAGGCTGTCGAGGAACTCCTGAGTCGTGCTGGCGTCGATGATCACGTCCAGCGAGGCCGCGGTCACATCCAACGAGAACTCGGACGTGTTGCCGGCCGGGTCGGTGGCGGTGGCGGAGACGAACTGGCCGATGCTGACCGTCCCCGGCAGCGTGGCTGTGAAGGCGGCATCACCCGCCCCGTCGGTGGTAACGTTCGTGAAGCCCAGGAAAGTTTGCCCTTCGCCGAAGCCGGAAGGATCGGCCGCGTCATTGGCAAAGATCTCGAGGCGGAAGGTGGTGTTGGGAGTGCTGTTCAAGCTGCCGACGACGACCGTTTGGCTGCCGGCCGGCCCCGCGAATCCGAGAACAGGGTTGTTCTGCAAGCCGTTGGGGCCGGTGTCGCTGTCACCCGGGTCGTTGGCTGTCACGGGACCGAAGAACCCGTCCGGTGCGCCGTTGAGGTTGATCCCCAGATTGCCGTTGGCGAAGATCGAGTTGCCCAGGATGGAGCAAGGACCAGTGCCGGAGTTGACGTATACGCCGTACCGGCCGCTATTCGCGATCGTGTTCCCGTCGCCCGGATCAGTTCCACCGATGGTGATGCCGCCGGCGGGTGAACTGACGATCGAGATGCCGTCGACCGAATTGGGAATGGCCAGGGTACCGGTGACATCGGTGCCAATCTTGTTTCCCTGGATGGTCGGCCCCGGCTCATTCGCCGCGGACCCCTGGGGGGAAATCTGAATGCCGTACGTGAACCCGGAAATCACGTTGCCGGTGATCTCGTCGCTGGAGCTCTGGACGTCGATGCCAAATTGACCAGTAGCTAGACCTGCCGTGCCGGTGGCATTGGTGCCGATGAAGTTGCCCTGGATGAGGTTATGCCCCCCATTCCCTTCGGTCAGCCTGATGGCTGTGAGCGGGGCGACAATGACGTTGCCCTCGCCTGGCGCCAGCCCGCCAATCGTGTTGCCGCCCGGGCCGCCGATGCCAATGGCAAAGCCGCCGGTGGGCCCCTGCAAGGGCGCGCTGTGCCGTCCTTGTTCACACCGATGTAGTTTCCTTGTATGACGTTGCCCCCGCTAATACCGGAATCCAGGTCGATCGTCGCTGTTAACCCGAATGCGCCGGGGGCAATGACGTTGCGATCGGCCGGCGCTGGGCCGCCGATCACTGTGTTGTCGCCGGCGATGACATGGATGGCGGGACCGTCGCCGGCCTGGTAGGTCAAGCCTCCGGCGTCCGTGCCGATAAAGTTCCCCACGATCGTGGTGTGGTTGGCGGGTTGAGAGCCTCCGAAGATGCCGATGTTAAAGCTCGCATAGGGGACATGCGTGATCGCCAGGCCGCGCACCGTGGAGCCGCCGCCGGTGAAACCGAACAGGCTCGCCCCCGGCGTCATGCTCGAACCGTTGATTTCGATTAAGAGCACGGCGTCATCGCCCACGGCCAGCGTGTTGGGAGTGGCCAAGAGACCACTGCCATCGTTGCGGGGCTGCGTGTAGCCGTCGATGATCACGGCGTCGTGGATTATTGGCAGCGCAGCGGGCAGCAAAGTGCCCGGGAAGATCGTGTGCACGCCAGCGCCGGGGATGTTGAACTCGATCCGGTCCGGGCCGCCGACGTTGGGCGTGGCCTCCGCGTTGAAAATGGCGTCAGAGAGCGAGCCGGGGCCGCTGGCGTCCGTGTTGATGACGGTGAAGATCGCTGGTGCTAGCCGGTCCTCCAGAGTCTCCATCCTTGGCTGGAATCGAACCAGCGGCGTATGCCGAAGCGGTTTGAACTTTCGAGTGACTCCGGTCCTGGCGCGCAGCAGGTATTTCTTCCAGAGGAACAACATGATTCGGCTCCAAAAGGTTCTGGACGAGGTCGTGGAATCCAATGATCACGGGCGTGGGCGAGGGGCTAGAATGAAACAAGTTGCCCCCGGCGCGCAAACGAGCGCTTGGGACAGCCCCCGGCCGATGAGGACTTTGCTTGGCGGCGAGAACTCACCGGCCCTTTTTTTTCGAGGTCAGCGTTCAGAGGTCAGAGGCGAGAAGGAACAACGCATGACTTCTGACCTTTCACTTTTGCTTCCGCTCGTCGAGTTTCTTGCGCCATTCGTTGGCCTTGTCTTTGTTCTCCCAAGCCTCATAGAGCTCCACGAGTCGCTGCAGCGCTTCGCTGGCGCGGCGGCTGGCATCGGAGACTTTGTTTTCGTGCATGTGCAATCCTGCATAGGCATCGAGCAGCAGCGGCTCCGCTTCGGCGTACCGTTTCTGTTGCAGACGCGTCGTCGCCAATTCGAGGCGGCTGATCTGTGTGTCAAGATTTTCGTCTCCCAGCAAGCGCCGGCGAGCATCCAGCACGATCTTGAGGTGATAAACCGCCGCTTCGTTTCGCCTCTGACTCCGGAGGGCCAGCGCAAACGCCTGCCGGGCGGCTAGCGTATCAGCGTGGTCTACCTTCTTGGCCACGAGTTCGTGCTGGTACTTCTCGGCCGTGGGCCTTATCTTCTGGATGAGGTCGCGGTGTCGCTGTTCTCGGACTGCTTGTCCGGGATTCACCGTGCTCGGACGGTTCTCGCCACTGCTTTGGATTGAACGGAGGACAGTCGTCGCTTTGTCGCACATGCCGACGTCCACGTAGTACCTGATGAGATCGTCGATACAGCTTTGCGTCAACGGATGGTCTGCTCCGTTTACAATTCTGTATTGCGGAGTCACCATCTCTTGCAATCGGACCGCCCGATCGATCTGCTCGGCGGCGTGGTAGAGATGTGCCAGGTTGCGCGTCGTATTCAGTATCTCCGGATGCAGCGGTGTCAATTTCTTCCGCATTCCGGCAAGCGTTTCTTCAAATAGCGGCAATGCCCTGTCGATTTGCATTTGCTGCAAGAGAATCACGGCAACGTTGTTCATGCTGACGAGCGTATCCTCATGAGTCGGACCAAGATGACGCTTGCGCAGCTCGAGAGTTTGCTCAGCAACCTGCAATGCCTTGTCTAGACGCCCCGCGTCCCGATAGGTCATCGCCAAGCCGCTCATCACCATAAACGTCTGGCTGTCTTCCTGTCCAAGAATGGTCTTGTGTCTTTCAACATTTTCTTCGAGCAGGGGCACGGCGATGTCCAAGTGGCCAAGATGCCGGTGCATGACGGCGACACGGTACTTGGCTTTGAGCGTGTACGCATCGTCAGGACCTCGCAATTGTCGCGAAAGAGAAACTACCTTTTCGAATTGCGTTAGAGCGCCGCGTAGTCGCCGACCGAGGTAAAAGCGTAGCCGATCGTGTATCGGAGTTTCATCTCCACTTCGGGTTGATGGGGGAACTTTCCGTCGATTCGTGTGGCCGCGCGCTGCAAAACGGTGCGCAGCTTGAGGTTCGCGTCCGGCGAAACACCACTGTTCGCCTGGCCCATCGTACTGGCCAGCAGCAAGAGATCCTTATTGAGGAAGTCATTGATCGCGGCGGCAGTCGCCGCTTCGCGCACTGCTTTCTTGAGGGCGATTTCCGTGTGGCCGCGTTGCTCGGCCTCAGCCTCTTTCGCTGCCCGCTCGGACACGAGGGCGGCCTCGGCAAGTCCACGTTGGTCCGCCTCCGCCTGCCGCGCCTGTTCGGCCCGCACCAGCCCCCAGGACGTGCCGGCGATGCCGGCACACAGGAGCAGCACGATCACCGTGGCAGCCAGCACCGCTCCGGTGTTCCGCCGCGCAAACTTGCGGAAGCGATACCAGGTTGACGGCGGGCATGCACTGACCGGCTCGTCGGACAAGTAGCGGATGATGTCCTGGCTGAGGGCGTTCGCGGTCTCGTAGCGGCGGTTGCGGTCCTTCTCCAGCGCCTTCATCACGATCCAGTCCAGCTCGCCTCGGACGAAATGCTGCAGCCGTTTGGGATCGCTCCGTCGCTGTGTCGAAATCGTCGTCGCGGCCTGGCCCAGCGTACTGATCCGCGTGCTGGGCTTGGGTGGATCTTCCTCGCGGATGATTCGCCGCATCTCGTCGTAGTCGGCTCGGTTCAACCGTTCTTTGTCAAATGGCGTCGTGCCGGTCAGCAGTTCGTACAACAGCACGCCCAAGGAATAGATGTCGGTGCGCGTATCGACATCATTGTTGCTGAACGCCGCCTGCTCCGGCGACATGTAGAGCGGCGAACCAAGCATCTTGGCGAAACCGGTAAACAGGGTCTTTTCTGTTAACCTCTCGCTCAACGCCTTGGCGATGCCAAAGTCGATCACCTTCACCAGCGGCGAGCCATCGTTCATCGTTACGAGCACGTTCGATGGCTTAATATCGCGATGAATGATGCTCTTTTGATGAGCGTGCTGCACCGCCTGGCATACGTCAACGAACAGCAACAATCGCTCCCGGGCGGTCAACCGAGCCTGGTCGCAGTAGTCGGTGATTGCCAGGCCCTTGACCAGGTCCATGACGAAGTAGGGCCGGCCGCCCGCAGTCTGTCCGGCGTCCAGCACCTTGGCGATGTTCGGATGATCCATGATCGCCAGGGCTTGCCGCTCCGCCTCAAAGCGAGCGATGACCTCCTTGGTGTCCATGCCTGGCTTGATGACTTTGAGCGCGACTTTGCGATGGATTGGCTCCAGCTGTTCGGCCATGAAGACGACGCCGAACCCGCCTTCGCCGATCTGCTCCAAGAGCTTGTACGGGCCGATGATCGTGCCCGGCTGCTCCGCAATGGGCAGATTTTGCGAGACCGAGACGCCCGGGGGAGGTTGGTCCAGCGGCCCGTGCAACTGATCGTGAGCCAGCAGAAGTTGACGCACGCGAGCGAGCAGGCTTACATCACCCGAACAGGCGGCCTCGATGAAGGTCACCCGCTCTTGCGGGTTACTTTGGTCCAGGGCGGCGAAAAAGATCGCCTCGGCGTCTTTGGTGGCGGCGTTCATCGGCCAATGCTCTCGCGGTTGTCTAATATCAGTGCGGAATCCGTGGGCAAATCACCCCACCGAAATTGAAAAAATCGCCGATCAGTTGTCGGAGCTTTCGCTGTCGGTGCGCAGATTCGGAATGCAGCCAGGCCCGCGCGTACGCCCAATAGCGGTCGGCGGTCGTTGTGGAAATCCCCAGCACGTCGGCCGCCTGCGGGATTGTCAGGCCGGCGAAGTCGCGCAACTTGACGAGGTTTGCCTTGAGTTCATCGATTTTCTCGAACCGTTCGAGCGCCTCGTTGAGGGCAATGACGTCGATTGAAGGTTCCGGGGCCGCGATTTCGATGCACTGCAACTCGAGCCGCTCGCGGCCGCCGCCCCGGCGTTGACTCTGCTTGTGGCGCGCTTGATCGATGATGATCCGCCGCATCGCCTCGGCTGCGGCGGCGAAAAAGTGCGCCTTGCCGTTCCAATGCTGGGCCCGCTCGGTGTCCACCAGTCGAACGTACGCCTCGTGCACCAAAGCGGTCGCATTCAGAGTCTGGCCGGGTTTCTCCTGGGCAAGCCGGTGTGCCGCCAGCTTGCGTAGCTCGTCATAGACCAGCGGCAAAAGTTGCTCCGCGGCGTGAGGGTCGCCCTGTTGAATCCGGTCCAGAATGCGCGTTACGTCGCTCACGGTGCTTATGATACATCGCAATCCGGCCCGCCGCGACTCCGCGGCGACCGAAAACTCCCGGAATTCTAGGCCCTCTAATCCGTGGCAATTCTGTGGGCGGCGGACGCGTGGCCAAGACGCAACGTCAGCGCGACGTCGGAGCGAGTCGCTTCGTGGTTCATACGTCGCGCTCACGCCGCGACGCTCGCCGATTGAAAGGCGCGAGGTTGTGCGCCGCGTCGATTATTGACTAGGCGTAGATGCGTGGCCAGGCTTCCGGCCTGGGCGCAAGGACCATCCTCGAGTGGCTTGCTCAACTGGACTTCCTCCCGCTTCTGGGCGTCGATAAAATAACCCCAAATGGAGCAATTCCTATGAAGATCGAAGCGACGCCAGACGCCGGGCTCGAAAAAGCCGATGAAGAAGCGGTCATTGAGCATTTTCTCCACGGCACGCCAATCGATTCGGAAGTTTTTGCACGTGTCCATGCGCGAGCACAGGCGATCACGGATCGCCTGCGTGCTACCCATGGCGTCATCGACGAGGACACGATTCAGTCACTACTCAATGACGACGAATGAAGTACGTCCTCGATGCATCGGCGGGTGGCCGGGGCTTCGAAGACTCAGAAGCCGTGAAAGTTTCGGGATTCTGAATTTGGTGATTGCGAAAACTCTCCGCGGGCATTTTGATCGAGATCTTGGTGAGGAAACGATCGATTCTGGTCCTTCTGGGTGATCCCGCCGGGGGGTGGTCCTCATCAAGATGGGGATATTCGGATTCTTCGCCTGGCCTCCCGGTTAGCCCGTTGCCTTCGTCGCGGCTCGGAGGGCAACGGCGCGCATCAAGTTGAGAGCCAGCGCATACCACAGTGCGATTGTGCGGACCTTGGCCACGCCACGCACCCGGAATTGGCCCAAGCCCCGGTTGCGACACTGGGCATTGACCAACTCCGCAGTCGCCGCTCGCTCCTTGTAGATCGCCTGGGCCTCCGGCGTCGCCATCCGCTGACGCCACTCGATCACGATCGGCGTGTCGCGTCGATGCGGGGCGTGCTCATCAATCTCGGGATTTCGCGACTTCGGCACGGGGCCGTAGACCGTCGCGCCCACCTCGGGGCCGCTGACCGCCTCGATGTCTTCATGCTTGACAAAGCCGCCATCGACCAACACCGCCTGGGGAGCTTGTTCGTACCGCTGTCGAATCTGTTCCACCATCGGCGGCATTTGGCCGGCGTCACTGCCTTGCGTGACCACGTCCACTCCCACGATCACCTTGGTCGAGGTGTCGGTGCTGAACTGCACGTTGTACGCAGGTCGAAAACCGCCGTCGGCCATCTTCATGACGCTCGCCTCGGGATCGGTCGTCGAAACGCGGGCCTTGTCCTTCTCGTCCGGCTTTTTCTTGGCTTCGAGTTCCGGCAGGCGGTTCAAGGCTCGCTGGACCCGTTCGGCCCGCTCGCGGGCGGCACGCACCTGGGCCTGGTGTTGCTGCGTGTTCGCCTTGGCCGGGTCGGTCTCCACCTCGGCACCCAAGCGAGCCACTTGGTCTTGGGCTTCCTGCAAACAAGTTTCCAAGGTGGGTCGTCGTCGAAACGACGACGCTCCCGCGCTGGCCCGGACACGCATGCCGTCTTGAGCGACGCGGTTGAGATCGACCAGATCCTGTTCCATCAACGCGGCCACGCTCTTGGTCAGCAACTCGTCCAGAAACTCCGGGTGGGCGGTGCGGAAGTCCGACAGCGTGTGATAATTCATCGCCACCGCGCCGGCCAGCCATTGGTAGGCCAAGTGCTCTTCGCACAGGCGATCCAAGGCGCGAGCACTGCCGACCCCTTCGAGCGTGGCATACAACCACAACGCCAGCAGAATCCGCGGGTCGGCCGGGGCTTGGCCGGGACCCCCTTCGACCGCCTGGACCTGTTGGTACAGCCGCGTCAGATCGAGTCCTTCAACGAAGGCCCATACCTGGCGAGCGGTGTGCTCCGCCGGAAGCAACGCATCCAACGCCAGACAGCGGATCACCACCTGGTCGCGTTGCGCACGCTTCAACCGTACCACCCCAGTCCGAACGGGAGCCCGAACCGGCTCGGTCGGCTCACCGGCATCAAACAACTGGCCCGAGTTGGGGTCGGGAGACAAGGAGTCGTCAGCGCGAGAGATATTCATGTCTTTCGTTTAGCGCCTTTGAACGACTTCAACAAGCTCCAAAATCAAAAACTTTCACAACCTCTCAGCCCCGGCCACCCGCCGATGCGGTTGCGAGACCAATGAGCGGATAAACGGTACCTTGGGCTCGCTTCAACGCACGACGTTCTTTAATTTTGCTTGCTTTGGCTCGAAGAATGATTTGTTGTGCTTTTCGATTGTCACCTTGTCGTATTCCTCTTTAGTAAATATGCGTCCGTCCTCAATCAGGGTTTCTGTGAATGGAAATCGGATCCCGTTGACCTCTCGGTACTCACCGTATTGGCACTCGACCTCCTTTGGTTGCGCATGCTTGTCCGTGGCAAAGCGATACACCACGCTTTCCACCGTGAAATGATCTTTGTCAAAATACAGATCATATGCGACTTCGGGATCGCTCTTGGATGAAATGGAGACTCCGATCAGCATCGCGTCGTAGTCAAATGTCAGAAGCGAGTAGCTTTTGTCATTTTTGTTGACCTTCATCGCGCTCCTGAATTTCCGCTTCTTCGTCAATCCGAGGTATTTTAGATTGAGTTCTGTAAGGCTCGGAACTGCGGTCTGGCTTGTCCAAGCCTGTGCGTGCGACAGAATCGAGAACAGGCGAGTTCTATCAGAAGTGTGTTGTACGGGCCCGTCATTTAACGCCCCCCAGCCAAAGCCCGAGGGGTCGCGCCCGATTCCATTTTTGCGTCTCTGTCAACAAAGTGCACGGTCGTGACAGCCTTGAACATCCCTGGCGACAGCCATTTATCGACTTTCCCCGAAGCGACCTCTTTGTTGGTGCTCACTATGAAGAATTTGCCGGAATAGTGAACTGTCGCAGCCAACATCGCATTTTTTAGGTTGCCGCGTGCCAATATCGCTCTTCGCATCACTTCGATCGATTTGTCGCTGTTTTCGTCAGCGACGCATTGAACAGTTGCCGGCCCGCAAACGGCAACAAGCACTATCGCGAACCGCGTTGCTGCTGTCATACTTCCTCCGTCTCGATCGATGGCCAGAAACTCAAGGTCAACAGTCTTCCGCTAACTTGGTTGTGGCGGAATTGGAACAAATGCGGGGCAGAGGAGCAATAGCGAATGCGTTACGAAATGGAGTTTGTTGAAGTGCTCGATTCAATCCAGCACCTTCCGGCCCTGGTTGCGATCGAACCACAATCGCAGTTCGCGGTCGCAGTGGGAGCGGGCTTTGCGGCCGATCAGGATGGCGAGGATGCCCATAAGAATTGGGCCGGGGAGCCATTTGAGGCTGGGGCCGTCGGCGAGTGCCAGGAAGACGGCGCCGGGCGGGAGCAGGGCGGCGAGCGAGCGGGCGTGTAGGGAAATGAAGACGGCGGTCAGGATCGGCAGGCCGAGGGTGAGCAGGGAGCCGAGGCCGTTCGAGTGTACGCCGCGCGAGAAGGCGTGAAATCCGATCGCGAAGGAAAAGGTCCAGAGCAAGACGCCAGCGGACATTGCCGCTCCGGCCTGGAGCCAGGTCGCGCGGCCGGCGAGGCCCATCGCCAGCCATAAGATCATCGCCACGAGCATATATCCACGGCCGCGTTTCCAGGCGGCGGCCGCGGCGGCGAGCCAATAGTCTTGCCCGTCGAGTTCGGTGAGCAGCAGGAGTTCGAGTTTCTTGCAGCGTTCCTGCGTGCTCGAATCCCAGAGGCCATATTGAAACGCGGCGGGGACCGCGGCGAGCACCGCCAGGCCGGTCGTCAGCATCGGCACGCCGCCGAGTCGTTCAAAAATCTGGAAGACCATTTTGCCCATCCAGGGGGGCCAGTTGTCGCCCAATAGGATGTAGGCGGCGTAGAGCAGTCCGAAGCCGCCGGCCAGCCAGATATTGGTGCGGCCGGAATATTCCATCACGCGGCGCACCGCCCACCAAGAGAGGGGCCGTTCGCCGATGCGCTGAACATCCTCGGTCGGCCGATCGGCGACCGGTTTGTAATGGCGATCATGGAAATGGCCCTTGAGCCGGAATGCGCCGCGGATCGCGAGCCGCCGGCGAGCAGCAGCCCGACGAAATCGATCGTCGCCAGGCGTTGGAGGGCCAGGTCGGGGCGTCGATTCTCCGAGAGCCAATATTCGAGCGCACCGAAGGGGTTGTATTGCGAGCCGATGAAGACGGCTCGATAGACGAACTCGCCGATTTGCCAGGGAATCGCGGTGAGCCATTGGCCCAATCGTTCGGCGGCGAGCACGCCGACAATCAAGTAAATGAGGATCATCACCAGCGTAAAGCGCTCGCCCCAGCGGCGAATACCGAGCCGTTCGTAGGCCCAAACCGTCAGGCCCAGCCCGGTGATGCTGCCCCAGATGAAGGGCGTGATCATCAGCGCGATGGCGTCGGGCGTCTCGATGCGGCCGCTCCAAATCAGAAAGCCGAAAACGGGCACCCCGCTGAGCGTGACCAACGCCAGCCGCAAGATTCCGACGAGCGCTTCGGAAAGGAATAGTCGCCTGGGTTGTAGCGGGCTGACGAGGAGAAATTCGAGGGCCTGGCTCTTCGGCAGTTGGGCGAGCCGCCAGCCGATGAGCGCTGCGCCCTCGACGATTCCGGCGATCAGCAAGACATGGCCGATGACGCGGAGGAAATCGGGCGGGCGGCGCTGAATGGTAAACGCCAGGCCGGCGAGCAAGACGACGTGCAAAATGACCGCCCGGCGAAACGCCGACTGCCGTCCCGGGGAAAGCATCGCAAGCTTGAGGAACGACCATCCCATCGGCGACTTCGCTCGCATTATTTAGAAGCGAAAGAACGGTTTGTCCGAGATCGAGATATTGTTCAGTTTTGCCAGGGCGTCGATCATCGCGCGGCAATTTGGCCAGCGGGCCGATGGGCTAGTGGCGAGGCCGCGCACGATGACTTGCCGCTCCGCCTCGGGCAGCATGGTCAGATCCGGAATCGGCCGCGTGTAGGGCACCTTGAATGAGGTCGGCGAGTCGGTATAGGGCAATTGGCCGCCTCGCAACAAACAATAAGTGACGGCCAATGCAAACTGGTCGGTCTGGTCGGTCAGGGTCCCCTGAAACACTTCCGTGGCGGCGAATTGAATGGTGCCCGACGGCAGGCGGCTGATGCTCGCCCCGGTCATGGGCACCGCGAGTCCGAAGTCCGCGAGCTTCACGGTGTCGCCGAAGAGAAGCAGATTGCTCGGCTTGATGTCGGCGTGTTGAAAGGCGACTCGCTGTCCATCCATCTCGTGGACGTGGGAATTCAAGAAATCGATGGCCACCGCCGACTGCGCCAAGAATTGGCAGACCAGCGCGGGCGCAATCGGGCCGCCGAATTCCTCATAATAGGCGTAAAGCAGATCCATCAGGCTGCCGTCGCCTAACTCCATCGAAAAGACGACATGGCCGGGCACGGACCAGACCTGGTCGATGCGGACGAGATTGGGATGGCGGATCGACTTCATCGACTGGATGGCTCGCAGTTCCTTGGCGGCGCTGGCGGGATCGTTGCTCTTCATGAACTTGAGCGCGACGCCGCCGCCATTCCTGGTGGTGGCGCGCCAAACTTCGGCGTAGCCGCCCCGCCCAAGAATGTGGTTAAGCTTGTAGCCGGGAAATGGTTCGGCGCCAGTCTGCAGAATGAGCGATTGCTCCACGTGGACTCCGTTCAATCGACATGTTGGAAACAGTCGTGATTCCCAGCCGCGATTTGCCAAAGTGTAGCACACAATCCGCTCGTAACGTGCCAAGGGGCGAGACGTTGGAGTGATGGATAACCGGCATCCTCGATGCGCTCCTAAAAACCCAAAGAGCCGGTCCCTGGCGCAAGAATTTCGCCTATCGGGAAATGCCGCGTGGTTTTCCGATTATCCGGGTTGGACCGGTGGCGCGACAAGCGAAAAGCCCGCTTGGCGTTTGTGACAGGAAATGGGTAAGATGCACAGATCATGACTTGGAATTCAACCGGACCGAAAAGGAGAGTTCATAAATGGCTCGAATTCGACTACTTCCCGCGGTGATCGCGTTGGCGATTCTATCGGGGGCATTCGCGCCGGCCGTGCTTGGCGCCGACGACAACGAGGCGATCCGGAAAAAAGTTCTGGAACTGAACAAGGTGACGGGCGAGGACACGCTGCGCTCGAAAGCGATTGAATTGATCAAGGACAAGGCGAACAGCAAGAAGATGCTGCAAGTCGCCGACGACATGGCCAAGCTGGATTCGAAGCAATTTACGTATAACGCGGCCTGGATCCTGGGGTTGGTGGCCCGGCAATTCGATGAGAAGGATGTCGCGCTGCGGTTCTTCCGCATCTGCGAGAAGAAGGCGCGGGAGATCAAGAGCGGCACCAAGCTCGCCGACGCCCTCGACAATCAAATTCGCATCTACATGGCGAAGAAGGACTACGAAGAAGCGGAAAAGTTGAGCCGGAAAACCATTGGCGAGAAACTCGACGACGAGTTCGACAACGCCAAGATCCTGTTTTTCGAAACCATGATTCAGTCGATGACCAAGCAGGGCAAGGTTGACGAGGCGATCGAGCGAATCGACGGCCTGATCGAAAACAATCCCGACGGGTGGTTTCTTTATCAGCTAAAGGGCGGCGTGCTGCAGGAGGCGGGTAAGCCGGCCGAGGCGGAAAAGGCATACCGCACGTCGATCGAGAAGATCGAAAAGAACGATCAGCTCAAGCCCGACATTCAAAAGCGGCTCATCGAACGAAACAAGTACATTCTCAGCAATGTTTACATCGAGTTGAATCAGGTTGATAAGGCGGCTCAAGAATTACAAGATCTGCTCAAGCGTCACCCCGACAATTCGACCTACAACAACGATCTCGGCTATGTCTGGGCCGATCACAACCAGCACCTCGACGAAGCCGAGAAGATGATTCGCAAAGCGCTCGAGGAGGATCGCAAGGCGCAAGAAACAAAAGGACTTGTTGCCCGAGGAAGACAAGGACAACGGAGCTTATCTCGATAGCCTGGGCTGGGTGTTGTACAAGAAGAAGAATTACGCCGAGGCCAAGAAATACCTGCTCGAGGCGATATCGACGCGGGAGGGTCAGGGCATTGAGATTCTCGACCATCTGGCCGACGTGGAAATGGCGCTCGGCCAAAAGGACGAGGCGATCAAGACCTGGAAGAAAGCGATCGATCAGGAGCTTTCGAGCCGGCGCGATTTTAAGCGCCGCGAGGAGGTAATCAAAAAGATCAAGGCGGCCCAGGGCAAGAAGTAACTGTCTGCCGCTTGCGTGGTTGCAGGGTGATCGAACCTGCGACGCCGCAAGCGGCGTTTTTGTTGGGTGAATTCATGTCCGCGTGGCAAACCGTTGATATTGCCGGCAAGCCCGCGGACCTCTTCGAACCAGCCGGCGGTCCGCCGCGCTTCGCCGTCATTTATCTTCACACTTACGGGATGGAATCGCTCGCCGCGAACGAGACGTTTACACGGCTGTTTGAAAATCTGCGGCTCGCGTGCATTTGTCCCCAAGGAAAACGTTGCTGGTGGGCCGATCGGATCTGCCCGGAGTTTGACGAACGCGTCACCAGCGCGAGTTATGTCAAAAACGACGTGCTGCGATACAGGCAACAGCGGTGGAATTTGCCGCCGCGTGCCGTCGGGCTTCTCGGCGTGAGCATGGGAGGGCAGGGGGCGCTGAAGTTGGCGTTTCGCCAGCCCGAGGTTTTCCCGACGGTGGCGGCGATCTCGCCAGCGGTCGAGTATCAGGAACTGTACTGGTCCGGCACGCCGATCGATGACATGTATTCGAGCAAGGAGCAGTGCCGCCAGGACACGGCGCTCATGCACATCAATCCATCCAATTGGCCGCCGCATATTTACTTTTGCATGGACCGCGCCGACCCGTGGTTTCGCGGCTGCGATCGCCTGCGCGAGAAGCTGGCAGCCCTGGGCGTGCCGCATCAATGCGACCTGTCCGCCCGAGGCGGCAGCCATTCCTGGGATTACTTCAACCAGATGGCGGCGCCGGCACTTAAGTTCTTGGTCGCGGGATTGGAAAAGGAAAGCCGGCGGCTGGTTTGAACGCCTTTCAATGTCTGGCCAAGGCGCGACTCGACGCGTATCTCAACCGTGATATCACACGCCAATGCTTTTTGTCCTCATCGAATTCGCGCCGTCGGGGAATCGTTCATGAGCCAAGTCGAGTTGCGTCCAGGCCTGGAGGACGTCCCGGTCGCGAAATCCGCCATAAGTTTTATCGACGGCCATAATGCTCGCTTGGAATATCGGGGAATCGCCGTCGAGACCCTGGCGCTGGAGAGTTGCTTCGAGGAAACCGCGTGGCTGTTGTTGAAGGGTGATTTGCCGACGCAACGAGAACTCGCCGATTTCGACCAACAGCTCCGGCAGCATCGCCGCATCAAATATAAACTCAAGGATCTGATCAAGACCTTGCCCGAAACCGGGCACCCGATGGATGCGTTGCAGGCGGGAATCGCCGCCCTGGGGATGTTTTACCCTGCTCGCGACGTGAAAAATGCAGCGAGCAATTGGATTTCGGCGATTCGCATTCTGGCGAAGATGCCCACGATCGTCGCGGCGTTTCATCGCTTGCGGCACGGCGACGAAGCAATCAATCCGCGGCCCGATCTCGATCATGCGGCGAACTTTTACTGGATGCTGTTCGAGCGCGAGCCGAGCCCGGCAGTGCGCAAGGTGCTCGACGCCTGTTTGATTTTGCACGCCGAACACTCGATGAACGCCTCGACCTTTTCGGCCCGCGTGACCGGCGTCGACGTTGGCGAGTCCCTTCTCCGTGGTTAGCGCTGCGGTCGGGGACGTTGTTCGGACCGTTGCATGGCGGCGCCAACGAGGAAGCGCTCGATACGCTTCGCGAAATCGGCTCGGTGGCGAATGTCAAATCGTGGCTCGACGCCAAGCGCGCCGGCGACCCGAAGTTCAAGATCATGGGCATGGGCCACCGGGTTTACAAGGTCAAGGACCCGCGTGCGACTGTGCTGCAAAAGCTGGCGGAACACGCATTTGCCGAATCGAGCCGCCCGGTGCTTTACGACATCGCGGTGGAACTGGAGCGAGTCGCCGAGCCGATTTACGGGCCCAAGGGCGTCTATCCAAACGTCGATTTTTATTCCGGCATCGTTTACAACTCGCTTGGAATTCCGGCGGACCTGTTCACGCCGATCTTCGCCATTGCCCGCACCGCCGGCTGGCTGGCGCACTGGCTCGAACAGTTGCAAAACAATCGCATCTTCCGGCCCGATCAGGAATACGTGGGCAAACGCAATCAGCCCTATGTGCCGCTGGAGAAGCGGCCGTAATCTGCTTTCAGGAAGAATCCACCCATGCTCGACGCCGCCTATATTCGCGACCATCTCGACGCGGTCAAAGCGAATTGCCGCAATCGCAATGTCAAGAACGCCGATCCCGATCGCATCGTGCAACTCGATGATGAGCGGAAGCGGCTGGAAACTGACAAGCAACATTTGCAGCAGCGGCAAAACGAGGTGGCGAAATCGATCCCCAAGGAAAAGGAACAGGACAAACGCCAGGCGTTGATCGCCGAGGGGAAGGACCTGAAGGACGCGTGGCGGGAATCGAAAAGCAACTTAAGCAGGTGGACGGCGACCTGCACGCCGCGCTGATGCTCGTGCCGAACATGTCGCACCCGGACGCGCCGGTGAGCACCGACCCGGCGGGCAATGTGGTCTCGCGCAATGGGGCGAGCCGCGGAAATTCGACTTCAAACCGCTTGATCATGTGACACTCGCCGAGAAGCTCGACCTGGTCGATTTCGAGGCGGGGGCATCCGTCGCCGGGCAGAAGTTTTACTTTCTCAAGAATGAAGCCGCCTTGCTCGAAATCGCGCTGGTGCAATATGCGATGCACAAGCTGCTGCGGGAAGGCTACACGCCGATCATCACGCCCGATCTGGCGCGCGTTGATGTGCTCGAAGGGATCGGCTTCATTCCCGCGATCCGAATCCGGAGACGCGGCAGGTTTACACGATCGCCGATTCGGATCTGTGCCTGATTGCGACCGCCGAGATCACGCTGGGCGGCATGCATCGCAATCAGATTTTCGACGACATGCAACTGCCGAAAAAATATGTCGGCCTGTCGCATTGCTTCCGGACCGAGGCGGGGCGCCCGGCCGCGACACCCGCGGGCTCTATCGCGTGCATCAATTCACGAAGGTGGAAATGTTCGCCTTCTGCGTCCCCGAGCAGAGCGAGGAGATTCACCAGGAACTGGTGCGGATCGAGGAGGAACATGTTCCAGGGACTGGAATTGCCCTACCACGTCATCGACACTTGCACTGGCGATCTTGGCGGGCCGGCGTATCGCAAGTATGACCTCGAAGCCTGGATGCCCTGCCGCGGCGAGCAGGGCGAGTATGGCGAAGTGACCAGCACCTCGAATTGCACCGACTTCCAGGCCCGGCGGCTGGGCATCCGCTATCGCAAGGCGGGGCAGAAGGGCACCAATTTCGTGCACACGCTCAACGGCACCGCGGTCGCTTGCAGCCGGGCGCTCGTCGCCATCCTCGAAAACAACCAGCAGGCGGACGGCTCCATTCTCATCCCGCAGGCGCTGGTCCCGTGGGTCGGCAAGGAGCGGATCGGCCCGGCCTTGGCGTGAAGGAGCCATTTCGCCTTGGCCCCCTTAGACCGCGTCTTCCAAGAAAGCAGTGGTTTTCCGCTTGGAAAACCCAGAGGGCGCCAAACAGCGCCAACCGTGCGCGTACCACCTTGGGCGGCCTTCAACTTTGTTGATCAGGATAGTGAACATTAGATCATACCGCATTTCGCGAATGTGGTGCTTAGCGAAATTCATCTCACAACGCTCGGCACGCGGTGTTAGATTGATGGCGTGCACTTCTGCGTCGAAGCAGGGATTTGCCATGAATGCAACGCGCTTGCGACTCGCGACGACGCTGTTTGCGTTGATGTTGCACCATTCGTCGCTGCACGCCGATCCGCCTGCGTCTGCCAAACCCCGACTCGACCTCTTTGGCGACCCGTTGCCCGAAGGGGCGATCGCCCGCATGGGCACGACGCGATTTCGGCACGACGCGACCTCGATCGCCTATCTCGACGCCAAGACGCTGGTCACCGCCGGCGACGGCGTGCGCTTCTGGGACGTTGCCACCGGAAAGATGATCCGCGAATGGAAAGCGGAGCATTTCGGCGGCGACCGGCTCGCGGCGCTTTCGGGAAATGGCCGAGTCTTGATCTCGGTAACCAAGCAATCGTCGCTTCGGGTGTGGGATACCACCACAGGTAAGTTGTTGGCGGAGCGCCAAAAGAATGCGCCGGAACGCCGCGGCGATGCGATTGTGTGCCTGGTCGTGTCGCGTGACGGGAAGCGATTTGCGTCGGTGCGCGAGGCCGAGCAAGTCGCGTGGGTCTGGGGTCTCGATCGACAGAAAGAGATTTGCAAGTTCAACGTGCCTCCAAATGATGGGCGCGGGATCCTCCCCTCGTCGTACCCAATCACCATGTCGGCGAACGGAAAGGCGATCGCTTCCTGGACTGATCGGGCATCGATCCGGGACGCGGAATCGGGCAAGCTGATTCAGACTGCTAAGCCGGACCTTGACGCGATTTGGACCACGGCTTTTTCGCCGGACGGCTCGAAATTGGTCGTTACCGGGTATGCCGGCTTGGCGGTCTTCGATTCCTCCGGCAAGCGGTTATGGAACGGCAGCCAGCAATCACGCCGTTGGGGAGCCCAATTCTGCCCGAACGGTCGGACGCTCGTCAGCACCGTCATCGATCCAGACAACCATTTGAGCGCGGAAATCCAGATTCTCGACGCGGCGACGGGCAAGATGCAACGGTCGTGGAACACGCCGATGAACTGGATTGCCGCGACAGCCATTTCGCCCGACTCGAAGACGTTGGCCACGGCCGGCGGCGGTCGGCTTCGGCTGTGGAACCTGGCCGACGGCAAGGAGATTCAGAAAACGCCCGGCCATCCAAACGCAATTTGCGCGACTTGCGTCTCACCAGACGGTCACTACGTCGCCTCGGCTGATTTTGACGACTCGGAAGTTCGCCTGTGGGAAATCGCGACCGGAAAAGAGGTGCGACGATATCGAGGCCATAAGAACGGGTGTATCGGGGTCGTTTTCTCGCCCAATGGAAAACTCCTTGCCTCGAGTTCGGGCGACCAGACCGTTCGCGTCTGGGATGTCGCGACTGCTCGCGAAGTTTGCAAATTCGATGGTTTTCCGAAACCGATCTGGCAATTGCGCTTCTTCCAGAGAGCCGCCAACTCGCCGTGGCGATCAACGAAGGCGGCGCAACTTACTTCTGCGATGTAATGTCGGGGAAAGGAATGCCTGGTCGTTTGGCAGACGAAGCTGCTCCCTTGTCCAACCTGTTTCTGCACCCCGATGGAAGAATCTTGGCGGTACTGCCCGATAGCATCGTTGGCACGAACGAAGCTCCAGTTTCGGTTGTTGTCACGGTTCGCGACGCACGCACAAATCGGTTCGTTCAGAGTTTTTTCGGCCCGGTGAGTCTCCTTGCAAGCGCCGCGCTTACCTCCGACGGCCGCACGTTGGTAACGCGTTATCAGAACGGCACATTTCACTTTTGGGAGATGGCGACGGGCGAAGTGCGGGCTCGAATCTCTGAAAGGGGAATGGTCGACGGCCTGGTGCTTACGCAGTATTTCGCCATTTCACCCGACGGCATGACGATCGCATCGGGATGCCGGCGCGAGGCGAAGATTTATCTATGGAATATCGCGACTGGTAGACTCATCTCCTCATTCGTAGCCCACACGATGCCAATCTACACCGTCGAATACACGCCGGACGGCAAAACACTGGTGACCGGCAGTCAGGATTCGACCTTGATGTCATGGGATATGACGCTGCCGAATCGGCACGCGGTGTTGCCGGCGGTTACATTGACCGCCGAGGCGCGGGCGAAGCACTGGGCGAGTCTTGCCGGGCCGGCCGAGTCGGCGTTTCGATCAATCTGGGCATTTGCCGCGGATCGGAATGACGCGGTGAAGTTCTTCAATGGCAAGTTCGCCGTGGTCGAGCGAGTCCCGGCGGAGAGAATCAAGCAATGGATCGCGGATTTGGATTCGCCGCAGTTTGCAATGCGCGAAAAGGCAGACAAAAGCCTGCTGGCCAATGTCGATCAGGCCGAAGCCGAGTTGCGGCGTTCGCTGAAAAATGGTCTTGGCGCTGAGGGGCGAAAGCGGGCTCAACGCATTTTGGAGGTGCAGGCGAGCGCGAAATTGTCGCCGAACGAGTTGCGTGAGATCCGGGCGGTCGAAGCACTCGAGAAAATCGGCACGCCGGAGGCGAGGGAGTTGCTGCGGTCATTGGCACGCGGGAATTTTCGGCCGCGGACGATTCGCGAGGCGGAGATGACGCTGCGGCGGCTTGTCAGCCCGCAGCGCGAGCAAGGAAAGTAAAGTAAGGAGCCCGAAGCGCAAGCAAGGGAGGAGCGCCACTCCCTTGCTTGCGCTTCGGGCTCCTGTTGGATTCCCTTGCTTGCGCTTCGGGCTCCTGTTGGATTCCCTTGCTTGCGCTTCGGGCTCCTGTTGGATTCCCTTGCTTGCGCTGCGGGCTCCTGTTGCAATCCCTTGCTGGCGCGGCGGGCTCCGTCACACATCCCCGATACAATGAAGATGTCGGCTGTAGGAATCGCGGCCGGCGGGCTGATTGAGGATGTCCGATGGCCGATGCAAGTCTCACTCCCGCGGAAAAGGTCCGTTCGTTTCCCACCACGCCGGGCGTTTATCTCATGAAGGACGCGCAGGGCGTCGTGATTTACATTGGCAAGGCCAAGAGCTTGCGGAACCGGGCATCGTCTTATTTTCATTCCGCCGCGGCGGTCGAACAGCGCACCGCGGAACTGGTCAAGCACATCGCCGACATCGATTACATTCAGACCGAATCGGAGGTCGAGGCGATCCTGATGGAAGCCCGGCTGGTGAAGGACACGCAGCCACGCTTCAATTCCGATTTGAAGGATGACAAGTCGTTTCCCTATTTGCAAATTCGCGTTCGCGAGGAGTTTCCCCGCGTCGAGTTCACGCGCAAGCCGCGGCACAAGGGCGTCCGGCTTTATGGTCCGTTCACTAGCGCCCGCGGCTTGCGCATGGCGATGCAAGTGTTGCAGCGGATCTTTCAGTTTCGCACCTGCTCGCTCGACATCAAAAGCAGCGAGAATCGTTGGCGTTGGTATCGGCCGTGCATTTTGCACAACATCCGCCAATGCACGGCCCCGTGCAATTTCCGCGTGACGCGCGAGGAATATCGCAAGCAGATCCGCTCGCTGCGGCTGGTGCTGGAAGGAAAAAAGGATCGCCTCATTCGCGAGATGGAAAAGGAGATGTTCGCGGCGGCCGAGGCGACGCAGTTCGAGAGGGCCGCCCGGCTGCGCGACGAGATCGACGCCCTGCGAAAACTTCAAATGCGCGGCAGCACCGACCCGGATGTGCAGCCGCATGTCTTTCACATCAATCCGCGAAAGGGACTCAAGGGCTTGCAAAAGGTGCTGGGGCTGCCGAAGCCGCCGCGGGTGATCGAGGGGATGGACATCGCCCATTTTCAGGGGGCGGACACAGTGGCGTCGCTGGTGTCGTTCATCGACGGCACGCCATTCAAGCCCGGCTATCGGCGCTTCAAGATTCAATCGGTGGCGGGCGTCGACGATTTCGCATCGATGCGCGAAGTGGTGTTTCGGCGGTTTCGCCAGGTTGCGCGAGGAGGACGCGCCATTTCCCGACATCTTGCTCATCGATGGCGGCAAGGGGCAACTGAACGCGGCGATCGAGGCCTTTCGGCTATTGGAAATGGAACCGCCCACGGTGATTTCATTGGCCAAGCGCGAAGAAGAAATATTCCGGCCAGGCGAGGCCGAATCGATCAAACTAAGCCGCCACTCGTCGGCCCTGCGATTGCTGCAAAGCGTCCGCGACGAATCGCATCGCTTCGCGCAGCATTATCATCACTTGTTGCAGAAGAAGAAATTGAAGGAGGGGTGAGACACGAGCGGCGATTGAAAGCCGGGGATTACCACGAGGGGTTTCACCCCTCGCTATTAACGGCCGCCCCTTCGGGGCTACCAACCTGGAGGCGACCGCAGAAGATTCCATGACGGCGACGAGGGGTTTCACCCCTCGCTATTCACGGCCGCCCCTTCGGGGCTACCAACCTGGAGGCGACCGCAGAAGATTCCATGACGGCGACGAGGGGTTTCACCCCTCGCTATTCACGGCCGCCCCTTCGGGGCTACCAACCTGGAGCCCCGAAGGGGCGGCCGTGAATAGCGAGGGGTGAAACCCCTCGTTGTTCGTCGGTTGCGTCGACGTTTGCTGAAGTTCTATTTCTTCTCGCCACCGAACCAGCCGTCGATGATGAAGTCCTTGAAACCCTCCTTGGCTCGATCTGGCGGCGTCTTTTGGTCGTTCACCGGTTTCACGTTATTGGTCGATTCCTTTTCGGTCGAGGCGGACTTTTCCTTGCTGGTGTCGGGCGTTTGCTTGTTCTTGTCGAGGAACTCCTGAACTTTTTCCGAGCCTTTCTGCACGCCGGTTTTCACGTCGCTGCCGATCTTTTGCTTGTTGACGTCGAATTCGATTTTCTGATGGCCGGCTTCGCCTGGCTTGAGCAGGACATTGTACCAGCCAAGATACCAGCCCAAGCCCAGGAAGACGACGATCGCCGCGCCCAAGAACGCGAGGAAATTTTTCATGAGTGTGCCTCCATACGGAAACCCAGCAATTCGGATGCCCCATTCTACGCCGCCATTTCGCTGCCTATACCGTCAAACGCCCAGTTTCGTCTAGTGAGATTCAAATGTGGCCGCGACTTGCGCCTCTCGCCTTGGGGGCATGGTTCTGGTAAAGATGGAGGAGACCGCAATCCGGATAAAGTCGTCATGAGTGGGTAAGATTGCCATGCCGGAAACCGCCCCGCCGCTGCTCGAGCCGAAATTCCTGGCCCGCCTGGAACAATTGGAACTGGTGTCGCGGAAGATCTTCCAGGGCCGGATGAAGGGCGAACGCGCTCAGCCAGCAAGAAGGGCCAGAGCGTCGAATTCGCCGACTATCGCAATTACGTCGTCGGCGACGATCTGCGCTTCCTCGACTGGAACCTCTTCGGCCGGCTCGACCGTCTGTTCATCCGCCTGTTCATGGAAGAAGAAGACCTGCACTTTTACATCCTGATCGACAACAGCCTGTCGATGGACTTCGGCAAGCCGACGAAACTGCACTACGCCAAGCAAGTGGCCGCGGCGCTCGGCTTCATCGGCCTGGTCAATCTCGACCGCGTTGTCGTCGAGGCGTTCAACGATCGCATCGACGCAGACCATGGCCGCCGTGCGCGGGCGGCGCAGCCTGTGGCGACTGATGGATTTTCTGAACAAGATCGAGCCGGCCGGGCCCAGCGACCTGGCCCGCTCGCTCAAGCGTTCAGCCTCAAGTGCAGCGGCAAGGGCATCGTCGTCCTGCTCAGCGACTTCATGGACAAGGGCGGCTACGAGGAGGCCCTGCGCTACCTGATCGCCCGGCAGATGGATATTTACGTGCTATCCAGATCCTGTCGCAGGAAGAGATCGAGCCGGAGATCGTCGGCGACTTGCAGCTGGTGGACGTTGAGGACGACGACGTCGCCGAGATCACGGTCAGCGCGCCGCTGTTGAAGCGCTACAAGCAGAACCTGGCCGCGTATCGCGCGGGCCCTGCACGAGTTCTGCACGCGGCGCGGCGTGACGTACCTGTTCACGAGCAACCAGGTGCCGTTCGAACGGCTGGTGTTGACCTACCTGCGACAGCGGGGACTGGTGAGATAGATTTTTGAACCACGAAACACGCGACAGGCAAATGATCTTACAGAAATAAGAATAAGGAATGCAGGAATCCAGGAAAAAGAGACTGTTTGATTTTCCTGCCTTCCTGGTTTCCTTATGATCTTGTTTGCTCAATTTGGCTTTAGGTTCTGAGTTTTCGTGTGGTTCATGGATTTGGATTCATGCCAAAGCCATCGCGATTGTCGAATCTGCGGCGAATGTGGTTTCCGTTCGCACTGGTCGTCTGTTTCTTGATCATGCTGCCCGGCGCGATTTTGTTCTTCTTGAACCTGATCGGCCGCGAGACCGACATCAACAAATGGCTCGAGGCGAAATTTCGGCTCAGCTATCACATCCCGATCCCGTGGTGGGGCGCGCTGCTCTTGTTTCTCGCGCCGCTGCTGCTGATCGTCCTTTATTTCCTGAAGCTCAAGCGTAAGCCGCTACAGGTGCCGAGCACATTCTTGTGGAAAAAGAGCATCGAGGATTTGCACGTCAACAGTCTGTTTCAATGGCTGCGGAACAACATTCTCCTGATTTTGCAACTCTTGGTTCTGCTCGGGCTGATTTACGCGATTCTGGCCCCACGGCTGCATGGGGCGGGCGGGGCGGGCAAGCATTACATCCTGATGATCGACAATTCGGCGAGCATGTCGGCGACCGACCTGGGCCAGAGCCGGCTCGAATGGGCCAAGGCCGAAGCGATCAAGGAGGTCGACGCCGCGGGCGACAACGACATCGGCATGCTGATTGTTTTCAATTCGCGGGCGGAGATTCGCCAGTCGTACACCGCCAATCGCGCCGTGCTGCGGCAGCGCGTCCGCGACATCGAGCCGACGCCGCGGACCACGCACATTCGCGAGGCGCTCGACCTGGCGGATAGTCTCGCCAATCCGCAGACGTCGAGCGAAAACGAGGCCGTGCGGCCGGGAAATTCCAGTCCCAATCTGCAATTGCAGTACGCTGCGCCCGAGGGCGTCAAGGCGGAGGTGCATCTTTATTCCGATGGCCGCTTCCCCGACGAGGCGAACTTCACGCTGGGCAATCTCGACTTGCGTTTTCACCTGGCCGGGCAAAGCGATCGCAGCGGCGGCAACAATGTCGGCATCGTGGACTTCAACGCGATCCGCGACGAGACCGACGCCACGCTCGTACATGTTCACGCCACGCTGGTCAATCACAGCGACGAGGCGGTCACCTGCCGTTTCGAAATGGCGGTAAATGTCGAGGGGGCGTTGAACAAGCAGTTCAATCCAACGGTGATGATTCCGCCGGCGCGGCCGCGCGAGGGCAGCGACACCGGCGAGCTTCGCCCCGGCGAACATTATGTCGATCTCGATGTCAGCGGGCTCGACGACCAGAAGGAAGTGGTGATGCACGCCGAATTGAAAGGCCTCAACGATATCTTTGCCGATGACAATCAGGCTTGGTTGGTGCTCGGAGTCGTGAGAAAAGCGCGGGTGCTGGTGGTCGGCCCGTCGAATCGGATTTTGCACGCCTTTTTCGACGACGAGGCGACCAAGGCGATCGCCGAAACGACCTATCTTTCCGCGGTGGAATTCAAAGATGATGGCGAACGGCGGAAGAAATACTCGGAACCAGCCAGGACGGGCGCTTACGATCTCGTCGTTTTTGATCGCGTCTCGCCGCCGACGGAAGACGACATGCCGCGCGGCAATACTTTTTTCATCGGGGCGGCACCGCCAACGATCAAGATCGACCCCGCGAAGAAGGTGGAAAAACTGTTCGTGAAAGGCTGGGCCACGCAGCAATCGCTGTTGCGATATTTGACGTCGCTGCACGAGATCGGCGTCGGCACCGCGTTTCAGGTGAGCGATTTGCCGCCCAAGACGCCGCGATTGCTCGAGGCCGAGGATAATGTGGTGCTGATGTTCTCGCTGTCGCGCGGCCCGCACACCGATGTGGTGCAGACCTTTTCGCTGATCAACGACAAGGACGAGTGGAACAGCAACTGGCCCTTGCAGCCGAGCTTCCCGATCTTTTGGCGAAACGTGCTGTATTCGCTCGGCAATTTGAGCGACGCCTCGACCGAGGACGCGACACAGCCGGGCATGCCCAAGCGATTGCGGCCCGGCAGTGCCGTGGACAAGTTGACGGTGACCGATCCCGCCGGGACGATCAAGGATTTGGAGCGACATCGGCAGCCGCACCGATTTCGACTATCAGGGGACCGATCGGCTGGGCGTGTATGTCGCGGAATGGAAGGGCGGCGGCCGCAGTTTCGTCGTGAACTTGCTCGACTCGGACGAAAGCAACATTCAGCCGCGCTCCAATATCCGGATCGGCGACAGCGAGGTCGCGGCCAACGTGCCGCAAAGCCGCACCCGCGAACTGTGGAAATGGGGAGTCCTCGCGGGGTTGTTGTTCTTGTTGCTCGAGTGGTGGGTGTATAACAAGCGGATTTATGTTTGAGGGTGCGGGCTATCAAGTGGTTGCATTCTCGGAAAGTGATTGCCACTGCTTGGCCGCCATCGCTTGATTCGCCATGGTTCGAGACCGTCGTAGGCGGCCAAGCAGTGCTTTCTACCGCAATGTGAGCGGTTGAGCACTGCTTGGCCGCCTCGCAGGTTTCTGAGTATGGGCGAAGTCATTTCAGGCGGCCAAGCAGTGGCAATCACTCTGATGTAATGACGAATGTGCAATCGCAAATGCGATGTTCATAAAAGGGTGATTGCCACTGCTTGGCCGCCATCGCTTGATTCGCCATGGTTCGAGACCGTCGTAGGCGGCCAAGCAGTGCTTTGACCTCAACAGTCGCGGTCGAGCACTGCTTGGCCGCCTCGCAGGTTTCTGAGTATGGGCGAAGTCATTTCAGGCGGCCAAGCAGTGGCAATCACTCTGATGAAATGACGAATGTGCAATCGCAAATGCGACGTTTATAGAAGCGTCGATTGCCATTGCTTGGCCGCCTTGCACGTTTCTGAGGTTGGGCGAAGTCATTGCAGGCGGCCGAGCAGTGGCAATGTAAACTCCACGGTGATATTCACTTCGGCCAACCGGTGTGCTTCTTCAAGAACTCCGCGGTGCCCTTCAAGAAAATCTCGTGCACGCCGGGGCGGAATTCGATCGCGGTGCGGTCGGGGATTTTCAAACGGTTGGCATAGAGATAACGCACCTTGGCATATTCGTAGGCGATCATCTCGTCGATGCCGACGCCATCGTCGTGGCCGCGCTCGACCATGAACGGCCGCGGGGCGATCAGGTTCGCCATCTCGGCGTAGTTGAAAGTGTTGCCCAGGTCGAACTCGTACATGTCGTACTCGATCGACCACATGTAGCTGCCGCGGAAATCGACGGAGACATTTTTGCCGATCCACTCGTTGAAATCGCCGGCACAAATCGACAGGCAATAGCGCTTCACGATCGAGGGAATGCGCATGGCGGTTTTGCCGCCATAGGAGAGGCCGTAAAAGGCGATCTTGTCCGGCTGCACGAAGGGCAGCGAGGCGAGCCAGTCGGTCGCGGTCTCATGCTGGCGGACGATGAAGGCGTAAAGCGAGAGCTTGGAGCGGATGCGATTTTCGCAGCAGGATGCGGAACTTCTCCCAGCCGATGTAGGGGTTCTGCGGCGCAGTAAACGATATAGCCCATGTTGGCGAGTTGCGCGCCGAAGGAGTGATAAGCAGACGTGTCCTTGTCCGGATTGCAGACGTCCTGCGGCCGGCCTTCGAGGCCGTGCTGGCAAACGACGACGGGCCGCCGTTCGCCGGGTTTCAGATCCTTCGGCAAAAGCAGAATTCCATAGGCGAAGACATCGGGATAAAGATCGAGCGTGACTTCGTAGCCCTTGAACTTGGGCGTGTCATAAATCTCGCGCGACTGCGGGTTCGGCGGCTCGATCGGCTTCGGCAATTTGCCGATAATGTCCTTCCAGAAGTAATCGCGATAGGATTCGGTCGATTGCTCCCATTTCTCGGGCGACGAGGCGTCGGCCTTCGCCCAGAATTTCTTGCGAACATCCTCGCTGGTTCGCCACAGGTGCTGCGTGTAGGCGACCAGTTGCTCGAACTGGCGCTTTTGTCGCGGGGCGGGGTCGAATGATTTGCGATTATCCGCGGGCGTCGCCGATGACTCGTTGGCATTGGCAATTCCAAGCCTTTGCAAAAACAGTCCAACGACGAATCGACTGCCGAATTCGCCCTTGAATGGAGCAATCGCATGCCAGTCGAAGCCGTTGGTTGAGTCCTTTTCCGCTATGACCATGTTGGGGTCTGTTGACGCTTCGATTTGTTTCAATGCCCGGTCGGTCAGAAACAAACGACCGCCGGCGGCTTGTTGCCGGTAGCCAGGCGGATTGGCGATTTCGAACTTGGGCGGATACGCGTGTTCATAAAAGATGCTTCGTCCGGGGCCAAAAAGCTTTCGCAGATGCTCATCGCGGAATTCGGGGAGCGACGCCCAGACGCTGCGGTCGATCGGCTCTTCCCAGGCACGTTCGCGCGAGCCGTACCCAAGGCCGCTGGCGACGGTCGCATTGATTCGCGTGTCAAGATGCCGGCGTAAAGTGCGATGAGGCCGCCTTCGCCATAACCATAGATGCCGATCGCCGACTCACGCCCATTCTGAGTGGGGTTCGCCTCAAACCAATCGATCGCGGCGAGAACTTTTTGCACTTCGTAGCCGATCGGATGCCGGCCCATTTCGTAGGCCATCCGCCAGATGAATTCACGATGCGGAATGTTGGTCACACGCTTGCCGACTGTCCCTTCCCAGGTGGTCGGTTTGCGGTCGATGAGGACGGGCACGATCACGCGGCAGCCATTCTCGGCGAGTCGCCGGGCGAATTGCGATTCGGCGGGCACGCCGGGTGCGAGCCCAACGATTTGCTCGGGCGTCTGGTCGGCGTCAGGAATGGCGACAACGGAGGCAAGCGGCGTTCCCATCGGCTGGAGCAGGAGTCCTTCGCCATCGACGCCGGGCAGGACCGACCAGCGGACGGCGTAAACCTTGTACGCCTTGGTTTCGGCGACGAGCGCCTGGGTTGGCCTTCGCCGATGTATTCCATTCGCACCGGGCTGATGCGCTTATCGACGACGCCCAGGATCTTCGCCAATCGTTCGCGATTTGGGTTGACCGATTCGAGATAGCTTTTGAGCGAATCGGTTTTGACGTGCCACTTGTCCGCGCCGCCCTTGGAGGCTTTCTCCAATTCGCGCATCAGGTAGGCGTCGATGCCCTGCACCATCTTGGCGGCGAGGTCGCCTTGCTCGGTCAGCGGTTTGGTGCCTGGCAGTTCGTCGGCGCGAAGTTCGGATCGAACCACAGAGGCACAGAGGACACAGAGAAGGCAAAGAAATGCATTCGCGCACGCAATGCGCGCAAGCTTGGGAGAGGCATCGCGAGTCCTCTGAGTTACGTAGCGGCGGCCTCTGGCCGCCGCCGGCGGCGGGACGCCGCCGCTACGGTGAACCGTAGCGGCGGCCTCTGGCCGCCGACGGCGGCGGGACGCCGCCGCTACGGTGAATCGTAGTGGCGGCCTCTGGCCGCCACGGCGGCGGGACGCCGCCGCTAGTGCGACGGATAGTTTACTCGATCTGGGAGGTGCGAGTCCTCCCCAGATAGACGCACTCCGGTCTGTAGCCAACCGTAACTGCGTCGCCGTGAGGCGGGGTGGAGAGCAACGGAAGGCGAACGACCAGTCCGCAGGATAACGAACTCGATTCGGCCGGGTGTTGCGGTGAGCCTGCTAGCGAATGGCGAAACCCAGACCGAGCCCCCAGTCGGGCACGGAAGCCGTCCACGCTGAGGGGTAGCGTGATAAAGCGATGGACGGGCGCACCAGGTGGTTGGAGGCGGAATGGCCGGAAGGTCGGGTAAATCAACCCGTGAGACCTGTTGGGTATTCGGACGGTGTTCCGGGCCGCCAGGTGCGGTACGGAGAACCGGCCCAGCAGGAGTCAGAGCATTCATAGTAGCGACGAAGCGGCGTAATGGCCGTGGAGCGAAGGGATGCAGGAAGGTGGAGGATCGAGCAATCTCGACCGAGGAACTCAACCTACCGTTTAGTGCCGTAAGGCTACACATGGTAGAGACCCTCCTGCGTTGCGGGAGCACCACCTGGGACGAGAAGCCTCGACCTGCGGACGCCTCCCCGGCTGGGGAGGGGACGGGAGCACGTGCACCTATCCCGCGGCGTTGGTTCGCGTCCGAATCGTGTCCCAACGGAAGCATGCGTCCGTCCCCTTTGGGGTAAGACCATTAACTGGAGAGCCGGATGCGGGAGACCCGCCCGTCCGGTTCGGAGGGAGGGGAGATCGAACTCACTCGATCTTCCCTACCCCTATCGGTGAACCGTAGCGGCGGCCTCTGGCCGCCGACGGCGGCGGGACGCCGCCGCTACGGGCCCTGGATCTTGTACAGTTTCGTCAAGGTGCGAATGAGGAGGGCGTCGCCGGCGACGGCGGGGCAGGCCATGCACATTTCGCCGAGCTTGTTGCGGCCGAGGATTTCGAACTTGGGCCCCGCCTTGATCACGACGGTGTCGCCGTCTTCGTTCAGGCAAAAGACCTTACCGTCGTACGCAAAAGGCGAGACGGTGTATTGCCCGGGGATGCGTTCCTTTTCATAAACCGGGCTGCCGGTGTGGGCGTCGTAGCAGGAGAAGAAACCCATGTCATAGGCGACGTACATGTAGTCGCCATAGACCACCGGCGACGGATTGTATGGCGCGACATTCTTTCGCCAGAGAATGAATTCGTTGCCGTCTTCGTTGGGCTTGAGCGAGATGTCGCCGATCGCGCCGGGCTTCACGGCGAACATCGGCTTCTTCTTATCCATGACGTAGCCGGAGCCGATGTAAAGCAGACCGTCACGAGTAAATGGCGTCAGGATCGTGATCGCCGACATGCCGGTCATTTCCCAAAGCAGTTTGCCATTGAGATCGTAGGAGCGGACTTTCTTGGTGCCGTTGGTGATCAATTCAGTCCGCTTGTCGTTCTTCCAGATAAACGGCGTTGCCCAGTTGCTCTTTTCGTCGCGTTTGACGCGCCAGAGTTGTTTGCCGGTCGCCGCATCGAAGCAAACCAGAAACGAAGCTTTCTCATTGTCACTGACGATAAAAAGTTTGCCGTCCTGAAGCGCTGGCGATGACGCGGTGCCCCAGCTAAAGCGCATCGGCACCGGCTCGAATTTCTGTTCCCAGATCGGTTTGCCGTCGAGATCGTAGCAAAAGACGCCCTGGTTGCCGAAATAGGCGTAGATTCGTTCGCCGTCGGTGACCGGCGTTTCCGAGGCGTAGGAATTCTTGACGTGGATGCCGGAGTGCGGTTTTCCCTTGGCGGCCTCGCGCTCCCACAACTTCTTACCGTTCTTCAAATCGAAGCAATAGACCATCCAGTGATGCTCGGCGTCGGGAACTTTCGCGCGTTCGCCGCCGAAGTAGAGTCCTTTCTTTGCGTCCTCGTATTTGCCGTCGCGAATCACCGAGGTGAGGAAAACGCGATCGCCCCAGACGATCGGCGACGACCAGCCGCGCCCCGGCACGTCGATCGCCCAGGCGACGTTGGTTTTCGTGTCCCACTTGGTCGGGAGTTTGTGACCGTCCATGACGCCGGCGGTCGGCCCGCGAAACATGGGCCAGTTGTCGGCGGAAGATTTACCACAAAGAGCACCAAGGAGGCACAAAGATGCACAAAGAATAAAACTGGTGCGAATGTCGCAGTGCCGGAATGCCCTCATCATTTCTTCCTTTGTGTTCTTTGTGACTTCTTCGTGCTCTTTGTGTCAAATCTTCTTATGCCACGAGTTCCTTGATCGGTTCGCCATCCGCCAACGGCAATGGCCGTCCATCGGGACCCGGGATGCGTATCGCCGGATCGAAGCCAAGCGCTTTGTAGACCGTCGCGGCGATTTGCGTTGGATCGATGGGCCGGTCTTTCGGCTCGGCGGCCCAGGCGTCGGACGCGCCGACAACCTGTCCGCCTCGGATGCCGGCGCCGGCGAAGAGGACCGACCAGCAGCCGGTCCAGTGATCGCGGCCGCCGCGCGGGTTCAGCCTTGGCGTGCGGCCGAACTCACCCATCGCCAGAACCAACGTGTTGGAGAGCATGCCGCGATTTTCCAGATCGGCGATCAGCGTCGAATAGGCCGCGTCGAACATCGGGCAAAGCGTGTCACGATAGTCGGCGAGCGTGGTGGCGAGCGATCCGCCGTCGGCATGGCAATCCCAGGTGGCTTTGCCAAACACCGTGTCGAACATGTTGACCGTGGCGAGGCGCACGCCGCTTTCGATCAGTCGCCGAGCCATGAGGCAGGATTGGCCGAACTGGTTCCAGCCATACTGGCCGCGAAGCGAGTCGGGTTCGCCGCTCAGATCGACGGCCCTTTTCGCTGAAAACAACTTGCCGAAAGCACGGCGTTGATGCGAATTCAACGCGTCGGCCTGGAATTCGAAGCGCCGCTCGGCGGCGTCGATTTCCGCCGTGAGGCGGACCGGCTCGTGGGCCGCGCCGAGGTAGCCGGCGGTTTGGCCATGATCCACGCTGACGCCAGTGTCCTCGATCAGGGTCGGCAGGACGATCGACGTGGGGATGCCGTTTTTCTTTTCGCCGCGCAGGTATGACAGCATCGAACCGTAATGCGGATGATCGTCGCCATTGCGCGACAGGCGGCCGGTCTGCATCAACTGATGCCCCGTCTCGTGAATGGGGGCCGAGGTGTGATGCACCGAGCGGCACGATGGCGAACTTGTCGGCGATGGCCGCGGTTTTCGGTAGATGCTCGCTAATGGCGATTCCCGGCACGCTGGTGCGAATCGCTCCGAATGGGCCACGCACATTATCCGGAGCATTGGGCTTGGGATCGAAGGTTTCGAGTTGGCTTGGGCCGCCGACGAGGAACAGCAAGATGCAATTCACATCCTTGCCGTCGCGCGCGGCTTGAAGACGAGAGAGATCGGCGAGCGTAAGTCCGACCGAACCTGCCGCGACGGCGCCGGCCTTTAAGAAATCGCGGCGGCTGAGGCCATCGCAAAACTCCACGCCACGCTTGCTGAGGAAGTCGAGCATGATTCGTCCCTCGAATTTCGTCGATCGGCTCCGAGTCATGTTAACCAACGCAGTCCGAGTTGCAACGGGATTTGGGCGGAGAATGTGGGAGCACCGCGTTTGACCCGCAGTTGTTGTTGTAGGGTGGGTCGAGACCGGGCTGTGAAGCGAGGTCGAGGCCCAGCGATTCACGACGGTGGGCGTCGACCGAGCCTGACAGCTCGGTCTCGACCCACCCTACGCTTCCGCCCTGGAAGTTTGCGTCGTAGCATAAGCGTCTCGCTTGTGCGAGAGGATAGCGCCACAAGCGAGACGCTTATGCTACGAGCTTAGCCACGAGCTTGGACGCGAATTGGGCCTTGGTTAGCGGGTCGGTGGGCCTCGACCGGGCCTGACAGCCCGGTCTCGACCCACCCTACGCTTCCGCGCTGGAAGTTTGCGTCGTAGCATAAGCGTCTCGCTTGTGCGAGAGGATAGCGCACAAGCGAGACGCTTATGCTACGAGCTTGGCCACGAGCTTGGACGCGAATTGGGCTTTGGTTAGCGGGTCGGTGGGCCTCGACCGAGCCTGACCGCTCGGTCTCGACCCACCCTACAATTGCGGTTTGAATAAGCTAATGTGAAAGGCGCAAAACGATAATCAGAATTGCGATCATCGCGGCGACGAAAATGAGTCCCGCGACGGCCAGCGCCGCCGAGAAGCCACGGCCAATTCAATCTTCCCTGGGTGGCACGTTCCGTCCTTCGTGACCGCGATTTTGGCTCCGAGTTGTGGCCCACGAACGCCGTCACGGGGACGGTTTCCCAGAACGAGCCCTCTGGCTGTTGGTCGTTTTCCAGGTCGAAAATCTCGCGCGGATGGGAATTGTCGGCGGCCACGTCGATTGGCAGTTCGGGCTCGTCGCCGATCCAGTATTGCATGAAACGGCGAACGTCTTCGGCACGATCGGGCCGGTCCTGGGGCCGTTTTGCCATCAGCCGCTCGGTCAGTTTCACGAAGGCAGCCGGGATGGTCGGGTTCAATTCCGAAATGGGCGCCGGGTATTCGGCGAGATGCCGTTTGAGCTTTTGCTGCGATGTGCCGCCGGGGAAGGGCGGCTGGCCGGTGAGCACGAAATAGAGCGAGCAGCCCAGGGAATAGAGATCGGCGCGAGCATCGACGCCGGTGGGATCGGCGACCTGCTCTGGCGCGATGAAATCCATGGTGCCGACGACGTAACCTTGCCCGCCAAGAATGCTTTTGTCCTCGGGCAACTCCTCGCCCTCGATCAGGGCCAGGCCGAGATCGAGGATTTTCGCGTGTCCGTTTGGCGTGAGCATGATATTGGCGGGTTTGAGATCGCGATGAATCAGACCTTGGGCGTGGGCGTGGCCAAGCGCCTCGGCCACCTGGGCGAAAACGCGGGCGGCACGCTGCACCGGCAGGGGGCCTTCCTCGGTGATCTTTCGCCGCAATGTCATTCCGGGCACATATTCCATGGCGATGAAATAAACATGTTGGACGACGCCGACTTCAAAGGTCCGGGTGATGTGCGGGTGCGACACGCGCTGGCACATTTCCATTTCGCGGCGAAAGCGCGTGAGCAATCGCTCTTCCTCGCGATATTTGCTCGGCGGAAGAACTTTGAGGGCGACCAGGCGTTGATCGCGCACGTCGCGGGCCAGGTAAACGCTGCCCATGCCGCCTCGGCCGAGCGGCGAAAGCATCTGGTAGGAGCCGAGGATCAATCCGCGTTCGGCGCCTTGCAAAAGTTTGCTGGCTTGAAACTGGGTAAGCACGCCGATGCGGACGAAGTAGTCGGCGAGATAGTCGTGGCGCGTGCGAACTTCATCGGGTGCGGTTTTGATCGCCACCGACATGCGGCGCCATCCAACAATCCGCTGCGGATGGCGGCTTTGACGAAGAGTTCGATGGATTCGACCTGTTCCGAGGGCGGCATGACGGCTCGCTGCATCTCCACTGGTGCGAATTGCAGGATACCGCGTTCCAACCGCCGCGTCCAGGCGCGGGAAATGGTTTCGCTTCATGACGGGCGTGGCGGAAGGTAGTCTCGCAAGCGCATCGGCGCTTTGATTTGCAAGCGGCGTTGCGGCGGCGTCCGTTGCGGCGGGGGCATGTTCTTCATCGCGGAAAACATGCAACAGGCCCAGCCGCCGAAAATCGCCACGCCAAAAATCACAATTAATACGACAGCGCTACTTGATCTCTATCTTGGTATGCAGCAAGGGAGTTCGGCAGGGTTAATTTGCAGTCGATTGAAAAGCGTGTGACGCCTCTGCGTGTGGCAGCGGCGAGCCTCGGCGCTCTGGTGTTGATCTTGGAGCAGCTTCCGCGAGGTGCGGGCCAGACGCTCGTTCCGACAACGCCGAGGCAGCGGCACGCATCGATCAGCGCGTTCGCGGCGGTGCGGACCTGGCACAGCGTGATCTCCGGGTTTTCCCCCCCGAAGCCGCTCGGTTTGGCGGGCCAGGAACAAATGGCTCACTTGCGTCACCGCGAAGTGCCTCAAGATCGCATCGTACTTGCGGACTTCGAAGTGACTCAGGCCGAGTTCATCCTTCTTGTCCTCCAAGGTGCGCTCCATTGGCCAGGCGCAAAGGCGACATGGAGGATGATCTCCAAAGGCGTGCCGGGGCGTGCGTTGGAAAGGAAGTATTTTTCCTCGGTCGGATCGAGGACATTGCGAGCATAGATGAGCCAATAGGGTCCCAGAATTTGGTCGCCGCGACGAAGCCAGAAAGGAGCGACTTTGACTTGCCAGACCATCGGCCCCTTCTCGGTGTCTTTGACGTAGATGCGTTGCCAGGGCTGGCACATCATCGTGCGTGAATAGCGGCACAGGGTCTCGACATCCCGGTAGACCGCACGGGTTTTGCAGCGAGGATCGCATAACCAGCCATGAAAACTGCGGCGGACTTCAGCGACGTAGCGTTGCTCAAGTGCTTCGAGCCCGGCCAAGAACGTAGAGGCCGTGGCGTACCATTCATCGAACGTGAGCCAAGCGAAGGAGACGCCATTGGCCAACGCGTGCCGAACCTGGTCGAGCCGATGTCATACTTGGGTCGGTAAACGACATCGTCGGGAATGCCGGCTTCTTGGCGGCGATCGGGATCATCCCAGCCGTGCTCGGGTAGAAACAGATCGCTGTCGAGCATGGTGCGGAAGCGCGTGTCAAAGCTGGCGTAACTGAGATGAACGCTGACGACACAGTTGTCGGTCTTGCCGGTGTTGCCGCACCACTGCCGTTGCACGCAGGCGGTTTTGTTGCCGGACTTGGGATGGCCGGAATCGTCGATGATGCCGATGGCCTGCGGATCGGCATGATCGCGGACAACGAGTTGTTGCACACGATCACGCACCAGACCGCGATCCCAGGGCGACCAGTCGAGGAACTCTTGCAGAGTGCGACGCGGCGTGTCCGTGAAGTCCGCGATCGGCTGAACGCTTTTGCGCGGCAGATCGGAAAGCTGCCCTTTGACATAGCTGGCGAGATGCCCGCGGCTCGGAGCGTGCGAAGCAGTCGTCAAACTCGCCCAGGAAATCGGCCAACTGTGGCCCCAACGAAAGGATCTGGTCGGTGGTCATCCGTAACTCCTTGCAAACATCCATGAATTAAGGAGTTACAGAATACCATCGCCGCCAGTGCAATGCAAGTAGCGCTGTCGTATTAACACCGCGACGACGCAACCGAGAATCAGGCCAATCGCGTTGAGGACGGTGCCGATGATGCCGCAGATATAGCCGGCGGTGGTCATGCCGTGCCCGGTCGGATCCATGACGCCGGCTTTCATGAGCGCCAAATCGCGGCCTCCCCAGATCCAAGCAAGCACGCCGAGGACCAGGCCGATGATGGCGACGGGCAAGCCACCGAAGGCGACGGGGCCGGCCGCGGCGCCGCCGACATAAACTCCGCCCGAAAGCAGAACCATGACCGTGGCGATGATGCCGAACGCCATGACAAGGCCGCCGCGGTGTGGCATCATGCCGTCGGCGGTCAGTTGCGATGGCCGCCGCGATGGTCGCTCATAATAGTCGTCGCGCGGCACAGGAGGCGGCATTGGCGCCGCCGAGCGCGGCCGCCGGGCCAAAAAGGTCCCGGCGCAATCGGAACAACGCACGGTCTTCCCGACCAGTTCGTCGGGAATCTTCAACTTCTTGCCGCACGACGGACACTCGGCAATGATCGGCATGGCGGCCGCCCAATTCGGAACATCGTGATCTTCTCAGCTTTAACGCCAGTCGATTCGCGGCATGTAGTCGGCCAATTTCGTCGGGGCGAGTTGGAAGGGGCGTCGCGGTCCGGGTGGAGGCCCAAACGGCGCCGTGTTGTTTGTGCGATTCGTCGGCAGGGAACTCGCGGCTTTGAAAAACGCGAAGCCAGTGGCTAAGACCGCGATCAAGCCCACGCATCCGCACACCAGAATGAGCGAATTCAAGATCGTGCCGATGATTCCACAGACGAATCCGCCTTGTGTCGATCCTCTCGCATTCCGGCTGATCGAGCCGCGATTGATTTTTTTCAAATCGCCGCTGCCCATTACCCACGCCAGGATGCCAAAGGTCAGACCGATGAATGGGATTACGATTGAGACAACGCGCACAAAAGGGACGATCGCGCACAGGCCGGTCAATACGGCGCTGACAACGCTGACAATGCCGAACACAAGCAACATCGTTCCGCGGCCGGGATTGCGAGATTCGCGTTCGGGCTCGTAGTCGTCTTCCTCGCGGCGGCGCTTCTTCTTCCGCGCCGGACGCTCCTCGTAATCACCCGCGGGTTCGTCCGCCGTAAAGTGGTCCTCGACGGGCGGCGGAGCCGCCGGCTCGGCGCGCCGGCCATGAACGCCCCTTGGCATTTCGAGCAGCGGACCTTTTTGCCCGCCAGGTTGTCGGGCACTTTCAATTTCTGTCCGCACGTCGGACATTCAACGAGCATGGCCATGACAGTTTCCGATTCTGGAGGCGAAAGGACCAACGAAGGATTGCGTCCGGGTTAAGAGTACCGATTCGCGGTTCGGACGCAAGTTTCTTCGTTCCGAAAAGAAGTCCATTTGCAGTCGATTGTGAATTGACGCGGGCAAATGAAAATGTGACAATTCGGAGTGTCGATCGGACTCATCCTTTGTCCAGGAGAACGTCATGATTACGAAGATCATTGCCGGGATCGTGCTGGTCGTCGCTCTGGCCGCGGCCGGGACCGTGGGCGTCGCGTATTACAACGATCCGACGCTGTTCGATTCGGCGATTTCCTCGCCGGCCGAGGCGACTGATAGCAAGTCCGCTGTGCAGCCCACTTCGGGCGGCAGTTGCTGCAATTTGGCCGAGCCCACCGCCGAAAAACCGTGCTGCGAATCGCAGCCCTGAGCCGTGTCCCGGCGCCGAAACCACCGCGACTTCATCCGTTCGTCGGATGAGGTCGCTTCCATTTGCGATTTGGTCAACCCAGCGCCTGTTCAATCCATTCGACTTCCCCCGGCTCGAGTTTGAAATTGAATGTATCCAGATCCTCGTCCATGTGGGTCGGGTTCGTGGTGCCGGTGAGCGGCAGCATGCCAATTTCGAGCGCGAAGCGAAAGACAATCTGGCCGGGCGTGCGGCCGTGGCGCTTCGCGATCTGAGCCAGCGATTTGCTCGCCAGCAGGTCGCGATTGGCCGTGAGCAGCGAAAAGCCCTGGTAGACAATGCCATGGGTCCGACAAAACTGGCGCAGCACTCGCGATCCCAGCCGCGCGATGCGTAGCAGCGATTTTGCACAAATCGCGGCGGCACGCGGGCGCCCTCGAGCAGCGCCTGAAGTTGATCGAGGCCGACATTGCTGACGCCGAGCCAGCGAGCGCGGCCGCTGTCGTGAATTGTCTCCATGGCCCGCCAGGCGGCCCAGTCGTCGGGCCCCAAGCCGAACCGGCGGCTGGGGCCATGCAGCACGTACGAGTCGATCCGCTCGACTGCCAAATGCTCAAGGGAACTCTCGAATGATTGTTCGACCTGCATCGCAATTGGTGCGTTCGGATCATAAGGCAGGCGATGATCCTGCCCGTCGAGGAACGTGAATTTGGTTTGCAGAAAAAGATCATCACGGGCCACGAGTCCCGAGTTGATCGAGGCCGCGATCGCCGCGCCGACGGCGGCTTCATGATAATGCTTTCGCTGATTCGCCGTGTCGATGCCGCGAAATCCCTGCTTCAGGGCCAACGCGACGAGTCGCCGGGTCTCGTCTTCCTTCCACGCGGTGCCGTAGAGGAAACGAGGGACCGGGATGGAGCCGATCGAGATGTTGGGGGTGGTCATGGCGGTGCTCCAATTCGAACTGGCGATCCGCTTGAATGATGACACGATTGTGTTAAAATACAATCAATCAACGGGCGCAACAGCGCATGGATTCACGCGGCGCTTCACGATTCGTCCCATCATCGCCTACGAAGTCCCAGAACCGGGTGAATGAAATGAAGCCAACTGTCAAACCGGAACGTGCGCAGAGCAGGCGCAGGACGAAGAAGCAATTCGAAAGCAGCATGCGGAAAACCCCGTGCAGCGGCGGCCGGCGAATGCCATTCACCAGCAGAGTTTCGTCGCCATCTTGAAGGTCGTCGCTGAATTCAAGTCCACGCGAGAGCAGCCAAGGATTGACGTTGGCCGAAGTGGCCGCACGGATGGGAATTGATCCCCCGGCGTTGTCGCGGCTGGAGACCGGCAAAATGCTGAACCCGACGCTTGCCACTTTGCATAAATGGGCCGAGGCGCTGGGGCGGAAGCTGAGTGTCGATTTGTCGGCGTGAACGCGTCCGCGTCTTGCTAGGGTCTCTGAACGCTGTTGCAGCAGATCTTCGTTTCGTACAGGGAGAAACGCCATGAGCGCAGCCATCTCATCGACGGTCGACATCACGCCAGCCGCGGAATCACTATTGGTCCGCCTTGGTTTGCATCGCGAACTGGAACAGACCATCGAGCACGCTCGACAACACCTTAAGGGCTTGCGGCGCCTTCGTGTTGATGCGCCGACGCCGTACGAAGGCTCCGAGAACGATTACCTGCTCGTCGAGGCGGGAATCGCTGCGGATTTGTATAGTTCTGAGCCGCAACGAGCCTGGTATTCGTGGCAACGAGAATCGTTTTCCAACCTGGTATGCGATCACCTGCACGTTTATTGTTACCCTGAGGCGGAGAATGCACGGTAAAGATTTCCTGGAAGTCTGCGAGATTTGGCCGGGGACAACACCGAAGCAAAGTGGCGAACCGCGTCGAGCCGGGCTTACTATGCGCTTCCTTCTTGAATGTCGGGATGCATCAAGCGGTGGGGAATTCAAATCTTGAAGCGCGATATCCATGCCTTTGTCAAACAACGATTTCGCCTCGTTAAGAATGCGTATTTGACCGCCATCGGGACGTATCTCGAAACGCTGAACGAATTGCGGGCAAGAGCTGACTATGAACTGGCAGCGCTTCCTGAATTCAAAACGCCGCTGCGTGCTCGAACCGCGGTGCAGGAAGCGAGCGACGCGTTAACCCTTCTCGATTCGCTCGACAGCGACTCCGCGCCGCCTGGCCGCGCTCGCCGCCATTCAAAAAGTATTCCCATGATGCCGACGCAGCGCCGGGCTTCATTTCCCTCAGTGGCGAAACTTTGCTAGAGTTTCCTGAGTTCACGCCTCGGAATCCCCCCTCACGATCTCCCGCCTGATTGATCGCCTTCGAGAAGCGAATTGTTTGGGACCTCGTATGCCTCGCCCGAAACGGGAGCTTGTCATGCGATCGATCTCTTTTCGTCCATTGGTGATTTCGTTTTTGATCGATCGGAAATAGGCCGCTCGGAACAAATCGAAATTCTTGGTTTTCGCGCTTGACAGGCAAGACAGAATGTCTTAACATCTCACCAAGACAGAATGTCTTGGAGTGCCCGTTATGGCGCGAACGCCGCTGGATGTCACCGAAGCCGAGTTAAACGTCCTGGAAGTGCTGTGGGAGCGCGGTCCGAGCACGGTGCGGCAAATTGCCGACGTGCTTTATCCGGGCGGCGGCGCGTCCAAGGCGGCCACCGTTCTCAAACTCCTCGAGCGGCTGGAAAAGGACAATCGCTACGTCCGGCGCGGCCGCGCCCAGGGCGTGCTGCTCTACTCCGCCAAGATCGATCGCGATCATCTCATCGGCCGGCGGCTTGAACATCTGGCCGATCGGCTTTGCGGCGGTTCGCTCACTCCTTTGTTGACGCACCTGGTGCGCTCCGAAAAACTCTCCGCCGGCGAATTGCAATCGCTGCGCGATTTGATCGAGACCCTCGATCGCGAAAATTCCGCGTCTCGGAAACCTCGTCGCTCTACCCGGTGAGGCGTTATGGAACTGCTCGTCGACATGGCCCTGCACAACGCGATCCTGGCGATTCCACTGGCCGTTTTGGTCCTGCTGGTTAGCCTCGTCGCGAGGCGGCCGGCGCTCTTACACCTTCTCTGGATCGTCGTATTGCTCCGATTGCTGGTTCCACCGCTCTGGCGCTTTGAAGTTCCGCGACCATTTCCCACCGCGCCGGCGGCGTCGGATGCGCGCCGATTTCCGTCGCGCAACAGCCCGCGGCAATTGAATCGCCGCAACCGGAGCGGGCGGACGACGGGTTGCCGAATTTGCCGATCGTGGAACTCGAACCGTTGCCCAAGGCGGCTCCCGACCCGGCCGCGGCCAAGGAAGAAAAAAAGGACGCTCAGCCCATGGGACTGGAAACCGCCACGACCAGGCCTGAACAGCCGCCGGCGGCTCCAACCTGGACAATTTCCTGGCGTCAGGCGTTCGGCCTCGCCTGGCTCGGAAGTGCCGGCGCGATTTTCGCGGTCTGCATCGCACGCTCGGTGCGCTTCGCGCTCGCCCTGCGACGATCGTGGCCGGCGCCGGAGAACGATCAGCGGCTGGCTCGAAAAATCGGCGGCCGGCTCGGGATTGGCCGAATCCCTCGGGTCGTCATGGTTCCCGGGCGGGTGTCGCCGATGCTCTGGGGAGTGATCGGCCGGCCCAGAGTTGTGATCCCAGAGATGCTTTGGCGGCAGCTCGATGATTGCCGCGCACGGCAGCTGTTGGCCCATGAACTGGCGCATTACCGCCGCGGCGATCACTGGGTTCGCCTGCTCGAACTGGCGACCGGCGCACTGTTTTGGTGGCATCCGGTGGTGTGGATCGCGCGGCGGGCGTTGCGGGAAGCGGAAGAGCGCTGTTGCGATGCCTGGGTGATCTGGGCTCTGCCCGAATCGCGGCGCGACTATGCGGCGGCCCTGGTGGATACGGTGGCGTTTCTTTCTGAGGATCGATCGTTACTGCCGGCATTGGCCAGCGGGGTCGGTCAAGTTCGACACTTGCGCGGGAGATTGACCATGATTATGCGAGGAACCACGCCGAGGCGTTTACCACGCGTGGTGACGGCGGCGTTGTTGACGGGCGGTTTGGCATTGGGCATGTTGGGCGCCGGCTTCGCCCAGGAACGGCGGGACGAGCGACGCGATCCACCGCCGGGCGACCGACGGCCGGACGTGGAGCAGCGCGCCGACCAGGAGCGGCACTCCGAGGAGCGGCGGACTGAAGAACGCCGTGGGCCCGGCGACGAAGAAGCAGCAATTCGCCAGGAATTGGAGCGGGCCCGCCGCGATTTCGATCGCGCCCGGCAACGGCTCGAAGAATTAGAGCGCCCTTCTCGCCCGACGACACGCCAACGGCGATGAGCGCGGACCGGACACCCGGCCCGCGCCGATGCTGCGAACCGGCGGGCTTGGCGGCATTGGGGTTGGCAGCGCTCGGAGTGCCCCGACGCCCAGCGCCAAGACGGGCGGCCGCGGCGAGAGCCGGGCGATGGTGGGGCCGGCGAATATGGAACGCCGAATGACGGAAATGGAACACCGGATGGAAGGCATGATGCACCAGCTCGACGAAATGCGGCGCATGATGGAACGCGGCTTGCGCGAGGGCGGCGGCCGGGGCGGGCGCGGTGGCGCGGCCGGTGGTCGAGGCGGCGATAGCGGCGAACCACGGCCCTGAATCGCAAATTCATTCCCGACACTGACTTAACCGCGATTCGCCACCGGCGACTCGCGGTATTTTTTTCATCTTGAACGAAATCGCGAACTTTGCAACATAAACACTGTCGATAAGACGGGAGCGATCGGCTTGGCCCGATCGCTTTTTTCATTCGAATTCCAGCCAAAATGAGGCACTCCCCCCGCCTTGACGTGCCTTGGGGGGCTATGCTCGTATATGGACATCCACAGTCTTCGCCGGATTTCACGACCGCAGGCCCCCGGCGGGCAGCTCTCGATCACCAGCCGACTCTCATTGCTGATGCTGGTCGTTTACGCAACTCCCGGCGCGATTGTGCCGCTTTTCTCCCTGCGACTTGAGCAACTTGGATTTTCGCCCGCGGATATCGGCTGGTGCTGCGCCACGCAGGCGCTCGGTTCGCTGATCGCTCCGCTAATCGCGGGGCATATCGCCGATCGCTGGTTCCCGCCGGAGAGATGCCTTTGCGTCACCGCTTTCACCGCCTGCATCGCGACTATGGCTCTTGGCGGCATTGAGCCAGCCCACCGCGGTCTTTATCGTCGCTTTGTTTTTCTGGCTGGCCATGGCGCCGTCGTTGACGTTGACGACCTCGATTTGCTTTGCCCATTTAAAGGACCCGGCGCACCAATTCGGCCGGGTGCGCATGTGGGGCACCGTCGGCTGGGTCGCGCCGGGTTGGCTGGTTGGTCTATGGCTGGCCGAAGGCGACTTGTGGTCGCCGGTGATGCATTGGCTGCGCCCGAGCAGCCGCACCCGGAATTGGCGGATGCGTTCCGCGTGGCGGCGGTGCTCGCGGCGCTGTTCGGCTTTTACGCCTTGAGCCTGCCGCGCCACGTCGCCGAAAAAATCGCGCGAAGGGGCGGCGCCGCTGGCCGCGATTCGGGCCCTGAAAAGCCGGGCGTTTTATATCTATGCGATCTGCACGTTTGGAGTTTGCGTGGCGCTGCCGTTTCACACGCAGGTGACGCCGCTCCTGTTCAAGAGCTTGAATGTGTCCGCCGCCTGGATCGCGCCACTGTTGACCGTGGCCCAGGTTTCCGAGGTGCTGTCGCTGTTCGCGCTCCCGGTCGTTTACGCCCGGCTGGGGACGCGGTCCACGATGCGGCTCGGCTTGCTCGCCACGATCGTGACGCTGTTGGGGTTGATGATCGGGCGGCCGCTTGGCGTGGCCGTGGCCGGTCTCGCCCTGTATGGATTTTGCATCAGTTTCTATCTCGTCGTCGGGCAAATGTTTCTTCATCAGCACTCGCGCAACGATGTTCGATCAAGCGCGCAGGCGTTGCATTCGGTGCTTTGCGGCATGGGGCTTTTGGTCGGAAATGTGTTGATCGGGCAAGTGCCAGCGGTTTTGGCGGGGCCTTTCCGCCGACCTATGCGATCGCCGCGGTTTTGGCGATCATGCTATTCGGCGTGTTTGTCGTCGGTTTTCCACGCGCGGAGAAGGGCGCGGCACGCCGAACGGCCTGAGAATCCGCCCTCAACTGAGCGTTTATTCAGCAGCCGGGTCTATAGCAAATCCTGAAATCCTTTCGTAAGAATGACGCCAGACGGAACATTTGCCTATTCTCGGACGTATTGATCAAATATGTCCAAATTTCAAGCCGATGACGAGCGACGAGCCATGGTTCAACCGATGCAAGCGATGACCAACCGTGACCAGGATCTGGGCAACTATAAGCCTTTGGCGGTAATGGCGGTGGTGGCGTTCGTCGCCGCGGCGTTTTTTGTCGGTCTCGTCGTGATCTTGACGCTCGTCGGCTTGGTCTCGCGGAAACCGGTGCTCGAAGCCTGGCTGATTGGCTTTGCCATTATTGGCGTGTTGATGTCGATCGCGGCCCGCTGGCAGATTCGAATTTCCGAGGGCACCCGGGCTGGTGAAAAACTCGCCAAGTGGGCACTGTGGCTCTCGGTGATCGGCGGCTGCATCTATGTGGCCTATTACGGCGGCAGCGTCATGTCAATTCGGTCCCAGGCCGACCGCTTCGTGCAGGACGCCTGGCTCAATGCCCTCAAATCAAACGACTCCGACAACGGGTTCCTCCTGACGGTGGAACCCACCCGGCCATCGGGGTGAACATCAAGGACATGAGGGCGCGATTCGGCGACCCGACCGAATCCCTCACCGCCGTCCCGCTGGTTCGCTTGCTGCTCAAGGCCAAGGGCAAGATCACCGTCGAGCCGAAAGGCACGATCGAATGGCACACCAATTCGGACGGCGGGTTCGAAGTGACGTCGCAGTACATGATCTACACTCCCGAAGGCCAATTCGAAGTGCTCATTCCCGCGGTGAGCAGCGAAAGCAAGGAATTGGAGGGCCGGCAATGGCAGATCCGACTCCGGGGCATGGGCGTACGGACCGTCGGCGTTTCGGCGTACGGGAAATTGATCGCGGACCTGGAAAAAGAATCACGCCTCTTCCTATACGACTGGTCCCAGACCAAACTGCGGCCCTATATGCGCGTGCAAGCGTACCTGGATACCGAGAAGTTGACGCGCGAAGAACGGGTGCAGCGCGTCCGGGAATACTTGGTCAACGGCATCGTCACGAACTGGATCCAAGCGGCGACCGAACCCGCCCGCGGCCTGGGATTGGTGGCCACCTTCGGCGCGGCATTTGGAATCGCGCCGAATTTCGGCGAAATCTACTTTCGGGATCTGCCGTCGCGGATGAGCACGCTCATTCGATTTGACGAATCCCGGCAAAAGCAGAGCGCGGAGTACAAGAAGAAGCTAGCCGAGGAGCTTTTGCAGAACAGCGCGTTCGAATCGGCGGAATTACCCGGCAGCGAGGGCGGCGTGCCGACGATCGAAATCTCCGACCAGACGATTCGGGCCCGATTCAATGTAAAGGTGATGTTGCCGGCGGTCGGCGCCGTTCCCGCCTATCGATGCCGGGGTTATATCATTGCGGTCATCGACGACCCGAAAGTCGTGGCCGAGGCGTACAAGTTGTCCAGTCTGCCTTGGGACGGCAAGCCCAAGCTTGAACCAGGCTCGGCGGACACCAAGCCGCAACATCGATTTGAATGGCGAATCTCCGAGGTCGTGATCGATCTGGCACGTGATATGTCGGATTCACGGCCGGGCGGTGCGACACCCACAATTACCGCCCCGCCGCCGCGCGATACGCTTCAATGAATCGGGCGGCCGCTTGATGCCCGGCTTGGCGGCCTTACCAGCGCAACAGCGCGGTGCCCCAGGCCAGGCCCGCGCCGAAGCCGCTTAACATCGTCAATTGCCCGTCCTTCACCCGTCCTTCATCGACGGCCTCGTCGAGCGCCAGCGGAATCGAGCCGGCCGAGGTGTTTCCATAACGATCGAGATTGTTGAAGACTTTTTGGCGATCGATGTGCAGCACATCGATCGCCGCGTTGATGATGCGAATGTTGGCTTGATGCGGAATATAGAGATCCACGTCGCTTGCATGCATTTGCGTGTGAGCGAGCACGTCCTTGATCGAATCGGTGAGAACATTCGTGGCCCAGCGAAAGACGGCCCGGCCATCCATGTACATGTAATGCTTGCCTTCCGCCAGGAGGGCCGGCGTCGGCGGGCAGCGGCTGCCGCAAGCGGGCCGCATTAACAGCGGACCGCCCGATCCGTCCGAGCCCATGCTATAGCCAAGAATTCCCTGATCCGGCCGCCCGCGCGCCAGAAGCACGGCGCCGGCCCCGTCGCCAAAGAGCGGATAGGTCTTGATATCGTCGGGGTTCAAGATCCGTGAGTTGCAATCGCCGCCGACGATTAACGCCAGGTCGCTCGCTCCCGACAGGACGTAGGCGGCGCCGGTGATGAGCGCGTACATGAAACCGGCGCAGGCCGTTTCGATCTCGACGGCGGGGCAATTCAGTCCCAACTGGTCCTGAACCAGGCAGGCCGTCGACGGAAACGACATGTCGGGCGTGAACGTCGCCAACACCAAGAGATCGATATTCTTCGGGTCGACGCCCGCGCGCTCGATGCAGCGTTCGCAGGCCAATTTGCACAGATCGCTGGTCGCTTGCTGGGGAAGGGCATGCCGGCGTTCGAGAATGCCCGTCCGCTTCACGATCCAGTCCGAATCGAAGCCGAGCCGGGCGTGCAAGTGATCGTTGGTGACGACGGCGTCGGGAACATAACTTCCCGTGCCGATAATGCGCAGCCCCATTAACGATCGGCAGCGAGGGCGAGAAGACGGACTTCGATCCTGAGTCATAGTTCGGCTTTCGTGGCGCCGGATAATTCGCGATGAAGCGGCGAATAACTTTGTCCGCATTGTATACGTTTAGGTCGAGATGTCACATGAGTTTGGAACGGGAATGTGTGATTCCGCCCAGCCGGGCGGTAAACCTTGCGGCTTGCGGGGATGCGACCGCATCCCATGGACCGGTCGCCGCTTTGGGGGTTTTCGAACTGCCCCAGCAGACGTCGGCTTCGTGCAGGAGACCCTATTGTTCCTGCCTTCCTGCCTTCCTCATTTTTTTAGAGCCGCGAACACTGATTCGACGGATCAACACGAATCAGTACGTGATTTTCTCTGATCCGCGCGAATCCGTGAAATCAGTGTCATCCGCGTTCTATTGATCTGCGCAATCCTTGCTCGCACCCGCGGTTGCAATTCCTTCGCGAGCCACGGGGCTTGTCCCCGTGGCACAGTGCCCTGTCGAGACATTCGCGCTTTCCCGGCGCCCCGTACCGAGGGGACAAGCCCCTCGGATTGCATTCCCTTTGTTCCGGCGTCAACGCGATCGGCGTCGCGTCGTCTTCGATGGCCAGGCCGTGCAGTTCGCCACGCCTATGCACCAAGTGGCATCTAACCGAACAAAAACAGAACACAAATTACATTGATTCGACGGATCAACACGGGTCAGAACGTGACGATTGTCTGATCCGTGCGAATCCGTGAAATCAGTGTCATCCGCGTTCTATTGACGTTCGCATCAGTTGATCTTCAAATCGGCTCACTGGAAATTGATCGCCGAACCGACATCGCAATCGATACTAAACAGATGTATATTTTCCATTGCGGACGCCGTGCGCCGAAACTTGTAGGCGATCATGATTACGCCGGTTTCAATGATGCCCAACAGCCGATCCGACATGACCCGTACAGAAACCGGACGGACAAACCGGACAACTTTTGTGATGGCTCGGAAAACGCGACGCACGGAATTGGCTGCCAACGGCTTGCATCAAAAGCAGGTGCGTCGGTTCGCAAGTGAGATGTCCGCTTTTGTCCGGTTTTTGGACCGATCCGCCGCGGGCGTTCGCCATGAATCGATTGACCGGGTTCCGGCATCATGTAGATTGAATCTTTGGCTGCGTTGTTCGGTTCCTGGCGGCTCCCGGCCCATGTTGACCAAGCGCATTATTCCGTGCCTGGATGTAAATCGCGGACGAGTCGTCAAGGGCGTGCAACTTCGTGAACCTGCGCGACGCGGGCGACCCGGTCGAGGTGGCCCGGCGTTACGAGGCGGACGGGGCCGACGAACTGGTCTTCCTCGACATCACCGCCAGCCACGAAGGCCGCGACATCATGCTCGACGTGGTGCGGCGAGTCTCCGAACAGATTTTCATGCCCTACACGGTGGGCGGCGGCATCCGCACGCTGGAAGACGCCACGCAACTGATCCAGGCCGGGGCCGAAAAGGTGAGTCATCAACTCGGCCGCCGTGCAAGAACCCCGAACTGGTCACACCAGATTGCGCGAAAGTTCGGCTGCCAGGCCATGGTTGTGAATATCGACCCCAAGCGCGTGCATAAAAGACGGCCGCGAGGTGTGGGAAGTGCATGTCAACGGCGGCCGAATCCCGACCGGGCTGGAAGCGGTCGAGTGGGCGAAGCGCGTCGAGGAATTGGGCGCCGGCGAGATCGTTTTGACTTCGATGGATGCGGACGGCACGAAAAGCGGGTATGATTTACCAATGACGGAAGCGGTCGCGAACGCCGTGGGCATCCCGGTCGTGGCCAGCGGCGGGGCCGGACATCCATCGCACCTATTCGACGTGTTATCGCGCCGGGGCCGATGCCGCCCTGGCGGCGAGCATTTTCCATTACGATGAGTACAGCATCGCCGCGGTGAAGAACTATCTCGCCGACCGGGGAATCGCGATCAGGCTTTGATCCTGGTTTGAGTGACACCTACGAGGGACACGCATGGCCACTGCTGATGAATCCTTTGAAATTGATTTGCGAGCGCCCGCCGAGGTGAAACGCGAACCGGAAGTGAACAAGCTGTTTCGCGCCGTGATGAAGCACGAGGGCTCGGACTTGCATTTGAAGGCCGGCCTGCCGCCGATGATGCGGCATCGCGGTCTGATCAAGAAAATGGACATGCCGCCGCTGTCGCAGGAGCACATGGAAAGGCTGCTGATGCCGATCATGGGCGAGAGCCATCGCCGCACGTTTGAAGAGACCGGCGGCGCCGACTTCGCTCATGTGATCGGCGAGGATGAATGCCGCTTTCGCGTCAACGTGCTGCGGCAACGCGGCAAGTGGTCGTTGGTGGCCCGCCGCGTCAACAACAAGATTCCCACCTTTGCCGGCCTGCACTTGCCGCCGTCGATTGAAAAGCTGTGCCATTACGATCAGGGCATGATCATCCTCGCGGGCGTCACCGGCTCCGGCAAATCGACAACGATCGCCCGCATGCTCGATTACATCAACGAGCGCGAGCCGGTGCACATCCTCACCATCGAAGATCCGATCGAATATATGTTCACCGACAAAAAGGCGGTGATCAATCAGCGCGAGGTCTACATCGATGTGAAGGATTGGCAGATCGCGCCTGAAGCACGCCGTCCGCGAAGATCCCGACATCATTCTGGTGGGCGAAATGCGCGATCGCGACACGTTCGAGGCGGGCATCAACGCCGCGGAAACGGGCCACCTGGTGTTCGGAACCATTCACGCATCCAGCGCCCCATCGACGCTCAGCCGTATTCTCGATCTATTCCCGGCCGAAATGCACTCGGCGATTCGCCAGGCGCTGGCGTTCAATCTCAAGGTGGTGATCGCGCAGAAACTGCTGCAGAGCATCAAGCCCGGCGTGCAACGCGTGCCGACCAACGAAATCATGATCGTTAATCCGACGATCCGCGACCTGATCATCAAGGGCGAGGACAAGAAACTGTCAGACGCCATCCGCATCGGCTTCCTGGAAGGGATGCTCGACTTCACCGAGAGCCTGCGGCTATTGGTCGAAACCGAAATGGTGGACAAGGCGACCGCGCTGGAAGTGGCGCCGAACCCCGAGGCGCTCAAGATGGCCCTGAAGGGCATCAAGGTCGCCGCCCCAGGCATTCTGTGATTCCGGGCGGCTGCGAAACCACGAACCGCACGCGCGGTTCGTGGTGGCGAAATCAGACTTCGTGAAAGGCAAAGCGGATAATTTCATCCGCCATGCGCCGCGGGTCATGAACGAAGGCCAAGTGACCGCCGGCGGGCAAGCGGACGAATTTCACATCCTCAAGCTGGTTGCACAGGTCGCAGAGGCTCTTGTTGGAAACCAGCACGTCTCGATCGGCGGCCATCGCCAGCACCGGAACCCGGATGCGATTGGCCCGCCGCGTCAGGTCCGAGTGGGCGACCAGCCGAAAGCGATGAGTCATCACGCTTTGATCGGTCTGCCAGCAAAGGCGAGCGACCCAATCGATCAGCGGGCGCGGTTGAGGGCCGCGGCCAAATAGCAGTTGGAAGAACTGATTGACGAATGGGTTGTTCGAGGGCAGGGGAAATCCGGTGAGCACGTGGCCGGCGACCGACTTGATCAGCCCGCGTTCAAATCGCGCCCCAACGCCTTGCACGCTCAAGCTGCGGAGCCGGCGTGGAAAGCGGGCGGCGAATTCCATCCCCAGCACGCCGCCAAATGACACGCCAACAATGTCCGGATTTTCGATGCCCTGCCAATCAAGAAACTCGCCCAGATCTTCCACCAAATCGCGCATGCCAAACCGGCGGCGCAGCGCGAAACAATCGTTTTCGCCGCGAAGCTGATAGCCGATGACCCGAAAATGCAGCGACAGCTGGGTCGCAAGTGGCGTGATCAGATCGATTCCACCCGCCATTCCCGAAACCAGCACAAGCGGCGGACCATCGCCCCATTCGCGAAATTCGGCGGTGTAGTGGCTCAATTGGGCGTGGCCGCCAAACGCGTGTGCGGCGTCAAGTTCCTTAGCCGAAGTCTGCCATGCAGTCGAAACCAGCATCGATTTGCCTCCAAACCTCCATGTTGCCTGTTCCAGTGAAGAATATGATGGGCAGTCAAGTGTTGCATTCCGCGTACCGCCCAAATGATTTCCAGATCGCGCCGAAATCAGGTGCGCAGATTTGTCCTCATCACGCTTGCAGTACCGAACTTATGACCTAAGCTTATGCGAAGTCTCTCGTTGATTCTTCGCGCTTTTCGGCGCCGACAAACGACGAAGATCTAGATTTTGGCGCCGATTTTCGCTACTAGAATCGGTAACTAGGGAAAGTTTGCAATGATGACCAGTTTGGTGGATTCATTGTTGGTTCGGCGGGTGAGGAAAGGCGACGGGACTTTCGGGCCAACCCGAGTTCACTGAATTTGCACCAATCGGATCGCCTGGACCCAATCAATGAAGTTGCGAGTCAGTCGGAGAGCGCTGGTAGTTGCGGCCACCATGGCAGTGGTGACATACTGCGCCGGTCTGCTTTGGCATGTGCAAACATCGCCGGATATCGGCTTGCACTGCACCTTTGCAACCAAGGTCGCCCGCGTTTATCCGGAATATTTGCGCGGCAGCGATCAACGTGACGGGGCACAGCTATTGGGCGCCGTCATTCGACAGGTCGGCCCATACCAAGTCCATAGCTGGCCGCAATTCATTCGCGCACTGCGAAATCTGCCTGCAGAACCGCCAACTGACTCGACCCAATCCACATTCGTGCGCCGAGCGGACGAAAAATGGGTTCGCGTCGTTTTGGAACGCGATTCGAATTCGCCGCCGATTGAGATCTGGTGCGTTCTCGGCCATACGCCGTTGGAATCGACATTGCCGGCGCTGCTATGGCTAACTCTCGAAGTGGGATTGTTCGCGGTCGGGGCGCTGGTGTTCTGGAAACGGCCCGACGATCGCTCGGCGGGTCCCTTCTTCGCGATGACGATCGTTGCGGTCGGCGCATACTTTGGCGGGTATCACTGGACCCAGGTGGCCACCGAGCCGGTCTTACTGACAGTGTTTGTGATCTCGGCGATGTTGCTGCCGGCGGTTTCGCTTCACTTTTACCAAGTCTTTCCGCGGCCGAAATCCTGGCTTCTGCGTCATCCATTGCCGACGTTGGCGGCGACCTATGGGTTGCCGGTTGCGATGATGCTCGCTCTTCTGGGCGGTTATTTTTCGGTCCGCGCACTCGTTCGCGGCGGCGCTGCGCCGGAACGAATCGTCGAGGCCATGAACGGGATCCGCACCACGATCCTGGTTTCGTTTGGCATGGCCGCGATCTGGTTCGCGCTCGGCGTCGCTGCGCTGATTCACGGCTATTTCCGCGCCGTCGAGCCGATCGAGCGAAGCCAGGTCAAGTGGATTCTGGCGGGCTCGGTCCTCGCATTGGGACCGATCGCGTATTCGCTCGCCGTGGCCATGTTCGATCCGTCGAAGTTTGTCGCGGGGGGCGCGGCGTGGCCGATGTTCATCGCCTCGGCATTTATCACCGTCGCGTTCACCATTAGCATCACCCGCTATCGGCTGCTTCGCCTCGATCTGCTTCTAAATTCCGGGCTGGTCTATTTCTGCATCAGCTTCATGGCCGTCCTCGTCTATTACGTGCTGGTTTTCACCGGAATGTTGGTGGTCGGCCAGCACGTGATACCCGGCCCGTCGCTGGGCCAGGTGTTCTGGGTCAGCGCGACGGCCCTCGTGCTGCTGGCGGCAATGGATCTCGTTCGCGGCCGCATCAATCGCTCGCTGGAAGGAATCTATCGCCGCGACAAACACCAGCTCGATCGCACGCTGCACCAGTTGAGCGAGGCCATCGAACATCTCGTGGAGCCGCCGACGCTCGCGCGGCACTTACTGGACGCGTCAGCCGAGTTGCTTGCGGTTTCGCGCGGCGCTGTATTTCGCCGAGGCCGATCCGCCCGGCTATCGACTGGCCGGTTCATTTGGCGGCGCCCAGCAACTGCCGGCGCTCACGCCCCAGTCGCAACTCGTCGACGCATTGAGGCGGCAGAATCTGCTGACGCTTCAGGCCGGCCGCGACGCCGCGGCTTGTCACGAACTGCGAGCGCTCGGCGGCGAAATCGCCCTGGCCCTGTGCCATGAGGGCAAGATTCTCGGAATCCTGCTTCTGGGTCCGAAAGCCACCGGCTTTTATCAGCCCGAAGACATCAATTTACTGTCGGCGTTGGCGCCGATCGCCGCGCTTGCCCTTCAGAGCGTGGCGGGACGGCGAGCCATCGAATCGCTCAACCGCGATTTGCAGGCGAAGGTCGAGAAAATCTCCGAACAGCAAGAGCGAATTCTTGCCTTGCAGCGGCAACTGATGCGGCAAAGCGCGGTCGAGCCGCAGCGCCGCGATCCAGCCGACTCGCCGGCGCCCGCGGCCGCAAACTCCGATCTCGTGGGTTCGAGCGCTGTGGTCGGCCACCTGCTCGACCTGGTGCGAAAGGTGGCGGCGAGCCCCTCGTCGGTGCTGATCCGCGGTGAGAGCGGAACCGGAAAGGAATTGCTGGCTCGGGCCATCCACGATCATAGCGCTCGGGCGGACAAGCCGTTTGTCAAAGTGCATTGCGCCGCCCTGTCGCCCACCTTGCTCGAAAGTGAACTGTTCGGACACGTCCAGGGCGCCTTTACGGGGGCGGTCGGCGACAAAATCGGCCGCTTCGAAACGGCCAACGGCGGCACCCTCTTTCTCGATGAAATCGGCGACATTTCGCTCGATGTGCAGGTGAAACTCTTGCGCGTGCTGCAAGAAAAAATCTTTGAACGCGTCGGTTCGAGCGAACCGGTGCGCGTCGACGTCCGCATCGTCGCCGCGACGCACCAGAACCTCGAACGGCTCATCCAGCAGGAGCGATTTCGCGAGGATCTGTATTACCGGCTGAACGTGATTCCGATCGCCGTGCCGCCATTGCGTCAGCACCGGGAGGACGTCGCCGAGCTGGTTCAGCATTTTCTCAGGCAGCTGAGCGAGCAAACCGGCCGGCCGGTCCCCGAGGTCGACGACGACGCGTTGCGGGCTTTGCGCCCTACGACTGGCCCGGCAATATCCGCCAGCTTCGCAACGTCATCGAGCGGGCAATCGTCGTGGTGGACGGCGAGCTCATCGGCTTCGACGATCTGCCTGAGGAAGTTCGGCTGCCCCGGCCGGTCAACGAGATCAGCGAACCGCGCAGCGGCATCCGCCGGTTCGTGCATTCCTCAAAGGAGCAGCGGCTCAAACGCGAGCACCAGGAACTTGAAGAGGCATTGATGGCGGCCGGCGGCAATAAGGCCGAGGCCGCGCGTGCCCTGGGAGTCCCGCGCAGCACGCTGCTAAGCCGCATGCAAAAGCATGGGCTGAACTAAGCATTCGACTCGCCCCGCGCCTTGTCATTCAACTCGCCGAGCGAGTTGAGTACATGCCCGAAGCGTCCTGCCCTACCGTCCCCTGGTCCGCCCACGATTGAATCGTGCCGGCGAGGAAATAGCTGTAGGTATTGGCCCCGTGCGTGGTCGAGTCGTACTCCTCGTTTTTGCCGCTCTTGGTCCCGCTCGCAGCGAACAACACGCGTCAAAAGTAACCGGTTTTAACCGGTTTATTGCGGACTTTTTAAAAAATGTATCGGTCGTATGTCAATCTTCGCCAATAGATTGCGACAAAAACACCGTGTTCGGCGTCGTCGGCGACCGGTTGTTTTTTGTTTGAACGTGTAGGCGAATTCAAAGCTTTGGTAAACCGTCACAATTTTCAAGCGAGCAGAGCAAGAGCGCAGAGAGCGAAGCGAGCGGCAATTTTGCCGCAAGATCATTCGCTGTACGCATTCAGCTGGACTCTTTGGCATTCTCGCTCCTACACGACTCCAGCATGCTCGAATAAACAGAATAAATAGTGTCAGTTCATTTTTCTTGCCCTTTCTGGCGCACATTTGGTTTAAGCCTTTTTATGCCACGTCTGACACGGCCAAGTGCCGTTCGGCGTCTATTCTTTTATTTGCCCGCAGCGCGAACGACTGCTGAAACAGATCATTCTGCGCGCTTGGAATTCGGTTGGCTCGCAACAATCGGTTTGTGTGATGACCTTGGTTAGGCGGACCGACTGTACTCAACTCGCTCCGCGAGTTGAATGGTTCGACTCGCGGAGCCAGTTGAGTACTTTGTGTTGTCCAACCCGCAAGACGAGTTGAGGCAATTATTTCTCACTCAAATCCACACAGACGATTTCCTTGTCGTTGCGCAGCGTAAACATGCTTGTTAGCGAATGCCGGATGCGACCAGACCACTACCCGCTGCGGGAGCGGGTTGGTCGGTTCAATGATCTTGGTCCGGCAGATTTCCTCGTAGCCGTCCGGTGATAGTTCGGCGATGATTAGTTCGCCGTGCTCGTTAAAGACGAAGACGCGGTTTTCATGTTGGACCAGGAAGGCATTGCCCCAGCGCACTTCCTTGCCGCCGGTGGCTTTCAAATCCTCCCAGATGCGTTTGCCGGAATTGATTTCCAGGCAACGCAACTGGCCGTAGCTGCAGATCCCGTAAATGTAGCCGTCCTTGAGGAACGGCGTGCACATCACGGCGTGCAATCCCTCGGTCTTCCGCTCGGTCACGTTGTCGCGGGCTTTCCACAAGACCCGCGCACCGGGCTTGGACTGAGACAGTTGCAGCATCATCGGGCCGTTGTAAAACGCAGTGAGAAAGACGCGATCTTGGTAGACGCGCGGCGTGGCGATCGCCATGCCGGATTTCAACTTGAACGGCTGCGTCCAAAACTCCTTACCGGTTTCGGGGTCAAGACCGGTCACGCCGTCAGGATGCCAGATGATCACCTGGCGGGTTTTCCCCACCTCGGAGATCACCGGCGAGCAATAGCCCGGCCCGTGCACATCATCGAGGGTGTCGAGCGACGTCCAGACTTCCTTGCCGGTGTCCTTGTTGAACGCCACCACCATGCTCTTGTTGTTGCCGCCGACAGTGCAAATCAGGCGGTCGCCGTCGATGAGCGGGTGCCCCGCGAAGCCCCAGAGCGGAACCCTGGCGCCGTAATCTTTTTGATAGTTCTTCGACCAAATGACCTTTCCGGTTTCCGCCTCGAGGCAAAAGAGATGGCCCATCGTGCCAAGCGTGTAGACCTTTCCCTGGTGCACCAGCGGCGTGCAGCGCGGTCCGGCCGCGTAGCTCACCTGATAGGGGCAGTCGTACGAGTGAACCCAAAGTTCCTTGCCGGTCTTTTCATCCAGGCAGTGGATGCGTTCGACGCCCGGCTGCTGAGTGCGGTTAAAGGCGCTTGCGGGCGGTTTCGTGTTCACATCGCGCAAGCCAGTCGGCGACGTAGACCTTGCCATTCGCGACCGATGGACCGGCATAGCCCTCGGCGACCGGATGTCGCCATAAAACCGGCGGTCCATCTGCCGGGAATTTCTTGACGATGCCTTTTTCGCGCCAGACGCCGTCGCGGTTTGGGCCAAGCCATTGCGGCCAGTCGTCGGCTCGCGCCGCCGTCGAAAAAAAAACGATCGCGACGCTAATCGATGCCAGAATTCGAATCATTAGCTGGTTTCCTGAAGATGCAGAAGTTATTTCGATGCGAGGTTAACAAAAGGAGCAGTCTACCGCCAGTGGATCGAATGCGGCGAACCATCCACGTCTTTTTCCCAAATCACTTTTCCCGTACGATCGACCTTGATCATCTTTCGCTTGACCTTGCTGGCAACCAAGAAGTTGCCATCGGGCAGGCCGGTGCCCATCCAGGCGCCGGGCACCTTGATGTCCATGACTTTGTTTCCCCGCTCGTCAAATTCCACGAGACGGCTGGTCGTGGCCTGCGATACCAGTACATGCCCGTTCGGCAGCGCATCAATCGCGCCTTGGCCATCCAATTTGACGTTTTTGATCTCCTTGCCCGCGGCCGACATGAAGATCACTTCGCCGTCGGTGGTGATCAACGCAATGCGGCCGTCCGTCAGGCGATTGGCGTCGGAAATGAATAGTTTGGAATCGATCGGGTACGAGTAGACGGTTTGGCCGTCGCGGGTGATTTCCAACACGCGTTGCATGGTCGCCACGAAGGTATTCCCGCTCGGGAGGCGCTGGACGCTGATCGGGCCATCGTCGATTGCCTGCTGCCAAAGGAGTTTGCCCGAAAAGCTGCGTTCGGAAACGCGGCGGGCGTTTTGCTCGGCGACCAGGATTCGCCGGCCCGGCAAGACGCGGGCATCGACCGGGCTGTCGAAATCGCTCATCTCGAAGCGGGCCTTGCCCTCGGGGCGAAACTCGAAGACGCGGTTCGTTTGCGCCGCCTCGGAAACGATGCAAACATCCGTGGGATAATCGTCCTTTTGTCCGAATAACACCTGGCCGCCTTTTCGTTTCCACCATTGCGCCCATTGCGCGGCGGCCTGCTTGCGATCCTCGGCGCTGCCGGAATTCGTCTCGACCTCCGGGGCGAGTTCGCCGGCGAGTTTGTAGAGCGCTCTTCGGACTGCTGCCAGATTGTTCCGTTGGGCGCGTCGGCGATGACGCCGATGAGGACCGGCACGGCCTCGCGATCATTCTCTTTCAGGAAATGCATGGCCGCATGAAAGCGAACGGTCGGGTCTTTGTCTTTCAAATAGCTGTGCAATTTTTTACTGGTGGCCGGGTCATCGGACTTCACCAGCAATTGCACCGCGGCGGGCCGCAGCAACGGATCGTCGAGTGCGTGGATGATCGCCGGGTTGACGGTCTTGCCGGAAATGCCGAGCTTCGTCAGGGCGTCCATCACCTCCGCCTGCAGTGTCTCATCCGTGACAGCAGGGAGAAACGCCAGCAGCACTTCCACGGATTTCGGGTGTTTTAACCGCGTCAATTGGCGGATCGCCACCATCGGCAAATCGGCGACCCGGCCCATCCTGAATCTCGCTGATGCAGCGGCACGCGCGGCTGGCGATTTCCCGATCCGGGTTGCCCGTTGCGGCGCGGAGCAATGGAATCGCCACCGGGCCGGCTTGCACCAGCTTGCGCGTGGCGTCGCGGCGCTGCTTGAAGTTCGGGCTTCCCAATTCGCCGATCAGTTGGCTCAGTTTTTGCTTGATCGAGGCGGTCAGCATTTGGCCGCGCAAGTATTCCAGAATCCGCTCGGCATCGGCTCCGCCCAAGTCCTTCTTGAGCCGCTGCACGTCTTCGGACGGATTGGCCCCTTCGACGCTGTGCCAGAGTCCAACGACCGACAGACAAACGATTGCCAGAAAAACGGATTTTTGAATCCGAGACATGCGTGGGAAGCCTCCCATTGCGGACGATCGCGCTCCGGGCCATGTTCACCTTACATATTGAGCGAGGATCTCGCCATGAGCAAGACGGAAAAACCGGTTGGTTCAAACGCTCCAACGGTAACATCCCTGCCGACGCGCCTTGGAACGGGAAACGGCTGCCGCCCAATAACCGGCTTGATCCGAACTAATTGCCGTGTAAACTTAAGTAAGATGGGTAAGGTGGACCTTATCGATAAAGTCGGCTGATCGGGGAATAAGGGATAAGCCCAATTGGATCGATTTTCCGCCCGTCGATCCTGCGGGTTTGGAGGTTGGCCAATGCGCCGGGTCGTGGTGACTGGCTTGGGCGTGGTTGCCCCAAACGGCATTGGCAAGGACGCTTTCTGGGCCGCCTGCCTTAACGGCAGCAGCGGCATTCGCGAAATTAAATCGTTTGATGCGTCGAAGCATCCGGTAAGAGTGGCAGGCGAGGTGGACTTTGACGCCGAGCCTTATCTTCGTGAGGACCAGCGAAAGTCGTTGAAAGTGATGGGGCGGGCCTCGCGATTCGCATTGGGCGCGGCGGCTTTCGCCGTGCGCGACAGCGGTCTCGATCTGAATGTCGAAAACTCCGAGCGCATTGGCGTGGTCATGGGGGCCGGACTTGTCCCCATTGAAGTCGCCGACTTGGCGCCAATGATCGCCGACTCGTGCGATGAGGAAGGCGTTTTTGACTCCACGAAACTCGCCCGGTCCGGCAATTCCGTGTTGTTTCCGCTTTGGCTCTTGAAGCATCTGCCCAACATGGCGGCGGCTCACGTTTCGATGGCGTTCAATGCCCAGGGCCCGAATAACACGATCACCACCGCCTGCGTCGCCGGCACTCAGGCCATCGGCGAAGCCCATCGGCTGATCGCCCGCGGCGACGCCGACATCATGCTGGCCGGCGGCGCCGATAGCCGGATCGAACCGTTGCTGCTCTTGGCCTACACCGCAATGGGCGCGCTGAGCCGCGCCGACCGCCCACCCGCCGAAATGTCGCGGCCCTACGATCGCCTGCGCGATGGCTTCGTGATGGGGGAAGGGGCCGGCGTGCTGCTGCTCGAGGAGGCCGAACGCGCCAAGGCCCGCGGCGCGACCATCTACGCCGAGGTGCTCGGCTTTGGCAGCAGTTTCGACGCGTACTCGCTCACGCAAGCCCGACCCCGAGGCCAAGGGCGGCTGCCCGCGCCAGTCCGCGAGGCGCTGCGCGAGGCTCGAATCGATCACCGCGACGTCGATTACGTTAACTCCCACGGCACCAGCACCCGCCTCAACGATCAAATGGAAACAATCGCGATCAAGAAAGTATTTGGCGAAGGCGCCGAGCTGGTGCCGCTGTCGTCGATCAAGTCGATGATCGGCCACCTCATCGGCGCGGCCGGCGCGGTGGAAGCCGTCGCCCTGGCGATGACGCTGAAGACCAGCACCATCCCGCCGACCATCAACCTCACGCACCCGGATCCCGAATTGCGACCTCGACTACGTCCCGCGCACCGCCCGCGAACTGCCCGTGAAAACCGCCGTCTCGACCAGCTTCGGCTTCGGCGGCCAGAACGGCGCCCTGGTGATGCGGCAGTTTACAGGATAAGGCGCCAAGACCGCCGCTCGCGGCGTATCAGGCAACCAATCGCTACCAATGGAATCGACTATACTGAAGTTAGTCGGTAGCTGGAGGAAACGATTCATGACGACGGCCGAATTGGAACCCTTGTCCGTGTCGGTCCCATTGCGGGAAGATCCGCAGGGTGTCTTTCGGATCGGCAAGAGTCGGGTGCTGCTTGAGCTTGTGATTCGCGATTTTCAGCGCGGGCAGACGCCTGAAGCGATTGTTCAATCGTATGACACCTTGAATCTTGCTGACGTATACGCCGTCGTCAGCTATTACCTCGCCAACCCCCAACCCATTGACGAATACCTTCGGCAGCGCGACAAAGCAGCCGAGGAAATTCGTTGCAAAATCGAAGTGTCGCAACCCCCGCGCGAAAACCTCCGTGAGGTTTTGATGGCCCGAGCGCGGCCAAGGGGTTGGTTCGTGATTAAGTTGGCCACGGATGAGAATTTCGATGGCGATATTCTGCGCGGCCTCATGCGGCGTCAACCCGATCTCGATATAGTCCGCGTTCAAGACACGGAAATATACGAGGCGCCTGATCCGAGCGTGCTGGCCTGGGCAGCGTCCGAGCAACGGATTCTACTCACGCACGACCGAGAGACGCTGCCAAGTTTTGCGTATGATCGCGTTAAATCCGGCGAATCGATGCCGGGCATCTTCCTCGTCAGCGATCAGATGCCCAAAGGACAAGCCATTGATCAGATTCTGATCGCCGCGCATTGCGTCTCAACGGACGAATGCAAGGACCAAGTGATCTATTTCCCGCTTTAGAACACGCGGGATTCTGAAAAACGAGACTTCCGGTTGTGTAGCAATTATTTCCCCTTCGCGAATTTTCCCAGTTCAAACACCCAGTAATCGCCGGGCGTTGGGAACGGGTGTTGCGCCTCCTCGCATGACTCCGTGAAGGTGAAATCCACTCGCTTGACGTATTCCCGCGCATTCGAAATGTGAATCGCGTCTCTTCGACCGATGTGACCATCGTCAGCGGCGGAGTCCGGATTTTGTCCTCGCCGATATGGGTGATGCCGATCTTTCCGTGAGCGCATTCGCCGGGCTTCTGCTTGCCGGCCTGGACCAAGACGCGGATCTCGAATTCGACAAATTCCGATTTCTGGCCTTTGTCGCCATCTTTCACCTTCACTTCAAAGGCATATGGCTGCTTGTCGATGTTGTCGGGCGTCACCGGATGCACAACATGGCGGGCTTGAACCCGACCGCCGACCGCAACCACGACCGCGATCGCTAGAACCGAGCCAAAACTGAGCTTGCACATGATCCTCTCGCTTTCACGTTGAGTTCGCAGCCTGGGCGCTGCATTTCCTATGGGAAAGACGAGTGCGACTCGCCGCGAGATTGTAAATTGCTCCGCCGCTCGCGGCGGAGCGGGAAGTATCTGGCACTGTCACACCTCCCGTACCAGATATAGCGGCGAACGAATTGAATCTCACTCGGGAGAACCCCATGACCGATCCACTGCTGTACATGAAAATTCGCGAAGGCAAGATGAGCAACACCTTCGGGATCGTGCGAACAAACAACGACGGGACGCCCAGATGCCATCAAGGTTGGGACTTGCAAGCAAACCTTTGCACTCAGGTGTTTGCAGTCGCCAACGGGACAATCGTTTGGGTCCGAGCGGATGATGGCGTGAACGCTTATGGCAACCAGGTGCTGCTTGCATTTAGCGAGCAATCGATCGCGGGCGCACCGCTCTATGGGCCATTTCAGCAGTTCTATGCCTTCTACGGTCATTTGACGGCGTTCACTGTCAAGCCCGGGCAACAGGTCGTGGAGGGAGAATTGATTGCCAGCACCGGGCAAACTGGCAACGCTGGCAATACGCCGCCGCACCTGCATTTCGAAATCCGCTCGACCGATTCGCCGGCGCTCGGCACTGGACTCGGCGGCCGCCTCGACCCGACGTTGTTCCTCGGGCAGCCGCCGCTCGCCGGCCGATCGGTTCCGGGCTACTGGGGACGAAATGGCTACGTTCGCGTCGACGACCCGGCGTTTCTGCGCTTTCCGCGTTGACGAAGCGCATATCGACCCAGTTTCGGACCTTCATCGTCTGAGCCGAACTCATGCGTCTGGCGGCTGCGATCGGCATCGTGGCATCTTCGCGAGAGTCTCGGCGGAACGATCGGCCACCGGCTGAAGCAACACTTTGGTCGGTGGCGGATCGCCGCCCTGAACGATATCGCGCAAGGTTCGAATGCAGAGGCACACGGCCGAATTTGGTCTTGGCGGGCAAATCCGCTACAATACAGGTTGTGTTCGTTTGTTCGATTTGCGTTTCGTGAGAATTTGATGCCCTTTCAGCAACTCGGTTTATCTTCCGCCTTGGTGCGGAACGTCCTCAAGCTCGGTTACACTCAACCCACTCCGATCCAGGCTCAAGCGATTCCCGCCGTGAAGGCCGGTCGCGATGTCGTTGGCACGGCACAAACGGGGACCGGCAAGACGGCGGCATTTCTGCTGCCGGTTTTGCATCATTTGCTCGAGCGGCCGCGCGGCCGCACCGGCGCTGGTGCTGACGCCCACGCGCGAACTCGCCGGGCAGATTGAAGTCGTCTTTCGCGGGCTGGCGGCGGGGACGCCGTTGCGCAGCGCGCTGGTCGTCGGCGGCATGCCATCGTTCCCGCAAGAGAAGGCGCTGCGCTCGGGCGTCGATCTGGTCGTCGCCACGCCGGGCCGAATGCTCGATCAACTCCTGCGCGGCGCCGCCAACTTCTCGGCGTTGCGGACGCTGATCCTCGATGAAGCCGACCAGATGTTCGACATGGGTTTCTTTCCCGATATTAAGCGGATCATCGGCCGGCTGCCGACGAAGCGGCAAACGCTGCTGTTTTCGGCGACCATGCCGCCGGAGATCGCCGCGGCTGTCCCGCTCGGTCTTGCGCGATCCGCTGCATGTGGCGATCGGCCAGCCCGGGACCGCGGCCTCGGACGTCACGCACACGGCCTATCCCGTGCCCGCGCATCGCAAGGCCGCCATGCTCTTACATCTATTGCAGCAATGGGAAATGCCTTCCGTGCTGGTTTTCACGCGGACCAAGCACGGGGCGAAGCGGCTGGCGAAGACATTGCAGCACGCCGGTTATGGCGTCGCGGAATTGCACAGCAACCGCACGCCGAGCCAGCGCAACCGGGCGATGCAGGATTTCCGCAGCCAGCGAATTCCGGTGCTGGTGGCGACGAACATCGCCGCCCGCGGATTGGACGTTCGCCACATCACGCACGTGGTGAATTTCGACGTGCCGAATGTCGCCGACGAATATGTGCACCGCATCGGCCGCACCGGCCGGGCGGGCGACAAGGGCGACGCGCTGGTGCTGGTGTCGGCGGAAGAACAGGGAATGCTGGCCCGCATCGAGCGGCAAATCGGCAAAAAGATTCCGCGCCAGCACCTGCCCGATTTCGATTACTCCGGCCCGCCGGCGACTCCGAACAAGGGCCACAAACCGGCGCTGGCGTTTTCCGAGCGAAAGAAAAAGCCCTCGCGCGGCCAGGGGCGGCGATAAGGATTCGGCGCCGAGCCCTATTCACGTCGCGGATGCGCTTTTCGCACCGCGTTGATGGTCTCATCGAGCTTTGACAAAAACCGCGAACGGTCCTTCGCCGCCATCGGAGCGGGGCCGCCCGTGACCGCTCCCGCCTCGCGCAATTCACTCATGAGATCGCGGATTCCCAGCGCTTCGCCGATATCATTCTCCGTGAACACGCGTCCGCGCGGGTCGATGACTCGGGCCGATTTCGCGAGGCATCGGGCCGCCAGCGGAATGTCGGCGGTCACCACGATGTCGCCCGCGGCGGCCTGTTCGGCAATCCAATCGTCCACCTCGCCAAAACCGGAGCGAACGACCAGTTCGATGGTGGCCTCGGCGGGGACGAACATCGCCGTCTTCGACGCTACGACCACGCGCATTTCGTATCGCCGCGCAACGCGATAGACCTCGTCCTTGACCGGGCAGGCGTCCGCATCGATGTAAATGATGTGCATTTCGATCCGAGTTCCTGTCGTGTGCCGGTTACGGCGTCGCCCTCAGCCAGGCGCACACCAACTCCTTGCCGCTGCGGGCGAAGATGCAGCCGTCGGCATAGGCAGGAGGCGACCAGACAAGTTTCCTTCCCCCGAACGGCATCGTTGGTTCCAACACGGCGGCGCGGCTGATTTCCTTGTAGCCCTTCGCGCTGAGTTCGGCGCGAATCAGTTCGCCCCGGTCGGTGTAGAGCAAGTACGAGTCTCCATTGGGGGTGATGTGAATACTGGCCCCGTTTTTCAAATCGGTCACCTTGTCCGATATCCAAAGTTTCTTGCCGGTGGCATCGAGGCAAACCAACTCGCCGGACGACTTGGCGGAGTAGACTTCGCCGCCGCGCAGAATGGCGGTCGAAGTATGGCTCAAGATTCGGCGCCCGGCGCCTTTGAGTCCGGCCACAGCACCGCCGCGGCAGGCTTGTGGGAATCCATCTGAAACATCAAGCCGCCGATCAACAATCGGTTGTTGTCGAAGACCGGCGTCGAGACCGCGTACTCGTTGCTGGTGCGAAGCCGTTGCCGCCAGTAGGTTTTGCCCGACGCCGGATCGAGCGAACTCACCGATTCCTGGGTCCAGACAATCAATTGCCGTTTTCCGCCGGAAGTGATCACAATTGGCGAACTGAATGTCAGCGATTCATCGAGCAGCTTTCCAAACCTCCTTGCCGCTATCCTTGTTAAACGCGACGACGCCCGCGCCCGGTTTCGCGCCGATGAACAGGATCAGCAGGTCGCCTTCGATCAACGGCGACGGCGCGGCCCCGGTGCGAACGCGACGCCATACTCCTTTGCCAGATCCTTCTTCCATAGAATCGCGCCGGTGCCGGCATCGAGGCAGAACAGATCGTCGACGCGTCCTAGCGTGTAAATCTTGCCGTCCTGAACAATCGGCGTCGCGATCGGTCCGGTTTCCTGGGCCGGATCAAACGCCCAGTTTTCATAGGCAACTTCATACGAGTGGGTCCAGAGCGCCTTGCCCGTCGCTTCGTCGAAACAGCGAATGCGCTCCTTCGCCTTGGGTTTGACGACCACCGCATCGGCGAGATAGACGCGGCCCCGCGCCACGACCGGGCTGGCGAATCCCCACCCCGCCGGGACGCGCCAGCGAGTTTTCAATCCACCGGGCGGGAATTTTTGCAAAGTCCCGGTTTCGCGCCAAATACCGTCGCGATTCGGCCCCCGCCATTGCGGCCAATCGTCCGCCCAGAGCGTCGCCGACTGCGAGAGGAGCAGGGCGATCGCGGCAGTCATCAGCGGTCGGCGAATGTTGGGCATGGCATCATTCTAATCTCTGCCTTCGCGCTCGGCGCGGTCTCTCGCCCACTCGAAGCTCTCGGACACCGCCGCTTCGTTCACCACGCGATCGCGCTGAGCAGTACGTCAGTCTCGATCTTCGCACCCGATGCGCAGAAGCTCGCCGACGAGAATCGCCAATCTTCGGACTGGGCACAAGAGTTCGCCAGCTTCTGGCCTGTGAACTCTCGAAAGTGCGTCACGACCGACACTTTCCCGGTCAATTCACGCGGACGAGCACAGTGAACGTGTCGAATTCGCCGTCGTCGTCGCTGACGTTACGGTGACGCGATAGGTCCCGGGCTGCTGGTAACGATGGTGCAGCAGGAAGTGCCGCGCGGGATTCAGTTCGACCGATTGCACGCCCGTGCCGTCGCCGTAGTCCACGGTCACCATCAGGTGGTCATGGACGCCAGGATCCTTGACGAAGCCGGGCACGACGAACAGCCCGTGGGAGAAAGCTCGATCCGACGCGGCAAGGAAGAGCTTCGGCGCCACGTTGTTCGACGGTGACCGAGAGATCGCGGCTATTGCCGGCGCCATTCTGGTCGAACCAGTGCAGGTGCACGGTGTAGGCGCCGTTCGGCTGGCCCGGCGGGTTGTCGGCGTAGCGATGTGCGAAATGGAAATCCTTGGTGCCGGGATGATGCGTCTCGATTTCGCTGCCATCGCCCCAATCGATGGTGAGCGTGAGGAAATCGCCGCTGTCCGGGTCGGTGAGATGGCCCGTGAGCGTCGCTTTCTGCCCTTCGTTGATGGACGCCGGCGAGATGAGCAGTTCTTGGGCGGCGGTGGCGGTGGTGACATAGCCCAAGGCGACATCGTTGCCGTCGTTGGCCCGATAACTGATCGTGTAGAGCTGGTTCTGTTGCACGAACTGGCCGTTGAGGAAGGTGGTTGCAATCGCGCTCGACGGTGGCGCCTTCCGGCAGGCCGGCGAAGGTGCCGATACGGGGTCGGCTGCCCTCGTTGTCGATGATCACGACCTGATGCGGTTCGATGAGGATGGCATCGGCGAAGACATCGCCGTTCGGCGTCATTGGTCAGGCGGACGGTCAATGTATTGCTGGTCACTTGCACGATGCCGAGTGTGTCCCAGTTGAGGCCGAACTTCGAGAAATCGGTCGTCGGCGTCCGCTGATTGACGCGCACGGTGGTCAAGGTCGTGGCCCCGTCCAAGATGGTAAACGGCGCGTTCGTGGCGGGAGTCTGGAGCAACGCGCTCGTTGACGTGGCCGCGGTCACCGACACGCGGTAGCTGCCCGGCGGGATGCCCTGAAATGTCCAGGTGGCCTGTTCGCTGCCCGTGCCGGCATTCGCGATGTGCATTGTGGTGCCCGAGAAACCGGAGAAGCCCACGCCTCGGCTGAAACCGCGCGTGGCCGTGAAACCGGAGGCGGAAAAATCGTCGATCGTGATGGGCGTCAGCGGCGGCACGGATGGCAGGAACAACGGTTGCACGGCGAGGCTGCCGCCGAGTGTCACGTTGCCCCGCACTTTCAGTACATCATGCGGGTCGGAAACCAGTGGAATGACCTGAGGTTGAAAAATGGAACCGGAAAGAAGCGATGCATTGCCGTTGGATGTCAGCGTGCCGACGCCGTCGCCGGGCTGAATTCGACCGCCGTCCGCGATGATCCCCCGGACTTGGCCTTTGCCGGCAAGCGACCCGCTATCTTGCACCAACGCCCGACTGTTGGCCAGCGGGCCATTGGCGATGAGTTGCCCTTCTTCGATCCGCGTATCGCCTAGGTTCAGCAGGTTTGAGTTGACTTCCATCGTTCCCGGTCCCGACTTGACCAAAAGGCCGCCGATGAAGATGCCGTCGACGATCAGGTCGCTGCCGGAGACCACATTTTCGACATCAAAAAAGGCAATATCGCCGATCGTGATCGTGCCGCTGATCGTCGCGGGATTCGCCGCCGGCAAGACATGGACGACCGGTAGGAAACCGCCCACCAGTCGAAGACTTCCGCCGGTTTGCGTTACAACGTTGCCGCCGGCCAGATTCAAATTGATCATGGTTTGATCATGACCGTTCAAATCCAGTACGCCGGACTCGAACACGTTGGTGAAAACGTCCGTGGGGATTTGCTCGTCTTGGAGCAACACCACCTTGTCGGCGTCGGCGCCGCCTAAGGAATCGCCCACATCCAGATTGCCGGCAATGGCGTCGACGTTGTTCGACTTGCTAAGCGCAGGACTCCCCGTTGCACCGTGGTCCGACCCGTGTAAGTATTGGCGGTGGATCCGGCGAACACGAGACGGCCGTTGCCAGTCTTGATCAGTCCACCGGTCCCCTGGATGCGGCCAAAGATTTTCAGGTCGTCCAGGCCAGGGCCGTCCCCGACGTTGAATGTGCGTGTTGAAGCGCCCAGGTCCACGGTGCCGGAGATTTCCGAAAACTCTTCCGAATCCGTGACCGTCACGCTCCCCTCGATGAAGAGAGTGCCGCCCGCGGTGTCGATCTCGCCGCCATTGAGCGTAATATCGCCGAGGCCCTCGGAATGACCCCGGAAACTCAAGAGACCCAGTCGATCAATGGTGATGTTGGAGTCGCGCGAAATCTGGTTGCCGCCCCGCAATACGTCCACGGTGCCCGCTTCGATATGGAGATCATCGCGTAGCTGCGCCCCTCTCCCAGGGCCACCAGGCCTTCCTGAACCACGAAGTCGCCGGCGACATTCGACTCGCCGATTGTCGAAAAGTCGAACTTCAGCGTCCCCTGACCGATTTTCAACATGTCGAGGCCTACCCCGGCGTGGACATCGCTTCTCAGGTTCAGGATTCCAGTCGCGACGTTGATCAGTCCGGACTGCCGGTTATCTTCTTGAAAGAAAGTCAGTCGGTTGTCGATGGTATTGGTGCCAGGAAACGGAACGAACCCGCTGCCACTGATCAGCGTGCTGGTGAGCTGGATGTCATTCCCGCTGATGTGGTAGCCCGTGCCTTCGATTTGCATCAATCCCAGCTCGATGGAAGGCGGAAACGAGTGCGCGAGATTGTTGTAATCGATGTCCTCGACATTGTCTTGTTGCTTGGCGTCGCCCGGAAAAAACACGGAATCGCCGAACCCGACCGCGAAGCTCGGAAACGAGGCGGGGTTCTGCCAGTTGAGTGAATCGCTCCAGTGATTGGAGAACGGGCTATTCCCGGTCCAGACGCGTAGGGCGAACAGCACGCGGCCTTCGAGCGCTTCCAGGGACGGGCGGAACAGTGCGTGCCCGCTTGGGCACTTAGTCGCCCGCCGCTTTGACCAGGATTCTCGAATCTTTTTGAGGCTGTGGAATACCATGGTGAAACAATTCCTTTCGTTGATCCAAGCTGTGGACCGAGTCGATTCGCCCGCTGCTACACGCCATGCGATGTTTGGCGGCGAAGCTGTCGAAAAAAGTGCCGAAAAATTTGCCTGGAAGTTGCCAACCGCCAAGTTATTGATTGGCAAGAAGAGCTCGGAAGAGGGGAATCGGTGTCAGTCGGCGTCAGTCGTCATGCCGATGCGCCCTGAAACCATGAAAATGCAAAGCCCTTGAGAGACAAGCCTTTCGACGAGGGAATAAATGGCGTCGCTTCACTGATTTGCTCGCGCCGCGAGTCCCTATTGGCAAATAACTGAAGCGACGCCATTTGTTGAACTAGACCTTTTTAAAAAATGGTGTCAGAGCTTTTTTTTGCTCGTAAAAAATAGTGTCAGAGCTTTTTTTTGCTCGTGTCCGACAGCGACGGTAGCCGCGAGATCGCGTCATTCAAACCGGAACAAGCATATTGCACCTTCGGCGTCGAGTTGATATTCACCGCGCCCACCCGAGCCTCGGCACCCGGAAAACTGAAGCGACACCATTTATTCCACTCCCAATGTTCCACCTGGGCGAGCGGGCTCTTTAGCAACGCCTGGTTGTCGACGACGAGCAGCACGTTGGCCTGCTCCGGAACCCGTGACAACATCCGGACGCCAGCAGCGAAACCTCCAACGGCGTCGACCATTTAACAACAGCAGACATGAAACAACTCCCGGTTGAAGAACTAGAGTTTCGAGCAGTTGATCGTTACAAAACACCCCGAGTACCGATTCGACGCAGACGCTCGATTCCTGCAACAAAGGGGCTTTTTGGTAGTCAACAACATGCCGCCCAAGGCGGCATGTCGAAGCCAACTGTTACGGTCCGCCGGGCCGGGGCGCTGCATCGGAGCTGCTGCCCTGTTTGAGCGCTTTTAGCAACTCGGCGGAAACTTTGTCCTCGGGTTGCAGCTTGGTCACGCGCTCGAATTCACGAATCGCGATGTCCTGCGCGTTGATCACGAGGTAGTGATAGCCCAGCAACAAATGACCATAGGCCGCATCGGGGTTTTTCTTCACGAACGCCTCGAGGGCTCGAAGGTCGGACGTATAGTCGTCGGGATTGCCATACAGTTCGCGGACCGTATCCCACGACCAGCCTGGACCCGCCGCCAGCACGGCGTAAATGGTCGCCGCGGCCTCTTGATATTTCTTCATTGCGAAAAGCGTTAATGCACGGAACTCATTTAAGGTCGCGTCGCTGGGCAATTTCTTGATTGCCTCATCCACCTTGGCGAGGGCCTTGGCATAGTCGCGCTTCGCGAATGCGGCTCGTCCCTCATCGAAGATGGCGATCGCGCTTTGAACTGCGGGGTCGGGCGGCGGTTCTTCGCCCTCGGCCGTCGATTCGGCCGGCACTTCAGGCAGCGGCAGCGGTTGCGAGTAGTCGATCGGCGGCTCTGCAATCGTCGTGGATTCGGGCGAATAGTAGGTGTTGTTGTAAACGACTGTCTCCGTTGGAGCGGCCAACCAACCGGCGCCAACGGCCCCGGCCGCCCAGAACCAAGGACGATACGCCCAATTCCAGGAACCGCGAATCCAGCCGCTGTGATAGCCGTGATAGTAGCCGCGCCAGTATCCGTTGCGCAGGCGCCGTACGCGGGCGGCGTCGACGGCCGGTAGAAATAGTTTCGATTGCTATAACCGATATTGGTGCGATTATTGTTGATATTAATCGGCCGATTGCTAACGACATTGCCATTGCCGATTCCCGGTCGATCGCCAATGCCCGGCCGATCGCCGATTCCGGGTCGTGCGGGGAGTGTTGATGGCCGATCGGCGATTCCGGGCCGGTCTCCGATCCCCGGGCGTGCCGGCAAGGTCGAGGGCCGATCGGCGATTCCGGGCCGGTCGGCAATTCCCGGCCGATCGCCGATACCGGGTCGGGCCGGCAAAGTGGAGGGCCGATTACCAGTTCCAGGCCGATCGAAAACACCGGGCCGGTCGCTGGGGCCTGGTCGCTCAGCGACTCCAGGTCGAGCCGGGAGGGTTGATGGGCGGTTGCCGGCTCCCGGCCGGTTTCCAACTCCCGCCGCCCCGCCGCCAACATTGGGTCGGCCGGCCGGAACATTGGGGCGGGCAGCTACATTTGGCCTGCCTTGCGCGGGGCGAGTCTGCGGAACACGGCCGGCGCTGACGCCCGGTTTCGTTGCCGGGCGTGCCGCGGGTGTTGATGGTCGATTGGCCCCGCCGCCCGGTCGGGCGCCGCCTCCGGGACGAGCACCGCCGGAAGGGCGGCCGCCGCCGCCGCCAAACGAAGGCGTCGCCGCCGGGCGCGATGGGCGCGCCGCGCCACCGCCGCCTCCCGCGCCACCCCGTCCGCCCGCGCCGCCGCCACTCTGTCCGCCCGCGCCGCCGCCCCGTCCGCCCGCACCGCCGCCAAACCCACCGCGGCCGTTCGAGTTAACGGTCATCGGCATCAAAATGAAGGCGGCCAGCGCCAAGAGAAGCATTAATCGCTTCATGGTTTGGCCTCCTTCGCCGCGCCGTTCTGGTTTCCGGCCTGCCGCGTGAACTTCACCTCCGCGTCGGCAATCGGATCGCCGTCGATTTCGCGGTTGCGGGATCGCCAAATGAAATGGTCGTCGTCGGCGAATTGAATCGAATTCACCGAGGTTCCCCTTCGGGCGTCGCCCAGCACTCCTTCGGCTTGCGATGTCCAAGTGTTTCCATCACGCTCCCAGACGGCCTGGCCATGCCCGCCTTCGGAGTCGAAGACCCAGGAATGGATCTGTTCGGTCGCGGGATCCCAGCCGATCCACTGCGCAACATGATTGGTCTCCTCGCCCGGGCGTGCGACCTCATATTCAAACACGATGAACTGCTGATTGAGCGCCCAACGGCAATGCAACTTCACGCTGACCTTGCCGGATTCCGCGGTCCAATTGCCAATGAGCCACTCGAGTTGTTTCATCGGGGTCGAGGCAACAACGGCCGGCGTGGCGGACGGTTGATCGCGAACGGTATTGAGCAGCCAGCGGCCATTGTTCTTGACCCAGACCGCGATGTACCGGTCGCTGCTCGGGACGCCGTCGGGCGAGGTCAAGGTGACGCTGCCCTCCTCAATGGCGACATCCGGTTTTGGAAAACGGATCCCCGCCAGATCGATCTTCATGGTGAAGCCTTTGAGTTGCGGTGCGTTCTTCTTCATCAGCGCTTCGATCGACTTCTTGCCTTTGTGGACCGCGCCGTTGTCATCGACATAAACGGCGTCGTCCTCCCAGAAGCCAAGGAATGCCGGGAGATCGCGGCGGTTGAATGCCGCCACATAGGATTCAACGGCGGCGCGAACTTCCTTCTCCGCCCCCGCGGGCTTCCGCGATGGTTGGGCCATCGCCACATACACCCCAGCCCCGCTCAAAGCGAGGAGCAGCACCGCGCCGGTTCTTGATTTCATGAAATGTCACTCCCAGAAGTCCCTTTGGTTGAACCGAATTGAGACAAAATCATCGCCGAATTACGAAGCGAACACTCTAATCGCATTCGCCGCGCCGTCGATGTAGTCACATGGATGTCGGAGTCTTGCCACCGTCCGCTTCACACCTCTCACAGGTTGATGGACTTGTTGTTTTAGCACTTGGCGTGCCGCGATTGTGACTCGCAAACAGCTGCGGACCGTGCGCTATTTCAGCTTGGCGAATGGCGGTTCCGGTTCGATTCAACTCATTGATGAGGCCACCTGTGCCACAGCGATGCGCTCAGATCGCACACTCAGGCGAGCGCAGACCGCACACCCCCGATGGCGAAGAAACTCTGTTGTGGCCGGCCACCTCTCATTTTCTGACAGGCAGGAGAAGACTTTCGGTCAAGCCGCTGGCCCCGTCGGGACATCGGGCGGGAACAAATGATTCCAAGGCGGCGACACGATCGCCGGAAACTTCAATCGGGAGAAGGCCATGACCGAACCACTGCTTTACATGAAAATACGCGAAGGAAAAATCAGCAACACGTTTGGCATGGTGCGAACAAACAACGACGGCACGCCCAAACCGCATCAAGGTTGGGATCTTCAGGCGAACCTGTGTACTCAGGTGTTTGCCGTGGCCCGAGCAACCATTGTTTGGGATAAATGGTGTCAGAGCTTTTTGTTTGTTAATGTCCAACAGCGACGACAGCCGCGAGATTGCGTCGTTCAAACCAGAACTATAGTTGTAGTTCATGACGTAGCCGTCGGCGTAAGTCATGCTCGTCAGCCGGCTGTGATTCGCCCCGCCGGACATTTCACCGCAATTATCTCTTGTGCGGTATGAATTGCCAAGCTGCCTGGAACGGGTGAGTGCCTCGTCAAGCTTTAGTTTCGGGGTCTTCACCCGAAGTCTGCCGACTTCGGCTAGGCGTTGACCCGCAATCCTTTCAGGCAACGGCAGAAGTTGAGGCTCTCCGTGACGATCTTGCAGGCTTCTTCCGAAACAAAAATCGGCAGCCAATCCACCAGGCTGAAGCTGACGTAGAAGAGGGCGCCGTCGGAGTGGAAGCAGTGGCGTTCCTTGAGGAGCATCCTATTCGGCCCGGGGCGGGCAGAGGAGACCTGCGATCGGGCAGAGCGGCGGGGCCAGGAAGCCGGTGCCGAGCCCAGGTAGCAGTGCCTATACCGTCGTCGCGGCGCGAATTACTCCTCAACACCGGTGGGGCTGATCAATCGGTTTGGTTCTGGATTCCTAGCAATTCTGCCGCTTCCGCTTGGAATCGCTTAGTCTCCGAATCGCCCTTTTTACCCTTGACCATCCATTGCGTTGCCTTGTCAAACCATTCGCGCGCCTTTTCTTTCTGTCCAAGCTGCCAGAAAGCCATCGTCAGAAAGAAGCCGTTGTTCGCTGCTTCGGAGTAGATGACTGCTCCGTCAATGACCTCGGACAGATTTCGGAGGCTGATGGCGTGCTCCAACGCCTCGGCGGCATCTTTCCAATCCTTGGTCCGGTAGTACGACGTGCCCAAGAGGAACCAGCCACCTGCCAAATTCGGCGACGACTGAACGCAACGTGCAGCAAGATCAACAGCGCGCGCCTCATTGCGGAGTTTGACGTCGGCAGCAGTGGCCAACCACCAGCCGAGATTTGCCGCTGCCAGTACGGTGCACGGGTCCCCAGATCCCAGCTTCGTCGTTGTGACCTTGAGCGCCTTTTCTTGAAGCGCTATTGCGTCGGCTATCCGGCCGACCGCATGGTAGCAATATGCCAAGGCTGACATCGCTTGCAGCGTGGTGCGGTCGCCTTCGCCAAGCTTTGATTTTGCGATGCCAAGGTCGCTTCACCGAGTTTGACACCCTCGGCCTCGCGTCCGACCGTGGCATAAGCGAGCGCGAGCAGTTGCATGCTGGCCAGCGTATCTGAAGCGTCAGGCCCGAGGACCTTTTTCATCTGGTCTACCGTCACTTCCAGCAATTTGACGGCCTCGACCTGTTTGCCGACGACCAGGTAATTCGCGGCAAGTTTGTCCGCGGTTGCAAATGTGTCGCGACGACTTGTGCCAAACTTGGCCTTCTTGACAGCCAATTCCTCCGTGCGGAGTTTGATTGCCTCGCCAAGACGCCCGCAATCCGCGTACCGATCTGCGAGGCAGTCCATTGTCGAAAGCGTGTGGGGATGAGCCACGCCAAGCCCCACTTGCTGCAGCGTCAATATCTCTTCATGCATTTTGATCGAGTCGCTCCGGCGTCCGGCCGCATCGTATGCATTCGCCAAATCGCACATGCACTTGAGGGCTTCGGGATGTTGAGGCCCAAGACTGCGTTTCATGACCGCGAGTGTTTCCTCACGAACTTTGAGCGCGTTATCTCTGCGCCCGACACTCTCGTAATCCGAGGCCAGGTTTTGCATTCCGACGAGCGTATCCATATTGGCCGGTCCAAACCGGGCCATCTGCGTTGCGACAGCTTCCTCGCGTAGCTTGATCGCCTCGCCGCTCCTTCCAATTTCGCTATAGCTGTTTGCAAGATTGTGTATGCAGGCGATAGTACTTGGATGATCAGATCCCAGCTTAATCCTCAATTTCGCCAGTGCTACTTCATCTAGCTTGATCGCTTCGGTGGGGCGATTGACCGCGACGTAGCTGGCGGCCAGGCGCTGCATTCCGGCCAGAGTACTCGGATGGTCCGTGCCATACTTTACTTTCAGTATGGCGAGGGCCTGGTCGCAGAGCCGAAGCGCGTCTGATTGTCGCCCGAGCGCGTCGTATTCATCGGCGATCTGGAACATGTTTTCGAGAACCGTCGCGTGATCGTCGCCCAGCCTTGCTTTCTGAACCGCCAGCGTTTCCTCGCGAAGCACAAGCGACTTTGAATGACGGCCAAGTCCGGCATAGAAATCGGCCAGAGTGCTTTTTGCCATTAAGACTCTATCATTGTCAGGCCCGAACCGAGCTTTCAGCACGCCGACAATTTGTTCGCCGACCATGACCGCCTCGTCGTAGCGGCCAAGTTCATAGTAAATTGCGGCGAGCAACTGTTGGGTCACGAGAACGTCAGGATGCTCAGGGCCCAGCCTGGCCTTCTGAGATTTAAATGTCTGCTCGCAAAGGCTGAGGGCATCCCCGCGGCGGCCAAGCTCGTTATAGATGTCGGCCAGAAAATACGTGCCATGCAGCACGCCGGTGTCGTCCGGCCCGAATACCTTCCTCTGCTGCTCCAAAGTTTGCGTACAGAGCCTGAGCGCGTCGCTGTAGCGACCCAAGTCGACCCAACATTCGATCAGTCGAGAAGAGCTTTCAATGGTATCGATATGCTCGGCACCGAGTCGTTCAAGGCGTATGTTCCGTGCGGTCTCGAATTGTTCTTCCGCGATTTTGTCTTCGCCGAGAGACCAGAACGACTCGCCGATCACCATACGCAGGCGGGCCTCGACAAGAGGCTGGTCACGAAACGATTTTTGCAGTTCGGGAAGGGCTGCTTCGATGGCGCTTCGGAGCATTACGTCGTGGCCGAGACCGCCGGCTTCACCCTTTGGTCGGGCGGCCATTAGTATTCGATCCGATAAGAAGCTGAGTGCAACCTCCTTTTCGGCCTCTCGCTCGAGTGCCTGGTGCTTGGCGCTTTTCTCGGCGTCGGCGCGTAGCGACTCTCGTTGCCGGGCGCGTTCGGCGCTGATCAATCCCCAAGACGTGGCTACCATGCCGGCGATCAGCACAACAGCGACAATGAACGCGGCAACCGCGACGGTCTTGTTCCGCCGCATGAACTTCCGCACCTTATATCCGGCTGACGGCGGGCAGGCTTGAACATGCTCGTCGTTCAGGTATCGCTGCAGGTCGTCCGCCAAAGCACTGGGCGTGTCGTAACGTCGATTACGATCCTTTTCCAAGCATTTCACGATTACCCAGTCGAGTTCACCGCGAATCACTCGAAGCAACCTGTTCGGCTCAACCCCGCGATTGGCTGCGATCATTGCCAAATCAGAACTGCCATTCAGGCGAGCGCTCGGCAGCTGCGGTTCCTCTTCGCGAATGACTCGGAAGATCTCGTCAGGCGGCTTATCCGCGAAGTCCTTGGCGTCGAAGGGGGTTGTGCCGATCAACAGTTCATAAAGCAGCGCACCCAACGCGTAAATATCACAGCGCGTGTCAATACCGACACCGCCGTGGGAAATCTGCTCCGGGCTCATGTAGAGCGGCGTTCCAAGTACCTGCGTGAAAGGCGTGAACAGCGTTTTGTCGACGAGCTGTTGGCCGGTCGCTTTTGCAATACCGAAATCGATGACTTTCACAAAGGGCCGGCTGTCGTCCAGGGTGACCAACACGTTCGATGGCTTGAGGTCGCGATGAGCGATGCTTTTGTGGTGTAGGTGCTGTACCGCGTGGCAAATCGTTATGAAAAGCTGGAGGCGCTCTTGAATTTTGAGCGTGGCCTGGTCGCAAAAGTTCGTAATTGGCACTCCTTTCACATACTCCATCACCAAAAACGGACGTCCATCAATAGTTGCGCCAGCGTCGAGCAGCTTTGCGATATTCGGGTGATCCATCAGCGCCAGGGCCTGGCGCTCTGCCTCGAATCGCGACTTAATCGTTTCCGAATCGATTCCGGACTTGACGAATTTCACGGCGACCGTGCGGCGGACCGGGTGGATTTGTTCCGCGACCCACACTGTTCCCATCCCTCCTTCGCCAAGCTTTTCCAACAGTTTATACCGATCACCTATCAGCTGATCAGCCGGCTCAATATGCGCGCCTGCCGCGGGGTCGGGGAATATCTCGGATGTATTGAGCAGTTCGATGGCAGGCGAATCCAGAAATCCAGCAGGCTGTGCGTGGACGAGTAGGAGCCGTTCGACTTGCTCTCGCAGCGTTCGATTCCCGGCGCAGACGTCGTCAAGGTAAGCCGCTCGCTCTGCTGGATCGTCAAGTTGTAACGCAATGACGAATATGTCGCGTTCATTCATGTTTGTTCTCTCGTGGGTGGATCGCTGACTACACACGGCAATGCGCATTTCGCTCGAACAATACGCAATAAAATCGATCGAATCCACAGAAATAGCTAGACCGGCGTTCCTTCGAGTTCTCGCAATAGCCATGCTCGGGCGTACGCCCAAAGGTGGTCAGCGCTCCGGGGCGATACGTTCAAAGCTTCAGCGGCCTGTCGTAGAGTTAAGCCGCCAAAGAAACGGAGCTTGACCAGCTCAGACGCCCTTGGATCTTGACGTTTCAACTTTGCCAGGGCATCATTGATCTCGACGATACCAAATTGAACGCTCCGGACAGGAATAAGATCCGGATCGTAATCGCAGCGAACGAAGCGCCCACGCTTCTGGCTGCCTTTGCGCCGAGCGATTTCGACCATTATGCGACGCATTGCCTCGGCGGCCGCTGCAAAGAAATGCCCACGATTCTCGAATTTCTGATCCCCCAGCAACTTCAAATACGCCTCGTGAACCAAAGCTGTAGCCTGAAGTGTCTGGCCAGGCTTTTCCTGACCCAACCGCTGCGCCGCGAGTTTTCGGAGCTCGTCATAAACTAGGGGTAGAAGCCGCTCCGCGGCCTGCGAATCGCCCTTGTCAATGTCCGATAGGATTCGCGTCACTTCATTCATGCGTGCTTCCAGCTTGGGACCGGACTGTCATTCCTGGAAACATTGTAGACTCTTTAATGCGCTTGGACGGAAATCCGCGGCCCGCCCGCCGCTAACATTCTCCGATTCTTCACCCGAGGCGAGCGATTAGTTGACCCCTCCTTCGATGAGGAAATGCGGTCACAGATTACTAGTGTCAGAGGATTTTTTTGCGCATCTGTGCGACAACAGCTGCGAGATCGAATAATTGGTGTCGCTTCATTTATTTGTCCCAGTAGCGTCGATTGAGACAGAAAAATGAAGCGACACCAATTATACCTTCGATCCGCCGATTTTCGGGCGTATTATTACCTGGACAATTCCCGGCTGGGGGAAAGGAAATCCCTTAATTGTCAGCTCGCCCAATTCTCAAGGCTGAGTCCTTGGACCGCAGTGAAATCGCCGTCTTTGCTGACAACCGTGCAGTTGCCAAGACTGAGAGCGACTCCCGCAATCTGCATATCGATTGGCCCGATTAGCTGACCTCGCCGTTGCAAATTGGCATAGATCCGGCCGAACTCTTCCGCGGCAGCGAGGTCAAATGGCCAGCAGACGATGCGGCTCAGGGCCGCTTTCAGTCGTTTGAGATTCGGGTCTCTGCTCGCGCTCAGCTCGATGCCGGCGAATAATTCACCGATCGCCGGGAGGCACGTGCCGAATGCGCTCCCTGTTGTTGGGCCTGGCGCACTCGAACATCCACGCCGCGCCGGTGGTTCATGAAGTCGCTCATGATGCCGGTATCGAGCAGGTATCGTTTCATTCAAATAAACCTGCGATACGCTCGTTGGACTTCGCGATGCTGTAGTCTTTGACCTTCCGTCGCCAGGCTTCAAACTCCGCTTCTTCCTCCGCGGTGATCTCCAGCGGTTCCAGGGAAGCATACCACTTGAGCCAGTCGGCCATCGCTTCCGGGGTCGTGGGCCAGTCCTCTTCCCGAATGCCAAGGGTCTCCTCTTCGGGAAGCGGTGCGATCGCGAGTCGGCAGCCGTCCGGCCAATCGGTCGGTCGATCCAGGATGATCCGTCCGTTCTTCCACGTTCCTTTCACCGCATTCATGACTTGCTCCAGTGCCGGGAGTGGCGCCGCTCTATTATTCCAGAAAAGCCGCTCGGAAGCGACCGCTAGCTCAATTCTTACGTAATTCGCCAAGCATCTTTGCCTCATAGCCCGTTGTGGAAGTTTTGAGACCGATTGTCTCTGCTGCGGCATGTATTGCCAAGCCCTCCGCAGCAGGCGATCGCCGCAATCCGAATGCGCACATTGAGATATAAACGCCAGTACAGTAAAATGGGCTAGTGGCGCTTTGTAGCGCATTTCCGCTACGGCGACGTGGCATGTCCTTCGATCGGAGTCGCACCAGATGACGCTTGATGAGTCCTCGACGTTGACGAATCAATTGCTTTCGCAGTCCGCGACGACTCCAGCTGATGACGCGACGAAAAACCGGACAACCGACCGGACAAACCGGACAAACTTTTTGATGTTCTCGAAAACGAGTTGCAACTTGTATCCACAGCAAGAACTTAAATCAAAAGCAGGTGGGCCGCCGAGTTCGGATTTGTCCGCATTTGTCCGGTTTCGCCATGAGGCAACCGACCTGCTGCCAAGCCACTCGCCCGGGTATAGTGACATGAAAGAAATGCATCCATCCGATGAGCCCGCGTGGCAATTCTCGATGCCCCAGACCGACCAACTGCCTGACGCCGAAGCGACCTCGCCCGCGATGAGCGAGGGGCTGTTCGCGGACATCGTCTTCGACCGGCCGATGGATCAGGCCTTCACGTATGCGGTGCCGCCGGAGCTTCGCCCGGAGATTGGCGTTGGGCGTCGGGTCGAGGCGCCGTTTGGCCGCGGGGATCGGGCCGCGTCCGGCTATTGCATCCGCGTTCACGAGCGCAAGCCGGATTACGCGACCAAGGAAATCCTCGCCGTGCTCGATTCGGAATCGCTGGTGACGGAATCGCTCTTGCGGCTGACGCGTTGGATGGCGGATTATTACCTGTGCTCCTGGGGCCAGGTGCTGCACGCGGTGGTGCCCGCCGGGGCGCGCGAGCAATCGGGGATTCGCGAAACGATCGTGCTGGAAGCGGTTCCGGAAGCCGAGTTGCCGGCCGAGATCGAACCGCTCTCGCCCAAGCAGACCGCGGCGCTGACGCAACTGCGATTGTCGCATGGTCCAATCGAAATGCGACAATTGGCCCGCCAGGCCGGCTGCGGGACCGGGCCGATCGGCGCGCTAGTCCAAAAAGGCTATGCCCGGCGATCGACGCAGAAGGTGGATCGCTTCGCCATGCCCGCGGCGAAGCCGGACCAGCCGGCGACGCCCATTGTGCTGAATGCCGATCAGGAACAGGCCTGGAAGCCGATTGAGGCGGCGGTCAAGGCCGGCGGCTTTCAATCGTTCCTGCTGCACGGCGTCACCGGCAGCGGCAAGACCGAGATTTACCTGCGAGCGATCGAGGAGGTGATCCGGCAGGGGAAGGAAGCCATCGTGCTGGTGCCGGAGATCTCGCTCACGCCGCAGACCATCGCGCGGTTTCGCGGGCGGTGCGGCGAAGTCGCCGTGCTGCACAGTCACTTCGGCGACGCCGAGCGCGGCGGGCACTGGCGGCGCGTCGCCGCGGGGCAAGTGCAGGTCGTCGTCGGCGCTCGCAGCGCCGTGTTCGCGCCCGACCCGGAATCTCGGCCTCATCGTCATCGACGAGGAGCACGAAAGCTCATTCAAACAGGAATCGACGCCGCGCTATCACGGCCGCGACGTGGCGGTGATGCGGGCCCGCCTGGAAAACATCCCGATCGTGCTGGGCTCGGCGACGCCGTCGCTGGAGAGTTGGCAGAATGCCCAGCGCGGACAATACACGCTCTTGAGCCTGCCGAATCGGGTGCTGGATCGGCCAGATGCCGAAGGTCGCCTTGATCGACATGCGGCACGATGGTCCCAAGATCCGGCCAGCACGCCCTGAGCCCGCGCTTGGAAGTGTCGATGCAGCAGGCGCTCAAGTCCGGCGGGCAGGTGATCCTGCTGCTCAATCGCCGCGGCTTCAGCACGCACATTCATTGCCCATCGTGCGGCTACGTGGCCACGTGTGCCAATTGCGACCTGGCCATGACTTATCATCGCGATCGCGTCGGCGATGCTGTGCCACTACTGCGGCTTTGACCAGTCGCCGCTCGCCGAACTGCCCGATGTGCAGACAGTCGGCGATGCGCTTCCAGGGAATCGGCACGGAGAAACTGCAAGTCGGAGATCGAAGCGAAGTTCCCCGGCTACGTCTGCAGCGCATGGACAGCGACACGATGCAAAAGCCGGGCAGCCACCGCCGCGTGCTCGACGCCTTCCGCGAGGGGCGGATTCACATTCTCATGGGCACGCAAATGATCGCCAAGGGGCTCGATTTTCCGAACGTGACGCTGGTGGGCGTGGTCAACGCCGACGTGGGGCTGCACATGCCCGATTTTCGCGCCTCGGAGCGGACGTTCCAGTTGCTCGCGCAGGTCGCGGGGCGCACCGGCCGCGGCGATCATCCGGCGGCCAGGTGCTGGTGCAGACCTTCAACCCCGAGCACCCGGCGATTCTGTTCGCCGTCGAGCACGATTACATTTCATTCGCGAAGCAGGAATTGGCGTTTCGCCATGAGCATGGCTATCCGCCGTACCAGCGTATGGCTCGGATGATCATTCGCAGCCAGAAGCAGGATGTGGCCCAGGAGTTCGCCGACAAACTGTCACTGGCTTTCGACAGCGCGCTCAGCCGGCAGGCGGCCCAGCATCCCGGCAGTCCGGCCGTGCGCGTGCTCGGCCCCGCCGAATGCCCGGTCTTTCGCCTGAAGAATTACTTCCGATTTCATTTTCAGATTCAATCGCCAGCGCCGCCTCGCTGCACCAGGTGCTCCGCGACGTCATGACGCTGATGAAAGTGCCGGGAAACGTCGAATACCAGCTCGATGTGGACCCTTACAACATGTTGTGAGCGGGAGACTTGATTTGATCTTTGCAAACAACGTCGGCGGATAACTACTTTTTCTTTTTCCAGCCGAGCTTCTTCTGCTCGCCCACCCAGGCTCGGAACGATCGCAACAGTTGCGTTTCGCTCAAATCGGTCGGCTGAAGGAAACGCGCGAATCCGTCGAGGGGCAAGAATGGGAATGCTTTGCTTGTGGTGCTTTGGCGGTAGGTTCCTCGCGAGGTGAGCAAGTTGACTTTCAGTCGCTCACCGTCCCAGCACCAAACTTCGGGGATTCGCAATGCGGCGTAAATTGACATGCGATCCAGCGTGCTCCGCGAAATTTCGATTTCCACGGCCAGATCCGCGGGCGGATCGTTTTCGAGGTCAATGTCCGTGCGGCCGCGAACATCGGCTTCATGTTGGACCCAAAACAAATCATCTGCTTCAAGCCCGCGTTGCAGATCCTCCCGCCGGCACGTCATCGACCCGAAGCTGGCGACGTCGATTTCCATTTCTTCCGTCAATGCATCAATCAACCTTGCTAGCAGCCTTTTCTGGTTCTCGTGTTTGGGCGAAAGTGTCATGACTTCCATCTCTGAGCCGTCATAGGTCACACGAATATGGCGCGGACCGAGCCCATCGCTGTAGGTGACATATGTCTCCCACGGAATTGAGGACAATCGCAAGCGTTGTTCAACTGGTAATGTCGCCGTACTCATCAATGTCTCCACGATGGGACTGACGTATTATCGCCATCCTTCTGGAGGATCACAGGCCGAGAAATCGCCGAGCCGAAAGCAAATCGATCACTTCTTCGGCGGCAGCGCCTTGTACGCATCGACGACTTTCTTGGCCACGGCGAGGAGATTCGCCGAGGCCGCATTGGCGGCGGCGTGGGCCGCATTCGATTTGTCGGTCGCCGCCTTGAGTTCGTTGGTGCGGGCCTCGACCAGTTTCGGCGCGGCCGCGGCGTTTGCCTTCGCGACGGTCAGGGCTTTTTCGGCTTCAGCGAGTTTCGCGGCGGTCAGCGCCGACTGCCGCGGTTGAATCAACAACCGCTTTCTTCGCGGCTTCGAATTCGGCGGAGGTCTGTGTGACCAGTTTCTGCCCACTCTGGAATTCGGCGACGAGGGCCGGCTCATTCTTCGACGCGTCGGCCGCCTGCTTCAATTTCGCCGCGGCCTCTTGATAGGTCTTGAGGCGCGATTTCCTTGGCCTTCAGTTTGCTTTGTGCGGCGGGAACAGCGGCCTTGGCGGCATCGGCCGCGGCCTTGGCCTGGCTCAGCGCGCCCGTCGCGGCGGCGACCTGGCTGGCCATCTGCGCCGCGGTTTTCTGGGCAGCGGCGAGATTCGCATTCGCCGCTTGCACCGCCGCCGCGCCGGCCTCGGCCGCGGATTTGGCCTGGTCGAAGGCGACCTGCTTGGCACTCAAATCCTTTACGCCGCCTCGAATTGGTCGGCGGCGGAAGGTGGATTATTGGAGATCGTTCCGGCCGCCTTGCCATCGGCGATCGTGAAAACGCGAATCAAGCCGGACCAGTCGCCGGCGATCACGCGCGAGTTGTCGTGCGTGATCGTGGTTCGCAGGGCGAGGTCCGGGAAGGGCTCAAATGATTTCTGCGGGCCCCATTTTGGTCCCAGAGTTTGGCGACGCGATCGCGACCGACGCTTGTGATCCGATTGTCGTGCGAAAATCGAATCGATTCGACGCCGCCCGCGTTAGCCCCCCAAGCTCTTGATCTTGCCGCCGTTCTCCATTTCCCAGAGCTTGATCGTGGTGTCTTCGCTGCCTGACGCCAGCACGTTCGAATCGTCGCGCCAGGAAACATCGGTGATCATCGCCGGTGTGGCCGCGCAGGCTGAAATACTCGCGGCCGGTGAAGGCTTCCCAGACAAACAGGCCGCCGTTGCGGTCGCCGGTCGCCAGCAGCACGCCGTCGGGGCTGAATTCAATCGCCGTGATCCAGTCGGTGTGCTTCTTGATCTCGCGTATCAGCTCGCCGTCTCTGGTGGAGTAGACGCGGATCGATCTTGTTCGGGCCCGCCGAGGGCGATCTGCGTCTGGTCGGCGCTGATGTCGGCGGCGAGGCACGTGTCGGTATTCGTCGCCGACTTCGATAATCTGCTCGCCCGTTGTCACGTGACCAGACGACCACCTTGCCGGAATGTCCGCCGCGGCCGCCGCCGGCAAACAGCAAGCTCCCGTTGCGGCTGAATTCAAGCACGTTGGCTTGGCCCTCGGGGAACGGGAGGACGCCGACGCAATCGCAGCGTGTCGGCGTTGTAAAGAGATGATCTGCTCGTGACCGGCGATGGCGACGAGCGGCGACCAGGGGTTCGCCGCGATCGCCGTGATGGCGTTGGCATGCGGCGTCACGATCAACGGGTCATGCAGCGACGAGTGGATCGGGCATCGGCGGCGGACCAGCCGGACGCCCCGCACCACCGAGGTGAGGCTCGACGTTCACTTTCGGTTTCATTGCGATCGCCTTGCTGCCGGCGTTTTCCAGGCGCCCTGTTCGATCCAGGCCCGGATCGTGTCGAGCGATTGCTGTGGCAGCATGGCGGACTTGGGCGGCATGAATGGCTCGTCGATTTGTGCGCGATCACGCAAATACAGGCGGCTCGCGTCGGCTCGCCGGGCTTGACCACCACGCCGGACCCGCCGCCTTCCATCAACCTTCGAATAATGGTCGAGGACCAGTCCGCCGCTCTTGTCGTCGGAGTTGTGGCAGCCGAGGCACTTGTCGCGCAGGATCGGCAGAACGTGTTCCAGGTAGTTGATTTTCGCGGCTTTCGGTTCGTCGGCTGCTCGGCGACGGAACCACGAAACAAACGAATGGCACGAGACGAGAGCACGAGAATCTTTGCAAATGCCGGTCTCATGAGCCTACAACCTCAACCGATGCGGTCTAGCTCGAGTCAATCAATGATTGAAAATGAACTCGCGGGTGTTCAACAGCGACCAGAACACGTCTTCGAGCGACTTGTTTCATGTCCTGGCCTTCGGCGAACATCGAGTCCAATAGCTGGCTTGCTCTTCGCTAGCCGTCGGCTTGCGGCTCAGGCAGCGAATGTAACAGTTCCTCGATGATCTGCGCGGCGTCTTCTTTCGGTCAGCCAGCTTGCGATCAGCCCGCCTTGCTGAATCTTCTTGCTGGTCGTGTCGCCATTGAGCAGGTGCAGCGCTTGCGACAGCGTGGCTCCATTTTCACCTCGCAGGAGCAGACCGTTTCGCGCGGTGGCCCGGCCAAAGGTCGTGAGGAAGTAGTCGAGACGCTGCCGTCGGCGATCTGCGCGGCCCGCGAGCCGAGGGGCAGGCCGGGGAACTTGTCCTTGGTGTCCGGTCACCTCGCAGATGCAGTCGAGCATCGATTCCGCCTTGAATTCGCCGCAGATGGCCCGCGGGCAAAGTTTCGCGTGTCGCCGGCGTTGCTTCGTTCGTCTGCGGTCGAGCGCTGATAGGTGCCGAGTGGCAGATGTCGCGGACAAGGTTCTTGAAATCGTAATTGATATCGGTGAACTTCTTGCCGAGTTCGGCGAGCAGCGGGCGTTGGACGCGCGGGTTGCTGATGCGGACATCATCCACTTCATTGATGATGCCCTGGCCGAAGAAATGGTGCCCAGATGAGATTGGCGAGATTGGTCGCGAAGTACGGGTTCTCGGGCGACGCGAGCCAGTTGGCCATCACCTCGCGGCGGTCTTTGCCGGCCACGTCGGCGACTGTGCCGCCGCCGAGGAATTTCGGCGGCATCACGTGGCCGCTCACGGGGTGACTCACCTCGCCGCCGCCGCTGTTGAAGACGACGTGCTCGCGGGATCGTCGCCCGCTTGCGGCCGATCTGCGATGAAGAACGCCGCGAAACTGTAGTAGTCGTCCATCGTCCAGCGGTCGAACGGATGGTTGTGGCACTGGGCGCACTGCGATCCGCATGCCCATGAACACTTGGGCGACATTCTCCGTGACTTTCAATATGTCGGTTTCGTTCTGATAGTAGTTCGTGGGCGGGTTCTTGAACGTGCCGCCAGCTGGCGCCAAGCAGTTCCTGCACCCACTGGTCGATCGGCACATTGTTCGCAATTTGTTCCTGAGCCAGTTGTAATAGAGCAGGATCGACTTGTAGCTGACATGTTGCGAGGATCTCATCTGAAGCAATTCGGCCCATTTCAGCACCCACAGCTCGGCGAATTCCTTGCGGCCGAGGAGTTCGTCGATCAGTTGTTCGCGTTTGTCCGGCGCGGCGTTGCCATGAACCGCTGATATTCCTCTTCCGACGGCAAAATGCCGACGAGGTCGAGATACGCCCGGCGGAGAAATACCTCGTCGCTGCAAACCGTCGACGGGGCGATGCGAAGCTTGCTGGAGTTTCACATTCACGATCTTGTCGATGTAGTTCTTTTCCGGCGTGGCGGGGAACGTGAACTTCAGGCCCTTCGGCAGCACCACGAACGGCGAGCCGACGGTGAACGTCGCAGAAGCGGGCCATGACAAAGGCTTCGCCGCGCTCGTTCGCCGTGACGACGCCCTTCGGGCGAAATTTTCGCCGAGTTGTCGTTGTTGGTGAGGAACAGCGCCAAGTGTGGTGACATCGCGGTCGGTGCCGTCGGAGTAGTTGGCTCGGACGGTTAGTTGTTGCGTCGCGCCCTTGCCGTCGAGCACGGCGTCCTTTGGGTAAAGGTCGAGTGAAACCGGCGTCGCCACGGTCGGGCGGATCAAGCGGCGCCGCCGGCTTCGATCCAGCGCATGAGTCGTGTTGTAATATTCGTCGCCGGGGCTTGAAGCGCTTCCGCCGGTGTGCGGCACGTTGCCCGTGCGCCTTTTCGATGAACAGGCTCTCGGCGCGGCACGGCGAGATTAATGCGGCGGCCGCTGATTTCGCGGGTCAGGCGGAAATGGTCGCCGTCCGGGTCGTAGCCAAACAGCGACAGCCGAAAGCCGTCCTTGCCGCGGGCGGCGCCGTGGCAGCTGCCGGTGTTGCAGCCCGGCCGCATGAAGACCGGCATCACGTCGAGCTTAAAGCTGATCGGCCGATCGGCCTTCGCACTTTTCACCGCGACTTTCGCCGATGCCGACTTGCCGCCAAAGTCGAATTTGATTTCCGTTTGACCGTCCGCCAGCGGATGAACGACGTTCTTTTCAATCTTGGCCAAGGCAGGATTGGCGATCGCTGACTTTCGCTTCGTTTGTGACATCGCGCGTGAGGCCGTCGGCATAGAGGGCTTGCACCACGAACGATTGCCGATCGCGAGACGTGGTCAATTCAATATCGGGCGGGAAGACTGAAATCGACGCCGGCTCCATTGGGGGGGATTGGGCCGACGCCGTGCCGACCATCAGCCATGGGAGAACAAGCATGCACAGTTGAGTGGAGCAAACGAGACAGCGGTTGAACCACATGGCGGACCTCTTCTCAAATCGAGTGTTCCCGAGGGATCGCGTCGGCATGCGCTATTATTTCTTGGCAGGACCGCCGCCGACCTTTTGCGCTTCTCGCGCTCTTCCTGTTCGAGCCGCAACTTTTCCAGTCGAGTCAATCGTTTGGCCGGGGGTTGGTTCGGTTTCGGCGTGGCGGCCGGGGCCTTTGTGACTGTGGCTGGCGCACTCGCTTTCGGCGGCAACGGCACATCGATGCGCAACTCCGATGATCCCAAATTGTGAACGATCGGTTCGCCGTTCATCGTGACCACGACCTGACAAAACAGATTGCGGTGAATTCCGGCGGGCGCGTTCTTTTGTGTCGTGATCGCGAAGGCGAATTCCTTCGTGTCTTTGCTAAACTCGACATCCTTTGCGACCACATTGGCCGGCACGCCGATGAGTTTCACCTTCGCGTTGCCGGGGAAGGGCGTCGTCGTCGCCAGCTTGCAAAAAATCTGCGTATCTTTGCCTTGCTCAACCGCGCCGCGCTCCATGGTGATCGAGAAGAACGGCGCCGCGATTTCAAGCGTGAATAATTGCGACGACACCCACACCGGTCCCTTGCCGGCGTCGCCAGTGGCAATCAAAGCTGTTTTCCACTTGCGAATCTGTGCGCCGCCGTTGGCGTTAACGAAGAACAACGCTTCGTTCTGTCCGGCCGGAATGGTCACGGCGTTGGACGAGCCCACGCCCGGTGGGTTGAACAGGGGATAAACCGTGATCGGTCCTTTGAACCCGGCGTTTCGCGTCGTCACGACCTTCAGGTTCATTGAGCCGGTTTGAACCAGCGGCACCTTTGGTTCGATCACGTCGATTTTGAACGGAGCCTCGTCCGCGACTGCGATCGAAGCTTTCGGCAAAGTGTGCGTCCAGTAGACGCCCTGGTTCGGGATCGCCACGAGAAACACGACCTGTTCATAATGGCTCGAAATCCCAACCTTTGGGTCATTGTGCTTCGCGGTGATTTCGCCAAGCGTGCCGCCGAGCGGCGCAGTCGGCGCGGCTTCAAAAACCATCGGCGTCTGATTGAGATTGGCGGGCATTGTGTCGGCCTGCGCGGTGATGCCCGGCGGCAGGTTGGCGGTCCCCAGCGCGAGGTCGCCGCCGAAATCGGCGCGGGACGCGGTCGCTAGCACGGCCCAGCGATTGCCCCGATGCACCGGTATCGCCTGCCGCTCCTGCGAGTAGCCGAAAAAATCGACCTTTGGGATCGTCATCGTGAGTCGCGGTTGCACCGGCGTTACTTCGATGCGATAGAAATAGTTTGGCCCGCCTTTTTTCAAGTGATCGATGACATAGACGCCATATTCGCCGTCGGCGGGGATGGTCACGCGCATATAGCTGTCCGGTCCAATCGCATCGTCGTTTCCGGCGATCACGCCGCCTTGGGCGTTGGTGAAATACAGCACCGGGTCGAGCGGCGAACCCAACCGCCGGGCATAGCAATGCAAATCAAAGACTTGGCCCTTCTTCGCGACGAACTTGAAGAAATCGACATCGCCCGGCTTGTCGATTGCTCCGTTGAATGCAACCGGCGCGGCGACTGCCTTGTTCGCCTGGGCGATCGCGTCATTCGGCTCGTGCTCGATCACGTTGCCAAATTCGGAGACACGGAAACGAATGCCCGAGGGCGAAATGCCGCCGGCATCCTGGCAGAACGCCGCGAACGGTTCCGCGGGCATCGCCGAGGGAAGTTTGATTTTTTGTTTGATTGGGCCAGTGGGATCGCCAACAAAGGTGACCTCAATCTCCTCGCCCAGTTTTCCGCCCGCAGGGACCACGGCGGTGGGTCGCGGAAACGTACCGACATGCAGCCGATACTGGCACGCGCCGTTGCCGCGATACGAACTCTCATGCACCTTGATGATGTAGGCGCCGTCGGCCGGGCAAATAATCGAGCAACAACAATCCTGTCCGATATTCGACGCATCGTCGGACGTGGCCAATTCGAATCGTTTCGAATCGAGGATCGCCACGAACGGGTCGAACATGGTGTTGCCGAGCCGCATGCCCTCGACTTCCACCGACAGACGTTGGCCCTTTTTCATCTCGACCGCGTAATAATCGACGTCCTCATTGTCGGCGATTCCCTCGACCGTGCAATTGAGCGGGATTTTTTGCGGAGCGGCGAAATCGTTGTTCGGCTCTTTTTCATTTACAATGGGATAAGGGCCCACCCAGAAGGTGCGCATTTCCGTGATGCCCGACGCGCAGCGAACCCGCAGCGCGTGCTCGCCGAGCCGGCAATCCGCGGCAATCTTGACCGTGACCTTCACGGTCGAATCGTTGACGACCTGCAGCTTGGAAACCGTGATGCCGGGATAGTAAACCTGCACTTCGACCGCGTCGGAGAGGCGACCGCCAGTGAAGTTGAGAACCGCATCCGTGCCGCGCTGCGCCCCGCGAGGGTTGATTGTGGTAAGGACCGGACTGGCCGCGTCGGCTCTGACGATGGCAACCCCGGCGACCGCTAAGGCGGACCGGCGATGATTCGAAAAGCGTTCATACATTCGGTCTCGTTGATGGCTCTTGATGAGGATCTTGCCAATTCGAACTCGCCTAAATGACGCGTTCCCGCGGCCTGCCGCGGGAACGATCGTTTTGGCGCGTGCGATCATGCGGTTTTGGCAATGATCTCCTTGACCGGCTTGCCGCCATAGACGACCAGGACCGGCCGATTTCCCGGCGCAACCAGGGCTTTTTCGCCCTTGATGCCCAGCTGGCCGAAGACCGTGTAGGCCATGTTTTCGACGGTCAGCGGATCGTCTTCCGGCTCGGTGGCGGTGGCATCCGAAGTGCCGTAGACCATGCCTCTCTTTAGGCCGCCGCCGGCCAACACGATGGAAAAGACTTTCGGCCAATGATCGCGGCCCGCGCTGGCATTGATCTTCGGCGTGCGGCCAAATTCGCTCGACACCATGATCAGTGTCGTATCGAGAAGGCCGCGCAAATCGAGATCACGTATCAAAGCGGCGAAGCCCTGATCGAAGGCGGGAAGTTGCCCCAATGTGCCGCCGCGAATACCGGCGTGCAAGTCCCAGCCGCCATAAGTCAGCGACACAAAGCGCACGCCGGCTTCGACGAGTCGACGGGCCAATAGCATGCGCTGCCCGGCGGCGTTGCGGCCATATTCATCGCGAAGCTTGGGCGTTTCTTTATTGATGTCGAATGCCTCGCGCACCGTCTGCGAACTGATCAGCCCATAGGCGCGCTGATAAAAGGTGTCCATCGCGTCGAGGTTGTCGGCCTTTTCTTTTTTCGCGAAATGCTCGTTGACGGCTTCGAGCATGTTCTTGCGAGTGCCAAAGCGCTTCTCGTCAACTCCGCCCGGCAGTGCCAGGTCCTGAACGCGGAAACCGCCGCTGGCCGGGTCCGCGCCAGGCTGAACGGCGAGAAGGACGACGACAAATAACCGGACCCGGCGAAGGTGGTCGGCTGGCTGGGAATGCAGACATAGGGCGGCAATTTGTTCCGCACGCCAAATTCGTGGCTCACCACGCTGCCCATCGCCGGATAAATCAGGGCCGGGCTGGGGCGATAGCCGGTGAACATGTTGTGCGTGCCGCGCTCGTGCGCGGCTTCGCCGTGGGTCATCGAGCGGCAAACAACAATTTTGTCCGCTACTTGCGCGGTCTGCTTCAGGCACTCGTTCAGGTAGACGCCGTCGAGTTTCGTTTTGATGGAGGCCATCTCGCCGCGATATTCGATTGGCGCGTTCGGCTTGGGGTCCCACGATTCCTGGTGAGCCATGCCGCCCGGCAGATAAATGTGAATGACCGATTTGGCCACGCCTTCCTTGCTGGGGGCGAAATCGTGCTCTGCGCGGGCCGTTGAGGTCAGCCGGAAGTAATCGGCGAGAGTCAGTCCCAGACCGGCCACGACGCCGACTTGGAGAAAGCCACGCCGGGTCGGCCGGCGGAAGTGCGATGGGTCGTCGCGCCACGTACCGGTGATCTTCTGGCTCATTGGTCAGCGTCTCCTGAAATTGCAGGGGTAACAGCGGAATGATCGTTCTAGCGGGCGGAAATCACCATCGGAGGGATTGCAGACTGCGAAACTGGTGCCAATCTCGCTTGAGGCAGGGTGGTCTCGACCAGTCTAGGGCAAGGGCCCGGGGATGTCAACGGGGCAAAATGGGGCAATTGCGTCCGAAATGCGGGAATTGCCGAGCCGCCCGCCCGGACCTTCTAAGCCGGTTCGTTCGAGTATTTTCTTTGGCGAATGGGACTGGTTTGAGCCGTCAAACCGACGGTGCGAAAAAAACCGGCCAACAGCTGAATTTGGTGTAAGCGAACGGGAAATCGCGGTCAAACGCCATTGCGACTGGTGGTCGGGGCTGGGCCGATTGATGCAACAATGCTTCGCCCCGAATGCGTTATCTGATGTCGCGGTGAATTCGACGGTCGAAGCACTGGTACAAATCAGGTGTCATAGGTCCAGATTTCATTTTCACGCGATTTCCCGAAGAAGAACGGCGATGGGCCGTTCTTGAAATTTTCGTGGCAGAATCGCTTGCAACCTGCCCTAGCGACGGGTAGAACATTTTTGCCTCCTTGGGATTCGCCGTGACTCATCGCGGATTTGGGAGTTTGGGTCGCGCCGGAGGCGTAATTGGCAGCCTGGGTTTTCTCCCGTCAATTAAACACGAAAGGGTCGCTTGCCATGGATTTCTTCACGTCTTGGTGGTTCATCGGCATCATGGCGGTGCTGTTGGTCGCACTGGTCGGATTGTTGATTTTCCTTCGCATGAAACCACCTGGCGATTGAATCGTCGAACTTCCAGTGTCCAAACAGTTTCACCCCGGCCGAAGGCTCTGGCGATGTAGGCTTGCGCTTCGATCGGGGTGTGCCATTTCCAGTTCACCGATTACTTTTCGAGAGCGGCTTTGAGGCGAGTCTGCGCCGATTGCCAATCGGCGATCACCGCGGTGGCCGTCTCGGTCTTTTGTTCGCCCAAATCTGCAAACGAATTTTCCGGCCGACGGGCAGATCGCTGATCAAATTGATCAGTTGGTTCTCGTCCTTGATTGAAGTTTCGTCCAACTTCAGAATCACGTCGCCGGTCTTGATTCCCGCTTGCGCCGCCGGCGTATCCGGGTAGACCGTTTCCACCAACGCGCCGTTGGTGTTGGTCAGTCCGCGCTTCAATGCTTCGGCCGGCTCAAACGTGGGCGCCAGATGAAGGCCGAGAAAACCTCGAGAAACGCTGCCTTTTTCGAGCAGTTGCCGCGCGACCTTGCGAACCAGATTGATGGGAATGCTGAAGGCTACGCCGCTGTTGCTGTTGTTATGCGAGGCAATGGCGGTGTTGATGGCGACGACTTCGCCGTCGAGGTTCAGAAGCGGCCCGCCGCTGGATCCCGGATTGATCGCCGCGTCGGTCTGGATGAAATCCTTGATGCGGATCGTGCCGCCGAGGCTAATTTGGCCGCGCACGCAGGCGCTGATGATCCCATGCGTGACGGTCTGATTCAGGCCGAACGGACTGCCGATCGCCAGGACCCATTGGCCGACGCGCATTTTGTCGCTATCGCCGAGTTTCGCCGACGGCAGGCCGCCGGCATCGATGCGGAGGACCGCCACGTCCGATTCGGGATCGACCCAGATTTTCGCCGCCTTAAACACGCGGCCGTCCGAGAGGCTGATGGTGATTTGATCCGCCGCCGCTCCGGCGATGACGTGATTGTTCGTGATCACGTATGAATTTTTCCCCGGGTCGCCCTGGATGAGGACCCCCGAGCCGGATTCTTCGACCGGGCCGTCTTGCCGGGTTGCGGCGGCTTCACCGCCTCAATCGCCACCACGGCGTTCGAGGTTTTCGTGGCGACGGATTCAAATCGGTCCGCCAGTCGATCCAGCACGTTCTCACTCGCCGCCGGTCCATGCCGGGAGGCTGCGCGGAAATTGTCGGCGTGATTCTCGGAAGCACCGCTACGGCCGCTACGCCCCCACCGAATGCACAAGACCCCACCAACGCGAGAACAGCAATTCGCTTGAGCATGACGCTTTCTACCCTGGTGAAGATTTCGAAACCTTCACAACTGTAGGCGGCGCTCGCGAGGAAATCTTGAACTTGGTTCGGGAAAAGCGCAAGAAATGTGCGGTTTGCGTTCGCACAATTGGGAAACGACTCGCAAACTGCGCCAGTCCTTGAAACTTTGCCAATGCCGCAGGATTCAACAAGCATTTGAATTTCGCTGTTGCAGAATGCAACAAGCTGGGCTGAAACATGGGCCGGCAATGCATAAACCCGAAGTCCCAACGGGAGCAATCCCACCGTTTGGACTTCGGGTTCGTTTGAGTTCAGCGGAAGACTATTTTGAGAGATCCATCTCAATGTCCGAGATATCGACCTCTCGGCGGTCGCTATATCGATGCTCGGTGTCGGCGACCCGATCCCAATCGCTGGCGTAGACGCCGTCGCCATGATCGCCATGGGTTTCGATGTCGCGCTGGCACTTGATGCACACGGTGCTATAGGGCAGGGCGTTCAAACGCCCGACGGGAATTTTCACCGAGCAGATCTCGCATTGCCCATAGCTGCCCTGTTTCAGTCGCGTCAAGGCGCGCTGAACCTGGTTAAGTTCGCGGGCCTCCAACTCGGCCAGCTGGGAAGCGATTTCCTCGCTGCCCGAGTCGAAGGCGGCGTCGGCGCTGTCCCCGGATGACACTGCCAACCGGGTGTGGCCAAGGTCTTCCAACTCCATGCCGAGCCGCTTCAACAAGTCGTTGCGGCGGGCGAGAAGGGTTTTATGCAATCGTAAGAGAGCGTCTCGTCGTGCCATGGCTCTCCACCTCTAGATTGTGGTCTCCACTCGGTCAAACCGTGGGAGCCTGGTTTCGGGTCCAAGTAATCGGACCGAACGCCGGCCCGTTCCAAGTTAGCCAGGTACTAGATGCTACCTGGGGTTCAAAAGTTCCGTTTCGACAGAAGCATTATTCGTGCCGCTATCCGAAAAATCCACTGGCGGGGACGATTCCTCGACGCATGTTACGATGCGACTATCGTGCCAGCTGATTCTTGTGCTCTGGCGACCTATCAGAATATATCGCGAAATTCGCCGAATCCTTCCGAGTTTTTGCCGATTCCGCAAATCTTTTTACGGCGAATGCGCCCTAGATGGTTCGCGCCGGTCCGGCTGGGGCGACGATAAGTGCTTTGCGAGAATGTGTTTAAGGTGATTTTCGATGTGCGCCACTTTGTCGCACCCGTGCTTCCTCGCCGCGCACGCAATTAAATTCAATCCAGAAATCAGGATCGTCATAATCCCACTGTTCCAGATGCCGCCGGAACAGGATCTGTCGGCAAATTCGTGCTGGCCGGCCAAGGAGTTGGCGCACTTCCGCTTGGCTCATTCCGCGGCGCACCGCGCGGGAGTCGGCTGCCGCCGGCGGTTGCGTGTGCAGTGATTGAGAAATCAGCAGCAGTGCGGCGGCCGCCCCAATCATGCGCCAACGATTCATTTCTTACTCGCTAGGCTCAGTATGCCGGCAAGCTCCGATTAAGGCGCGAGGTACCAGACCCGCGGTCCCGATGCCAGCGCGATCTTGGCGAAATCGGGCTGCGTCTGTTTCATCCCGCCGCTGAAGAGATCCAAAAACGAGAATTGCCGGGGGTAGGTGACGACTTCATAGTCGGAGAGATTCGCCATGGTCGCGGCTTTTTTGGTGGCGTCTTTCAGGAATCCGATTTCGTCGATCAGTCCGTAATGCTTTGCTTCCTGCGCGGTGAAAATTCCGCCATCGGCGAGCTGACGAGTATAGGTGAACGGTTTTGCGTCTTTGATAATGTCGCCGTTGCTGTCGCGTGCGGGAATTTCCCCGGAGAGCTTGTTGCCATTTGAATCGACCAATTCGATGTTTCTTGTGAGCTTGCCCTTCAACGCCGGCCGGCCTTCCTCGACCACCGAGCGGAACTGACCGTAGGCGTTGTCCACCATGTCCTGCCACATCTGGCGTTCTTCCGGTTTCATTTCTTTGAACATGGAACCGGCGCTTTGACTTTGCCGGCCTTAACCAACTCCATGTGAACGCCGTGATCTTCGGCTAATTTGTGAATGTTGATGAACGATGCATAGACGCCGATCGATCCGGTGGTCGTCGTGCGCTCGGCGAAAATGTACTTGGCGGGCATGGCGATGTAATAGCCCCCAGATGCCGCCATGGGGCCCATCGACACCACCAGCGGCTTCGGCTTCTGCTGATCGGCCGGGTAACGCGGCGAATTGCCGTCGCGCAATTCCGACAGCTTTCGATAGATCTCGTCGCTGGCGGTGATGGTCCCGCCCGGGCTGTTGATCCGGACGACCACCGCCTTCACGCTCGAATCCTTGCCCGCCTTTTCGATTTGTTTCTTGGTGTATCCCATCGCCTCATCGATCAGGACGCCTTCGATGTTGATGACGGCCACCTTGTCCGAGGCGTTGGCGCTGCCGGACCAGTGTTTTTCTTTGATGGCCAGGCCGTCGTCCTCGGACGCACCGACGTTGAACGATGAAAAGAAAATGAACCCGAGGCAAAGAAGCAGATTGAAGCCCAGCGAGCCAATGAGCAAAAGCAGCAACAGTGCTCGACCGAAGCCGCCGCGCACGGCGGGGGCGGTGGCTCACGCCTTGGGCCCCGGTCGCTTCGCGGCATCCGCGCGGCCAACACCAGCGGAGGCGGCGCTTCATTGGAACCGAAATCGGGCGGATTTGGCACGTCGCTGCTCATGTTGCACTCGCTTTCACTCGATCGGCGCGGAACCAAAAGGTGTTCAAACCAAAAGCCGCTGAAGGGAACGCGGCGGCAAGTTCGGGTGGGGGACTCATCGCCTGGCGACGATGCAAACCGGTTGCCCGACTCGACTCGCCGCCGGCGTCAATCGTCAGGACTGCAAGTTCTCCAGCATGGCGCGAAGGGCATCAGGCGTCGGCCGCGAGTCTCTTCAATGCGCAAGGCCTTCAGGAATCGTCGCCGCAATTCGCCCTGCAATTCCTCGATCGCGGACGGCGCGGCACTCGGCAGCGGAATCGAACCGCCCGCCCGGCGGTCATGGCCGCCGGCCCGCCCCAACCCCGACACGACGTGCCGCAACATTTCCCCAGCCTGGGCGTGAGGCATCACCGTGCGGACCGATAGCACCAGTTTGTCCCGGCAAATTCCGCCCACCACGACCCAGTCTACCTGATCGAAGCGCATGAGAAAGTCGCATACTTCCGCCGCGTGTTCCGCGTGGTTCATTTCATTGACCCAGCAAAGCATCAAACGGTCGTAAATAAACGAACTTTGCAGGGCCTGCAGAATGCACTCGAAGTAACTTTCCGGCAGCCGGGCGTTCCGGATCCGCGCGATCAAGTCCTTATCTGCCAGCGGATACAGGAATTGAAGCGCTTCCTCGTCCAGGGCAGCTGCCTCGCGAGGAAATCCGGAAAGTTCCGTCTCAATGCCGTAAAGCAGGGCGGTTGCAACACGCTTGGGTATCAAAATCTCCTGCTCCATCAGGTAGCGAGTCACCAGCGAGCAGGTAGCGCCCAGTTTTCGGCGCAAGTCGACGAAGGGCAGGCCGTCTATATCTCCGGGAGTATCGTGATGATCGATGACGGCGTAAAGCGGGGCGTCCCCATTCAAGTTGTGCCGGCCGGTATTGGGTTGGCTGTCCACCATGACCACGGCGTCGCCCTCTTCCCACTCGACCTCTTCAACCGGCGTCAGGTCGATATGCAGAAGCTCGACCATCGAGCGGTTTTCGGCCCGGCAGATTGGCCCATCCCGCGTCAACAACGTCGGTTTGTCCAGGCAGTTTTCGACGAGGTGGGACAGGCCCAGCATGCTGCCCAGGCTGTCCGGGTCCGGGTGCACATGCGAGACGAAAACAATGCGTTGGGCGAGATCCAACCCGCGAAGAAACCGATCCGAACGCCGAGACGAGCCGCTAGTGGTATAACTGGGCGCCTCGGTATCGGAACTTGTGCGTGGCATAAAGGGAACCCTTGCGGAACGGGAACTGAAGTACCTATACTTCAGTATAGGAATCCAGGCGGTTCTCAGACCCCCTGGAATCGTCCTTTCTTTCTACCTGATGATCTCGATCCCGCCAAGCATGGCCGCCGGCGTGAAGCCGTTTCTTGACGTAAGTTGCTCAAGCGCAATAATTTACTAAGTGCAATACTTCTATCTCATTCGCGCCAAGCTTCCGCGACGGGATCGTCCCGGCCCTGGCCGCCTGTTGGCGCGAGCGGTCGTTCAAATCGATCGTGACGTGCGAATGCGATCCACCAATTATGCCGGCCACGCCGTTTCGAAGCGATTTATGGCGTGTCTTGGCCGGCGAATTGCTGCTCTCAAGCGCGCCGCAAACTACCGGAACTGGAAACCCCCATTGAAACCTATGCACGCCTGCTGCGCCAGCCGCTCGCAGATCGCCGCGGCTGTTTTTCCTTAATCCAGCAGGCAATTTTGGGAAGCTTGGACGTGAGCTTCGGCCGCGGATTTTACCGTCCCGAACGTGCGGGCTGGAACGACACCGCGGATGTCCGGCGTTTAACAACTTGGCTGGAAACGGTCAATCCAAAAAGCTGGAATTTGGCCGATTTGCAAGGACCAACCGATGCCGACCGGGCCGACGAACTGGCCTTCGCCCGTGAATGGTTTCCCGAACTGGTCGCAATGTACTTCCGGGCGGCGGAAAGCGATTTGGTGATCGTTTCCGAGACAATCTAGTTCGCCAGGCCGCGAAGCGACGAGATGAGCGGTTTTGACTGAGAAAAGGGTAAGATGACAGATTTGGTGTCGTGTGCGCAAGCGGTGTGGCGCCCTTACACCGGTTCATGCACAACGCCGCCGATCGCTTGTCCAATGACGGCGGCGAGCCTACTATCGTAATGGAGGCATAATCAGTGCGTTCGCAACGGGTTTAATCGTGGAAAAGCCAGGGCGCCTATATCGGCCGGTCGTTTCCCCCGCCAGGCCCATCGATCAGGAGCGGATCAAGGAAGCCGTGCGCGAAATCTTGATCGCGATTGGCGAGGACCCCGATCGCGAGGGATTGCTTGAAACCCCCGACCGCGTAGCGCGGATGTATAACGAAATGTTCGCCGGGCTGTACACCGACCCGCGAGAACATTTGCGCAAATCGTTTCCCCAAAAATACGACGAAATGGTGCTGGTGCGCAACATCGAGTTTTCGAGCATGTGCGAGCACCACCTGTTGCCTTTTACTGGAAAAGCACATGTCGCCTATGTGCCCAACGGCAAGGTGACCGGCCTGAGCAAGCTTGCCCGCGTCGTGGACACGCTCTCCCGGCGACCGCAGATTCAGGAGCAAATGACCGAACAAATCGCCGACTTGCTCATGCAGGAATTGGACGCCAAAGGCGTGGCGGTAATTATCGAGGCGTCGCATTCCTGCATGACGGTCCGCGGCATTCGCAAGCCGGGCAGCATGACCACCACCAGCGCCATGCGCGGCATCTTTCGCGAAAATCCGAAAACCCGCGCCGAGTTGATGTCGCTGATATTCGGCCCGCAGCGCTAAGCCGACAATTCCATTTGAGTCTATAACAGCCACATGCTTGCCGTATTTTGTCTCCGCCTCGCTCTGGGAATGCTCGCGTCGCTTTTGCTGCTCAATCCCAAAGTGATGCATCCACGCTTCTTCCGCACGCATTTTCTTACCGCATTGGGATTGACGGTGGTGGCGATCTATCCAGGTTGGGATACTGAAGCCCGCACGCCAATCGTGATTGCCGCGGTTTTCACACTGGTCGGTTCGTTGGTCTGGATTTTCGATCGCTCTCCGATCCGATGGCCATCGCTCTTCGCCTCAGCATTGGCAATGGTTGTCGCACTCGGAGTTTTGAGCGGTTACTTCATAATTCGGACGGAGTCCGTCTCCGTGCTTGATTATTCCTATATTGCCCGGTCCGGATACCTGATCGTAACTCCGGAATGGGTTCGCTTGCTGAGTGACATCACGGCCGCGGCCTTGCTCGGCTTTTCCATGACCGCGATGCTGGTCGGCCACTCGTACCTGATTTCACCCGGGCTGACGATCAAACCGCTAATGGGCCAAATTCTCGGGTTCGGAATCGCGCTGGCATTGCGGGCGGCGGTATGTGGGGTGGCGCTCTGGTTCTGGTCCGGCGAGCACGATTTGAGTAATCTGAATGATGAGACCGTGCTGTGGCTGCCGGTCCGTTGGTTGATCGGCTTGGCGGGCCCGGCCGTTTTCGGTTTCTTGGCCTTTCGCACGGCCCAGATCAAATCCACTCAGTCCGCCACGGGAATTTTGTACGTGGTCGTCATCCTGGCGTTCCTCGGGGAACTCACCAGCCTGTTGCTGACGCGAAATACGGGGTTGCCGCTGTGAGAGTTCGTTTTTCTTGTCCGGCCTGCGAGACCGAGCGAATGCTGGAGTCGCCACTGCCCTCGGTGTCGTCTTGCGCTTGCGGTCATGAACAACATTTGATCTTGCCGGATACAAACGACGAGAAACTGAAGAACTGCGTGGCGTGTGGCTGCAGCCAGCTTTATCGCCAGAAAAACTTTCCGCAGTGGCTGGGGCTGTCGCTGCTCGCAGTCGCCTGCTCGGCGTTCTTCGTCCTGCAAGGCCTGTACCTGCCGCGCCCGGCCTGGATCATCCTGCTCGGTTCGGCCGCCATCGACTTGGTTTTCTATTTCATCGTCGGCGATGTCATTCTTTGCTACCGCTGCCAGGCCCGGCACTACGGATTGCCGAAACAAAAATCGTTCGATCCTTTCGAATTACCCATTGCCGAAAAATACCGACAGGAGCGGATTCGCCGCGAGTTGGCAGGAAAGTCATGAACACTTGCGGTTTCAAGCGAATGATCCATGCCAATCGACCCGGCCCAGCGTGAGCGCGCCCGCGACGATCTCAAGGAGATCGTGCGCGGCGAAGTCCTGTTCGACGATCTCAATCGTGCTTTTTACAGCACCGACGCCAGCCTGTTTGAGATTCAGCCCCTCGGAGCGGTGGCTCCCCTCGACGACGACGATCTCCAGGCGGTCGTGCACTATTGCTACGAACACACGATCCCCATCATCGCTCGCGGGGCGGGCACCGGCCTGGCCGGTGAGTCGCTCGGCGACGGCCTGATCGTCGATCTGAGCCGTCACTTCCGCGCCATTCGCGAGATTCGCGCCGATACGGTGCGTGTTCAGCCCGGCGTTGTTTATCAGCATCTCAATGCCGAACTCGCGAAATTCGGCCGCCGCTTCGCTCCGGATCCGGCCAGCGGCGCTTCCTGCACCATCGGCGGCATGCTCGCCAATAACGCCTCCGGCGCTCGCTGTATCAAGCATGGCTATGTCCGCGACTATGTGCTGAACTGCCGCGTGAGCCTCGATAATGGCGACATCGTCGAGGTCGCCGACGAACTGCTCGGCCTGCCGGTCGATTATCCGCCGCGGCTCGGCGAAATCGTTCGCGCGACCGAGGCTCTGCTGCGGACTCACGCCGACCTCATCCGCGAATCGCAACCGGCCACGCCGTTCAATCGTTGCGGCTACCTGTTGGCCGATGTGCTTCGCGACGACATGCTTCGGCTCCCACGCCTGCTGGCCGGTTCCGAGGGCACGCTAGCCATTTTCACCGAAGCGACCCTAAAAACGATTCCGCTCCCGGGCGGCCGCGGCATGGTTCTCTTTGGCTTTCCCAGTTTGGAAAAGGCTCTAAAGGCCGTGAAAGTGGCCATTGCGGCGGGTCCATCCGCCTGCGAACTGTTGGATCGCCGGTTGATTTCGATCGCCCGCGCCGCGGCCAAGGGCGCGGCACTGCCGGCCGCCATTGAAGCCGCCCTTCTCGTTGAATTCGAGGCCGAGCACCCCATTGAGGCCCGCGCCGCCAGCGAGGCACTCATCCGCGCGATTCACGACAAGGAACGGCTCTCTCGCGTAGTCGATTTGGCGACCACCCAGGCCGAAATGGACCAGCTTTGGCAACTGCGTGACGCGGCGCTGCCGAATCTTTATGGCATGAAGCCCGGCCCGAAACCGGTCGCGATTATTGAAGACATAGGCGTGCCGCCCCAGGCTTTGGGCGAATTTCTGAGCGCGTTCATGATATTTTGCAGCAGCATGAAATGACCGCCTCGTTCCTCACTCATGCCGCGACGGGGCAGGTGCATGTCCGGCCGTTCGTGAGCGTCGACAAACCGGGCGACGCGGGAAAACTTTGGGAATTGGCCGACGAGGTTTATAGCCTGGTCCTGAGCATGGGCGGCACGATCAGTGCCCAACATGGAACCGGGCTCTCGCGCACGCCTTGGCTGCCGAGGCAGTACGGCCGGCTATACCCCATTTTTGGCGAACTCAAATCGATTTTTGACCCTCATCATCTGCTCAACCCCGGCAAAATCGTCGGCGCGCCGGTTGATCGTCCCGCTTGGCCGATGCGGACCGCGCCCGCGGCCGGTTCGCCGGAGGCCCCCGCCAAACGAGCCCTCTCACTCATCTGGCAACCCGAGGAGGTCAAGCGGCAGGTGCTGTCGTGCAATGGCTGCGGCTATTGCCGGATCGAGGCGCCTTCGGCCCGCATGTGCCCGATTTTCCATGTGCAGCATTCCGAGGCGGCCGCCCCGCGTGCCAAGGCGAATTTGTTACGCAAGATCCTGGACGATCCCGATCCCAAGCAGATCAGCTCCGACGACGTGCGGGCGGTCGCGGATTTGTGCGTCAATTGCAAAATGTGCGCGGCTGAATGTCCCGCCCACGTGAATATCCCCAAGCTCATGCTCGAGGCGAAAGCCGCGCATCACGCCGAGCATGGTTTGGAGCGATCGGACTGGTTCTTGTCGCGAATTGAACTTTTCGCGGCGCTCGGCAGCCGCCTGTCCGTGATCGCTAATCCGTTTCTGGTTAGTCGCACGTCGCGTTGGTTGCTAGAACGGCTGTTTGGCGTTTCGCGGCATCGCCGGCTACCCGAATTTGCGCCGAGCAGCTTTCTTTCGATCGCCGACCGGCATGGCTGGACGCGACTACCGAAACCGAATCCAAACCGGACCGACCGGGTCGTTTATTTTGTCGACGTGTTCGCGAATTACAACGATCCGCTGGTCGCCGAGGCGGCCGTGGCGGTCTTGCGGCACAACCACGTTCAGGTCTACGTGCCGCCGGGTCAGTGGAGCAGCGGCATGGCGCTGCTGGCGCTAGGCGATGTGGAAACCGCACGCGAACTGGCCGAGCGCAACCTCCGCGTGCTGGCGCCATTGGCTCGCGACGGCTGGCGCATCGTCTGTTCCGAACCTTCCGCCGCACTGATGATCTCGCGCGACTATCGCGATCTGCTCGATCATCCGGACGTCGAAGCCGTCGCAAGCCGGACCACCGAACTGACCGCCTACTTGGGCGAATTGCGTGAACGCGGGCGCTTGCGGACCGATTTTCAACCGATGAACGTATCGGTTGGTCAGCACGTGCCCTGTCACATTAAGGTGCTCGGCGGCAAGCCGGCCTCTGCAGCGCTGCTCGGATTGATCCCCGAAATGCGTGTACGTACCATAGATGTGAGTTGCTCGGGGATGGCCGGGACGTATGGATTGAAACGGCGAAATTATTGGGCGTCGCTGGAGGCGGGCCGCCCGATGCTCGAGGAACTTCGCCGCCCGCGCGTGCTCTTTGGCGCCGCCGAATGCAGCGCCTGCCGATTGCAAATGGAAGACGGCAGCGGCAAACGCGCCATGCATCCCGTCCAATACTTAGCCTTGGGGTACGGAATTCTTCCTGCTGTCGCCGATCGGTTGCATACTCCCTTGCAGGATCGGTTTATTCCATGATGATGACCGTGTGCGCAGGCTAAAGCCCGCGGCTACGAATCCTGTGGTCCTTGTCGTAGTCCCTGTAGCCGCAAGCTTTAGCTTGCGAAAGAAGCAAGCCGCAAGCTTTAGCTTGCGAAAGAACCAAATGGCCGTTACTGTCAGGCTGTTCGCTCGCTGCCGCGACCTTGTGGGCGCCGATGCCGCGACGATCCAAATTCGCGAGCGGGCGTCGGTCGCCGATTTGCGGATTGCCCTCGCGAAGCGCTTCCCGAAATTGCGGGGGATCATTCCGAATTGTGCCGTGGCCGTGAACGAGGATTTTGCCGCGAACGACCTGCTCGTCAACGAAACCGATGAAATTGCCTTGATTCCTCCGGTCAGCGGCGGCTAAACGTCCCGCCCGGCAGGCGGGACCTGACCTACCCGATGCAAGTAGGTTCCGCCTGCCGGGCGGACCCGCGCCGCGAAATATTTCAACGTGCATTGACCAACATCGCCAAATGATCCAACTCACCCGCGAGCCAATCGAGTATGATGCACTGACCGAGCAGGTGATCCAGCCGTCGTGCGGGGCGGTCGTCACTTTCCTCGGCACCGTTCGCGATCTCACCTGCGAGCAGGTGACGGTCGCACTGGATTACGAAGCGTATGGCCCGATGGCCGAGAAAAAGATGGCCGAAATCGAAGCCGACACGCGGGGGCGCTGGCCCGTCGGTGAAATCGCCATCGTGCATCGGCTCGGTCATCTCGAAATTGGCGAAGTGAGCGTCGCGGTCGCCGTCAGTTGCCCGCACCGCGCCCAGGCTTTCGACGCCTGTCGCCACGCCATCGATCGCCTCAAGGAACTGGTGCCGATCTGGAAGAAAGAAAACTGGGCCGACGGAACGACCGAATGGGTGCATCCGGGCTCGGACAATCTGTAGCCGGGCTCTATGAGCCCGGCCCGGCCTCGCAGAGGCCGGCTACAATTTGCGATCTGTAGCCGGGCTCTATGAGCCCGGGCCGGCCTCACAGAGGCCGGCTACAATTTGCGATCTGTAGCCGGGCTCTATGAGCCCGGCCCGGCCTCGCAGAGGCCGGCTACAATTTGCGATCTGTAGCCCGGTCCGGCCTCGCAGAGGCCGGCTACAATGCGGAATAACGCATGCCGACACAACTGCTCGACAGCTTTGGCCGCGTGCACAACAACCTGCGCATCAGCGTGACGGATCGCTGCAACTTGCGCTGCACGTATTGCATGCCCGAGGATGTCACGTTCATTGATCGCAAGGAATTGTTGTCGTTCGAGGAAATCGCCCACTTCGTTCGCGTCGCCGCGCCGCTGGGAATCGACAAGATCCGCCTGACCGGCGGGGAACCGCTGATGCGCCGCGATATTCACAAACTCGTGCGAATGCTCGCCGAGATCCCCGGCATCCGCGACATCGGCCTGACTACCAACGGCCTGCTTCTCGCGGCCCATGCCCAGGAACTGTTCGACGCCGGCCTCCGGCGACTGAATGTCAGTCTCGATACGCTCGATCCGGGCCGGTTCCGCGAATTGACTCGCCGCGACGGTCTCGACGAGGTCCTGAATGGCTTGCAAGCGGCGAAGTCCGCAGGCTTTGATCCGATCAAGGTGAACGCCGTCGCCATTCGCGGCTACATCGAACATGACGCCGTGCCAATGGCCCGCTATTGCCGCGACAACGGCTTTGAAATGCGCTTCATCGAATACATGCCGATCGGCGCAGAAGCCTGGGAACGCGAAAAGGTCTTTTTCGCGCACGAAATGCTCGAATTGCTGGAACGCGAGATCGCCCCGCTGGCCCCTTCGGAGGATTACGACCCGCGCGCTCCCGCGATGGACTTCGACTACGTCGACGGCGGCGGCCGCGTCGGCATGATCGCCTCGGTCTCGCGGCCCTTCTGCCGCAGTTGCAATCGCGTCCGCCTCACCGCCGAGGGCAAACTCCGCAACTGCCTCTTCGCCCTCGACGAGGTCGATGTGAAGCCGTTATTGCGCGATCAATCCGACGATGCGAAACTGGCCGAAATCATTCGCAAGAACGTTTGGGACAAGTGGGAAGGCCACGAAATCAACACCGCCCGATTCGTGAAGCCATTGCGAACCATGCATGCGATCGGGGGATGAGGCCACTTGCAGGATGTTCAAAGGATCTTTGTATGCTGGTCGAGCAGGATGCGAGGTTCGCCGAACCGGCGCTACGCCGAGCGATTTCCGTTCGGAGCGAAGAGACATGTGGCAGGATGAACCGGTTGCCACCGCTCGCGAGATCTTTGGAAGCTCAAACCGCGCTGCTTGGTCGGCGCCATTGGTGCGATGGCTTCGGGAACGATCGCCCAATTTAGCGTTGGATTGGGTGTTTCGTATCACGCGGGCGCTGTTGCCTCAGACTTGCTCGGCCAACTGGCCCGAAATGCTCGGGGAACTCGATCGCCTCGAATACTGGCGTCGCGAGCCGCCGCCAAGCACCATATTTAAACAGAAGGTCCACGAACTATGGTATCTGCCAGACCGGGATATTGCTCAGACGGCGATCGCTCACCTGTACGCCAGCTTGGCACAAGCCGTCTGTCCGGAATTGAGAATTGAAGGCAATTGGCTGTGGCGTGTGCCGTCACTGCTGTCGCGAAACAGTTTCTACGGACAACTGCGGCGGGAAATCGTCGAATGGTGCATTGCCGACTTTGAGACGTTTGTCGCTGGATTCGGACCACAAGGCCCGTGCTGAATGGTCGCGAGCAAATCTGGGCGTCGCGCTACGGGCATGAATTAGTTGAGAGAAACGCCCGGCGTCACCCAGCATTCACGAGGCAGGCCGCACAGGCTCGCAAACAAAAATCGAGCCAGGGTGCGTCAAATTACTGCATTGCGGACGGACCCTTGCGAAACAGTAATTTCGCCACCCTCACCTCGCTCCACGGCACGCGCATTGCATCGGCTCTCTTGATCAAATCTGCCAGACCGGCGACTGACCGGCTGGTGCATCATTTCCCATTGGTGTCGGTATGGTCAATGCTTCAGCAGTCGAATCCAAGAGCGGGATGGTGACGTTGCTCGGGCTGCTGAACCTGGTGCTGGGAGGCGCATACGGCTTCCTCGGCGGCTCGGCGCTTTACGCCGGCGTCATGGCCCCGGCCAACGCCCGCGCAAACTTCGGCGGCGGATTGGGCTCTGATCGCCACAATGTTCGGGATCATTCCAGCGATTTTGATTGTGTTTGGCCTTGCATTTCTCCTGTTTGGCGTCCTGATGTTTCTGGCCGGACTGGGAGTCATTTGGCGCAATGAGATTCTGCGCATCGTCGCGATCATTCTGGCGGTCTTTGTGATCTTGCTGGGCCTTCTTTTGGCGATTGGTGGAAACCGAGATGCCGAATCGTTTGCCATGGGCGCGGTTCAAATCTGCTCTGGCATTTTTGCGCTATTGTGCTGATTTCACGGCGAGCGGAATTTGGTCGCCGTTCGCCGCGCAGTAAACCGTAGCGGCGGCATCGTGCCGCCGAATTTGTGGGGGCGGGACGCCGCCACTACGAAGAAATGCGGACTGTCTGTTTTACTTGTTTTTCTTCTTCCTCTTGCCCATTTCAACTTTGATCGAACTGACGATTTCCTTGTCGCCGCTCTTGATGGTAGTCAGCGTCACCTCGCTGCCTTGCTTGACCTTCGCCAAGCCGCCTTCGATCGGGTTTTTCGGGCCGGGCTTATTCTTCTTGCCTTTCGTCTGCGTATAAATCTCGGCGTCGCGGGCGACGAGGAAAGTCCGCCCGTTGTCATCGATCGTTACGATGATCGTGCTCTTGTCCGCGTCCACTTTTTTGATCGTGGCTTTATATTCGTCGGCGAGGCTGACGCCGGTCATGATTACAAGAATGCTCACCGCGGCCAGCGTTCGGTACAACATGGTTGGCTCTCTAAACGAATTTGGGTGTGAATCAGGCGAGAATCATGATTTGCAGAGTGCGCCTTTGGGTCTCGGAGTGCTGGCGACTTGTCGCCACTTTCGGATTTTTTGGAGAATTGTCGACGACCTGGCGGTCGGCCGATTGGCTGCAACTAATTCCAAGTTGTCGAAAACGATTTGACCCGCGAGCCATCATCGTAAAGGTCTTAAAGCGGTGACAAGTCACCAGCACTCCGAGATCCGAAAGTTCACTCCAGGCTCATCTCGCGGAGCGAGATGGCTACTCTATAGAACATAGCTTTTTCCGATTCATGAGGTGCTAATCGTGAAACGCATCCTGGCCTCGTTGCTCGTTCTTGTCACTTCGATGTCGTTTGCGACTGCCCAGGACTCGGGCGATCATCGCTATCTTTATGTCGCCGCGCCCGGAATCCGCAATTATCTCGAATTTGGCGGCGCGGGAATCCTCGTCTTCGACATCGACCATGGCCACCGTTTCGTCAAGCGCATCGAAACGCCCGAGAGCCATGCGAAACGGCCCGACAATATGAAGGGCATCTGTGCCTGCGCCGCCACGAATAAGCTTTATTTCACGACGCCCAAAAAGCTCTATTGCCTCGACCTGCTCTCCGACAAACTGCTCTGGCAAAAACAGTTGCCGCTGGGCTGCGATCGCATGTCGATCACACCGGATGGCAAGTTTCTTTATGTTCCCACCTTTGAAAATGTCGCGTGGAACGTAGTCAATGGGGAAACCGGCGAACTCATCAAAACGGTCGAAACCAAGAGCGGCGCGCACAACACGGTTGTCGGCCTCGACGGCTCGCGGATGTACCTGGGCGGGTTGAAGTCGCCCTGGCTATTTGTCGCCGACACCAGGACGCAGGCGATCGTCAAGAAGGTCGGGCCGTTTGGCGGTGCGATCCGGCCATTCACCGTCGATGGCAAGCAATCGCGCTGCTATGTCTGCGTCAACGGACTTCTCGGTTTCGAGATCGGCGATCTCGCTTCGGGCAAGGTCGTCGCCCATGTCGAGGTCGAGGGCTTCAAGACCGGACCGGTGAAGCGGCATGGCTGCCCGAGCCATGGCGTCGGTCTGTCGCCGGAGGAAAAGGAGGTCTGGGTCTGCGACGGGCACAATTCCATGCTTCACGTCTTCGAGCGACAAAGCCGCCGCCGAAGCAGATCGCGAGCATCGCCCTTCGCGATCAGCCCGGCTGGGTCACGTTCAGCATCGACGGCAAGTATGCCTATCCATCCACCGGCGAGGTGATCGATACGAAGTCGAAAAAGATTCTGATCGCGCTTAAGGATGAAAAGAACCGCCCAGTCCACAGCGAAAAAATGGTCGAGGTCGATTTCAACGATGGCAAAGCAGTTCGTGCCGGCGATCAATTTGGCGTGGGGCAAGTGCGATGAGTTGAATGGGGCCATTAAGTCAATCTGACTATTTCGATAAAATTAGTATACAAAAGAATACGCCGGTTCGAGGCCGTTCGCGGAGATATTCGAAAAACTTCGAAGATTACCGAAGATTACATGTGCGCATAAACTGTGCAATCTTCGTAATCTTCGAGAGAAAACGCGTGTTTTCCGCGCAATCTTCGGAAAAAACAGGCAAAAAGCGATGGTTTTGCTGATTGCATATTCGTAAGCTTTTGCGGCCCAATGCTTTAATCCAATTTCAGCAGCCACCAGGCCAACGCAGTAAACACAATGCCAAACGCGGTCAACACACTGCAGGAAATCCACACCGTCGAGAGTTGCGGGTTCTGAAGCAGCAGTTCCTGGTAGGCGTCCAGCGCCCAAGCATGAGGCGTGAATTGGGCGAAGCTTTGCATTTGCTCCGGCATCAGGTAGCGCGGCATCAGGCAGCCGCTGACGCCACCAAGGACCAGCACCAGCAGCGTTCCGTAAATCGAGACTTGCGATTCACTGCGGGCGACGCTGGCGACCAGCACCGACAGACCGACCGCGGCGAGCGAAGTGGTCGCGACCACCGGGATCAACATTAGCGGTTTTGGCCCCCAGTGCATGTCAAAGAGATACCGCCCGGCAATAATCAGGAAGAATCCCTGGATTAGCGACACGAAATAGCAGGGGATGATTTTGCCCAACAGGATTTGGCCGCGGGTGAGCGGCGCGGCTCGCAATCGCTGGAGAGTGCCCTGCCGGCGTTCGGAGACGAACAGCCAGCCGACCGTCAGCACCAGGAAAAATGCAAACATCACCGTGTAGCCGGGCACGAGCAGTTGGAATTTCTGCGCCTGCCGCTCGGCGGGAGTCATCGATAGTACCGATGATTGCTGCCGCTCATCGTGCTTTCCCTCGGACTTTGTCAGCGATTCCCAGGTTTTGTGCGCAGGTTGTATTTCTTGAACATTTCTTGCAACGATTCCTGCACGCCTTCGCCAACCTCGGCCTTGCCTTTGTCGTCGAGCTTACCGAGCCACTTCTTCTTTCCAAGCAGGGGCAATGTGAACTCGACGTGCTGGCCCATTTCGTCGATAAACTGTTTGTCGCTGATCTTGTCGAACGCCTTGCCGATCATCCACGGCATGACCATGCGCAAAAGCGACACCTGAGCGACCTGCTCGACGATCGACGCGGCCAGCGGCTGCTTGGGATCGCGAATCAATTCAACATCGAGCGTCTTCAGATCGACGCCATCGCGAAAGAACGGATTGATGCCCTCCTTGCCATTGAGAAACTTGTCGTCGAGAAACGAGCAATTGTGGACCCGCCGGCTGAATTCCGAGCCGAATACGATGACGCAGGTGCGCTTTCCCAGCCGGACCAATCGCTCCGCCTCGTCGCGGGAGCGAATGGTCTCGACTTGAATGCCGGCGGTTTTTTCGAGATCGTCGCGAACCACTTCCGCCCACGGTTTTCCCGGATAGGGTCCTGGCTTCGGCGGTAATCCGGCGTCTTCATTGACAATGAAAATCTGCAGCCGTTCGTCAGGATTTCCAAGAGCCAAGCCGAGCACCACGATGAATACCAGCGGCATGGTGAGTAGGATGATCGCGGAGCGCGTGTCGCGCAACAGCAAGCGCAGGTCTTTCTTGGCGAGCGTCCAGATGGGCATGGTTAATTCTCGCTCAGTCCCGCAGGGTGCGACCGGTCAGGTCCAGGAATACTCGTTCGAGGTTCGGTTCGTGAACCTCAATCTGGGCCGGCTCAACATGCAAATTTACGAATAGCTCGGCCAATCGCATCAAGGCGTTGGGCACGTCCCCGCACGACAAGACGAATTTGTCGCCGTTGGATTGTTCCATGCGCACGCCGGCCAATTCCCGCAGCCTGGCCGTCAGTCCCTCCGGCACGTGTTCCATTCGGAAGAGGATTTGGCCTTCGAGCCGGTGCAGCAGATTTTGCACGGTGTCCTGGGCGATCAGTTGTCCATGGTCGAGGATACCGACTCGCCTGCATAGCGCCTGCACCTCTTCCATGTAATGGCTGGTGTAGATGATGGTCATGCCGAGCCCATTGAGCGCCGAACCTCTTCGAAGATGCGATTGCGGGATTGCGGATCGACGCCGGTGGTCGGCTCGTCGAGGAAGAGCAGCGCGGCTCGTGCATGATCGACGCGCCGAGATTCAATCGCCGCTTCATGCCGCCGGAATAGGTTTGCACGCGATCGTCGGCCCGGTCGGCCAGCGCGATGGTTTCGAGCACCTCGGCGATGCGCCGGCTTAGCTCCGGGTCCTTCATTCCGTAGAGCCGGCCGAAGAAGTGAAGTTTTCCCGCGCTCAGGCCGCCGTAGAGCGCAATGTCTTGGGGCACGAGGCCGATCTGCTGGCGAATGTTGGCACGATCGAGGCGCAGCATGTTCCCGCCGAGCTTTGTCTGGCCCGATGAAGGAGCTAACAAGCAAGACAGAATGGAAATGAGCGTTGTCTTGCCGGCGCCGTTTGGCCCGAGCAGGCCAAACAATTCGCCTTCCTCGACGGAGAACGTGACGCCCTTGAGGGCTTGGAGTCGGCCATAGTTCTTCTTGAGATCGACGACTTCCAAAATCGCAGCAGCCATTTGGCGCCCCGGTTGTCCGTGTCTGAAGGCCATGATATGAACGGCGGCGGCGTGATTCACCACGCCTCAGTTAGGATGGCTTCAAAGTCGACGATTGTGCCCTGGCGCGGATTGACTCGGGTGATGCGTTTGATGGCGTGTGCCTTTTCGGCGAGCGAACGCAATTGCTCTTGCTTAATGCCGATGTCACGTAGCCGTTCGGGGATGCCGATGGAGGTCTTGAGTTTCGCGACCGCTGCAATCGCCAATTCCGCCGCGGCTTGTTGGCTAAGTCCCGAAGTATCTGCACCCAGCCACTGGGCGATCCGGGCGAATTCCTTGACTCGAGCCGGCAAATTGAAACGCATCACAAACGGCAGCAACAAGCCGTTTCCCGCGCCGTGCGAAACGGGGACGATGCCGCCGACGGGGTATTCCAGGGCGTGAACGAGCGCTACACCGACGTTGGAGAAAGCCAATCCGGCGAGCGTCGCGGCGAGCGACATGCCTTCGCGCGCTTCGAGATCATGGCCATTCATGACGGCCCGGTGCAGATACTGGCCGCAGAGCCGGATCGCCTTCTCGGCGTTGACATCGCCGAGTGGGTTTTTGCCCTGATAGGCCGATTTTTCGCCGTGCGGCAATGGAAACTCAGAATTGTCGACGGCGGTGAACGCCTCGATGGCATGGGTCAGCGCGTCAATGCCGCTGTCGGCGGTGACCTTTGGCGGGCAGCTAACGGTCAGGATCGGATCGACGATCGCCAGCCTGGGCCGCAGATAGAAGCTTAACAGCCCGGTTTTCACTTGACTGTCGGTATCGGTGAATGCTGCCGCGTGCGATACCTCCGAACCAGTGCCGGAAGTGGTCGGCACGCAAATGAGCGGCAGGATCGGACCGGGCACACGACTGTCGCCGACATAGTCGCGGGCCTTGCCGCCATGCGCGAACACGATCGCGGCCATCTTGGCGAGATCCATGTTGCTGCCGCCGCCGAGCCCGAGAATCGCTTCGGGGCCATAGCCTCGGGCGTTGGCCGCGATGCTGTCGGCGAGGTTCAATGACGGCTCGGGTTGCCCATCCTCGCAAATCTCGGCGCTGATTCCCGCCTGGCTCAATGACGCGTGAACCGGGTCCAAAACTCCGGCCTTCGCCAACGTCCTGTCGGTGACGATGAAGACTTTTTTCGCAGGCAAGCTGCGAGCGAGATCGCCGAGCTGATGCACCGCGTCGCGGCCGAATACCAGTTGCGATGCGGATGAAAATGTCCAGGTGGTGCGCATGGGGTTGTCCGTTGATCGCGGTCGTGCGTATTCATGAACACGAGAGTCGCGAAGGCGATTTTACTCAGCAACGCGGGTGACGCACATATGACAATCCGCATCGGCATTCTGACCGTCTCGGACCGGGCCAGCAAAGGAATCTACGAAGACAAGGGCGGTCCGGCTATTCGCGAGTGTCTGAACGAAACCCTCGCCTGCGACTGGGAACCAATTGCCAAAATCATTCCCGACGAACGCCCCGTGATTGAAGAATCGTTGATTGAACTTTGCGATCAGGAAAAATGCTGCCTTGTGGTCACGACCGGCGGCACCGGCCCGGCGAAGCGCGATGTCACTCCCGAAGCCACCGAAAATGTTTGCGACAAGATGATGGCGGGTTTCGGTGAACTCATGCGCTCCATTTCGCTCCAAGTCGTGCCGACCGCGATCCTCTCGCGGCAGACCGCCGGCATTCGCGGCAACTCGCTGATCGTGAATCTCCCCGGCAAGCCCAGCGCGATCCGCGATTGCCTGCTGGCGGTTTTTCCGGCGATCCCTTATTGCATCGACCTGATTGATGGACCATATTTGACGACGAACGAATCCGTGGTCAAAGCATTCCGGCCCAAGAGCGGCTGAATCAGGATCAACAATGTTGCGAGTCGTTGTCTCCTCATTCCTGCTCGTCATTTCGGCGAGCAGCCTGTTCGCGCAAACACCGGAGCAGAAAAAGGCGACCATCAAGTTTCTCCAAGAATTGCAACTCAACGACGGCGGGTTTGTGCCGGTGCCGCTGGACGGACGAGTCGATCGGAATCCGAAAGGCAGTTTGCGAGCCACCACCGCGGGGCTACGAGCACTGTCGCATTTTGGCGGCAAACCCAATGAGAAAAAAGCCGCCGAGAAATTCGTGCAGGCCTGTTTCGATCCGCAATCGGGCGGTTTCAGCGACCAGCCCGGCGGGACGCCCGATGTGATTTCCACGGCAGTGGGGCTAATGGCGATCGCCGAATTGAAATTGCCGAAAACGGATTTTCGCGACAAGGCAATTCAGTATCTAGCTGACAACGCCAAGGATTTCGAGGAAATCCGGATGGCAGCGGCCGGCATGGAGGCCATCGGAAAAGTCGCCCCGGCGGCGAAGCAATGGCTGCTTGATTTGCAGCGGAAAGCCCACAAGGACGGCAGCTACGGCGCGGGTGCGGGAATTCCGCGAGCCACCGGCGGAGCCGTCGTGACCATCCTTCGTCTGGGCGGCGAGCCGGCTGGATGTCAGATCTTTATCGACATTCTGGACAAGGGCCAGAACAAAGATGGCGCCTTTGGAAAAGACGAAAGCCATGAATCGGATCTGGAGACAAGCTATCGCGTGATGCGCTGCTATCACATGTTGAAAGCGAAGCCCGCCAAGCCTGACTTGCTGCGCGAATTCGTGGCGAAATGCCGCAACGCCGATGGCGGCTATGGCGTGCAGCCGGGCAAACCATCGAATGTGGGCGGGACCTATTTCGCGTCTTCCATTCTGCATTGGCTCAATGAGCCGTAGTCGCCAGGGAGTACGATGACCGTTTCCGAGATTCTGGCCGCGAGCCAGTTCGTCGCCCTTCGCTATGAAGGGCGGCACGTCGAATGCACCGGCATCACCGCGGTCGCCAAACAGGAACAAAAAGTCTTTCATGGTCGCGGCGGGACCATAATCTTACCCTGGTCTTCTCGGATGCCGTCGGCCAAGGCCGCGCTCGAGCGTCGCCAGGTGGTTGACAGCGGTTTGGCATTTGAAATCTCCGTCAATCCTGTATCGCAAGTCACAGTTCGTATCCTGGTTGCGGAGACGCCGGATCTGGCGCCGCTCATTTACGTTGCCGCCGATGGATTTTTCAACGGCGTCGAATCGCCCTATGACACGCCCGACTTGCAGCGCGACGCGCTGTTTTTCGGCGTCGCGGTCAAAAGCTTGCTTTCTGGAAAGCTGTCTCCGCAAGCGTGGGTCTGGGGCGCCGACTGGCAAACGGTCCCCGCCCTCTTGCTGCTGCATTCGCTGCATTTGATCGCCATCACCTTGCACAACACCTTTGACACTTACCTGGGAAACAATCTGGCGAATTTCAGCGAACTGCGCTTCGCCGATTTTCGCACCCGGACCGCTCTGCAGGTGGCATTGGAAACATGCGATGTCGTCACGACGGTGAATCGCGGCTATGCATACGGACTGAAGCACGAGGTCTTTCACCGGCGGATCATGGCCGAACATCTACAGTTTGGCGTTGATCGGATCGTGGGAATCGACAATGCCAATTTCGTCGACCCCAACGCCGACCAACTCGCCCTAGCCAACTTGCTCCAGCACGATCCGCCGGCTGGCCTTGCGCAATTGAATCAGCTTCAAAATGCGGCGCTTGCATCATTGCCCGGCGATCTCGCGAGGCGAGCCTCGGGTAAAGTGCTGCACATTTCCATGGGCCGGCGATCCAGCCAGAAACTGCATGATGTGGTTGTCGAGGCGGTGCGCGATGGGCTGCATCATGAGCCAAGCCTGCCGCTTTTTGTTTTCTTCGCCACAACTCACAGCGACGAAGGAAGCCCCGCGCGACTGGATCGCATCAAGCGCCTTTGCGATGAATTTCCCGAGAACTGCGGCTGGTCCGACGGCCGAGTGCCATTTTTTTCGCAATTGATGGCGAGCGGCAGTTTCAACGTCATGTGTTCGCTCTGGGCGCCGCACGAGGCGGCCTTCGAGGCGACCATTGTGCCGATTGCCCGCGCCGTCGATGGCCTCGCGACGCAGGTCGTGCCGCTCGTCCGCGCCGGCCTCGCCGGGGAATTGGCAGACCTTTGGCACCCGGCGAGCGCGCCGCCAAGCGGCCTGACTTTTCGCGAATCCCCGTCGGATCACTACGAAACCGACTTGCGGGAACTTCTCGAGATCAGCCCGTCCCCGGCTAACGAGACGTTTCGGCGAATGACCGCGGCGCTCAGTGAGTCGCTTCGCTTTGCCACTCGCTTGCGACTCGAACGTTCGGACGAATACGCGAAGATGGCGTCTTCGGCGATTCGCCAGCAATCCGTGCGAAGCTGGCTCATCAATTTTGGCGGCATGCTCTCACTCGTGGAAGCGGCGCGCTTCCGGCGCGCAAGGTAATTAATCCGAACTTTAAGTCTTCGCAGCGGCGGCATGTCGCCGCTGACCGACGACAGCGAGACGCCGCTACGAGAGTTCGAACTCCACTTTAGGTTTTCGCAACCGCCTCGTCCTTGCCCAGGATTTCCAGTTGCTCGATTTTGCGATAGAGCGAACTGAGGCTGACGTTGAGCCGCTTCGCCGCCTCGCGCTTGTCCGGGAATTGGCGAAGGATTCGCTCGATGTGGCGGCGTTCGAATCGCTTTGTGGCCTCCGCCAAATCCTCGACGAGTCCGGGATCATCGGGAATCGGCTCCAGATCGGGCGGCAAGTCACTCGGCGCCACTAACGGACCTTCGCCGAAAATTACGGCACGCTGCAGGGCGTTATCAAGTTCGCGGACGTTTCCCTTCCACGGGCAGGCGAGCAGGATTTGCATCGTAGCGTGCGACACGCCGGTGAATCGCTTTCCCATCGACTGGGCATGCCGGGCCAGCAGGAATTCAATCAACGGCGGAATATCCTCGCGCCGGTCGCGCAACGGAGGAATATCGATGCAAACGACATTCAGGCGATAATACAAATCTTCGCGGAACCGCCCGAGTTCGACTTCCTTGCGCAGATCCTTGTTGGTGGCGGCGAGCATGCGGGCCTCGATCAGGACCGGTTCATCGGCGCCGACCGGCAACACTTCTTTTTGCTCCAGGGCGCGCAAGAGTTTGGCTTGCGTGGCGATCGGCAACTCGCCGACTTCATCGAGAAAAACCGTCCCCGGTCCGGCATGGACGAAGACGCCGTCGCGGTCGCGATCGGCGCCGGTGAAAGCCCCGCGGCGGTGGCCGAAGAGTTGGTTTTCGAGCAAATCGTGCGGGATCGCAGCGCAGTTTACCGCCAGGAATCGAGTCTCGGCCGGCGCAGCCACGCTTGCGCATCCTTGGCGATCATCAATTCATGGATCCCGCGCGCGACCAGTTCCTTGCCGGTGCCGCTTTCGCCGGTAATGAGAACCGTCGAGCGGGAGGGCGCCACTTTGCGGATCATCTCGCGAACGCGGTGCATGGCGGGCGACGATCCAATGATCTGATCCGGGTCATATTCGCGGCTTAATTCGCGCCTTAGCCATTGGTTTTCGCGGTACAACTCCCGCGTCCGGAGCAACCGCATGATTTTTTCGAGCACCTCGTCGAGAATGATCGGCTTCATCAAATAATCGTGCGCCCCGCGATGAAACGCCTCAACGGCGTTTTCCACGGTGGCGTACGCCGTGATCAGAACGACAAACGTTTCCGGATTAATCTGCAAGAGCCGATTCAGCAACTCGATGCCGTCGATGCCCGGCAGTTGCACGTCGCAAAGAGCGATATCGACGCGGATCTCGGCGGCTTTGCCGAGCGCTTCTTCACCGCTGCCGCACGCCATTACCGCGAACCGTTCCTGGGCGAGAAACTCGGCCAGCGTCTGCCGGATCAGCGGTTCGTCGTCCACGATCAGGACATTCGCGCGGGTGGACATGACACGCTCCATTTTCAGTTCTTGTGGATCGGCAATTTCACGCGAAATTCCGTCCCGAGGCCGACCGTCGATGTGAACGACACCTCCCCGCCATTTTCCTCGACCAGTTGCCGGCTCACGAACAGTCCCAAACCGGTTCCGTGGGATTTGGTGGTAAAGTAGGGCTGAAAAAGTTTGCTCATCTGGCCCGGGGGAATACCGGCGCCGTCGTCGCGCACCGAAGCGATCAACCAATTCCCGTCGCGCTCCACGTGGATGTCGATGCGGCCATATTTGTCCGTGGCGTCGATGGCGTTCAGAATCAGGTTCAAGAACACCTGCACCAGTTGATCGCGCACCGCGAAGAGTTCCGGAAGTTCTTTCGAGATATCGGTTGCGATCGCGCGGCTCTTCATGCCCTTGTAATACTTGGCGATGTGCAGCGCCTCGTCCACGATCGTGGCCAAAGCGCAGCGCCGCGTTCCGAGCTCGCGGGCCGGCTGAATTCGATCAATTCCCGGAGCGTCCCCTGAATTCTTTGCAGTTGCCCGCTGACCAGGGTCATTCGTTCGCGGGTGTAATCGTCGAGCCCGTGTTTTTCCAACATTTGCACGATGGTGCTGATCGAGGTCAGCGGATTGCCGACCTCGTGGGCGATGCCGGCGGCGAGCAGTCCGAATGCCGCCATCTTTTCCTGGTGCAGCACATGGGCCTGCGATTCCTGCAATTCCCGCGTGCGTTCGTCGATTCGCGCCTTCGAGCAGGCTCTGATTCTCTCCGCAATGCGCTGTTGAGTTGGCCAAGGTGCTCGCTGAACCGTTTCAACAACAGCGACATCGCGCTGGCGGCCCAGGTGACCCAGCCGAGCACGACCAGGATCAGCAGCAAGGTCAGCAGATCGCGCTGTCCGGCCGGCTGCGAAAGGAAGAGGGCCAGGCAACTGAGCCATTGCAGGCAACAGGTCAGCAGCGTTACACGCGCCGAATGGCGAATGGCGCAACAGATCAATGACAGGATAAAGTAATAACGAAACGGGCTTTCGAGGCCGGTATGGAAGTAGCACAGCAGGCCGATGAAGAGCGACTCCATCGCCGAAATCGTGAGGGGATAATCGCCGAGGAAGACCTTCCCGCGCAGGCTGCAGGCGGTGTCGATCATCGTATAGGCCGCACCGAGCGCCAAGATCGCATTCAGAATCGGGCGATGCTCGACGATGGGGCCGACGTTGACGGCTAGATAGCCGACGAGCACGCCAATCCAGCGAATCTTGACCGCGATATTCTCGGCGGCCAATTCCCAGCGCGGAATCGATGAAATCGGTTCAGACATGACGGCTGAGTCGGATACAACGGAAAACACTCACTTGATCATTCTACAGGCTTCTCTCGAATCTTGTTTGTCGGCGCCGTCGCATCCGGCAAATTCTTCCAATTCGGCCGCATCAAACGCACTTGACTTTGCCGATAAACCGATAGCCGGAAAAACTCCTTGGCGGTTGTGCATCGCGTGCAAACTCCGTTAATTCGCGCAGTCGAGGCGAAACGTGCAGCTTTCGCATTTTCGAATGAACGCGTGGTGCATTGCCCTTTGCGTGGGGTCTGCCGGCTTCGCCTTTGCGCAGAATCGCCATGCGCCGCCAGCCGCCGCGCCCCGAAACGGAAGAAGCCAATGGCCGTATGCCGATCGACTTGGCGACCGCCCTGCGATTGGCCCAGGCGCGCACCATTGATGTGCAAGTCGCCGCGGAGCGAACGCGGTTGGCAAAAGCCCAACTTCAGCGCGCCCGCGTCGCCTGGCTGCCCAACATCGTCTGGGGATTCGATTACGCCCGGCACGACGGCCGCATTCAGGACATTGTCGGCAACGCCCTGACCACGGATCGCAGTTCAATGATGTTCGGATTCGGGCCGACGGCGGTGTTTTCGACGTCCGATGCGCTGTTCGCGCCATTGGCGGCGAAGCAAGTGGTGAAATCGCGGGCGGCGGGCGAGCGAGTTGCTGCCGCTGATTCAGCGCTGGCGGTTGCCGAAAGTTATTTCAACATCCAGCAGGCTCGCGGCGACCTCGCGGGCTCGGTGGAATCGGTTCGCCTCGCAACGGATCTCGTTCGCCGCGCGGAGCGGCTTGCCCAAGGACTCGCTCAGCCGGTCGAGGTGAATCGCGCTCGGACTGAACTCGCGGCAGACGGGCAGGCGCTCGAAACGGCGCAAGAAAACTGGCTCACGAACAGCGCGGAACTCTCGCGGCTAATACGACTCGATCCGACCGCCGTGATCGAGCCGGTTGAACCGCCGCAATTGCGCGTGGAATACATCGATCCAACGCTGACGGTCGATGCACTTATTCCGATTGGATTGACCAACCGGCCCGAGTTGGCGGAGCAACAGGCGTTGGTGAAAGCGACGCTCGCTCGATTGCGGCAGGAACGGCTGCGGCCGCTCATGCCGAGCGTGCTGTTGCAGGGCAATGCCACCAATCCGGCGGGCACGTTTTCCGGCGGGTCGTTTGCCGCGGGAACCAACGGCAACCTGAGCGATTTCGGCGGCCGCTACAGTTTCGACGTGCAACTGATTTGGCGGCTGGACAATCTCGGCCTTGGCAATCGCGCCGCCACCCGCGAGCGCCGATCGGAAAATCAACTGGCGTTGCTGGAATTATTCCGCGTGCAGGATCGAATCGCGGCGGAAGTGGCGCGGGCCTATGCCCAATCGACTCACGCGGCCCGCCGCGTGGCGCTGGCGGAATCCGGACTCAAGGATGCGCTCGAGACCGTTACCAAGAACCTCGAAGGTTTAAGCCAAACTCGCAGGATTGGCAATGTCCTGGTTCTGGTTTTCCGCCCGCTGGAAGTGGTGGCGGCGATTCAGGCGCTCGATCAGGCCTATCGCGATTACTACGGGGCCATCGCCGACGCCAATCGCGCCCAATTCCGGTTATTTCGGGCCCTCGGCTGCCCGGCTGAATGCATCGCGAATGCCGCTTCGGATTCGGCTCCGGTGTCGCCGGCGGGCCGCTAAACTGGTCAACTCGTCAGGCAAATGCTTGTCTTCTTAGACCATGTCTTCTTAGAAACCTGCGGTTTCCCAAGCAGAAAACCCTAAGCGGACAGAAGACACGAGCACGCCACCCCCAAATCTGTCTTCTTTGAAATTGTTGATCAACATAGTGAACATTAGTTCAAATCGGCCAGGCGAGTGAAACGTCGAAATCAAGCTGAGCCAAACGGCGGTCGAAAATGCCCGGCGTTTCCCAAGGCGGTCACTTGCGATTGCCGCCGTCTCGAATTACGATATCGAGAGTCGATGTCGGGAACCGGACTCAGCATTATGACCGACGACGCAATCACACGGCACTTTTTCAACGGCTTCATCCGGCTGCATATTCTTCATCATGCCGCCGAGGACGCGGTTTACGGTTCTGAGATCGTTGAAGAGCTAAACCGGCATGGATACCGGCTCAGCCAGGGCACGCTCTATCCGACCTTGCATTCGCTCGAGCGGCAGGGTTACTTGCGCTGCCGTCCGCGGCTGGTCGCGGGCCGTTGGCGGCGCTATTACGAGGCGACGGCGGTGGGCCGCCGGGCGCTGGAAGCAGCGCGCCAGAAACTTGAGGAATTGGTGACCGAAGTTCTCGAAGGCCACGACGAGCCGTTCGACACGATCCGGCAGAAACATGCCTCGCGAAGCCGCAAAAGCGCCGGATCCGCAAACAAGAATCGCAAAGGCTAGCCAACATGAATCCCATTGCGTTTGCGTTGCGGCGCCCCGTCACTGTACTGGTAGGCCTGGTTGCGCTGATCGCCGCAGGCGTGCTTGCTTCCCAAAAAATGAAGGTCGATATCTTCCCACCGCTCAATCTGCCAGTGGTCTATGTTTGCCAACCCTATAGCGGTCTCGATCCCAAGCAGATGGAAGGCCTGATCGCGAACTATTACGAGTACCACTTCCTCTACATCAACGGCATCGATCACGTCGAAAGTCGAAACACGCAGGGCCTGTCGTTGATGAAGTTGTACTTCCATCCCGAAACCAACATGGCCCAGGCGATGGCCGAAACGGTGGGCTATGTCAATCGAGCCCGGGCGTTTATGCCGTATGGAACCGTGCCGCCGTTCATCATGCGCTTCGACACCGGCAGCGTGCCGGTCGGCTACCTGGTGCTTTCCAGCAAGACGAAAACGATCGCCCAGATTCAGGACCAGGCGCTTTTCCGGGTGCGGCCGATGTTCGCGGCGTTGCCGGGCGTGTCGGCGCCGCCGCCCTTCGGCGGCAGCCAGCGCACCATCGTGATCCGAGCCGACCCGAATCGCTTGCGCGCCTGCAACGTCTCGGCGGATGACGTGGTCCGCGCCCTCGCCGCCGGCAATTCGATCAGCCCCTCCGGCAACATTCGCGAAACCGAGCGCATGCCGATCGTGCCGGTCAACACGATGGCGGTCACGCCCAAGGATTTTGGCGACATCCCGGTCAAAGCGGGCGTCTTTCTGCGCAACGTGGTGACGCGAAATCCCGGCACTGGCGAACCGTTGATCGAGGACGCTAGTGATATTCCCACCGGCTACGCGCTGGTCAACGGCAAGCGCGCGGTTTATATTCTGGCGACCAAGCGGGCCGACGCCTCGACCATCGACGTCGTCAACGCCATCAAGAACAATCTGCCCAAAATGCAGAACGCGCTGCCGCCCGACATCACGGTCAGCTTCGAATTCGATCAGTCGCCGTATGTCACCAACGCCGTCTGGGGCGTCGGCATCGAGGCGGGCCTGGGCGCGATTCTCACCGGCCTGATGGTGCTGCTGTTTCTGCGCGATTGGCGATCGGTGATTGTCGTGGTGCTGAATATTCCGCTGGCGCTGATCGCCTCACTGACGGCGCTGTGGCTTACCGATTTGCTAGTGAGCCGCCAGACGATCAATCTCATGACGCTCGGCGGATTGGCCCTGGCCGTCGGCATTCTCGTCGATGAGGCCACGGTCGAAGTTGAAAACATTCACACGCAATTCGATCAAACTGATTCGATCGCGTTGGCGGTGCGGCGCGGCAACGCCGAGACCGCGGTGCCGCGCTTGTTGGCGATGCTGTGCGTGCTGGCGGTCTTTTTGCCGTCGTTTCTCATGGAGGGTTCGGCGAAGGCCCTGTTCGTGCCGCTGTCGCTCGCGGTCGGTTTTGCGATGATCGGATCCTACATCCTTTCGAGCACGTTCGTGCCAGTGGCGAGCGTCTGGTTGTTGCGGAAGATTCACACTCACGCGCATGGCGAGAGTTGGCCGAGCCGCCTGGTCGGGCCGCTCGCGGGCGCTACGACACGGTTGCGCTGGTTGGTCGTGCCGATTTACCTGATCGGTGCTTTGGGCCTTTTGGCCCTGAGTTACTGGCCGCTCGGAACCGAAATCTTTCCGCAGGTCGATTCGGGCCAGTTTCAATTCCGGCTCAGGGCGCCCGCCGGCACGCGGATCGAACAGACCGAGGAGATCGTTCAGAAGTCGCTGGAAATGATCAAGGAAGAATTTGGACAGGACCGCATCGCGATTTCGCTCGGCTACGTGGGTGTGGTTCCATCGAGCTATCCGATCAATGGCGTTTATCAGTGGATGGGCGGCCCGGAAGAGGCGGTCATGCGCGTGTCCATGAAGCCGGGAACGGTGCGCATCAGCGAGGCCAAACGACGGCTGCGCGAAAAGCTGAATCGCGAACTGCCGCCTTGGCTGGAGAAGAAATGGCTGGACGAAGGCGTGCCCGCGGACCGCGCCCGCCGCGCGCATGATTTGAAGATGTCGTTCGAGCCCGCCGATATCGTCAACGAAGTGATGAGTTTTGGGTCGCCGACGCCGGTCGAGATTCAGGTGAGCAGCCCAAGCATGGACAATAATCGCGCTTACGCCGCGAAACTGTACGCCGAACTCCAGAAAATTCCGAACCTGAAAGATCTGCAATATGTTCAGGCCCAGGACTATCCGACGCTGACGGTGGATGTGAATCGCAAGAAGGCGGCGCTTTCCGGACTTCAGGCCGGCCCGGTCGGCAGCGCGCTGACGCCGTTCACCTCATCGAGCCGCTTTACCGCGCCGATCTTCTGGGCCGACCCGAAATCGGGCATCAGTTACCAGGTCCAAGTCGAGGTGCCGCAACGGCTGATGCGCTCGAAAGCCGACATCGAAAACACGCCGATTCGGCTGCACTCCGACAATCCCTATCTGGTTCGCGATTTTGCCGACGTGAAGGAAGGCACGATGCCCGGCGAAATTGACCGCTATAACATGCGGCGCCTGATCGGCATCACAGCGAATATCGAGGGCAACGATCTCGCCGCTGTGGCGAGCAGCATCGCGCGGCGCAAGAGGCCGCGGGCCAACCGCCGCGCGGCGTGCTCGTGGACGTGCGCGGGCAAGTCGCGCCATGCAAAACCTGCTTAACTCGCTCAGCAGTGGATTGGCGGCCGCCGTGGTGGTGATTTTCTTGCTGCTGATGGCCTATTTCCAGTCGCCGCGATTGGCATTGGTAGCCGTGACCGCCGTGCCCGCGGTGTTGTGCGGAGTCACCTGCATGCTGCTGGTCACCGGTTCGACGCTCAATCTCCAATCGTACATGGGCGCGATCATGGCGGTGGGCGTGGCCGTGGCCAATGCCATTCTTTTGGTTGCGTTTGCCGATCGGCGCGGCAGCGAAGGGGCCTCGGCGTTGGACGCGGCGCTTCGCGGCGTGCGCGCCGAGCCCGGCCGATTCTCATGACCAGCGCCGCCATGATCGCCGGCATGGTGCCGATGGCCGTGGGTCTCGGTGAGAGCGGCGATCAAACCGCGCCGCTGGGCCGTGCTGTCATCGGCGGCTTGCTCGCCTCAACCGCGGCGACCCTGTTGATTCTCCCCGCGGCCTTCGCGCTGATCATGGGCTGGGGCGGCCGCCGATCGCTCTCGCTCGACCCGTATGATCCGGAAAGTCGCCTGTATTCGCCGGATGCCGATCAATCGAAAACGCCTGGAACCCCGGGAACGACATCATGAATCGCAGTGTGTTCGCCTTGTTGATGGCGGGGATTTTGTTCGCCGGCGGATGCCAGCGGACCGGCCGCGTGGCTCTGAAGGAATCGTCGCCGCCTCCTTCGGTGACGGTCGTCCAGCCGGTGCGAAAATCGCTGCCGCGCATCGTCGAGCAACCGGGCGCCGTGTTGGCGTATGAGACCACGCCATTGGCCGCGAAACTGTCGGGCTATGTGAAAAAGGTCAACGTGGACATCGGCGACCATGTTTCGGGACCGAAATACGATTCCAGTGGCAAGGAAATTGAATCGGGAACGCTGCTCGCCGAACTTTTCATTCCGGAACTGGAGGATGAATCGCGCGCGAAAGAGGCCGAGGTCGTAAAGGCCTCCGCCGAGAAGGAGCAGGCGGAACGATCGCTCGACGTGGCCGAAGCAAGCTACGCCGCGATGCAGGCCCAAGTCGCGGAGGCACGTGCGGGCCTGAGGCGGGCCCAGGGGAATTACGATCGTTGGGATTCGGAAAACCAACGCGTCGCGAAGATGGTGCGCGAGAAAGTGGTCGATGCCCAGACCGGCGACGAGACGCAGCGCCAGTTTGTCTCCGCCGAGGCAGCCCGCGAAGAGGCCGTGGCTCATGTCAGCGCCGTTGACAAATCGTTGCTGCGAGCCAAATCCGAGATCGACAAGGCGAAAGCCGATGTGAAGGTGGCCGACGCGAAGCGGCGAATCGCGGACACGCAGGCCGCCCGGTTGAGATCGTTGCTCGGCTATCGTTTCATCCGCGCCTCCCTTCGACGGCACGGTGATCTCCCGCAAGGTCGATACCGGTCATTTTGTTCGCCCCGCGGCGGGCCAGGATGAGCCGCTGTTTGTGGTGGTTCGGTCGAATGTCGTCCGCGTAACATTGCAGGTGCCCGAGACGGATGCCGTGCTGGTGCAAAAGGGAGCGCCGGTCAAGATTTCCATACCGGCGGCGCATGGCGGCGATTTTGAGGGCCATGTGTCGCGCACCGCCGAGGCGCTCGACCCGAGTTCGCGGACGCTGCGTACCGAAATCGACCTGCCGAATCCCAATGGCGTGCTGCGGCCGGGAATGTATGTCAATGCGCAAATCACCGCCGCGATGCCGCAGGCCTGGGTGCTGCCCGCGTCCGCGGTCGTCAAGCAGGCTGATCTGACGGTTTGCTTCCGCTATGAGAATGGAAAAGCAGTTCGGACCGTGATTCAGAGCGGCCGATCGGACGGCAAGTTCACCGAGGTCTTCAAGAAGCAGCGGCCGGGGACGACCACCTGGGACGACTGGACCGGCGACGAGCAAGTGCTGGCGGGGCAGACCGCGAATCTTTCGGATGGGCAAGCGGTTGAGCCAACGGGGCGCTAACCCGGATTGACTCGTGAGTTATTGACGTTCGGCGAGCAGGGCTGGATGCATTTTTTCTTCAGCAGATTCGGGCACGGTCATTTCGCACTGCTTGGCCGCCTTTGACGATTCTGCACAGTGGCAAGTCTGCCAAAAGCGGCCAACCAGTGGCAATCGAATCTGATCTTGATGATTACCTGCACCCGCACTGGGGATTGCCACTGCTTGGCCGCCCACGAGATCTTCGCCATCAATCCCAATCGTCGCTGGCGGCCAAGCAGTGCTGCGCGAAAAAGATCGAGATGACCCTGCACGATTCAGGTGCAGCCAGTGACAAAAAAGCTCTGAAATTGAGTACACTGATGATCGACATCGCTGACCTATCATCCACGGGCATTTAGATGCGCCAAAGCTGCACTATGGAACCGCGACCGATACTCGGCGGCTGCGGCGCCCGTCGGGGATCTCCACAACTTTGAGCACGCTGTGACCGTCGGCGAGTTCGAAGTTGAGCAACAGCAGATTGTGCTGGATGTATGAGAATTCCCGCCCGAGTCCCGATATTCCCGTATCGCATGAAACGTCAATTCTGAACCCATGGCCGTCAAAATCTGTGACCGGGTGTAGATTTCCCTCGTATTTCAAAGTGCCGTCTTGCAATTCGTCGGGGTTTTCGTGCGAGCGAAGTGTAGCAAACGCGATCGCCTTGATTGGCTGATTCCCACTCTGTTCAACGTGCACCACGAGAGGGAAATAGCCGGCTGCGTAGGCCCTCAAGGCATGGTCATAGACAAACAGTCCTGCAGCTACGATCAACGCAAGTACAAGCAACCGGACTTGTATCGGCCTCTTGCTCACGAAACCGGCCCCGATTTGTTTTGCGCCGCTCGCCACAACGCCGTTCGCGACTCACGAGTGTCGATCGCCTTGAGCGTGCGAAACGCGTACGGCGCATAGTGCTCGTCACCTTGCTGCAACACTTCCGCTAGAAACGGAACGGATTCAGGCAAGCGTGCGATTTCCAGTGCCATCATGATGAATTGGCGGACGGTTTCGTTGGGGTCGGTGCGAAATGTCTCGATCAGGTCGGGCAGACAGTTCGCGGCGTTTTCCGCCAATTCATAAACGATGATTTCGGCCCTGCCGCCTTGTGCCTTACCATCACGAATCAAACGCGCGCATTCCGCGACACCCGGAAATCGCGGATATTTTTGACCCCAGCGCCGCATTTCCGGGTCCCAGTCGTCTCGAAATCGATTGCGCTTGCCCATGGGTTGAGACCAAAGTTAAATCAAACCACGACGAATGCGAGCCTGATCGTCTAACCTCAAAGGTTGGCCAATTTCTGCCGAAGCCGGCCTCAGTCGTGATTGAAGAGGATCCTTTCTGAATGCTACCGCCAGCAGGTGTGGTTTGCAAAGTTCAACCTCGCCGGCCGTTGGAATTGACCATTTGACCGCATTTTGGTATTCGTTTGCAGCCGATTCATTCCATCGTAGCGGCGGCATCTTGCCGCCGACTCGCCACCGACTCGCCGGCGGCAAGATGCCGCCGCTACGAAGAGTAGCCAAGCCATGCTCATAACGCCTGCGGTCGCCGCGCCTGAAGAATCGTCAAAACCATTGGTCGCGTGGGAGGACGCCGCCTGCCCGCTGTGTCTCGGGCGAAACTCGACGCCGATCATCGAAGCGCAGGATGTGAATGGCGGACCGGACGGTCTGTGGTTTGTTGTCGTTCAATGCGATTCATGTGGAACTTGCTTCACCAACCCGCGGCCGGACGCGGCCAGCATCAGCCAGTTTTATGCGGGGGACTATTCGCCGCATCAGAAACATCACCGATCGCCAAATAGTCGGTCGTGGCACCCGCTTCGCTTTCTGAAATCCAAGCCCCGAGTCGAAAAGCGGCCGGTTCCCTGGCATGGGCAGGGCCGCCTGCTCGATTTCGGCTGCGGCAGCGGTTCGTACCTGTTGACGATGCAGCGACTCGGGTGGAAAGTGACGGGACTCGACACGTCGATTCGCATGGTGGAGCGGATTCGGGAGGAACTCAACCTCCGTGCCTACGCCGGGTCATTGCCGCATCTGGAACTCGAACCGGAATCGTTCGACGTGATCACCATGTGGCATGCACTGGAGCACGTTCATGATCCGATGCGGATTTTGAGAGAAGCGCGAAGTCTACTGGCTCCGGGCGGCAAGCTGGTCATTTCCGTGCCGAATATCGATAGCCTGGCGTTCCGCTGGTTTGGCCGCGACTGGTTCGCCCTGGAATTGCCGCGGCATCTCACGCACTTTACGCCGAGTTCGCTATTGCAAATGTTGCAGCGCAGTGGCTTCGCGACCGAGCCGATTGAATTTGTCCGGCACGCCGACTGGCTCCGCGTTGCGGCCCGGCGGGCCTGTGCGAAGCAATCGCGTCCGGCGATGTGGCAATGGCTGCTGCGATTTCGCATCCCGGCGAATTTGGTCACCTGGTTTTGTTTCGCCTCGGCTCAGACGGACTGCATCCTCGCGGTCGGGCACCGGTAATCTCGCGGCGGCCAGAGGCCGCCACTACGGCGCATTCTCGTAGCGGCGGCCTCTGGCCGCCGACGTTGGCGAGAGGCCGCCACTACGGCGCTCATTTAATCCTTCGGCGGTTCGAACTCACCAATGTAAAGTTGCGAGCCGGCGTTTCCGCCGCGATTGCTGGTCCACATGATTTTCTTGTAGTCGGGACTGAAAACCGGCAGCACGTCGGCGCCGGGGTTGAAGGTCAATCGAGTCGTCTTTCCAGTCTCAATATCCATCCAGTAGATGTCATAATTCGGCCGGGCCTTGGGATTGCTGTGATCCGCCGCGGTGTAAATGATGTGCTGGTTGTCCTTGTACCAGTAGGGCGCCCAGTAGACCCACTTGTCGTTATTGGTGAGGGCTCGCTCGCCCGTGCCATCAACGTTGATCACATAGATTTGCAGGCGGTCCTTTTCTTTGCGGTCGCTGCGGAAAATCACTCGTTTGCCGTCGGGCGAGAAAAAGGGGCCGCCGTTGTAACAGTTCGGCGTATTGGTCAGCTTGCGAACATTTTTTCCGTCGGCGTCCATGATGTATAGCTCGAGGTTGCCGTCGCGCTTGGAGCAAAAGACGATATGCTTGCCATCGGCCGAAAAGCTGCCCTCGGCGTCGTAGCCATCGGCCTTTGTGAGCCGCTTCAGATGGGAACCGTCCGGGTTCGCCTCGAAGATGTCCATGGTGTGGTCGAAGTCCCAAGTGTAACGGCGATGGATGCCCGCCTTCCGATCTTCCTCGCGGCGGACGTATTCCTCCTGTTGCTTCTTCTTCGCGTCCGGGTCGAGATGGCTGCTGGCGTAAATGATCTTCTTGCCGTCGGGTGAGAAATAGGAGCAAGTGGTTTTTCCGACGCCAGGGCTGATGCGGCGATAGCGGCCGGTCGCGAGATCCATGACAAAGATTTGGTAAAAGGGATTGCCGGTGTCCTTTTCCTCGGCCTGAAAAATGATCTGTTTGCCGTCGGGCGAAAAGTAGCCTTCGCCGGCGCGAACGAAGTCGGAAGTGATCTGCCGGACGTTTTTCAGGTGGACGGTTTCCTGGTCGTTCCAGTCGCCGCCGGGCGGCGTGCCGAGCAACAGGCCGGCAATCAAAAACATCATGTCGAAACCTCGTGGAGATCTATGCAAGTGGTCGGTTGGCGCTCATTATAGACGGGAGCCGGTTTTCGCTCAGTGACGATTTCCATTGCCGTCGGCAACACGCGCGATTGCCGAGGACACGTCGGGGTCGGCGAACATGAATTACAGTCTGATGATGCTCCTGATTGGGGTTGCGTCGCTCGTCGTCACCGTCATCCTGCTGATCGCGCTGGTGTTTGCGATTCGCGTGCGGCGGCGGCGAAAGAAGGTCGATCCGGACGCCGGGCTCGACGAGGATCTGTCGCAATTCCCACCCGCGCCGGCGAGCGCCTCGATCGGGCTTCGGTTCGAGGGACAGCCGGTGCGAATCCGATTGCTGGTATTGGCCGCGGGGCGCAACGTCGAGTTGACCGCCGATATGGCGGACGCCATCTTACAGTCGGTCGTCTATGGGCTTGGCAAGGTGGCCGAATCGGACCGGCCGCGAATTCGAATTTGGCCCGCACAGCTTAGCCACGCGGGATTCGCCCCCACGTTTTTTCGACACGTCCGCCGAGCGGAATCGGCGGGCGAACCGTCGCCATGGATTGTCGTCGCGGGGCCCGCCCGGTCCGGACACAAATCCGTGCTCATCGGCATGGCGCTCGCCGCGGCCGAACCAACGGACCGCGGCAATGTCCATCTGGATGAAGAGGGCTGGGATCGCAAATTCCGCGTGCAGTTCCCCGAATAATATCGGCATGAAAAGTGAATCGGTTCCCTGCGGCCTGTGCGGCCGCTCGTTTCAACGTTCGCAACTGACCAAGCACCACTGCCTGCCGCGCGAGAAGGGCGGCACGGCGGAGCACGTTGAACTCATCTGCTCGCAATGTCACGGCATGGTCCACGCCACCTTTACCAATGCGACGCTGGCGAAGGTCTATCCGACGCTGAATCAATTGCGGCGCGCCCCGGAAATCGCCGGCTTCTTGAAATGGGTGCGCAAACAGCCGGCAAGCCGGCGGACGCGAAATGAGCCGAGGAAGAGAAAGATTTAAACTATCGAAGGTTCGCGTTTTCGCAGGTTCGCTCGTACGATTCTTCGAGGTCGAGCATGATCGGCAAATGTCCGCGAATCGCGAAGGGAACCGTGGGGAGGAGTTTGCCGATGGTGAGTGGGAATGGCCAGATATCGATGAGGTTTTCGCCCTCCCGATGCGTCGCATGATACGACGCGACGTACAGATTGGTCTTGTCAGGCAGCAGGAAGGAATTATCCTGGTGCATCGCATGCACCAGACTGTTGTGAAGACTGAAGAGTCGATCCGAAATTAAATCGATCACAACGAGGCCGATTCCGCGGCGAAGGTAGCAGGCGCACTTCTGGCCGAAATCGTCGCGGGATTCGGGCCGATCCTTGTTTGCCGGCGACACGAGTTCAATTACGCCAACGACTGCACGGCCGCTTCGACTATCGGTGATTTGCACTTCCAGGTCGTCGGGAAAGGTTGCCGGCATGGTCATGGCCGCCGGCGGAGCCGTCAGGGTTTTCACTGCCAGCCCGCCGTTGGAACCGTTGACGGAATGTGTATGGGAATCGTTCGACTCAAGTTCGACCACATCGGCTTCGATCTGTTGCCCCAGGTGAATGTGGGCCTGAGCCACATATTGCGGCGACGGCAGCAACCGATTCAACTGCCCGACGAGAAAGGTGGCCCATTGAACGTGAAACGAGGGCCACGGAGATTCGGACAAAACCGGTTCGTGAAAATGATCGAGCAGCGGCATGATTTTGCCTCGTCAGCCCTACTTCTTGTCCTTGCGCATGCGGTCCCAGTATTGTACCAAGTCAATTCGCGTGATAATGTCGATGACGGCGCCGGCGTCGGTGACGAGCACGCCGGTGTTGCCGGCGAGAAGCAAGCGATAGGCCTCGTCGAGGTGGACGCGCGCGTCGAGGGTAGGCAGGGGGCGAGCCATGATCTCGCCCACGGTGACCTTGTTCAAGTCGAGGTCGTCATGGAGGACGCGGGCGAGCGTCACTTCCTGAATGCTGCCGACCGCCTTGCCGTCGGCGAGCACTGGAAGCTGCGAAAAGCCTTTTGACTCGAGCACATGGATTGCGGCATCGACCGTGTCGTCGGGGGCGACCGTGACCAAGCTTCGGGGCCCCCGCCCCCGCACAAGATCGGCGATGATTTGCGCCGAGGGGGGGGCATAGGAGAGTTTGTTTTCCGCCAGCCAGGTTTCATCGAAGAACTTGCTGAGATAGTTTCGGCCGGTGTCGGCGCATAATGCGACAACCAAATGCTCCGGTCCAAGCCGCTGGGCATAACGCAGCGCCGCGGCGACCACAGTGCCCGAAGAGCCGCCGATCAGAATGCCCTCGCCGCGGGCAAGCATGCGCACCGTGTGAAACGATTCCGCGTCGCTGACGCGGACCCATTCGTCCACGAGTTGGCTGTTAAAAGTCTTGGGCACGAAGTCCTCGCCGATGCCTTCGACCTTCCAGGATTTGGGCGTGCCGCCGGAAAGCACCGACCCTTCCGGATCGGCGCCGACGATGCGCAGGTCGGGATTTTGTTCCTTCAGAAATTTGGCGACGCCGGAGAGGGTGCCGCCGGTGCCGGCGCCGGCGACGAAGACGGTGATCCGACCCTCGGTCTGCCGCCAGATTTCCGGGCCGGTGCTGTGGTAATGAATGTCCGGATTCGCCATGTTCGCGAATTGATTGGGCCGCCAGGCGCCGGGGATTTCGCGCGTGAGGCGATCGGCGACGCCGTTGTACGATTCGGGCGCGTCGGGCGGAACGTTCGTCGGGGTGATGACGACCTCGGCCCCATAGGCCTTGAGCAGGGAGATCTTTTCGGCGCTCATCTTGTCGGGGAGCACGAAGATGCAGCGGTAGCCCCTGACGGCGGCGACCATGGCGAGGCCGACGCCGGTGTTGCCCGCCGTCGCCTCGATAATGGTGCCGCCGGGCCGCAGCCAGCCCTGCTGCTCGGCGTCGGCGATCATGGCCATCGCCACCCGGTCCTTGACGCTGCCGCCCGGGTTGGCCGATTCGACCTTCGCCATGACCTGCGCCGGAAGGCCGGCCGCCAGGCGCTTGAGTTTCACCAGCGGCGTCCAGCCGATGGTTCGCAGAATCGAGTCATGGGTTCCAGCGTTTCCCACCGGCAATCCGCCGTGCGGGAGAATCGAGGCCAACGCGTCGCGGTTCATGTTCACTCCTTCGGTCAGATCTCGTCGGAGGTTATTGTCGCCTGAAGCGGTCCGTTGCATCAAGGCGAGTCGGAACGCGAAAAATTAAAAAATGATCGCAGTCCCTCTTGGCCCTCATGCGCCGAAAGGATAGAGTGAGAACATCGGCGGCAAAAGCAAGAACGAAATCGTCCAAGTTACAGGTAGTCGATCGGATTATGGCGCTTCCGGCACAGACCGCTTCTTTGCTCGAATTGGCCCGACAACTCTCGGAGAAACTCCGGACCGATGCCGTTTTAATTCTCGTCGAATCCGCGATGGATTGGGACGAGGTGCTGCGGCGGCTGGGCGATCGCCGCATTATCGTCGCCGCGCATGACAAAGCGTCAACGCTGCCGCTGAAAGGCCGCGACGACTGCATCGTGCTCGATTTGGACCCGGAGCCGGTGCCGATCCAGGAGCGGATGAGCCTGGCGCTGTTGAAAGCGATTGCGAACGAACAGATTCGCCCCGGGTCGCACGTCGTGGTGCTTTACAACGGCATTACCTTTGATCAGGGGCGGCCGGAGCCGATCGACAGCCTAAGCGTCATGCATCTTGACGAGCACTTGGAGCGGATGTCGGCGGCCGATCTGCGCCGCCTCGATACCCTGGTGCCCCTCGATACGCTTCGGCTGGTTGTCGATCTGGCCACCGAGATTGGCCGCGAGGGCCGCGAGGGCAAACCGGTTGGGACGATCTTTGTCGTCGGCGACACGCGCAAGATTCTCGGCGCGATGTCGCGGCCGATCAATTTCAACCCGTTCCGCGGTTACAGCCGGGCCGAACGCGATCTGCACGACCGCCGCGTCCGCGAACAGATCAAGGACATCGCCCAACTGGACGGCGCGATTCTGATCACCCGCGACGGCATTGCCGAGGCGGCCTGCATGTATTTGGACGCGCCCGCCGAGGGCGTCAGCCTGTCGAAGGGCCTGGCGAGCCGGCACCTGGCGGCGGCCGGCATCAGCCGCAAGACCCAGGCCGTCGCCGTCTGCGTCAGTCAATCGTCGGGCACGGTGCGGCTGTTCCTTCGTGGCGAGGTCGTGCTGCATATTGAACCGCTCGCCCGGCCGCACGTGTGGCAGCCGTTCCGGCTCGAGCGTCCCGATTTCGACGGCTTGCCGGTCGCGTGAGGCGTTGGGCCCGGTCGATTGTTGAAATGCGCATGATCAAACGAATCAATCTTTAGACGATCCAGGAGGAGATGCCAATGTTCGTGCGTAGTCGCTGCGTCGCTTCCTTCATTGCAGTTGTTTTGTTCGCGGCTCCTTCCGTCGCGCAAAAGTCGCCGTTGAAATATGTCCCGGCGAATGCCCCAATCGTGATTCACGTCCGCGGCTATTCGCAAACGATTGACCGCTTGAACGCAACGCTGAAGGCGGCCGCGCCGGATTATGCCCGGCTGCTCGCCGCGCGAATCGACAAGGGGATCGCAGGCCTGCTACAGGGCCGCGAACTCAAGGGGCTGCCGAAGGATGGACCACTGTTTGTCGTCTTCACCGACCTGCCGACCGATACGACCGAAATCCCGGAGATCGCGGTCGTCGCCAAGGTCACCAATTATGTTCAATTCCGCGACGGGTTGCTCAAGGATGACGAGAAAAAAGACTTGAAGGCCAAGGGCGGCTACGAGACGACCAAGATCGAAGATATGCCAATCTACTTTCTCGATCTGGACGGTTATGCCGTCGTGACGCCGAGCGAAAAGTCACTGAAGCTTTTCCGCGACAAGAAAACCGCGATGATGGACGCGAAGCTTGACAAGACGCTCGCGGCCAAGCTGCTCGGGTCGGATCTGTCCGCCTATGTCGATATGAAGGCGATCACCAAGCAGTACGGCGACAAGATCGATTCGGTCAAGACTTTTCTGAGCCAGGTGGCGGACCAAATGGGCGGCGCCGGCCTCGACAAGAACCAGGCGGAACTCGTCAAAAAATTCTATGACGGACTGTTCCAGTTGATCGAAGACTCCGACAAGTTTGTCGCCGGCGTCGAGTTTCAGGCCGACGGCTTCATGCTGAAGCTCCAGGACCAGGTCGGCGAAAAATCGAAAACAAACGCCTTCCTCAAGTCGGCAAAGCCGGTGGACCTCGGCGCGGTGAGTCATCTCCCCGCGGGCCAGATGACCTACATGACTGCTTCACCCGGGCTGCAGATGATCAGGGGATTCGGTTCCAACATGTTGTTGGGGAGTGCCGGGGGCGGGGCCAGCGTCGATTCGGCGTCGGCCGCCAAGGCATTGGCAAACCTGAAACTCAACAACTGGGCTTCGACTTATCACTATCCAAGCGACGGGCTCGAAGTCGGCCAGTACGACGACAACCAGGCTGCGGTCAACGCCACGCTCAAGATGTATCGCTCGCTGCCGGAGAACGCCGCTTTTGGCGGCGCCGTCATCAAGGGGAAACCCGAAATCAAGTCCGACGCGGAGAAGATCGGCGGCTTCACTCTGAATCACGTGAAAATGACCTGGGATTTTGACAAGACGGTTGAAAAATTCCCGGAGCAGATTCGCGACGCCACGAAAGAGACGTTGAAGCGCACGCTCGGCGAGAACAACAATGGTTGGTTCGGGACCAACGGCAAAGTCATGTTGCAGGTGCATGCGAAAAACTGGCCGGCGGCGAAAAAGCTCATCGAGGCCTATCTCGGCGGAAAGATGACGGTGGGTTCGGACCCGAGCTACGCCGCAACAAGAAGAAAGCTGCCGCAGAAGGGGAGTCTGCTCGTCCTGCTTGATGGCGGGCAAATGGCGTATGTCGCCGCCAAATCCTTTGCGGACGCGGCGAAGAATTTCCCCGGTGCGATTCCCGCGATTGAGCCGAAGGCGCCGCAAGGAAAGCCCAGCTACATCGGTCTCACGGTCGGCATGCAGCCCCGCATCGGCAGCATCGATCTCTGGCTGCCCGCCGAGGCGATCAACGCTTTGGTTAAAGTGCTTGCGCCGATCTTCGGCAGTGCCGACGGTTGAGATCGCGAATGGGAGCGACGAAAGGAATCAGACCCGAAGCACCTCAAACAGTTCTGCGATTTTGGGGTGCTTCGTGGGATCGTTGCTTCGAAATGCGTAAATCAGTTTTCGGTTTTCATCGAGAACGAATTCTCCACCCAGTTGCTGCACGTCATCGCCTTGGATCGGCCGCCGCGGCATTCGGCCGCGGAGCATCAATCGCAGATACCCGGCCAGCACCGCCGGGCGAAAGAACGACATCATCGGCAGCCGTTCCAGCCCGAAAAGCTCGTAAGCGCCGCGATTCGGATCGCTGACCAGTGGAAACGGCCACGGATTCTCTTTGAGATAGGCGGCGAGAAACGCGGGCTGCGTCATGGCCACCACGAGAAGCTCGGCCCCGGCGTCGCGGATTGCCTGATAGTGCGGTTGCACCTCGCCGAGGCGCACTCCACAAACCATTCAGGCCAAGTGCCGGAGAAAAATCAGCAGGAGTTTTTTGCCCTGGAACTCTGAAAGCCGGCAGGTCGTCCCATCGGGACGTTGGAATTCGATATCCGGAAGCTGATCGCCGATTTGCATCATGATTCGTCCATGACCCGCTTGAGGGACGACAATCCCAATTCCAGCAAATGCGTCGGATTGGATTGCCACAGAACGGGATTGAGCAGTTCGAGTGAGATCCAGCCGTCGTAGCCGATTTTCCTCAGGCGAGTGAGAATCGGCTTGAATTGAAAATCGCCGTCGCCGGGAAGCACGCGATCCGAATCGCTCATCAATTCACGTGGAACGCCGGCCACGTCGCACAGTTGCACAAAGGCCAGATCGGCTTTGGCAAGCCGATCCAGGTCCTCGAGCTTGCTGGGTCCCTTGTAGTAGTGAAACAGGTCGAGATTGATGCCGACGTTTGGTTCGGCACAATGCCGAGTCAGGAGCAAAGCCGTGTCAAGACTGGCGCAAAAGGTATCGGAACCGCGAAATTCCAGGGCCAGCCGCACGCCGAAGCCGGCTGCCCATTGGGCCGCCTGCTTGAGCGAAACCACCGCACGCTCCATTTCAATTCGGCCGACCTGGTGAACGAAATCAGCGGCGAGCAGCATGGTGCCGATGCCGAACTCCTGACACAGGTTCAGTCGCCGTTTGAAATGATCGAAATGGGCGGCCCGCGCCTGGCCTTGAGCCAAAAGCAAGCCGCCCTGATAGCTGGCGGCGACCAACTGAATGCCCCGATCCGTGGCGAGCTTGCGAAGATCCTCCGCCGGCCGTTCAGCGACAGCGTTCTCGAGCTTGGTCAGCCAGACTTCCATCGCCGGTGCGCCGACCGCGGCAAAATTCTCCACGTCCTGAACAAACGTGGAAGGCATGGTCGTCGCTTCGCTGATGCACGGTTTCATGATGGCCATTCGTAGCAGACGCGTCTTTCGTAGTACAAGCGTCCCGCTTGTGATTTGGTATTCGCACAAGCGAGACGCTTGTGCTACGCTCCGCAGGCCCAAGCGTCTTTCGTAGCACAAGCGTCCCGCTTGTGATTTGGTATTCGCACAAGCGAGACGCTTGTGCTACGCTCCGCAGGCACAAGCGAGACGCTTGTGCTACGAAGCTGCTTTCCGTCTCCGGGCGAATTCCTCGATGGCGATTTCCTGCTCGTCGGCCTCGATCGATCCGGGGCGAAGATTGCGGACCCGTGCGATTGCTTCCGCCGGAGACATTCCTTTCTCGACGTAATAGCAGGCGAGAATCGTGCCGGTTCGCCCTCGGCCCGCGAGGCAATGCACGGCAACACCCATGTTTCGTTCGTGGGCCTTGCCAATCGCGGAGAGCGTTTCTTGAATCTGCTCGACGCTGGGCGCCGCCATGTCCTCCACGGGGATGTGCAGCGCCAGTAGACCGGCGTCGGAGAGCCAATCACGCCGCAGCGGATCCTCGGTCAGGCTAATCAGTAATTCGATTCCCTGTTCGCGCAGCCAGCGATATTCCTCCGGTTCGTGAGGGCGACCCATCGCCGCCAGGAGCGGTTCCTCGATCCAAGAGAAATTGTTGGGTTCCGACACGTTCCGACCTCATGACTTCAACGGTTTCTGCCCGAACTTCGCGCGAAGGACATTCGCCTGTTGCCAGAGCCTGGCGTCCGATTCCAAAAAATCGACCAGATTTCCGGTGCTGACTCCCAGGGCCGCGGCGGCTTCACTCACCCGGGCCTCAACGGCGACAAACACGTCCAACACATACCCCGCGGCGGGCCAAAAGCGCGGATCGCGTCGACCGAGATTAATCCGCCCCGCGCCATCGAGCATTTTTCGCCATTCCGGATCGTCCTTGATTGATTCTATGGTCACCGGCTCGCGAATCTCCAGGAACAGCGCACGACGCAATCGTTGCAAAGCCTTTGCCTTGTTCTCGTGCTGCGAGCGGCTCTCCTCGGCGATCACGATCAAGCCCGAAGGTCCATGCCGCAATCGGACCGCCGAACTGGTCTTGTTCCGCTTCTGCCCGCCCGGCCCGCTGGCGCGATAGGTGTCCACGTCGCACTGCGTGAGAAGTTGGGCGTCGGTGAGGGCCGTCCAGGTCGATCGAACTTGCGACATTGCGTCATTCAATGAAAAACCGGGCCAACTGGATCATAGTCGGCCCGGTTAGAAATGTAATCAACTCCTCCGCGAGTTGATTTCGACCAAGCGCAACTCGCGGAGCGAGTTGAGTGCGAACTCACACCTCCAGCTTCCACGGCGCCCGATAGGGCCGTGACCGCATTGAATTCGCCTCGGCGTCGTCGAACTTCAGCGACTTCGGATCCCAGCCAAGCTTCTTACCAAGCCGAAGAGCGATCGTGCCGATGTGGCAGATGCGAACGGAACTGGCGCCGACGTGGACGTTGCAGATCGGTGTTTCGCCGGTCTTTACACAATGGAAGAAGTTATGCATGTGGCCGCCGGAAACCTGCAGGCGATGCGCATTCTTTGGCAGCGGCTCCTTGATCAGCTTTTCGTCGCTGGCGGTGAGTTTGCCGCGGCTGACAAAGATCCATTTATCGTCGTCGCCGATGAACTTGACGCCGTTCTCGCCCTTGCTCATGGCGACCATCACCGCGCCGTTGCCATAAGTGTAAGTCACCTGGAAATCCTTGTGACAGCTATAGGTCCGCGGCTCTTTGTTGGGCGGCGTGCCATGCCCTTCAACCGAGACGGGTCCGTTGCCGTCCATGTCCAGCGCCCATTGTCCAATGTCGAGATGGTGGGCGCCCCAGTCGGTCATCTTCCCGCCCGACCAAGTGTACCACCAGCGGAAATCGTAGTGGCAATTGGTCTTAACCTGTCGTCCCTGCACGCCATAAAGGTAATCGGTTTCCGGAGTGGGGCCGAGCCAGAAGTTCCAGTCGAGTTCGGACGGCGGCGTGACCACCGGAATTGAATCGCTCTGCGGATTGCCGTCGATGCGAGCCTCGATGCGCTTGATCTTGCCGACGCGGCCGTTGCGCACCAGTTCGGTGGCGACGCGGAAGCGGCCGCCAAAATCGCTGCGCTGTTGATTGCCCGTCTGGAACACGCGCCCGGTCTTCTTTTGCACCGCTTCCATGACGCCGGCTTCCTCGATCGTCAGCGTCAGCGGTTTTTCGCTATAAACGTGTTTTCCTTTTCTCATCGCGTCGGTGGCGCAAAGGGTGTGCCAGTGATCCGGCACCGCGACGATGACCACGTCCAGGTCCTTGCGATCGTTGAGTTCGCGGAAGTCCTTGTAAGGCGTCACATCGTGGCCGATTCGCTTCATCATCGCCACGCCTTCCTCGAGATGGCGGCCGTCCACATCGCAAACGGCGGCGAATCGAATGTCGGGGCGCTTGAGCCGCTGCACCTCGCCGACGAGTTGCCGGGCTCGGCTTTGCATCTGGCTGCCCTTGCTGCCTCGGCCGTTGCTGCCGATGCCGATGACGCCGACCTTGATCGTGTCGTTGTCCGACTTGCCCGATTTTTCATCATCGGCGGCGACGACCTCACGCGCATGCCACAGGGGCAGCCCGGCGGCGGTTAACGCCAGCGTCGATCGGTTCAAGAATCCGCGCCGCGAGATGGTTCCGCGTTCAAACATGATGATTTCCTCGGTGAGGGAGAAATTGGATGCCGAACATCTTACCATGATGCGCACCCGCTTCGCAATCGTCTGCTTCGGAAATCACAAAAGCGCGAACCACACGAAAATTTTTTTTGGGTGTGTTACGTGTTCCTGATGTTCAGAATCTTCGGGCGGGAAGAAGAAAAACCAAAAGGATAAGGAAAGCAGGAATCAAAGCGCGTTTCATTCCTGCAGTCCTGGTTTCCTTATGTCTCTTTTCGAAAGGCGTGGCATCCCCCCTTGAAGTTGCAAGTACCAACACCTGGCGCAACAACGATTCGACGGGCACGAGCACTCGAGTTCGCTTGGTTACGACCCGATCCTGGTTGCGGCTTGCCTGCGCCATGTGTTTCGCCTATCCGCCTGACAATCGCTCTTGACTCTTTGGGCGAATCATCCGATTTCGGCGGCGTCGTGGTTCAATGGAGGTTGTCAGGATGTGGAAACAGGCGAAACTGGCGGCTTTGGCGTGTCTGGCTTTGGTGTCGCCGTTGCTCGCGGGCGAGAAGCCGGCGGCGACCGTCAACGGCGAACCGATTCCCATGGCCGATTTCAAGGCGGCGCTAGCGATGCGCCCGCCCGAACTTTTTCCCGTCTCGGCGGCGCAACGCAAGTTGCAATATCAGGAAATCATCGAGCTATTGATCAGCGAAAAGCTGATGAAGCAATTCCTGGCCAAGAACGCGCCTCCGGTCTCAAAGGTTGACCTCAACCGGCAATTGGCCGCCTTGATCGAGTCTCTCAAGCTGCAGGGCAAGACGCTGGCCGATTTTTGCAAGGAAACGCGGCAAACCGAAGCGCAGATTCGCACCGGCATCGTGCAGATGTTGCAGTATTCCGCATTCATGAAAAAAAACACCACCGACGAACAACTCAAGAATTATTTTGAAGCCAACCGCGACTTCTTTCAAAAGACCACGGTCCGTCTCAGTCACATTGTCATCCGCCTGAACAAATCGGCGCCGGAGGCGGAACGCGTCGCGGCCCGCAGCCGGCTCACAACGATCCGGCAGCAGATCGCGTCGGGCAAAATCAGCTTCGCCGAGGCCGCGAAGCAATTTTCGGAGTGTACCAGCGCCCCGATGGGTGGCGACATCGGCTTCGTTACGCGGAAATGGACCGTCGATGAGAATATTGCCCGCGTCGCCTTCGCGATGAAGAAGGGCGAAATGAGCGGCGTGGTCGAATCGGAATTCGGCCTGCACCTGCTGCTGGTGACCGAGCGAAACGAGGGGCCGAACGTGGAATACGTCGCGGTCGCCGACGACGTTCGCGAAACGTACACGGAAGAAATGCGGCAAAAACTGCTGCTCGAACTGCGCTGCGCCGCGAAGGTGGAAGTCTCCGTGCGGTGATCTCGCAGCGGTCCAACAATTATTCCGTGTCGACAGATGAGAGCACTGCTTGGCCGCCTTGGCGAGCTGCTGATTCAACTTGAAGTCAGGGAGCGCGGCCAAGCAGTGGCAATCAATTCCATTACCAGTTCGAACCGGAATCGACTGCCACTGCTTGGCCGCCTTCGGGGTTGTCGCCATTCATCCGAACCGTCGCTAGCGGCCAAGCAGTGCTTTGCAAAGATTTCACATTTCCTTCACACGCGGTGCTCGCGCCAGATTTCGACCGACAGCGGTTCCGCCTGGGCATGCAGAATTGGCGCGGCCTTCGGGGCCGGCAATCCGTTCGCCTGAATCATGTTGCTTGCCAACGAGCGAAGCGCCGCCTGCCGCACCAGCCACGGGCGATGGTGAATTCGCCCGCGATAAAGCCTGCCCATGAATTGGGCGTATAGGCAGTAGCGTTCAACCAGGAAGAAATCGAGGGTGCCGGGCATCAATTCGCCGGCCGGGCCGAATTCAGTCCACTCGGCGGCAAAGTGCGCGTCGCCGCCGCCGGGATGAAATCGCCGCGAATGAAACTGGAACGGTTCGCCCTTGTGCCACATCTTCATGCGAGCAAAGTAGTAGGGCAAACTGAATCCCGCGCGTGCTCCGACTACCGCGAGCGGATTGCTGGCGTCAAGCGACAGAAACCAGACGCCAGGAACGCCGTCGCGCACGACATAGGTGCGGACATTCAGTTCCAGACTGTTGCCAATGATCGGCGGCGCGGGCAGCAGCGATGGCCGCGTGCCCCAAATCCGCAATGGCGACAGGCTGATCCAGCCCGAGCCGTCAAACGTGTCAATGTCCAATTCCGCCGGAACCAATCGTCGCAACTCGTTTTCGGGCATGGGCCAATGCAGAAACAACAAATCGCGCCAGTGCTGGCAGGCCACTGGCCAGCCGTTGGGCCGGTCGCGAAGCGTCATGCGCCCATAAAGAGAAGCGTCGTTCATCGTCGCGGATCGTCGCAAAGCCCGTGCCCGCATGATTCACGCTTTCGAATTGCCGTGCCGGCCGACTTCAGCTGCGGCGGCACATTATTTGCAAAGTCTCCTTCACGACATCTACCGCCGCCTGTGGCTATCCAAAAGGACTGTTCGTGGACCGCACTCGCAACGCCCGCAAGCTGGCTGGATCGCAGCCGCACAACAACCGCCGCAACGGCGAGATCACGCACGGCTATCCCGAATTGCTCGTGTCGAGCGAGGCGGTGCAGATTGCGCACTACGGCGTTCCCACGAAGTGATTTTGGAAAATGCCCACGACGCGACGCACGCGGCCGACAAGCGCCGCCCCACGCCCGGTTGATCGTTGTTTCATGGCATGCGCGACGGATCGCGCCATCGTGTTTTCTGACCAACGGAGCGAAAATCATGGCTCAGGACAAACTGAAAGAGAAATTGGTGGATTATCTCCAGGACGCGCACGCGATGGAGGCGAACGTCAAGCGCATGCTCGACTCCATGATCTCCACCACCAAGGACGAGGAGACCGTCGCACGGCTCAAGGAACACAAGGTGGAGACCGAGCAGCACGAGCGGCTGGTCAAGGAACGCCTCGAAGCGCTGGGCGAGGGCCGCTCGGCCCTGGCCGATGTCGCCTCGATTTCCGGCGCCCTGCTAAAGACGGTGGGCGACACCATGCGCTCGGACAAGCCGGGCAAGAACGCCCGCGACGGCTTCATCACCGAGCACACGGAAATTGCCGCCTACGATCTGCTGGAGAAACTCGCCGAACGCGCCGGCGACGCCAAAACCGCCGAAGTGGCCCGCCGAATCCGCAAGGACGAGGAGGCGATGGCGCAATGGATCGATCAGCGCTGGGACAAATTCATCGATCTGACCCTGAAGGAAGCCGGCATCGAACCGCATGCGGCCGCGGCGCATTAAGTGAGACGCCGCCGCGTTCCGAGCGTCGCTGGTTTCTTTTCTTTCGTGGAGGAACTGCTCATGGCCCTGAAACTAAAGCCGCTGCGCGACCAGGTCATGGTCATTACCGGCACAGTCGAGCGGAATCGGTTTGGCGACCGCGCGACTGGCCGACGAGGCGGGCGCCCGTCTGGTTCTGGCCGCGCAAGGCCACGAAGTGCTCGAGGAACTCGAGCAGCAATTCAATAGCTACGGCGGCGAGGCGGTGCATGTTGTCGCCGACGTTGGCCGGCGCGAGGACGTCGAGCGCATCGCCGAAAAGGCCATCATGCGCTTTGGCGGCTTCGACACCTGGGTCAACAATGCCGGCGTTTCCATCTGGGGCCGGCTGGATCAGTCCTCCGAGGAGGAAAACCGCCGCCTCCTGGACACGAATTTCTGGGGCGTGGTGAATGGCTCGCTTACAGCCGCGACGCACCTGCGGCATCGCGGCGGCGCCATCATCAACCTCGGCAGCGTCGCCTCCGATGTGGCCTTGCCGCTGCAAGGCATGTATTCGGCCAGCAAACATGCGGTAAAGGGTTTTACCGATGGGCTGCGGCTGGAACTCGAGGAAGAGGGCGCACCGATTTCGGTGACGCTGATCAAGCCGACCTCGATCGACACGCCGCTTACCGAACATGCGCGAAACTTCACCGACCGCGAACCGCGACTGCCGCCGCCGGTTTATCCGCCGGAGGAAGTGGCCCGCGCGATTCTGCACGCCGCGCAGCATCCCGTGCGCAACGTTCCGGTCGGTGGGGCCTCGCGCTTCATGGCGCATTCGCTCACCAATCGCCCCGCATCATGGACTGGCTCAACGAGCGAGTCATGTCCAAGCAAGTGCTACGCGACGAACCGCCGCGCAACCCGGAAGGCGCGCTGTTTCGGCCGAGCGAGGATGGACGCATTCATGGCGATCGATCGAGCCACGTGATGAGTTCGAGCATGTACAACCGGGTGACGCGGCATCCGCTGATCACCGGCGCACTCGTTGCGGTGGCCGGCGCGGCGGCCGTGGCCATGATGCGCGGAAATCGATCTCACGACGGATCGCAAGAACCGAGTCCCGAGCCGCCGCTTGAAATGACGGAGATCACAACGACGATCGACCCTGGCCCTTGCGACGTCACTTGATCGCCGTTTTCAATTCCGCGAGCGATTTCGTTGCACTTCGCCGGCGGCCGGTCGCCGGCGAGGCGTCGCCTCCGCGCCGGCCCGGATGCTGCGCGGCCTAGGAGAACGAACGCAATCACTTCAACGACCAGAAAGCCACAATCCAAAATCTCGCCTCGCTCGTCTTAATATTACCGTGGATCTGCTGGCGTGCGGGGTTGCGCCGGCGACCCGTGGAACTTTCACGTAAGGTGAACCCAATGACTTCTCGCTCAAGAGTTACCCGGCATCTTATTCTGGTCGTGAGCCTGGCGGTGGCGGCCATCATCGTTCCGAGGGCATTCGCATTGATTCTGGGTGGCGAGGGCAATATGCCGATCAACGATCCGGGCTGGCCGAAAGGGGCCGCGGTCATTTTCAACACGCCGTCGCGGATCGCCTACTGGGAAGGGCCGCCGTTCGGCGGCGGACAGTGGCACGCCGAATGTCGCGGCGACGCCAAGGCGCTCAACAAGGTCCTCGCCGATTTCACCAAACTCAATGTGAAATCAAAACGGATCGTTCTGCACGATGGAGTCGGACAGAGTTTCTGGCTCAACATGAATCAGAAGCCGGCCAAACGGGCCGCCGCCAAAATGGACTGGAGCTTCATGGTCTGGCAGCCGGGGAATTGGGAACGCCTGCGCAACTTCCCGGCCGATCTGAACCCGACCAACCCCGCCGATGCCAAGAACGGTCCGCCAGCCCAAATCGACATATACACCGGCGGCAATATCAAATGGGCCGACGTGAAAGTGCCGCAAGGGCTGAAGATTATCGATCAACGGCTCGAAGCCCACGGCTTCAAGCTCGCCGATGGCATCGTCGTGGAAGGCAAAGTCACCGACCTGACGACCATGAAACCGCTCGCCGCCAAGGTGCGGATTGAGAGCGTCGATCCACAGAAAAAGGGCGGCTATGAGTACACCAAGGTTGCCCAGGCGGCGACCGATCGCGAAGGCCACTGGGTGCTCTCGCACGTGCCGGCCGGCTGGCATCGCATTGTCGTCGAAGCGCAAGGCTATGTCCCGCGCATCGCGGGCTATGTCCGGCACGATGATCAGCCCCGTTGGGAAAATCACGATTGCGGATTGGCGCGAGCCGCCATCGTCTCCGGCCAAGTTAAGGACGACGAAGGCAAGCCGCTGCCCGGCGTCGAGGTCCGCCTCAGCAATGTGACAACCGAATCCGGCGAACGCTACGAATCTCCGGACGGATACAAGTTTATGACCGACGCCAACGGCCGCTTCCTCGCCAATCAGATTCCCGTCGGCAAGGCCACGATTTGGCTGCACCGCCCCGGCTATGTCCGGCCCGGCCTTGGCCAAAACATCACCACCCCGAAAAAAGATGTCGCACTGAGCATGATGAAATCCGCCAAGATCATCGTCACCGTCGATTTCACCGGCAAGCAGCGGCCCAATGGCTACATGGTCCGCATGAAACCCGAGGGCGGCGAAAAAATCGGGACATATGGCGGCTCGGGCAACATCGACGCCAAGAACCAGATGACCTTCGACAACGTCCCGCCCGGCAAATACATCCTCCACGGCCGCCCGAATCCCGGATCCGACGACCAAGAAACCGAACCGATCAACATCGACGCCAAGGGCGGGCAAACCATCGAGGTGCGACTCGTGCCGAAGTGAATGGCCGAAGGTTCCAGTAGCCGCGGGCTTCAGCCCGCGCTCTGCCGACCGGCGTTGCGGCAGGGATAATGGTAGGGCGGCAGCGGTGGTGGTAGGGTGGGTCGAGACCGAGTGGTAGGGTGGGTCGAGACCGAGCTGTCAGGCTCGGTCGAGGCCCACCATTGGCAGTGGTGGGCATCACCCTCGCCTTAGAGCTCGGGATTCGACCCACCCTACGAATTCACTTCCAGTCCAAATCGGCCGCCGTCCCCGCCAATGCGGCCAGCGAATTCCGTTGCAACTTCGTCGAACTTCGTTACGATCCAATTGGAAGATGGGTGACCACTGAACGACTGCCTCGCCGATAATGAAGCGAAGTGAAGCCGTTTACTCATGGACAGTAGACGCTACACGGAGAAACCGCATGCCCGAAACGAAAAGGCGCCATAGCAAAGAGAAGTTTGCCCGCCGCGGCGATGTCATCTACGAGCAACAAGTCCGCCCCCAACTCAAGGCGACCGACGACGGCAAGTTCGCCGCCATCGATATCGAAACCGGAGAGTTCGCAATTGATCGCGATGAGTTGAAAGCGGGAAACAAACTTCTAAAGAGGATTCCCGACGCCCAAATCTGGATGGTGCGAATCGGTTCGCCCGCGGTCCATCGCATAGGTGGGCGGCTCCGACGGGAAACGACATGATCACCGGCATGGTGAAATCCGACGAGGGCCGCATTCGATTCAGGGTGCGAGGGCCTCGGGGCGGCGAGCAAGAGGTGGAAGCGGTCATTGATTCCGGATTTACCGCCGCGTTGACTTTGCCTCCGACCGTGGTCGCGTCGTTGGGCCTTCGCTGGCGGAGTACGGATCGCTTCACGCTGGCCGACGGCAGCGTCTGCCTTTTCGATGTTTATGTGGCCAAAGTGCTGTGGGACGGCAAAGTGCGCCCAATTCTGGTTACCGAAGCGGACGCCGAGCCACTGGTCGGAATGAGACTTTTGAAGGGCTACGAATTGAACATGCAAGTCCGTTACCGCGGCAAGATCACGATCAAACCCCTTCGGCGGCGGTCGCAGTTGAACGACTGAAACCAAATCACTTTGGATCCGCTCGTCTCGCCATTCCGCCCATCGGCGAGCGGGCGCGTCAGTGACCCGTGAAAAGCACAGATTGGTAGGGTGGGTCGAGACCGAGCTGTCAGGCTCGGTCGAGGCCCACCGATCCCTGTCAACGCCGCTTCGACTCCCTCGCCGGCCATTTCGCACTTCCAAAATCTCAAAGCGGCGACAGGTCGCAACGCAGTCCAAAGCAAAAGAGTCTTCGCTCGGTGCCTTCACTTTGGAGTGCGTGCGACCTGTCGCCGCTTTAAGAATTTCGGGGCGCGCCTGACGGATGCTGCCGCGTCGCAATTTATTTCTTGGGCGGCCAATTGAAAGTGGACACGGCATTAATTTCGCCGTTGAGTTTCATCGGTTGCAAATTCGAAAAGTATCCTTCCGCGACGAGAATTGCCACTGCCTGATTCATGCGTTCCATTGTGATTTCCGGGATCACGATCATGCCCGGCTCGGCGATGCACGGATGCCCGAATTTGGCGTCTTCTTCCAGGTCTTGGCTCAATCGGACCGGATCGTAGAAGACCACCGGATATTACGAGCCGTCGTCCATCTCCACATACACATAGCTCAAATAGCCGCGATCGCGAGCTTCAGTTTCCGCAAGCTCGTCGAACGGATGAACAAATACGAGCTTCGCTTTATCGGTCTTGGTGGACATCGGCCCCACTCCTCAAAATGGGTCGTTCATCATTCAGCCTACTGCAAGACGACTTGATTTAAAAGCTGCTGACACATCTTCAGTGGCATCGGAACGCGAGGAATAATCTCAAAATGCGTTGGTCGTTGACCTCCCCGTACCGAGGGGACAAGCCCCTCGGCTCGCCTTCTCTTTGGATGCTCCCGCGTCACCGCGGCCGGCGTCGCTTCGCCTTCGTGGCGGAGAGTAATTTACGAAATGAGAATAGAACGCGGATAACACTGATTCGACGGATTAATACGGATCAGAATATGGCAATTTTCTGATCCGTGCGAATCCGTGAAATTCGTGTCATCCGTGTTCTATCGGTCGCGCAGCACACCGGCTCGACGCGCTCGCGAGGGGTAACGCCGAGCACCCGCGGCGTGGACCCATCGTCCACGGACAACCGCTCATCACGTCCAAATAAGCGCAATCGCCTGCATGCAAGATCAAAGGCTGCGTGAGTCGCGGTCTCGCGAGTGGCACAACGCCAGCCGCAACGGCATGGGGCCGATCGCCAACTCAGCGCGATCGAAACGGCGATGACTCACACAGCTCGTCAAGTTGTCATATGGAGCATTGAAACGCAACCAGAAAACACCCAGGGCTTTTCGTCAGCGCCGTTCGCAACACGAATAAGTTCAATGATGAGTGCAAGGCCGGAATGTCCCTTCGTCCCGCCTATGGCGAAACGTCAGCCAAATGGGTTTGCAGATATAAGTGAACGCATGTATAATATGCCATTCCCGCCGCGCCGCCGGTGCGCGCTTTGGAGGAATGGTCATGTTGGCAGCCAATTTCATCGCCCGGATTCGTTCAACATCCGCGTCGGATTGCCCGGAGCGCCCGCAGGCTAAAGCCGTGCGGCTACAGACCGGACGGACATGCGGACGGACATGCGGACGGCCATCCGGACGGACAAACCGGACAAAGTTTGTGCTGACCTCGAAAACGAATCATAATCGATTGGTGATCAACAGTTTGCATCAAAAGCAGGTCAGTGGATCGGAACGCTGGATGTCCGTTTTTGTCCGGTTTTTCGATGGCCGGGGAGGCGTTCAGTCGGGCGGAATGAGCGTAAGTTTCAGCGATGGTTGGGCTTGTTGCTCGTTGGCTGGTTTCTACAATGATTGCTTTCCCCGAATTGAATCGGACGAGGTTGAAAATCGTGGCCGTTCGCATTCGCATGAAAATGTTGGGCCGGAAACACCGGCACTTCTTCCGGATCGTGGCGATCGACTCGCGGCAGCCGCGGGATGGTCGCATCCTGGAAGAATTGGGCACGTACGACCCGCACGTGGCGAAGACCGACGAGCGGGTGAAGCTGGATCCGGCCCGGGTGAAGCATTGGTTGGGAGTGGGGGCGTTGCCCTCGGAGAAGTGCGCGGTCCTGTTCAAGAAGTTTTTGGCCAGGAGCGAGCAGGAGGCTGCGGCAATCGCGGCGGCGGCGACAACAGCGGCCCCACAATAATCATGTCGCTCCGCTTCGACATCCTGACCCTTTTCCCTGAGATGTTTGACGGCTATCTCGGGGAAAGCATCCTGAAGCTGGCTCAGGAACGCGGGCTGGTCGAAGTAAACCGCTGGAACATTCGCGACTGGTCGCCGGACGCGAAACATCACCAGGTGGACGACCGGCCGTTTGGCGGTGGGCCGGGAATGATCATCATGCCGGAGCCGGTCTTCGCCTGTGTTGAAGCGGTTCAGGCCAAAGCGAATTCGCCCGGTTTGCCGGTGATGCTAACGCCGGCCGGCGAACGACTGACTCAGAATATCGTGGCGGAGCTGGCGGCGCAGCAACGAATTCTCCTGTTGTGCGGCCGCTACGAAGGATTCGACGAACGCATTCGCCTGGGGTTGCGACCTCGCGAGATCTCGGTCGGCGACTTTGTGTGCAACGGCGGCGAAGTCCCGGCCATGGTGGTGATCGACGCGGTGATTCGGCTGGTGCCGGGCGTCTTGGGCGACGAATCGAGTGCGGTGGATGAAACGCACTCGGAGCCGGGCCGGATCGAATACCCGCAATACACTCGGCCCCGCGATTTCCGCGGGATGACGGTGCCCGAGGTGCTGATCAGCGGCGATCATGGGGCGATTGCCCGATGGCGACGCGAGCAATCGGAAGCCCGAAGCCGAATGAAGCCAACAGACACCGGAAAGGACGGTTGCCCGTGAAGAACAAATACATGGCGGCGACGGAAGCCAACAATCTGAAGAAGGAATTGCCGAGGTTTGATGTCGGCGACACGGTCGATGTGCACCAGCGCATCCTCGACGGCGAGAAAGAACGAACGCAGGTGTTCAACGGCGTGGTGATCGCCCGCCGCGGCGAAGGCGCCCGCGAAATGTTCACCGTCCGCCGCATCGTGCAGGGCGAAGGCGTCGAACGCATTTTCCCGGTCCATTCGCCGAAGATTGCGAAGATCGAAGTCAAGCGCTCCGGTCGCACTCGCCGGGCGAAGCTGTATTACTTGCGCAAGCGCGTGGGCAAGGCTACGCGGCTTCGCGAGCGTGCGATTTCCACCAAGGCCGAAGTGAGTTCGAATGGCGCCGCCGCCCCGCACGAAGGGGCCGATGTGCCGACCTCGGCCTGATCCCACCATTCAGGGGATGAGCGATGCCCCTGCTCGCCGTGAGTCGCCTGCCCTGGTGGCGGCGCTGGTTTGGCAACCGCTCTGAGCGCGCCGCCCGCGGTTATCTCCTGCGCGGGGATTGCGGATCCTAAAGCGCAACTATTCGTGTCCGGGCGGCGAACTGGACATCGTCGCACTCGACGGCGGCTGTTTGGTTTTCGTCGAAGTGCGGTCCACGGCCGCCGAGGACGTTGCAGGGCCGGCCGCTTCGATCGATCGCGAGAAGCAACGCCGCATCGCCCACGCCGCCTTGCATTTTCTCCGGCGGCACAATCTCCGGGATCAGCGGTGCCGCTTTGATGTGTTGCTGGTGAGTTGGCCGCCGAACGCGAGTGAACCGAGCATCACGCACGTTCCCAACGCGTTCGAATCCGCCAGCCGATTTCAAATGGATTACTGATAAGCGATTGATTTTGACACGTCATACGCACGCTCGTTATAGTTCAGGTTATTGCCGCCCCTAAACGCTCACCATGAGATAACGCCGTGAACCGACTTCTCCCGATTTTGACCGTTGTTTGCGCGGTTGCCCTTCCGGCGACTTCGAATCGCGCCTGGGCCGATGACGATCCCGAGATTCGCGGCCGCAAAGTGTCGGCGTGGTTCAAGTTTCTTCGCGAAGAAAAGGACGCGCGTCGGCGGCAGGCGGCGCTCAGATTATTGACTTGCAGGCGGGGCCGAAGGTCGGGGTCGTCTATCCCGGTCTGTTGCGAGAATTGTGCGAACACCCGGACCCCGCCATCCGAGCAAGGATCGCCGAACTGCTGCTGAAGTACAAGGACAAAGGCGATGACCTGACCAAGGCGCTCTGTCGGCGCCTTGGAAACCGACATGGACGCGAAGGTTCGCGAAATCGCCGCCACCACGCTCGGAAGATTGGATCGAATGGGATTTGGCGCGACGCCGGAGTTGTCGAAGGCGCTCAAGGATCAGGCGGCGAGAGTCCGTGCCGCCGCGGCGGACGCGCTGGACAATTCAGCGCGATCGACCAGGAGATTGCTCGCGACGCGATTCCCTTGCTCGCGGAATGCGTGAAGGATCCGAATGTCACGGTGCGCACGAATGCGATCTTGACCCTGGCCCGAATGGGGCCGGCCGCGGCCGACGCGACCGCGGCATTAGCCGAAGCGCTGGCGAGCGACAAAGAAGACCGAATCCGAAAGGAATGTGCAAAGGCGTTGGCGTTTGTCGGCAAGGGCGCCGGAAATGCCGCTCCGGCCCTAATCAAAGCATTGGGCGATCCGAATTCCGACGTACGGCAATATTCGGCGTACGCACTTGGCCGAATCAATCCGGACCCAAAAGTCGCCTTGCCCGAATTGCTGAAGGCCCTGAAGGACACGGACAAATCGGTCCGCGGCAACGCGATCCATGCGATTGGGATGCTGGGAAAAGCCGCGACGCCGGCGATTCCGGAATTGATTCGCGTTCTCAAGGATGATGTCGTCGCGGAGGTTCGGCTCGCAGCGATTGAGGAACTGGCGAGTTTTGGCCCCGACGCCAAGGCGGCACTGGACGCTCTGACGATCGCCAGTCGCGACGGCAAGCCGGCCATTCGGGAGGCCGCTCAGGATGCGTTGAAGAAGATCCAGCAGACCCCATAGGCGTTGTCCTGTCGCGCATGAGCCGGCGTTTCGTGCAGCGAGGAGAATTTGGATTGGAAGCGGCGAATTGCAAACGAAATTGGCAGTCGTTTGATTCCAATTTCGCACGACGCGTCGGCGCCTCGGGAGGGCGATCGTCGCGCCGCTTCCGAAAACGAGAAAAGACTGTAAACTAGAGGGAGTGTGGTCGAAGCTAAGCGTGGGAGAATTGTCGTGTTCGATCCGTTTCCCCCGTGCCCGCAACCGCCGGACTGGCGGGTCGATTGGGAAATGCTCGACGCGACGTATCCGTGGGTCAGGAACCTCCGTGGTTGTCCGCAGGACCCAGTTCGACATGCGGAAGGCGATGTCTGGACGCACGTTCGAATGGTTTGCGAGGCGATGGCCTGGTCGCCGGGTTGGCAAAGCCTGCCCGATTCGGAACGAAAAATCCTATTTAGCGCTGCGCTGCTCCACGATGTTGCCAAACCCGCGTGCCTGCGCACCGAAGGCGACGGCCGCATCTCGTCGCGTGGGCATTCCTGGCGCGGCGCCATCATGGCCAGGCGAATTCTCTGGCGCATGAACGTGCCATTTGCCGCCCGCGAACAAATCAGCGCCTTGGTTCGGCATCATTTGGTTCCACTTTACCTGGCCGAGCGTGAAAGCCCACGCCGCCTCGCAATCGAAGTAAGCCAGACGGCTCGCTGCGATCATTTATCGCTGCTTTCGGAGGCCGATGCCCGCGGCCGAATTTGCCCGGATCCAAAGAAGCTATTGGATAACATCGGGCAGTTCTCGACGATCTGTCACGAGGCCGGTTGCGGCGATCGCCCCTATCCGTTCGAATCCGACGAACAGCGGTTTTTGTTCTTCCACCATCAGACCGACGACTTGATGGCGGCTGCCGAGTCGGACTTCGCGTGCGAAGCGATTCTCATGTCCGGATTGCCCGCGGCCGGAAAAGACTATTGGATTCAACACCATCTCAAGGGCATGCCTGTGATCTCGCTCGACGAGATCCGCATTCAATTGGGGCTGGCGCCCAATGTGGCCCAGGGAGAAGTTTTGAACCGGGCACGCGACGTGGCCCGTCGGTATCTGAGCGAGGGCCAATCGTTCGTATGGAACGCGAGCAATCTCACGCGCCAGCTGCGCAGCGAATGTATCCGCCTGTTCGCGGAACATCGGGCCCGAATTCGAATCGTCTATCGAGAAGTGTCGTCGGACCGACTGTTTTATCAGAATCGGCGGCGGCGAAATCGAGTGCCGGCTTCCGTCATCGAACGATTATTGGACCGCTGGGAGACTCCCGACCGAACGGAAGCCCATCGAGTGGATTGGATTGTGGACTGACCGGCTCATTTGACGACGACGTCAACCTCAAATTCTCCCGTGAAGCTGGCCGGGCCATTGGGTCCGGGAAGCGTAAACGCGATGTGGCCGCGCAGCGCGGGAAATCTTGCTCCACCACTTCGTCCAGGAGAATTGTCCCGCCGACCACGCCTACCTTGCCGACCATCGGCAGGTCCATTTCGGAGTCGCCGAATGCCGCGTTTCGTCTCTCAATCGCAACCGGCTTTCCAAACTGGGCCTGCCAGTTTTGGCTCATGCTGCCGACATAGCGGACGCCAAATCCTTCGAGCTTGTACCCGCCGCCGAAAATCGTCAAGGCGTCCAACTGAATTTCCAACGGCGTATCATAAACCTTCACTTTCAATGCGCCGCGTCGGATGGGGCGATTTTGCCCGTTGCCTACTCTGCTGGCGAACCGCGGAACAGCTGCTGTCGAGCGAGCGCCCAGTCCCATTGCGGTCGTCTGGGTCGCGGCCGTCGAACCGCCGACTGTGTTCGTCGCCTGGTCGCTCCGCCGATCCGACGACACGACCACCATGGGCAGCTTGCCGGAACGCTGGCACCCGCTGACGCCGACTAAACCAGCAGTCAGGCAGGCGATGATTTGACGCATGAAGGCCTCGATTGGCGAAAGAAGTCGAAGGAATTCTCAAGTCATGGCTTGAGTTTGTGATAGGCGATCCATTCGGTCGGATCGATTTTCCCGTTCTTATCCTGGTCAATGTCGGCGAACAGTCGTGCGAATCGAGTGCCGGTCAGTTCCTGCCGAGTCAATCGACCGTCCGCGTTCAGATCCAAGGCATCGAAGTCAAGCGGGTCGGGCCGTCCGAAAAATCCATTCGGGCGGCGAGAGTCACGATCCCAATTGGGTCTCGGCAATTGCCTGAGCCGAGTCGCCATCACGGTCAGTTCCTCGCGATCCAAGAAGCCATCCTTGTCGGCGTCGATGGCATCGAAACTCGCGGCGATTCGATTTCTCGCCTCCGAGCGACTGATCTTGCCGTCATTGTTCGAGTCCATGCGCTTGAGAATTGAATCGACGATCGCCTCAGGAGAAATGGCGGGCGGCCGTGCGCCGAATCCGGCTTTTTTCCGTCATCTGCCAATGCCACGGCGGAAAGCGATAGGCAAAAGAAAGTTGCAACCGTGACTCGTGACATCACCGCCACTCGCATGCTGGAAAAGTGAAATGGCCCACGCCCGATTGAACTCAAAGGCGGGGCCAAGGTTTCGATGCAAAAGAGATTACCAGCCTACTTCGACTGCGTTTTCCACCATGCGTTCCAGAGGGCCGCCGCTTCCTGGCGTTTGGCGAGCGAGTCCCCGGCCGTGGGGCCGTAATCGCGATTCGACATTTTTCGAAGCGACAGTCCGGCGGCGCGCAAACGATTTCCTCCGAGTCCTCAATTGCCTTGATCAATTTCGGCACCAGTTGGCGGTGATCGCTCATGTACACGGCGTAGCACGCGGCCCGTCGGATCTCGGCGTTGTCGTACGCCAAATACGCACTGAGCGACTTTGGCGTCAATCGAGCCATTCGGTAGGCCAGCCCCTCAATCGCTTTTTTCTGGGATTCCTTCGGCAGTTGGGGGATGGCTTCGGCGAGAGCGATCGTGTAGCTTCCGCCCTTGGCGTCCACATACTCGTTGATCAACTCTGCTTTCCGATCCGCCGATGCCTGCACCAAATTCTTGACCAAGTCGGAGTTCGACTTTGGAGAAGTGCCTTTGTCGTTGGCGCCCACTCGCGGGGCACTGGGTTTCATCTTGTCCAGATCGGCGGTCGCTTTCAACACCTTGGAAAGATCGCGAATAATGTTCGACCGGCACATGAACATCAGTCCGAATGAGGTATCCGCCAACGGGCCCGCCGTTGGATGCGTTCCGGCAAGGGACATCCAACTGCCATCATTTCGCTGGGTTCTCAGCAAATAGGCGCTGCCCCATTCATGCCAATCGGTGCTGCCAATTTTGCCAATGTTAAACACCATTCCAACACGTTCGAGACACCACATGAAATAAAGGTCGTCGCGGGGGTCGGCAGAATTTCTCATGCCGCCACCCCTCGTCGCCGGCTGACCGGGCTGTCCGCGAGCGTTCGGGTTGGGGAGCCCGCGGTGCGCGGCGAGCGTCGCCCCGAGAAAATTCAAACCCAGTCTAACCTGGTGATCGTCCAGTGGATTGCTGGCCGCCTTGCTCTTTTCCGGCGCCGACGGCTTGAAAACGCCGTCCTTGATGATGCCGCCCTTCATTCGAGCCTCGCCGCGAAGTCCCGAGACAACGGCCAAACTCAAAAGCCCGACACAGGTCATTGATGGAGTAGCCATTCTCGGTCCCGCCGGCACATAGCCCCAACCGCCGAGATTTCCAGTTATCACCTGAGTCTTGCGGAATCGATCCTCTGCAAGCTTGAGCGCCTTTTCGACGGGAACGCCATGTTTTCGAGCGGACCACAGGGCGATAAATGCGAATTGCGTGTTCGAATTATCACTCATGCCGCCCATCATTGCCGGGTTGGGCTTGAATCGTTGATTCTTGAGCATGTCTTCCACCGCTGGGTCCAGCGGCGGCCGGCTCTTGATCGTGTTCGGGTCTTTCGGAAGAGACGTCGTGCCTTTTAGAGTTGCGCCCTTCAACAGGTTGCGAAGGCGATTTTGCTCCTCGTCGTCTGGCAACGGCACGCCGTAGGTCCAACCGCCGTTCGCGGTTTGACCGACAAGCAATCGCGCTCCCATCGACTGGATCAAGGTCGTATCGATCTGCTCGCCCAGCTTGTCGAGCAGGATGATGTCCAAGGCGAGCTGATAGGTATGGGCTTGCTTGACGGCGGCTTCCCGCGCAAAGCCGGCGATTTTTTGAACGACGGGGTCGCTAGCTGGAACATCCGCTTCCAAGAGGGCAATGGCTGCCAATACGGCCGGACCCTCCTCGAGTCCGCCGCCACCGGGCATGGCCGTGGGCATGCTCGCTTGTGGCGCGTAACGATCGCCCAATGCATTCTTTTTCAGATATTCAATCGCGCGCTTGACGGAGTCGGTGATTGCCTGCTTGTCTTCCGCCCGGACAGCGTTTGTCCACAGCACGACACAGAATGAACCGATTAACCAGCGCCTGTTCAGAATGCGCATGGGGATCTCGCATTTGGAGGGAAACCAACCCTATTCTATTAGCCAAGATAACGTCGATGAGGCCGAAACGCCAATACAAATTTGAGCGCGTGTACAGATCGGTCGTTCATGACATGAGAATTGGTTCCCGAAATTTGAAAACCAATGCCACAAGGCTGCTTGATGGACCGTAACTGGGTCGGTAGCATGCCTAAACGGCAAGACAGTCAACTTCCGGAGGATCCCACATGACCGCGACAGCGATGAAGAAGCCGACCGCCCCGACAATCCGCCAAACGAAGCTCTTAATTGACGGGCAGTGGGTCGATCCGGTCGACGGAAAATCGTTCGAGACGCTGAATCCGGCGACGGGTGAACGGATCGCGATGGTCGCCGAAGGCAACGCAAAAGATATCGACAAAGCGGTTAAGGCCGCCCGGCGAGCTTTGGAAAATGGCCCCTGGGGCAAAATGGATGCCGCGGAGCGCGGGCAGCTCTTGTTCAAACTCGCCGACCTGGTGGAGAAGAATACGGGCGAATTGGCGGCTCTTGAGTCGCTCAATTGTGGCAAAACCATCACCGATTCGGTTGCCGACCTGGCTGGCGTCGCCAATACGCTGCGGTACTACGGCGGCTGGGCGGACAAGATCGAAGGCAAGACCGTCCCAGTGCGCGGCAGCTTTTTGAGCTACACGCTGCGACAGCCGGTTGGCGTCGTGGGTCAAATCATTCCCTGGAACTTTCCGCTCTTGATGCTGGCCTGGAAGTGGGGACCGGCGCTGGCCTGCGGAAACACGGTGGTGATGAAACCCGCGGAACAAACGCCAGTCACCGCGCTGCGCATTGGCGAATTGGCGCTTGAAGCCGGCTTTCCGCCCGGCGTCATTAATTTGATCAACGGCTTTGGCGAAACCGCCGGCGATGCCCTGGTCGTGCATCCCGGCGTGGACAAGATCGCATTCACCGGGCATGTCGATACGGCGAAGATGATTCAGCGCCGTGCCGCCGATACGCTCAAGCGAGCGACGTTTGAGTTGGGCGGCAAGTCGCCCAATGTGATTTTCGCCGACGCCGATATGCAGCAGGCGGTCGATGGGGCGTTCCATGCGATCTATTTCCATTGCGGACAGTGCTGCACCGCGGGCAGCCGTTTGTTTGTCGAGGAAAAAATCCACGCCGAGTTTGTGGATCGCCTGGTGGCGAAAGCAAGGCAGCGCAAACTGGGCGATCAACTCGATCCCGCCACGGAGCAGGGGCCGCAGGTTTCGAAAGAACAGCAAGACAAAGTCCTCGGGTACTGCGAATCCGGTCAACGGGAAGGCGCCAAGCTTGTCCTCGGCGGCAAGCGCTGGGGCGAAAAAGGCTTTTATGTGGAGCCAACAGTTTTCGACGGCGTTCGCGATGAGATGTCGATCGCCAAGGACGAAATCTTTGGGCCCGTCGTCAGTATTCTGCCGTTCAAGGGATTCGACGAGGTCGTCGAACGGGCAAACCATACCAACTACGGTCTGGCCGCGGCGATCTTTACGAAGAACATCGACAAGGCCCACCTTTATGCGAAAGCCGTCAAGGCGGGCACCGTGTGGGTGAATTGTTACCACATTGTCGATACCACGACGCCATTTGGCGGGTTCAAGATGTCGGGCCAGGGCCGCGAAAACGGCGAATCGGCCCTGGAGCACTACACCGAAACGAAAACTGTGACCGTCAAACTTGGGTAACTAAATCGGCCGCTTACGGCTCGAAGCCGAGCCGGAAGCGGCCAATCGTTCTTGGAAGGATGATTTCCGTGCCGCGTATTCCATTCGCTTGCCTCCTCGCCATTGCATTTACCACTGCGGTTCGCGCCGACAATTGGCCAACCTGGCGTGGCCCGAATTACGATGGAACGACAAAGGAGACAAACGTTCCCACGGAATGGGGACCCGACACGAATATCCTCTGGGAATTGAAGATGCCCGGGCGCGGCAGTTCGTCGCCGGTGGTCTGGGGTGATCGCATCTTCCTGACCGCCGAGGACGCCGACGACGTCGCACTCATGTGTATTGACACCAGCGGCAAAGAACTGTGGCGACGAAAGTTCCGCATTTCCAAAGGCCGCACCGGCCCGCGCGGCGAGGGCGATTACGCCACCGCTTCTCCGAGCACCGACGGCAAGCATGTCTGGGTGTTCGTGGCCAGCGGCGACCTTGCATGCTTCGATTTGGACGGCAAGGATATCTGGCATTGGAACGTGCAGGACAAGTACGGCAAGTTTCGAATCCAATTCGGCATGCATTCGACGCCGTTGCTTCATGGTGAGTTTCTTTACGTGGCCACACTCCATCGCGGCGGCGAGTGGATCTTCGCCGTCAACAAGAACACCGGCGAGGTGAAGTGGAAGATCACTCGTCACGGCGAGGGCGTTCCCGGCACCGAGAGCCCGGACACCTACGCCTCGCCAATGCTTTGGAAAAACGGCGACAAGGAATTGCTCATCATTCATGGCAACGATACCACATCCGCGCACAAACTCAACGATGGCTCGGAGGTCTGGCGGGTTGGCGATTTGAACCCGACCCAGCGCGGAGACTGGCGCTTTGTCGCGTCGCCTGGAGTTTCGCCGAACCTGATCGTCATTCCCACCTGCAAGAATGGGCCGACGACCGCCATCGACCCGCAGGCGACCGGCACGATTGGAAAAGGCAGCCCGGCCGAGAAATGGCGTCTCAAGACCACGACCGACGTGCCCACGCCGCTCATTCACGACGGGCTGGTCTATATCTGCAACGCGAACAACGGGAACCTGAATTGCTACGACTCGGCCTCGGGCAAGCCGCACTACACCGACGACGCGCACCAACAACACGCGGCATCGCGCAGTCGCCGATTTTCGCGGACGGCAAGATTTATTTGGCCGACCGCAATGGCGTCGTTTGCGTCGTGCAGGCCGGACCGACGTTCAAATTGTTGGCCATAAACAAGCTGGATGACGAGTTCAATGGCACGCCGGCGATTTCCAACGGGCGGATTTACTTGCACGGATTCAAAAAACTCTACGCGATCGGCGCCAAGTAGAGTTGGTGGTCATCCCGACTTCGAGCCCTCGGAATTGAGCATGCGAAGCAACGGCCTGAGTGCCGCCTCGTAGTGTTTCCATCGCCCCACCGATCGCGAATAGATGGGCTGACGCACCTGCGCCACGCTTGCCGTCTTGACCAGGCGCTTTGGTCTTGTGAAACTCCAAGCAGGCGGGATCCCAATCCAGGCCGATCCACTCGATCAGGCGCCGGCTCTGTCCGACCTGATCGCGGACCAATTCCTCGTAGTCGATTTCGAGCATCTGAACCGGCAGAACTTGACGCCAGTAATCCATGAGCCGCTGGTATTCGCGGATTCGATGCCCAATGTGCTCGAGATCGTTTGCCCAGCGAACATAGGTGAAATTCGTGATCCAACAGGATAGGGCCACATCGCGGCACGTCGCGGCGGCAATGAATCAGCCGAGCTTTTGGCAACGTCAATGCGAGCCAGCCGAGGTTGAGATCGTTCGCGGGCATCTTGTCGACAATTCGCTTGCTTCGCCCCTGGTCAAGCCGTTGCAGTTCGGCGAGATGCCATTCCGCGCAGGCCCGCACCGCCTCTTTGGTGACCAGTTCCGGTGTGATCTCGGCGACGTCGCCGACACCAAGTTCGACGGGAAGGCGGCCGAGCGACTGATGCGTGAAGCGGCGCTCGCCGGCGCCATGAACTTGCGGATGACTGGCAAGAATCTGTTCAATGAGGGTTGTGCCGGACCGCGGCAACCCGAAGACAAAAACCGGGCGGTCGCTGGGGTGGCCAAAATCGGCGCTTCGGGCAAAGAAATCGCGCGAATAGAAGCGCATCAGGGCGTCGATGCGGGCGTGATGGTCCGCCGGCATATACCCTTTGTTTCGTGCTTCGCGATATTTCTTTTGCAGCGCATTTCCCTGGCGAAGATGTTCGGCGGCCTGGTCAAACTTGTCTTGCGCATCGAGGACCTGCGCCAGGCCGAAGTGCAGCATGGCCTGGTCGAATTCCGGTTTCGGCAGAGCGAGCGTGCTCTCCAGCATGCATCGATCATCATCGGGCAGCCGGCCGCGCAGATTCGTCGCAAGTCCCGCGAGCGCGAACACGCATCGGCTATTCAATTGCAGCGCTTTCCGGTGCTCGGCGACCGCTTGCTCCAGTTCGCCGCCGGACATCAAGATCGAACCGAGCAGCGCATGCAACTCCGCGTTTTGCTCTTGGTTTCCGATCGCCGCGTGCAGGCCCGCCACGGCCCCCTCGACATCGCCTGCTTCCAAACGGGCGCTCGCCAGGCCAAGAATTGCCTTTTCACATGCCGGGTCGATTTGAATCGCTTTTTCAAAGTTTATGGCTGCTTCATCCTCGCGATTCTGATGCATGGCGACATCGGCCAGGCCGCACAGCGCGGGCACATGTCGCGGGTCCAACTTAAGCGCTGCTCAAATTGCTCGCGAGCCGAATCGGCCTGTCCATAATCCAGGAGCGCCTGACCGATGCTCGCCCGCAAGAGCGGACTGTTGGGATTTAAGCGCAAGGCGTGTGAAAAAACAGTTCCGGCCTCCTGGCCGCGGCCAAGCTGGGCCAGGCATGAGCCCCAGTTTCCAATCGCGGCCTCGAGATTCGGGTTGAGTTCGACGGCTTGGCGCAAATGCGGCTCGGCGGCGGCAGGGTCGCCGCCGGCCAAAAGTTGTGTGCCGAGTTGGCAATGGGCCTGTCCATGCTTTGGATTGCGTTCAATGGCGCGCCGATAGGCGTCGGTGCATTCCCGAGTGCGGCCGGTCGCTCGATATACCTCGCCCAAGTAAAAATAGGCCCGGGCGTCGTCGGGCTTCAATTCCGTCGCCCGCCGGAATGCCGTCTCGGCGGCCGGCCATTGCTTTGCCGACTGATGAATCTTGCCGAGATTCAGGTGTGCTTCGAGGCTGAACGGCTGCAATCGAAGCGCTTCGCCACAGGCTTCGAGAGCCTTGTCAAATTCGCCGAGCGATCGATAGGCGTCAGCCAGATTGCTTCGGAAGGACGGTTCATTCGGGCGAAAGACGATCGCGCGTTCGATCAGTTCGACCGCGCCGGTGGTCGCCGCGCTGATGGGCCACGACTCCGAGTAAATGCGTCGCGTCGGAGTGCTTCGGCTGAGTCTCCAGGATCCTGGCATATCCGGATTCGGCCAAATCGAGCCTTCCAGCCCGATGGTGGGCGAGGGCATCGACAAATAGCTGCGCTTCAATCATTCCTGGATCCTATTCGAGTCAGTCTGCGATTAATCGATTTCGAGGCCGGGAAGGCATCCTTCGGTGCGCCACAAAATAACCCCATTTTTCAATTCTCGCGGCGAGTCTTTTATTCTTTAACATCAGTCTCAATAAAGATTTATGGCAAAACATAAGATTTCCATTTGATAGTCATTGGGTGCGCACAAAGTTATTGGAACGACGTTAAACGACGATGTCGAATGTTTAACCATTTCTGAACCGCCGAAGCCATGATCGTTGAGCACGCCAATTCAAGCTCCCAGTGTATAATAGCGGCTTCTCCGGTAGCGCCGTGTTCGATAGGGTGGGTGCCGCATGAATTTCATTCCCGAGGCAAATGCATCGGTTAATCTCGAGGCCTGCGGCCTGCATCCCGCGAAGGCGCCGATTGCCAATGCCCCCGCGCCCGTCCTGGTGGAATTGTCGCTGGCGCGGCGAGAGTCGCTCCTGATTGATAACGGCGCGCTGGCTGCCTACACCGGCGAACGCACCGGGCGATCTCCAAAGGACCGTTACGTCGTCCGGGATTCGCAAACCGATTCCCTGGTGGACTGGGGGTCGATCAATCAGCCAATCGAGCCGGAACAGTTTGACCGAATCTTGAAACGCGTTCAAGACTATTTGAACCATCGCGAACTCTTCGTTTGCGACGGCGCGGCCTGCGCCGATCCGGCCCATCGGCTGCGGGTTCGCGTCGTGAGCGAGCAGGCATGGCACACGCTCTTTTCGCAATGCCTGTTTCTGCGGCCCGGGCCGGCGGAATTAGCGCGGTTTCAGCCTGACTGGCACATCCTGGTCGCGTCGGACCTGCGGCTCGATCCTGCGCGCGACGGGCGCGGACCGGTCTTCGTGGGCATCGATTTCACCAATCGCGTGACGATCATCGCCGGCACGCAATACGCGGGCGAGATCAAGAAATCGGTGTTCTCCATCCTGAATTATTTGCTGCCGCAGCGCGATGTGTTTTCGATGCATTGCGCGGCGAATGTCGGCAGCAAGAGCGATGTTGCCCTGTTCTTCGGGCTTTCCGGCACGGGAAAAACGACGCTTTCCGCCGACCCGCACCGCCGGCTGATCGGCGACGATGAGCATGGCTGGTCGAGCGAGGGCGTGTTCAACATCGAGGGCGGCTGCTACGCGAAAACGATTCGGCTGTCGCGACAGGGCGAGCCTCAGATTTGGAACGCCATCCGGTTTGGCAGCGTGCTGGAAAACGTCGTCGTCGATCCGGTCACGAGATTGCCCGATTACAACAGCACGAAATTCACGGAAAACACGCGCGCGGCCTATCCGGTCGAGTTCATTCCAAATTGCGAATTAAGCGGGCGCGGCCGGCACCCAACCAACATTTTTCTTTTTGACTTGCGACGCCTTTGGCGTCTTGCCGCCATTGAGCCGGTTGGACCCGCACCAGGCGATGTTCCATTTTCTGTGCGGCTATACGGCGAAAGTCGCGGGCACGGAAACGGGCGTGACCGAGCCGGAGGCCGTATTCAGCACCTGTTTCGCGGCCCCGTTCCTGCCGCTGCGGCCAATGCACTATGCGGAAATGTTGCGGGAGAAAATGGATGAGCATCACTGCCCGGTCTGGCTGGTGAATACGGGCTGGGTCCGCGGACCATATGGCGTTGGGCATCGCATCGATTTGATGCGCACCCGCGCGCTGCTGCGAGCGGCGCTCACCGGCGAACTCGAGCATGTGCCGTTCGACGCCGATCCAATTTTTGGCGTTCAAGTCCCGCGCGAATGCCCTGATGTGCCGTCGTATGTGCTCAAGCCGCGCGATAACTGGAAAGATCCAAACTCGTATGACGTTTGGGCGAATCGCTTAGCAAAGCTGTTTCGTGAGAAGTTCGCCCGGTTTGAGGATCAGGCGCCCGCGGCGGTGCGGCAGGCGGCGCCGGTTGTCAAATGAACGAAACTCTGCGAGTCATTTTACGCGTTTGAAGGTTGCGGTCTGTTTGTCCGCGCCTTGCTCGGTCGTGGTCAATTCTTCTTTCGTGACCTTGATGTCGAGCTTGACCTTGGCTTCCTTTCCCATGATCGACATGGTCACTTCAATTTGATTGTCCTTGACAAAGGTGTAGGCGCCATCGATCTGCTTGGTCGCGGAAATCACCTTGACCTTCCCATCCTTGGTAAATTCGATCACCGCTTTTTCGCCTTCTTTGTCGTTGGGCCTCCATTTGCCGACGATCAGTTGCTTGGCGCTGTCCGCCGCGAACGCCGGATTGAAGGAAATCACCACGACGGCAATGGCGGCAACGGCGAACAAACGCATGATTGGCTCCAAGAAAATAAAAATCGCTTGCCGGCATTATAGCCGAAGAGCGGCGCACACGTGTTGTATCATCGCGAGATCGATTTGCATCGTTTTTGTGCACGCCGGCAACGAATCGTTTCGTTTGGAAGGTTGGCCGAATTAAGACGCACGGCAGCATTTATCCCGGCCGGAAATCACCACTCATCCCGTGCAACATCCTCGGACGGGGTTTCAGCCTCGCAGCCCTGGCAATAAACAAACTGGCAGCGGCGGCATTTGATCGCGCCGCGGAATTCGCAGACATCGCCGTTGCAGACCGGGCAAATTGCACACGACGCCGATTCCACCTGGGTCGGCCCCGTTTCCGCAGGCATCTCGTAGGCGAAAAGCATCGGCGACCCTCGGCCCCCTGGTGAAGGCGATCGGCGCGGAAACGATCGTCTGGCGCAGCCGCCGCTGATGCCGCTGCTCGGAACGATTGATGGCATCGACCAATTACTACCGCTTCACGACGGCGTTCCGGATTGCGAGTATGACGTTGATGTGGAGGTGATGGAGCTTCCTTTTGTTTTTCGCACGACGATTGAGACGATCCCCACCAGCGTGCCATACTTGCGACTTTCGACGCCACGACGTTTGTTGGATGCGCGACTTGCCGTCGGTCTCGTTTGGCGGAGCGGGGATTGGGATACTCGACGATCGATTCCATTTCATTTGCTCAAGAACCTGAACAGGATCGAGGGGCTGTCGCTTTACATCCTTCAGCGGGACGCCAAGCGATTTGGCTGGGAACCGGGCTTCGGCAAATTGGCAGTCGGTGCGACCACGATGGCAGACGCACGGTTGATTCAGTCTCTCGACCTTGTCATTTCGGTCGATACGATGGTGGCGCATCTGGCGGGAGCGATGGGCGTGCCTGTTTGGACCCTGCTCGCTGAACCAGCGGATTGGCGCTGGATGAACGGCCGGGTGGATTCGCCCTGGTACCCCACCATGCGATTGTTTCGGCAGCAGACCCCCGGCCGGTGGAACGATGTGATCGAACGTGTCGAGTGCGAATTGCGGTTGTTGGCGAACGAATCGGCGCCGTGCGATGCCGGCGCGTCCGGCGGCAAGATATCGCCCCGGCGGCAAATTTAGAAATGCTTCCCTTTCAGGCCTTTTTCGAATCGTTTCTTTCGTTCGATTGCCTTCGCATTGCTTTGAAGCGTGCGCAGGGCGCTCTGAATGTTTGCGAGCACGGTATGACATTCCTGAAAGACCGCCGTGCCTTGTGTGGACAGGACCTGGCGAAGTTTATGCAGATACTCAATTTGTTCCGGCACCTTGTGCAACTCAGGAAATGGGATTTGCGGCTGAATGTAATTCTTTACGATTTCCTCGAGCCTTTTCTTTTCGGGCGCGCCATCGGCCCAGGTGGCGCGATGGATAAACTCTCTGGCCTTGGGCAGGGAGAAATGGGCGCGGCTTTTCGCCTTGTTCCATTGCGCGACATCGGCATTCAGTGCGTGCACTCGTTCATCCGGCGTCAATGATTTCTTTATTGCCGATTCCAATTCCACGCGAAGGGTGTCCATTCGGAGGCGCAACGCGTCGATATTCGCTTCCAATCCCAAGATCGCCCGCCAGCGAGCTTCGAGATCCTGCCACTTTTCCTGCGGGATCTCCGAAGCGGAGCTTTTCGGCTGAACGGTCTCGCTCTCGTCGCGTGAACTGGTGGTTTCAGAAGGCGGCGGCTTCACGCCGACGAAAAGAATCAGGCCCGAACGCTCGCCGGCTGGCTTCGGAAGCGGACTTCCCGGTTCGGAATCGGTTTCGTCCGCGTCCGCAGCGCCTTCGCAACGCCAGGATGCGACCTCGTCTGTCCCGATGCCCACGGATCGTAAAAGGTTCTCGAGCGACAATTGTTGACCGGCGCCAGGAATATCAAAGCTATCGCGCGGGATGCGAAACGAAAGACCGAACGGCTCATCCTCGGGCTTGAACCAGACTTCGGCGATTTTCTCACCCTTGTATTTCAGGGCAGCCCATTGTTTCGAGGGAGGCTGTTCGGAAAAGTTCATCGACCGTATCCCCTTGCCAACCCGCCGATCGTCCGCCTGATTGGTCTGATTCAGCAGCGATGAGCGCGATCGTGGCTGTCGCTGCTTTGTTGGTTTCGGAGCCTTTTGCCGCCAATTTAGCGCTGACGCAAGTCCGGGAAAGATGGTTGGCCTCCTGGGTATTGTACGGCTACCTTATTATGATTCGAAGACAGAATTGCGCACTTACTGAAAGATTGCACTAGGCGGCCAAGCGAACCATTTCGAGCGAAATCGCTGAATTGCTGGGCGAAACCGACGCCGAGCTGAACGCCAGGATCATCCGGGATCAACCGCCCTCGAACTCGCCGAGCAGTATGGAACGAGCGTGTTGGCGCGGCGGTGGAAAAGCGCCCAGAAAAAAAGCACGAGGTGCTCGCCGCCCGTGAGCGCCCAAAAAACTTATAATAGGTCCGACTGTGACTGAAGGCATTTTCGGGCACGTCCATCGTCAGGTCGGAGTCGGGCGCGGGACATGGTGACGCACGCCGGCAAGAGTCTGTTGGGATACGGCGTGGCGATCGTCGCCGTTGCCGCCGCCGTGCTTTGCCGTTGGCTGGCCGATCCGTGGCTGGGTGATTATCTGCCCTTGGCCACGATCTATGTCGCGGTGGCGTTCGCATTTTGGTTCGGCGGCGTTCGGCCGGCGCTGCTGGCCATCATTCTCGGCCTTCTGGTCAGCAACTACCTATTCATCGAGCCACGCGGTTCGCTCGCGATCGACAGCGCTCGTGAATCGGCCCGTCTCATTGTCTATTTTTTGGCGTGCGGGCTGATCGTGCTCGGATCTGAGGCATTGCGCACGGGCCGGAAGAGGCTGGAGTGGGGGTGGGCCAAATTGCGGGAGAGTGAAACGGCCCAGCAGGAAATCATGCAACAATTGCGCATCGTGACCGACAGCATGGCGGCGCCGGTCGCGCGTTGCAGCCGCGATCTCAACTATCTTTGGGTGAGCAAGGCATACGCCGACTGGATCGGTCGTCCGGTCGAAGAGATCCTTGGCCACCCGATCGAAAAGATCATTGGGACGTCGGCGTTTGCTCAATTGCAGCCGCGCTTCGAAAAGGTGCTCGCCGGCCAGGTGGAGCGATACGAAGAGCAAGTCAATTTTCAGGTCATTGGCCCACGGTGGATCAACGTCGTCTACACGCCCACTTTCGATCCCGCCGGCGTTCCGGACGGATGGGTCGCCGTGGTGATCGACATCACGGAACGGCGGAAGTTAAAGGAAGCGCTCGGACTTAGCGAACAGCGCTTCACGCAATTCGCGCAACACCTGCCCGGGCTCGCCTGGATCAAGGACTTGCGGGGCCGCTACGTCTATGTCAATGACGGCGCTGCCCGCGTTTTCGGCCGCTCGCGCGAAGATCTTTACGGCAAGGCCGACGCGGACATTTTTCCGCCGGAGACGGCGGCGCAGTTCCAGGCCAACGATCACAAGGCGATCGAGAGCAACACCGGCGTGCAAATCATCGAAACCTTGAAGCATGATGATGGGACGATTCACCAGTCGATTGTCAGCAAGTTCCCCATCGTCGGACAGGACGGCAAACCGCTGCTGATCGGCGGCATGGCGATCGATATTACCGATCGTCTCCTCGCCGACGAAATGCGGGCCGAGTCGCAAGAACGATTCCGGCAATTGGCGGAAAGCATCAATGAAGTCTTCTGGCTGGCGGACCCGAGCACCACTGAGATCCTCTATGTCGGTCCGGCGTATGAGCGGGTTTGGGGCCGGACATGCCAGAGCCTTTACGAGCAGCCTCGCTCGTTTCTTGACGCGGTTCACCCCGAAGATGCGGAGCGGGTGCGGATCGCGGTCGTGGAAAAACACAGTCGCGGCGAGCCGACCGACGAGGAGTACCGGGTGAATCGGCCGGACGGTTCAATGCGCTGGGTGCGAGATCGAGCTTTTCCCGTACGTGATGCTGCCGGCCGCGTCTACCGCATGGCGGGCATTGCAGAGGATGTCACGGAAAAAAAGCAGTCGGACGAAGCGATTCACTCGCTGCTTCGAGTCGGGGAGAAGCTGAATTCGACGCTCGACCTGGAGGAGTTGTTGGACATTCTCGTCGATGAGGCAATCCGCCTGATCGGCGCGGAGAGCGGCGTGTCCGGCCTCAGCAGCCCTGAGGGAATGGTTTGCCGCCGATACTCTCAGCGCGGCCGGCGATTGCCGTTGGAGTATTGCTGGCCGCCGATGCACGGACTGCCCGGTTGGCTGCTGGTCAACAAGATTCCGTACTTGACCAACGACGCCATGGCCGACACCCAAATTGTGCACGAGTTGTGCGTGCAATTTGGCGTGCGCAACGCCCTGTCGACACCGATTCTAAGCGCACCGGGGGACGTGCTGGGGTTTTTTGAAATTCACAATAAAACGGGTGGTTTCACCTCCTCGGACCGGGAGAAACTCCTGGCGGTGTCGCACTCCGCGTCAATTGCCATTCAAAATGCCCTGGCGTACCGCCGCATCCAGCAAACCGAGGAGTCGCTGCGGCATGCCGATCGCCGCAAGGACGAGTTTCTGGCGACCCTCGCACACGAGCTGCGCAATCCGCTGGCCCCGATTCGCAATGCCGTGGAACTGCTTCAGTTCGCCGACAAGGATGCCACCGTACTGGAACTGGCTCGCGGCATCATGGATCGCCAGCTTTCACAGATGGTGCGTCTGATTGACGACCTATTGGACATCTCCCGAATCACGCGGGGCAAGCTGCAACTTCGCAGCGAGGGGGTCGAACTCGCATCCGTCGTGCGCAACGCGGTCGAGGCGTCGCGCCCGCACATCGAATCCCAATCCCACGAGTTGACCGTGACGCTGCCGACGGAATCCGTGTTCTTGAACGCCGATCGAATCCGGCTTTCGCAAGTGATTTCGAACCTGCTGAACAACGCCGCGAAATTCACCGAGAAGGGCGGCCATATTTGGCTGACGGCTGAACGGCAGGGAATCGAAGTGGCAGTTTCAGTGCGTGACACCGGCATCGGCATCGGGCCTGAGCATCTGCCCGAAGTTTTTGAGATGTTCTCCCAGGCGACCCCGGCATTGGAACGGTCGCAGGGCGGGCTTGGAATTGGCCTGGCGGTCGTGCCGCGGATTGGTGGAATTGCACGGCGGCAGAGTCGAGGCCCGCAGCCCCGGCGCGGGCAAGGGGAGTGAGTTCGCCGTGCGGCTGCCGATTCTTGAAGCGCCGACCGAACCGCCGAAGGAAGCAAATGAAAGCGTTCGACAAGCCGCGGCCGGATCCAAACGCCGCATCTTGATTGTCGATGACTTGAACGATTCCGTGGACAGCCTGGCACTGGTGCTGCGGCTCGGCGGTCATGAGATCCACACGGCGCACGACGGACTGGAGGCCGTGCAGGCGACGGCCGCCTTTCGCCCGGACGTGGTCTTGATGGACATCGGCATGCCGAGAATGAACGGCTACGAGGCGGCGCGCTGCATTCGCCAACAGCCCTGGGGCGCCGACATGGTGCTCGTCGCGGTGACCGGGTGGGGTCAGCTAGAAGACAAACGACGAGCCCTGGAAGCCGGATTCGACCACCATTTGACAAAGCCGGTGGAACATTCGGCGCTGGAGGAAATTATCGCTCGCGTCGGTCAGCGATGACCAAACTGCACGGAGGAAGGGTAATTTCTCATCGAGGCTTTTTCTTCACCGCGCTTGGATCGCCGGTCGGCGGCGGGGCGTGATCGTCCTTCGCGGGCGGCCCGAGCAATTCGCGGAGCAGCGGTTTGAGCGCATCGGCCCAGACTTGATATCCCTTCAGGCTCAAATGCAGGCGGTCGGTAGTCATCCCCTCAAACAGCTTTCCATTTTTGTCCGCCAACTTGTCGTTGATGTTGAGGCAACGGATTGTCTTCCCATCGGCGAAGCGGGCGATCTTTTCATTGATTTGGTTGATGGAATCCACGACCGCCGTTGGATTGCGTCCATCATTGCGGGGAAAGATCGCCATCAGGATGATCGTGGCGTGCGGTGCTTTCTCGCGCAGGGTGTCGAGCACCGCCTTGATGCCCTTGGTAAGATCCGAAACTTTGGCGGCGCTCGCGGGAAATCGGCCGATATTGTTGGTTCCCGCCAAGAGGACGATTACTTTTGGATGGACTCCATCCAACTCGCCGTTCTGAATTCGCCAGAGGATGTTTTGGATGGTGTCGCCGCCCCAGGCGAAATTGGCCGCATTCCAGCCGAAGAAGTTCTGATTCCAATTGGCCAGGTATTTCGGGTAGTCAGTGGCTCGCCAACGGCGAGTGATCGAGTCGCCTTCGAAATAAACGTCGATTCGCCCTTTCTTGAGATTCGCGAGCATTTGTTCGTGTGCCAGCTTAGAGTTTTGATCTGTCCGCGGCACCGCTCGGACGGCGCTGTTCGGCGGCTGGGCGGAGACGGTCAAAGGCGCAAGCTGAAACACTGCGAACGCTGTAATCAGGAACGATCCCGCAGGAATTGCGCACTTTTGACCTCCAGAATATTCCGAACGAATGACAACGACCCATTTAGGCTGTGGGCAAAATGTCACTTCGTCTTCAGTCCCGGGGTCGAAATGTATTTTCCGGCCCATTCGAAGAATGCGGGAAAATTCGGGACGTTGGTGTGGCCGCCGTCGTGCTGACGCCAGGCGAGTTCGCCGCCGATGAGGGTATTGACTGGCGGCATCTTGTCGGTCAAGTAATCGCCCGGCGTACCGAGATCGTTCTTGCCGAGCAGCCGATAGGCGGGTCCGGCCAGCACCGCCGCCATGAAGCTGCCGTGGGCATCGACCCAGTTTGGATCGCCCTTGGCGGGAATGCCGTAGCTGATGAAGCAAAGCCGCGGAGCGCAGAGGGCGATCAACTCGTGCTGATCGACGGGCAGATCGGCCGCGCTTTTCTTTCCAAACTTGCTCTCGTCCGCGCCATATTTCATGAAGTTGCCGGCCATCCAGTGGTATTCGCCGCGCCCCGACAAGTTTTCCAGCATTTCACCGAAATCGCGGCGAAAGAGCTTGGCGCCGCCGGCGCCGGAGGAGGCCACGAAGCCCGCCGCGATCCGCGCATCGAAGGCCGTGGCGACCAGTGCCGCCTTGCCATAGCGCGAGACGCCGGTGATGCAAACCTTTTTCGGATCGATCCCCGAATCCGGATTGGCCTCGAAATAATCGATCAGTTTGCTCACGCCCCAGCCCCACGCACGCAGCGCACCCAATCGTCCGGCTTGCGGGGCTCGCCCTTGTTGGCCAGGCCGATGATGCCTTCCCGCAGGCGGCTGTTGTCCGGCTGAATGCTGTTGGGAACGATGGTGCCGTAGCCCCAGCCTTTGTTAAGCGCTTGTTGCGTCCAGGGCGTTCCGCCCCCACGACGGCCGAATCCGAAACCGCCCGCGAAGCCGAACTCCACAAGAATTGGCACTTTCCCGGCGGCATTCTTGGGCACGGTGAAATTCGCCTGAATGGCGACCTTGATTTTGGGAAAGGCCCTGTTGTCGACGGTGCCGACCAGCGTCTTGGTGACTGTCGCGATTCCGTTACTCTCGCCCTCGGTGGTCTTGGTGACTTCCCATTTGACGCTGGGGACGTTTTTTGGAATCCGGCCGTAGACTTCGCGTTCGAAATCCTCGACGATCTCCGCTCGCCGTTGCGGCCACTGTTTCGCCGAGGTCGCCTTGGTGCCGTCGTTCAAGGTCATCAGGTCCGGCATCGAATCCTTGTAGGGATTCGCGGTCGCCTCGCTTGAGGTGTCCGGACCACGGCCATTTCGCCCGTTGCGCATTTTCTTGATGCCCAGCTGCGCGAGCATGTTGCGATAGTCGTCGTAATCGGCGGGGATGAAATCGGGCCGCTTGCTCTGGCCGCCGCCGAAGCCTTGACCGAATGACGCCGATGGAGCAATAACGAGCGCCAGGAAAACGATCCCGGCGGCCGAAGGCGACACATGCCGAACCAACGTTTTTTCGTACATGGTCACCTCGTTGTGAGAGAAATGTGCGACGCACGATTAGGCTTGGAACCATATCGGCGTGCAAGATTCCGCTGCGGCAATCGTGCACGGCGATTTCGCACTGCTTGGCCGCCTGCGACGATTGGGATTGATAGCGACGCTGCCGAAAGCGGCCAAGCAGTGGCAATCACAAGTGCGTGGGCAAGGAACCGTCACGATCCAAACAGTCCCGTCTTGGTGCAAGGAATCATGAATATCGAGTTCCATTGCCACTGCTTGCCCGCCTGCGGGGACTTCGCCATCAATCCCGACCGTCGCAGGCGGCCAAGCAGTGCTGCACGACCGAGAACCAAATAAGCCTCCACGATTCAAGTGCAGAACGCGATGAAAGAAGTCTGGAAATCGTGTCGGTCTATGATCGACACTGCTGCAGAATCGTGTACGGCCATTTCGCAACTGAATCAAATCTGCTGACGAACCGTTGCCAATGCGAAAATGACCTTACCCCCTGAGTAATGAATAAGAAATGAGGAAGGCAGGAATCCAGGAGAAAAAGTAATTCGGTTGCTGGGCGGTTCTCCTGGTTTCCTGCATTCCTTATTTCCTGCCAGACAGCGCCTAATCCAGTTCCCAGCCCTTCCGGTAAGACCGGCTCACCAGGGCCTGGCTTGAGGCGAGTTGCGGAACTTCATCGTCGCGGTGTCCCACTCGAGTTTCTGACCGGCGAAGCGCACGGCGATGTTGCCCAGCAACATGGTCTCGGTCAGCCGGCCGGCGAATTCGAAACTGGACGCTGCCAGCGCGGGCTTGCCGGCCTTGATCGCCTCGACCCATTCCTTCTTTTGGTAAGGGTCTTCGGCCCGGTCACCGACGCCGACCGGCCCCTTTTCCGGCTTGCTCAGTTGCAGGCCAGTGAATTCCTTTTCGGGAACCAGGCGGAACTTCGCGCCGTAATCGTTGGGGCTGAACAGCATTCCCTTGGTGCCGATGAGCAGCGAGCCGCTGTCGGCCGCGGTTTCGCCGGGGTGAAGCACCTTGGCGAGCAACTCCGCCGGCGGCAGAACCCGCGCTCCGTTGCGAGCGCCTTCGTACCAGTGGAGCGCGACGGCCGGTTTCGATTCGCGGGCCGGGAAGAAATAAGTGATGATGGCCCAGGCGGGATAAGTCTCGTGATTGATCGGCCCGGCCTTGGCGACTAATGGCGATCGGGGCGTCGAGTTCCAGCGCGCGGTACGGCATATTCGCCGTGTGGCAGGCCATGTCGCCCAGCGCGCCGGTGCCGAAGTCCCAGTAACCGCGCCAGTCGTGCGGGTGGTAGGCCGGCCGCTTGCCGCCCGGCGAGTTTTTGTCGTGGCGCACGGCGTAGGGTCGGAACGGGGCGCAGCCGAGCCATTCTTCCCAGTGAACATAGTTGGGAACGGGCGCGGTCGGCGGCCGCGAGACCACGTCGGGCGATTGCTTCCAGTATTTGAACGGGCGATTGGTCCAGACGTGGGCCTCGGCGACGTCGCCAATAATTCCGCCACGAACCAGTTCGACGGCGCGGCGGAGGCCGCTGTGAGCCGAGCCTTGATTGCCCATCTGCGTGACCACGCCCGCCTTGGCGGCGGCCTCGCGCATCAGGCGGGCCTCGGCGGGATTCTTGGCGAGCGGTTTTTGACAGTAAACATGCTTGCCCGATCGAATCGCCAAGAGCGATGCCTTGGCATGATGATGATCGGGCGTCGAAACCGTGACCGCGTCGATTTCCTTGCCGACTTCGTCGAACAATTTGCGGTAGTCAAAAAACTTCCGTGCTTTCGGCCAGGTTTCACCCCGCTTGCCGAGCCGGTGTTCGTCGATGTCGCAAAGGGCGACCACTTCCATCAACGCGCCGGCTTGTTCGATGTCGCTGGAGCCTTTGCCGCCGACGCCGATGCCCGCGACTCGGAGGCGCTCGTTCGCCCCGTCGGCCTTGACAACGGATGACGCCGGGCCGGTGAAAAAGTACCCAAGGGGGGCGGCGGCGCCTAATTGGAGAACTTGCCGGCGGGTCAGGGAGAGGATCATGGTAGTGCTCGCTGGTTGGAGTTCGAACGACTCGTTTGTACCGAATCGGAATCGAGAAGCTTGGTTTCCGCCGAACATTGTAAGCGTTTGATTTAGGCGGGCCAGTTATTTCGCGAATTGATGCGGCGCAAATTAACGGTCACACCACCTCATGGCCCGCCGACCGAAGTGCGGAAAGCGCAGCTTCGAAATTGCTCTCTTTCACTAGCAAGTAATCGGTTTCGAAGGTGGAAATGACAAAGACACTGATGCCGGCGTGGGCCAAGGGCTCGACCAGCGAGGCGACGACGCCGATCATTGAAAAGTCCATCGTACCGGCGACGCGAAGGCAGCGCCAGCCGCGTTCGCAGCGAACGCCGTCGGGAATGAGATCTTGCGGACAAACGACCGAAAGTTCGTCTGCGGTGCGAGTGATCGAGAAAAAGGGGGCAGATATTGTCCACGGCGGGATCGGAGAATTGCAATCAAGCCGGCAAACCGCCAGCAGGTCCGGCAGCGGAACGAGATGGAGCTTGTGGTTGGACATACTTCATTCCATTACCGAGCTTGATCTCACCCCTTCTTGGCCAGATCGAGAAACACGATGCACGACGGATTGCCGACGGGCGTGTAATGGCCCGTGAATGTGAGGCCGCCGGTCTTGCGGTCGACTCGGAAGACGGCGATATTGTCGCCGCGCTGATTGCAGCAATAGAAGAACTCGCCGGTGGGATCGAAAGTGAAGCTGCGCGGGTAATTGCCGCGCGTCCATTCTTCGCCAACGAATTTCAGCTTGCCCTCGCGGCCGATGGAAAAAATGCCGATGCTGTCGTGCAGCCGGTTGCCGGCGTAGACGAATTTGCCGTCGGCCGAAACAAGGATCTCCGAGCAGAAGTTGCTGCCGGCGAAGCCCGGCGGGCAGACGTGGAAATCGTCTGCCGAGCAGTCAACCGACCGTTGTCGGCGTCATAGTCGAACAGCACGATGGTCGAGCCTTCTTCCTGGATGGAGTAGAGCCAGCGGCCGTTGGGATGGAAGTGAAAATGCCGCGGGCCGTCGCCCGGCGGGAGCGAAACGGCGGGCGGATCGTTCGCGGTCAGACGTTCCTTCTTGTCGTCGAACTTCCAGACGAAGATCTGGTCCAGGCCCAGGTCGACGTGCAGCACGAATCGCCCGGACGGATCGGCCTGGATCATGTGGGCGTGCGTCCGGTCGTGGCCGCTGAAGGCGAAACTGCCGGGCGGCGCGTTGGTCGCTTTGGTTGGGCCGAATTTTCCCGCATCGCTCTTGACGTCCGTCGGCATCGCCAAGCCGGCCGTCGTCAAGAATCGGCAGGACGGCGACCGAGCCGCCGAAGTAATTCGCCACGAGCACGAAACGTCCGGACGGATGGATGCTGACGTAGCGTCGGGCCGGCGCCGCCGGAACGAACGGTGTTCAGCAGTTTCAGTTTTCCGTCGATGCGATCGATGGCGAACGCGCTGACCGTGCCTTCCTTGTCCTTGCCGACGCGATCGGTTTCGTTGGTGGAATAGAGGCGAGTTCCGGCGGCGTTGATAGCCAGGCAACTCGGGCTAGTGCCCATCTCGTGAATGCCGGCAGGCGTCAGCGCCCCGCTCGTCCGATTCACCTGAAAGAGGTGAATGCCGCGGCCGTTGCCGGGGGGCAGGTCCACTTGCGTCGGCAAGATATCTCGCAGCGGCGAACTGTACGTGCCGACATAGGCCAGCAGCGGCCGGCGGTCTCGTCCGCGCGAAGCGAGCGTGCCAAGAGCGGGGCAACCCCGGCGACGGCGACCGAAGCCTTGATAAATGAACGGCGCGAGCGATTGAGCGGCGTCATGGGAAAACCAGCCAGGCTTTGCAGGGGTTGGAGAGCGAACGCGAACTTCAGCAAGGATAGGGTGAAGCAACGCCGATGTCTGCGAAAAAAACTTCGACAAGCGAATGAAATTGATTACCGGGTCAGTCGGAGCCGCCCGGGATTTTCGAGCGAGGCCGCGGCGACGAGGTTGTCCCAGCGGGAGTTGCGGCGCTTGCTCAGTTCGCCGATCCGCCGGGCGAGCCAGAGGTGGACTTCCTCTCCCTGCGGAACCTTGGAGGCGCCGTTGGTGGACGCCGCAGCGGGTTTGGGCGTGGGCCTTGCGGGCCTTGGAGTCGTTTCGGGCGGTCGATTGGCCTCGTCCGCCGCGGGTCGCGATGGAGGCACCGCCGGTTCGGAAGTGGATCGCGTTGATGCAGCGACCGGTGAAGCCGGGGCGGCCGG
>CAWFFC010000003.1:0-80348 GCA_963815035.1 uncultured Gemmataceae bacterium
AGGCCGATGCAGCGCCGCTTTGAAGCCGATCCGATGTTGCGCGCCGCCGATCTGTTGCTGCAGGAACGCATTCCCAAAGCCTGCACGCCGGTCTTCCCTCACGTCGCGGAAGCCAGTGCCACCCGGACGCGCCTCGGCCGAAGAAGAGGGAACGATGCGCGTCTTCACCGACCCGAGCGGCGCGGTGCCGGAGGTCCATCTGCTCTCCAACGGCCGTTACCATGTGGTGGTCACCAGCGCGGGCGGCGGGTACAGCCGCTGGCGCGACTTGGCCGTGACACGCTGGCGGGAAGACGCCACGCGCGATTGCTGGGGATCGTTTTGCTATCTGCGCGACCTGGAGAGCGGCAATTTCTGGTCGACGGCGTGGCAGCCGACGCTCAAGCCGGCCAGACGGTATCAGGCGATTTTCACCCAGGGCCGGGCCGAGTTCCGCCGGCGCGACGACAAGATCGACACGCACACAGAGATCAGCGTATCGCCCGAGGATGACATCGAGCTGCGGCGGATCACGATCACGAACCGGTCCGAATCGCCAAAGACCATCGAGGTGACCAGCTATGCCGAGGTGGTCCTGGCGCCTCAGGCCCACGATCTGTCCCACCCGGCGTTCAGCAACCTGTTCGTGCAGACGGAACTGGTACGCGATCGGCAGGCGATCCTCTGCACACGCCGGCCGCGGTCGGCCGAGGAGCGGCCGCCCTGGATGGTGCACTTGATGACGGTCCGGGGCACGACGGTCGAGCGAAGCGTCGTTTGAAACGGACCGGATGCGTTTCATCGGCAGGGGCCGGACGCTGGCCTCGCCGGCCGCCATGGACGGCGGCGCTCGGCTGTCCGACAGCCAGGGGTCCGGTGCTCGATCCGGTCGTCTGCATCCGCCACGTCAGTCCGGCTTGCAACCGAACGAGACGGCGCAGGTGGACCTGGTGACCGGCGTCGCCGAGTCGCGCGACGGCCGTCACGGCGCTGATGGAGAAGTATCACGACCCTCGGCTGGCGGACCGGGTTTTCGAGCTGGCATGGACACACAGCCAGATTCTGCTCCAGCAACTCAACGCCACCGAGGCCGATGCCCAGGCGTATGGCCGGCTGGCGGGCTCGGTGATCTACGCCTCGGCGTTGCGTCGGGCGAAGGCCAGCGTCTTGATCCGCAATCGGCGCGGGCAATCGGGGCTCTGGGGTTATGGGATCTCGGGAGACCTGCCGATCGTGCTCGTCCGCATCCGCGACCGCACGCGCATCGAACTTGTGCGCCAGGCCGTGCAGGCTCACGCCTACTGGCGGATGCGAGGGGTCAGCGTGGACCTGGTCATCTGGAACGAAGACGACTCGGTCTACCGCCAGACGCTGCAGGACACGATCATGGACCTCGTCGCCGCCAGTCCGGAAGCGGCGCTGGTGGACAAGCCGGGCGGCATTTTCGTGCGCCGCGGCGAGCAGATGTCGGAAGAGGATCGGGCGCTGCTGCAGACCGTGGCGCGGGTGGTCCTGATGGACGACGCGGGAACGCTGCCCGAGCAGGTGCGAACGCCGCGGCCGCACGCGAAGTGCTCGATCTCCGGCTATCAAGCCGTCGTCGACCGGCCCGAAGCCCGTGACGACGGCCGAAGATGCCCCATCGCGACCTGGCATTTTTCAACGGCCTGGGCGGTTTCAGCCGCGACGGACGCGAGTATGTCACGATCCTCGGCCCCGGGCAGAACACGCCCGCGCCTTGGGTCAACGTGATCGCCAACTCCCAGTTCGGCACCGTCGTCTCCGAGAGCGGCAGCGTCTACACGTGGTCGGAGAACAGCCACGAGTTCCGGCTCACTCCGTGGTACAACGATCCGGTCACCGACGCGAGCGGCGAAGCGCTCTACATCCGCGATGAGGAGAGCGGGCAGTTCTGGTCTCCCTCGCCGCTCCCGGCACGCGGTCACAACCCGTACGTCGCCCGCCACGGCTTCGGTTACAGCATCTTCGAATACGCCGAGGATGGCATCGTCACCGAGCTTTGCCTCTTCGTCGCCACCGACGCGCCCGTCAAGTTCGCCCGGCTCAGGATCGCAAACCGCTCCGGCCGGCCGCGTCAGCTTTCGGTCACCGGCTACTGGGAATGGGTGCTGGGCGAGCTTGCGGGACAAGACGCTCATGCACGTGGTAACGGAGCTGGACCCGCTCAGCGGCGCACTCTTCGCACGCAACCTCTACAGTCCCGAGTTTGCGCGACCGAGTCGTCTTCGTCGACTGCAGCGAAGCAATGCGAACCGTGACCGCGCGATCGCACCGAGTTCCTCGGCCGCAACGGCACGCCGGCGAACCCCGCGGCCATGCACCGCGTGCGGCTGTCCGGCCGAGTCGGTGCGGGACTTGACCCATGTGCGGCCATGCAGGTTCCCGATCGCCCTCGCGGACGGGCAGGAAAAGGAAATCGTCTTCATCCTCGGGGCCGCCAGGAGTGAAGAAGCAAGCACGACAACTCGTTCATCGATTCCGCGGCGCCGCCGAGCGCCCAACGGGCTCTTGAAGGGCGTGTGGCATTACTGGAGCCGGACGCTCGGCGCCGTCTACTGCGAAACTCCCGACCCGGCCGTCAATTTCCTGGCCAACGGCTGGCTCATCTATCAAGCCCTCGCCTGCCGCATGTGGGCGCGCACTGGGTTCTATCAGTCGGGCGGCGCGTTCGGTTTTCGCGATCAGTTGCAGGACGCGATGGCGCTCGTGCATGCCGAGCCCGGTCTGCTGCGCGAACATCTTCTCCGCGCCGCCGCCCACCAGTTCCGCGAGGGCGACGTGCAGCACTGGTGGCACCCGCCTGCGGGCCGAGGCGTGCGCACGCATTTCTCGGATGATTATCTCTGGCTTCCGTACGCGACCTGCCGCTATGTCAGCACCACCGGCGATACCGGCGTGCTGGACGAGCGCGTGCCGTTTCTTCGTGCCCGACTTGTGCGGCCGGAAGAAGAGGCGTATTACGACCTGCCGCAAGTCTCGGACGACGTCGGCACGCTCTACGAGCATTGCGTCCGCGCGCATCGACAACGGCCTTGCGCTTCGGCACCCACGGCCTGCCCCTGATGGGTTGCGGCGACTGGAATGACGGCATGAATCTGGTCGGCCAGCACGGCAAGGGCGAAAGCGTCTGGCTGGCCTTCTTCCTCTACGACGTGCTGACGCAGTTCGCGGAAGCTCGCCCGCCGGCGCGGCGACGCCGCCATCGCCGACAAATACACCATCGAGGCCGGCCGGCTCCGCGGCAACATCGAAGAGCACGGCTGGGATGGCGAATGGTATCGCCGAGCCTATTTCGACGACGGCACGCCGCTCGGATCGGCTTCCAATCCGGAGTGCCAGATCGACTCCTTGTCGCAAAGCTGGTCGATCCTTTCCGGCGCGGGCACGCGTGAGCGGTCGATGATGGCGATGGAGAATGTCGATCGCCGTCTGGTCCGCCGCGACGCCCGGCTTGATCCAGCTCCTCGATCCGCCGTTCGACAAGTCGCCTCTCAACCCCGGGTACATCAAGGGCTACGTTCCCGGCGTGCGCGAGAACGGCGGCCAGTACACCCATGCGGCGATCTGGACGGTCATGGCCTTCGCGGCGATGGGCGATTCCAAACGTGCATGGGAGCTTTTCACTCTGATCAACCCCGTGACTCACGCCGATACCCCCGAGGCGAGTCGCCATCTACCGGGTCGAACCCTACGTCGTGGCGGCCGACGTCTACGCCGTCCCGCCCCACACCGGCCGCGGCGGCTGGACCTGGTACACCGGCTCGGCCGGCTGGATGTATCGGCTCATCACGGAATCGCTCTTGGGGTTGCGGCTGGACGTGGACAAACTCCGCTTCGCGCCGTGCCTTCCCGCTGGCTGGACATCGTTCAAGATCCACTACCGCTACCGCGAAACCTTCTACCACATCACATTCCGCAACGACGGCAGCGGAATGACGGTCAAGCGAGTTGTCATGGACGGTAGCGATCAGCCCGGAAGTTTCGTGTCGCTGATCGACGACCGTAAGGACCACAACGTGGAGGTGGATGTGGGCTAACCATTGCCTTCCTGCACGAATATGATGACTTGCTGTCGCGACGAGCGCACGCAATCTTTTTTTCGATCAGCACGAGTCGCACAGATTTTGGAGTATTGTGCTCGGCCCGCCGTGCAGGCAAAAAGTCTCACCGATAACTCCCGAAGAAGTTGGTAATAGGTGTGGTTGACATGGAAAAATCACCGTCGCGCGCGCCATCACTGCAGCGCTTGGCTGTCCCCGTGCGCCTGCTGCAGCCAAGGCCAATTCACTCCGCCCGTCGGTAGTAATGCTTCAGCAAGCCGCCGAGCCGCCCCTCGTATGCGATCGGCCCATCGCCGATATCGGGCGGCGTTCTCGAAATCGGCACGTTGCCAAGCGATTGATGTGGACGGAATACCGTACTTGAGTAATCGTTGACGTTCGCACGGCGTGACTTCGATCCGCTTGGGCAGCTTGCGCGCAAGATCCGGTTCTCGACTTTCAGATATTGGACCTGCCTGGCCAGCTCCCGATCGGTTGCAGCGGCCAGAGCCACGAGAAATGACTGGGACACTTTCTTCATGTCCGTATGCTACGTGCGCCTCAGCGTTCCAAGCGGAGGACAAGGTTTTCGCACACCGCCGGAGCCCGAAGCGAGTCGGCGGAAATCGCGAATGCCGGGCCGAGGATTGCAACTGAAGGATTCGAGCTGACGGACCGAGACTGGCGACGCCGATTGCGGCCGCGCCGGGTCGCCGAACACGCAAAAACCTGCCGCCGTCTGCCAATCTGACAGTCCAGCGCTCGCGCGCCTGTTAATTCGAGGGGTGGTCATTTTGTGACAAGGGAAAAAATACCCGCTGCTTAACAGGCGCGCGAGCGCGAAAAGTTCGAAGAGTGTTACACTCGGACACCGAGTGAGACGCGAGACGACGCGCAAAATACTCTCAAGTTTGTTGGAACATTCCAGAAAACGCTAGAAAACGAGGGATTCTCGAAAAACTCTCTCCGCGCTGCGCGCGAGAGGCGCACAACGAGTTCGAAGAGTGTTACACACGGGGAGGGGACAGCAGATGGGACGAATGCCGACGGACGGCATCTTTGATCGCAACCCTTCTCCACTCGAATGGGCGGACGGATTCTCAATTTCCAGAGCCGCTCGCCCGAGCCAAATCGGCTTCCTGTATCCGTGGATGCCAAATAAGGATAATCGGCTGATGGACAGCTTTCTAACGGATTTGCAAGCCGTGGCGCCGACAGTGCGGTTGCACGGGGATGATCGCTAGCGAGTGGACGAGCCTGGCATCAAGGTTCAAACCATTCATGCGCGAAAGGATTGCAGTACCGTGCAGTGATCCTGCTTTGGGCCGATCGGCTGCCTCGAAGCTTCCCTGATTCCGACATCGTTGAAGATACGAAACTCATGTATGTTGCACTGACGCGACCCGAGGATTATTTGATTATTTCCCACTCCGAGCCGTCGGGTTTCATCGACCGGATCAGGCAGTCTGGCGAAGTAGTTGCATTTTGAAAAACGCACACGCGAAAAGTGGTCCGGGCTTCAGCCCGGCTCGGAATGGGCCGCTCGAAACCTTTTGCTTGCTGACCACGGACGCCAACGCCATGGCTTCCAAAGTCCACGACCGGATGCCAGTCATCTTGACCGGCAAGGCCGTGGACTTGTGGCTCGACGACTCGCTGAGGGATTTGAAGCCGCTGGCGGATTTGCTGAAGCCAGCACCGGACAAATTGCTGACGAGGGTGCCGGTTTCGACGTATGTGAATTCACCGAAGAATGGTGGTGCGCAGTGCATCGAGCCGACAATCATTGCGTGCATTACCAGGTCGAGTATTTGAAAATGCCGCCGCCTCGCGAAACTTGGTTGGTAGACAAGCGACCGTATGTCGAAAGTTGTTCCGTCGGCCACCAAGAAGTTTTCTCAGGCGGAGGCACAACTTTGGCATCGCCGGTCGCGGCTAGTGGTCGACGGGACGTCACTATGGCTTCAGTGTTCGATGCTGTTTGCAACGATGGCGCAATCCCGGCGGCGAATTTCTTTTCTCGTTGCGACTAGGTGTGACGGCTGTGACGGCGTTTCTGCATCCACGAAAGGGCAGCATGCGCGATTGCATTTGTCGATGTTTGAAGCCCATCGACGAGCCGGTGCACGTAGTGGTCTTCCGCGAATTGTGCGGAATGCGCGGAATTTCATCACATTCACGCATTCCTCGAGTTGTCTTGCAATGATTATTGCAATCGCTATTACTAGAAAACAAGGGTTTTTCGGGTGAAACGCTAAGAATCTTTATTCTGACGGAGCTTTACAGGACGCTATCGCACTGCAGAGGTCGAGGGTTCGACTCCCTTCCGCTCCACAGAAGACAACCCCGCTGGGCGGTCCCCGCAGACCTCCCAGCGGGGTTTCGCATTCCCCGCCCACTCCTTGCATTCAGACGCGAACGAATCGCTTCGTTACACCAGACTCTCCAATAAATACTTCAATTTTCGCACTTCCGGTTCGACGGCGTAGGACGCTTCGGGCTCGTCGCGGACATCGACGGTCAATAGTCGGTCGTATTGGCATTTTTCCAATTGATTGATGATCTTGCCGTAATCGACTTGCCCCGGCCGACGCGGACCTGGAATTCATTCTGGCCGGCGCCGGTGTCGCGCAGGCGGACATGCTTGACGTAGGGATAAACGCAATCAAACGGCATGCCGCGAGCCGGGCCGACAAGATAATGGCTGGGATCGAGGGTTAGGCCGAGACCCGGCACCTTGTTGCATAGTTCGGCCGCCGTTTCGGGCATTTCGGTCATCGTGCCGATCATGGTCTCGATGGTCAGGATGACGCCTTCGCAGTCGGCGATTTTGACCATCGCGGTCAGGCGTTGAACGGCCTTGTCCAGGTCGAATCCGGCGGGAGGCGCCGGAACGCATACCAGCGGCACGGTGAGTAAGCGGGCCAACCGGCAGGTGGCTTTCAACTGCCGATCGTATTCGGCTTCGTCCGGCGTCGCAATTTCGACGTGAAATGCCGCCAAACCCAAAGGGCACGAGCCTTTCAGGTGTTGCGCGATGCGACCGACATCCGCCGTCACGGATGATGGCCGCAGGTGATGGCATTTTTCATGAATGGCCAAATCGACTTTGCCGAAATGCATCTCCCCGATCGAGCGCAAGGCCTCGTCGAGCGGCTGTTTGCCAAAGCAAAGCGTTGAGCACGCGACAAACACGGTTCCCCCTCCTTCCGGACCAATGTCCGGAATGGCTCGCGCGTTGCCGCCCCCAACGGTCCACGCCGATTCGCCTATTCGATTTGGAGCGGGAGCGATACCGGAAAGGGCAGGGCGATGTCAAGAGGAAAAAATCAAATTTCCAAATCCCAAGGATCAATTCTCAATGACCAATCTCGTTGGTGGTTCATTTGACCATTATCACGGCGTCTTCGGCAAACAGGCCATCATTTGCTCGTGGATGAGTCCGTTGCTGACAATTTGATCGGGTTCGAAGCAATCCTCGGCTCCGCCGTTGATGCGCGTGATTTGTCCGCCGGCTTCACGCACCAGGACATATCCCGCGGCGACGTCCCACGGGTGATTATCGAAGGCCCAGTAGCCATCAAAGCGGCCGCAGGCGACATACGCCAGGTTCAAAGCCGTGGAGCCGGTACGGCGGAGTGACTGGGCCTTGCCGCTAAAGGCCCGCCACCATTCGATCGCCTTGCCCTGCGATTCGGTGGACGGAGCGAAACCGGTGGAAAGCAAGGCATCCTGCAGGCGATCAATCTCGCTTACGGAAATGCGCTTGTCGCCCAACCAAGAGCCAAGCCCGTTCCCCGCGGCGAACATTTCCTGCGCGCGTGGATCGTACACGACGCCGACGACTAGTTCGTTTTCGACTTGCAGGCCAATCGAAACGCAATAGAGCGGGCAGTCGTGGATGTAATTCGTGGTGCCGTCGAGCGGGTCCACCACCCAGGTCGGCGGGCTGCCCGCGGCGGGTCGCGTCTTGCAGGCGTCGCCCTCTTCGCCGACGAACAGATGGTCGGGAAACCGGCGTGCGAGGTAATCATGAATCACCTGCTGCGAGGCGTGGTCGGCCTCGGAGACAAGATCGGCCCGGCCCTTCTCGCGCGACGCGAAACTTGCCGCGCCATTGTTCCAGGCATTCCGCCCCGCGGCGCGCGGCTTCTTTGGCGGCGTTCATCCAATTGGTGATTTGTAGGTCAGGCATGCGACTGTTTTACGAATTTCATCAAATCCGCCCAAATTGCTTGTCCAACTCATGGCGACTGAATATCAGCGAGGTGGGCCGGCCATGCGGGCAGTGATGCTGGTCCTGGGCGAGGCGCCGCTGTTCGAGCAGGGCGTCAATCTGTTCGGGCGTAAGGCGATCGCCAGCCTTCACCGCGGCCTTGCACGCCATCATGCTCGTCAAGTCGTTGAGGAGGATATCACGACTCGGCAGGCGATCCTGGGCCATCAGAAAATCGACGGCAATTCGCAGGATTGCCGCCGGCGTGAGTTTCTGCAACAGCGTCGGGTAACTTTGAACCAATACGGTGCCGCCGCCAAACTCCTCAACTTCAAGTCCCAGTTCGGCCAGTTCGGCCTTGGCGGACAAGACGCGTGCCGCCTGCTCCGCCGGCAGATCGACCGGCTCGGGCACCAGCAGCCGCTGGCGCTCCATCGGCCCCTCGCGTAGCCGGCGTTTGAATTGTTCGAAGAGGATGCGTTCGTGCAGGGCGTGTTGATCGATGACCAACATTCCCTCGGGTGTTTCGAGCACGAGATACGAGTCGTGAATTTGCAACGCCCGGCCGGAATCGATTTGAACGTTTTCAACTGCCGCACCGTTGTCGTTTCGCGCAACCAACTCATTGTTTACGTTTCGCGGTCGCTCAAACGCCGCGGGATCGAACGCCGGCCGCGGCGGTTCCGGAAATCGCAATGACTCCTTCTCCGCTGTTTCGACATGTCCGTTCTCGTGCGAAACCGGAGCAACCGGTGGCGGCTGAAATTTCACTTGCGGCAGCGATGAGTAAACCGGCGTCGGCGGCGCCAGGGCCGGCTGCGGCGGCAACTGCAATTGCGGAACCAAATTCGCCTGGTTGAGCCGGGCCCGCATCGTCGAATGCACGAGGCTGAACATCGCCGACGGATCGCGAAAACGCACTTCCGCCTTGGTCGGATGCACATTCACATCCACCTGGTCCGGCGGCAATTCCATAAACAAGAACGCGACCGCGTAGCGACCCACCATCAACAAGCCGCGATACGCTTCCTGAATCGCGTGGCCCAGCGAGCGATCGCGGATCCAACGGCCGTTGACAAACAGATACTGCAGCTTGGCGTTGCCGCGGCTCTCGACCGGGTCGGCGATGAAGCCATAAAGCCGCGCCGGCCCGCGACGCTCTTCGAGCGAATAGAGCGAATTCCGTAAGTCGGAGCCGAAAAACAAGCCGATGCGGTCCGGCAACGAACTTGTGGCGGGCAATTCATAAACCGGTTTGCCGTTGTGGCGCAGCGTGAAATGCAATGATGGATATGCCAGCGCCAGGCGCGTGACTGCTTCGGACACATGGCCGAGTTCCGTGGCGGTGGTTTTCAGAAACTTCTTTCGAACCGGCGTGTTGTAAAACAGATGTTTGACTTCGATGCGGGTGCCGGGCGCGCCGTTCCAAGGCTTGACCGGAGAGAGATCGCCGCCGTCGCAGCGGATTTCGGCGCCGGCCTCGCGCGTTGGCGGCCGTGATTGCAATGACACCTGGGCCACGCCGCCGATGGACGCCAACGCCTCGCCGCGAAATCCGAGCGTGCCGATGCGAAAGAGATCGTCCGCGTTGGTGAGTTTGCTGGTGGCGTGGCTGGCGAAGGCGAGCGGCAGATCTTCCGGCTCAATGCCATGGCCATCGTCCACCACGGCGATGCGTTCGACGCCGCCCTGATCGATTTCGAGATCGATTCGCGTGCTGCCGGCGTCAATGGCGTTTTCGAGCAGTTCCTTGATCACCGACGCCGGCCGCTCGATCACCTCGCCCGCGGCGATTTTGGTCACGACATTCGAAGCTAACTGACGAATCCTTGGCATAGTCAAATCTGGCGAGCCTTCGCGATCGATCCGATGGGCAACCTGATGCACTCATTCATTGTATGGTTTGCGAAATGGGAATCCTCGTCGAGCGATTGCCGCTCAGCGTTGCGATCGTTGGCACTCTCTCCATTCTTGGCGATGAGAAACTCGCTGTTTTCCACTTGGGAAATCGACAGGGCGCCAAAGGGCGCCAGGTTCGCGCACGTACCACCTTGGGCGGCCTTCGACCTTGTTGATCGATATAGTGAACATTAGGCCATGTTTAAGTTTAATGCCGGAAATGTCGCACGCCGCTGAACAGCATGGCGATTCCATGTTCGTCGCAGGCGGCGATCGACTCGCTGTCCTTCTTGGAACCGCCGGGCTGAATGATGGCGGTGACGCCGGCCTTGGCCGCCTCTTGGACATTGTCCGGGAAGGGGAAAAAGGCATCCGAGGCGAGCACCGAGCCTTTGGCTCGGCGCCGGCCTTCTTCACGGCGGCCTGCACGGCGTCGACGCGGCTCATCTGGCCCGCCCCGACGCCGACGATCATGCCAGCCTTCGCCAGCACGATGGCGTTGCTCTTCACATGCTTGCAAATCTTCCAGGCGAAGGCGAGATCGGCGAGTTCCTCGGCGCTTGGCTTGCGCCGCGTGGCCGGTTTGGCGATCCGCAGATCGTCGGCGGAGAGGTCGCGATCCTGAACCAGCAATCCGCCGTCGATTCGACGATAGTCATACGACGCCGGCGCCGGGCCGATCGGTCCGGTCCGCAGCAGGCGCATGTTTTCCTTGGTTTTCAGAATCTCCAGCGCCGCGGGGGTGAAGTCCGGCGCAATGGCGCACTCGACGAAGCGTTTGTCGGCGACGATCCGCGTCGCGGTCGCCTCGTCCACTTCGCGATTGAAGCCAAGAATGCCGCCAAAGGCGCTGAGCGGATCGCCGTCCCAGGCTCGGTCAAAGGCGTCAACCAGAGTCGAGGCGGTCGCCGCACCGCAGGGGTTGTTGTGTTTGAGCACCACTGCCGCGGGCTCTTGAAACTCGCGAACCAGATTCACGGCGCTGTCGAGATCGAGCAAATTGTTGTAGGACAGTTCCTTGCCCTGCAGCACCTCGGCGGTCGCGACGCAGGCGCGTGAAACACCCGACTCGACATAAAACGCTGCGCCTGATGGGGGTTTTCGCCATAGCGCAATCCGGAGCGAAGCTTGAACGACAAATTGAGCGTGGGCGGAAACGGCTGATCGAGTTTGCGGGCGAAGTAGGCGGAGATGGCGGCGTCATACGCGCCGGTGCGGGCATAGGCCTTCGCCGCCAGCCGCTCGCGCGTGGCCAGGCCCGTCCCGCCATGCTCCCACAACTCCTTCAGCAAGGGATCGTAATCGGCCGGCTCGACGATGACGGCAACATCGCGATAATTCTTCGCCGCCCCGCGAATCATCGACGGCCCGCCGATGTCGATGTTCTCGACGATTTCGTCGTGCGTGCTGCCCGGCTTCGCCACGGTCTGCTCGAACGGGTAGAGACTCACAACCACCAGATCGATGAACGGCAATTGATGTTCTTGCATCACCGCCTGGTGCTGCGGATTGTCGCGCATGGCGAGAATGCCGGCGTGCACGCGCGGGTGCAGCGTCTTCACGCGGCCGTCGAGCATTTCCGGAAAACCGGTCAGGTCGCTGACATCGCGGACCTGCAACCCGGCGTCAGCCAGCGCCTTGCGCGTGCCGCCGGTGGAAACCAGTTCCACGCCGAGATGGCTGAGTCCGCGGGCAAAGTCGGCCAGCCCGGTCTTATCACTGACGCTGATCAAGGCACGAGAGATTTTTCGCAGGGTCATAAGGGAAGCGTATGGAACGGAAGGCGCTCAGTGCAGACTATATGGCAGTGCAAGATTCCGCTGTGGAATCGTGCACGGCGATTTCGCACTGCTTGGCCGCCAGCGACGATTCTGCACAATGGCGAGTCTCCCGCAGGCGGCCAAGCAGTGGCAATCACAACTGCGCGGGCAAGGAATCATCACGATCCAAACAGTCCCGTATGGGTGCAAGGAATCGTCAATATCGAATTCCATTGCCACGACCGAACCGACACTACTTCCAACAGTCCCGTCTTGGTGCACGGAATCATCACGATCCAAGCAGTCCCGTCTCGGTGCAAAGAATCGTCAATATCGAATTCCATTGCCACTGCTTGGCCGCCTGCGGGAACGTCACCATCAATCCCAACCGTCGCGGGCGGCCAAGCAGTGCTGCACGACGGAGATCCACATGACCCTCCCCGATTCAAGTGCAGAACGCGACGAAAGAAGTCCGGAAGCAGAATCGTGCACGGCCGTTTCGCACTGCTTGGCCGCCAGCGACCATTCTGCACAATGGCGAGTCTCCCGGAGGTGGCCAAGCAGTGGCAATCACAACCGCGCGGGCAAGAAGTCATCATGATCCAAACAGTCCCGTCTTGGTGCACGGAGTCATCGATATCGAATTCCATTGCCACTGCTTGGCCGCCCGCGGGGACTTCACCATCAATCCCAACCGTCGCAGGCGGCCAAGCAGTGCTCCACGACCGAGATCCACATAACCCTCCACGATTCAAGTGCAGAACGCGACGAAAGAAGTCCGGAAGCAGAATCGTGCACGGCCGTTTCGCACTGCTTGGCCGCCTGCGACGATTCTGCACAATGGCGAGTCTCCCGCAGGCGGCCAAGCAGTGGCAATCACAACCGCGCGGGCAAGGAGTCATCACAATCCAAACAGTCCCGTGTGGGTGGACGGAGTCATCACGATCAAACTGGATTGCTACACGAGCACGGCAAGGCAACCTTCAACCTCGGTGAGGTGCAAGGAGTCATCAATATCGAATTCCATTGCCACTGCTCGGCCGCCTGCGGGGACTTCACCATCAATCCCAACCGTCGCAGGCGGCCAAGCAGTGCTCCACGATTCAAGTGCAGAACGCGATGAAAGAAGTCCGGAAGCAGAATCGTGCAGGGCCGTTTCGCACTGCTTGGCCGCCAGCGACCATTCTGCTTACTGGCAGGCCTCCCGCAGGCGGCCAAGCAGTGGCAATCGCGCGTGTGGGTGTACCTCCCATCCGCCTGGAAGAACGGATCGCGAGCCTTGAAAGACAGTTAAAAATTGGGAATCCCGATTCAACTCTGTAATAGTTCGACTCACGGCGACTTGGCAAGTTCATCGAGCCACCATTTGGATTCGGGCATCGCCGCATTCGGTTTGAAATGGGCCAGGAATTGAATGTCTTTCAAGACTTGTCTCAAGGCGGCTGGTTGAATTTGCGCTGAAGCCGACCAGGCCTTCACCAGCTCGGGACTGGAGACGACCGGAATCCCCGCTTGCTTGGCGATCCGAATGGCCTTGCGATCGTCCGTCGCCAGGGACCAGCCGCGGGTTTCGGCGATCGCCAGGCACATCGATTCGCCATCGGACCGGAATACCGTGGCATACTGCGTGAATCGGTTCGTTTCCGCTTGATCCTGAGGCGAGCATATCGTCAAAAGGCCAGTGGAAATGAGCCCCGTGAGGTCCGCCGGGACGCTCACGACCTTGCCCGGGTTAGCCGGATCATATTGCCGGCAGTATCGAACCTCATTCTGAACGGCGGACGGCAAGAACCAAGTGAACCCGACTGAACGCAAAATCGCTTCCGCTTCTCCGGAAGCCAGCAGATCAATCAGGCTGCATGCGTCGATCACCGAGTTGGGCATGAATGATCCGGGGCCGATCACGGTGTGTGCAGGAGGGACTCGTTGAAATTGTCGGCGAAGCGCCAGGCGCTGGGCTCGCCGGTCGGTTCGACCTCGCGGCTGGCGAGCATTTCACTGGCGATCTCGCGGGCGCGGACAATGTCGCAGCGCAAGTAATACGCAAGATCGGTGTCGCCGAGATCGCCGCGCTGATACGCCGCGACGGCCAGGAATTTATACCGTTCGGGAAACAATTCGTTGTTGACCGGCTGCTCGGCGAGCTGTAATTGTTCTGCTGCTTCCTTCGGCGAAAATCGCGACTCCTTCAAGAACTGCCAGCTTCCTTTTTGGATCAGGCCCAGTTGCTCTAGGCGAAGTGCCATCGCCTCGCTCGACGCAAAGAAAAAGTGTGCAAGCTGGCGCAGGTCGCGGACTTGAAAATCGCCGGTGCTCGAAACGATGTCATGAAACCGCTGATTCACGGCGGAGGCCGGCATCAGGAACCCGAGCGCGAACGACTCGGCGAAACGCTCGTTGGCGGGTTTGCGCCCCGGCGTCGTCAGGTAATCGATTCCTGGTCGATAACGGTCCACGATCAAGTGGCCGTATTCATGGAGCATCGAGACGCGGCGGCGCTCGGCTGGATGCTTGCGGTTGATGAGCATGCAGCCGCCCAGGTCGGCGCTGTAGGCATACATGCCGGCGACCGCCGACGGCAACTTGCCGGAATAAAAGATCCGCAGCCCGACATTCCACTCCAGCACACTGCGCAAGTAAATTACCGGCGCATCGCCAAGTCCGAGCCGCTGCCGCTCTCGCAATGCCGTGGTTTCCGCGAGCCCCACCGGATCGACGCGGCGGTCGAGAGCGACCTCGGCCGGATAATTGAACCGTAGCGGAGCGTTCATCAGCTTTTCGAGGTCGCGATAGTCCTCCGCGAATTGACGCAACTCGTCGATCGCGGCGTCGAGCGCCTCGTGGTCGGCCGGCTTCATCTTCTCCGCCACGGCGCGTAAATGCGGCTGAAGGTCCACGATCGGCTCGGTCGGCCGCACCAGTTCATGGACTTGCCTTCCTAGATACGACGCCAGCTTGACGATCTCTTCCGACTTGGCGAGTCGCTCGCCCTTCTCGATGGCGATATAGGTCGGGCGGCTCATTCCGAGAAACTCGGCGACCTCTTCCTGAGTCTTGCCGCGAGCCTTGCGGGCCTCGATGACGCGCTGACCGAGGATTCGGGGGTTGATTGGTTCGATGGAGGCCATGAGCAACTCGATTCAGTTTATGACGCACTTCGAGTTCTCGTAGCGGCGGCCTCTGGCCGCCGACCACGCGGCGGCCAGAGGCCGCCGCTACGAGAATTTGAAATCGGCTTCATCTGTTGGGACCGATATGCTGAACCCATATTTTGGTCCGTCAGCCAAATTGTTGTCGAGGAATTTTACAAAGTCAATGTGTTTTTCACTAATTAGCATCAATTTGTAAAAATCAATATCGTGCGGACCCCAATTTGCACCACATGCCCCTTGCGACGAACGCGGACTCGGCCCGGCAGATCGACCGAGGGAAGTTCGCCCAGCACCACGGCGGCGGCGCGGTCCCAGTCGGCGAAGCTCATGGCGTCGCGGCTCCAGCTTTCGCGATCCCAAATCAGGCGGATTGTTTCGCGGATCAAGTGGCGAGGCTTTCCAACCAGCTTTCGGGCGTCGAGGATGCGCAATGTGCCCGCCGGTGGAAGTTCGGCTTCGGCCAGCAGTTGCCTAGCGGCGCTTTCGACGTCGGCAAACGTCTCCGCGGCCTGCTCGGCCAACTGGCTCAGATGCGAGACGATCGCCGAGTTGTAATCGGCCTTCAAGAGCGGCAGTAATTGATGGCGAATTCGGTTGCGCGTGAAGCTCAAATCGAAATTGGTGCGATCCTCCTGAAAGGGCTGAACGATTTCGCTCAGAAATTCGAGCACCTCGGCACGGGTCGCCGTCAGCATCGGGCGGATCACCTCGACGCCGGGGGCCAATTCGCGGCGTGGGGCGATGCCGCGCAGCCCCTGCAAGCCGGCGCCGCGAAGCAGTCGGTGCAACACGGTTTCGGCCTGGTCGTCGGCGGTGTGCCCGGTGGCAACGTGCGAAAGGCCGAAGCGCCGGGCGACCTCGGTGAGCCATGCATAGCGTTCGCGCCGGGCGGTCGCTTCGAGATTGTCGCCGGTTTGCGCCGCGATCGCCGCCATGTCGCGCCGCTCGACCGCCAGTTCCAGCGACCCGACTTCGGATTCGATCAACTTCGCCTGCAATTGCCGGACGAATTGCTCGTCGCGGTCGCTCTCGTCGCCGCGCAGACAATGATTGAGATGCGCGATCACAAGCAGGCCCGGATCGCCGCCGCGAAGTTCAATGAGGGCGCGCAGCAGGGCCACGCTATCGGCGCCGCCGGAGACGGCGACGACCAAGCCGCCCGGGGATACTCTGAGGCGTTGCATTTGAGCGCGAATGGAATCGATCAATGGCATGATGTTTAGCGTATCATAGTCTCGCGTCGCCGCGATTGTTACAACGGACTATTGACCAACGGGATGGTTCGAGCGTTGGTGGCGATTTGTGTGGGATAGGATTCCAATCCTGTCGGCGCCTCGGAGACAGGATTGGAATCCTATCCCACGTAGTCGCTACCCGCACACCATCGGTTCTGAACCAAGCATGACCAACGTGTGCGGGCGTTTTCGATGTGTCGTGAGTTGTGGCTGGTGTGGCGGTTTCTCGGGCATCGCTGGACGCGGTATGTGGCGTCGTGGCTGTTTGTGCTGGGATTGGCCGCGCATCTGCAGAATATCGCCCGCCACGAGTTCGACTGGCCGACCACCGAGCCGCCGGAAAAGCAGCGGCGCAACGGCAACAACGGGCACACGACGATCGATTTCGGCGGCCAATGGGTGATGGGCCGCATGGTGGCATCGGGGCACGGCCGCGAACTGTACGACATGCGGCGGCAATATGAGATTATTCAGTCGGCCTATCCCTATTCCGACGAGGCGCCCGAGCAAAAGAAGCATGACGCCGACGATCTGCTCGAGGCCCTGGTCGAGGCCGACGAATCGCTGCGGCCGCGGACGCGCGCGACCATGCAGACGTTCGCCGCGCCCTTGATGGCTGGCGATGCGTTGCAGGCTGCCGGCATCGTCGCAGTCTGTCGGAACAAATTCTGGACCGCAAGAGACGTTCGACGATTTGAACAAGCCAGTGGTGGGCGGCCCACTTTATCCGCCGATCCAGGCGCTGGCGATGGCGCCTTTGGCGCGAAACCACAATCCGCACGACGCCTACCGGCTCATGCAATGGTTTGTCCTGGCGATGGCATTTGTCGCCGGGCTGGGAATCAGCGCACTGACACGCGGGCGAATCTGGTGGCCCGTCGCCACGGCGATCGTTCTGCTTTATCCCGGTTTCAAGGGCGGCCACGATTTGGCCCAGAATCCCGCCGTGACCCTGGCGATCGTGGTCTGGGGCTGGGCGCTGATCGCGCGCGGCTACCCGACGGGCGGCGGGATGATCTGGGGCCTGCTCGCCTTCAAACCCACCTGGGCGATGGCCTTCTTCCTGGTTCCGGTGCTCACGCGTCGCTGGCGGACCTGCTTCGCAATGCTCGCCGTGGGCGCCGGGCTGGCCGCGATCACGCTGCCCTTTGTCGGAATTCAGTCCTGGTTCGATTGGCTGAAAATCGGCAAAGCGGCCAATCACATTTATGATGTCGATGCGAATTGGATCCCGCTGAGCCGCGATTTATTTGGCTTGCCGCGGCGATTGCTGACCGACACCCGCGACTCGGTTCCCTACGCCGATCGCGATCACTGGTATGCCCATGTGGCGGGCTGGGCGATCTGGCTGTTTGTTTTGGAAACGACGGTCAAACTTTCGCAACTCTATCGTCGTCGCCTGGAAGTATTCAGCGGCCCGCACGCGGCGTTCATACTGCTCGCCGCCTGGCTGTTGTGCCTGCATTTCATGTATTACGACGCGTTGATTTCCGCGCTGGCCGTGCTGCTGCTGCTCGATCCGCCGGCGCGGCTGTTTCATCCGTTGCTGGTCGTTTTCCGTAGACCCAACGATCCGGAGCCGGCGGCTGAGCCGGACGCGGACTATTTCCAGCCGCTGCCCGCGGCGACGCACCCGGAGCTTTCCGGCTATCGCGTCCGCGGCGTGGCGGTCGCCAATTCCTTCGTGATGTATCTATTCGCGACTCTGCTCATCGTTCAGCACAGTCTGCCCTGGATGCAGCTTGGGGCCACCTTTTCCATGGGGCGGTTTTTCAAGGAACGGCCCGAAATCAGCGCCGGCGAACCGGTGGTTCGCGACGGCAAGACCGTGATGCACACGCCCAAGCTCGAGGTGCCGCTGGCGAGCAAGAATCCGCCGCTGGACACGCTGGTCTTGCTCGGGCTCTGGGGCTGGTGCGGCGTGCAGGTGATCCTCGCCAAACCAGAGGCGTCTCAAAAAGAGGCCGCCAACCCCGAGCGCTGACGATGAAATTGGCTCAAGGCCATCAGTGGAGCGAGCAGGGAATCGAGGGGAACGGGTTCGCTCCTCGAATCGTTTCCGCCATCGAGCAAATCGCCGCACTGAAAATCCAATAAGCGACTGATGTAGCGATCCAAGCCGTCATTTGCATCTCCGGCGGCCATTAACGCCAACGCCGCATCGGCGCTATCCGCGATGGATCCGTTCGCTTGCTGGAGCGTCAAACGATTCAGCCAGCCGGCGGCGCAACGGATCGCGGGTGAGCGAACGTCGACGCCGACCGCCCCAAGACCGCTCAACGCGCGACATGTGCTCCGGATCTGGCCTTCGGTCCCCGACCAACCGCCATCGGGCTGCTGCGATTGTTCGAGGCTGGCGACCGCATCGGCGACGCATTCGTCGCTTCGACCAAGGCCGAATTCGCCCAGCACTTCGAGGACCAGGCCGGTCGTGTCGGGCGAGCCCCAGTTTCCATTGATTTCCTGCTCGTCTAGGAGTGAATCGACCGCATGTTCGCTCAAGGCGGCCCGATCGCCTTCCAGGGCGATGCCGCAGCGGCACAGTGCCAGCAGTGCCCAGGCGATGTCGTCCACCGCCATGTCTCCTCGGGCCTGCCCGCAGGCCAGCCAGTGCCAGAGCCATTTTCCGGCGCGCTGGATTTCCGGGTCGCTGGCGGGCACGCCGCTTTCCATGAGCGCGAGGATGGCCTGGGCGGTATCGCGTTGCGGCGCGAGCAGCGGCGTGACTCGCATCCGGTCCCCGGTCGTCCGGCAGCGCGAATCGAATTGCCGCCAGGCCTCGATGACATCGGCGGACGATTCCGGCAGGCGCAGGCAGCGTAACGCCAACAACGGCAGCACGGTGGTTGGCCCGCTTGGGTCGCTTTCCTCGCCGAAGAAGTCGCGCAACTGTTGCGCCGCTTTGCGGCCGTTCCACGAACGCATCGGGCTCCAGCGTGGCGACGGCCAACGAATCCGGTCATTCGAGAGAATATGCGTGATGGCCGGATCGCGCGGCCAGGCTTGAACCACCTGGTAGGAATTCAGCACTTGAAACGCCCATTCCTCGATCGCCGACCGGCTGACAAAGTCGGCCCAATCCTCGGTCGGACCGGATTGGGCGAACAGGGCGAGAAAAAATCGCGTCCGGGGAGAAATGGCGATGCCGCGGCCAAAGGAAAACAGGCGCTCGCGCGACCGGCGAATGGGCGTCGCCTCGTTGCCGAGCCCGGCCAACCGCAGCGCGAAATAGGTCATCGCGGTGGCGTCGGCGTCGCTCAATTCGCCGGGGATGCTGGACCAGCCGCCATCGGCCTGTTGCAAATCGAGCAACGTTCGCGACAACATGCGCACGCGCGGATCGTGCTCGCGGTTCAGATACGCGAACAGGAAGATCGCCTCGGCCTCGGCGATGCCGGCGCCGCCGCGCCGGGATTGCCAGGCGCCGTCGGGCCGTCGGCGAGCCAGCAACGACTGCCGCAGCCGCCGCAGCACGGGGCCAATTTCCTCAAACGGGTCGGTGATCGCGGCGAGCGTCGGCGCCGAAAACTGCTGGCAAAACGCCACCTGGGACGTGCTCATCGGGCATCCCTTCCACCAAAAAAACGCCGGCAAACTGGGCGGAAGCAAAAATCTAAAGCAGAACGCCGGAAGACCGCAAGGGCAACTGACCAAAACTCGGCAGTCAATTTCGTAACTTTCCGCCGACTCGGAGGATCAGAATGGAGGGAGGGCGTCGCACTTGCATCGCCTGAGCGCCCTTCCACAATGAACAATATCCCGAGGATTTTCGTCGGACCGTGCGATTGGCCGCCGCGGGCGAATCGGGTCCGATCTCGCGAAGGGGAATCATTATGCCGCGTTTTTCGATTGCCGCAGGAGTGTTACTGACCATGGCCATGTCCGCGATTGGGCAGGAAAACAAGGATCCTTTTCTTTGGCTCGAAGATGTGACGGGCGACAAGGCCCTGACCTGGGTCAAGCAGCAGAACGCGGAGAGCACCGCCGAGTTGACCAAGAACGACGCGTTCAAGAAACTCGACGAACGGCTATTGAAGATCCTGGATTCGAAGGAAAAGATCCCCTTCATCGCGAAGCACGGCGACCTTTATTACAACTTCTGGCGCGACGCGAAGCACAAGCGCGGCCTGATGGCGGCGCACCACGCTCGAGGAATACCGCAAGCCCGAGCCCAAGTGGGAAACCGTCCTCGACCTCGACGCGCTGGCCGAGCAGGAAAAGGAAAACTGGGTCTGGCACGGGGCCAGTTTCCTGCGGCCCGCCGACGAGCGCTGCCTGGTCTCGCTGTCGCGCGGCGGGGCCGACGCCGCGGTCGTCCGCGAGTTCGACCTGAAGACGAAGGCGTTCGTCAAGGACGGCTTCACGCTGCCCGAGGCCAAGAGCGATGTCGCCTGGAGCGACCAGGACACATTTTCGTCGGCACCAACTTCGGCCCCGGGTTCGCTGACCAATTCGGGCTATCCGCGGATCGTCAAGGAATGGAAGCGCGGCACGCCGCTGGCCGATGCCAAGTTGGTCTTCGAGGGCAAGCCGGACGACGTGGCCGTGAGCGCGTCGAAGGACCAGACCCAAGGCTTCGAACGCGAGTTCGTCCAGCGCGCGGTGACGTTCTGGACGAACGAGACGTTCCTCCGCCGCGACGGCAAGCTGGTCAAGATCGACAAGCCCGACGACGCCATCGCCTTCCCCATCGCGAGTGGCTCTGATCCTGCAGCTGCGCACCGACTGGACGATCGGCGGCAAGACCTATCCCGCCGGGGCCTTGCTGGCGGCGAACTTCGACGCCTTCCTGAAGGGCGAGCGCAAGTTCGACATGCTCTTCGAGCCGACCGAGCGCAAGTCGCTGGCCAGCGTCAGCACCACGCTCCACCATGTCATCCTCAACGAGCTGGACAACGTCCGCAGCCGCGTCTTCATTCTCACCAAACAACAGGACGACTGGAAGCGCGAGCGAGATGCCGGGCCTGCCCGAATTCGGCACCGTCAGCGCCTTGGCCGTCGATCCCGACGAATCGGACGAATATTTCCTCACCATCGCCGACTACCTGACGCCCGTCGACGCTTGACTATGGCACGATCGGGCAGGGCCAGCCGGAATGCTCAAGCAGACGCCCGGCGTTCTTCGACGCCGAGGGGCTGGTCGTCAGCCAGCACGAGGCGACTTCGAAGGACGGCACGCGGATTCCGTACTTCCAGGTGTCGCGCAAGGACCTCAAGCTCGACGGTCAGAACCCGACGTTGCTCTACGGCTACGGCGGCTTCGAGGTCTCGATGGCGCCGGGCTACAGCCGCCACGATCGGGGCCGCGTGGCTGGAGAAGGGCGGGCGTCTACGTGGTCGCCAACATTCGCGGCGGCGGCGAGTTCGGCCCGCGCTGGCACCAGGCCGCCCTCAAGGAAAACCGCCACAAGGCCTACGAGGATTTCATCGCCGTCGCCGAGGACCTCATCAACCGCAAGGTCACCTCGCCGCCGCACCTGGGCATCATGGGCGGCAGCAACGGCGGCCTGCTCATGGGCAACATGCTCACGCATGCGGCCCGAACTGTTCGGCGCGATCGTCTGCCAGGTGCCGCTGCTCGACATGAAGCGCTATCACAAGCTTCTCGCCGGCGCGAGCTGGATGGCCGAGTACGGCGACCCGGACAGTCCGAGGAATGGGAATATCATCAGCACCTTCTCGCCGTATCACAACGTCAAGAAGGACGTGAAGTATCCGCGGACGCTGTTCACGACCTCGACCCGCGACGACCGCGTGCATCCCGGCCACGCCCGCAAGATGGTGGCGAAGATGAAGGCGATGGGCAACGACGTGCTCTACTACGAGAACATCGAGGGCGGCCACGGCGGCGCGGCCGACAACAAGCAGGCCGCCTTCATGTCGGCGCTGGCCTACACGTTCCTGTGGAAGCAGTTGAAATAGTTTGCCGGGCCCGTCAGCGGTCGGCGCGGCCGGCGACCGGGATCCGCAGCAGGCGGGAATGGGGCCCCTTGGTTCGCAGCGTGACCATCGTGCTCGCGGGCATCTCGCCGACGAGCGAGTTTGGCTCCATGTCCACCGTCAGTTTCCACTGCCGCCGACCCTCGACCGTTTTCGGCTCGGAGAGTTTCGCATGCAGCTTGGACGACGAGGTGTTGACGATTTCCAGTTCGACTTTCGGATCTTCCGCGACCAGGATGACGGAAGCACTTTGGCCGCGATCGAACTTGTAGCTGCCCAGATCGATGCGGTCCTTTTGGTCGCCGCCGATCACCCGCACCTCGCCCTTGACCACGGCGTACATCGGAATCCGCGTTTCCTCGATCGTCTCCTCGAACGGCTCGGACGCGAATGAGAGCACGATCTTTCGGGTCAAGGGGCCCATGTCGAGTTTCTTGTCGCCGCGGCGTTCATAGAGGGTGATCTTGATGTGATAGCCGCAGAGCGGTTTGATTTTCCCCGCCGGCGCGCCCAGCAGGCTTGGCAGGCCGCTCAGTTCGTTGGCGGTGAGCGCGACCGGTTCGGCCACCTCGGCGCAGGGCTCAGTCGGCGAGCCCTCAAGCATCGCAGCCACGCGGCACCTGATGTTGAGATGCGATCGCGTTTCGGACCAGACGATCAAACCGCCAAGGCCGCGGCCGTCGCGTTCGATGTCGCCCAGTTCCACGCCCCACGGCATGCAGCCGATCGGCGGCACCACCGTGAACACAACATCTTTCTCGTAAACGTTGGACGTGCCGCCGTCGATTTCGGCGCGAACCTCCGTCTTCAAGCGGTCGATCGGGATTAGGCCCGGTGCTTTTTTGGCCTCCCAATTGACGCGCAGGAGATAAGGCCGCGGCTCGGCGCCGGCCGGCGTGCCCGGGATCTCGGTGCGCTTGCCGCCGTCGTTGATGATGTCTTGCAACGGTTCGAACTTCGCCGACGCGGCCAGGATGCACCAGCCCGTCAGCGACGGTTTCTTCAAAATCTCCCGCACATGCGAATCCGGCAGATCGAATCGGCCGACTTGCAGGTTGGTGCAGGTGCAGCTCTTCCGTTGCAGACTCATCCAGACGGTTTCGGGATGCGGATTGTGGAACCAGAAATCCTTGTGATTGTGCGATTTAAACTCGACGATGGCGGGCTGCGTGTCGTCCTCGCCCAACTCGACGTCCCAGGCCAGCACGTCGCCGGCAATCGCCACCGTGGCGCCCGGCGTCTCCTTCGGCTTTTCCTTCTTGGTTGACGGCGGCCGCGACGTGTTCTGCGTCACATACGCGACCACCCCCACCACGACGAACAGGATCCCGATCGGCAACACGACATGGGTGAACGTCTTCATCACGCGGCGCTCCCGCGCGATCATCGGCGGGCCGATTCTCGCGCGCTCAAATGCCAGCGGCGGCAACTAGGGAACTTGTCTATCACTACGGTTTCGCCGATTGTCCGGTTCATTGATCTTTCTTCAACGGCTGGCCCTTGGAATTGACCGGCCCGGCCGCCACCAGGATCATTCGATCCGGGTGCAAGTGTTTTTTCGCGACCGCCAAGACATCGTCGGGCGTCACCGACTCAATCGTCTTGCGAAGAAAGGCCAGATAATCCAGGCCCAGGCCGTGGCGTTCAATGTAAAGCAGTTGCCCGGCCAGGTCGCCATTGGTGACCAGGCGGAACGGCAACGTGCCGAGCAGGTAGCCCTTGGTGTCGGCGACTTCCTGCGCGCTCGGTTTTTCGGTTCGCATGCGCTCGATTTCGGCGATCATCCCCTTCTTAACGATTTCCAGTTTGTCCGGATAGGTGGCGATATAGCCGGTGAACACGCCGACGTCGTCGCCGGCGTTGGTGGTGATCGACGCGGAGACGGTGTAAGCCCAACCGTTGCGGTCGCGCAACTTCGACGACAGCCGGTCGGTGAATCCGCTGCCGATTCCGAGAATATTGTCCATGACCAGCAGCTTGTAATAATCGGGATCGTCGCGGCGAATGCCCGGATGGCCCAAATAAATATTGAGCTGCGTCGCGGCCGGCATTGAAATGATCGTCTCATGGAGTTTTTGCGGCTGGTGGATCGCGGGCAGATTCAGTTTCGGCAATTCGCGTTTCTTCCAGTCGCGCGTCATCGCGGTCACGTCCTTGATGATCGCCGCGGAATCGAAGTCGCCGACGATGGCCAGGATGGTGTTGTTGGGCACGAACACCTGCTCGTGGAACTTGCGGCAGTCGGCGCAGGTCAGGGCGTCAACGGTGTCGTCGTCGCCGTTGGCGGATCGGCCCAGCGGATGATCGCCGTAGATCTGCTTGAGGAATTCATTTTGCGCCCGCGTGCTGGCCTGGCTTTTTTCATCCTGCAGTTCCGACCACATGTTTTCCTTCAAGCGCTTGAGATCGTCGCGTTGGAAGGCCGGCTTGGTCAGGCATTCCAGCAACAGGCTCAAGCCCAAGTGGCGATCGGGCGAGAGCACTTTCACCTGCCCGCCCGATGACGACATGGTGAGGACGCCGCCGACATTTTCGATCGCCCGCGAGATTTCCTTTTCGTTGTGCCGCTCGGTGGCTTCCTCGAGCATGAGTCCGACGAGGGCCGCGACGCCGGCCTTTTCCTTCGACTCATACAGCCGCGTCCGGCGGACCAGGGCCTCGGCGTAAACGATCGGCAGGCGATGCCGCTCGAGCAACAACAGCGTCAGGCCGTTCTCCAGGACCACGCGCTTGGTCCGCTTGAGATCGACGCCTCCGGTCGCGCCGACCGCCAACTCGCGTTCCGGTTCGCGCTTGCGCGGGCCGGTTTTTTGCCGGCGGGCGCCGGCGATTTCTTTGCCGCGGTCTTTCCCGCGACCGAGCAAACCACCACGCGCTGATTCGGATTGAAGTATTTCCGGGCGACGCGCTGCACGTCGGCGGGCGTCACCGCCTGGATTCGACTGAGATAGTTCCGCAGGTAGTTCAGGTCGGTGATGGCGACGGCATTGACAATGCTGTCGGCCAGCGCATGCGGGTCCTCGCGCTGGAAGATCAGGCCGGCGAGCACGCTCCGCTGCACGCGCTTCAACTCTTCGACCGAAACCGGATCGCGCGAGAATCTCCAGTTGGTTCAAGAGCGCCTGTTCGGCCTTTTTCCGATCAACGCCCTTCATCACTTCCAATTCGATGGAAAACCAGCCCGGATAGCGGCCAATCTGGTTGGCGCAGGTCGCCTCGCCGGCCACTTCCTGCCCGAGCACCAGTTCGCGATAAAGCCGCCCGGTCTTGCCGGTCGTGAGAATGTGTTGAATGACATCGAGCACATAGTCGTCGGGGTCGCCCATTTTGCAGGTGTTGAAACCGATCAAGAGCCGGTCGGCTTCAAACTTCGATGGGAATTCTTTGTAAATCGGCTTGTCGCGATGAACCGGCGTGACGCTGTTTCGCGGCGGCAGCTTGCCGGCCGGAATCGAGCCGAACAATTCTCGGATACGGGCCATCGCCACCGCGGCGTCGATGCCGCCGACCAGGACGATGCAGGCGTTGTTCGGGTGATACCACTTGTCGTAATGCGACTTGATGATGGCGGCGGTCGCGGCGCGGACATGTTTCCGCTCGCCGATAATCGGGTGGCCGTAGGGTGTCTTCTCGCCGAAGAGCAAGGGCAGGATCGCCTTGTTCTCGAGTTCCCAAGGTTCGTCCTCGTTGCCGTCCAACTCGGCGATCACCGCCCCTTTTCCTGCTGGAATTCGTGCTTTTCATCGATGCGCAGGTGGCGCATGCGGTCGGCCTCGATTTTGAGCGCGGCTTCCCACTTGTCGGCCGCCAGATCGAAATGGAAGTTCGTGAAATCCTCGCTGGTGTAGGCGTTGTTCTGGCCGCCGGCGCACCGCGTCAATTGATCGATGTCGCCCGGCATCAATTTGTCGGTGCCCTTGAACATCAAGTGCTCGAGGTAATGCGACAGGCCGGTCTGGTCGAGTTCCTCGTCGGCGGAACCGACCCGGTAGGCGGTCATCACGCAAACCGTGGGGACGCCGGCGATCGGCTTGAGATAGACGCGCAAGCCGTTGGGAAGCGTCTCTTCATGAACCCCGTCGTACAGGGCGGCGGCCGCCCGCGCGATCGGATCCGGCTTCGGTTGGGCCGGCAACGCCGGTACGAAAATCAAGGCCGCGACGAATGCAAACAGACGGCTCACGCTCGACTCCTTTGGCGAATTCCGAATCGGCGGGGCTGGCCGTCCACGAATTTGGCCTGTCTCGCGCCGCTTCGCGCAGAATCTCATCATAGCAGGCTATCAGATTACCCGATTTGAATTGGAAACCGCAATGCCCAGACCGACGGAAAACGCATCCACCCAAATTGACTCGCGCCGCGGCGATTCCTGAACTATGCTTTGGCGTAGTTCCTCGGGCGAATCACTCCCGGTTGCGCCATGCCTGCTCCCGTCACCAGCGACGATTTTCTCGACCACCTGCGCGTCAGTTCGCTCATCGGCGAGCCGCATCTCGACCGCTACCTGGATGAGCTTCGCCAGGCGCCGAATTTCCCCAGCGAGCCAAAGTTCCTCGCCGGCCGGTTGGTCAACGACGGTCTGTTGACGTCATTTCAGGCCGAGCAGTTGTTGGAAGGCCGCTACAAGAACTTCATCGTTGGCAACTACAAGCTCTTGGAGCCGGTCGGCTCTGGCGGCATGAGCGTCATTTTTTTGTGCGAGCATCGGGACACCGGCGAACGCAAGGCGATGAAGGTGTTGTCGCGGCGGCGCGGCGGCGACCCCGGCATGCTGGCCCGATTTCTCCGCGAGGCCCGCATCATCGTCTCGCTCAACCATCCCAATATCGTCCGCGCCTACGACATCGACTGCAACAGCAACAAACTGCCCTACATCATCATGGATTATGTCGACGGGGTCGCGTTCGACGACCTGGTAAAGAAACGCGGGCGGCTCAATTACGCCTACGCCGCCCACTACATCGCCCAGGCCGCCAGCGGACTGCAACACCTGCACGATGCGGCATTGATCCATCGCGACATTAAACCGGGCAACTTGGTCCTCGATCGCGACGGCATCGTCAAACTGCTCGACCTCGGTCTGGCCCGCTTCCAGCAGGATTACGAGCGGATCACGGAAAAGTACAACGGCTGCTCCATCCTCGGCACCGCCGATTTCATTTCGCCCGAGCAAACGCTGATCGGCCGCGATCTCGACCAGCGCTCCGATATTTACAGTCTCGGCGCGACCTTCTATTACCTGCTTTCCGGCCGAGTGCCTTTCCCGGTTCGTTCCGCGGCCGAAAAGATCCGCTCGCATCAGCTTGTCGAACCGACGCCGCTGGAACAGTTGCGGCCGGAGATTCCGGCGGAGATTCGACAAATCGTCAAGCGCATGATGGCGAAGAAACCGGGCGATCGCTTCGCCTCGGCCAAGGAGGTGGCGCAGGCGCTGGCGAAATGGTTCGAGATGGACATTCCGCCGCCGCGAGCCAGCGATTTTGGGCGCGGCGGCAAGACCTCCGGCGCCGACGACACCGCCACGCCCAGCATGAAGACCTCGGGCGTGGCCGCGATTCGTCCCGGCATCAACATCGACCGGGCGATTGGCCCAAGCCCAGCCCGACTCTGGCTCGCCCTCGCCGCCGGCCTCGCCGCCATCGGCGCCACCGTGGCGATGTTCATGGCGTTTCATCGGCTGTAAATGAAGCAAGTGAAACTCGCCTCCCTGTTCTGTCGGTGCAATAACTTGAAGGTGAATTCAGGGAACGCAGCCGAAACGAAGGCTCGCAACCGCGGCCCAAACCTGTGACAGGGATCGCCCTGATACATCCGCTCAGATTGGCATGATTCCATGCGGCCAAGCAAAAGGGCAATTCATCAACGACTCTGCGTCGTTGTTCATTTCAATTTTCTTTATGTACCTACAATAGAAGGGCGACGCAGCTTCGTGGCTGGGAGTGGCATTCGTGGCTAACGACAGACGATCCACAAAAAAAGCCAAGAGCCAAATGGCTCGGACGGGCGGTCTTCCCGTATGTGTCGCGCTGTTCTTGTGTGATAAAGTCATCATTGGCAATGATTTGACCGCAACGGTGGTTCGAATTATCGATACGGTCGGCGTTCCCCCAGACAAAAAGCGCAAGCCAGGCGATAAAATGGTTGTCGGTGGCGTTTCCGTGTTCATCTCGATCAAGAACGGGGAGTCAGACGGAGATTTCAGCCTATTCCTGGAGTGCTTGGACCCAAAACAAAAGAGGACGCGAATCGGTAGGATCGCGTACGCGACCAAGGGCGAGCCGCATCGAGGCGGCAACACCGTGGCTCCTTTTGCCGTTCGCTGGGCTGGTGAAGGCGTGTATTGGTACGAACTTACGACGGCGGACGGGTCGTTGCTTGGCAGATCGCCTTTCAAGCTGATCGTCGGCACGCCTTCCGAGGTCCAGGAAAAGCTTCAAGCTGAGGCCGACGATGTGGCCAAAATTCAGCAATCTCTCGACAAGCAAAACGAGATACCAGCATGACAGAACTCGCCGCCAAGCCAGCACGAACTGAGTCATGTTCCGCGGAGCTTCCATTCCATGATCAGACGGCGCGGCAAACTGTCCACGAAGCTTTTGGAGGGCCGAATGCTTGGCTTCGCATCACACCAATTCGACCCGAATACTTGCTGCAGGCACGCTCGGCAACTGCGCAATCAATTGAACTAGAATTCGACGACGGCCTTGTGCGTCGGCTTTCAGTCGCTCGTCTTCGTATTCCAGTTGACCGCATGCGGTGGGACACGGTGAAAGCGTCGCCCACCGGTGAAGCGATGATGATTAATGCAGTGGACGGCGATCTGATTACGATCGATTCATCGTCGCTGCGGTATCTGGTCGATCCGGCTTATGCGGCAGAGATTGACAAGGCTCTTGATGAAGTCCAACTGACTCGTGACGAGCTAAGAGAGCTATTGGCGCAACCAAACCGCCCGCTGGGTGGACAGGCGAAGAATAAAATATGTCCGTTGATCAGGGATATAGCCCGTGCCCCTTTCTCAGCGCGATCTGGACAAGATGTGTCGCGGGCAAATCGTCTGGCTGAAGGATGTCATCAATTCTTTTGGAACCAATTCGGCCGGTCCGCATCGAGCAGTTCTTCTTGACAGCGACGAAGCAATTGCCGACGCCCTTCAAGGCAATGAAGAGTTGTTCGTATCGATGATCTCAACGAAAGAGTACGATCCTCGGTATCTCGAGCCGGTCCCACCAAGGCTGAGCGTCTCGGGGATCCGGGGGAACTTTATTTGCAGTTGGTGCATCGCAATTCATGCGAACCAGATTGACAACATTATTGTTGGAGCGAGATTGTTTGAGCCGGAATTGCTGCGGATTCAACAGAAGTACCGGCAATACTTGGCCGATCTGAAGGCCGAGAAGTCAAAAAAAAGCGATCGATAAAACCTTAGGAAAGCGGCAACAGTCGCCTCAAAGCGTTTCGCCTTCAAATCTGGTAATCCAACGCGCCGCCGTCTTTGTTCTGGCCTTTGAGGCGCAATTGCGGCTTTTCCAGGAGCACCACGGTGTGCGGCGCGACGGAGTAGGTGAGCCAGACGTTGGAGCCGACGATGGCGTGATGGCCGATCACCGTTTCGCCGCCGAGGATCGTGGCGTTGGCGTAAACGACGACTTGGTCCTCGAGCGTGGGATGGCGCTTGTAGCCGCGGATCATCTTGCCCTCGTCGTCGCGCTGGAAACTGACAGCGCGCCGAGCGTGACGCCCTGATAGAGCTTGACCTGCGTGCCAATGTCGCAGGTCTCGCCGATGACGACGCCCGTGCCGTGATCGATGAAAAAGCCCGAACCGATCGTCGCGCCGGGGTGGATGTCGATGCCGGTTTTCGAGTGGGCCAGTTCGGTCATCATGCGCGGGATAAACGGCACGCCGAGGAGAAGCAACTCGTGGGCGATGCGATAAGTCGTGATCGCTTCCAGGCCCGGATAGCAGAAAATGATCTCGTGATAGCTCTTGGCCGCCGGGTCGCCCGCGAAGGCGAACTCCACGTCTTGTTCCAAGACCGAGCGCACGTCGGCAAGTTTCTTTAGCAGCCCAATGGCTTTTTGCTGGGCCAGCGCCTCGAAATCGACGTGCGGCGCCTCCTGGCATAGCTCGTGGCGCAAGGCCGCGGCGATCTGCTGGGTCAACTTGTCGTGCAACCCGTCAATCAATTCGCCGGCGTAATATTCGATGTTGCCGACATGCAGATTCTGGCGGCGGCCAAAGCCCGGATACAGCAGATCAAAAAAATCCGCCAAAATGTCAACAATTGCGCTGCGGCTGGGCAGCGGCTTGTGGCCCAGATGGCTGATCTTGTTGCAATCGAGATAGGTGGAAACCAGCGCTTCGGTGATTTCGGGCAGGCCTTCTTTGAGTCGGATGTCGGTCGCCATGTTCCACTTGCCTCCCGGCCGCGTCGCCAGGCAATGCCCGTTTTCTCAACCCATCGTAGACTGGCCCGTTTGCCCGGTCAATGATTCCATTCTCCAACCAGTTTCGACCGGGGAAAACACCAAGTTCAGCGATTCTCACCCGCTTCGATGCCGGAATCGGGGCAATCGCTGCTGCAAAGCTGGGCAATGGAGGGCCTGAAACGATCGTTTTGAAGCCAATCGCCTATTCAATTCTATTTCTCAAAGCCATGGCAGACAATCGCTTCCGATTTAATGCCTCAAATGAGGCAGGAATTGGCCTCCGGTTTGCAATTCGGAAATCGGCGAAAGCCAAGACCGCTTGGGCCGACTGGCCATGGGAGAGGTGGTACAACGGACCCGGCGGTTTCTTTCTCACTCATGCCATCCGGCGCTTTGGGCTTTGGAGAGGGGGTCCAGACGCCGGATGGCGGTTTTGTTTTGGACACTTTGCTGCGTAGAATTGAGTAACTGGACTGTTCGGAACTCGGCATGGAAAGCCGGACTTGCGATGCTCGCCACGACTTGACCGCGATGATGGAATCGTCTCAATCGTCAAATTCTGATCAAAAAAGTGAAAAACGAACGATCAGGCAAGCTGTGCGGATAGCAGCTCGGCACGCGAAGAATACAGAAACGGCGAGAAGTTGGCAAAAAACGCTTGAAGTGGCCGAAAGTTCCGACTACAATCTGGTGTCTCATACCTGGAGAAGCACCAATTGCTTTACGAGGCCGGGTGGACCGGCCGAATCGTCATCCGCAACGCAAGGACGTGTTAAAGATGGCTGCTCGAAAGTTATGCCAAACGCTGCCAGCCTCACCGGTCGGCACAACGTGACTTCCGCTCGGGAATGCCCTTCCTCGGCCGGAAGCGTTTTGTGTTGAGTCCAGTGATGAATTTGTCTTCTGGCAGACGAAAGCCGCCAAGCGAACAATCGGCGGCGAGACACGATCCTAACTTGAGGAAGGACCGACATGAAGGCTGTTCGGAGAAAGCAAACTTTGGCCAACGCCAAGGCTGCGACCATCTCCCCGTTGACGACGTTCTCTTCCGACTTGCTCACGCCGGAAGAGGAGCGTGAACTTCTGGCGAATTTCTGGGACTGTAAGAGTGAACTGGTTCGAGTGATGATCCGCCATTTCCCGGACCTGCGGCAACACCGCCCGCCGCTGGAACCGTGGCCCATGGCTCAGTTCATCCGCGACTACTGCGATGAATGACGATTCGGCGGTGCAAACCGTCCGGCGGCTCCATGACCGCTACATCCATTGCAAGCACCGGCTGGCCTCGGCGAACATCCGCCTCGCCGCCCACGTCGCCAAGCGCTTCCGCCATCACGCCCTGAGCTATTCCGACCTGCTGCAAGAAGCCGTTTGCGGCCTGATGCAGGCCATCGACCGCTTCGATGTCAGCCACGGCACCCGCCTCGCGACCTACGCGACCTGGTGGATTCGCCAGACGCTGCAAATCGCGGTCGCCCGGCAAAGCCACCTGGTCAGCCTGTCGCCGCATCACTTGCAGGAGCTGGGCCTGCTGCAACAAGAATCCGAAGCCCTGGCCCATGGCGGCAAGCACCTGCCCAGCCCGCAGGAACTCGCCAGCCGCACCGGCAGCAGCCTCGAACACCTGACCCATCTCCAGACGGCCACCCGCACTCCGGTTTCCCTCAACGCCGTGCTCGACGACGACAGCGACTTCAAGCTCACCGAGGCGATGCCGGACAACGACAGCACCACGCTCCAGCAAAACACCGAACGCCAGGAAGCGCTGCTGCTTCCTGATGGAAAACCTGCGGCCGCGCGAACGCAAGGTACTCGACCTGCGCTTCGGCCTGACCGGCAACGGCACCCATAGCCTCCGCCAGATCGGCCACCTGCTTCGCATCAGCAAGGAGCGCGTCCGCCAGATCCAGAACCGGGCCCTGGAAAAACTCCGGGCCAGCGCCGAACGCGTCGGCTGGGAAGCCAATTTGTTGCTTGAGTGATTGTCCGGTTTTGTCGACCATCAGAAAGGAAGGCGGGGATTTCCGCCTTCCTTTCTTTTTTGTTTCAGAAAAAGATGACCGTTGTCATCAACATTTCTAAGGCGACAGATTTGGGGGTGGCGCGCTCGTGTCTTCTGTCCGCTTAGGGTTTTCTGCCTGGGGAACCGCCATTTTCTAAGAAGACACATTCAAAGAAGACAACCTCCGCCGGCCTCGATTACACCTTTTTCTTGTGCGACCGCGCCAACATGACCAGCCCAACAAGGCCGCCAACACCGAGTAGGAATAGCGGAACACCAATCAGCGGCCGGTAAAACAGCCAGCCGATGGAAATGGTGATCAGCGAAAGGCCAAAGGCGATCAGCCCCGCGAAGAGTGCGACGCCGACGCTGAGCAGGTCGCCGAGAATCGGGATCACGCTCGCCATGACGGTCAGCGGTCGAAAAACCAGGAAGACGCCGATCGCCATAACCACGAAGCCGACGACACGCAGGATCCAGGTGAGAGCCCGGTTGCGATCCTGGGCCGCCTGAAACATTTCCTCGGCGGAGCGGTCGCCGGTTTCGAGCAGATTGACATCATCTCCAGCCTTGGCGTGGTACGGTTGGAATGAGTTCCCTTTTTGTTGCGAAACGATGCTGACCCTCGTCGGTTCGATCACCTCGAATCGAATGCGCAAATCGCCAACCTTGGGACTGGCAGGATCCTCACCCAGGTAGTACAAGCCTTCTTCAATCTTGTATTTCTTCTTGGCTTCTTCCGGCAATTTGGACTGCATCTCCGTGGTGACCGGCAGTTGCTTCTTGCCGCCGATTTTCGCCACGAGGCTCGGCGACAATTCGAACGCCCCAAACTTCACGACTTTCGCTTTTAGATCGCGATCGGGAACCGCCTTCACGCCGGGATTCTTGTATTCGCTCGGTCCGCGTTCATGGAACTCGGAGGACTTGATGAGGTCGGCGGTCCAAACTTTTTCGAATGTGTAAGTCTTGACAGTTTCCTGCCCGCCGCCGATTTTGGTTCGGGTTTTGGACTCGGCATGTTCCTTCCACTGGTACATTTCGACCGAGCGTTGCAATTCCAAGGCCTTCGCCGAGATGCCAAATTCGCGATCGGCGAGAGTTTCGTCGGTAGTGGCCTCCACCGTCATATGGACGAGTTTCCCCTCATTCGCCGGGTCCACTTTGTCGGCGGACGTGGACACGACGATCGAGGCGCCCTCTTCCAGGCTCTTCGCGGTGCGAACGGCGCGGCCCTCGTTCCAAAACAGCACGGGAAAGGCAACAAGAAACATGACGACGCCAATCAGCACGCCGACAATCGACTGACCCAAGCGCGAAATCCACGACTGACCGGTGATCTGAGTAAAGCCGCCGCTCATCACAATTTCTCCCGGAACTACAAACACTCAAGCCTATTTCGGCGCGGCGCGGTTTTCAACATGACCAATCACGAAAACGCGAGATTGGGAACTGCATCCAGATCGAGCGCGGCGAATATGCCGCGCCGCCATTTCTCAACCGCCAGCGCCGCCATCGCCGCATTGTCGGTGCAGTATACCAGCGGCGGAATGAATAATTCGCCGCCGATCGCCGCAACCATCTCCGAAAGCGTTTGTCGCAACTGGCGATTGGCGGCAACGCCCCCGCCGACGGCAAGCCGCGTCAAACCGGTTTTTTGCAGCGCTCGCCGCGATTTTTCGACCAGCACGTCGATCACCGCTTGCTGAAAGCTCGCCGCCAGATCCGCGCAACGCGACCCCGTCGGCGCCTCACCGTGCTGGCGATCCTGTCCATGCGTGGTATAGAGGACGGCGGTCTTGAGCCCGCTGAAACTGAAATCGAGATCGCCGGCCTCCATCAGCGAGCGCGGAAAACGAAACGCATTGGGGATTCCATTCTCGGCCTCGCGATCGATCGCCGGCCCGCCGGGGAAGCCAAGGCCGAGAATCTGCGCGACCTTGTCAAACGCCTCGCCAGCGGCGTCATCGCGCGTCGAGCCGAGCAGTTCCAGAGTCAGAGCGTCGCGGCAATGAAATAGCGCGGTGTGACCGCCGCTCACCACCAAGCCAACGCAGGGAAAGATGTCGTGGCCGGCCGCGATCCGTGCGGCATAAATATGTGCCTCGACATGATTGACCGCGATGAGCGGCGCTTCGAGCGCGACGGCGAGCATCTTCGCCGCGCTGACACCGACCAAGAGGCGCCAACCAGCCCAGGCGTGTTGTGCACCGCGATCGCGCCAATCTCGCCGAGCGACACGCCGGCATTTCGCAATGCTTCATCGACGACCGGGAGCAATCGCTGGAGATGAGCCCGCGCCGCAACCTCCGGAACGACGCCGCCAAATCGGCGATGCAGTTCGGTTTGCGACGCGATGACATTGGACAAAATCTTCGGCTCGTCATTGAATACGGCGGCCGCGGTTTCGTCGCAGGAACTCTCGATCGCAAGGAAAAGCATGCATCACCCGGCCGCCGGCTTCATCCATTGCGGCAAGTCGCGCGGCAGCGCCTCGACAAATTGGCTCCGCGGCATCACAAAGTCACAACCCGCTGCCCGCGCCGCTTTCAACGTCGCGGTATCGACGTGCGAGCCATAGGCGACAATCGTGGGCAGCGGCGCCATTCGCTTAATCGCCGCGACGAATTCTTCGATCTGCAATCCCGGATTCGACAAATCAATAATGACGCACGCCGGCGGATCCTTTTCGGCGAGCGCCAGCAACCCGTCCGTGTTTTTCGCAGATCGAATCGTGAATCCCAAATCGCGCCCGGTGCCCGTGACCCGGCTGGTGAAAATCAGGTCGTCAGAAAGCAGCAATCCGGTCATCGGTTCTCCTGCAAACCATGAGCGGGTCAATAGGCCCGCGCGAAAACCACGCGGCCCGCCGACGGCTTCCCCGTCACCATGCATTTACCGGGTTCGTTCGGGCGATCGAACGGAATGCAACGAATCGTGGCGGCGGTTTCCTGCTGAATCTTGTCCTCGGTCTCGCGCGTGCCGTCCCAATGGGCCCAGATGAAGCCGCCTTTTTCGATCTCGGCTTTGAACTGCTCGTAGCTGTCGACGCTGCGCAGTATTGGCATCACGGTATTTGCGGGCGCGGTCGAATAAGTTTGTCTGAATCTCTTTCAAAAGTTCATAAGTCCGTTGCGCGGCGCCGGCCAACGGCACGCCCATTTGCTTGCCTTCCTTGCCCGGAACATCGCGGCGGCCAATCACGCAGGCTTGCTTCTCGATGTCTTTCGGGCCAATCTCGACTCGGACCGGCACGCCGCGAAGTTCATATTCCGCGAAGCGGAAGCCAGGCGATTTCTCAAACGCCGTATCGATCCGGACGTTGAGCGGCTCAAAATTGAAAAACTCCTCGCGAGGCATGCCGCGCAATTCCGCCGCCAATTTCTCGGCGGCTTCGATGCAGGGTTTGCGTTCCAGCTCGTTCTTGCCAAGCGGACAGATCACCACATGCGTCGGGGCCAATCGCGGCGGAACGACCAGGCCGTTGTCATCCGAATGGGTCATGATCAACCCGCCAATCATTCGCGTCGAGACTCCCCAACTCGTGGCCCATGCATATTCCAGTTTCCCTTCGGCGCTTTGAAACTGAACGTCGAACGCCTTGGCGAAATTCTGACCGAGAAAATGCGACGTGCCGGCCTGCAACGCCTTGCCATCCTGCATCAAGGCTTCAATGCACAGCGTGTAAACCGCGCCGGGGAATTTCTGGCCGTCGCTCTTCGGGCCGCACAGCACCGGCATCGCCATCCATTCTTCCGCGAACCTCCGGTAGCAATCCATCAGAATCATCTTGGTTTCCGCTTCCGCCTCAGCCTGTGTCGAGTGGGCGGTGTGGCCTTCTTGCCAGAGAAATTCGGCCGTGCGCAGGAATAGTCGCGTCCGCATTTCCCAGCGAACCACATTGCACCACTGATTCACGAGCACCGGCAGATCGCGATAGCTCTGAATCCAACTCTTGTAGGTTCGCCAGATGATGGTCTCCGAAGTCGGGCGAATGATCAGCGGCTCTTCGAGCTTGGCTTCGGGATCGACGTAAAGTCCCTTGCCTTTTTCCGATTTCAATCGATGATGCGTGACCACGGCGCATTCTTTGGCGAACCCCTCCGCCATGTCCTCTTCCTTGGCCAGGTAGCTCATGGGAATGAACAGCGGAAAATAGGCGTTCACATGGCCAGTATTCTTGAACAGCCCGTCGAGGGCTCGCTGGATGTTTTCCCACAAGGCGTAGCCATTGGGCCGGATCACCATGCAGCCGCGGACGTCGGAGTGATCGGCAAGCTGAGCGTGCTTGACGATATCGATGTACCACTGCGAGTAATCCTGGGCCCGGGTCGTGATCTTCTCGGCCATGCGAATTCCTTATGCAAATTGCGATCGCCGGAGTCGTTCCGGCGCTCCGGTATTGAAGGCGATTATAGAAAATGACACGCCCGCCGCCGGAAAGGTGCTCACGATTCGAGCCGCCAGCGGATTTCGTGGCGGAAGTCCCGGAGGATCAAGAAGAATTTGTAGGCGATCACGCCGCTGAGGATCACTTGCACGATGGTGAACATCAGGCTGAAGGCGCCCATGACGTAGCCCAGGTTGGTGGCGTCGCCGGCGCTCTTCGTGGCAAACACGCCAGCAGCCCCAAGGAAATAGGCCACAAGAATGAAAATCAACAGCAGCAAACTCGCAATGGCGCCGACGACGACCAATTTGATCAGAGTGACGCATTCCTGAGCGAGTGAGTATTCGCGCAAGGCTTCCGCCGCCAATTTCAAAAAAAGCAAATAGAAAATCAGCCCAATTAGGGTCAACGGCAATAACCCGATTATCCCCGCGAGACCGAAGACCGCGGAGAGAATGGCCCAAATCATGGCGGCATTCTTTGCCGGGCATGGAATGCTCAGCGACAGACCGATGAGGTCGAGCAGGCTGCTGAATGCCATCAAGCCAATGACGATGATCCAAACGATCCCCGCCACGGCCAACAGCGGGCCGCTGGCAATCACCGCCGCAAAGAGCGCGGCGGCAAGCCCGACGATAACCAACGCGAGCGAGGCCCCGATGCAAAACACCGCCGCCAGTTCGAACGTGATGCCCCAAAAAACCATCAGCCATCGGCCGCGAACCTGGGCGTTGATGGCCTGCGCCGCCGTTCGCCGGATGCCACGTTTCTGTCGCCGCTCCGCCCGATTGCGGGCGCGAAATTCATGCTCCTGTCTCGCCTGTTCAACTTCCTGCTCGGCCTGTTCGATTTCCGCGACTTCTTCGTCGCTGACGCCTTCGATCAAGGGCACGCCGTCGCTGGCGACGCGCGGCGCCGGCTCGATGACCTCGAAGTCCTCGTAGATCGGCGCGGCCTTTGGCCGCTCGTCGTCTAATGTCAAATTCGGAATTGGATCGACTTTCGGCGCCGCCAGCGCCCCGAGATCGAAATTTGCGGGCAGGAAAAACTCGTCCTCTTTTTTCGGCGTCGGGCCGGCAGCCGATTCCCGCTCGCCCCGCATTTCCGTACCGGGACGGGGCTGATTTTTTGACTCAGTTTTGGACTTGGCTTCCGTGCCGGGATTGGACGGTCGCTGCTTAGTCGAGAGTTTCAACCACTTTTCGTCTAGCCCGCTGAAATCGTCTGGCAGTATGCTCGATTGCGATCGCTCGGTGAGCGGAAATTCGGGCTCCGGTTCCGGAATCGGCTCGGGAGCGGGCGCGGCGAGTGGCTTGGGCTCGAGTTGTGGCGGTTTCGTTTTAGCAGGCGGCTTGGGCGCGTCGTCGCCGAGCAAGTCGAGGTCATCCGGAAGCAGGCTCGATTCTTTTTTTGACACCGGCTTGGCGGGCGCGGCAGCCGGCTTGAAAGTTGATCTGGAAGTTGGCTTCGAGGCCGGCTTCGGCTCGGGTTTGGCTGGCGGCGCGGCGGGTTTCGTCGCAATTTTGCTTTGGCGCGGTTTCTCTTCGGCGATATCGAAACTGTCGGTTTGGACATGATCTTCAAACAGTTCGAAGGCCAGCAGTTCGGCCATGCCGGTCGCGCCGGAGTTCGTCCGGCTGCCCAGGGCAAAGGGGGTATTGCAGGCCGGGCAGCGTAGCTTTCCGCCGGGCTGGTCGGTCCCCAGCTTCAGGCGAGTTTGACGCCCGGGCATGTGACAATGCTGCTGGCCACCGTGATGAACTCCGCTATGGTTTCTTTTTCATTAGCTTATCGACTGCGGAGAGCAGGATCTTTTCGCCTTCGGGAGCCGACAGCGCAACGGTTGGCTCATAGCCGCCTTGAAAGTAAGCGTCATGGGTCGGGAGATATCCGGGACCGCCGTCGCCATAACCCGCGACGCAAACAAAAGCATCCGGCCGCTGTTTTTGGGCATGAAGCTGATACTCGACGAATGGCTCGCCCGGCAGATGCAAAACCTGAGCGATCCCGAAGTCCAAGCAACTGACGTCAATGGGCGTGTCTTTCCGTTTGAGCCAGGCGATTTGCAGCGCGGCGTTGCCTCTCTTTGCCTTGGCCGCCTTCGCATCGTTTAGCACTTTGAGACTCGGCTCGACGCCAAAGCTTTCTTCCCTTCGTGGCGGCAGTTTTATCGTTTCCGTTCGCCACTCCCAACTTTTCACGGGTTCGCATTTCGTCGATTTCCAGGCTTCGACCAGCGCCGCGTAGATTCGATCGCGCAAGATCGGGCGATTTTCTTTCGAGCCATCGTTGTATTTTCCCGCGGTGATGTTGCCGGCACAACCGGTAAAGTAGACCTGGAACACCCCTTCATCGTCGGCCTGGCGTTTGCGGCGGGCCAACCCGCAAAAATCGGCGGAGACGCGGCCGTCTCCATAGTAACTCATGGGATGGGTCGCATAGTAATGCAACGCGACGAGGGGTCGATTTTCGTCCCAGAAACTCAGCGTTTTCAGATAAGGATCGATCAAGCCTTCCGGCTGGGCCCGGGCGACCGGATCTTTGGTGGCGCTGGTTCGGGTGAATCTGACTTTGCCGTCTGTGCCGATTACGCGGCGATTGGATGCCACACGGTGGACTTTTGCCTGTCCCATACCAACATGCGTAAATCGGCGAGTTTTTTTGAGCGAACTCTTCAACGCCGCTATGGATTGGGCCATGGCTTTGTCGAAGAACTTAAGGTCCAAATTGCGCGGCGCGTCCGGAATTGTTTCGAGCAGCTTTTCGGCTTCGACGTCGGCGAACGGGGCGTTGTGGGCATGGATGCAGTGGATTTCAACATTCTCAGGCACCGTGTGGGCGGCCGCGGCGAGAGCCTTTCGCCAGATTCGAAACGCCTCGTTGCGAAGTCCGCACCAATCGAGGGCAACGAGAACGATCGGCGATCCGACGCCCATGAGCACGACGCCGAACATGTTGAGCGAATCGTCATAGCCGCGAACCGGCTCGATCCATCCGCCGCAAAGCGGATGTCCAAGTGGCGGGGTGGCATCGCTGGAGAAAGTGGCCAAATGCAGAGCGGGCATGCAACCTCCGGTTCGGATTGGGGTTATACTATTCAAGGTGGATTGGCTGGCCGTGCCGGGCTATGATCACCAATGCATTGTCCGGGCAACGCCCAACGAGGCAACGTCATGAAGCGTCTTAGCGGTAGCCTGCGTGTCGCCGTCATCTCTGGAGCGGCGAGCCTTTTTCTCGGTTTGCCACTTTCAGTTTTTGGTCAGGCGGGCGGGGGTCTGGGCAGCGGCGCGGGCGGCGCAACCGGCGGTGGCGGGCTTGGAGGGGGCGGCGTCACTGGTGGCAGCGGCGGCCTGGGCAGCGGCGGCGGCGGAATGGGGGGCGGCGGACGCGGTACTGGCGCGGGCATTGGGACCGGAAGCGCCGGCCTCGGCGCGAGCACCGGATTGGGCGGCACCAGCCGCGGCGGCGCCGGCGGCCGCACCTCGGGTTCAAGCGCACCAGCCGCTTCGAACTTTCTGTCTTCGACTTATACGTATCCATACGTTCAGTATCCGCTGCCGGATACAACGACCACCAATACGGCGAATAGTTTGAGCTCGTCAGGAAATTCGAGTTCAGGCACATCCCTCCAAAGCATGGTCAAACACAACGTCGCCGCATACGGCAGCACGACCTTCCCGTCGACGGGCGGAACCGCCACGACCACTCGCGGCTCGACGACACGAGCGGGCGGCAGAGCCACGACAGGCCGAAATCTCGGCACCGGAAATAGCACACTGACCATCGACGGTTTCAGTACGATGGCGATGAATGCAGTCAGTACGACCATGCCGCATTACGCCTCGACGGTCCGGTTCGCCATCCCAGCCCGTCCGGCCGGCCAATTGCAAGCGGACTTGAAATCGCTTGTCGTTAGCTCGCAATTCGCCCCCTCGGGCAAAAACGTTGCGGTTCAGGTGGACGGTCGACGGGTGACGTTGACTGGCCTGGTTTCAAACGACGATGAGCGCCGACACATCGAGTCTCTCGTTCGGATCACTCCGGGAGTCACCCAGATCGTCAACAACTTGGCGGTTAAACCGTGATCAAACCGATTCGGCCGGGGCGTTGCAAGGCACTCGCTCCGGCCGGTTTTGAACTGCTCATTCCTTCGCTTTCACGTCATAGCACAACAACAAATCCTGATCGCGCAGATACAGTTTTCCGTTTGCAATAACGGGGTGCGGCCAGGCCGCCTGATGGCTGCGATCGGGCTGGTTGAGCCGGCCATGCTCCACATATTTTTGTGAATTGGCCTCGACTAGGTAAACGCGGCCATTGCCTTCATTGCGGCAATATAGCCGGCCGTCGGCATAGGCGACCGAGCCCTTTCCTGGTCCGCGATCCTGCCACATGACTTTGCCGCTTTTGAAGTCGATGCATGTCAGCAGGCCGGGATTGTCGGAGCCATAAAGATAACCATCAACCAATACCATGCCGCCATGGTGGTTCTTCATGTCTTTCGTGAAATAAACTTGTTGTGCGGCGAACCCACCATTCGTGACGGAGATTTTTGCCAGACCGCCGCCATTTCCATAACCCGACGCCGCGAAGACGAGATTGCCCTGTTGAATCGGTGTTGCGCAGTTCGCCGTTCCGTTGTGAGGTCGATCATAACGCCAGAGAAACTTGCCGTCGGCGGCGGCGACCGCAACGACACCGCCGCCCATGAACTGAACGTACTGCTTGACTCCGCCAATTTCACATTTGATCGCCGACGAATAATCCGCGTGATCATTCCCTGGCACGCTCGCTTGCCAAGCGACTTCGCCGTTCTTCTTGTTCAGGGCCACCAAGGCATTTTTCCCGCCGGGCGTGCAAATAAGCCGATCGCCATCGATCAACACCGATTCACAGTATCCCCAGCCGCCAACCCGGCCGTTAAAATCCTTCGCCAGGTTCTTGCTCCAAATCTCCTTGCCGTCGCGAGCCTGCAAGCAAACTAATTGGCCGCGAACGCCTAAGGCATAGACCATGTCGCCGTCGACGGTGGGCGTGCTGCGCGGGCCCTGAAACCCGCCCGCCTCGCCCGCCGGGCCGATTGGCGTCGACCAGACCAGCTTGCCGTTGGTTTCATCCAGCGACAGCACGCATTCTTTTTCGTCGACGTTGCCCATCAGATAAATTCGCCCCGCGGCGATCGACGGTGTGCTAAACCCGTCTCCCATCCCGCTGACCTTCCAAACGAGTTTCGGACCGTCTTTGGGCCATTCCTTCAGCAGGCCGGTTTCCCTGTTGACATCCGTGCGGTCCGGTCCGCGCCATTGCGGCCAATCAAATTTGCGTTTCGGCCCGAGCGGACCGGGCTCGGCACGAGTACAGGCGATCAACGCCAATGGCGCGAGCAGCGCCGCAAAATGAAGTCGCGTCATTCATCACTCCGTTCAGAGGGAAAGCCATCGAGGGATTGTTCGGACCAATGAGCCATCAGCGGCCCGATCGCATTCAATGCGCTCGCTTCAGTCGGTATGTTAGCGCGGGAAACGGCACGACGGCGACCGCATGGGTCGCACAGATTGGGCTACTCAGGTACGACCACAGCAATTCGGGGGTGACGCGGGTGAGGACGGCGGCGTCCGCGAAGTCCGGCAAAAAGTGTTCGCACCACTCGCGGCAACTCGCACGCGGTTCAAAAACCGGCTCATGATCGTTGCCAAGCCGCCTGAGGTCTTCCAGCGATGCCCAGGGCGCTTGGGGAAACAACTTGAGGAGATGGTCCCGCACCCACCAGACGCGGCGAATCTGCCCGCCTGCGCGGTCGGCCTCCAGCACCAGCGTACCCTGCCGGCTCGCCATGTTCACGCGAATCTCCGCCCACGGTCGCTGCCGACCCCATCGCTGTAATCGCCACCTGAACCGCCGCTCGGCCATATGCCGCCGTAGGCTCACGAAGATGAAGACCGGTAAAAGCGTCAGGAGCAGCGCGGTCGCGAGAGTGAACAGAAGGCTCAAACAAAGCCGCCATAGGGCCTTTTGAACTCGTAAGCACGCGATCGATCCGCGCTGGTTCATGATGTCACCCCCCGATTGGGGCCGCCGACTGGACCGTGCCGCGTGACCTTGGATGCCCGTGCGCCCGAATACCATCTTACCACGCCGACTCGTAAAGCCGCAACAGATCGGCTTCCGCGACGGGATGGGGATTGAATCGCGCGGTCCATTGCAAATCGGCTTCTTCGGCCAGAAGCGGGAGGATGCTTCGGCTAACTCCGCAGTCCGCCAAGCGCGTGGGTAATCCGGCAACGCGCATGAGCGACGTGATTCGCCGGGCCAGAATTTCGGCCGGCGGTTCGCCGTTGTTGATCCCAGCGCCGTGAATCAGGTCGGCATAGAGATGGCCGACGGCGACGCCATTGTACCGAATGACGTGCGGCAACATCACGCCGACCGCGACGCCGTGGGTTGTTCCGTAGTGTGCGGTCAGCGGATTGGCGCAGGCGTGCGCGGCGCCAAGCATCGACGCCTCAATCGCGATGCCGGCCAGATGCGCGCCGATTTGCATCGACCCGCGCGGTGAGATCGGTCGGCTGTTCGAGCACTCGTTGATAGTTTTGTTCGAGCCGCCGCCAGGCCGCGAGAGCGAACGCTTGGGACACCGGATTGCGCCGGGCGCAAACATACGACTCGATCGCGTGCGTCAGCGCGTCCAGGCCGGCGATTGCGGTCACCGACTGCGGCTGAGACACGGTGAGTTCCGGATCGAGAATGGAAGCCCGAAACGCGGCCTTGCGATCGCCGCAAGCCATTTTCATATGGGACGACGCGTCGGCGATCAGGGCGAACGATTGGGCCTCGCTGCCCGTTCCCGCCGTGGTCGGGACGCCGATGGAGGGCAGCATCGGTTTGGTCGCCTTGTCTTGCCCGCGATAATCGGAGATTTGGCCGCCGTTGGTGTAAATGAAGTTGATGCCTTTGGCACAATCCATCGCGGAGCCGCCGCCGATCGCCACGAGGAAATCGGTCTGTTGACGACGGGCCACTTCGGCGCCGGCGGATACGTGTTTGGTTTCGGGATTCTCTTCCACGCCGCCAAACACTTCGACGTCCAGCTTGGCCTCGCGCATGATTCGGACCGCGCGCTGCGGGTGGCCGACTTGTTCGAGACCCGGATCGGTAACGAGCAAGACCCGTTTGCCGCCCAATTGCCGAACTAACTCGCCCAGCTTTGAAATCGAACCGGCCCCAAAAACGATTCGCCCCTGAGGCTGAAAATCGAACGGCAGCGACGTTTCGACCAGCCGCTCCGCGAAAATCGAGTTTGGGGGCGATACCGGTGTCATTCCCATTTCGCAAGGCCTCGGAACCGGCCGGCACATTCGGGCAGGCAAATCGCTCAGGCGCGGTCAAACGGAATTATTGGCTCCAGCGCGGCATCACACATGAAGCATTTTTTGTTCGAACTGGAAGGCCCGGGCACGGAACAAGAAATCCACAATGCTCCCTTCATGCGGTTGTAACCAGTTCAGGGCAATGGTCGGAATCGGCCCGATGTTCAGCCGGTCGATGTGCGTGGCGTCCAACAAGTCGCGCTGGAATTTCTTGTCCTCGGTGATCGCCGAGCAAACCAGGGTCGGCCCGATCTTGGCCAGCATGTCGGCCTGCGGACATTCCACAACCGTGACAAAGGGAAACATAAATTCCTTTTTGGCGATGGCCTTGTCCGGTCCTTCGCAAAAGGCGACGACCGGCCGCAGATAATCGCGGCGTTCCTTCTTGATTAAGCGCGGGCCATGCTTCGCCGTGTTGTGGACGACGCCGGCTTCCTTCAAGTCGGTCTCGATCGCGTTCCACACGCCATCGGCCTGATTCGGCACGGTGAACGCCGCCAAGGCCGATTTGGGATCCTCCGGCGGCAGCGGCTCGACTGGGCCGATTCGATCGGCGATCGCCTCGGCAATTTTACGGCCGTTTCGCGACACCCAGACGCCCGAGCAATTGATGCAGCCGCGGCCGCTATTGACGAAGACGCTATCGACCATGATGTCGAGGTATTTCTCCCAATTATCGACTTCGTCGTCGCCGAGGATGATCTTGCTGAAGCCTGGACCATGAGCCTGAACTCGCGGGTTGCCCTTATACTGTTCGACGGTAGCGGTGCCGCCAAAAATCAAGCTTCGCGGGCAACTGTTGAGCACGGCGGCGCCGATGTCCCCCAGCCCCGGATAGATGGCGATGGCTTGTTTGGGCACGCCGGCTTCAAGGAAGGCGTTCGCCATGCGATACGGTGTCCAGGGTTCCTGCGGGCCGGGTTTCAACACCAAGCCAATTTGCATCGGAATGATCGGCAGCCACAGCGTATGCACGCCGGGCGAATTGCTCGGCAGCACCATGCCCAAAACCGGCGATTGCGCCTGATAGCTGATCGGCACGCCGCGATGTTCGACGCCGTAGCCGCGAAAGGATGTCCAGGTCGAGCCCGCGCGTCAAGGCGTCGAGAATCTTGTCCATGTTCGCCAAGACGAACTTGTTTTTCGTCATATTGAACCGGCACATGTGCTCGGGCAGGCCCGTGGTCGCCGACTGCATGCGCACGAATTGGTCGGGCGTTTGCGTGCCGGTCCCCAGCGGCAATTCGGCCTCGGTGTAAAGCTCGCCGGCCTTCTTGACCATTTGCAGCAAATCGCGAATCGGAATTTCGCGCAATACGGCTCGTGCTCGGGCGGCGTGACGCATGTCACGTTCGACTAGGGCGCCGTTGGAGCGACTCACCTCGGCCAGCACCTCGCCGGAGACGAAGTGAACGACCTTGTCCTGCTCCATGCTCTTGTAAGGTTCGCCCCAACGGGAGATCGGGATGTGAAGCATTGGCTAAGCTCCGGTACCATTTTTTTGTTTGTCAGCCGCGAGCAGATCCCTTGCCCAGGTGGCGTCGGGCTCCCGCAATGCAGGTTTTGGCGGCTTATCGTAATCCAGCCGACGATGATATCGGCCGGAATCGTAGACGTGGTCGACGCACTTCCTCAAATCGATCACGACATCCGGTACGCCTGAATCAAGCGGGACGTGAACGAGTGGGATCGGCTCCCGAATCCCGAATGGCCAAGTCTCCAATCGGCTCGGATCCTGCGATCGCGAAACGAGGATATAGTAATCACTTATCTGAGGCGGGGGATCGCCAAGCGGCGGCCGCACGCCTCCCCGCAGCAAATCAATTTCAACCAAATTGATAGCACAGGCCAGGTATTCCTCGCGCTTGAGTCGATCGGCTTGGCCGTCATCCCCGCGAGTTTTGTTTGCCGGGCTCAAGCATTCGATCACCGTCACGACACGGCGGCTGTTTCTGTCAACAATCCTGATGTGCTTTTGACGATGAACAATTCCCGAAAGCCGGCTTACGACAGGGGCTGGCGCAGTTGCCGTCGCGACGCCGCCGGCCGCGGGAGCAGCTTCGGTTAAATGGATGTCGGGTCCACCAATCAACAGCCGCTCCTGGCCTGATTCTTCGACCCGCCAAACAAGAAGCTCGATCGATGCATCGTATTCATTCGGAAGTTTGGCAGCCAGTTGATCGTAAATGGCGGGGACCAGCGCGCGTGGAAATCCTCCCAGATCCACGATTCGATATGTGGGTCCATTCCTGGAAACGGCGATGGCATGCCACTACTCCCGCTCCGTTGCGACCTATCTCAATATACGCCAACGGTTGTCTGGGCCGCGACGCCGCGCCAGGGGCGTACGCCGCTGACGCCATCCCAGGGATATTTGTCGTACGGCTTTTCGCGCTCGCCCTCGTCGCGCTCGGCGAAACGCGGCACGAAGAATTCCTTGGTCAAGGTGGTCAGCAACACGCGCCCGCTTTCGCCATATGGCACCACCTTGTTGTAATCGTCGAATTCCACCACTTGAGCAACGGCGCGGGGCTCGGGAGCATAGTAGGCGATTTTGTAATCCTGCTCGGCGGTGGGCATGTCGGCGGCCGCCAGACCCATCAGCGTGTTGCCATAGGTCGGTGCAATATAGACGCGATCCGTCAAATATTCTTCAATCGTGAAGCGGATCCATTGCGACGTCATTTCCGTGCCGCCGCAAAAAATGCCCGTGATTCCCTGTTTGGCGATGCTGCTCCCATGCTCTTCCAGCCGCTTGCACAAGGCGTCGAGCAACTTGGGCGTCGTGAAGATGCATTTGATGTCGTGGCCGGCGGAAAGGATCGTCATCGCCTGATCGATGCAATGCTCCTGATAAGCGCGAAGATGCTCCATCCAGCCTTTCTTAATGAGCTTCACCACCCAACGCGGATCGAGATCGATGCAGAAGCAGATGCCGCCTCGCTGCTGGCAGAGGTGCTCGACGGCGAGTCGAAGCCGGCGCGGGCCGGAGGGGCCAAGCATCAGCCAATTGGCGCCCTTCGGGAAAAACTGGTCGGGCAGGCTCTCACTGAACATTTCATAATCGATGCGAAAATCGTCGACGACGACGCGGCTTTTGGGAATGCCGGTCGTGCCGCCGGTCTCGAAGACATAAATCGGCTTGTTCTGCAACGCCTTCGGCACCCAGCGCCGCACGGGCCCGCCACGGAGCCATTCATCTTCGAAGAAGGGGAACTTTTTCAGGTCGTCGAACGAATTGACGTCCTTCAGCGGATTGAACGGCAGTTCCTTGGCCTTCTCGAGCCAAAATGGCGTGCCGGTTTCCGGTGAAAAATGCCACTGCACGATTTCTCGCACGTGGGCGTCGAGACGATCTTTCGCTCGTTTGATTTTGGTCTCAAGACTGGTGGACACGATGGGAAGTCTCCACTGGCGGGTTGGCCGATTCAGGTGGGCTTGCCATGATTTTAGATTGAATGAAATGAAAAGGCGAGCTGCATGCGATCGCAGCACGAGTCTGTCCAAACTCAAAAGTCGATGGCAGGCTAGAGCTTGCGTCCGATTTGCGACCGCGACCCGCATTTTTTGCCTGGTTTTTCCGAAGATTGCACGAAAAACTCGCGTTTGTACTCGAATCTTACAAAGATCCTGCGGGAAAACGTGTAAGACGACAGATTTTGTGTTGCGCGCAAGGCGCGGTGGCGCCCTTACACTTTCCCGAGCAGAACGCGACGATGAATGGACACCTTCAGGCGGATCATGGATGAGATTCTTGTGAGCTCGAAACCTGGATTGACGAGTTTTCGCCTTCGCCCCATACTGCCCCTCGCGACCGAATGCCGGATTCCGCAGGGAGGCGGGTCAACCGTGGACGCGAAGACGCATCGAACGAACCGGAGCTTGCGTCCGGTCTATGAGACGGCGCTGGGCCGAATGTTTACCGGCTTCGCCGAGGAAGTCCTGGAACGGCCGGCGCTTAAGGCAACTCGCGGCCGGGTGCAACTCCTTTTCACGTCGCCGCCATTCCCGCTGCAGCGCGAAAAGAAGTACGGCAATTTGCAAGGCGATGCCTTCGCCGACTGGCTCGCCGGGTTCGCCCAAAAATTTAGAGACACTCTGACCTCGACTGGCTCAATCGTCCTTGAACTCGGGAACGGCTGGAACGCCGGAACGCCGACCATGTCGACGACGAGCTTGAAGGCGCTGTTGGCATTTCAAGAAGCGGCGGGCTTGCACTTGTGTCAGGAATTTATCTGCTATAACCCGGCCCGATTGCCGACGCCGGCGGAATGGGTGACGGTGCGGCGGGTGCGCGTCAAGGATTCGTTCACGCGCGTGTGGTGGATGTCGCCGACGCCGCATCCCAAGGCCGACAATCGCAAAGTGCTCACTGACTACAGCCCGAGCATGCGCAAACTGTTGGAGCGCGGCACCTACAACGGCGGCAAGCGGCCGTCGGGCCATCACATCGGGCCGAAGTCGTTTCTGGCAAACAATGGCGGCGCGATCCCGCCCAATGTGCTGGTGCCGCCGGGGAGCGATGCACCGTTCGAACCGCTTGCGGTGCTGCCGATTTCCAACACCGCGAGTCGAAACGCGTATCACCGTGCCTGCCGCGAGCAAAACCGCGAGGCGCATCCGGCCGTGATGCCGGAGGCGCTCGTCGAGTTCTTTGTGCAGTTTCTAACCGACCCAGGCGATTTGGTGCTCGATCCGTTCGCCGGCAGCAACACGTCCGGCGCCGTCGCCGAGAGACTCGGCCGGCGCTGGCTCGCCATCGAGGCGAATCCCAATTATGCCGAAGCGTCGCGAGTGCGATTTGAGCCGACACTAACTCAAGCGGCTGCATAGACAATCCGGACCGGACCGGGATTCGCCTCGCCACGGAATCCCGATCCGGCCCGAACTCATCCCTATCCCTTCAGCGGCAATTTCGGCTTCTTGCCGTTCTCCAGTTGTGGGAATCGGTATTTCAACGCCTGGAGAAAGCTGTTCAAGTCGGCCAATTCGCCGTACCGAATCGGCGGATAAAGGCGTGAGGGATCCTTGGTGAGGAAATCCAAATTCTGCTTTGAGAGATAGCTGATGGTCGTCTCGACCATCTGTTTGATTTCCTGCATCCGTTGGCTCGCATCGTCCGTGGACTTCGCGTCCAGGAATTCGAGCACATCGGACCAGCGGCGTGGCTCATCCGGATCCTCGCGCAGGCGCAAAAACGCTTTGTCGCCGATCAGTCGCGAAACGTTGTCGTAGTTGTCCAGAGCGGTCGGCTTGGCCTTGCCGGATTTGTCTTCCCCGAGCCGCATTCGTGCGGCTTGGGCGCGGCCGAGCGGCGTGAGCCGGTAGCAATTTGGCCGCAGTTTTTCCATTAAACCCAGGATGATCGGGTTTTGCGGTTTTCGGCCCATGATTTCCATCATCACCCGTTTGTGGTCCGGGTAAGTTTGGTCGTAGCCGCGCAGGCCGAAGCGCCGTTTGTCACGGTTCCAACTGGCTACGGTGAGATCCCACTCACTGAATTCGCTTGCTCCTTGCGCCATCAATTCGTCGGCGGCCAGCAGGATAACCTGCGCGGCCGTGTAGCGAGGCGCAGTTTTCAGCATGGAGTGTCCCTGGTGCTTGGTCGTTCCTTTGGGCGGGCTGGGGCCTCCCAAGTTTCCGAGATTATAACTGTATGGCTTGTACTCTCTATAGCCAATTCTGAATTTTCCACGAAATCGAGATTTGCGCGGTTCCGAGAATTCCCATTGCGGGCACCGTTCCGGTTAACTGAACTGGTGAAACTCAAGCGCCGATGCGCTGCAAGAGTTTGGCGGCGCGATCGAGCAAATGCTTTCGGGCGGCGCCATCGGCGACCCAGGCGGCGCGGTCCGAGATGTTGCTCGCCTGCTCGCGCAGGCGCGACATTTCACTGAGGCTCTTGTTCGCACCACCGACTTCGCGCTCGAGTCCGTCCATCTGTCGCGCCAGAACTTCCGGGTCAGCGCGTTCCGGGACGCTCGCGAGCGAATGACGCGATCCGGAGTTCGCGTCGTCAGGCGCTGCTTTGAGCACGCCGTTAACCAGCGCCGCCAAGGGCGCGATTTGCTCGGCGCGATCCCAGACATAGCGCAGCACCCACAAGTCGGAACCGTTGGCATGCAGTCGATCGCAAAGCAAGGCCGAGGCCGCAATCAGTTTTTGGATCTTGACCGCGCGGCGATCCGAAAGCGCCACGCCCAAATCGCGAACGCGAAACACCAGATCGGTATAACGCTCCAGCACCGGCGCAAGATCCACTTCCTGAATTCGGGAGGCCAACGCCCGGAGATCGTCGGAAGAGACAGTCGCTTCGAGACACTGTGATCGCTCCAGCGCCCAGCCGGCCGTCAACAAGCGTGGCATGGCCTGACGTGGTAAATGATCGACATGGCAGCGCAGTAGGAAGCGGTCAAACAACGCTTTGAGCGCATCGTCCTCGGGAAGATGATTGGACGCCGAGAACAGCGACAGCAGCGGCAATGCATGAAGCTCGGCCCCACGCCGAAAGACGCGCTCTTGCAATACGTTCAAAAGATTGTTCAAGATTGCACTGTTGGCGTTGAACAGTTCGTCCAGAAACGCGAATTCGGCTTCGGGGAGCATGCCCTCGGTCACCGTGGCGACTCGTCCTTCGCGCAACTTGACCAAGTCGATGGGCCCGAACAATTCGTTTGGTTCAGAAAATCGCGTGAGGAGATATTCGAAGTAGTGGCCATGAACAGCCGAGGCGAATTGGCGGATCAACGCCGATTTGGCGGTGCCCGGCGGCCCGTACAGAAGTAGATGCTCGCCCGCGACAACGGCAAGGGCAATCAGGTCGATGACTTCGTCACGCCCGACGAAACGACTCTTGAGCGGATCGATCACTTCACGGCGTAGCCGGTTCCCGACATCGGACATGGCTCACCCTTTGATGAGTTCAATCATTTCCGCGGCTCGATCGGTTGGTCGCCAGCCGTCGCGCGGATTCTGGACAAATCGCTCGGCGTAAAGCATCTGCAGCCCCTCGTGGCCGTCGAAATCGAGGGAAGTGAGCGGCGGCTCATCTAAGTCGGACAGCACGCCCGACAGGGGACATATTCGCAGCGCTTCGGCCGCCCGCGTTGTGAGTACGTCGCCGGGCGAAAGCAGCTTTGCCCGGCGATGCAAATGCGGCAAATAGCGCAGGACCAGGTCGGCCGCCAAGTGCTGCGATGCCGATAACGGCTGCTTCGGCAGAATCAGACGCGTGGAGATTTCGTCCGCGGCGGCATCGCGATGCACTAAAAACCAGCAAGTCAAACGGACAAACTCGGCGGCGCAAAACGCCGAATCGAAATCGAAATCAACCATCGAACCGGCAATGCTCAGCCGATAGACCGCAAACGCACGCTCCAGGACGGCATTGGCTTCCCTCGAATTCGCGGGGGGAGATTCCGGCGCTGGCGAAAGACAATTTCGCCCGTATTGAAGAGATCGAGTAGAAAGTCGGATAACATGATTTGTCCCATTCTATCGCATGAACCCTCGCATTGCTTGACACGGCGCGGTATGATGAGTTTAGGCAAGACAGGAATGCCTTGTAAATCGCGCCAACTTTGGCGTATAATCTCTTTGTGAAAAATGTAACGAAGTCAGTTTTGCCAGGGTAGGCCGATGGCCAGCCGTTCGCGAGTATTGATTCTTGATGCTCCGGATCATGCAGCGACCGACCTGCTGCGTCGATCCGAAGAGACGGAATCGGTCCATGCCGACAGCCTGCCGCATCTGCTCGCATTGCTTCATGAAGGCCCATTTGTCGCCTATCTGATATCCCCAGAAATAGCCGGCCTGCGCGAGCAGGTCGGACGCTTCGCGCAGGCGGAACAGATCCTTGAGTCGTTGGACATCGGCGTCGCGATCCTGAATAGCGAGGGTCGCATTGGTTGGGCCAACGGAGCGTTTCGCGATTGGTGTGGAACCAGCCCGATCAATCAAGATTTCATGGAGGCCCTGGGTCGGCCGCAGATTCGCGAAGGAGACCGAAACCCATTCCTCACTGCTCGCTCCGGCCAATCCGCTCGATCCCGCCTCTTCACGTCGCGCAACAGTTATCTGGCTCTGCACCTCGCTCCCCTCCCCAACGTGACCGGCTCGGGCGGCTTTTTTGCCCAGTGCCGCGATATCACGCGCCGAGTGATGCAGCAGCAGAAACTGGATGCCTTGCACAAGGCCGGGTCGTCCCTGGCTGGTCTCGATCCGGATCTGCTGGAAGAGATGCCGGTGGAACAGCGAATTCAGCTATTCAAGGACAATTTGCGGCGAGCGATTCATGAAGTATTGCATTACAACGTGATCGAAATCCGCCTGCTGAACCGCCGCACGAATAAACTGGAAACCTTACTCGCCGAGGGAATGACCACCGAAGCGTCCGGCCGCGACCTCTTTGCGAGTATTGAAGGCAATGGCGTGACCGGTTATGTCGCCGCCACGGGCGAAAGTTACTTGTGTTCGGATACCGCACAGGACACGCATTACATCGTCGGCGCCGAAGGGGCGCGAAGCTCAATGACGGTGCCGATTAAAGTCGGCGAACTGGTGATTGGTACGTTTAATGTCGAAAGCCCTACGCCCAACGCCTTTGGCCCGGACGAGTTGCAATTCGCCGAGTTGTTTGCCCGCGAAATCGCTCAAGCCCTCCATACGCTCGAACTCCTCTCGGCCCAAAGGTACTGTGCGGCGAACGAGTCGATCAAGGCGATCAATCACGAAATCGCCTTGCCGGTTGACACGATCCTCACCTCGGCCACGGCGATCCTCGGCGGCTATCTCGGCCTCGACCGGCCCATGGCTGAAAACTTGCGCAAGATCATTTGCCAGGCCCGCAGGATCAAGGCGAACATTCAAAAAGTCGGCGACAACCTAGCCCCCGGCACTGGACTGTCAGCGATCGATGGCCTTTCGCCGTGGAGGTTGAAAGGCAAACGCGTGCTGGTCGTCGATGCCGAAGATGAAATGCGCCAGGCCGCCCACACCGTGCTCGAAAAACTCGGCTGCGAGGTTGAAACCGCCCCGACAGCCAGCCAGGGATTGATGCTGGCCCGCGAGAGCGACTACCATGCGGTGATGGTGGACATTTCGCCGCCGGACATGAAGGGCTATGACGCCTACCTGAAGTTTCACGAAGCCCAGCCGAACGCCCGCATGATCATGATGGCGGGATTTGGCTATGACGGCGGCCACAATCTGGTGAAGGCTCGCCAAGCCGGACTGAAATTCGTCCTGTTCAAACCATTCCTCGTCAATCAACTCGTCAATGTCCTCGACGGACCGGAACCGCCGTCGCGGCCACACGCTCAAGAAGTTGGCATGACCGTGTAATTGCCGGCCTATCCCCAGATCTCACGGATGTCACCGGACGCGAATGAAACTCGAAGATTACCTACTGCTCTTTGGGGTATGGGTCGGACACTCCGCGATGTGGCTGGTCGCGCTGAACGTCGTTTACAGTCAGTCGCTGCGTTGCGCGATTCTGAAGCCGAAGGCGCTGGGCCGTCGGCGTGGTGGTTTTCACATTCCCGTTCCTCCTCTGGACGGTGGGCGGCCTCGATTTAACGCGGTATTTTGGCTCGGATCAACTATTCCATTGGCCGCCGCTCAAGATTTATTTGGCCGCGTGTTTGGGCATGACGCTCGTCATCATTCCAATCTTCACGATGGTTCGGCGGGCTCCGTCACGCGCCGCGGCAACTTACGGATCAACGAAGTGAAATCGTCGATGCGGTCAAGGAATTGGGCGACAAGCCGGCCGGCGACGGCAAGTTTCGTTTCCTGGCGATGCTGCCCGGCAATCAATCGTTTCAGATCGAATTCACCGAACTGACGTTGCGGCTGGACGAGCTACCATCGGCCTGGGACGGTCTAACAATTTTGCAACTGAGCGATCTGCATTTTACCGGCACGCCCGATCGACGCTATTACGAACTGGCGATCGACCGCGCATGCAAAGGGGCACGCCCGACATTCTGGCGATCACCGGCGATCTGATCGACACCGATCGGCATCATCGCTGGCTGCTGTCGCTTTTCAATGAACTTGATTGGAACGAGGCGGCCTTCGCCATTCTCGGCAATCACGACATTTGGCACCACCCAGAGCGCATTCGGAGACGGCTTACGCGTCTGGGTATGACGGTGCTGGCGAATTCGTGGTCCAGCGTTCAGATCGGGGGCGAGACGCTGGTCGCAATCGGCCATGAAGGCCCGTGGTTTCGACCGAAGCCGGATCTGACCGGCTGCCCCAAGTCCGCGTTTCGGCTGCTGCTCAGCCACACGCCGGACAACGTGAACTGGCGCGACGCCATGGCGTGAATCTAATGCTCAGCGGGCATAATCATGGCGGACAGATTCGATTGCCGCTCTTCGGATCGCTGTTTGTGCCCAGCGCTTACAGCCGGCAATATGACTGCGGAATCTTTTGGCGACCGCCGACACTGCTGTACGTCAACCGCGGCCTCGGCGGCAAGGAACCACTGGCGCTACAACTGCCGACCCGAAGTCACTCGATTCATTTTGCGGAAAGGATGATCATCGCTTGCGCCGGCGCACGGCCGACTGGATCATCATCGTCAGTGACGGCACTCGCCCCCGGCTTCCGGACCGCTCACGATTCGGGCATAGTTGGCGGGAACAACTCCGGATCCGGGATCGGCATCGGTCTTGGCGGACGGCGCGGCCGAACCTGACTGAACTGAAGCACTTCGACCGCTGACCGGTTCAATCGACGTGACGCCCGAGCGACTGCTGGACACCGACTTGCAGCCGGCCAGGGCGATCGCCAGCGTCGCCAGCAACATACCGAAGCGGCCAAATCGCCGAGTTCCTTCTTGCCTCATCGCGCTGCCTCCTGAAGCGATCTGCCTGGCGCTGAAATCGTTCACTTCGAATATCGGAACAATGCGAATCTCGGCATCGGCAATTGTTTGATGGCGCCAAGAATCACCGGGGTGAATCACCCAATTGCGAGATCTTGGAGATCTCACGCCAGTCTGGCGTCCCCGGCATTCGACGGAATTCTGAGCTATGGTTGTGGCGTCAACAACGGCCGCGGTGTGAGGATGGATCAGATGCAGAATCCAGAATGGATCGCGTTGTTTCGGCGATTTCCCAGTGAGTTGCACAGTCAACTCATGTTGGTTCTGACGAACCGAACTGAAATCGCCGTCGAGGCGATCTGTCGACTCGAACCAACGTTCATCGCCGTTCGCGGCCGAATGGGCGGCACCACCGAGTCGGGCCTGCTGTTCATGCTGCCTTACGATCAGCTTTCCGGCGTTTACAGTAGCCGCGAACTCAAAGAATCGGAAGTGCAGGCGATCTTGAGTGCGGCAAGCGACGCGCAACGAGAGGCCGCGGTCGGCGAGAATCTCGACAAACCTTCGCCGTCGGCCAACGGCGCGTCGAAGATGGTCGTGCCGTCGTTTGGCCGGGCGCCGGAGTCGACATCGGTGGCCCGCAACAACTTGCTCGAGCGATTGCGAGCCGCCCGCGCGGCTGCGACGCCGCCCGGAAAATGATGGGTCAACTGACCGTCGCCAGATGCCGGCCGCGCTGCCAGTCGCGGCCGGTGGCTTTTTCTCGCACGACTTCGTGATACAGCGTATCGCGCTCGACCGGCACGCGGCCCGCTTCCTCGATCAGCCGGCGAATCTCCGCCACCTCAATTCCTGCGGCGAGTCGCAGCCGGCGTCGTGGTAGATCTTCTCGTGGACCACCGTGCCGTCGATGTCGTCGGCGCCGAAGCTCAGCGCCACCTGGGCCGTCTTGATGCCGAGCATGACCCAGTACGCCTTGATGTGCGGGAAGTTGTCGAGCATCAGCCGGCTGATCGCCATCGTCTGCAGGTCCATCAGTCCGCTCGGCTTCTGAGATGTGCGACAGGCCGGTGTGTTGTCCGGATGGAACGCCAGCGGGATGAACGTCTGGAAGCCGCCGGTCTCGTCCTGCAACTCGCGCAGGCGGATCAGGTGGTCGATGCGGTGCTCGGGCTTCTCGATGTGGCCGTAGAGCATGGTCGCGTTGGAGCGCAGGCCGAGCTCGTGGGCCTCGCGGTGGATGCGCAGCCAGTCGTCGGCGTCGGCCTTGTGCTCGCAGATGTTGTCGCGCGACTTCGGGATGGAAGATCTCCGCCCCGCCGCCGGGCAGGCTGCCGAGGCCGGCCTCCTTGAACTCGGCGAGCAATGTCGCTCGTGGGCCGGCCCGTCAGCCGCTCGAACCAGTCCCATTCGACCGCCGTGTACGCCTTCAGGTGCAGCCGCGGGTAATGCTGGTGGATGATGCGGACGACGTTCAGATACCACTCGTACGGCAACTGATGGTGCAGCCCGCCGACGATGTGCAGTTCGGTGCGCCGCGGCGCGTCCGCCTCGGCGGCGCGTTCGAGGATCTGCTCGTCGGTCATGACGTAGCCCTTCGGGCTCTTCAGGTCGGCCCGGAAGGCGCAGAAGATGCAGCGATAGACGCAGACGTTGGTCGGGTTGAGGTGCGTGTTGACGTTGTAGTAGGCGACTTGCCGTTCTTCCGTTCGCGGACGAGGTTGGCCAGTTCGCCGAGCGTGAACAGGTCGGCCTCGGTTTCGAGGAACAGGCCGTCGTCGAAGGACAGGCGCTGGCCGGATGCGACTTTGTCGCGGATTTCTCGCAGGCGGCGATGGTTGGGAGCAATGGTCATATTTGTCTCGGTCACAACGTTGATCCGAATGCCCACTATTATCTGAATTTGCGTCGGCTCTGGTAGGGAAACCGCAAACTGCGCTGGAACACAACAAATTGGCGCTTTCAAATTCGATCGACCGGCAATAGTGCCGCCACTCCCGCCAGGCCATTGCGCCGCATCGCGTCGATGTACTCGACGGGAGTCATCGGCGGACGCGACAGGCTCGCCCGGTGTTCGCTGGCGGCGTCCAATACCAGATCGAATTCAGCCGACGAAATGCTTCCGACGAAATCATCGGGTGTGATGGCCGTAAACCAAAATGGTCTCAGCGCATCGGCTGGAAAATCGGCAATATTAAACGTGACGATTGCGTCGGCAGCACAGGCGATCGCGGCCGCTAAGACATGACGGTCAGAGGGATCCGGCAACGCCAGTCGCCGCTCCCAGCGTCGGTAGCCGGAGACGCGACAACCTGGCACGGCGGCGTCCATCAGCCGGCATGTGCGCCGAAGCCGTCGTCGATCGAGCTGGGGGCGCGTCCGCAGGACCGCACGGACCCACTCACGATGGATTCGACCAGACCATTTTGCCCGGAGCACATTTCGTTGGCGGCCGTGAATTGCCAGTCGCACGAGAAAATCGCGAAGAAATGCCGAATAGACGACGCATGCATCGTAAACCACGATGATCGGATCCATGCGAACTTACTTTCGCTTCGGAGGGGCCCCAGCGATCTTATACAGGCCCATATCTTCCGCGGCCGATGTCATTTCGTCGGCTGATTTCTTGGCCCGCTGATACATCCCGTCGCGATATTTGACCAACGCGTCGGTTGGGATTCGTCGATGCGATCCGACGAGTCGGTGGGGCAGGTTGCCTCGCTTGATAAGTTTGACAACGAACGGCCGTGACACATCGAGAAATTCGGCCGCTTCGATCGTCGTCATTTCCGTGGGTAAAGCCGCTGTCGACTCGCAGGCTCGGCGGATCGCCGCTTCAATCTCCGACGACGCGGAAAATCGCACGCCATTGACCACAATTTCGAGCGATCCATTTTTTTGCAATTGAGCGGCGACAGCGCCGGCGTCAAAGGGCTTTCCAGTCGCCTCACGTGCCTTCGGCATATGCCAACTCCCTCTAGGATTCCCTTCGTTGATCATAACCTCCATTTGAAATATACGCAACAAATGAAACATGTGAAATTCAGCGCCGACCGACTGAGTGGGATGCTTCGCCCAGTGACCGAACCGACTATTCCTTTTCAATCCGATACAACGCCTCATCCGTTCGCAGGTAAATCGCCCCGTCGGCGGCAGCGAGCGAGGCCAGCGTTCGGCCGGGCAGCGTGTTTTTCGCCACGAGTTTGAACGTCCTGCTCGCGTTCACCACGGTGACGACGCCCTTTTCGTTTTCGAAGTACACATGGCCATTGGCGAACAGTGGCGACGCCGAATAGCCGCCAGGCACGCGTTCTTGCCAGAACGGCTTGCCGGTCTTGGCGTCCACGCAACTGGCGATCCCGCCATCGGAGACCAGGTACAATTCATTCCCAGCGAGCAACGGCGACGGGCTGAGCGGCGAGCCTTTTTTCAGTCGCCAGGCCACGCTGGTATCAGTCACGTCGCCGGACCCATCCGGGCGAATGGCCAACAACACCGGCGAATCAAAACCGCTGCTCAGGAAAACGAGGCCATGGCCATAAACCGGCCGCGGGATGACCGAGTAGCCGTCGAATGTCGCTTTCCAGATTTCGCTGCCGGTGATGGGATCGTAAGCCGCGACTCCGCCGGCGCCCGGAAGGACGACTTGCGTCTTTCCGTTCACTTCAATTGCCAGCGGCGTTGCGAACGCGAACTTCTTTGTCGAATCCCAAGATCGCGGCTTCTTCCACAAAAGCTTGCCGTTGGTCGCATTCAGCGCAACGACAAACGGATCGCTGCCCCCATCGCAACTAAAGATCAACCGATCGCCGACGAGCGCGGGACTGCCGCCATTACCGTGCACCGGTTGATAGCGCAGATCGCGGTTTCTCCAAGTCACTTCGCCATTCGAGTCGAGACAGGCGGTTCCCTGATGGCCGAAATGCACATAGATTTTGCCGTCGCGGACGATCGGCGAGGGGCTCGCGTGACTATTCTTGCTGTGAACTCGTGGCGAAAACGACGGGCCCTCCTGAAAAACTTCCTTGTCCCAAACCGTCTTGCCGGTCGCGGCGTCTAGGCAGATCGCCCGTAGCGAATAGTCGCGGCCGTTCGGAAGGGCAGTTGTCAGATAGATTCTTCCGCCAACGATGGCCGGCGACGACCAGCCCAAACCGGCGACAGGAACTCGCCAGGCGATGTTTTTCCCCGGTCCCCACTCCGTCGGCAGCGGTTTGCCCTCGTAAGTTCCTTGGCCGGTGGGACCGCGAAACTCCGGCCAATCGCCCGCGCGGGCGGAAAGGCAACTCATCGCCGCCAGGCAAACAACAAAACAGAGTTTTGACTTCATTTTGCTCGTTGGGTCTGGAGATATCCAATCAGGTCAACCATATCCTTCGGCTTGATCATTTCGGCCCAATTCGCCGGCATTGGCGAGAGCGGCGAGGTCACGCGTTCATCAATCTGCTTCTTTTCGATGCGAATTTCCTTGCCCTGGTTGTCCGCCATCACCACGACCTCGCCTTCCTCGCGCAGTACTAGCCCTTGCAGGTCCTGACCGTTTTTCAGCGAAAAACGCGTCGCCCGGAACGACGGATCGACATTGCGATTCGGATCGAGCACATCCTCGAGCAAGCGCTCGACGCTACGAGCGCCGATGCCGTCGAGTTGCGGGCCGACCTTCGCGCCTGCCCGGCAATCTGGTGGCACGCGGCACAATGCTGGGCGTAGACTTTTTTCCCGGCATCGATGTCCGGCTTCGATTCGGCGAGGAGCTTGGCCCGATCGCGAACGAGCATGGCGATTTTCTGATCGAGCGCCGGCAAGCCGGCGGTCAATTTCGCCAATCGCTGATTGACGTTTCGGATGCGATGTTGCCGCAATTGATTTTGGACAGCGCGATCGAGCAACAACTGCGGTGACGCCTTGCCGGCGGCGACAGCGGCCAGCAATTCCTCGCCGCCCTGGGGCGTGCTCGCCAACCCCGCCGCAATTCCCGTCGCCAAATCCGCTGGGACATGCGCGAAGGCCGCGATCAATTCCGCCCGCGATTCGGGCCGATTCAATGTGCCCAGCGCCCGCGCCGCTCCGGAGCGCAATCCGCCGGACGCGGAACGATCGCGAACGATTGCTCCGAGCAATTTCAAGTGCTTCGCCGGGGCGATTGAAATCAACGCATTCAACGCGGCGACCTGAACGTCATCGCCCTGCGAGGCATCGCCGGCGATCTTCAACAAAACGTCCTGCTTCGATTCGAGCCTCAGCGAACCGGCGATCTCGGTCCCGGCTTTCTTCAACTCGCGGTCGCGCGATTTCAGCAGCGAATCGCATAGCGACATCGCCCAATCGATGGCGGGCTTGGGCAACGCCGCCCCGCGGGCCTGCAGGCCCCGCTGCGTCGCCCGGAAGCGCTCCAGTTGCCCGCGCAGATTTCGCGGGTTCACATGCGACTTCCGAATCATTTCCGCGACCGCCTTGTGGCTGCCGTTGCGGGCGATGAACTCGGCGTCGCGAACCGTCACGATCGTCGGCCGCAAGCCGAGCAGATAATCGGCGGCCTCGGCGCTCGGCGCGCGATACATCGCCTCGATCAGTTGATTGCTGAAGCCAGGGAAATCGGCGGGTTTCAAATTCCAAAACAGCCCAGCCTTCACATGATCGCGCAGGGCCATTTTTGCGACCTGCGCCAGATGCGTGTCCTTGTCGCCGATCTCTAGATCCTTCAAAACCGGCAGCGCCGATTCCGCGTTCGGATGACGGCCAAGCGCCGCGGCGGCGCAACGCTTGATCAGCGGATCGGCGTCTTTTAGTTCGTGGATTAGCCATTGGCGTTGGCCGTCGCTGATCTCGCTGCGTTCGCCCAGGATTCGCGCCAGGTGCGTCCGGACGCCGGCATTTTCATCTTTTGTCGCATGCTCAATCGTTTCGTCATCGAGCTTGCCGACGCGGTGCAACACCCAGAGGGCGTGAATCTTGCGTTGCCAACTCGAGTCGTTCGCCACGACATTTTTCATGGCATCCGCAACTTCCGGCCCGCGCGAAGCCAATTGGTTCATCGCCTGCATGCGAACCGTGATGTTCGGATGGCCGATCAATTCAACCAACTTTTGAACGGTTTCCTTTCGCAAATCGTCGTAGGGCCGTTTCGGCGGCGGTGCGTTGTCCTTCAATCCCTTCCACACGATCCGCCAAATGCGGCCGCTGGTGCGATCGCGGCCCGGATGCGTCAGCGGCACCTCGTAATGCCCGATGATTCGGTTGTAAAAATCGCACATATAAATCGCGCCATCAGGTCCCAGCGTGATGAAATTGGGTCGGAACCAGGGATCGTCGCTAGTGATGAACTTTCCGAAGTTGGCTTTGGGCGACGAACCTTCATGCGAAATCTTGTACGCATTGACGCGATTCAGAACGACGTCGCCCATGAACATCTGCCCGCGATATTGTTGGGGAAACTGATCGGCGTCGTAATCGACCAGCCCGCACAACGCCGTCGAATGGTTCTGGCCGAAATCGATCATATGCGGGGCAAAACCCAGCCCGTCGTTCGGCTTGCCGAAGCTCTGGTAATACGCCCCTTGCAGCAACTGCGTGATCGGCATGCTGTGGCAGTCGGCGGAATAGAGGTTGCCGAGCGGATCCCAGGCGAGACCGAACGGATTCGACCTGCCCGCGCGTGAACGCCTCGCAGTGCGAGCCGTCGAGCTTGATGCGAAAGGTGTTGCCCGAGTTCATGAACAGTTCCTGGCCGTCCGTGCCCTTAATCCGCGAATCGTTCAGATAGCCATGGCAGGCGTACATCCAGCCGTCGTAGCCGATGGTGAAACTGTTGATGTCGCCATGCGTATCGCGATGGCCGAACGGGCCAAAGAGCACCTCGCGTTTGTCGGCCTTGCCGTCGCCATCGGTGTCGTGGAACCGCCAGATGTTCGGAATGCTCCAGGCGATACAGCCATCCTGGTAGGGCAAAATCCCGATTGGGATATTGAGCCCATCGGCGAAGGTGGTGATCTTGCGGGCCTTGCCGTCGGGGGCGAAGTCGTCGAGGATCACGATGCGGTCGCGGCCGGGCTTGCCGTCGGGCACGGGGAACGGATATTCGAGGGTGTCGGTGAGCCACAGCCGGCCGCGTTCGTCGAAGGCGATATTCATCGGCTTGTGAATGTCCGGCTCCGAGGCGACCAGTTGCAATTCGAAGCCGGGCGGCAGATGGATTTTGGCCCGCTCCTGTTCGGGCGTCAGGTGCGGCGTGCTCGCGACATTTGGCGGCTGCGGCGCATCGCCGACGCCAACCGCCGCGGCCAGACCAACGACAACGACACTCAGGACCGCGAACTGGCGCATGGCGGGCTCCGGCGGGCGGGGTGGAGAGAATCGGCGTGCTGCCGCTCATCATAACGACGCTACGAGCGTGGGCAACCCGTCGCCGCGGCCGGACTTTGTCTTCTTTGAACGTGTCTTCTTTGAAACCAGCGGTTTTCCACTTGGAAAACTCAAAGAAGACAGATCTCACCGTGCGCCACCCCCAAATCTGTCCCCTTTGGAATGTTGATCAATATAGTGAACATTAGGTCACGGTCGTCGATCTTGCTTTGACTCGTTGGCCTTGCAAGTCAAGGATCGGCCTATGAACCGGTTAATTGCCCTCGCTGTCGCTTTGCTGCCGCTTTTTGGCTCGGCCGGAAACCGCGGCCGACAAGTCGAGTCGGATTCCAGCCGGGCTGCTGAAAAAACGCACCCGCCGCGCCTCATCGTCACTTCACAACCTCGTCACGAGGCTCCTCTCTCGTTAGGTTTCCGCCCAAGAATCCCGCCTCGATGGATCGCCCTGTAGGGCGATTCAATCCGCCAACACGGTGACCTTGCCCGCCTCAATGCTGGGCTGCGGGACTTTCTCGCCGCGAGCGCGCATACCTTCAATGTGGAATTCGATCGACTCGCGGATCAGTTTCTCGACCTGTTTGCGAGTTTTCCCGGTCGCGATGCAGCCTGGCAAATCCGGAACATACGCCGACCAGTTGCGTTTGCCCCATTCGTAAATCACCGTGTATTCAATCATGGCTCCTCCTCCAGCTCGGCTTGCCGAAGCACGCTTTACAAGGTCTTCGGATGAACGTCGTCGCTCGGATGCGCGGAAACCGTTACCGTGCCCGGCTTGGTCGAATGAACGAGTTGGCGGTGGCTCCCGCGAACACGATCAACTTCCCACCCGTCGCCTTTGAGCAATTTAGCAACGATCGGACTTTCACTCAGTTTTCCTCGTCGGTTTCTGGCCGATTCGGCGCGTGATCTTGCCGTAGGGAATTGAGCGAAGTGATCAAGGACCACTCCGCTCAAATCAGGATACAAGCCGTTTCCAAGGCATCTCAATCATCTGAATCGACCCGCAGCAAACCGAGGATATCGTTAATATGTTGTTAATCACCCTGGTTGCGAGGCTCCTGCCTCGCAATCCGCGCCGCGAGGCTCATGCCTCTCAACCAGGGGGAAGGGGACGTAGGAGAAGTTTGTTCCGATTCGGCATCCTCAACGCTACAATGGCGAGCATGAGTACTGCGACCTTGCCTCCCACGACCGAAGCGGCGATCTGGGCCCGCGTCATCAATCCCAATGGGCAGTTGACGCCGCCGGTCGCCCGCGCGATTCTCAAGCTCGAATTCAGCGCCGACGACCAGGCGCGCATGCACGAACTCGCCGAAAAGGCCCAGGAAGGCGAACTCACGCCGGAGGAACAGTTCGAGATCGATAATTTCGAGCGGGTCGGCAACATGCTGGCGATCTTGAAATCGCAATCGCGCAAGTTGTTGAAAAAATGCGCCCGCCGCGCCTCATAGCGACCTCGCATGGATCAAGCCCTGGCACGAGTCGTCCGGCAACGCGCACACGGGTTGTGCGAGTATTGCCACATGCCGGAGGAATTCGATCGGCCGGGTTTCGAAATCGAACACATTGTCGCGCGGCAACATGGCGGCGCCACGGTCGCTGGGAATCTCGCGTGGGCCTGCTTCACCTGCAACAAGAAAAAAGGGCCGAACCTGTCGGGAATTGATGAAGTGACCGGAAGGCTCATGCCTTTGTTTCATCCGCGCCGCCACAAATGGTCGCGGCATTTTCGATGGCATGGCGCGTTGCTGGCCGGCCGCACTGCCATTGGCCGCGCGACGGTCGCCGTCCTTGGAATCAACCAACCAATTCGCGTTCGCTTGCGTCAGGAACTCATTGACGAGGGTGTGTTTCCAGTCGAATGACGGCTTTTGACCCGGAGTCCGGCCGCGTCGGGTTCGGCGACGACCGCATAGCGGCGCGGAACGCCCGAGCCGATGGATTCAACTCCCGACTTCTCGGTTTTTTCCCCTGGTTGCGAGGCTCCTGCCTCGCCCCGAGGCTCCTGCCTCGGTTTTCTGCCAGCGAAACGTGTTTCCAGATGCGAAACTCGCTTTAGTCTCAGCCAGGGCCATTGACGGAGCCATGGCCAATGGCCCGAATCCGATACCGAATTCTCGAAGTGGATGCCGGCGTGGCGAGTCGGCGATCGTATCGAAGCAGGAGCCTCGCAACCAGGAGAAAAATGCGAACTTTTAGCCTGGCCGGTATATCTGTAAGATTAATGCATCTGCGTAATTTGGCGTGAAAGTACCAACGCGTCGTGAAAGCGTTGGCTCAGTCGATTGATCGAGGAGGAACGCGTGCCCACGCTCGACCAAGCGTTTAGTCAAGGTAATGTCCGCCGAGCATGGCGTTGGATTTGCTCGAACCCAAACGCGCAATGGAAGTCATACTTTCGCAGGCTATACCGGCAGTTCGCCATCGCTGACGAATCGCTGCTCACCGACCTCGCAGACCGGCTTCGGCGAGGTCTGTACGAGCCAGAGCACGCATGCAAACTCTTTTTTCCAAAGGCATCGGGTGTCGTCCGACCGTACTCCTTGCTGACCGTCGAAGATCAAGTCGTTTATCAAGCATTGGTGAATGTAGTTGCAGAAAAGCTTTACCCGCGAGTTCGCAAGCGATACGTTCGAGAAACCTATGGCAATATGTACGCCGGGAAATCAAGTCCGTGGTTCTATCGCAAGTGGCAGGATGGCTACGCAGCATTCAATTCTGCTGCGCGTAAGGCATTCTCTGATGGCTTCCGCGTAACTGCGCATTTCGACCTCACGGCGTTTTATGACAGTATTTGTCATGGCGTACTGACACATTTTCTCCTATTGATCGGATGCGACGATTCATTTTGCAAGACCTTGACGAAGTTCCTCAGTCGCTGGACGGCTACGCAAAGCCGAATCTATCAGCACCATGGAATCCCACAAGGTCCGCTTTCGTCCGGGCTATTGGCTGAAGTTGTCCTGCAACACTTTGATGCAAACCACGGCTCGAACTCGACCGTTCGGTATTTCCGATACGTCGACGATATCAAACTCTTCGCACGCTCCGAAAAGGACCTTCAACGAGTGCTGACGCGCCTCGACCTGTTGAGCAAGGATGTCGGACTTTTCCCGCAGACCGGGAAAATAGGCATTCACACCGTGACTGATATTGAAGCTGAATTGAAGATAATCAGCGCACCATTTGAATTTCTCGAACAGGAAGAGGAAGAAACTGCGGTCGACCAAGTGCGACTTCGGCAGCGGATCCTCGAACTTTGCCCGCGTGGATTGGTTTCCAACAAGACAGAGTTCAAGTCGCTGTTAGCGTTTGCCGGGCCATCGAGTCGGCTGAATTCTCGACTTTGGCGAGTGCTTGAGCGCCATCCAGAATTGCATGAGCCGGTGCTCCGTTATTTCAAGCGTTACTCGAAGTTGCCCCTTGGAATAGCAAATCGATTGCTTGAGCGGCTGAAACTGGGGCCGCTTTATGCAGCCGAGGTTGCGGAATTAGTTCGGACCGCGGAAGGACGTGTAGGACGGCGTCATGAAATCGCGATCGATTCGTACGTGAAAGAGAGCTGGAGGCCACGACTGTGGCGGTCGGCTCGCGCGCCCACCGACATGATCGCCGCAATAGGTCGTTGGGCGGTGCGCCGACAGCTGCTTCCATTTGAACAGGTGGAGTTTGCTGCGCTCAAGATGCGCGAGTGGTGGGTTCGGGGTGAGATTATCGCTGCCGTAAGTTGTGCAAGCTACGGGGCACCCTCATATAATGCCCTGCTTGCTCGCGCGTTAAATGACCGCATCGCTGACGTCGCTGTGTCGGCTGCTGCCCATTTTGTCGAGCCGAATGGCCCGATGCCCGCGTTTGATCGAATCAGGAAAAACCGAATCGCTTCGCATGTCTTGAAGGCTCTCGGCGTTTCGACGCGGCACGGAGAAGCAATTTGCGGTATAGCGGTTAGCCTTGAGCGAATCGTGGGAAGGCAACTTCCAACAATTGAATGGGGTTCGATTTTCGGCAAGCGTTATGCAAATGTCGAGCGCCACGCCATTTGGACTCGTGCGCTGTCCGACACCGACGTTACCGCTTGGGTCAACGCAATGGACGTGTTTGACGATTGGCTTTTGATAGCCCTGTACGGGCACGACCGAAGTCTCGGAACATACGAATGATGAACGACAATTACATTTCCCCACTGACGACAATTAGAATTCCCCACTTGCCGGGTCTCGCTTGAGGCCCGTTTTCCGCGAATTTCGCTGTTGGTCTTAGACTGTCGGGACGCCCTTCGCCCGGAAGGAGTCCGCGATGGTGACGGATCGGCAGGTACGCATGCTGTGGGATTGGACCCAGCGGGAGGCGTCGCTGAGTATGGCGGCGGCGAAGGCCGGCATGGATCGCAAAACGGCCCGGAAGTATCGGCACAGCCAGCAGTTGCCTTCGCAGATCCGCGACCAGGCGGGCGGACGGAGCTATCGAACCCGTCCGGACCCGTTCGTCGAGGTCTGGAGTGAAGTGGAAGCGTTGCTGGACCAGGCCTCGGGCTGGGAAGCGAAGACGTTGTTCGAGGAACTGCAACGCCGTTACCCCGGCCGGTTCGCCGCCGGGCAACTGCGGACGCTGCAACGGCGGATCAAGCAGTGGCGGGCCAGGCGTGGTCCGGACAAGGAGGTGTTCTTCGCCCAGGAGCATGTGCCCGGGCAACTGGGCGCCTCGGACTTCACGCACCTAAACGAGTTGGGGGTGACGATTGCCGGCGTGCCGTTCGAGCACCTGGTCTACCACTTCGTGTTGACCTACTCGAACTGGGAACATGTCAGCGTGTGCTTCTCCGAGAGTTTCGAGAGTTTCAGCGCCGGGTTTCAGAACGCGGCGTGGGCGTTGGGCGGGGCGCCGGCGCAGCATCGCAGCGACCGCATGAGTTTGGCGGTGCAGGCGTCGGGTTCATCGCTGTTCACCGAGCGTTACCAGGCGGTGATGCGGCACTATCAGTTGCAGCCGCAAGCGATCAACGCCGGGAAGGGTCACGAGAACGGCGACGCGGAGCAGAGCCATCATCGCTTCAAACGGGCGTTAAACCAGGCGTTGTTGTTGCGTGGCAGCCGGGATTTCCCGACTCAGCAAGCGTACGCGGCGTTTCTGCACGAGTTGTGCCGGCGACGCAACGCCGGCCGCCAGGAGCGCTTGGCCCAGGAGCAGAAGCACCTGCGGCCCTTGCCGGCGCGGCGGTTGGACGCGTTCCGCCGGCAAAAGTTGCGGGTGCAATCGGGCAGCACCATCGCCGTGGAGCGGAACTCGTATTCGGTGCCGGCGCGGCTGATCGGCGAGTGGGTGGAGGTCCGGGTGTATGCCGACACCATCGAGGTGTGGTACGGCCATCGACAGGAGGAGGTGTTGCCGCGCTTGCGTGGCCGCAGCAAGCAGCGGATCGATTACCGGCACGTGATCGAGTGGTTGCGGCGCAAGCCCGGGGCCTTCGCCGGGTATCGGTATCGCGCGAGTCTGTTTCCGACGAGTCGATTTCGCTGGGCCTACGATCGGTTGGCGGCGACGGCCTCGGCAACAGCCGCCCGGGAATACCTGGGGATTTTGCACTTGGCGGCCCGGCGGGGCGAGGCGGAGGTGGACGAGGCGTTGCGTCGGCTGCTCGATGGCGGCACGGATGTCAGTATGACGGCCGTCGAAGCGTTGTTGTCCGAAGGGGCGGCGTCGCGGCTGCCGGAGGTGACCGTCGAAGCCCCGGACTTGGCGGCGTATGACGAGTTGTTCGAGAACAAGGAGGTTTGGCATGGCGAGCGTGACGATCAAGGACGTGAAGCCGCGGTTGATCCGCCAATTGAAGGAACTGCACCTGCCGACGTTTCGGGAGGCGTTCGAAACGGCGGCGGAGCAGGCCCGGCAGGAGGCGCTCGAGCTATGAGAGCTACCTGCTGGAACTGGCGGATCGGGAATGCGCCGAACGGCGGCACAAACGCGTGGAACGGCTGCTGCGGGAATCGCGGCTGCCGCTGGAGAAAAGCCTGGCGAGCTTCGAGCTGAAGCGGTTGCCGGCGAAGGTGGTGCAGCAGGTGCGGTCGCTGCTGGAGGGCGACTTCGTCGAACGTCAGGAGAACGTGCTGGCGTTCGGCAAACCGGGCTCGGGCAAGACGCACCTGCTGGCCGGCCTGGCCCAGGAGTTGGTTCGCAACGGCCGACGCGTCTACTTCAGCCCGTGCAGTCTGTTGGTCCAGGAACTGCTCTTGGCCAAGCAGGAATTGAAGCTGCCGCGGTTGTTGAAACGGCTGGCCGGCTACGACGTGGTGTTCGTGGATGACTTGGGCTACGTGCAGCAGAGCCGCGAGGAGATGGAAGTGCTGTTCACGCTCTTGGCCCAACGCTACGAGCGCGGCAGCGTCTTGTTGACGAGCAACCTGCCGTTTTCGCAATGGGAACAAATCTTCCGAGATCCGATGACGACGGCGGCGGCGATTGACCGATTAGTGCATCACAGCGTGATCTTGGAATTGAACTTGCCGAGCTACCGAGCGGAGCAAGCCCGCAAGGGCAAGACCCCACGCCACGGCGACGCCCCGCCCGGATGAGGCAACCGACCGCAGGGGTTGCTCCGCTACGCGGCTCGTCGCTACGCTCCTCGCCGCTTCGCTGCGCAACCCCTGCGGTCGTGAGTGAGCCGCAGGACACCGGGAAAGATCAGGCCATCGCGCTGTTAAACTGGGATGCAAATGGGGAATTCTAGTTGTCGCTGATGGGGAATTCTAATTGTCGCTGGACACAATGCTTCCCGAAATCGCTTCTGAACCGGCGCAGGAGCAGTAATGATGACAGAGTCCATATGAGCTTCGATAGCTTCGATATCCTTATAGTTGAAATCATGGCTATCAGCCTGCATTTGACTGAAAATCTTTTTGGCAGCAATCATGACGTTTTCGGATTTACTTCGCTCCCCTGGCATGCGGTCAATCCATTCTGTGAGCGAGTATTCCCGACGAACTGGTCGCGGTTTTGGCAGTTCTGCGAGATCGTCGGCATGAATACGGCTTGCGAGGATCGTAGAAAGTCCAAAAAAAACTGTCAGGAGTGCAAATCGCATCTCAAGTCTCCAAGAGCTATGTACATTGGTATGCTATGGCTTTCGGGAACTATATCACCGTGCATGATTTGGCAGCAGAACCGTGCACGGGTATTTAGCACTGCTTGGCCGCCTCTGGCGATTCTGCACACTGGCACATCTCGCGCAGGCGGCCAAGCAGTGGCAATGCAGTTTGACAGTCATGATTCCTTGCACCCGCATAGGTGATTGCCACTGCTTGGCCGCCTGCGGGGACTTCACCATCAATCCCAACCGTCGCGGGCGGCCAAGCAGTGCTGCACGACCGAGATCGAGATGATCCTTCACATAATAATTGGTGTCAGATCAGTTTTTTTGTTTGCTCTCTGGCTCTGACGGTAGTTCCATCTCTCCCATCCCGCGCTTACTACAGCTGATCGGCATGGCTCACCGGCACGGCACGCCCCTGCTGCCGCGGCCTCGAGATCGGCCAAGGGCGAAAAAAAATGAACTGACACCATTTATTAATAGGCCAGGATCGGCGCAGGAAAAGGCGCCAATTTGAGGATTGCCGGCATGTCAGTTTTGAAAGGCGCCAACTCACCCGGCGCCAGCCCCACCAGCACGTCGTAGCAGGCATGCGCGCCCGCCGCGACGCCAAAGCCGCGGAGTTGGAACAACAGCGCGAAATAAACCCCGGCCATCATGCGGAAGAGAAAGACATAGCTATCCATCTTTTCGCCGTAGGGCCCGACATGGTGGGCGGCGGCGAAGAGCAGCGCGGAAACCGCGGCAGCCAGCACCACCGCTCCGGCCTTGGGCATCGCCGCGTGCTGCAACAGCCAGGCCAGGCCGCTAAATAGGATCAGGCGGAACAAGATTTCTTCGTAAATCCCGGCGCCGACAAAGGTGATGATCCGGGCGATCGCGGGGTGGACGCCGCCGATGGCGTTCAGCGGTACGCCGAGTTTCTCCAGGAACGGCGCGAAGCCCTGCGACAGGCCCCACAATAGCAATGCGAACAGAAAGCACTCGAGCAACATGCCCGAACAGACGGTGAACAGCCCCTCGGGCCGATCATGGCGGCGAATCCAACTCCAGGCCGCGAAAACGATCGCCACGGTGAGCGGGGCGATGATCAGGTGGTTCAGGCCGAACGATTGCAGGGCGTAGCGCATCCAGGCATCGGCCCCGTTGCGCATGGCCTCGGACTTCCCGCCGCCCAGAATCAGCACGCCGCTCTCGTATGCGACCAACAGCGGCAGCAGCAGCACGAGAATCGGCCATGGATGCCGCGTCGCGCGAAGATAGTCCTTTGAATTCATCTTGCCATATACACTCTGATCGGCAATCGAAGACGGATGACACGGATCAAACGGATTCTCACGGATCAGCCGACGCTTTTTAGTTCTTCTGATCCGTGAAGATCTGTGTAATCGCGTCATCCGCGTTCGATCGCATTTGATCTAAACCAGTTCCGGATAGCGCCGGCCCAAGAGATGCCGGCGCTGACCGTCGGTGAGCGTCCGCACGATCGAGCGGCCCTCGCATTCGGCCAAGTCGAAATGCCGCGGGGCCGGAAGAAGATGCCCCTCCGGATCGGCCAACACCGCGACCACCGGTTTGGCCGGCGTGTGCAATTCGCCGCGGCGCCATGTGCGACGCCACCACGACGCCGACCGCCCCGTCCGCCATTTCGACCACCGAGCCGACCGGATAAAACGACAGGCCCAACAGGCGGGCGGCGACGTCGCCATCGAGCAGGCCGCGCTCCGCCATCAGCAATGTCTCGGTCAGCGCGGTGCGCGGATCGAACGCCGGGCGCTGCGGCCGCGGGCAGCACATCGCCGCATACACGTCGGCGACCGCGAGCAATCGCGGCAACGAACCGATCTGTGGGCCGATCAGCCCCGCGGGATAGCCGGTGCCGTCGAGTCGTTCGTGGTGCCCGGCGATCGCTTCATATAGCGTCGCCGTCGCCGGCAAATGCTTCGCGACCAGTTCCGAGCCGATGCGGCAGTGCGATTCCAGCGCCCGTTTCTGTTCGTCGTCGAGCGGTTCGCTCGCCGCCACAATCGCCGGATCGATTGCCAGCATGCCCACGTCTTTCAAAAGCACGGCGACGACCGCGTCGTGGGCATATTGCTGCCAATCCGGATCATGGCGAATCATGCGCGCCACGATGCGCGCCGAGGTCAACGCGTGGCAGGCAATAAATTGATCGCGATGCGCCGGCGGGGCGTGCAGGAAGTGCAGCGGTCTGGAATCTCGCGCTTCCTTGAGCAGGAAATCGGCCAGGCCGACGAAATCGAGCGGATCGGATGCGTCGCCATCGGCCAACTTGCGCAGAAACAGCGCCAGGGCGTCGCGGCGCAGCAATTCGCCCTTGCGAAACGCCACGGCTTCGTGCAGCCCGGCGATGCGGTCGGCGATGGCGTTGATGATGTTTTCGAGCCCATCGCTCAAACGCATTTGCGAGCTGGGCGCGTCGGGAAACGCCTGCACCAGCCGCAGGGTCGATTCAGTCATGGCGGCGGTTTCGCGATAGGCGTGCAGCAGCGGATCGTCGGCGTCGGTGCCAACAATCGGGTCGCCCCGGCTAATCAGCGGCTCCTCGGCGAGCGTTCTCAGTCGCCCGACCAGTTGCCGCCCGCGCTCCAATTGTTGCCGCACCTTCTCGATCAGCCGCGTCGGCCGGATCTCCTTTGCGTTCGATTCGTCGGTCAGTTGGCGAATCGACGAGTCGAGCAGCGCCGCCCGGCGAGCGCCTTCCGCGATTCGCTCCTCGAGCGGGGCGTCGTCGCCGACCTCGCTGCCGAGCAGCGCCGACGCCGTCTTGCTGGCCTCGCCCACCAATCCCTGCACTTGGCTCAGCCGTTGCCGCAATTCGCGGATTTTCCCCAGCAACACACTCGAGTCGCTCATCCGCATCTCCCCCAAGCGCCTGCGACGCGTTCAAACTCTCCCCCACCATTAGAATCGGAATCAAACCGGACCCGACTTGATGGGGTTTGGAGCATTTCGTGACGAACAATCCAACCGGGCAAAATGGGCAAGGATCGGATCGCCATTTTGTTCGAATGTTCACTATGTTGATCAACAATTTCTAAGAAGACAGATTTGGGGGTGGTGCGCTCGTGTCTTCTGTCCGCTTAGAGTTTTCTGCTTGGGAAACCGCTAGTTTCTAAGAAGACACATTCAAAGAAGACAGATTTCTTTGCCATTGCATGCCTGGTGTGGGCAGCTATACATGCACGCGGCCAGTTTGCGCGCCGAATGGGATCGATGAAATCGTTGCTACTCCTCCTGGCGGCCCTGACGCCGGCGGCTCCGCCTGAGACCGCCCGGCCGATCCCGCTGCGCCTCGAACGCGGGCAGGAGTTTCTGTACCACGCCGTTTTCACGCAGGAAAGCGATCGCCCGGGCACTCGCCTGACACGCCTGTTGGATACGTATGTCCTCATCCTCGACGCATCGCCGCGCGGCGGCCAAGCCGCGATCATGACCGAAATGCGGGTCGAAAACAAATTCGGCGCGGAGGGCACGCCGATCGTGCGCTTGGAACTTGCTCAAATCGATCCGCTCGGCCGCGTGGCGTTCGGTTCGACTGATCGCTTCCCACATGTGCCGATCGATGGTCCGCCCACGCTCGACGCCTTGCCGTTCATTGAGCTTCCCGCCTCGATGCCGGACCCCGGCCGCGACTGGAACTCAACCGATACCGACGGCGGCATGATGTCGTGGAAAATGCTGATCACCGAGTTTCATCGTTATGGCCAGTGCGCGAAACTCAAGGGCGAACAATCGTCCGGCGATTGGAATCTCGCCGGCCGCACGGTCTGGAAACGCGCCGAGTTGGCGTGGATGTCGATCAAGGACGGATTCATCGTGCGGCTGGAACGCAAGACCGAATGGCGAACCGAGTCGGGCGAATCGTGGAAATCGACGCTGGTCGCCGAACTCGATTCCATGCCCGCAAATATCCCGTCGCAACAGTTCCAGGATCGCCGCCGCGACGTTCTCGAAGCGGTCCAATTCGCCAAGGAGTTGGCCGAACTGATGAAGCCGCGCGGCGAACCCGATTTTCGCGGCTACGACAGTTTGTTGCGGCGAATGGAACATTACAACAGCCGCGGCACGCCCTACGCCGCGGCGATTCAGTCGCTGCAGCGCCGCGCCGAACAGGCCCGCAACGGCGAACGGCCGCCCGAACCGCTCGTGATCCGCACGCGTCGGGAAGCGCCGAAGCCGGTTGAGGACGGCCAGCCGGCGCCCGATTTTTCCGCGTCGGATTTCGCCGCAGGGCCGAGTTTGAAATTGAGTCAGCTTCGCGGCCAGCCGGCCGTGCTCGTCTTTTTCAAGCCTTCGTCCAAACTGGCGACGCCCGTTCTGAAATACGTGCAATCGACAATGGGCCCGTATGCTAACCGCGTCCATGTCGTGGCGCTCGCCAGCGAGGCCGACCTGCCCGCGATTGCATCATTGCGAAACGACTTGAAACTGAAACTCCCGATTTACGATGGTCGGGCAGCGCGATCGCGTTTCGCCGGCCGCTCCACGCCGCGCTCGGTCGTAATCGACAAGTCCGGAATGGTGACGTTGATTCTTCATGGCTGGAACGGCGAATTCCCCGAATTGATTCACAAGGAACTGCTCAAGCTGGTGAAGTGATTCTCTTTTTCGGCACGGCGAATCGACGCGGCTGCCCTCACTCGCTAGTTTAATCCCATTCGCATCGTCTCATCCGAGGTTCTCTCCGATGAATCGCACCCTTCTTTCCCTCGCGCTGATCCTGACTCCGACCGTCGCATTCGCGGCCGAACCCCAGCCGTTGAAACTGCTGTTTCTCGGCGACCGCGGCCACCATCAACCCGCGTTGCGGTTCCGCCAATTGCAGCCGGTGATGGCCAAGCGCGGCATCGACATCACTTACACCGAAGAAATGAACGCGCTGAGCGAAAAAACGCTGTCGCGTTACGATGGCCTGATCGTTTACGCCAATATCGACGAGATCAAACCGGATCAGGAAAAAGCGCTCCTCGATTTTGTTGAGAATGGCAAAGGTTTCATTCCGCTGCACTGCGCTTCCTATTGCTTCCGCAACTCGCCCAAGGTCGTCGCGTTGATCGGCGCGCAATTCCTGCGGCACAACACGGGCACATTCCGCACGCAGATCGCCGCGCCGAACCACCCGATCATGAGAGGCTTCAAGGGATTTGAATCGTGGGACGAGACCTACGTTCACACCAAACACAACACCAAGAATCGTACGGTGCTGGAATATCGCGCCGAGGGAAACTCGAAGGAACCCTGGACCTGGGTTCGCACCGAGGGGAAGGGACGCGTCTTCTACACCGCCTGGGGCCATGACGAACGCACCTGGGGCAACCCCGGATTTCAGAATTTAATCGAGCGCGGCATCCGCTGGGCCTGCCATCAGGATCCGGCGATTGCCGGTGCATTCGCCGACAAACCGGCAATGACCGAGCCGCGAAAAGATGTTAAGCCATTTGAATATGTCGAGGCGAAGGTTCCTTTCTACCCGCCGAGCCGGCGCTGGGGGGTGACCGCCGAACCGCACATCATTCTTCTTGCCGCTGACTGACTCATCGTATTGCGCGCCGCCTCGATCGATTTTTCGTGATAATCGAATCCGAAAAATCGGGACTTGGGAAACGCCTTCGCCATCAAGATCGTGGAAGCCCCTTCCCGCAGCCGACATCGGCCACCCGCGCCCCCGCCTCCAGCTTCTGTTTCACCTCGCCCAAAGCGGGAATCCAGGAGCTTACAAGATTCGCCGCATAGCCGGGACGGAAGAACTTTTCACATCCGTGAAAGACCCCGTCCTGCATGTTCATGCCATCCCATGCCGGCGCCGGTACGAAAGGATTCGGCGATCCGCGGAACCGCCGCCAGCGAGCCCAAGGCCAGCTCAAATGCGCCCGGCAGATATGCGGGGCTGTCTTCCGTCGCCAGCGTGAACTCCTGCTCCGCATTCAGGCTGAACATGTCGTTCTTGGCATCATAGGTGATGTAGCCTCCCGCGGCTTGCGAAGCCAGCCACTCCCGCAGATAACGCTCGTCGGTCTTCGTCTTCGCCGCCAGTTGCGCCGAGCTCATCGGATCTCCGGCCAGGGCTTTGTAAAGCCCCAGCTTTTCCCCGATCACGACCATGCCGCCATGCACCGCCGCGCCCAGATCGGTCACGAATTGACCGATAAAAGCATTCAGCTTGTCCATATCCAGAGCGGCTGCCTGTGCTGTTATCCTTTCGCTCATTGGATCTGCCCCTTTTGGCCGGCGAAGGATTCGCACGAAACATTCGGATGCCAGTTCACAAACGCGCCCTTGGGATTATCCTTCCATGCCCAGACATGCAGCGTGTAAAACGCCGGGAGGCCGAAGCGATTGGGGCTATCGAACAGATGGAAGATCTGTCCCATTGAGCATCGGCGGGCCCGAATGCTTCGCATTCCACGCGTCGGCGATCAGCAGATAGTCGGCGCCGATCAGCCGCATGCCTCCGTTTGGCATCGCCTCGTAGATCACGATCTGGGGATGAGTGGCGTCCAGCACGCCGTCGTTCACCAGCTTCCCATTTACGTAGTGCAGCCCCATGGCCCCTTCGTCCGGGCCGCTCACGCAGCCGAATTGCAGAGCATACCCTTCCGCCTCCGCCACGGAAACATCTTTGAATCGCTCGGTCGCGTCGCGGACGATTTTGATCAGGGTGGGCGAAGGAGTCTGATCCTGGCCCGGCAACATATTGTTCCGGCGTCGGAGTGTGGGAATGGGCGTCCTGCGCGAAAGCACGCGAAGGGCCAAGGTTAACCAGAGCGAGAGCGCTCAGCAACAGGGAGCGCAAGATGTTCGTCTTTGATTTGTGAATCTGATTCTGGATGGATATTGTCATTGTTGTCCTCTTGTCTCTTTCTTCTTTCGTATGAGCCGTTTTTGTCGGCTCCTCCATCCATACCTGCGGCATTGTGTCGAAAAAGTGAACGGCTCAAAGTTGAATCCCGGCCCGCCCTGGCCGCATCCAACCAACCCAGGTGGAACCTTCAGAGAATGTTCACGACAGCGGTCTCTGAAACGAGATCAGATCAATCCACAGCAGCAAGATACGAGTCCTTGATCCGGCTTGCCGCTTCCGTGCGCGCACAGCGCGAACCTCAGGAGCTGTTCGGAATTCTGGTCCACGAGCTGGGTCAAGTCCTTCAGTTCGATGGAATTGCGCAGTACGACGAGCGCTCCAACAAGATCAATTGGTATATGTGCGCCGGCTGCCGGAAGCCCCGAACCTCCCCTTCCGAGGTCGATAAAGAAGGGACCCTGGCTGCCTGGGTGTACCGCAATCAGGAGACCATTTCTCTCTCCACGCTGGATGGCGAAACCCGCTTTCCCGCGTCTACTGAAATCATGCGCGAGGCCGGGTTGCAATCGGTCTGCGCCTTTCCGTTAACCACCGCGCACCGGCGGCTGGGCAGTCTGGTGATCGCCAGCGTGTATCGAGATGCGTATTCGCGCGGAAGAGGTCCGGTTCTGTTCGCTGGTGGCCAACCAGATCGCTCTGGCGATGGACGACGCCATTCAATTTTCAGGCGTCGCAGCGCGCGCAGGAACGGCTGGAACTGCTGCTGGACCTGACCAATCGCGTGGTATCGAACCTGAACCTGCGCGACGTGCTGCGCGAAATTTCGGCGAACATCCGCCGCGTGATGCAGTGCGACGGCGTGGGGATCGATCTGCCCAGCCCGAGGACAAGAAGCTGCGGCTTTACGCTCTGGATTTTCCCGATAATCCCGGGCATGATCAGGAAGGCTTCGAGCCCCCGCCGACGAAAAGGCAGCGGGACTGCGGGTATTTCTATCCGGCGAGCCGGTTATCCTCTCCCGAGAAGAGATCGAGAGTGAACCTGGCATGCCTGCACTCGGGCATCCAATCGCTCGCGCATGTTCCCATGAACGGCCGTGAAGGAATCGTCGGCGTGCTGAGCCTGGGCAGCTTTCGCGAACAGGCGTTTTCCGAGGACGACCTTTCTTTCCTCGGCCAGATTGCGCGGCAGGTGGCGATTGCGATTGAGAACGCGTTGGCCTTCGGCGAAGTGTCCGATCTGAAGAACAAGCTCGCACAAGAGAAGCTGTACCTGGAGGGCGAAATCCGCAGCGAGCTGAAGTTTGAAGAGATCGTCGGCAAGAGCGAGGCTCTGCGCCGCGTGCTGCAAGAAGTTGAAACGGTCGCGCCCACCGATTCCACCGTGCTGATCTACGGCGAAACCGGGACCGGCAAGGAGTTGATCGCGCGCGCCGTGCACAACTTGAGCGCGCGTCAGGCGGGCGGCTTCGTCAAACTCAACTGCGCGGCGATTCCGACGGGCCTGCTGGAGAGCGAGCTGTTCGGCCATGAGAAGGGCGCGTTCACCGGGGCGATCGCACAGCGCGTAGGGCGCTTCGAACTGGCCAACCGCGGCACGATGTTCCTGGACGAGATCGGCGAAGTGCCTCTGGAGCTGCAGCCCAAGCTGTTGCGGGTTTTGCAGGAGCGCGAGTTTGAGCGCCTGGGCTCCACGCGAACCTTGCGCACCGATGCCAGACTGATCGCCGCGACGAATCGCAATCTGGAAGAACTGGTGAGCGAGCAGAAATTCCGCTCCGACCTGTACTACCGTCTCAACGTATTTCCGGTGCGCGTTCCGGCTCTGCGGGAGCGCCCTGAAGATATTCCGCTGCTGGTCCGCCACTTCGTGCAGCAATTCAGCCGGCGCATCAGCAAGACGATCGACACCATTTCTTCGGACACCATGACGACGCTGGTGAAGTATCCCTGGCCCGGCAATATCCGCGAGCTGCAGAATGTGATCGAGCGCGCGGTGATCCTCACCACAGGCCCGGTTTTAAAGGTCCCGAGCGACGATCTGCGCCCTCCCAACATCGCACCCGCGGCGCCCGTGGAGGCGCACGCGCGCAACATGCGCGCCGTTCTGGACGACGCCGAACGGCAGCAGATCGTGACGGCGCTGGAACAAACCAACTGGACCGTCGCCGGCCCCAACGGCGCCGCGGCCCGGTTGGGGATGAAGCGCTCCACGCTGCAATCGCGCATGCAGAAGCTCGGCATCCGCATTGCGCGCACCGGCGCGTAAATCATCTGCCGAAATTCTGGTAGCTGGCCGGGCTTCCGTCATCGGCACTCCACGATAGCAATCCTTCAGATCTATTACTCATCAACATCTTGCGCCTCTGCGCCGATTGGCGCACAACATGCACTCTCTATGCGCGGATGTTACGGATCACCTACGCGCAATCGGAGACAGAGCAGCGCTGGACGCTGTGCGGGCAGTTGGCGGGACCTTGGGTCGCCGAACTGCGCTCGTGTTGGGAGCACCCCGGCCATCGCTGCCGGCAACCGCGTTGTGGATCTGAGCGACGTCACCTTTATCGACGAGAGCGGCGAGAATCTCTTGTCGGAAATGAGAACCAGCGGCGCCAGGTTCGTCGCCGCGGGCGTGGAGACCAGGCACCTGCTGGACAACTTGAGAGGCAAAGGAGAACGGACCGTGAGGCGACTGATCGCCCCGCGAGACTCCTCTTGCGAGGGACACAAATGACACAGAGGATCGAGCAAATGCAAACACAATTCGGGATTTTCGCGGCCGCGCTGCTGCTGGCGGCGCTGGGAAGCACGGCCGGCTGCACATCGAAGACCAACGCCGCCGCAGCGCCGCCTGCTCCGGATGTGGAGGTCGCCCGTGTGCAGCAAAAAGATATCCCTATCGCTCGCGAATGGATCGGCACGCTGGACGGGCTGGTGAACGTGGCCATTAAAGCGCAGGCGACCGGCTACCTGCTGTCGCAGAACTATAACGAAGGCTCCTTCGTCCGCAAAGGCCAGCTGCTGTTCCAGGTGGACGCGAGGCCGCTGCAGGCCGCCGCCGATCAGGCCGAGGGCCAACTGGCGCAAGCCAAGGCGCAGTTTACGCAGGCAGTGCGGGATTGCTGCAGGCGCAAGCGCAGTTGGCTAGCGCCGAGGCCAATCAGGAGAAGGCCCAGACTGGATGAGGATCGCTACATTCCGCTGGCGCAGCAGCAGGCCATCACGCAGCAGGACCTGGACAACGCGCGCCAGAATAATCGGTCGCAAAAGGCGCAGGTGACCGCCGCGAAGGCCCAAGTGGAAACCGCGCAGGCGCAGATTGAAGCGGCCAAGGCAGCGGTGACGGCCGCTACGGCGGCGGTTGAGACGGCGAAAGTGAATCTAGGTTTCACCCGGCTGGTCTCTCCCATCGATGGCATCGCCGGGGTGGCCACTACACAGGTCGGCAACCTGGTGGGGCCTTCGAGCCCTGCCGTGACCACGGTCTCGACGCTCGATCCGATCAAGGCGAACTTCACCGCGAGCGAACAGGAGTACTTGAGTCTGATTCGGCGCGACACGCCGATGAACCATCTGGAGCTGGAATTGATTCTCTCCGACGGCACGCTGTATCCACATAAGGGACGCTTCTCGTTCGCCGACCGGCAGGTGAATCCTTCAACAGGTTCCATTCAATTGACCGGGCTGTTCCCCAATCCCGGAAACAGGCTGCGCCCCGGACAGTACGCCAAGGTGCGCGCTTCCATCGGCGTCCGGACCGGAGCCCTGCTGGTGCCGCAGCGGGCCGTCAACGAAATGCAGGGCAACTAT
>CAWFFC010000004.1:0-482834 GCA_963815035.1 uncultured Gemmataceae bacterium
TGCGGCGGACGCGGCAGGCCCAGGGCGTGTAGCCGTAGTGCGTGGCAAAGGCGAGGAACTTGGGGTTGTACAGCGGCCCCTCGTCGCCGTGCCGCAGGACCACCACCTTCATGTTGTCGTACAGGCAGGTGCGGGCGACGCCGCCCAGATGCTCGAAGGCACGGATGTGTTCGCGCAAGGTCGTGGCCAGGTCCTGCGTCTCGACGAAGCGCAGGTACGAGCGGCGTGAGTAGCTGAGGATATAGCTGAAGAGATGAACGCGGCGGCGGCCCTCGCCGGGGCCGGTGAAGTCGAGGTCGTAGCTGCTGTAGTCCATCTGGGCCTGGGCGCCCGGCCCGGTCTCGAAGCGCTCGACCGGTGGGCGATGGGGCCGGGGCCGCAACTGGTTGACCCGGCGCGGAGGATGGTGTACTGGCCAGCGAAGCCTTGCCTGCGCAGTTCTTCCAGCAGGCGGGTGACGGTGATCTGGGGATGGCGCTCGAGCCAGTGGCGGATCGCTTCGTCGTAGGCATCGAGCAAACTCGATCGCTTTGGCGGTGACGCTGGGGGCGCTTCGGGACCGGCCCGATCGGCTTGCCAGCGGCGAATCACGCCGCGCACGGTCTGGCGGGCCAACTTCAAGTCGTCGGCGATTTGCCGGACCGAAGCCCCGCCCTGATGGCGACGCACGATGTCGTGACGGAGCGCTTCGTTCATGGCAACTCGTCCGCGGATAAACGGGGCCACAGATCATCGATCCGGTCGGCGACGCGGCGTCCATCGCCAGCCAGCCGCCAGAAGCTGGGCGCGAGCAACCGGCGGTCGTCGCGCTTCAACTCGGCCAGTCCGGGATGACGCTGCCAACTCTCGAGCCGGCCGAGCACGTCGATCACCAACGCGAGTTGGCGAGCCAGCCGGTTGCCCGCCGGGCTCAAGCGTGGATCGCGGACCGGCACGCCTTCGGTCTGACGCAAGGCCGCGCGCGGGTCGTGGAGCACGTACTCTTCCTGCTCTTGCGATGCCCCGCGCAACAAATCGACGACGCCCTGGACTTCGAGCGCGGTCAGGCAATCCCGTCGCGCGGCGCTCAGCACGGCCGCCTGGTTGCCCGTGGGCAACCGCGTCAACTGTCGCGCCAGGCCCGGCGACATCAGGCCCAGACGCAACTCCGCCTGGGCTTCGGGCCCCAGCCGTTCCAGGAGTGCCAGTCGCCGGCACACCCAACTCTTATGCTTGTTCAGCAACTGCGCCGCTTCCACCTGCGACAGCCCGTCTTCACGCACCAGGGCCTGCACGATCCAGGCTTCCTCCAACTCACTCGGCTGCTGACCCGCATGGTTGAGCCCGAAGATCGCCGCCTTGGCCGACCGCTCATCGACATCGACCAGCCGCACGCTCAACGTCGGCCACCCGACTTGAGCCGCGGCCGCGTGCCGCTTGAACCCATCGAGCAGTTCGGCCTGGCCGTCCCGCCAGCACGCCGTCACTGGGGCCAACTGCCCATACGAACAGAGCGACCGGGCCATCGCCGCCTCGGCCGCCGGGTCCGTCAGTCGGTAGCGACGATACCGCGAGCCCAACTCAGACAAGGTCAGCGGCCGGGCTTCGATGGTCGCGATGGCGGGCAAGGCTTCTCCTCCCCCACCCCCCAACGGGAAGGAACGGGGGGACCGGGAGTACCGGAACCCACCCGTTGCCTTCTCCGTCTTTGGGGGCACGGGCGATCATCCCCAAACGCTCGACCGATCACAACCGGTAAAGACGTCACGGCGGCCGCATCGAAGCCGGCCGCGAGCGCCGCTGGAGTGGCCGATCGCCGTCGCGCCGTCGTTGTCGATAGCGGGCTTCCCGATCCAGCACGTTGCGTAAGGCTCGGCGGCAGCCGCTCGAACAGAAGCGCTGCGGCGACAACGCCCAGGCAACCGCGAACCACTCGTAGCAGCCGGGACGTTCACACCAGCGAAGGGAAAAATCGTCAGATTTTAACGCTGGGCGCTGGCCCTCGCGCGCCTCCGGGGCCTCCGGAGCCGGAAGAACGGACGCCTCCGCGGGAGCCGAAAGGGCGGGTGACTCCGGAAAACGTTCCGGCTCCGCCGGTCCTGCCGTGAACAACGATTCGGGAAGGACGACCAGCGGAATCCGCCGTCGATAGCGCTGCGCCTGCTCCCGGCGGCAAGCCTTGCCCTGCGCGCTGGCCCGCCAAGCCCGGCTGGCCTGCCGACCCCGCCAGCGCTCGGCTTCGCGGACGCAGTGGTCCGAACAGTATCGACTCTGGGGATGAGTCGGCCGATAGAGCCGTTCGCAGCCTTTGAGCAGGCAACGCCGGCATCGAAAATGACCCGACGACGCCGCTGGACCTTGTCCAGGGACGCCACGCAGGGGAAACTGAGAATGGCCCAAGGGAGGTCTTGCTCCCGAAGGTCACGTCTCGGGGCGAGCTACTACTCGCTCCGAGACCCTTCATCTCGAAATCATCCCATCCAGGTTATGTGGTGCTGAAATGCCTTGCCAAGAGGTGATCGACCGCCCGCTCGTTGCCGCGCCCTAAACCGCGATCGACAAATCGCGGTCAGCCGCGATCGTCACCGCGAAATTGGTAAAGTCGCTCGCCGCGACTGACACACGCGAGCCCGCGGGCTAAAGCCGTGCGGCTACGGACCGGACATGCATGCGGACGGACATGCGGACGGACAAAGCGGACAAGTTTTGTGATGATCTCGAATACAGGACGGAACTGGTGGTCGGGTCGCGAGATACGACAAAAGCAGGTTGGTGTTTGGGAAGAGGCGATGTCCGCTTTTGTCCGCTTTTTTGGCGCCGCAATCGCGAATCGCCCGGCGAAGCATTGCGAGCGGGCAGCGATTCGGGATAATGAATGGAGTCGAGCCGCTTTGCGATTTGATCACATTGAGAATCCCGCCATGAGTTCGCAGTTTCCATCTCGCCGAGCGTTTCTGGGGCAGTCCGGTCTCGGGCTGGGGTCGATCGCGTTGTCGTGCCTGTTGAATCGGGCGTCGGCGAGTCCGCTGCCGAACTTCGCGGCCCGGGCGAAGCGGGTGATTTTCCTCTACATGTCCGGCGGGCCATCGCATCTGGAGACGTTCGATTCCAAGCCGAAGCTGGCCGAGATGCAGGGCCAGCCGATGCCGGCGTCGTTCACGAAAGGCCAGCCGATCGCCCAATTGCAAGGACAAAAACTGGCTTGCTTTGCACCGCAGTTTCGCTTTCGAAAATATGGAGAATCGGGGCAGGAGATCGCGGAAATCGTGCCGCACATCGGCTCGATCGCCGATGACATCGCCATCGTCCGCTCGCTGCACACCGACCAGATTAACCACGACCCGGCGAACACGGTGATGAACACCGGCACCTCGATCTCGGGCCGGCCGAGCATGGGGGCGTGGATCACCTACGGGCTCGGCAGCGAGTGTAGCAATCTGCCGGGCTTCATCGTGTTGACCAGCCGGGGCGGGCGAAATCCGCAGCCGATTTCGAGCCGCATGTGGGGGCCGGGTTTCCTGCCGGGGAAATATCAGGGCGTGCTGTTTCGCTCGAAGGGCGACCCGGTGCTGTATGTCAACAACCCGCCGGGCGTGACGCGGGACCAGCAGGGCGACGTGGTCGACGCCGTCAAGCGGTTGAATGGATTTCAGAATGAACGCAGCGCCGATCCAGAGATTGAGACGCGCGTCGCCCAATATGAACTCGCCTTTCGCATGCAAGCCAGCGTGCCCGATTTGCTCGATTTCCGCGACGAGCCCAAGCGCGTGCTCGATCTGTATGGCGTCAAGGGGATGGACGGTTCATTCGCGGCGAATTGCCTGCTCGCCCGGCGGCTGGCGGAACGCGGCGTGCGCTTCATCCAGCTTTATCACATGGGCTGGGACCATCACAACGACCTGGTTCACTTCATGAAGATCTGCTGCGGCTTGTGCGACAGCCCCAGCGCGGCGCTGGTCCGCGACCTGAAGCAGCGCGGCATGCTCGACGACACGCTGGTGATCTGGGGCGGAGAATTCGGCCGCACGCCGATGGCCCAGTCGAATAAGGGGAACCAGGCCGGCCGCGATCATCACATGCGAGCTTTCAGCATGTGGCTGGCTGGCGGCGGCATCAAGGGCGGCGTGACCTACGGCAAAACCGACGAGCTTGGCTACTACGTCGCCGAGAACCCGGTCCACGTCCACGATTTGCACGCCACCATATTGCATTTGCTCGGAATCGAACACGAGCAATTCGCGGTGAAGTTCCAGGGCCTGAACATGCGACTCACCGGCGTGGAGCCCGCACGAGTGGTGAAGGAGATCCTGGTGTGAGCCCCGCTACCTCAATTTCCAGGCTGCAAGCTTCTTGTCATTTCGCACAAACAGCAAGCCATCGGCAAGGGCAGGTGCGGCAACGGCATGACGAGGTTTATCGAGGGCAGCGAATCGCCCGCGTTCGGTGTAAGCCTTGGGCGTCGCTTCCAGAAGGACCAGTTCACCCGACTCGACCGCGGCGATCAGCATGCCGTCCGCGGCGATCAAATGGGCACAGCCAAAGCCGGGTTTCGTCCAGTCGACCTTGCCGGTCTTCCACTCGACGCAGCGGAGTTCGCCGCCCGCCTCCTCGCGGCCATGGACGCCGTAAAGATAATCGCCGACTTTCACGCTGGTGTTGTAATGGTTCGAAAGCACTTCATCGGATTTCCAGATGTCCTTCCAGCCGTTGCCGTCGAGGAGCAGGGCGCCGGTTTGGTACGACGCGGAGAGAAAAACCTGGTCGCCGAAGACGAGCGGGGTGGCGGCGTTGACCGAGGCATCGATGCGAGCGCGAAATTGGCGTTTGTGGATGACGGCGCCGTCCTTTGGGTCAAGCACCAATAGGCCCTCGCGGGTGAAGAACAGCAGGACGCGCTTGCCGGCGATCTCCGCCACGGCGGGCGTGGAATAGCTGGCGCGGTCATTGGAGGCTTTCCAGACTTCCTTGCCGGTCTTGCAATCGAACGCGACCACGCCTGCCCGCTTGGAGCCGATGTTGATAAAGATGCGATCGCCATCGACCAGCGGCGAGGAGGCGACGCCAAAGTAGCCCTTGCGGAACGGATAATCGGCCGCCAGATCGCGTTCCCAGACTTTCTTGCCGTCGGCGAACTCCAGGCACTGAAGCCGCCCCTCGGCGCCGAGCGTGTAAACGCGCTCGCCGGTGATGACCGGCGTGGCGCGCGGGCCGTCGCCCTTGCCGAGGTCATCAACGTAGCCGGTGGGATTGGAATGTTTCCAGAGCTTCTTGCCGGTCTTGGCGTCAAGGCATTCGACGACCTCGTCGTCGCCGGCGCGGTGGAAAAGGATCAACTTGCCGCCCGCGATGGCCGGTCCGCTGAAACCGGGCCCGGCGTCGCATTCCCACGCCTTGGGCGGCCCGTCCTTCGGCCATTCGTGGAGTAAGCCGGTTTCGGCGGAATGGCCGTCGCGACTGGGCCCGAGGAACTGCGGCCAGTCGGCGGCCCGCGTTATAGTCGGTAAAATCAGAATAACGAGAACGCCAATTCGGTTCATGGCCCCTTCCTCGGGTCGGCGATTCACCCCGGCTTGCGGGGATTCAGGCGTGGCTTATAATACGAAGGTTTGGAGCAGAAGCCCGCAACTCGGCGCAGGAGAAGGCAGTCCTCGTGATTTCATTCCGTCACTTTCGCAATTCCGACCCGCCCTCGATCGTCCAGATATGGAACGAATCGTTCGTCAATCGCGGGGCGTATCGGCTACGCGCGGCGACATTGCTCGAACTGTGCGTTTTTTCCAAACCCTATTTCGACCGGCCCGGGCTGATCATCGCGGAGGACGAAGGCAAGGTGGTGGGCTTCGCGCACGCGGGCTTCGGCCCCAATGCCGCCGAGAATTCCCTCTCCCTCGACAGCGGAATCATTTGCGCGATCGCGGTCCGCCCGTCGCACCGGCGGCAGAAGATCGGCACCCATCTCCTCGAACACGCGGAAGCCTATTTGAAGGAGTTGGGCACGTCGGAAATCGTGGCCGGCGGCATGCGCCCGCTGAACCCGTTTTACTTCGGCGTTTACGGCGGCAGCGACAGCCCCGGCTTTCTCGCCAGTGATCCGGACGCGGCCCCGTTCATGGAAAGCGTGGGCTATCGCGGCTGCGCGACCTGCCTCTTGTTGCAGCGAAACTTGGAGAACTTTCAGCCGGTCGTCGATTCGCGATTCGTGGCGTTGCGCCGCCGCTATGAGACGCAACTGGTGCCGCAACCGGAAATCGGCTCGTGGTGGCAGTCGTGCGTGCTGGGCAGTTTTGAGCCGGTCGAGTTTCGCCTATTGGATAAGCTCTCCGGGATTCCCGCGGCGCGAGCCCTGGTTTGGGAAATGAGTTCATCGCGGCAGCCCAGTCCGCTGGCCGCCGGGATTATCGATCTGCAAGTCCGCCCGGATGTTCGCCGCCAGGGGCTCGGCAAGCTGCTTGTGAGCCAGTTGCTGCGCTACATCCAGGAAAACGCCTTCAAGTTAGCCGAAGTGCAAATCCCCGAAAACAATCAGATCGCTGTCGATCTTTTCCGCGGCGTCGGGTTTGAACAGGTCGACATCGGCCGGTCGTACAAGCGGTCGGACTCCGCGCCGCAGCCGGCGGCGAGCGAAAACGCCCATTCGAATTCATGAGGTCGTTACGGCAATCGCCATTGCCGCAGCGATTTGTCGGTCGAAGCGGACCAGAGCGATTTGCCGTCCGGGGCGAACGCCAGCGCCAGGATTGGATTGGTTTGACCGGAGAACTTGGCGATCGGTTTTCCGTCGGTCGCGCTCCAGACGCGGATGCCGCCGCCGCTTTCGCCGGTCGCCAGCATCGACCCATCCGGCGAAAAACGCACGCATACGACCGCCTCGGAAACTCCCTCGGATTTCCATTTGAGCGAGTGGCCGGCGACGTCCCAGACGCGAACGATTTTGTCTTTGCCGCCGCTCGCCGCGAGGTCGCCGCCGCGATCAAACGCCGAGCAGAGCACGGTGTCGGTCGGGCCGGCGAGGGCATGCTTGGTCGGCGCCATGCGCGGCTTGTCCGGCAGTTCGAGCAAGAATAACTTCCCGTCCACTCCGCCGAGAATCGCCTTCCTCTCCTGCGAAAGCGCGACGGTTTGAATGGCATCGTCGGCGTTGCTCCCCATCAAGTGCGATACGGGGATTGTCGGAAGGAGCGGTTGAAAGGTGTCGAGATTCACGCGCACGATCGAGCCGAGGTAAATCACGATTCCGCGATGGCCGGCGGGCGACATCGCCGCGCCGAGAACCCGTTTTTTCACGTCCACTGATTGCTTCTTCAGCTTGCGAATCGCCAAGTCCCAGAGAATGACGGTGCGATCCACACTGGTTGAAAGCGCCAGTGAGCCGTCGGCGGAGATGCTCACGCTCGTGACCCGGTCGTGGTGGCCATCGAGCTTGCCGGCGGCGCTGCCGCGAGACAGGTCCCAGATGTGAATCGTGTTGCCGGCCGCGACCAACGCATGGGAAAGGTCCGGCGTAAATGCGGCCGCCTCGACAATAAACTTCGGGTCCGAATTCAATTCCACGATGCGCATGCAATCACTGTTCGCGGCGGCTCTCACCTCCAGGCGCGCCGAGACGGTCGGGAACTGAGTGGTATCCTCGGCGTACGCGGAGATTTCCATCCGCGTGCCGGCGTTGGGAATCGCCGTCAGAAACGCCGTCAGCGTCGCGTCGGATTGATTGGGATTCAGCGTCAATCGGCCCCCCGGCGTCACGCGAACTTCCCGCGGCGCGCGAATGTTCAATCGAATCGGCCCGTGAAACTCCTTCCGCTCGACGCTCACGGTGAATTGCTTGGAATGGCCGACTTCGAGCGTCAGCGGTTCGGGCGGCACTTTCAACGTGAAGCCCACCGGCCGCGCTGGCTGCGGCGCCGGCGGATTGGGCCGCACATTTCGTTGGGCCGACGAGGGCGCCGACGGAGTGTATTGCGAGGACGGCGCCAGCCGCTGCGACGTGGGAGTCGTCCCCGGGTTGGCGATGGCTTGGGCGGTCTGATTGTCGCCACGCGGCCAAAAAATAACCACCGCGGCAATCGCGGCCGAGACAAACGTCAGCGCAATGCCGCCGCCCACCAAAATCGGAACCAACGGCGACGATTTCGATTTCTTCCTTCGCCCGGAATAGGGCCGCTTACCACCGGATTTAAGCTCGGCGGATTTCGGCCGCACAGACTCCTTGCTGGGGGTCTTGCGGCGGCCATCGTCGGTATCGACGTCGAACTGCGAGATCGGGCGGGTGGCGGCGGCGGCCGCCGCCGGTTTGGGCTCCGCCGCGGCTCTCTCGATTTTCTGTGTCGCCGCGATCGGCTGCCCCGGTTTGTAATTCCGCAGAAAATCAGCCAGCGCCGCCGCGAACTGGGCCATCGACGAGTAGCGATCCTCCGGCTTCTTCGACATCGCCTTCAGGCAGATTTCCTCGAGCTTGGACGGCAAGTCGGGCCGGATGTCGGTGGGCTTGGGCGGGTCCTTGGTCATGATCGCGCCCAACATCGCCGCGGTCGAGCCGTCGAACGGCCGCCGGGCGCACATCATCTCGTACATGAGCACGCCGAGCGAATAAATGTCGGTGGGCGGGCCGAGCGCCGCGTTGTCGCCGTCCACCTGCTCGGGCGACATATATTCGACGGTGCCGAGAATGTCGCCGGGCGCGTCAGCCCCTCGCCGCGCGTGTCGTCGGCGCGGCGGGCCAGGCCAAAGTCCATGATCACCGGTTCGCCGTTGGGCCGCAGGATGACGTTGGCCGGCTTCAGGTCGCGATGGACTACGCCATGTTCGTGGGCGTCCTGCATCGCCAGCGCGAGCTTGCGCCGTCAGCACCCCGATTCGCATCGGGGTGAAAGGCGGCTCGGCATTAATCGTTTTCAGCAGCGATTTGCCGTCGATAAAGGCCATCGTCAGATACGGCACGCCGTTGTTCTCACCGACGTCGAAGACCGGGCAGATGTTGGCGTGGTGCAAGGTCGCGGCGGCGCTGCGCCTCGCGATAAAAACGCTGCCGCAATTCCTCGCGATCGTCGCCGTCCAGAAATGGGATCTTGAGCGCGACGGATCGATTGAGCTGCAGGTCGAGGGCTTTGAAGACCACGCCCATCCCGCCCTTGCCCAGGCATTCCTGGATGCGGTAGCGGCCGAACTGTCGCGGAATCTTGTCGTAGCTGCGCGGCTTCGCGGGCGCGGTCGCCGCCGTTGGTTCCGCCGGAGGCGGGGCGTGGCTCGCCTGGCTGGAATCATGGCTTGATTCGGGCGGCGTGTTGGCTTCCGACATGAATCTGCTCTCCGACCAAGTCCGGGAATTGGCGTCGAGAGAAAGAATCAACGAACAACAGCAAACAATGCGCCGAAATGTGGGCGGCGAATACGTGCAGTATAACTCTTTCCTCCGCCCGCCGACAAGGGGCGATCTGGTTTTGATGCGATTTTCACGTCGCCGCGAAGCCGCATTCGGCGCGCCATTGCCGCACACCTGCGGCAATCACTGTAGCGGTCTAACCGATTTCTCTGGGTGACAATCATCTCCCCTACGGTGATACTAATCTCGTCCCGCCCAAGCTTGATTCCTTAGCGAGGTTCCCGCCATGACCCGATATGCCTTGCGACTGGCGTTGTTGACCTGCTTGATCTCGCCGTTGGCCAACCGAGCTGCCGACCCGCCCAAGGTCGATCCCTATGATCAATCCGACGTGGCGCTGGAGAAAGAGCCGGCCGACCCGAAGCTCGCAAAGATCGTATTGATCGCCGGCTCGCGAAGCCATGGCCCCGGCGAACATGAGTTCTTCGCGGGGACGGCCATTCTGATGAAATTGCTACAAGAGACTCCCGGCGTCTTTCCCGTCATGGCCCGCGACGGCTGGCCCAAGAACGAAAAGATCTTCGATAACGCCAGGGCCGTGGTCTTTTACCTCGACGGCCGCGGCGGCCACCCGCTCGCCGATCCCCGAAAGCTCGGCCTCATCCAAAAACTGATCGACCAGAAGTGCGGCTTCGTCTGCCTGCATTATGCGGTCGATTACAACCCGCGCGAAGGCGAGCGCGTCATCGACTGGATGGGCGGCTATTACGACGCCCGCATTTCGATCAATCCGCACTGGGACGCCGACTTCAAATCGATGCCCAAGCACCCGATCACTCGCGACGTCAAGCCGTTCGCCATCCGCGATGAGTGGTATTTCAACATGCGCTTTCCTGCCCGGCATGAAAGGCGTCACGCCGATCCTGCAGGCGACCCCGCCGGATGGCGTGCGCGGCACAGCCGACGCCAAGAAACATCCCGGCCGATCCGAAATCGTCGCCTGGGCCATGGACCGCCCCGACGGCGGCCGCGGCTTCGGCTTCACCGGCGGCCACTTCCATAAAAACTGGGCCAATGAAGATTTTCGCCGCCTCGTCACCAACGCGATCCTCTGGACCGCCCACCTACACGTGCCCGAAGGCGGCGCGAAAGTCGATTTGGATCCCGCCGAGATGAACAAACACCTCGACTGGAAAGGCAAAGGCCGCCGGCCGGCGAAATGAAATTACCAACCACGAACCGCACGAAAAAAGATTTTTTCGTGTGGTTCGTGGTTAGGTTTTCGTAACGGCGGCATCTTGCCGCTGCCTTTAAAGCGGCAAGATGCCGCCGTTACGGCAATTTACTTCTTTCCTGTCAATTCATCGGCGAGGTCGTTCGCCTCGTAAACCTTGCGAAGCGCCTCGATGATGCCCTGCGAGTGGACGGAAACCGCGCGGGCCACGGTCTCATCGTAAATGAAATCGAGCACCAGCGATTGAATGTTGCCATCAAAGATGATGCCGACGAGCTCGGCATTCGCGTTGATCACCGGGCTGCCCGAGTTGCCGCCGATGATGTCGCAGGTGCAGACGAAGTTCAACGGCGTCGTCAGGTCGAGCTTGTCCTTCTTCTCCACCCAGCGCGGCGGCAGGTCGAACGGCGGCATGTTGTTGTGTTCCTTCGCCCGCTCGTACAGCCCGGCGAACGTGGTCTCGAATGGGACGTGCTTGCCCGCCTCCTGGTATCCTTTCACGACGCCGTACGAGAGCCGCAACGTGAACGTGGCGTCGGGATAGATGCTCGTCCCCTCCAGCGCGAACTGGGCCTTGGCGATCTGGCCGTGGGCCTGACGCTTGATCTCGTCTTGCGTCTCGATCACCTTGCGAACGGCTCGCGACTCGCCGTCGATCAACTTGGCCAGCGCGATCATCGCGTCGTCCGATTTCGCGACCGCTTCCGGCCCGCCGTTGTAAAGCGCCTTGCGAACCGCGACGTCCTTGACCTTGGTGCCGGCGATCAAGTCGTGGGCGCGTTCCCGCGGCGATTTGCCCGCGAGCACCTTTTGCACCAGTTCGTCGGTGTATCCCAGCTTCTGGCACAGGTAGGTGAGTGAATCCGCCAGCTTCAATTCCTCGAAATCATTGTAAATCGGCGCCTCGGAAAACAGTTCCTGTTGCAATGATTCGCGCGCCGACTCGCGATACTCGCGCAATCGCTCGGCGTTGGGCTTGGCCGTCTCATCGCCGGCCCGCATCAGCGTGCGGGCGATGAAGAATAGCTCGGAATGGAAGCCGCGGCCCGCCTCGAGCAAGTTGTATTTCCAGGCGTTTTCGGCAATGACCTTTTGCGCCGCGTCGATCTTGTCCCAGGCGTCGGCCGCCTCCTTCAGATTCGGATCGTGGGCGACCGCGTCGCGCAGTCGTTGTTCGTCGGACTGCTTGCGTTGAATGATCGCAGGATCGAGCAGGCCGGCCATGCCGCCGTCGCGGGCCTTGCGGCTGTTTTGCACGCCAAACAGTTCCTCACGCGCCCGGCGGGCGTTTCGGCGCTGCGGCGCTGTAGGCCGTCATCAGCACTTCCCAGCGGTACAGCATGTCGAGCACCGCGGGGAATTGCCGGTCGCGGGCATAGGCGATTTCGGTCGTCGTGTATTGGCGGCTGGTGCGGCCCGGGTGCCCGGAGACAAACACCAATTCGCCGTCCTTCGCGCCTCCCTTGCTCCACTTCAGGTGGTGCTTGCACTTGATCGGTTCGCCGTTCTCATACACGCGGAAAAAGCAGACATCCATGTCGTAGCGCGGATACTCGAAGTTATCCGGGTCGCCGCCGTAAAACGCGGCCTGCTGCTCCGGCGCGAAGACCAGGCGGACATCGGTGTATTTCTTGAAGCGATACAGGTGATAGGCGCCGCCCTGGTAAAGGGTGATCACGTCGCTGCGCAGATGGGTCTTGTCGAGCGATTCCTTTTCGATCTCGGCCATCACCGCCCGTCGCGCCGCAAACGCCTCGGCCGGGTTCATCTCCGACTTAACCGCCGCGTTGACCCGCTTGGTCACGTCCTCAATGCTCATGAGCACGTTCAATTCCAAATCGGTGCATTTGACCTCTTCCGCCCGGGTCTTGGCGTGGAACCCTTCGCGAAGGTAATTCATTTTCGCGCTGCTCATCTTTTGCAACTGATCGGCCCCGACATGATGATTGGTCATCACCAGGCCGTCCGGCGAGACAAAACTGCCGGAACCGCCGCTATTGAAGCGAACCGACGACTTTTGCACATGCTCATACCAATCCGGCCCCTTCTCGAAGCCGAATTTTTCCTTCAAAAGCTTCTTGGGTGGATTGTTGAAAAGCCACATCCCCTCGCCGGCAACGAGGGAGCTGGTCGGTATTGCCATGGCGAGCCCTGAAAACATCAGCAACACATGATGATAGCGCATAAACGAACACTCCTCGGGAAAAATCGGCCATGCAGATAAACTACGCGCGAGTCTGGGAGTGCGTAGTGGGCTAGGCTTTCGGCCAAAAGGCTTCCATTAAGTCTGAGCCGGCTGGTCCACTTGCGATTTCCTCGAACCGACCCAAAATAGGACGCCGCACAAAATAATAAACGTCACCAGCGACAGGATCTTGGCCGCGTCGCTATCCAAATAGTCGGTCGCAAACTGTTTGCCGATCGCAAGGGCGTCATTGAATTTGTCGCCGAAGAACGCAAAAAACGCGAGAACGAGGCCACAAAGAGTGCCGCCGGCGATGTAGCCGCTGGACAGCAGCACGCCGGGGCTGGTCTCCGATTCCGTGTCGGACGACGATTTGCCGCGGAGCCGGTCGGTGACCCAGCGCAACAAGCCGCCGATGAAAATCGGCGACGTGGAGCTGAACGGGATATACATCCCCACCGCGAACGGCAGTGCGGGCACGCCGGCCAATTCAAGCGAGACGGCGATCAACACGCCGATGATGACCAGTCCCCATTCCAGTTTGCCGCCCAGGATCCCTTCGATGATCGACGTGAACAATTGCGGCTGCGGTGCGCGCTGAATGACTTCGGAGCGTCCTTGCCGTTGTCCATCGTCGTCGCCTGGCGGTTGATCGGAATGTCGGCCCGATATTTCGGATGACCCGCTTCATCGACCAGATACCGGCCCGGCTGACGTGTTCGGGATACTCGTCCCTGCGGGCGAAGACGACCCGGTACTCGGTCTTGTCGTCCTCATGCGGCCGGCCGACCTGCTGCTCGCTGGCGCGTCCGCGGGAACATTGAACGTCACATTCGGCAGTCCCTGATTCGTGTAATGCGTGCCGGCCGCGTTCAGCGCCAGCATCGTCAGGCCGATTACCAACGCCGACGTGACGGCTCCCACCAGGATCGCCCATTGCTGGGCTTTCGGCGTCGCTCCGACGAGGAACCCGGTTTTCAAGATCTTGCGACGTCGTGCCGCCGTTCGATGAGGCGATGCAAACCACCGCCGCGATGCTCAGCGCGGTCAGCATCGCCGCCGGGCCGGTCTTGCTCAGAACCAGGAAAATGAGGCAGACCATCAACAAGGTGGCGATCGTCATGCCGGAAATCGGATTCGACGATGAGCCGACTTCGCCGGTCAGTCGCGAGGAAACCGTGACGAACAAGAAGCCAAAGACGAGAATCATGATCGGCGCCAATCGCCCCGTTCAAGCTCAGCCCAAGTCCCAATGACGGCACCGCCATCAAGACAATGACCAGGGCGAGGCTGCCGAACAGGACGACGCTCATGGGCATGTCGCGATCGGTCCGCTTGGCAGTCTCGCCCCCTCCCGCCTGGCTGGCTCGCAGATCGCGAAGGCCGGAAACGATCGAGCCATGATGAGCGGCATCGCCCGGCACATGCTGATGATGCCGCCCGCCGCCACCGCGCCGGCGCCGATGTACAGCAGATAGTTGCTCTTGATGTTTCCCGGCGACATGTTCTTGATCATGCCCACGTCCTTGCCGGTCTCCTTGTCGATCTTCTGCACGGCGGGAGAAACGTATCATTCGACTTCTCGCCGAAGGTGGCGATGAGCGGCCCGAGCACGAAGTACGACAGCACGGCCCCGGCCATCATCAAGCGAAGCGATTCGCGGGCCGATCAGGTAGCCGACGCCGAGCAGTTCCGGCGCCAGTTCGCCGCTCGATCGCCGCGCCCTTCAGGCCGACTTTGGTGCCGTTCGCCGCCGTCTTGTAGAGATTGAATCCGGCGATCGTCCGACCAGAGCTTGCTGGCCGCGGTCAGAAATTTGTGCACCAGCGCGATGCCGAAGCCGATGAACACCATCCGCGCGGTCGAGCCGCCCTTCTCGCCGGCCACCAGCACCTCGGCGCAGGCCGTGCCTTCCGGGTAGATCAACTTGCCGTGCTGCTTGACGATGAACGCCCGGCGCAGCGGGAATCATCATCAGGATGCCGAGGATGCCGCCCAGCACCGAGACGGTCATGACGCGCGTGATGTCCATCTCGAAACCGAGCAGCAGCAGGGCAGGCATGGTGACGCCCACGCCGAAGGCGATCGACTCGCCCGCCGAGCCGGTGGTCTGCACGATGTTGTTTTCGAGAATGGTCGCCCGGCGAAAGCCGAGCTTGTTGGTGAAAAGCTCGGAAGAGTGTGATCGAGAGCACGGCGATCGGCACCGACGCCGACACCGTCATGCCGACTTTCAACAATAGGTACAACGACGACGCACCGAAAACGATGCCCAAAAGGGCCCCAGTGATCACGGCGGGGAGCGTAAATTCATGCGGGCTTTCGCTCGCCGGAACAAATGGTTTGAACTCCGCCCCATTGTCCGGGGACTTGTCGTCGGTGCCCATGCCAATTCCTCATTCGATAGGCGAGTCCCGGCTAGTGGAATCGATTCCACCGCGGAATGCAAGCCGTTGTATGAGGAATTTGAATTTCGAAAAGCCACGGTTGCCGCGCCGCATTTTGGCAACGGCGCATGGGATTGATGGCAAAAACCATTTTCGCGATTGCCACTGCTTGGCCGCATCGAGAAACTTGCCAATGTGCAGATCTGTCAAAGGCGGCCAAGCAGTGCTCTCCACCTCGACAGAGTAGCACTGCTTGGCCGCCTCTGGCGATTCTGCAAACTGGCACATCTCGCGCAGGCGGCCAAGCAGTGGCAATGCAGTTTGACAGTCATGATTCCTTGCACCCACATAGGTGATTGCCACTGCTTGGCCGCCTGCGTGGACTTCACCATCAATCCCAACCGTCGCGGGCGGCCAAGCAGTGCTCCACGACCGAGATCGAGATGATCCTTCACATAATAATTGGTGTCAGATCTTTTTTTCTTTGCTCTCTGGCTCTGACGGTAGTTCCATCTCTCCCATCCCGCGCTTACTACAGCTGATTGGCATGGCTCACCGGCACGGTGTGCCGATGCTGCCGCGGCCTCGAGACCGGCCAAGGGCGGAAAAAATGAACTGACACCATTGTGCGCCGTGAAAAGGCGTTGATCTTCAGTGGGTGCAATTCCCGCCCGGCAAGGGGTCGCTCCAGCCGGTAGCAATCGGAGCGGCAGTGGAGGTAACGAAACTGCCGAAGCCTCGGATGGAAAGGGTCGCTTTGGCGACTCCGCGAGCAGGCAGGCCGTAACGCGAGTGAACGCCGAGCAGGCCTCGAAAACAGTTGATGTGGGAGCCGACCCAGCAATGGGATGGGGAAGGCCGCCGTCGCAGGCACATGGGCGAGCGACAGAACCCGCCTGCGGTCCCGCCGGGGTAATGGCGACGGCATGTCTGCACAGGAGATCAAACGCAACACGGGAAGCCCCAGCGGCGGAAGACGCGTGACGCCAACCGGATGCCCGCGAGGGACAGGCCGGGCCGTCTGGGGTGTCGGAGAGGCCCATAGTACCGTCGAAGCCGGGTAACGCCGGTGGAGGGAAGGGGCCTTGGTTCAAGGTCGGCGTCCGAAGTGGCGACAGCCGGGAGATTGGCGATGAGCCTAATACCTCCGACGAAGGTTGGGAAGCTGCAGGAGGCGCTGCATGCCAAAGCGAAGAGGTCACTCACGTATCGCTTCTATGCGCTGTACGACAAGGTGTACCGGGCGGATGTACTGTGGCACGCCTACCAATGCTGCCGGGCCAATCAGGGGGCAGCGGGCGTGGACGGGCAGACGTTCGAGGACATCGAGGCGTACGGCACAATCGAGTGGCTGGGTGAACTGGCGGAGGAACTCGCGAGCAAGACGTATCGTCCGCAGGCCGTGCGGCGGGTGTACATCCCGAAGCCGGACGGCAAACAGCGGCCGTTGGGAATTCCGACGATCAGGGATCGGGTGGTGCAGATGGCGGCAGTGCTGGTCTTGGAGCCGATCTTCGAGGCCGACCTGCAGCCGGAGCAACACGCCTACCGACCGGGGCGCAGCGCGTTGGACGCAGTGCGACAGGTCCATACGCTGCTGACTACGGGGCATACGGAAGTCGTCGATGCGGACCTGAGCGGTTACTTCGACAGCATTCCGCACGCGGAACTCATGAAATCGGTGGCTCGCCGAGTCAGCGATCGGCGCCTGCTGCGGCTGATCAAAAGCTGGCTGGCAGCACCGGTGGAAGAGACCGATGAACGTGGCCGGAAGCATCGAACGACCCGCAACCAGGACGAGGGCCGCGGCACGCCGCAAGGCGCGCCGCTCTCGCCGCTGCTGGCGAACTTGTATATGCGTCGTTTCGTGCTGGGTTGGAAGGAACTGGGACACGAGCGGCGTCTCGATGCACACATCGTCAACTATGCCGACGACTTCGTGATCTGCTGCCGGGGCACGGCCGAAGAGGCCATGACCGCGATGCGGAGCATGATGACCAAGCTGAAGCTGACGGTCAACGAGACGAAAACCAAGTTGTGTCGTGTGCCGGACGGGCACGTTTGACTTTCTCGGCTACACGATCGGCCGGTTCTACTCGCCGAGGACGGGCGGGGCCTACATCGGGGTCCGACCGTCGGCCAAGAAGATCCAGCGGATCTGCGCGGCGATCAGCGAGCAGACGGCGCGTCGGTGGTTGTGGCTGGAGCCGGGCGAGATGGTGGGCCGCTTGAACCGCATGCTGCGGGGCTGGGCCAACTACTTTTGTCTGGGGGCGGTGAGCCGGGCCGATCGCAGCGTGGATATGCACGCCTGCTTTCGGCTGCGTCAGTGGCTGGGGTGGCGGAAGCACAGGTGCAGGGGTCGAGTCGATCGCGTTACTCCGAACCGTACCTGCACCGCACCTTTGGGTTGCTGAAACTCGAAGGCCGTCCGCGTCGGCCCTCGTGTGCGAACGCATGAGTCCTTGTCCGAGAGCCGGATGCGGGAAACCCGCCCGTCCGGTTCGATGAGCGGGGAGTGGAGACGGAGCACGGTTGGATACTCTGGCACCGGCAACCGAAAGGGCCGGCAACACGCATGGCCAACCTACCCCACCGCGCCACTCCTCGACTCTACTATCCCACACTCTGAGCGCGGACTATGGAATAGGCACTTGAAATACTGTTGGCTGAATGAGCACGAGCCACATTCGTCTCTTTCGCTTCATCTCAGCAGATTGGTAGTGAACCGGAATTGCAATCGTTTCACGATCTTCAATCCTATAATCAGCGCTTGAGGAACACTTGGTAATCACGGGTCTCCCAGAGTCATTATCAACCTTGCTCATTCCCAACGATCGCTGCTTGATCTTCAAGAATATTGTTTCGCCCGATCGCGAAACTCTTCCAAAGAGTGCGAATTCGACACCTTCAAAGCCGAAATCGAATCGTTTGGCTGAATCACCTCCAAGGGGAGATGCGAGAGCAAGGTGATGCGCAAGGCAGATTGTCTCGCGTTCGGTGTTTGCCTGAATGCGTTGATCTGACACACCTAAACTTTTTTCACGAATCTTCGACAAAATTGAACTCGGGGCCCCCGAAGCAAAAGGGTGTCCCGGGCCTTGCCGCAACCCTTCAAGTATGGGCTTGACGACCTTCCCATAATAGTCAACGTCCAATTCAACCAACCTGCTATCGACCAATAGTTGGCATTCCCCTGCCTTCAGCAATTTGTCCAATGCTGATGAACGACAATTACATTTCCCCACTGACGACAATTAGAATTCCCCACTTGCCGGGTCTCGCTTGAGGCCCGTTTTCCGCGAATTTCGCTGTTGGTCTTAGACTGTCGGGACGCCCTTCGCCCGGAAGGAGTCCGCGATGGTGACGGATCGGCAGGTACGCATGCTGTGGGATTGGACCCAGCGGGAGGCGTCGCTGAGTATGGCGGCGGCGAAGGCCGGCATGGATCGCAAAACGGCCCGGAAGTATCGGCACAGCCAGCAGTTGCCTTCGCAGATCCGCGACCAGGCGGGCGGACGGAGCTATCGAACCCGTCCGGACCCGTTCGTCGAGGTCTGGAGTGAAGTGGAAGCGTTGCTGGACCAGGCCTCGGGCTGGGAAGCGAAGACCTTGTTCGAGGAACTGCAACGCCGCTACCCGGGCCGGTTCGCCGGCGGGCAACTGCGGACGCTGCAGCGGCGGATCAAGCAGTGGCGGGCCAAGCATGGTCCGGACAAGGAGGTATTCTTCGCCCAGGAGCATGTGCCCGGGCAACTGGGCGCCTCGGACTTCACGCACCTAAACGAGTTGGGGGTGACGATTGCCGGCGTGCCGTTCGAGCACCTGGTCTACCACTTCGTGTTGACCTACTCGAACTGGGAACATGTCAGCGTGTGCTTCTCCGAGAGTTTCGAGAGTTTCAGCGCCGGGTTTCAGAACGCGGTGTGGGCGTTGGGCGGGGCGCCGGCGCAGCATCGCAGCGACCGCATGAGTTTGGCGGTGCAGGCGTCGGGTTCATCGCTGTTCACCGAGCGTTACCAGGCGGTGATGCGGCACTATCAGTTGCAGCCGCAAGCGATCAACGCCGGGAAGGGTCACGAGAACGGCGACGCGGAGCAGAGCCATCATCGCTTCAAACGGGCGTTAAACCAGGCGTTGTTGTTGCGTGGCAGCCGGGATTTCCCGACTCAGCAAGCGTACGCGGCGTTTCTGCACGAGTTGTGCCGGCGACGCAACGCCGGCCGCCAGGAGCGCTTGGCCCAGGAGCAGAAGCACCTGCGGCCCTTGCCGGCGCGGCGGTTGGACGCGTTCCGCCGGCAAAAGTTGCGGGTGCAATCGGGCAGCACCATCGCCGTGGAGCGGAACTCGTATTCGGTGCCGGCGCGGCTGATCGGCGAGTGGGTGGAGGTCCGGGTGTATGCCGACACCGTCGAGGTGTGGTACGGCCATCGACAGGAGGAGGTGTTGCCGCGCTTGCGTGGCCGCAGCAAGCAGCGGATCGATTACCGGCACGTGATCGAGTGGTTGCGGCGCAAGCCCGGGGCCTTCGCCGGGTATCGGTATCGCGCGAGTCTGTTTCCGACGAGTCGATTTCGCTGGGCCTACGATCGGTTGGCGGCGACGGCCTCGGCAACAGCCGCCCGGGAATACCTGGGGATTTTGCACTTGGCGGCCCGGCGGAGCGAGGCGGAGGTGGACGAGGCGTTGCGTCGGCTGCTCGATGGCGGCACGGATGTCAGTATGACGGCCGTCGAAGCGTTGTTGTCCGAAGGGGCGGCGTCGCGGCTGCCGGAGGTGACCGTCGAAGCCCCGGACTTGGCGGCGTATGACGAGTTGTTCGAGAACAAGGAGGTTTGGCATGGCGAGCGTGACGATCAAGGACGTGAAGCCGCGGTTGATCCGCCAATTGAAGGAACTGCACCTGCCGACGTTTCGGGAGGCGTTCGAAACGGCGGCGGAGCAGGCCCGGCAGGAGGCGCTCAGCTATGAGAGCTACCTGCTGGAACTGGCGGATCGGGAATGCGCCGAACGGCGGCACAAACGCGTGGAACGGCTGCTGCGGGAATCGCGGCTGCCGCTGGAGAAAAGCCTGGCGAGCTTCGAGCTGAAGCGGTTGCCGGCGAAGGTGGTGCAGCAGGTGCGGTCGCTGCTGGAGGGCGACTTCGTCGAACGTCAGGAGAACGTGCTGGCGTTCGGCAAACCGGGCTCGGGCAAGACGCACCTGCTGGCCGGCCTGGCCCAGGAGTTGGTTCGCAACGGCCGACGCGTCTACTTCAGCCCGTGCAGTCTGTTGGTCCAGGAACTGCTCTTGGCCAAGCAGGAATTGAAGCTGCCACGGTTGTTGAAACGGCTGGCCGGCTACGACGTGGTGTTCGTGGATGACTTAGGCTACGTGCAGCAGAGCCGCGAGGAGATGGAAGTGCTGTTCACGCTCTTGGCCCAACGCTACGAGCGCGGCAGCGTCTTGTTGACGAGCAACCTGCCGTTTTCGCAATGGGAACAAATCTTCCGAGATCCGATGACGACGGCGGCGGCGATTGACCGATTAGTGCATCACAGCGTGATCTTGGAATTGAACTTGCCGAGCTACCGAGCGGAGCAAGCCCGCAAGGGCAAGACCCCACGCCACGGCGACGCCCCGCCCGGATGAGGCAACCGACCGCAGGGGTTGCTCCGCTACGCGGCTCGTCGCTACGCTCCTCGCCGCTTCGCTGCGCAACCCCTGCGGTCGTGAGTGAGCCGCAGGACACCGGGAAAGATCAGGCCATCGCGCTGTTAAACTGGGATGCAAATGGGGAATTCTAGTTGTCGCTGATGGGGAATTCTAATTGTCGCTGGACATACGAAAAGGGCAACATTGGCGGTATACTGGGTAGCCGTAGGCTTCAACAAAAATATCCCGCCGTTCACGCCTTGGTGAAAGCCATTCACGCTAAGCGAGGAGAAAGTTCGTTGTCGCATGCTTGGGTGAAGAAGGGCAGAAAGTGGACCCGTCCAACAGGGTTCGTCAAACATTCTTTTCTGCGCGCTATGAGACCGTTGATCGAGAATGCGGTCCGGGAAATTGCAGTGAAATGGTAAGGAAATCTCAATTTGATCTCTTTACGCGGGTAACAGCGAGAAGTGTTAGCGTCCAGGCTCGCGTCTCGCTATAAATGCAGATGATCGGAGAAGTCATCGGCGCGTGCCCGCGGCTGAGTCTTCGAAGCCTCGGAGATGCACCAGGCTTCGAAGACTCGATCCAGGCAACGCCGTCACTTACCGACAGGTCGGTTGTCGACGTCATGGGATTCTCAGATTTCCGAGTCCTGTCTTGCGACTAGCGGAACTTTGCACGGATGCCAGATTTGTGCAAATAATTTTTGATGCGTACGGGTCCAAGTCAATGAACTTGATCTGCGACTCACCCGAATACAAGCCAACTCGTTCCCAACGAGCTTCAAGGCCGCTTTTGAAAAAAGCAAGAGTGGCTCTTCCTTCCCGATTCTGCACAATGTCAAGCAATGGATAATAAATCTCAAATGCATCCGTTACTGCCACGAGGTGTGGCTTTCGCCGTGCCAACAGTCCTGCCACATAGGCCATCTTCGTTGACAACCGCTGATAATTCGATTTGCGGTCCGGAAGGACGAAAGCATCGCGAAAGTCGGTCTGATCAACGATAAAGTCCAGTTGATGCTCAAGGAATGAGACAAACTTCTTCTGAGCGACGTTGTCAAAATTGACAGCCGTAAACGCAAGCTTTGGATCGAACAACTGTCCAGGAAACATTTGTTGAAGCGTACTCAACAAAGCTGAGTAATCCGGGTTTCCTCGCAATTCGTGGCCAGCTTCCCTTAAGCTTTGCTGAAATGCAGGAAGTGTCGTCGTGTCGATTAGCAGAGCAATGCTGTTCATAAGTCACCTACCGTCGCCGCCATGAAATCGTTAAACAGCCAGACGCTTTCCGCTCGCTCATGGGTGAGGCGTGATTGCGACAATTGTTATTTCGTTTTTTCCGGGTCCGTAGCACCAAAAGACTCGGTATGCCCCCGGCGTCCTGTTCTGGGCATATGCTTCAAAAACCTTCTGATTCTTGTCATACGGATTCTCGATCGAATCATATTCGTGCGTATTCAGGCTGGGATGCCGTGGGTTTTCTTGTAGCAGAGAGATGGTCTTATGAACTTGTTTGAAGAGTCCTTCTTGCTTACTCGACTTTTTCTTTTTTCGGCTTTCCCGCGACTTTAGCACTTCTTCAGCGGCAGCTCTGAGCTGGTCATATGTCTCTTGCGCAACATTCGTCCATTTTAGAATGAACATCGTGTTTCTCCATTTAGTTAAATTCTTAAAATTTCAAACCCTACTTATAAATCAGACGTTTGCCAGAGTATCTACCCTCCCTTTGGATGCTTAAGGCGACCTTGTCGCGGTCAAAGCCTGACCCAGCTAATCCGAAAATGCGTCGACCAGGATCTTATCAGCACTGAGGTCCGGCGGCGCTGTGCTGAATTGGCGGTTCTGCGATTCGTCTAGCCCCGCGCGCACCAGGCACAAGGCTTCTTCATTTTTGTACAACCATGCCTCATGTTCGGGAATCGCAACGGCAGGCGTGATGATAATGCGTCCCGGGTCGGCGTCATTTAAAATGACCATACGCCCAGCAAATGCACTCCCGAGCACGACACGCCCCTTCTTATCCACAAGTTTAGTAGTCATGTCTAAACTATATCTGTGATACCCATTTTAGTCAAGTGGGAAATTCCCACAAATAGATTTCGGGGACCGCTGATTCGCCGGTCAAAGTCGCAACATCTTACTTGGGTTCAGGTTGCGTCAATTCTGACGTACGCAAGTTCCGAAATCTTGTCAGAATCCGTTGCCGCGAACGCGGATTGAGTCGGATGTGCGCGTTTGGTCGGCGCACGCCGCTTCTTTCATACGATGCTCGAACTTGGGGGGTGCGCCAGTGCCTTGAAGTCCAAACCTCAGTGGAGATGTCCAAAACTCTTGTCTTGTTTACATTCGGCGCGTGTGGAGCAATCGCAGCAAGAGATTGCAAGTCCCTGGCAAGACATTAACAGTTCGAATTCCGAAAAGTCGACAAGTAAAGCTGAAAACTTCGGGCGGAGTAAACAAGGGATTAGCGTTCTGAAAACGAATCTTTTAACGTGGGCCCGATCTAGAAGTGCGCCCCTGGCAAGACCGCGTCGGCCTGATTGCTCGACGCACTCCGGTTGTGTTGATTGTCCTCGGTTCCCACCTTTCACCCAGTGACGGTTTGGAGTTGTTGTCCGAAGGCGGTCATGGCTTGGCCGTAGAGTTTTCCGGCGGCGGCGAACCGCTGTGCGGTCACCGGTGGAAATTGCCGGGATTGGATGGCGGCCGAGATTCTCGCAATGGCCTGAGTGACGGCATCGATGGCGGCCATTGACTTGGTCACAATTGCAGCGCAACTCAAGTCGGCGCATCGGGCGGCTTGGGTTTCGGCTGATTGAGCCGATTGATGCGTTCTTGCAGCAATTGGTCGATTTTGTTCCAGTCGAGGACGGCTTCGAGCGCGGGCCAGAGTTGGCGAAAGCGGCGAAAGTCGGATTCGTTCGTTACCACGACGCCGAAGAAAGCGCCTGCCACGAAAGCGGAGACCCAGGGATTGCCCATGGCAAAGCCGAGGGCGGCGAGCGGCAACAGCACAATCACGAATAGCAGGTATCGCCGCCAGACCGCGCGGAAGTAGTCGGCGTTTCGCGGCGGCGAGATTCGGAAGCGACGCCAATTCTCAAATATCTGTGCTTGCGGCTTGTTCAAACGCATCGCGGCTGCTCCGGGAGAAATTGTTCGCGAGAGATGGGCTTTGTTGTAGGCAATTCGTCGTGGGATCGAGCGATGCAAGCACCCCCGGGCTAACGCCGCGGGGTTCGCCTGGCGGATCGCGACATCCATGCGGTTTGACGAGCGTCGCAGTTTTCCCCCTGTCCCCCGCGGTCAAAGCAGGGTTCGACCGAACCGATGGGCCGCTGGCGAGCGGGGGCGTCTGATGGGGCGAATGGTGGGGCGTGAGGCGCGACGTGGGTCGGACTAACGCATGTCGGCCTGACGGCTCGACGCTCGCCGGAATTGGCGCATTCAATTTCCATCACGAAAGCGCGAAAGATCGAAAGCACGCGAGGAAACAAATAGAATCTGATTCGTGATTTCGTACTTTCGTTCTTTCGTGATCAGTCTTCGAACCGGGGTCGAGTCATGGTTGCGTTCAAGCGATCGGTTGTGCTTGCAGTCTTCGCTGTAATGATTGCGTCATCGGCGTTCGCGAAGGATCCGTTGCGCGATGAGTTGTGGGCGGCGGTCCGCGGCGGGGATTTGAAGGCGATCGGCGCGGCACTCGACAAGGGGGCCGATGTCAACGCCAAGAATGAGATCGGCATCACGGCGCCTGTGGATCGCCGCGAGCAAGGAGAAGCGCGAGGTGATCGAACTGTTGGTCAAGCGCGGGGCGGATGTCAACGCCCGCGATTACATCTGGTATCAGACCGCGCTGAGCCAGTCGTTGAAAGACGCCGAGACCGTGAAGCTGCTGATTAGGGCGGGGGCGAAGGACATTGACCAGGCGTTCATGAGCGCGGTCGCGATTGGAAAACTTCCGGTGGTCCAGGCGTTACTCGACAGCGGCAAGGTGGGGCAGGAGCGCGCGACGCGGCGATCAGCGCGATCGCCGAGAGCAAGAAGGAATTGCGCGAGTTGTTGACCAAGGCCGGGGCGAAGCCGTTTCCGGCGATATCCGAGGAGCAGAAGAAGGCGTTGACGCCATTGGTCGGCGAGTATGAGACCGAGAACGGCGGCAAGTTCAAATTCGAGTTGGGCAAATATGGACTGACGGCGAAGCGCGGGTTGCCGCAGATTTTGATCCCCATCGGGCCGGACAAGTTTCGTGCTGCCAGCGGCGCCGCGACTTACACGTTCAAACGCCAAGGCGACAAAGTGCCGGTCGTCGTGTGGAAGAATTTCACCGCCGAGTACAGTCTTTATCGCGTGGGAACGAAGCCGGTGGCGACGGTTTCGGATGCCAACGAACAAGTTTCGGGCAGGGTCGCGAAGGCGATCAATTGGCCGTCGTTTCGCGGGCCAGGAGCGACGGGCCTGGCGGATGGGCAGTATCCGCCGTTGAAGTTCGACGCCAAGACGAACGCCGGGGTGCAATGGAAGACACCAATTCCTGGGCTGGGCCATTCGTGCCCGATTATTTGGGGCGATCGTATTTTTGTCACCACTTCGGTGAGTAGCCAGCCGGATCAAAAGATTCGCGTCGGCAATTATGGCGACGTGCAATCGGTCAACGACAAGACGAAGCACACCTGGCAGGTGATCTGCGTTGATCGCAACACAGGCAAGGTTTTATGGGACAAGACCGCCTATGAAGGCATTCCGAAGATCAAGCGGCACCTGAAGGGGAGCCAGGCGAACTGCACGCCGGCCAGCGACGGCAAGCGGGTGGTCGCCTGCTTTGGTTCGGAAGGGCTGTATTGTTACGATTTCGCCGGGAAGCTGTTGTGGAAGCGCGACCTGGGGACGCTCGACGCCAGCTTCACGATCGACGAGCAATATGAGTGGGGCTTTGGCAGTTCGCCGATTATTTACGAGGATCTGGTGATTCTGCAGTGCGACCTGGGGCACGATTCGTTCATTGCGGCGTATCGCCTGGAGGATGGTTCGCAGGCGTGGAGCACGCCTCGCGATGAGATTCCGTCGTGGAGCACGCCGACGATCTGGCGAAATTCCAAGCGAGTGGAACTGGTGACGAACGCCGCCCAGTATGCCCGCGGCTACGACCCGGCGACGGGCACGGAACTTTGGCGGCTGGCGAAGAAATCGGAGGTGACGATCCCGACGCCGTTCGCCGCGGGCGATCTGGTTTTCGTGACCAGCGGCAACCGCCCGATTCAGCCGATCTTCGCCATCAAGCCGGGCGCGATGGGCGACATTTCGCTGAAGGAGGGCGAGACGAAGAGCAACGCGATTCAATGGAGCCGGCTGCGCGGCGGGCCCTACATGCCGACGCCGATTGCCTATGGCAATTACCTTTACATGTGCGGAAATGGCGGCATGGTAAGTTGCTACGACGCCAAGACGGGGAAGGAGATTTACAAAGAACGCCTGGGCGGCGACAGCTACACGGCTTCGCCCGTCGCCGCGGACGGCCGGATTTATTTCGCCAGCGAGCAGGGGCAGGTCCGCGTCATCAAGGCGGGGAAGGATTTCCAGTTGCTCGCCATCAACCACCTGGACGACTACATCATGGCGACGCCGGCGATTTCGGGCGGGACGCTGTATGTGCGGAGCCAGCATTTCTTGTGGCGCTGGGGGCGAAGCAACAGAATAAGTTTGAATGACATGATGTTGTCTCACCCTGGGCAGCGAGGATTCAAAGTTATTGGAGGAAGACCGCCTCGCGCACGGGGCTGGGCGCACCCACGATTTGGCAATCGCGACTTCGAAATGACCGCGCACGATTCTGCTTCCGGACTTCTTTCGCCGCGTTCTGCACTTGAATCGTGGAGGGTTATGTGGAACTCGGTCGTGGAGCACTGCTTGGCCGCCCGCGACGGTTGGGATTGATGGTGAAGTCCCCGCAGGCGGCCAAGCAGTGGCAATCACCTATGCTGGCGCAAGGAATCATAAGTATCAAACTGTATTGCCACTGCTTGGCCGCTTTCGATGACGTCGCCAGCAATCGCAACCGTCGCGGGCGGCCAAGCAGTGCTACGCTGTCGAGGTCGAAAGCACTGCTTGGCCGCCCGCGATGTCATTGCACAATGGCGAGTCTCTCGAAGGCGGCCAAGCAGTGGCAATCGAGAGTGGTTGTCGTGATTGGTTGCACAGTGCTACGCTGTCGAGGTCGAGAGCACTGCTTGATTGGTTGCACACACGTTCGGGATCGCGCGTTGGTGATTTCCACTGCTTGGCTGCTTGGCCGCCCGCGGGAGACCTGCCAGTAGGCAGAATCGTCGCAGGCGGCCAAGCAGTGCGAAACGGCCGTGCACGATTTCCGCAGCAGTTTTTTGCTTGTGGCGACCGCGCACGAACGTGGCGAGCACGTGATCGGCAAAATGTGGACTGCTACAATGACCGCCTCGACAGGAGATCACCACGTGCCGCTGCCGCGATTACTTCTGACCATGGGCGACGTTGCCGGGATCGGGCCGGAGATTATCGCCAAGGCCTGGGACAAGTTACTGCCCTTGGGCCAGCCGGTTGTGGTCGGCGATCCAGGCTGGCTGCGGCGTGGTTTGGATCTGGCGGGAAGTCGGGCTCAGGTGAAGGTCGTGTCGCGGGTCGATGAAGTTGAGCCGAGCGTCGAACTGATTCCCTGCCTGAACGGCTCCACGCAAGATCTTTCCCAAGTGAAGGTCGGCCAAGTGTCCGCGGCGGCGGGTCGCGCGGCTTACGACTTTTTGTGCACGGCGATCGATCTCGCCATGGCGAACGAAGCCGACGCGATCGTGACCGCTCCGTTGCACAAGGAAGGCTTGAAGGCCGCCGGGCTGGATTATCCGGGCCACACCGAGATCCTCGCCGAGCGGACGGGGACCAAGGAATTCGCGATGCTGCTGTGGGGCGACGGGATCGCGGTGGCCCATGTTACGTTGCACATGGCCTTGCGCGACGTCTTCTCGCACTTGACCTCAAAGGCGATCCTGGAGAAAATAAGACTCCTGGATCGGTTGCTGCCCCGGCTGCTGAAACGCTCACCTCGAATCGCAGTGTCAGCCTTGAATCCCCATGCCAGCGACGGCGGTCTCTTCGGCGACGAGGAGGATCGTTTGATTCGGCCGGCGGTGGAAGCAGCCGTTCGGCAAGGAGTGCAGGCGAGCGGGCCATGGCCGGCCGATACGCTGTTCGTGCGTGCGAATCGCGGCGACTTCGATGGCGTCGTCGCCATGTATCACGACCAGGGCCACATCGCCATGAAACTGCGCTGCGGCTGGAATCTGGTCAACATCTCCGCGGGTTTGCCGATCGTGCGAACCAGCGTGGCTCATGGAACCGCCTACGACATCGTGGGCCATGGGATTGCGGACGCCGCGAGTCTGGTCGCGGCGGCCGAGGTCGCCTCTCGTTTAAGTTCGAATGAAAGGAATTGATGAAATGCGTTATTCGATGGTCGTCGCGGCGGCGGCAGCGCTGCTGGGGTTCGCCGGGCGCAGGGTCAAGAGACGGTCGGGGTGAAGGGCAGCACGGTCGAATACCCCGTCGCCCGCCAGGGAAAAATCGGCGACAAGACCTACACGCTGAAGCTCACCGGCGCGGCCATGCGCAAGAAAGCGATTTTCAACGTTTATACGATCGGCAGCTACGTCGTGAACGACTTCGCCGGCCGCTCGCCCGAGGCACTCGCCGCGGCAGACACCATGAAGCAACTGCACATGGTCATGATGCGCGGCGTCGACGGCAGCGACATGGCCCGCGCTTTCCACGAAGGGATCAAACTCAATCATCCAAACGAGTTTGCGGAGCAAATCAAGAAGCTGAGCGATGTCCTCGAAAGTCATCGGACTGAAAAGGGCGACGAGGTTTGGATCACGCACGTTCCCGGCTATGGCATTTACATCGACATGGTCGGCAGAAAGCAGGAATTCATCGCCGGCGTGAAGTTCGGCAACGCCATCTGGGAAATCTACCTGGGCCAGAAGAATCTGGGCGACGCCATCAAGAAGGGGCTGACATCGCGGCTGTAAATCGTGAAAGATCGACGCAACCGCTGAACTGCCCTTCTCCTTCCTGCTATAACATTGCATACCGCAGGAAGGAGAACATTCATGAATCGCATCGCAGTCGTTGCGTCACTCTTGCTGGTCGCCGCCGGTCCGGCTTATTCGCAAGAGCTTCAGACCGTCGCCGAGGCAAGCAATTACACCCGCACCTCACACCACGCCGAGGTAGTCGCCTTTTGCGAGCAACTCGCCAAGCGAGCGCACCGACGTGGTTCGCCTGAAGGAACTGGGCACGAGCGGCGAAGGCCGCAAAATACCGCTGGTGATCCTGGCCGATCCGCCGGTTTCCACTTCCGAGCAAGCCGATGCGAGCGGGAAGCTCGTGATCTTCATTCAGGGCAACATTCACGCCGGCGAGGTGGACGGCAAGGAAGGCGTGCTGATGCTGCGCGCGATCTCGCGCTCGCCAAGGAACGGCCGCTGCTGAAGCATCTCGTCATCGCCATCGCACCGATCGTGAATCCCGATGGAAATGAGAAGTTTTCCAAGAACAATCGGCGGACGCAAAACGGGCCGCCGGAAGTCGGCCAACGCGGCAACGCCGTGGGGAAGGACCTCAACCGCGACTACGTCAAACTCGAAACGCCCGAAGTGCGAGCGATGGTTCGCTTCTACCGCGACTGGAACCCGGCGATCGTCATCGACACCCACACGACCAACGGCTCCTACCATCGCTACCCGCTGACCTATGACGGCCCCCGCAACGCCGCGATTTCCGATCGCCTCGTCGCCTTTGTTCGCGACGTGATGTTGCCAGACGTTGGCAAACGATTGGAAAAGAAGACCGGCTTCCCGTCGTTCGTCTACGGGAATTTCAGCCGCGACCGCAAGCGTTGGGAATCATATCCACCGACGCCGCGCTTTGGGCTTCAATATGTCGGCATGCGCGGCCGAATCGCCATCCTGTCGGAATCGTATTCGTACGCGACCTACAAGGATCGCGTCACGGCCAGCCGCGAATTCGTCCGCAGTTGCTGCGAATATGCCGCCGACAATCGCGACGCGATCAAGAAGCTGCTTCAAGACGCCAAACAGCACAACAGTTCGGTAGCCCTGCGGCAGAAAGCCACGCCACGCGCCAAACCGGTGAAGGTTCTCGGCTACGCGCAGGATGCGAACGGCAAACCGCGGCTCGATCAGCCGCTCGACCTGACGCTGGAACTTTGGGACCGGATGGAAGGCACGACCGCGACCACGCGGCCGTACGCCTATCTGATTCCCGCCAAGTACGCGCGCATAATCCAGAATCTCCAGCGGCACGGCATCGCCATCGATGAATTGCGCGAGGACATTCAACTCGAGGTGACGACGTTCGATGTTCGAAATGTGGCGAAAGTCCGGCCGCAATATCTGAATCAAGTATTGACGACGCTCGATGTCGCCGGCCCGGTTCACAAGCGCGAAATTATCCCGGCGGGAACCTTCGTGGTTCGCGGGAACCAAACACTCGGCACGCTGGCCACGTTTCTGCTCGAACCGCTTTCCGAGGACGGTCTGGCTGCCTGGAGCTTTTTCGAAGGCGACCTGAAAGTCGGCAGCCCATATCCGATCCGCCGCATCGAAAAGGAAATCTCCATTCTGACGACAAAAGCCCGGCCGTTGTCCGAAGATCGGGCAATGAAAAAGCGGATCCTGCCGGAGCATTATCTAGGAACACGTCCCGCTCCGAACCTGAATGGAAACGCGCTTCGCGGGCTTACCTGGTTCGACGATGGGCACTACCTGCAAGTCAAGGACGGCCGGCTGCGGAAGATCGAGGCGGCAACCGGCAAGGCCAGCGACTTTTTCGACTCCGCGGTCGTTCGCGACGCGCTCATCCGAACAGGTCTCGACAAAAGCACGGCGAATCGCATCGCCGAGTCACCGATTCTCGGCGGCGGCTTCGGCCGCCGGCGCGGCGGCGGCGGCGGCATGCAGATGAACCCCGACAAAACCGGCTTCCTGCTTACCCAGCGAAATGACCTGTACTTCGTGTCATTCGACGGCAAGCGGGCAGCGCGCCTCACCAAATCGCCCGACATGCGCAAGGAATTGATTCACTTCAGCCCGGATGGAAACTGGGTTGCCTATGTCCACGATCAGAATCTGTACGCCGTGGATCTCGCAACGCGCAAGGAACGCAAACTCACGTCCGATGGCGGCGGCCGAATCTTCAACGGCAAGTCCGACTGGGTTTACCTCGAGGAAATCTTCAATCGCAATGACCATGCCTACTGGTGGGGCGCCGATTCGAAAACCATTGCTTTCCTGCGAATTGACGACACGCCGGTTCCGCAATTCGGCGTCGTCGATCAGTTGCCGCAGACGCCCAAGGTCGAGGAAACGCACTATCCGCTTTCCGGCCAACCCAACCCCTGGGTCAAGCTCGGAATCGTCTCGGTCGACGGCGGCGCACCGCATTCGCCGAATTGAATGGCTACAAGCCCGATGACTTGTTGATCGTTCACGCCACCGGCGTGCCCGGAACATCGTCGTTTATTTGTTACGTTCAAAACCGCACGCAAACATTCATGGACCTCCTCGCGGTCGATCCGACCGGAAAACCCAAACGCCTGTTCCGCGAAAAAACCGGCGCCTGGGTTGAGGATCAGGGCGAACCGGTCTTCCTCAAAGATGGCTCGTTCCTGTTCCCGAGCGAACGCGACGGCTATAAGCATCTTTACCTGTATGCCCCGGACGGAACGCTCAAGCGACAGGTCACCAGCGGCCCCTGGGAAATGCAGAACCTGCACTCGGTCGACGAGGAGCATGGCTGGGTTTACTTTTCGGCGACGCTCGACAATCCGATCGGCCAGAATCTGTACCGTGTTTCGCTGACCACCGACGGCAAACCGGAACGTCTGACCGATGGCGTCGGCAATCACAGCGTCAGTTGCAACAAGTCCTGCTCGATGTACATCGACACGGTCAGCAGCTTTTCGAAACCCAGCACCGTGACGCTGAGAAAGAACGACGGCTCGGCCGTTCGCCGGCTCGACACCAACCCGGTTTACGCCATCGAGGAATACAAGCTCGGCAAGCAGGAACTGGTCAAGATTCCAATGCGCGACGGCTTCGTGCTCGAGGGCAGTCTGGTGTTGCCGGTCGATTTTGATCCGAACCGGCATTACCCGGTCTGGTTCACCACCTACGGCGGGCCGCATGCGCCACCGTCTCGGATTCCTGGCGCTTCAATACCTTCGATCAGGTTCTTGCCGGCCTGGGCATCGTCGTCTTCCACTGCGACCCGCACAGCGCCAGCGGCAAGGGGGCGATTTCCACCTGGTCCGCCTATAAACAGCTCGGGGTGCAGGAACTCAAGGACGTCGAGGAGGCCCTGGACTGGCTGATCGCCCGTCATCCGTACATCGATCCGACGCGAATTGGAATGAGCGGTCATAGCTACGGCGGCTTCCTGACCTCGTACTGCCTGACGCACTCCAAGAAATTCTCCGCCGGAATCGCCGGCGCTCCGGTCACCGACTGGAGCCTATACGACAGCATCTATACCGAACGGTACATGTTGACCCCGAAGGAAAATCCCGAGGGCTATCGCAAATCGTCGGTGACAAACGCCGCGCGGAACCTGCACGGCCGCCTGCTGATCCTGCATGGCCTGATCGACGACAACGTTCACGTTCAAAACTCGGTGAAATTGATCGAGGAACTGGAGCGCGCGGGCGTCGCCTTCGAACTGATGGTCTACCCGCGAGCCCGCCACGGCATTGGCGGCCCGAATTATCAGCGGCACTACACCAAGACCATGCTCGATTTCATCCGCAAAACCATGGGAAAATGAATCACGGAAACGCCGAATTGGTCAAGCCAATGTTGAAATGAAGATCGGTGTAGCTGAAGCATTCGACCAGTTCGCCGAGGCGATCGTAAGCCTCGCTGCGAACGGGCAGATTCGTTTTCCGATCAAAGTAAATCGAGTTCCGCGGAAACCGGCTGACGCCATCGGCGGAACGGTCGAGCACGTCGAATCGGATGCACTTGCGATTGTCGAAAACGACCTCGGCGTAGGTGACCTGGATGGCCCGGCGATTGCCTTGCCCGCGGGCATGCTCGCAGGCCAATTGATCGATCAGGTTGCCGATGCCCGCCTCGGTGATGCTGTGCCGCGAATTGCGCATCGCCTTGGGATGCGCGGATCCATCGTCACATATCCGACCAACGCCAGCGCGCCGCTGCTCTTGGCTCGCATTTTGCCGTTGTGTTTGCCGACCACGTAGCAGGCTTCCTTCCCGGCAACCGAGCGCGGGGCAATGAATTTCACGTGCACGCTGAATGGCTGCGAGCGCACCTTCATGATCGCGACCTGCTCATCCTGCAGCACGCCGTTCATTCGCTCGCGCTTGGAAAAGGTGCATTGGTAGTCGCGCACCCGGGCAAACGTCTCGCGCGCGGCCTTGATCCAGCTTCCGAGCAGATCGGTCTCACCGCTCGGTTTCGCCTCGCTCACCACCACCGGCTTGGCGGGAGCAAAACTGCTCGACCGGCCCGAATTGCCGATCGGTTGAGCGCCGCTCGACGCGATCAGGATGGCGGTCAGGCCGAGCAATGGAACAAGAATTCGGTCACGCGACATGGGTTTGCTTCCCCCGCGGTCGATCCGTCGTCCAATATCAGATTGGATCGAAAAGGCGTTGGCAAAAATTCGAATTTCAACACTCCGCAAAGGGCATTCCACTTCCATTTCTTGGAGCCGCCCTTGCCCGGTCCGCCGCATCTTGCCGAAGTTCAAGAATCGCATGGCGGGAATTGAATAAATTACAATTGGAAGGATGAAATCGATTCGGAGTTTTCCATGACTTCTCGGCTACGGCTTCAGACGATTGTCTCGGCGCCGTTCGATGAAAACAGCTACATCGTCAGCCTTCCGGACCGCAATGAGGCGATCGTGATCGACCCGGGATTTGATCCTGGCCAGATCCTGGATTATTTGAACGACGCAAACCTGAGCCCGGTCGCCATCGCCAATACCCACGGTCACGCCGACCATATCGCCGGCAATGCCGCGATGAAGCAGGCCTTTCCCCATATTCCGATTATCATCGGCCATGGCGACGCTCCCATGCTCACCGATGACAACCTGAATCTGAGCGGTCCATTTGGCATGCCGATCACGAGCCCGCCCGCGGACCGCACGCTGCGCGACGGCGACAAACTCGAACTGGCGGGGATGGAATTCGACGTGTTCGAAATCCCGGGTCATTCGCCCGGGCACATTGTGTTGGTTTGGCGAGGCGAACCGCCAGTCGTGTTCGGCGGCGACGTGCTCTTTCGCGGCAGCATCGGCCGCACCGACTTCCCCGGCGGCAGCTACGAGCGCCTCAAAGGCGACATCCACGCCAAACTCTGGCCGCTGCCCGACGACACAATCGTCTACCCCGGCCACGGCCCCGCGACCACAATCGGTCACGAAAAGCGCACCAACCAATTTCTGTGAAATTCACTTCTGCGCGACCAGTTCTTCCTTGGCGGGATCCCAATCGATTCTCTTCCCGCTGCGATACGACATATTGGCCAGATGACACGCGGTGATAACGCGATGCCCCAGTTCAATCGTCGAATTTGGCTGCTTGCGGCTCTTGCAGCACTCCAGCCAATTCTTCATATGGGCGGGTCCTTCGTAAATCACTTTCCATGAATCGATTGGCTTTTGATTGGGATTCGGTTTATCGATCGTATCGTAAACCCGCACTTCCTTGTCGGCGTCGGCCCACAGCGTGCGCTTGGTGCCGTAAAATGTCGCGCCGACGCCATCGTAGCCGTTAATGAATTCGACTGCAAACGTCGCGGCGAACTTGCCGTAGTCCCACACGCCGTGGATCACGTCGGGCGTCTCCCAATACTTGAAGTGATAGTGGCCGCCATTGGCGACCACGCTCTTCGGCCCGTGCTCGACTCCGCCGAGCCACTGGACGATGTCCAATTGATGAGCACCGATGTCGGTCATCAGCCCGCCGGCGTAGTCCCAGAACCAGCGCCAGGCAAAATAACGATGCGGGTCGAATGGCCGTTGCGGCGCCTTCCCGAGGAAAGTCTTCCAATCGATTTTCATCCGCGAAGCGTCGAAGCCCTTGGGCGGCGCGAACGGATCGCGCTTCACCCAGTTGCGGCAGTCCCACACCTTGACCCAAACCAGGTCGCCAAAATCTTTCGCTTGAATGACCTCACGGCAGCGCTTCCAGTGCTCGCCTGAGTGCCGCTGGTTGCCGACCTGCACGATGCACTTGGTCTTGCGCACCATCGCCACCATCGATTTGCCCTGTTCGATCGATTTCGACAGCGGCTTCTCGATATAGGTGTCCTTGTTCGCCTCCATCGCCGACTTCAGGCAGTCGTGATGCCAGTGGTCGGGCGTGGCGATGATCACCGCGTCGAGCCCTTTGTGCTCGAGCAGCTTGCGATGGTCGGCGTAATACTCGGGCTTGTGCTTCATGCCGAGCTTCTTCAGCGCGGCGGTCACCGCCTCCATGCGAAACGGCGCGACATCGCAAAGCGCCACACAATTTTGGCGCTGTTTGGTGGCTTCGGAAATCAGCGAACGGCCGCGCCCGCCGGAACCGATCAAACCCAGATTCAATTTTTCATTGGCGCCGAGCACTCGGCTGTAGGTGAGAGCCGATAGCCCCAGGGCAGCGGATGTTTGCACAAAATCGCGGCGATTCATGGAGAGGATCCTCACTTCGCCGCTTGCGGCATTGCCGATGCAAAATCCTGCAATGCCGCAACCGGCAGCGTCGTTGTTATTTCCCAGACAAATCTTTGAACTTGATGTTCTTGAACGTCACCACCATCGGAGTCTTGGTCACATGCAACTGGAAGGCAACGATCCCCTCTTCCGGCATCTTTTCGAAATCGTCATCGACGGTCGTCACGCCATTGATCGAAATCGTGACATGCTTACCGACACACTTGATGTGGTAGTCGTTGAAATCGTCGTTCTTCAATTTCTCGTTGACGGCCTTGGCGTCGGCCTGCTTCATCATGCCGCCAAACCGCTCGCCATAGAGGCTGCCCCAATAATTCGCGCCGATGTCGGCTTGCGGCCCGGCGACGATATATTTATTCGGATCCTCAACCTTGCTGCGAATTTGCACGCCGCTGTTTGCGTCGGCGCCGCCATGCAGCCGAATCTGGAACGTCATTTCGAAATCTTTGTACTTCTTCTTACTGCAGAAAAAGGTGTTCGACTTGAGCCCTTCCTTCGGCGACGAACCGATCACGGTGTCGCCCTCGATCTTCCAATAATCCTTGATCCCTTCCCAATTATCGGGCGTGAGGAAATCATCGGCCCGGGCGGAAATGGCGATGAGAGCCAGGACAGGAATTGCGAGCAGAATCTTTGGCATGGGACAAGCTCCAAGGTGTGATGTCGGCGGAACTCGCGGCCATTGTATGAGAAACGATCGCTGCAGCGCAGGATACCTTCGCCCTGGCACTGCTTGCCGGCCGATCGCAGCAACGGCATGGACACCGCGCACAACACGGCCGGCAAGCAGTGGCAATCATCCTGTGCCGCATCAGCGCACGATTTCCGGATTCATCGGAATTGATTCTGGTTCTTCGGGCGAATCATTTCGCACGACCACCCAGATTTCGCCGAATCGTTCCTCTTGCTCGATGTCCAACGTTTGCCGGCGAATCATTTCCAGCACGGCGAGGAAAAGCCCGACCAGCCGGCCGCGCGTATACGGCGGCACAAACAGGTCGCGAAACGAACATCGCCCCGACCGCATCAAGCGCTGGCGAATTTGGGCCTCGTAGACATGTTGCGGCGTGTCGTCGACGATGATCGGCGTCGGCTGCAGCACTTGCGCCTTGCGCAAAAGCCGCCCGAACGCGCTGACCAGGTCCCACAATTCGACCGGTCGCACGGGCGGCGGTCCGTCGGGCCGCGCCGGCTCGGCGATCGACTCGCGCCGCAGTTTCGCGCCCTGCTCCTCGGCTCGGCTTTCCAACAGCGCCGCCGCATCCTTGAACTTGCGATATTCAACCAGCTGTTTGACCAATTCCAAGCGCGGGTCCTGCTCCTCCGGCGCGGCCGGCTCCGGCGGCAACGGCAAAAGCATGCGGCTCTTGATCTCCATCAACGTCGCCGCCATCACCAGAAACTCGCCCGCCCGGTCCACGTCAATCTGGCGAATGACATTTAAATACTCGACAAACTGATCGGTGATCTTGGCAATTGGAATATCGAAAATATCGACTTCGTGCCGCTTGACCAGAAACAGCAGCAAGTCCAGCGGCCCGCGAAAGGCATCAAGATCCACGACCAATTCCATTTGAACCATCCGGGAACATAGAACACGGATGATAAACGGATTTACACGGATCAGATTCTGATCCGTGTAAATCCGTGTAAATCCGTATCATCCGTGTTCTATGTTCAATTCCTATTTCCTGAACAACAAATCCTCAGCCGTCTTCCGCAACAAATAGTCCTTGTCGTCGTCCGACAGAAACTTCAATCCGGTTTTGATCAGATTAATGCTGTCGGCATATTTGTGCCCGTCGCTCACCTGAAACGGGCTGTCGCTTTCCCACATGCAGCGCTTCACTGTGAATGCTTCTATCACCTTCTCGATCAAGTCCGCAAGATCGGTGTATGGGGCCTTCTTCTTCCCGAGCGCGTAAAACGCCCCAATCTTCACAAAGACATTCTTATGGCGAGCCATGTCGGTCAGCGCGGACACATCCTTGTCGCGAATGGTTCCATCGGCCCCGATGCGGCACAAATGATCGACGATTACCGGCGTATCCGGGAACTTGCGGCACATCCGATCCAGATCGGGAAGCGCGCTGGGATCGATCAGGCAACTCAGCGCCTGCTTGTTGCGTGTCCCGGCGTCGAACATTTTGGCGAAGCCCCGCGGCGTCAGCCAGTTTTCGATCGGCTCGTTGCCGAGCTTGGGATAGATGCGAAACGCCCGAATGCCGTCGCGGCCAAGACGCGTCATCTCCGCCGAGGGGTCCGCCCCCATCGGATCGATGACCGCCGTCCCGACGAACGTCTCGGGATACATGGCGATCATGTCCAACAGGTACTTGTTGTCAAAACGGTAGTAGGACATCTGAACCAGATTGACGCGCGTGACGCCGACCGGTTTGCAATGTTTGAAAAGTTTCTCCGGCGTAAACGACGCCGGCTTCATGTCCGACTTCTTGAACCCCGCCGCGAGCGGATAATGAGCCGTGTCCGGCGTCCAGACGTGCACGTGGGCATCGATGTAATTCATGATTGGCCTCGAATCAGTGACGATGCATCGGAAGCCAAGCTAATCGATGGGCGAAAGAATTGCAACGAGTAAGGCCTGGAGCTTCCGCCGCAGGCACGATTCGGGACAGTTCGCATGGAGCAGCCGTTCGCCCACTATAAAGTATTCGTAGCCGAGTTCGCCAGAACGCGGGTTTCGGCGAACTCGCGTTCTGGCGAACGCGGCTACGATGTCAGGAGCATCATATGCCCCTTCCGCAAGAACCCATCGCCCGCCCGCAAATGCTCATCCGCAAACCCGTCGGCGAGGTGTTCGAGGCGTTCGTCGATCCGAGCATTACCAGCAAGTTCTGGTTCACTCGCGGCAGCGCCAGACTCACATCCGGCGCGACCATAACCTGGTACTGGGACATGTATGGGGCCTCGGCCCAGGTCGCCGTGAAGGCGATCGAACTCAATCGACGCATCCTGATCGAATGGCCCACGCCGGTCGAATGGCTGTTCACGCCAAGAGCCGACGATGCGGCTCTTGTCACCATCACCGCTTCGGGTTTCACAGGCACTGACGACGAAAAAGTCGCGCAGGCCATCGACTCGATGGGTGGCTTCAGCTATCTGCTGGCCGGCTGCAAGGCGTTCCTCGAGCATGGGGTCCTGCTGAATCTCGTCGCCGATCATCATCCGGACGCACATGTGAAGTGACGGCGAGTCGAAGCGTAGCAGCCATGTCCCCGCGTCGCTCGGATCGCGAGGCGGCCCATTTAATCGCATGGCGATCAAGCACTCATCCCGTCGAAGTGAACCGCCCCAGTTTTGAAAACATGCTCGTCGATTGCGTCGAGCGTCCGTTCGGTCGCGCCCTGTTGCTGATGGACGAGTTGGCGGGCGTTGTCGCCGAGCCGCCGGCGTTCGCTCGAGCCGCGCAACAGGCGACGAACGGCCGCCTCCAACTCCGCCGCATCGCGCACGTCAATCGCCGCATCGGCGTCGATCAAGCGACGAACCACATCCTTGAAGTTCCAGGTGTACGGACCAAAAATGACCGCCGCCCCGTAGGCAGCCGGCTCAATCATGTTTTGTCCACCGCGCCGGCCATCGAGGCTGCCGCCGACGAAGGCGATATCGGCCAGTCCCCAGGCGGCGCCAAGTTCGCCGATCGTGTCGAGCAGCACCACCGGCCGGTTCATCGGATTCGATTCGCGGCGGCGTGCGAAGGCGACCTTTGATCGTCGCAGCATCTCCGCAATTTCGTCAAAGCGATCCGGCTGTCGCGGAACCAGGATCAAGCGCAGATTGGGAAAGTCCCGCTGAAGTTTTCGGAAAATGGCCAGCGCGATTTCCTCCTCGGGCGCCTGGGTGCTCCCGGCGATCCAGACGAGGTCGTTCTCAGTCACCTGCAACAGCCGCCGAAGCTCGCAAGTTTTGTGGTTCGTGCGGTCGGATCTTGCGCCGTCATACTTGACGCTGCCGCTGACGGTGATTCGTTCGGCGGGCACGCCAAGCCCTTCCAGGTGCGACGCGTATTCGCTGGTTTGAACCGCGAAATGACTGACCAATCCGTACCAGTAGCGAGCGATCGAGCGGAACCAGCGATACCGGGCAGCGCTTCGCGGGCTCATCCGAACGTTGATCGCGACAACGGGAATGTCGAGGCGCTTGGCGGTGAGCAGGAAATTCGGCCACCATTCACTCTCCGCCAGCACGACGAGCTGGGGATCAATTTCACGCAAGGCGCGGGCGACCGCCCAGGAGAAATCGAGGGGCCAGCGAATCACTTCGCAATCGGGAAGACAGCGGACTGCCTCGGCGAATCCAGTCTCGGTGGTTGACGAAACGATCATTTGGACATTCGGGTGACGAACGCGAAATTGCGCGATCACGCCGCGCAAAAGATGGATTTCGCCGACGGAGACGCCGTGGAACCAGACCGTCCGGCTCTTGGCCATCCGCTTTCGGCCACCGGCTTTCCGAATGCCGGTTCGACCGAGAATGCGCGGCCAAAGGCTTGCAGGCTTTTTGTGGCGAACCAGCAATGCCAGCGGCAAGAGGAACAGGTAAATCGCGTCGAGAAGATGACTCATGGGAATCCGTTCCCGATCCACTGCATGCGGTGTTGCAGCTTAGTTATGCCCGGCGATCCGCATACAGCAGTTCTTGTATTTCTTGCCGCTGCCGCAAGGGCAGGGGTCGTTGCGGCCCACTTTCGCGGCCTTGTTGCGAATCGGCTCTTTTCGTTTCTCCGAGGCGGCGGCGTTCGTCGACATTTGCTCCTGTTGATAAGTCGAACCCGCCGAGTAGGTTTCGTGAACCGCCGCTCCGATCGACCAGATCGATTCCTGGAACCCTTCCGATTCCTCCATGCGGAAGATCGTGTCGGTGATGCGGTCCTCGAGCGTCTCCTTCATTAAGTCGAATTCCTTCATGCCCTCGCGCTTGTAAACGATCTTCGGATCTTCCTGGGCGATGCCGCGCAGGCCGACCGTCGAACGCAGGTGATCCATTGTGAGCAGGTGGCTCTTCCAGGCACTATCGAGCTGGCTCAGCACCAGGCTGCGCTCCATGGTGCGCATTTCCGGCCGGTACTTCACGTCGAACGCACTCCACATGACCTGTCGAGCCTGGTCGCGAGTGACGCCGGTGAGGTGCGGCGGATCGATATCGATGTTGAGGTTTTCCTTGGCCCAATTGGAAAGATCCCGGGCGTCATCGGCCTCGGACAGGCGCGTGCCTTCAAACGCCTCATCGATCTGGGCGTCGGTTTCGGCATGTCCCGCGGCTGGGAAGGCCTTTTTACTGATCTCCAAGAGCCGATCGTAAAGTCGATTGCGCGACTGCGTCAGGAATTCTTCCTCTGTGAGTCCGTCGGCGAGCGTCCCAAAGCGAACTTTTGCCCACATGAACAATCCGCCGCGATCGTATTTCTTCGTCGCGCCGGGGGCGGCCTTTTCCGACATGTAGTTGGCCATCGCCACCTGCACGGGAAACTCGACTTCCTTCTGCTTGTAGGCGCCCATTACCTTGGCGTGCAGGATCTTCTTGATTTCCGACGCGCTCTTGGCGGAAATTTCATCCGCGGTGACTTTGAGGAGGAATTTCTTCTTCATCCAATCGCAGATCGAGCGGATTCCCCAGTCCTCGCTTAGAAACTTGGCGCCGTCCTGCAAGTCGACCGCCTGGATCGCGGCGACGGCTTTTTCGATGAAGAACGGCGACACGCCGTCGCGACCCATTTGACGGAGTTCGCGATCATCGATCTTTGCTCCATAGCGGGCGCTGGCACGCCGGGCCAATTCCTGCCATTTCCATTCCTTCGGGTCTTCCTCTTCCGGCAGACACTCATCGAGCGCTTCCTGGGTAAACGCCGGGGCGACCCGCTCCGCCTTTTCGCGAGCGAGCTTGTCGGCCTCGTCGAAGGTACTGCGGCGGAAATCGTGCGCCTCCATATCGATGCCGAAACGATTGCCTGCAAATTCGGCAAAACTGGCCGGGCCAAACTCCTCGTCCAGATACTCGTCCACCGCCTCATCGATCTGCTTGCGGATCATGTCGAGGATCGCGGTCTTGCAATTTTTGCCGTTGAGAATCTCCTGGCGGCGGCCATAAATCTGCTTGCGCTGAACGTCCATGACTTCGTCGTATTCGAGCAGATTCTTGCGGATATCAAAGTTTCGTTCCTCGACTTTCTTCTGGGCGCCTTCGATGCGCCGCGACACCATTCGGCTCTCGATCGCTTCGCCTTCTTGCATGCCCATGCGCGTGAGCAGGTTCTTGACCCATTCGCCGGCGAAGATCCGCATCAGGTCGTCTTCGAGCGACAAGTAAAAGCGCGAACTGCCGGGGTCGCCCTGGCGGCCGGCGCGGCCGCGAAGCTGATTGTCAATGCGGCGGCTTTCGTGCCGCTCGGTGCCGACGATGTGCAGGCCGCCCATCTCCGCGACCTTGCGGCCCATCTCCTTCATTTTGTCCTTGGCTTCGATCTCCGCGACGGTCTGGTTCCAGATCTCGTTCGGGACGTCCAGGCGCGTGGGGTATTTGTCCTTGAGCTTGGCCCAGGCGAGCGTTTCCGGATTGCCGCCCAGGATAATGTCGGTGCCTCGGCCAGCCATGTTCGTGGAGATGGTCACGGCGCCGATGCGCCCGGCCTGGGCGACGATTTCCGATTCGCGCTGCACCAACTCCGGGCGAGCATTGAGCAACTCGTGCTTGACGCCGCGGCGGCGCAGCAGGTTCGAGAGCTTTTCCGACTTCGCCACGTCGGTCGTACCAATCAATACCGGCCGCCCCGCTTCATGCGTGTCCGCGATCTCCTGGACCACCGCGTCCCATTTTTCGTTCTCGGTCCGGAAGATCAAATCGGCTGAATTGACGCGGATGAGCGGTTTGTTCGTCGGGATGGCGACGACATTGAGTTTGTAAATCTTCCAGAACTCGTTGGCCTCGGTCATGGCGGTGCCCGTCATGCCCGCGAGCTTCTTGTAGAGTTTGAAGAAGTTTTGCAGCGTGATCGTGGCGAGCGTCTGCGTTTCTTGCTTGATTTTTACGCCGTCGTTTACATGCTTCGCCTCGACCGCCTGGTGCAGGCCGTCCGACCACTGCCGGCCAAACATCGGGCGGCCCGTGAATTCGTCAATGATGATGATGGCCAGATCGCCCGAATCCGGATCGGGCATGATCATGTAGTTGCGATCGCGTTTGTAAAGGTGGTGGGCCTTCAGGGCGTTATCGGCCAGGTGCGGCCATTCCATGTTGCCGGCGGTGTAAAAACTCTCGACGCCGGCCAATTCCTCGGCCTTGCGCACGCCCTCATCGGTCAAATGGCAGGTGTGTTCCTTTTCTTTGACTTCGTAATAGGGGCCTTCGCCGCGATTCTGAAGCTCGGTCAGGCGGACCGCGACTTCGTTGGCCTTGCCGTAGCGTTTGATATCGCTGAACGCCGGGCCGCTAATGATCAGCGGCGTGCGGGCTTCGTCGATGAGAATGTTGTCAACTTCGTCAATGATGGCGTAATTGAGCGGGACGCGTTGAACCTGCTGGCCCCAAGGCGGATAGTTCGTATCGCCGCGGCGGGCCGGCTTCATGTTGTCGCGAAGATAGTCGAAGCCGAATTCGCTATTGGTGCCGTAGGTGATGTCGCAATCGTAGGCTTTGCGGCGAAGATCGGGATCCATATCCGCCTGGATGTAGCCGGCGGTCACGCCCAGGGCGTTGTAAATCGGCAGCATCCATTCGCAGTCGCGGCGCGCGAGATAGTCGTTGACCGTGACGATTGCAACGCCCTTTTCCTCCAGCGCGTTGAGATAGGCGGGAAGGGTGGCGACGAGCGTCTTGCCTTCGCCGGTGACCATTTCGGCGATATTGCCGCGATGCAGCACGATGCCGCCTATGATCTGCACGTCAAAGTGCCGCATATTCTTGGTGCGGCGGGCGGCTTCACGGCAAACGGCAAACGCCTCGGGCAGCAAATCGTCGAGCCGCTCGCCGTTTTTCAGCCGTCGCGGAATTTGGGCGTCAATTCCTTCATCTCGGCGTCGGAAAGTTCGCGCATTTTCGGCTCGAGATCGTTCACTTGAGCCAACAACGAACCGTGAATGATGCGATAGGGCGCGGACGGATCCTTGCTCTTGACCAAACCCAGATCGCGCACCACTCGCTCGTTGCTCGAACCCATGAGACGGGTGAGCAGGTTCAAGGTCCCTTCGGAAAACGCGTTGAAGGCGTCGCCGATCCTCTCCAGGATGCCAACATCCATCGAGGTTTGCGTTGCCATCTTCCTTACGCCTCCAGTGTCAAGAAAAAACTTCCTATTTTCGCAGATTCCAGTCTAGGTAGGCCGGCAAAATCGGTCAATACAGACTGTTTTGTGCGTGGTCCGTCGATTGTTTGTAGGAACGTCCTGAATCTTATGCACGTCGCTTCGGGAGGTTATCCAACGCACAACGGACCACGGACCACGGGCTACCCACAATTGGACCATTGCCACGGCTCATCTCGCCCCGAACAATGACGATATGGCCACCATGACTCCATGCCCTTTTTGTAATTCCGAAGTGCCGGTAGAGTCGGCGAATTCGGGTCGAATCACTTGCCCCCGATGCGGCGAGGGCTTTCCCGCTCGGCCGGACGTTCAGCCCTCGTCCAGCTCCCCCCCAGTCGAGGGGATCTGGACGGGGGCTGAGCGTCCGGCCGGCGCAAAATCAAGAGAAACCGCCGCTTCGCTTTGCTTCTCATGGCCGGCATGTTTCTACTGGCCGCGGGTGCGGCCATATTCATGCTCGACACCCGGTCACAACGCGGTTTGCGGCCGCTCGCCGAGCATCCTGCGCTCGGGTATCTGCCGGATGACACCGACGCGATTCTCAACGTCAACATCCCCATGGCCGAGCAGAGCAAAGAAAGCCAAGCCATGATTGATCGCCTCGGCCTGGGCGCCGGCGGCCCGCTCGACCTGCAACGACTGGCTGGGCTAAGTCTCGATCAACTTGAGGATGTGATGGTCGGATTGCGACTCGAAGGGAAACCACTTATTCCCGGCATCCGGGTGGTCGTGCAGACCCGGTCGAGTTATGACGCGGACGACTTGCGTAAGAAACTTGGCTCGAAACGATCGAAAAAAGAAGGCGACCGCCCGTACGACTTGGTACAGCCGGCCGGGGTGCCGTTCGAGTTTGCGCTCTGGTGCGCGACGCCCCGGACCTTTGTCATGTGCTACCCGGCGGAGGATATCGGGAAGGTTCCCGCCGAACCGAACCCCAACGTAGACCGGTTCTCGGCGCCGATCGCCGACCTGCTTCGCTATCGTTCGGATCGCGACACATTCTTCTGGGTCGTGGCTCATGCCGATGATTGGCGAAGAACGCCGGTCGCTTTGCTGAACATTGACGATGCGACCAAAAAAAAGCTCTTTCAAATTCGCACGCTGGGAGTCGGCCTGCGCATGGATACGGGCACGATCACCTCGCGCGTTCGCCCGGCCCGGATCACCGAGGAGGTGAGGCCGGGGCCGAAACCAGTCGCGCTGGATTTGGTGGTGATCACGGCCGGCGGCGCCGACATGCCCGCCATTCGTGAATCCATCGAAAACTGGATCGACAAGCAAAAACTTGAAACTCGCGACTCGAACCTGAATGACAATCGCTACACCGTGACGGTAACGGGCTCTCCCGATGACTGGGAGCGGGCGATTAAGTCGCTGAGGGAGCGGACGCAAAAGAAATGAACTACTTGCGGCGTTGCAGGTTCCGGCCATTGGAAGTACGATGTCGATTGTTCGCTTATCCGACGGGAAACAACCATGTCCACCACGTTGACCGCTCCGGCCCCGACATCGCGCGGATTCGAGCCTCGCGAAATGGAAATGCTGTTGAGCGCGCTGGCGAAGGATTTATTGGAACGAAAAGGCACCAGCGCCGTGCAGATCGAGGATGGCGAATCGACGCTGATCGTGATGCGCGTGCCGCATCCGGTTCCAGTCGAGAAATGGTCGGACGTGTATCCGCCCGAACTTGCAGCGGAACTGGACCGACGGTGCGCCAACTTGGATGGAGGTCGCGTTCTCTTTGAATTCACGGAGGAGTTTGACTCGGCGGATGACGGCGAATCGAAACAATAATTATTTCCAGAAACTCGCCGACAATCCGAGATACCAGCCCAAAGTCCCATTCCGACGCGAATGAACATCGCCAATTGGCAGTCGCGCCCGGAGCCTGCTTCAACGCATTTCGCATGACTGCTGTGCAGGCTCGAATATGATTGCGAACAAGCAACTCTTTATCCTTGCGATGAGAGCCCGGAAGCGAGCCGAGAAAATTCCCCCAATCCGGCTCCGCAGTCGGATGAAGAAGAACTCGAGTTTTGGAAGTCGGCATGGCTTGCTCCAACCTGGGCACGCGCAAACCGCTCGCGGCGTTGCAGGTCAATCGTCTCGGTGCCGTGCGGATTCCTTCGCATTCTGCAATTTCTCAAACTCCGCGACCGTGATCGCACGGCTCTTTCCAAAGCGCGATGCGGGCGTCCTGATCCTCGACATTGGGATCGAAGTGCCGGAACTTGCAGTATCGCAGAATGGGCAGGCTCACTCCAATTGATGCGACGAAGCCAAAGAGGAGCCACGCGTTCAACATGCTTGCGAAATCTGTGCTCAAATCCTGACCATAATGCGTGACTGTCGCGGCGACCGCAAATAAGAGAAGGACGATTCCCACAAGACCCAACGCGATTTCCGCGGGCACAATCCATTGCCATTTTGTGTGGCGGACTTTCGGAATCATGAACTCCTGATACCAACCGCAAATCGGGCAGGGAACCGCATCAAAGTCGCGGTCGAGCAACGTGTTCAGATTTGCTTCGGCGGCATCCTTCGCCCGATCCAACGCGCCTTCATTATTCAATCCATACAAGCTTGCACCGGTGCCGACGCCGCGGCGCTTCAACTGATAGACATAGTCGATGGAGCAATTCATGCAGTGGACGGTCTTCAGCACCGATCCCTGGACTGTCACGTTGACATTGCGCCAATAGATCGGAATCACAAAGCACCCCTACAATTTGCCGCTGGCGGCGTCGCAGGAATCTCCTGCAACGCCGCGACGGGCGTATTTGTCTCATGCCTTCAGCATCTCGTCATGCCGCATCCCGCTCGGCGGTAAATCCGCCTTGCGGGCATTCGAAAGCGCGGACTTCGCCCCGGCATGCTGTTCGGCGTCGTTGTCTTCCCATTCGATACTCACCGCGCCATCGAAGCCGACGCGATTTAGCTCAATGAAAATCTCTTCCAGCGAGTTGGCGTCGCGCTGAGTCCCGGCGGTGACGAAATTCCAGCCGTTGGCCCAATGGCCCATCGGGCGATGGCCGCCCAGGCGGCCGGCGCGGCAATGCTCGCGCACCACCCACACGCCCTTCACATGCGCGCAATGGATATATTCCTTGAACTCGCGAATGAATTGAATCACGCAGACGTTTTGCCATTCCAGGTGCGAGCCGTCGAGATTGAAGCCGACGGTTCCCGAATAGCCGGCCTTGTTCATGTGGCTGATGTAATCACCGGCGCTTTCGAGATCGCCCATCGCCCGTTCGCTCGGATGGCATTCGAGATCGAAGGTGACGCCGAGTTGCTTGCATAGATCGAGGAACGGCTTGAAGCGCTCGACGAGCAATTCCAAACTGACGTCGCGGACATCGGGGATCTTGTGGCCGCCGATCGAAGCCGGCAATGGCGGAAACAGGAACCAGTGGCTCCAGCAATGGGCCGGCGAACCGACGAAGCCCGGCAACGCCACCTTGCGATTCTGAAGTTTGCTCAAATGATGGGCAAAGCGGGCGCACGCCATCAGGTCGCGCAGCGCCTGTTGATGGACCATCTTGCCGACGTCGTCCGGCACGAAATACGGATCGGTCCGTGGCGGGTTGTTTCCCTTGGCGCGCCAATCGGAATAGGCCTTGACCGCGTCGCCGCCGACGAATTGCAGCGTCTTGGCGCTGGGCTCGTCGCCAAGCGCCTGGCCTTGCAAATGTGTGGCGACGGTGAAGATCTCCAGCCCGTTCTTTTTGGCCAGATCGACGCGTTGCTTGGCATACGCCGCGGCGCCTGCGTCGGTGTCACATTGCCGCAGGTCCAGTTCCCAGCTCGCCTCCTCCCAGCCATCGAAGCCGCTATCGGCGATGAACTTGATCCAGTCGGCCTCGGGCACATTGCCAAACTGCCCGCGAACCAACCCGATCTGATGAAACGAGCCCTTGCCGTTGCGATGCGCGGGGGTCTGCTTGAAGCCCATGGAAGAATTCCTCAAAGTTGCGTGTGATTCAGGTGATTAACGATGGAGGAGACAATAAAGCGCGAGGGTCGAAGCGTCAAAGGATTTATTGGCCCCAGCCGCGAATTGGCGAAGTGTGGCTGGCGGCCTTGGCGCCCTGAGAATGGCGGGCGAAGAAAAACCCCTGTCTTCTGCTTGGAAAACTGACAGGGCGCCAAGGGCGCCAGGTTTGTGCGCGTACCACCCGTGGCAGCCTTCGACTTTGTCGATCAGAATAGTGAACATTTGGCCATTTTGGCAGCCGGCAGCTCGACCAACGACGCGTTCGTCGAACCCGCTGCTGTCGGCCAGCCGCTCCCCGATATGCGGCTCTTCTGGACGGCGGCAATTTCACGACCCTCCGCAAGGCTGTGGACCAGATTGGCAACAACGGACACGCCGGGCGGCGAGGTCTTTGTGATTCGGCGGCGCTGCGCCGCGTCTCCCTTGCCCCGCGTCGCGTGTCGGCTACAGTGTGCCTCAAGTATTTTTCCACCCAAGGGGAGCACAAGATGGCCGGTGGCGCGAACAAAAAGTTCATGGACGAACCGCAGACGTTCATCCAGAACAACATCATCGACGTGAAGGTGATCGGCGGCGACTTGCTCAAGGTGGCTGCGGCGCACAAGGATCCGAAGAAAGCGACTCTGGCCCAGACCGGCCGGATCGGCAACCTGGACGTGGCCGACAACTCGCAGGCGGCCGGCGTCTATGACTTCGACCTGGTGAAGGCGGCCCAGATGGCCAATCTGGTAGTCGGCAGCGACGAGCGGCAAGTCCCGGTTTACGAATTGCGGCAGTGGGGCCACGCGGCGTCGCACCAGAAACTTTCCATCGACAAAGCGACCCAGACGTTCACCACGCAATACAAGGCCGGGTTGCTTTCCCACCCGATCCGCGCCTACTGGGTGCCGTGGAGTTCGGGCTCGTGCTGGTCGGTACAACTCGGCGACGCCGCCGATTACTTCTTCACCCCCACCATGGATGGCTGTAGCCTGGCGATCAGTTCCGACGCCGACCCGGTCGTCACGCACGGCAACTACAAAAGCCTAACCGACCCGACCAAGGCCGACGAAGCCTTGACGTTGCAAAAGATCGACCAGCACCACGGGGCGTTGCACTCCGACCGCGCCAAGACGCTGAAAAAGACCGACTACACCGCGACCGACACCATGAAGCTTGCCGGCAAGAACTTCCTTGTCACCGTCGTTGGTTTGCGAGTCAACAAGGCGTGGGAATTCTTCTACCAGCGCCGAAAGACGACCGTCCTGGCCAAGGACGAAGGCAGCGGCGTGAAAGTGGTGCTCAAGGATCGCTTGGTGCGGATTGCGTGAAAAGAATCAGTTGACCCGAGCGAAGCGTCGGTGCAGTATCCAGCAAAGTCTGCGGCTAAAGAGCGTCGCGCTTCCCCACCGACAGACTGCTTACCTCGTGCGGGCCTGGACGGTTCATCTGGAGGCTCGCGCAGGTTCACAGAGCACTGCTTGGCCGCCAACGATGATTCTGCACAATGGCAAGTGCCCCGCAGGCGGCCAAGCAGTGGCAATGCATTTTGATCGTGATGAATCCCTGCGCCCGCATGCGCGATTGCCACTGCTTGGCCGCCTTCGAGGGATTCGCCATCAACGCCAACCATCGCGGGCGGCCAAGCAGTGCCCCACGAGCGGGACCGATAAGACAATTCACGATCCAGGTGCAAAAGGCGTCGAATGGGTGTTGAAGTTGGGTGCACTTACGATCGCCGTCGCTGCCGAAAATGCCGCTCTTCCTGACGCCGCAATTTCACGTCATGGCGCCGCTGGAAAAGACCTACCAATCGGCGTGGGACGCCGTGCCCGAATATTGGCGGGAGGTGATGACGGGGACGGGGTGATTGAGTCAGGGTTCACGGCTGGCTGGTATCCGAGATATATTTGAGATGCACAACGTGGCGCACAATCGCCTGGCTTTTGGCGCTCGGGATGTTCCTTGTGATTTCGTTATCGGAATTCACGAATCGATAACGACGGCCAGACTGGGCTGCTGCGAGAAGTTTGTTCACCAACATTAGGTCCCCCGACAAACAGTCGAAAGCAAGCTCAGTTTCGGCGCGTGGAAGCGCGACCAAAACGTGCGTGCCCTCTGCAGCCGCGAGCCATGGATCTAGCAAGCCTGGTATCCGAGGTTTGCCCTTCGCTTCCGGGGTGTCGAAGCCCGCAAGTGCGCACTTTCCGGGTCCCGGGTTTACGTCTGCCGACAACCAGTCTGTGTGCCAGGAGGACTTCGCAAACAAATTCTTGTTGGATTGGAAAGCACCGCGAATGTTTTCGGGGGCGTCAATGAAGACTCGAAAGCACTTGCTATCCGCGCGCTCTGCTTCGCCTATAGGCAATTGATCTCTGGCGAACGGAACGAGCTTGTTAAAATGGAACAATAAATAATACTTGTTGTTAGAATCATTGTCCCATTTTTCTTTTCCCAAGTGCATGGCGCGCTTCACAAGGGCGTTTGCCCGGCTCCCGACAAGCGGACCAGCCAGAAAACTGAAATTTGAGCAGGTGGCAAAAACCTGATGACATTTATGAACCTGATCTCTCACCGAAGCAAAACTCTTAATCTCCTCCTCCAATTGCTCGTTCTTGGTGCACAATTTGTGGTTGCTTCCCGGTTCAAACTCAAAAAATGGAAATAAACCGAAGTACTTGGCGTCTAGCCGTCCCTGGATCGGCTGGATGTAGTAAGCTCTTCCCGCAAGCGCCGTTAGCGTCAGCAGATTATTGGTCAAAATTCTGTTACGGAGTAGGTTCGGCTCAAATTTTAGTTTTTCGGGCTGCACTGATTGTTTCGCCTCCGCAAGTCTGTCCGCAAACTTGCCGATGACGTAGGAGATGGTTGAACCACTTTCAAAGAAAATGCGTTTGAACGATGAGTGCTCTTTGCAATCTGGACGAATTGCAATGTCAGCTTTGAACATTTCCACGATTTCGCACAGGCCGCATTGCTCCATACAGTAATTTGCCAAATCCGCCTTCTCGCCTTGGGCTACCTGCATCCGTTTGACGAAAGGTAATTCCTCGGCAATTGGCGCCAAGCCGTCGAGCAAGTGTAGGTCGCCTAGTCCCTTCGCGTGCTTGGCATATTTGGCTTCATTTGTAAGCCTGAGGATCTCATCAACCAAGAGCGGGCCTAGTTCGCAGAGGTGGTCGGTCACCAATCGTCGAAAAAAAGCCGATTGGGCCGTTTGTCGACCTTTCAAATGCGCCATCAGTTGCCCATAGAGGTCTTTGGACGGGTTTTCACCGCTGGCCATGGTCTGCTCCCGTTGCGCGAACAGTACACCCGGTCGAACACTTGAATGATATTCGTCTATTTGAACATGGGGCATCTGCAGGATCAATCGAATTCCAGTCAATTCACCGGTTCATGTCGTGATTAGGATTTCCGCGGAAGATTTAGGACGATAGATCCGAAAGCTTGAGGCAATCCGCGATCGTAACCGTTCACGGGGTGAACTGCTTGTAAACAAGGGGTTTCGCAGCGCGGAGAGCCGATTTAGGGCCTCTGAATGCCCTCATCTCTGCGCAAACGCCTTGAAAACAGCGGCATTGACCGCGTGAACGGTTACCCGCGATCATCCGATGTCCAATGACCTCTTTTAGCCGGCGGGGTCACATTTCGGCTGTTCACTTTTCGCCTTTAGAAAATGCGCGAGAGACGTTCCCAAACAGCGCGCTGGCATACTTCGCGCAGTCGCCCGGCAGCTCGCTGGTATCCTTCATTTTCCGAATGTCGGCGCAAATCCGCTTGGCGATTGATCCTTTGTTGAAACTGATGCCATGTGACTCAAAGAACCGTTCCAATCGCTTCAGAATCGCGCCCCCGCCCGAAAGTGAAATGGGTTTTGCACGGGCCGCGAGCAATTGTGGCCCATATTGCTCTTCAACGTATTTGAGATAGGTGCCTTCTGGAAACAGGTCTTCGATTTCGAACTCCTTGCCGGAAACACCAACGGCTGGCCCTAGGCTTAGCGCACTCGCTTTGTTCACCTTGTATCGGGCAAGCCAGTTCTTGACGAATTTGTCCTTCGCTGCATCGCCCGCCTGATCGGTGTCGTACAAGGCCACCACGTCTAGTTCTTGGCCGACCATGAACGTCGCGATATATGTGACCTCCGAAGCTCCGCCAGCGGCGGTTATCAGGACCTCGGGGTCAAGGCTCTGTAAGCCTGACCGCTCGAAAACTCCGGAAATAGCCATAAGTATCCAATAATCGTCGACCCCCTCGACGACCAGATTCTTTTCGGCCACCAGAAAACTCGTGCGCCCGCTTATCCCGAGCCCGCCTGTAGAGTCAGCTTTCCCTCCGGCTGAGTATGCGTCAGATTCTCTGTGACCTTGACTCCATCAGCGGTTTCACTCAACACGCGAATACGCTCCGGCTCCTGCAGGTCAATCATGAATGGAAGGTGTGTGCTGTAAATCAGTGTGTTTCCCCTAGCATACTCTTCCAACCGGGCTAGGAGGTCTCGTTGCCCTTCCGGATGCAAGTGCAAGCCAGGTTCATCGAGCAAAACTACGCAGCCGCTGAAGGAGCCCCGAGTTTCGTGCAACAATAAGAGGTCGAACGAAAAAAACCATTGGAATCCGCGGGATCGCTCTTCCAGCCGGATCAACGCTCGATCGTCTTTTGCTTTCACCCAGGTAAAAAACTGCTGCCCATCGGCTCCAAACTTGACATCGTATCGCAGTTGACCCCAATGCTCCTCGATTTTTGAGGTCAAAGTCACCGCGCCGTCGTCGAGATCGTATTGCCGCTCTTCCCGATCTTCAACTCCTCCGAGTCTGACAAGATCGTTGATGTCGAGGTGCGCGAGTGCCAATATTGTCATCAATGTTTTGTCGTCCTCGTTGAGCTGCCCCCGGTCCATGCGATGTTTAACCTGGTCCAGCATTGCCGTACCGCGAAACGAACGATACTCGTCCATATAAACAAAAGTCGGAAGCCTTTTCACAATGTAATCGTGAGCCTTTTTGTGGATTGAGTCAGTTGCTCTGAGCGTACTGTTAATATCTTGAAGTTTGGCAACCCATTGACTGATAAACGCCTGTTCGTGTGAATTTTGTGGTTGGGGGTTGTTTGGACTCATCACCTTCCGAAGCTTTTCCGAATGCTCGGATTGAAGCCCCGAAAGATCGGAAAAACGTCCTTCTTTTGCAAGTCGGACTGCCTCCCGTTTGCATTCGTCTGCAGCGGTCTTGAATTCATCCGCAACCGGGTCCGAAACGATTGGCAGAAGCTTCAGCGTTTCATCGATATCTGTCGGGTGGAGCTTGTTCGGCGAGATTCCCTCGGGAAAATGCACTTCGATTCGACCGGCGTAGTCTCGACTGATGTCAATCGACTTGAAGTCAATTTCCACGCCGGTCAGCGCAGCTAGTTCGCTGAGTTCGTCTTTACCCAAACTAAAGCGCGCCGTGCAGACAGCCTGTTCGTCATTCCGTTCTCCGCGGTGACCGCGCGGCCATTCGCGCTGGATGTTGTACGGCTCCGGCACAAAAGGATTCAACTTGTGCAACGCTTTCAGCAACGTCGTTTTGCCCGACTCGTTTTTGCCAACGAGCACGGTTAGGGGCTCGACCTGAATCCAGCCGGAGTCGATCACCCTTTTGAACATCTGCACCCGAAACGCGGAGAGCTGCATGCCTCGGATCCTCAAGTCGGTATGTGGTCGAAAGTATGAGCGATCCCGCGCGTGGCGGTTCGGTCTTCTGCCCTAAAAGTCGATTACCTCGACATTCAGTGCGAAGGCTGCCGACGATTCAGTTCGTGTCGCCAAGCTTTGTGTCGCAAGGCTTCGAATCGTAACATAGTTTACACGATCATCGCCAGCGGAGACCTTGCAATCCGAAGCATTTGGCTGAGCTGCACGCGTTTGTTGTGACGAAAAGCGGGCTCCTGCAAAGTTTTCATCGCGCCTGCATAGAAGTTTGAATCGCCGCTTCCTTTTCACGAACCGACTAAATCGCAAAGCTCGGGGTCGCGAAGTTCACCCCGGGAATATGGCGATACCAAAATCCGAGCCGGTTCGGCTTCGCCGAACCGCCAAGACATTCAAACTCACGTCTAACCGGGGTGCGCTCGCAAGCTCGCGACCCCGGTCTTTGGGATTGAACCGCTTCGCGGTACAGTGGAATTGGAGTGTGACGACTCGCTCGGAGTGTTTTGCCGGATCTTCGCGTCGTCAGAATCCAAAAGTCATTCGGTGGCGACGCTCACGTCCTCTCCCCGGCCGTCGCGCGCCGCGACCGGCGTCAATGTCGCAGAAATCCCAAGAAAAACAGAAGGCACGCTAGCGGCACTCCGATCAGCAGATTGCACAAGAACAACCCCAACCCGAACTTGAATCCGATCACCAACCAGTTGATGTTGTCTGAAAACGTGACTGAGATTTCGTCCGGGAACTTCGTGCGCGAGATTTCGGCAAGCTGTTTGCCGCTGGATGACATCTCGGCATCGCGCCACTCTTCCGGCTGTGACTGTTGACGCGGAACGGTGCGTTGTGGTTGGATGCGGTCGGATTTGTCAGTCTCTTTCTTCTCGTCGCTCACGGTTCACCTCGTGTTAAAGATCGGAGTAATTCTTATTCCCTCTGAGACTAACGGGTGCTGTAGTGAATGGAACACGGGCAAGGCGGCATTTCCCGGGTCCGATCGCAGCGTTGAGATTCGGTTGACACGACGTGCAAAAACCAAGACGGGATTTATTTAATTGATCGATTTCGCTTGGGTCGAGCACACTTCGTCTCTCTTTATCGCGAAGCGATTAAATCGCAAAGCCCGGGGTCGCGAAGCGCACCCCGGGAATATGGCGATACCAAAATCCGTGGCGGTTCGGCTTCGCCGAACCGGGCCGGGCTCACAGAGCCCGGCTACAGCTCACAGAGCCCGGCTACAGTGCGCTCGCAAGCTCGCGACCCCGGTCTTTGGGATTGAACCGCTTCGCGGTACGGGTTTTCGGCATTGCTCTCCGACTGCGGCCCAGGGCCTTTCACGCCAACCCATTCTCGGATATGCTGTTACTCACTTTCTCAGCGAGGGACCACATCATGCTCGACGGGCTCAAGTTGCTCATTCAGTCCGGTAATCCGCTGATTTCGATTGTCACCTATGACGAGGAAAGCGCCGCGGAAATCGTGCGCAAGGCGGCGGAGGAGTTGGGGCGGCCGTTGTTGGAGTGGAGTCTGACCAGCGGCATGTCGCGAAGCCTGCCGGTGAAGGGGGAAACCAGCGTGAAGCCGGGCAAGGCGGTCGCGGCGCTCGATTACATTCTCGAAAATCAAGGCGGCCGTGAAATCTATCTGATGCGCGACCTGGGCCAACATTGCAAGGATCCGTATGTGCTCCGGCAGCTTCGCGACGTTTACCAGCAGAGCAATGTCTCGCTGGTGATGCTCGACATGGAGCCGCTGCCCGAATCGATTCGCCGACTGGCCGTGTTTGTTGAGACCAAATTGCCCGACGCGGCGGAACTGGAGCAGATTCTTCGCAAAACGTTCCTGTCGATCCGCGAGCATAGCTATTGCGAAATCAGTTCCAAGGTGACCAAGAAAGATGTGGAGCAGATGGCCCAGACGCTACGCGGTCTGACCGCCGCCGAGGCGGCCCGCGTTGTGTCCATGGCCATTCATGATGACGACGCCCTGACGCCCGAGGATTTGCCGCGCCTTGTCGAATACAAGCGCAATATTCTCCGATCGGCGGGCTGCCTGGAGTCGATTCATGTCAACGTCACGGCGAACGAGATCGGCGGCCTGGCGAATCTGAAGCGATGGCTCGCCAAGCGGCGCGGCGCCACCACGTCGAAGGCGCGGCAGTATGGGCTCGACAACCCGCGTGGCATCTTGCTGCTGGGCGTGCAGGGCTGCGGCAAGAGTCTTTGCGCCAAGGTCGTCGCCGCGGACTGGCAGATGCCGCTATTGCGCATGGATCCCGGCGTGCTCTATCAGAAGTACATCGGCGAGAGCGAGAACCGCCTGCGCGAAGCGCTCTGCCAGGCCGAAATCGATGTCGCCGGTGGTGTTGTGGATCGACGAGATCGAGAAAGCGTTCGCCTCGGCGTCCAGCGATTCGGCCGACGGCGGCCTGTCGCAGCGGATGTTCGGCACGCTGTTGTCGTGGATGCAAGACAACCGCAGCCCGATTTTCATGGTGGCAACGGCGAACAACATCGACGCCCTGCCTCCGGAACTGATGCGCAAGGGCCGTTTCGACGAGATGTTTTTCGTGGACTTGCCGGACGCCGCGGCACGAAGGCAGATTCTGGAAATCCACCTGACTCGGCGCAAGCGCGATCCGGGCAATTTCGCCCTCGATCGGTTGGCTCAAGCCACCGAAGGCTTCAGCGGCGCCGAACTCGAGCAACTGGTGGTGTCGGCGATGTATTCCGCGTTCGCCGAGAACAAGGAACTCGACGATGTGTTCCTGGAGACCGAGATGCACGCGACGCGGCCGCTGTCGTCGCTGATGCGCGAGCGAATCGACGCCTTGCGGGCGTGGTCGAAGAATCGTTGCGTGCCGGCGGATTGAGGATCAAGGCAAATGTGGGATATTCCCACTTGAGTTGATATTCCACTTTGGCTATCATTTCAACGAGGTGGATTATGCAAACTCAAGAAACCAAACGCGCGGACAGCAAGGGGCGGATCGCCATTCCCGGTTTGGCCGGGGCGACGGTGCTCGTCGATCAAGTCAGCGAAACAGAATACCGGATTCGCAAGGCTCGCGTCATTCCCGAGGACGAACTCGCGTTCTTGGAAGAGAAGCCGATCATTTTGTCGAACAAGGATCGGGACATTTTCCTGGCCGCGTTGGATCGGCCGGGCGCGAAGCCGAACGCGGCGATGCGGAAAGCCATGAAGAAGCACAAGGCCCGCCATGGCTGATTGGCAAATTGAGCAATTGGTCGGCGACCATGATCGAAGCGGCTTTTCCTGCGGCCAGGCGTCGCTCGATCGCTTTATTCGCGAACTAGCCGGGCAATACGAACGTCGCGGGCTCGGTCGAACCTATGTCGCCGTGTGCCCCGGCGAGCGCCGGGTCGTCGGCTATTACACCTTGGCCGCGAGCGCGGTGGAATTCTCATCGCTGCCGAAACCGGTCGCAAAGAAACTGCCCAAGCATCCTGTGCCGGTCATTCTGCTCGGCCGGCTCGCCGTCGATCTATCGATGCAAGGTCGCGGGCTTGGGGCGGACCTGCTTGTCGACGCATGCAAAGTTGTCGCCTGCGCTTCCGACATGGTCGGAGTGTTCGCGTTATTTGTCGAGGCGATCGACGACAATGCGAAAGCGTTTTACGAGAAATTCGGTTTCACGCCATTTTCGGAGCGAACGTGGAGCCTGTTCATGCCGATGGCCGATGTCCGGGAAATCGCGAAGTAGGCGCTCGCGAAGCGCGCGGCCGATCAACCAGGATCGCGACGCCAACGGCAACCGTCTTGGGTCGCCGCCATTCCTGCCGGTTTGACTTCGCCGAGCCGGCGCGACATCCGAATGAACGAAAACCCCCGGATGCGGTCGCAATCTCGCGCCGGCGTCCTTCGAGATGAAACCGCTCAATACACTTTCTGGGTCGCTCAAGTCTCTCCGCGAACCGGTGCAACCATGATTCACAGATCGGTGATGGCCGCGCTTGTGTTGGCGATCGGCATGACGGCGACGGCGTACGGTCAGACGCCGAGTTCTGATTCGGCGAACGTGTCTCGCGTCATGAGCGATCTGGTCGTCAAGAAAACGCCCGGCAGGATTCCGGCCTTTCCTGTTTCGAAGTCCAATCCCGACTGGGCGACATTTTTCAAATACGCAAACAGCGCGGCGAATGGGAAAAACCAGTTTCAATACGGAATCGTGCAGGTCGCGAATGTGTGGGCCGCCGACGGCATGCGTAATGACAAGATGCGCGATTGGTGCCTGGCCCGGTTCCGCACCGTTTTGGCCGGAATCATGGCGAAGTGGAACGCGAAGCAGAATGTGACGCAGTTTTCCGGAGACTCCTATCTTTATGCCGGCGACAAGATGAGTGAGTTGGCGCTCGTCGCCGATTGGTGGGGCGATCATTTGACCGCCCAGGAAAGGGCGGATCTGTCGCTCGTCTGCGAGCAATGCCTTTTCAATATCTGGAATCACTCGCAGGCGAAGTGGAATGGGAAATCCTACCCATGGTCCGGTTGGTCCGCGAGGAATGGCGGCAACCCGTGGAACAACTATTTTTATCGAGCGCATTGGAAAGCCACGCTGCACTGGGCGATCTACACGCAGTCGCCGAAATGGCTGGCGAAAATCAAAGAACTGGTTCCCATTATCAAACAGAAATACGCGAAGCTCGTCGGCGGCGGCTCGCTGGAAGGCACCGGATACGGAACGGCCTACTGGCAACTTTTCCAGGACATCTGGGTCATGAAGCAAGCTCTTGGCATCGACCTGACCGAGGATTGTCGTGTCGCCGAACACATCGAGTATTTCGTTCAGGCGACGACACCCGATTACAAGTCGGTGACGCCGATTGGCGACACCCCGCCTGCGGTCATCAAGGATACGACTCGAGCGATTATCATTTGGGGCTGCATGCTCTGCCCAAATTCGCCCCAGGCGGCGAAGGGGCGATACTGGCTCAAGAAGACCATTCGGCGAACCCGCCCGGAGTTTTGCTGGCAAACTTGCTATGACGTGTCGGGTCCCGAAGCGGCGCTGGCGCCCAATTCTTCGTATTTTGCGTCGGGAGTGGGACATTTGTTTGCGCGCTCAGACGACGGGGCGTTGGTGTCGATGCAGGCCGGCGAGTATCTGGAATCGCATGATCACAGGGATCAGGGTGAAGTTCAGATCTACCTGAACGGCGCCTGGAGGTTTGTATCGGCCAACGTCTTCAGCCATTCCGGAATCCTGCAAAGCAGCGCGGTACACAATTGCGTGGTGTTTCGTGACGCCAAAGGAAAAGTGATCGAGCCTCGGTATGGCAATCCCAATCCTCCTGTCATGAAGATTGCCGACGCCGGAAAGATACTCACTGTTTCGGTCGATCTGAAGCCGGCGTTTTCGAATGCCAAGGACATTCTGACCTATACGCGAAAAGTGACCTGGGACCGAAACGCCAAGCGGCTCAAAATCGCCGACGAATTCACGACGAACAATGGCGTGACCGGGAACTGGTCCGGCACATTTCGCGACCAGCCGGAGGGACAGACCGGCGGCAGTTACGTCGCCGGGCCCCTAAAGATCACGACGTCGGTTCGACCACTCGCGCCGGTCGACTGGAAAACCGAGGCAAAACCGCGAGTGTATGACAGGGACTGCTGGCGGCTGGAGATGCGCGGCCAAGATCGGTATTCGATCGAGATTGCTTGGTGAGGCTGGCGCGGACGGCCGTGCCGGCGACTTCCGCCGCGGGCCTCACTCATCGGGCCCGACGTCAGCGAATTGCCGGCGGAAGCCGACGCCCGCGCCGGCGAGAATGTGCCCCGCCTCGTGGACGCCCGCGGCGAAAACAAATGCGATCGGCAGACAGAGTGCGGCGAGAAAAAGTCCAAGGGCAACGCCCAATTCTTTAGTCAACGCCGGGGCGACGAGAATCAGCACGGCGAAAATGCCGATCGCCCCGGTCAGGGCGAAGGTCGTCAGGACTATGCTCAGCGCGAACAGTCGCACGCAGTTTCCCAACAATCGAAGCATGAGCACGCGTTTCATCGGCGATCGACATGTTGTCAAACGTCAATTCAGTTGTCCCGTCCTCATCATACGAAATCGAGCGCGGTGGCGGACTTGACGATTTCCGTAACCGAACGCCAGACTCATTGCGGCCGCTGATGATATACTCGGGCATGATTCGTACCCGCTGTGGGGAAATGGCTCGCCGCTGTGATTGCGAGTAGAATTATCATCGATCCCTGGCGGGGCTCCGTCAATGAGAATCGCCTATTTCAACGGCAAGCTGGTCGATGAATCGGTTGTTTCAATCGCCATCGATGACCCCGGCTTCCTCTGGGCGCCGACCGTCACCGATCGCGTCCGCACCTACAATCGCAAGCTCTTTCGGTTGAGGGAACATCTTCGGCGCTTTCGGCGAAGCTGTGAATTGTGTCGAATTCCGCAACCGGTAAGCGATGACGGGCTGACCGAGATCATCGGCGAATTGATCGCTAACAATTCCGCCGAGCAGCAAGCGATTGACGAGCAAGTTTTGATTCTGTTCGCGACGCCGGGCCGCGACAAGCCGACGTTGTGCCTGCACACGATTCCATTCTCCGGCGAACGTTATCGCTCTTTGATGACTCACGGCGCGAAACTCATCACGCCGCCGATGCCGCACGTTCCCGACGATTGCATTCCCCGCCAGGCCAAAATGCGCAGCCGGATGCATTGGTGGCTGGCCGAGCAACAGGTTCATGAGGTCGATCCGGACGCGTCGGCGTTGCTGCTCGATCAGGGGCGCATGACCGAAACCGCGTCGGCGAATTTCGCCATTGTCCGCGACGGAGCGGTTTTGACGCCGCGGCGGGACCTGGTGCTTGACGGCCTCAGCATGCGCGTGGTGGAGGAGATTTGCGGCGAGCTGCGCATTCCATTTTCCGAAACGATTCTGACTCTGGACGATTGCCGCCTGGCGGAGGAGGCGTTCCTGACGAGCACGCCATTCGGCATCGCGGGAGTGTCCTCGATCAACGGTCGCCCCATCCGTTGGCCGGGGCCGATTATGCGACGAATTCGCGATGCGTGGAGCGAACAAGTCGGAACCGACATTTGGCGGCAAATCCTGCCCAATCCGCCGGGTTGTTGATCATTTCGACCGGAATTCATATCTGTATGCACACACTCACAAAGTCAAAATGTGGTTGACCATTTGGTTCACGAAAACCGAACTCGAAGGTAGCTGAAAACGATGACTCGGATACTCTCTCAGAGCCTCTTGAAGCTGAGAAATCACTGGCTTTTACTGTTGCTCGCCGGCCTCGCGCCGCTGCTGGCGGCGTCGACCGCCCGCGCCAGCGACGCCAGCCTCGCGATTCCCGATTTGACCAAGGGCGAATTCTTCAACGGCGCGATCAACGCCTGGAATTTGCTGTTTTTTGGGGCGATTGTCATCGCCGGCACGCTGAGCATCAGCCTGTATCAGCTTTACCAGATCCATAAGCAGCCCGCCCATCAGTCGATGCTCAATGTGGCGGAAATCATCTTCCAGACCTGCAAGACCTACCTCATTCAACAGGGCAAGTTCCTGTTGATGCTGTTTGTCATCGTGGGCGCCGCGATTTCGTATTACCTGTACGCCTTCGGCACCGTGCCGGAGCCGGGGCAGACGCCGGCAATCGGCCCGATCCCCACGATTCTGCTGGTGCTGCTGTTCGCCATCATCGGCATGGGCGGTTCGTACGCCGTTGCATGGTACGGCATCCGGGTCAATACCTTCGCGAATTCGCGCACGGCTTTCGCCTCGCTTCGCGGTCAGCCTTGGGACGTCGTCAACATCCCGTTGCGGTCGGGCATGTCGGTCGGGCTGTTCTTGATCTCGCTCGAATTGATCATGATGGTGATCATTCTGCTGTTCGTACCACGAGAGATCGTTGGGTTCTGCTTCCTCGGCTTCGCAATCGGCGAATCGCTCGGCGCCTCGGCGTTGCGTATCGCGGGCGGCATTTTTACTAAGATCGCCGACATCGGCTCGGACCTCATGAAGATCGTCTTCAAGGTGAAGGAAGACGATCCACGCAACCCCGGCGTCATCGCCGACTGCACCGGCGACAATGCCGGCGACTCGGTCGGCCCCACCGCCGACGGATTTGAAACGTATGGCGTCACCGGCGTCGCCCTCATCGCCTTTATCACGTTGTCGATCACTGAACCGGGCATTCGCGCCTTCTTCGGGCTACCGGCCAATTTGACATTCAGCCTGTTCAAGGAAGCGACCCACACGACCAATTTCCTCGATCTCCAGGCGAAGCTCATTGTCTGGATTTTCGCGATGCGCTTCCTGATGGACTTCATGTCCGGCTGCTCTTACTTCATCAACCAGGCGATTTCGGAAGCCAAGTACAAGGGCCTGAAAGAATTCAACTTCGAAGAGCCGCTCACGCGGCTGATCTGGATCGCCGCGATTCTGTGCATCTCGACTTCGTTCCTGATGAGCTATCTACTGCTGCACGACCTGTCGGTGCAAACCGGCCATTGGGACATGACCACCGGCAAGTGGGTCATGCAGGACGTGCTCAAAGCGTTGCCCAACCTGTGGTGGCAATTGGCCTCGATCATCAGTTGCGGCACGCTGGCCGCGGTGTTGATCCCGGAATTCACCAAGGTCTTCACCAGTTCGCATTCGAAGCACGTTCACGAAATCGTCACGGCTTCGCGTGAAGGCGGTGCTTCATTGACAATCCTTTCGGGCATCGTCGCGGGCAATTTCAGCGCATTTTGGAAGGGAATTTTGATTGCCGGCCTGATGGGCGCGGCCTTTTTCGTCACCCAATACGGAAACTCGACGGGCGAGGGGCTTAACTCGTTCATGGGCGAGTATTCCGCCATCTTCGCGTTCGGCCTGGTGGCGTTCGGCTTCTTGTGCATGGGACCGGTGAATATCGCGGTCGATAGCTACGGCCCTGTCACCGACAACGCTCAGTCGATCTTCGAACTTGCTCAAACGGAGAGTATTCCGGGCATCAAGGAAGAGATCAAACGCGATTTCGGGTTCGACCCCGACTTCCATCAAGGCAAGCATTACCTCGAAGCCAACGATTCGGCGGGCAATACGTTCAAGGCGACCGCCAAGCCGGTGCTGATCGGCACCGCCGTCGTCGGCGCGACCACGATGATTTTCTCGATCATCCTTCTTTTGAAAAAAGCCGGACTGTTGCAACTGAGTTTGACCGATGCGCCCGTGCTGCTCGGCTTCATTTGCGGCGGAGCGGTGATTTTCTGGTTCGCCGGCGCCTCGATGCAGGCCGTGACCACCGGCGCATATCGAGCGGTTGAGTTTATCAAAAAGAATATGCGGCTCGACAAAAAGGAGGCCGATCTTGAGGACTCCAAGACGGTCGTAAAGATTTGCACCGAGTATGCTCAAAGCGGCATGTGGAATATCTTCATTGCCCTGTTGAGCATCACTCTGGCCTTCGCGTTCTTCGACCCGAACTTCTTTGTCGCCTATCTGATATCCATCGCGGTGTTTGGTCTGTTCCAGGCCATCTACATGGCGAACGCCGGCGGCGCCTGGGACAACGCCAAGAAGCTCGTCGAGGTCGATTTCAAGGAAAAAGGCACCGACGTACACGCGGCGACGGTGATTGGCGACACGGTCGGCGATCCGTTCAAGGACACGACATCGGTCGCGATGAACCCGATCATTAAGTTCTCGACGCTGTTCGGCCTGCTCGCGGTGGAAATCGCCGTCAGTATGAAAGCGCTGGCGACCGGCGGCAAGACCGATTACACGCCGTACATCGGCATCGTCTTTTTTGCGATCGCGCTGGTCTTCGTGTGGCGATCGTTCTACGCGATGCGGATTCCAAAGAAGTAAGAGCGGCTTGCGTTTCGCGCTCGCGCGGCGCCGCGCGAGCGCGAAACATAAACGGGTTTCGCGCGAGTTCCGGTCGTTCGTTTGCAGTTCAGGTCTTTTTCTCGTAGGCTGATGCCAATCCGCTTACGAGGATCATTCATGTGCGCCGCATTTTGGTTTCTTCTAACCATTCTTCCCGCAGTCGTTCATGCCGCGCCACCCGCCGTCATCGATTCGCGCCTGGCGGCTCGAGCTGGTCGCCAGCGAGCCGGAAATCGTTACGCCGACGGGCTTGGCGATCGATGCCAAGGGTCGCATCTGGTGCATCGAAAACAACACGCACGAGCGGCCGTCGAATTACAAGGGCCCTCCGACCGATCGCGTTCGCGTGTTCGAGGATTTCGACGAGCGTGGCAAGGCGCGGAAGGTGTGGACCTTCGCCGAGGGCTTCCGCAACTCGATGGGGCTGACCTTTGGCCGCGATGGCGTCTTGTACCTCGCGACTCGCGACGCGATTCGTCGGTTGACGATGAAGGACGACAAGGAAACCAGCCGCGAAGTCATTGTCAAACTCGATACCAAGGGAAACTACCCGCACAACGGGCTGAGCGGGTTCGCCTGGGATCGCAATGGCGACCTGATCTTCGGACTCGGCGAGAATCTCGGCGAATCGTACAAGCTCATCGGCAGCGATGGGACCACGCTCTCGGGCGGCGGCGAAGGCGGCAGCATCTATCGCTGCCGGCCGGATGGCTCGCATTTGTCGCGAATCGCCACGGGCTTTTGGAACCCATTTGCGCACTGCGTCGATTCCAAGGGCCGATTGTTCGCCGTTGACAACGATCCGGATGCCCGCGGCCCCTGCCGATTGCTGCACGTCGTCCAAGGCGGCGACTTCGGCTACCGATTCCGCTATGGCCGCAAGGGCAATCACCCGTTTCAGTGCTGGGATGGCGAATTACCGGGCACCCTGCCCATGGTCGCCGGCGCCTCCGAAGCGCCTAGCGGCGTGCTCGAATACGAGCACAGCGATTTACCCGACGACTACTTCGGACGGCTATTTGTGACTTCCTGGGGCGATCACACGATTGAGGCGTTTGAATTGTCGCCGCGGGGCGCAAGTTACTCCGCCAAATCGAAAACCGTGGTTCGCGGCGACGAGAATTTTCGTCCCGTCGCGATCGCCATCGCGCCTGATGGATCGCTGATCTTCACCGATTGGGTGGACAAGTCCTACCCGGTTCACGGCAAGGGACGCATTTGGCGATTGCGAGCCAAGTCCCCCGCGGGGTCGGGAGGCGTTCCGCCGCGTGTGCCGACGTTCAATGAGGAAGACGCCTGGTTCCAAATTGCACAGAGCGCGAAGGATCCAGCGAAGCGGATGGAGGCGATGCTGCATGTGCATTCACCTGAATTCGCCAAGCCATTCGTCCCCACGCTCGGTGATCCCGATCCGTTTCTCGCCAGCGCGGCAATCACCGCCCTGGGAAGGCCCGGCAATTCGAAATTGCTGCTCAACGCGTTGAACCAGAAACCGCAAGCGGCGGTCAGGCTCGGTTTGCTTCTGGCCTTGCGGCGAACCGGTGACGCCGATGCTCATGTTTCGCTCGAACAGTTTCTCGCCGATCCGGAGCCGGGCATTCGCCGGGCGGCGATCCAATGGGTCGCGGAAGAAAAGCTAACTCAATTCGCGGACCGGCTTGAAGCCGCCGCATCGAAGTCGCCGGTGACGCCCGAGTTGTTTGAGGCCTATTTGGCGGCACGCGAGCTTCTGGCGGGTAAAAAGCCAGGCGGATCTCGCAATCTGACCGGCGGTGAGGACTACGCCGCGGGCATTTTGAAGGACCCTTCACAATCGACGCTTTTCCGCACGCTGGCCCTGCGTTCGCTGCGGCCGGATCATCCCGCGCTGACGCCCCAATTGCTTTCGGGCTTGATGCAACAATCGGACAAATCGCTGCTGCGCGAACTGGTCCGGACCTTGATCGTGCGCGAGGACGCCGCGGCCCAGTCGCTGTTGCGAAAGATCGCACTGAACCATGACATGGACGTTTCGCTGCGGGCGCTGGCGATTGTGGGATTAGCCGTTCCGCCGACTCCAAGTCGACGAAAACGGTACTCGAGCGTAGCGCTGGCGACACGCGAACTTCGATCCGAGGCGGAGCGAGCGCTGCCAAGCGGGCGCTACAACCAAAACGGACAATTGATCAATGGCGAACGCTTTTGAAGGCTGGCCAGGGCGACGCCCAGGCCGGCGAACGAGTGTTTTTCCATCCCAACGGGCCCGGATGTTTCAAATGCCATCGCGCGGACAACCGCGGCGGCAATGTCGGCCCGGACTTGTCGTTCATCGCCCGTTCGTCCAATCGCGACAAGCTGATCGAGTCGATCCTGGAGCCGAGCAAGGAAATTGCCCCGATGTTCACCGCGTACAAGGTTCTCACACGCGATGGCAAGGAGCGCGTCGGCCTGCTGCTGGGAGAAACATTCGACAGCTTCGTTCTGATTGGCAACTCGGAAGGCAAAGTCGAACGGATTCATCGCACGCAGATCGAAGAGCGCACCGCCAGGCCAAGTCGCTGATGCCCGACGACCTGGCCCAACAAATGACCCAGCGCGAATTCCTGGACCTGCTTGCATTTCTTTTGGAACGACGATGATTCCGATGCGGTATAGAACACGGATGACACCGGCTTGACGGATTCTCACGGATCATTTCGATCCGCAAAAATCCGTGATGTCCGTGTTGTCCGCGTTCCATCGAGGAAGCCGGCGTGTCTTCAAATTCATCTTTTTCGCGGTCGTTTTCCGGCGCTGGGCGGTCGTGCGCGTCGCCGGGCATTTGCTGCCGTTCGTGCTGGCGATTGTCTGCATGATCGTGCTGTTTCAACGCTACCAGAGCGGCGAGCAGGTGCGGGCGCTGCCGGTGCTGCTTGGCTCGCTGTGCCTGATCGCGATCGCCTATCGCTATTACAGCGCGTTCCTGGCGGCGAAAGTCGCGGCCCTCGACGATTCGATTCCGACGCCGGCGCATCAGTTCAACGACGGCCAGAATTATCATCCGACCAACAAATGGGTGCTCTTCGGCCATCATTTCGCGGCGATCTCCGGCGCCGGGCCTTTGATCGGCCAGTGCTCGCCATGCAATGGGGCTACGTGCCGGGGCTGCTTTGGCTGGTCGTTGGCGTCTGTCTCGCCGGGGCGGTGCAGGACATGCTGGTGATGGCGGCGTCGGTTCGCCGCGGCGGCAAATCGCTGGCGCAAATCGCCCTGACCGAACTCGGCCGACCCGCCGCGATTCTGACCTCCGCCGCGATTCTGTTCATCGTCATCATCGCCCTGGCCGGCCTTGGCATCGTCGTCGTCAAGGCCCTCGGCGGCGAAGAGCTGCGCTGCCGAAAGGCGGACAACTGCTGCTGCCGGCTGACAGCGAACTTACTCCCCGATCGACAACCGGGGAGTACGAAGTGCCGGCGGGAACGAAGTCTGGCGCTTCCCGGGCGAAGACATCGTCCAAGGCCGCGGAGTGGGGCGAATCGTTCGGGATTCAACTGCCGAAACACGACGGCGAATCCGACCGTCGCCGACCGGCTCGTGAGTCTGCCCGCCGGCGACCAGCATTCTGGTGCCCGGCAGTTCGTGGGGCATCTTCACCATTGCCTGCACGATTCCGATCGCCCTGTTCGTCGGCCTGTACATGTATCGCATTCGCAAGGGCCGCGTGCTCGAGGCCTCGCTGATCGGGGCAGGGCTCGTGCTGGCCGCGACAGTGGCCGGCAGTTGGATTCCACATTCGCCCTTGCGAGCTTACTTCTCGTTATCGAAAGAATGGACGATCTTTGCCCTGGCGGCGTACGGCTTCATCGCCTCGGTATTGCCGGTCTGGATGCTGCTCTGCCCGCGCGATTACCTGTCCAGCTTTTTGAAGATCGGCACCATCGCCCTGCTGGTCATCGGCCTGTTCGCGGCCAACCCAACGCTGCGAGCGGCGCCGTTCGAGCACGAATTCTTCAATGGCGGACCGACCTTCAAGGGCGGCATTTTCCCGTTCGTCTTTATCTGCGTGATGTGCGGAGCGATCTCGGGCTTCCACGCGCTGGTATCGTCCGGCACCACGCCCAAAATGATCAACAAGGAAAGCGACGTCCGCCCGATCGGCTACGGGGCGATGCTGATGGAAGGGGTCGTCGGCATCGTCGCGCTGATTGGCGGCGGCGGCGCTGCCGCCGGCGTCGCATTATTTCGCGATCAACACGCCGCTCGCCGACCAGGCCAGCGGCAAATACGCCGAATCGCTCAAACGCATTGAGGAGCGAACGCGGATCCGCGATCCGCTCAGCAATGTGGCCGTGCACGATCCCCATCAGTTGCCGGTGGCCGAGGCGCGACCTTGCCGATATCGAACGCATGGTCGGCGGCGAAGTGCTGCGCGGCCGCACCGGCGGGGCGGTCACCCTCGCCGTCGGCATGGCGGTCATCTTCACCGACGCCCTGCGACAACATCGGCATCTCCGCCGAGGATTTCGTCAAATACTGGTATCACTTCGCCATCATGTTCGAGGCGCTGTTCATCCTCACCACCATCGACACCGGCACGCGCATCGCCCGATTTCTCATGCAGGAAACGGTCGGAAAGATCATCCCCGCCTTTGAACGAACCGACTGGTTGCCCGGCGCATTCTGACATCGTCTGTGGTGACGTTCGGCTGGGCGGCGCTGGTCTCGACCGGAACGATCGCCACCATCTGGCCGATGTTCGGCATCGCCAATCAGTTGTTGTCGGTGCTCGCGCTGGCGCTCGTGACCACGTTGCTTGTCAACACGGGGCGCGCCAAATATGCGTGGGTGACGATATTGCCCATGCTGTTCGTTACCAGCACCACGATGTCGGCGGGAGCGACGATGGTGTTCGTGCAGTTCCCGGCCATGATCAAGCAGGGCAAGGAACTGACCGGCTATATGAGCATCGCAATGACGGTCTTCGTGGTGGTGAGCGTGGCGACCTTGCTGCTGATGTCGGCCAGCCGGTGGATCGGGGTGATGACCGGACTCATTGCGCCCAAGTCGGGATTCAACAGATGACGGACGAGGCCGCGTTCCAAGCCGCGATCGATGCCGATCCCGCCAATGTGGCCTTGCGGCTGGTATTCGCGGATTGGCTCGAGGAGCGCGGCGACTGGCGCGCCGCGGGTTATCGTTGGATGGGGGAACATTGCAAATGGCCGTACGACTGGTCGAAAAACGCGATGATCACGGTTTACGACACATTCGACTGGTTCATCGATGGCAGCCCGACGCAATGGGATGTGCCGAAGCACTGCGTCCTGCCGGCGGAATTCCGACCTTGGTTTCCCCGGCTCTACATGCCCAGCTATGCATCTCGCCGGGAAGCCGAGGAATCGCTGTGCGAAGTGATTCATGAGCGGGGGAAACCGACAGCGCCGACGCGGAATCGATAAATTCGATCGCGTTTCCGGGTGCTTTCCCGCGCAATCCGCTGGACAGGCGGCGGGCCAATTGCTATTGAAATTCCCAATAAGGACTCCAGCGGCCCGGAACCCAATTCGGGTCATTGCGATACCCAACGTTCGTCGTGCCGGCAGCCGGAACGCGCCGCGCGACCTGAAAGGAACCTGATTCCATGACTCATGTCGTGTGCCAGCCATGCTGGGATTGCAAGTACACCGATTGCGTCGTCGTCTGCCCGGTCGAATGCTTCTATCAGGATGAAAAGATGCTTTACATCGACCCGGTGGACTGCATCGACTGCGAAGCCTGCGTGCCCGAATGCCCGGTCGAGGCGATTTTCGTCGAAGCCAACGTGCCCGCGCAATGGACGAGCTTCACGCAAATGAACAACGAGCGCGCCACCGCCCTCAAGAGCGCCGGCGAAGGCAAAATCACTGAAAAGCAGGACGCCCAGGAAGGCGCCGAGTGCAAGAAGAAAGCCTGAGGAATCAGAGGTCAGAAGTCAGAGGTCAGAGATCAGAAGTGAGAAGTGAGAAGTCAGAAGTCAGAAGTCAGAAGTCAGAGGTCAGAAGTCAGAAGTCAGAAGTCAGCGGTCAGAAGTCAGGGCTCGGTCCTCCGCGGCAATTTCCGGTGCACAAGTGCCAGACCCATGCAACTGTTTCCTGTCAGCTCGACACTGAGTACAGATTATTGACCTCTGACCTCTGACCTCTGGCTGCCGGCCCGTGCCAATGGCAAACACCGCGATTCTGCTGGTTCAACTCGGCACGCCCGATGCACCCACGCCGGCCGCACTTCGCGTCTATTTGCGACAGTTCCTTTCCGATCCTCGCGTCATCGAAGCGCCGCGCTGGCTGTGGTGGTTCATCCTGAACTTATACATCCTGCCGCGGCGGCCACGGCAATCGGCCGCCAAGTATCAGCGCATCTGGGATCCGGTGACGGGTTCGCCGCTACTGCATTACACGCAACGACAGGCCGAGCTGTTGCAAGCCGCCTTGCCAAGTGTTCCAGTTCGTTTTGGCATGCAGATCGGCAATCCGCCGCTTAAGAATGTGCTGCACGAGCTGATCGAATCGGGCGTCGAACGCCTAATCGTGCTGCCGATGTATCCGCAATACTCGGCGACCACGACTGCCTCCGCCACCGATTGCCTCTTTCAGGCGTTGATGCACGAGCGCCGCGTGCCCGCGCTGCGGATCGTGCCGCCTTATTATCGCGCATCCCGCTTATATCGATGCGGTTGTCGCGATTGTTCGCGAACAAGTTGCCAAGCTGCCGTGGGAACCCCAGCACTACCTCATCAGTTTTCACGGCATTCCGATCGAGTATGCCCAGCGCGGCGACCCGTACGCCACGCAAGTGAAACGAACGACCCGGCTTCTGCTGGAAAAGCTCGGTTGGCCCAAGGGCTCATACACGCAATCATTTCAATCGCTGTTTGGCCGCAAGGAATGGCTGAAGCCATACACCGACACCGTGCTGCAAGACCTCGCCAAGCGCGGGATCAAGCGCGTCTTTGTGGTCACGCCAGGATTCACCGCCGACTGTCTCGAAACCATCGACGAGATCGGCCACGAGTCGGCGGCGATCTTCCGCCGCGCCGGCGGCGAGGAACTGTTCCAGTGCCCCTGCTTGAACGATCATCCCGCCTGGATCGCGGCCATGAAGACCATCATTTCCGAGGAAGGAGCCGGTTGGCTTACGTAGGGCAGGGTTCAGGGAGGCGTATCGCGCGACACGTCGAAGCTTTTGAATGCGAGCGTCACCAGCGGAATCGGCAGGATTGACATGATGAGAGCCGGAACCACTGCGACAACGACTGCGATAAACCAGTTGTTCCCGGTCAGGAGGTAAGCAGCCGTGGCGAAAATGGCCGGAATTCCGATTCCCACCATCAAGGCAAGTCCTTTGGCGAACATGAGCAGCATTTGCCGGCCGGCATGAGAAAAGTCGCCGGGCTGCGTATTTCCCAATCTGCGCCGGGAAGAGCAGAAACAGCCAGTTTTCAATTCCGACCAACAGCAGATTCACGGGCACGGCGAGTGCCGCGGTGAACGCCAGGACCAGCCCCAAACCGCCGAGCGCGATCTCAAGCACCGCGATCAGAAAAATCTGATACAGGCTCGCATAGAGCACCGGCGTGATGAGTTGGCCGACGACGATTCGCCAGGGACGGATCGGCAAGGATTTCAAAACGTCAATGCGGTCAATGTCGGCGCGGAAATCGAACGCCAAGGTCTGGTTGAGCAGCATGGACATGAACAACGTCATGCTCGCCAGCATGTAGGGCAGTGCTTGGTTCGCGGGGCCCGAGCTGGAAGCCAATGCGATCACGGGCCCGATGCAACTCAACAGGGTGGCGAAAATCAGAATCCCGAGCACGCGCTGGCTGCGCATCGCCGCCAGGATTTGCCGCCAGGCGATCGGCCCGACGCCGCCCAGATTTGGCAAGGGGGCCAAAAAATATCGCGGCTTGCCGGCCCGCGCTGCCGCCATGCCCGCGAACCCGCCGCTGCGCAACCGCTGCAATCGGGCATAGCGCCGTTCGGAATTCGCCACGGCCTGCTCGGTGAATTTGGCATCCAGGGTGAAGACGAGAACCAGCAGACCCAAATCCAGCGCCAAAGCCTGACGCGCCGTAGCGGAAAAACGAGGCATCGAACCCTCGCGCCGCCATCACGCGCACATACCAGCGAAATGGGGCGCTGGCGAATTGAAAAACGGTCGAGCGCTCGAGGTGTCCGAGAATCTCCATCATCCCGATTGAACCAGAGTTTCGCACGGCCGCCCATGCCGCCAGAGAAAGAACCAAAATGATCCCAAGCACGACCAGGCGGCGAGCGCGCGAATACAGCATCTCGCCCACCGCGCACGAGACGAGATTCACCGTCAGGCCAAACATCTGCATGAAAACGAGCGTGAGCAGAATCGCGATCAGGCCGGTGAGATAGCTTCCAGCCATGGTGCGCAGAGCTAAGGACATAAACAGCGCGACCGGCAATGTGAGCAGGAACTGCACTAGAATCTTGTAGGCGAGCAATTGCCGTCGCGTAAACGGGCCGCTGAATAGAAACTGCACTTCCGCGGGCGAAAACACAAACGTCGACGTCGAACCGCTCGTGGCGACGATGCTCAGGCAGTAAACCATCAGCGCCAGCGGCGCGAATCGATCGAAGTAACGCGACGTGGCGGCACTGGCCGGCGTGGCACTGGCCATCGCCGTGCTGAAAATCACGCTGCCGAGCCAAAGCAGCAGCATGACGCCGAAAATGGAGGTCAATACGGCGCCGCGGACTGTCTGGACATTCCGCGTCAGCCGCCGGGCCCAGCCCTTGAGGCGAAGTTTGATCAGAAGGAAAAGGGCCGGATTCACGAGACGATTTCCGCCTCCGGAAGGTTTGTTTCCGCCGTCAGCCGGAAGAACAGTTCCTCCAGCGATTCATGGCGGCCATTCGCGGCGGCCTTCGCCCGCAGCTCGTCCATGGTCGTGTGCAACACCTGCCGGCCCTTGTTCAAAACAAGGATCGCGGTGCAAAGGTCCTCGACCAGCGAGAGCAGGTGGGAACTGATCATGATTGCGGCCCCGTCCGCGGCCCGCTGGCGAATCGAATCCTTGATCGTGCGAATGCCGTAGGGATCCAGGCCAGTAAGCGGTTCGTCGAACATGATCACGTGCGGATCGTGCAAATAGGCGCAACAGATTGCCACTTTCTGCCGCATGCCGCGAGAAAGGTCGCTGCAGGCGTTGTCGCGTTTTTCGGTCAGTTCGAACTGAGTGATGAGGTCGTCAGCCTTTTCCTTCCAGTTCGTCAACCGGTAGGCCGAGGCGATGAACTGCAGGTGTTCCCAGATCGTGAGGTGGTCAAATAACTTGGGATCGTCGGGCACATAGGCCAGAGCGGCCTTGGCCCCGACCGGATCGACGGCCAGATCGTGGCCATCGACTTCAAGCCGGCCGCGGGTGGGTTCGAGGATGCCGGCCAGGGCTCGCATGGTCGTGGTTTTGCCGGCTCCGTTGGGCCCGACCAGGCCGAGAATGGTGCCGCCGGGCACTCCAAACGAGATTCCCCGAACCGCGATGGTGTCGCCATAAACCTTGTGAAAATCATCAACGACAATGCTCATGAATGCTCGACAAAAGTTGATCTCGGGTGGGCCAACGATTCAAGTTTACATGAATGCGTCAGCGCCGAACATGACCGCGAGGCGTCAATCGCGACATTTCTTGACTTTGGCCGGTGCAAACCTAACATAACCGCCTTGATTACAAGGATTTTCAGCAGGAAACCGAGCCATGGCCGTTCCGAAGCGACGAACCTCGCGATCCAAACAAGGGCACCGCCGCAGCCACCATGCCGCACGGCCGCCACAGGTCCAATATTGCCCCGAGTGCAACGAACCGGTGCTCCCCCATCGCGTTTGCCCCAACTGCGGTCACTATCAAAGCCGCGAAGTCGTCCAGATGAAAAACGAGGAGAAGTAACCCATGCGGATCGCCCTGGACGCGATGGGCGGCGATTTCGCCCCCGGGCCGATCGTGGCCGGCGCGGTCCAGGCCGTCGCGGCAGGCGACTTCACGGTCGTTCTGGTCGGCGATCAGGCGAAAATCGAACCGGAACTGGCCCGCATCGGGGCCGCCGGCGACCGGCTCGAAATTGTCCACTGCTCCCAGATCATCGATATGGGCGATGCGCCCGTCGAAGCCCTTCGCAAGAAACCCGACAACTCGATTTCCCGCTGCTGGCGTCTGATGGCGGAAAAAAGCGTCGATGCCATTGTCAGCGCCGGCAACACCGGCGCGATGGTGGCCGGCGGCTTGATGACGCGCAAGTTTCTCGAAGGCGTTCGCCGGCCCGGCATCGCCGCCGTCATGCCCACCGCCAAGGGCCCCTGCGTCCTTCTTGACGTCGGCGCCAACATCACTCCCAAGCCGCAGCATTTGTTCCAGTACGGCGTCATGGGCAGCATCTTCGCCCGAAACATATCCTCGGCCGAGCAAAGCCCACCATCGGCCTGATGAACGTCGGCTCGAGGAGCAAGCAAGGGCCACGATCTGGCCAAGGAAACGCACGCCCTCTTTCAACGCCAGCCCGCTGCGAAGGACCAGTTCATCGGCAACGTCGAGGGCCGCGACATTCACCGCGGCGCCGTCGATGTCGTGGTCACCGATGGCTTCGTCGGCAATGTCGATGCTCAAGCTATGCGAAGGCGTGTTCGAATTCGTCATCGGTTTGATCAAGCACGACTTGCTCGGGGCATTAACCGTCGAGCGCGAGGCCGCCGAGACAGGCGCTCGAAGGCGTTGATGGGAAAGTACGATTACAGCAGCTTTGGCGGCGCCCCGCTGCTGGGCATGGACGGCATTTGCATCATTTGTCACGGTTGCTTCCGGCGACCGGGCGATCAAGAACGCGTTAAACATGGCGGCCCAGCACGCCCGCCTGGGCGTGAACCAGAGAATTGTCAACGAATTGCGATCGATGCCCGCGGGCGCGGACGAATAAAATAAATGGAAGTGGAGCTCGGTCCGCTGCGAACGGCGGCGCCGGGCAACGCTGAGGTGGCCGAATGCCCAAGACCGCCATTCTATTCCCCGGACAGGGCGCCCAGACCGTCGGCATGGGCCAGGCGTTGCTGGAGAGGCTGCCCGCCGCGCGGGGGCTATTCGACGAGGCCAAGTCGATTCTCGGCTACGATCTGGCGGACGTTTGCTTAAACGGGCCCGCCGAACGACTGAATTCGACCGTTGTCAGTCAGCCGGCGATCTTCGTCGGCAGCCTGGCCGCCTTGGAACAGTTGAAGGCGGCCGACCGCGCGGCGATCGACTCCTGCGTGGCCTCGGCGGGGTTGAGCCTGGGTGAATACACCGCCCTGGTGTTCGCCGGCGCGATGGGGTTCGCTGACGGCCTGAAACTGGTGCAGAAGCGCGGCGAGGCGATGCAGGCGGCCGCCGACGCCACGCCCAGCGGCATGGTCAGTATTCTCGGCCCGGAGCGAGCCGCAGTCGCGGAAATTGTCGCTGCCGCAAGCGCCGAGGGGTTTATCCAGATCGCGAACTTGCTTTGCCCGGGAACTACGGTGGTTTCCGGGACCAAGGCGGCTTGTGCCGCCGCCCAGCGGCTGGCCGAGGAAAAAGGGGCGCGAACGATCGCCCTGAGCGTCGCCGGGGCGTTCCATACGCCGATCATGAAGCCGGCGGACGAACAACTAACCAAGGCGCTGGAATCGGTCGATTTGAAATCGCCGCGAGTGCCGGTCTGGTCGAATGTAGACGCGAGGCCGCATACCGATCCGGCGGAGATTCGTTCGCTCTTGGTTCGCCAGGTGCTGCAGCCGGTCCGATGGGAAGACACCATGCGGCAGCTTGTCGCCGAAGGGGTGGAACAGTTCCACGAGATCGGCCCCGGGCGTGTCCTGGCGGGCCTGTTGAAACGCGTAAACCGTAAAATCGATTGCCGAAACACCGTATTCTAAATGACCGTACACGATTCTTCCGCGGAATGTTGCATGATCGTTTAGCACTGCTTGGCCGCGTTTGACAATTCTGCACAGTGGTAAGTCTGCCGAAGGCGGCCAAGTGGCAATGGAATTTGATGTTGATGATCACTTAAACCCGCACGTTGGATTGCCACTGCCTGGCCGCCCAGCGACGATTGGGATTAACGGCGAAGCTCTCGAAGGCGGCCAAGCCGTGCTGGACGACGGGGATCGAGATGCCACTGCACGATTCAGGCGCCGAAAGTGAGGAAAAAGTCCTGAAATTGAGTACATATATGTACGACACCGCTGCCGAATCGTGCACAGTCATTTAGCCAGAGCGTTTGGATCGCCGGCAGGCCGAATAATTTCGCGTTGGTTTTTTGGCGAGAATTCGCCTGAACACATGGCGGATTGGCTGGCCTAGTCAACCCGCGTGGGGTTCCGTACCAGTATAATTTGACTTGCGCGATCGCATCCTCCTGGAGGTTTTGTTGTGGCTTCCGTTGAAGAACGTGTCATCGATATCGTCTGCGAAAACCTGGGGTCAACAAGGAGCAGGTCACCCGCGACACGACCTTTATCGAAGACGTCGGCGCCGATTCGCTGGACATCGTCGAACTGGTCATGGAACTGGAAGAAGAGTTCGAGATCACCATCCCGGACGATCAGGCGGAGAAGATCAAGACCGTCGGCGAGGCGATCGACTACATCGAGCGGGAGCAATCGCAAAAAATGACCGCGGCGTGTCGTCATCACCGGGCATGGGGACGGTCAACCCGCTGTGCTCGCGACGTGGCCGGGCTTCTGGGCCGCGCTGTGCGCAGGCCGGAGCGGCATCGGCACCGATCGAGCAGTTCGACACGTCCGCCTTCAAGGTCCACTTCGGCGGCGAAGTCAAGAACTTCGACCCCGAGAGCGGTCCTGGAGCCAAGCGACGCTGCGCCGGCTGGACCGCTTCGCCCAGTTCGCCCTGGTGGCCGCCATGCAGGCGGTCAAGGACAGCGGCCTGGATTTCTCGAAGGAAGACCCGTATCGCTGCGGCGTCATCATCGGCAGCGGCATCGGCGGGCTGAACGAGTTCGAGGAGCAGCACAGCCGACTACATGCAGGACGGCCCGGGCCGCATCAGCCCGTTCGTCATCCCGAAGATGATCCCCAACGCGGCGGCCGGCAACATCTCGATCCAGTTCGGCCTGTGCGGCCCGAACACCGCCGTCTGCGACCGCCTGCGCCTCGGCCGGCACACGCCATCGGCGACGCCGCTGCGCACATCCAGTGGGACTACGCGGACGTCATGCGTGACCGGCGGCTCCGAAGCGGCCATCACCCCCATGGGCCTGGGCGGCTTCATCTCCGCCCGCGCCCTGTCGCATGCGCAACGACGATCCGCCAGGCCGCCAGCCGGCCTTTCGACAAGGACCGCGACGGCTTCGTGCTCAGCGAAGGCGCCGGCATCGTCGTTCTGGAAGAGCTGGAGCACGCCAGGAAGCGCGGCGCCACGATCTACGCCGAGGTGCTCGGCTGCGGCAGCACGGCCGACGCCCACCACATCACCGCCCCGCACCCGGAAGGCGACGGCGCGGCCACGGCCATGCAGCTGGCCCTGCAGGACGCCAGGCTCAATCCCGCGAGGACATCCAGTACATCAACGCCCACGGCACCAGCACGCCGACTGGGCGACGAGGCCGAGACGCAGGCCATCAAGGAGGTCTTCGGCGCGCACGCCCGCAAGCTTGGCCATCAGCAGCACCAAGAGCATGCTCGGCCATCTGCTGGGCGCCTCCGGCGGCGTCGAGCTGATCGCCATTGCCTGTGTCAGTCCATCCGCACGGCGTCGTCCATCCGACGATCAATCTCGACACTCCCGACCCGGCCTGCGATCTCGATTACGTGCCCGAACACGCGCCCGCGAAATGCCGCGTCCGCCGCGCCATCTCCAACAGCTTCGGCTTCGGCGGACACAACTGCCTGCGTCGTCGTCGGCGCCGTCTGAAATTGCCGATGACGTTCGTCGAACCGGGGGCTGCAACATGAATCTCCCCCCAATTCCGTCCATTTTGGTAGTGCTTGCCCTTTATGCATTGCTTTGGTGCGGGACGATGGTCATGATCGGCCGGCTGAGCGGCTGGATCGCGTTGGGGCAGCGCTTTCGGGCGGAAAACCGATTTCACGGCAAGTGCTGGTACTTCCAATATGCCCAGTTTCGCTGGTCCATGAACTATTCCGGCGCGCTGACCGTCGGCGCGGACGCGACCGGGCTGTACATATCGATTTGGCCGATGTTCCGCCTGGGACACCCGCCGTTGTTGATTCCCTGGCCGGCGATCAAGATCGAGATGAAGCGATCGTTTTGGCTCGGCGACTACATGGAAGTACAATTTCCCGAAGTGCCCCGCACCGTGATTCGATTTCACGAGCGGTTGGCTCGGCGAATCGCCGCCACGGTCGGCCCGCAACTCGCCCAAACTCAAACACCGGAAGCGAATCATGCCGCTGCCGTTTGACTTGATTGCCTCCCGAGCGGAATCCAAGACCCTGTCGCCGCAGGAAGTGCACGCTATAGGCGGCATCTGATCATGCCCGAGGTCGGCATCGAAGGGCAGAAGCGGCTCAAGGCCGCTCGGCGTGCTGCTCATCGGCGCCGGCGGGCTCGGCTCGCCGCTGGGGCTGTACCTGGCCGCCGCCGGCGTCGGCCGCATCGGCCTGGTCGATTTCGACGTCGTCGATTTCAGCAACCTGCAGCGCCAGGTGCTGCACGGCACCGCCGACGTCGGCCGGCCCAAGCTGCACTCCGCCCGCGATCGCTTGCACGCCATCAACCCCGAAGTGCGACATCGATCTGTACGAGACGCGCCTGACCTCCGCCAACGCGCTGGACATCTTCGAGCCGTACGACATCATCATCGACGGCACCGACAATTTCCCGACGCGCTACCTCGTCAACGATGCCTGCGTGCTGCTGAAGAAGCCGAACGTCTACGGCAGCATCTTCCGCTTCGACGGCCAGGCGTCGGTGTTTCATCCGCCGGCAGGGGCCGTGCTATCGCTGCCTGTATCCGGAGCCGCCGCCGCCCGGCGAGGTGCCGAGTTGCGCCGAGGGCGGCGTGCTCGGCATCCTGCCGGGCTTGATCGGCTGCATCCAGGCGACCGAGGCGGTCAAGCTGATGCTCGGCCAGGGCGCGCCGCTGATCGGCCGGCTGCTGCTGTACGACGCCTTGCAGATGACCTTCCGCGAGTTCAAGGTGCGCCGCAATCCGAAGTGCCCCGTGTGCGGCGACAAGCCGACGATCACCAAGCTCGATCGACTACGAACAGTTCTGCGGCATGCGCGGCCAGGAGACGCCGACCCCCGTCGCGGCCGAGCGATGCGAGCGGAATCACGGTCGAGGAATTGAAGCAGCGGCTCGACCGCGGCGAGGACGTGTTCATTCTCGACGTGCGCAATCCGCGAGGAGATTCCAGATTTGCCGCATCGCCGGCAGCACGGTCATTCCGCTGCCGGAGCTGCCGCAGCGATTCCGGCGAACTTGACCCGGACCGCGAGATCGTCGTCCACTGCAAGAGCGGCATGCGCAGCGCCAAGGCCGTGGCATTCTTGCGCGAACAGGGATTCACGAAGGTGCGGAATTTGAAAGGCGGCATCCTCGCATGGGCCGCCAAGATCGACAAGAGCATGCCGACCTACTGACGCCCAGTCAACTCTTGATTTTGAGTAGCCGAAGTCGCCAGACTTTGGGAAAACCTGAACTCAGGCGAGTTCAGCTACCCCAAAACTTACGCTCGGCCAGGCACTCGGCGGCCTATGGTTTTCCATTCTGCGTCGGCGGCGAGATCGAAGGCAAATCCTCAAGCGCGGTGATATGCAGCATCGAAACTCGAGCGAGTCGAGTGAAAAAACGAGGTTCATCGGGCGTACTAATCCCGATGGCCAATTCCCGACGCCCGATCATCATCATGTCGGGGTGAAGGACGTCGTACGATTCTCCTGAACTTGTCACGACACGCATCGGGACAAATGGCGTCGCTTTCGCGCGATTTGAAACCTCGGTCATCGTGAACATCGGGGCGGCCTCCAGTCGTGCGATCCGGATGTTGAAACCGTGTTGACTTGCCTTCACATTTCCAATTTGATTGTAGAATATCAACTACCCCGGGTTCAACGGTCGCGGGCGTGCCGGGGGTTGGCCTGTCTCCCCACCAGAATGGGCCGGTGCATTCCGCCGGTCTTCAACACGATCCAATCCGGGGTGGCATACCATCATGCGCTGGCTCTACACCGAATATCTCCTCAAAGGCATATTCCTGGGGTTGCTGGTCTTTGCCGCGCTGCAGCAACCCGACTGGGCCAAGACGGGCATCCTGGCCGGGTTCCTCGTCGGCGGACTCGCAATCGGCGTCCTGATCGCCTTCTTTCTTTGGCTGCCCAAGGGCATCAAAATCGGCGGCCGCGTTGGCTCGCTGATTCTGTTCCTGATCCTCGAAAACTCGTCGCTGGTTTACCTGGGGTTGGTCGGCGGCTTGCTTGCCGGGGCCCTGTTCATTCGAAACCCGGCGATCGGCGACAGCTTCCTGCCCATCACCGTCGGCGCCGGCGCCCTCGTGGGCATTGCCATCGCCGAGACCCGGCGCATCGAATCGCCCAACTGGCGAGGCATGACCGCCGCCGCCATCGCCGTGATGCTCGTCGGCCTGGCTCTGCATTACCTCGAACAAAGCGAAGAATATCATCGCATCGACGGTTATTCCTCGATGCGGTTCCTGCTTGGCGTTCACTTGCTTCTCGGGCTGCCGTTTTTCTACTTGCTCACATTCGCCGGGCGGGCCGAAGAGACCGAAGCGGAGTTCGCGGCGATCTGCGGCGGCATGGCCGTGGGCGTCTGGCTGCTCGATCTGACTCCCGCCGTCCCCTCGCTGGCGCTGTTGATTCCCGCGGCGATCTATGTCCTTTACACGCGCAGCGCCATGCCGGGCCTGCGGGTTTTCAAACACACACTGCGCGGCTTCAGCTATCAGCAAATGGGCCGCATTCGCCCGGCGTTGAAATCGTTTCACCGGGCCCTGCAACTCGACCCCACCAACAAGCTGGCCCTCGAAGGGATGGCCCGAACGCACAGCGGCATCGATCCGCGGCAAATCGCCAACGATCCGGAAACGCTTTCCCTCATCGATCTCGATCTTTGCTTGAATCGAGTCGGCCGATTGATGTTTCAGCCCAACGTGGAGCCGCGTCACCTGGATGAAGTTCGGCATCTGCTGGACCTGGTGGTCAATCGAAACCCGGATCGGAAGGCGGAGACCGAGTACTGGAACGCCGTCGCCGACATGCGGATGAAAGATGTCGATTCCGCGGCGAATCGGCTCAATCAGATTCTCGACCCGTCCCAATGGACCGCCAACGACGCGCCGTCGCGGCAATCGATCCTGTTCCCGGCCTGGCAAATGGCCTTGCTGCGCTCGTCCGAATTGGCGACTCGCGTCGGCAAACCGCAACTCGCCCTGCCGTCGCGGCGCATGGAAGCGATCGCCGGCATCGAGCGCATGCTCGCCGACAACCCCAAGGACAGCGAAGCCTGGGAAATGAAGCGCGTCCTTTACGACGGCCTGACCGAGCAGGAATACTACGCGCGGCCGCCAGTCGATGGCGAGTTCGACGGCGTCTATGTTCGGGAATTGGGCCTGGCCCTGCTCGATGACGCCTCGCGCTGGCGTCGAGGCGTCGAATACTTGCGCATTGCCGCCATGAGCCTGCCGCAACATGCGCCCAGCATTTGCACGCAAATGGCCCACGCCCTCGAACGCGCCGGCGAACTCGACAGTGCTCAAAAGTGCTACACCTACATGCGCGAATCGGGTCTCCACTTCGGCCCCAAGAGCCTGCCCGATGGCGAGAAGAAGATCTTCTTCGCGACCATCAAGAAAATGGCCGACGAGGCGGCCGTCCGCGACGACTATGCCGACGCCATCGCCAACTTGAAAATTCTCACCGAGAGCGATCAAGCCGGCATCGATCTTTACCGCCAACTGGCCGAGATGCACGAACGCCAGGGCGACGCGCTCGGCGCGATGCATTACACGAATATCGGCCTGGTCTACAACTCCGCCGACCGCGATCTACTGGCCCGCAAGGACAAGACCTACTACTCGGTCACGCCCGAACAGGTCGAGCAGGGCCCGGAGAACATTCGCAACGGCGTCGATATCGCCTATTGCATGAACAAATCGCGCGAAATCTTGAACAATCGCAACGCCGACCTCGACAGCATCGACTGGGCCCTCCATCTGGTCAATCTGGCTCGCAAGCTGCGGCCCGATCTCATCGAGGCCAAGGTCATGTACGCCCGCTGCCTGCTCTGGAAAGGCGAGCGTGAGGAAGCGCTTCGCGTCCTTGAGGATGTTCACGAGAAAAAGCCGGAAAAGATGTCGTACAGCGAGGAGGACGCCTGGTATCGCTGCAATCAATTATTGGGCGATCTTTACCTGTTTGACTACAACCGGCCCGATCTGGCGGTGCCTTGTTACACGGAATTTCGCCAAAGCACCAAAAGCGGCGCGGACACGCTCTTCAAACTCGGGCAAGCCCACGAGGCGCTCGGCGACGTCCCCCGCGCGGCGAAATTCTACGAACAAGTCACGGGATATGCGGAACATCCGAAGTATTACGATGCCCAGGAAGCGCTGTCCCGCCTGAAGGCCGGTTAGCGACTCGACTCGCTCCAAGAGCCGATTCAACTCGCGGAGCGAGTCGAGTACATAGGACGTTGAACTTGTCTGTTTGTCAGACCGTAATAATGTTTATCTTTATCAGGGCCCCATCGCCATTTCGGGATTTGGTTCATGATCCAAGTCGAGCGACTAAGCAAGGACTACGGCCCGGTGATGGCCGTTAACAACATCAGTTTTGACATCGAGCAAGGCGAGATTGTCGGGTTCCTCGGCCGCAACGGCGCCGGCAAATCGACCACGATTCGCATCCTCACGACCTATCTGCCGGCCACCAGCGGCATCGCCCGCGTCGCCGGCTACGATGTCATGACCCAGGCGATGGAAGTGCGGCAGAGCATCGGCTATCTGCCCGAAAGCGTGCCGATGTATCCGGAGATGCACGTCGAGGAGTATCTCGACTATCGGGCCAAGCTCAAGGGCGTGGATCGTTCGATCCGGCAGAATCGAGTTGCCGAGGCCATGGAGCGCTGCCGGGTCCGCGAGGTTCGCCGTCGGCTGGTCGGGACGCTATCGCGCGGCTATCGCCAACGCGTCGGCCTCGCCGACACGCTGACGCACAATCCGCCGATCATCATCATGGACGAGCCGACCTCCGGCCTCGACCCGCTGCAAATCGACGAGACGCTGAATACGATCAAGGCGCTCGCCGAGCAGCACACGATCATGTTTTCCACCCACATTCTTTCCGAAGTCGAGAAGGTGTGCGATCGCGTGATCGTCATTCACAAGGGAACGGTGCTGGCCGACGGCAAGCTCAGCGATTTGATTCGGGAGGACGTCAACATCGTCGTGGCGGAGGTCAAGGGGCCCGCGGATCAGATCTCCGCGGCGTTGAAAACAATCGATGGCGTTAACAAGGTTTCATCCGCCGGCTCGGACGACGGCTGGAACAGCTTCGAGGTGCGCTTTCAGGAGCGGCACGACCCGCGCGAGGCGATTTTCCAGAAAGTGTCCAAGAGCGGCTGGGGCCTGCGCCGGCTCGATGTCCGCAAGCGAAAGCTGGATGAGTATTTCACCAATCTGGTCCGCAAGGCGGACGGCGACATGCAGGCGGTCTAGCGAGCCAGCCAGTTGGGTTTGAGAGTTTCGGAGCGTTTGAACATGAAGATGGACCAGCTCAGCCTGGCGGAAACGGCGCCCTCGAAAATGAAGGGCGAGGAGCCGACGATCGCGCGCGCCGTCGGCATCATCGGCTGGTGCGTCATTCTGGTCGGCCTGGTATTTGTCATCGCCAATCGCTGGTTCGAAACGCCGCGGCTCTTCGGCGAGCCGTTCGGTTGGATGTTGGTTTTCGTCGGGCTGGTGATGGCCTTTGTGCATGTCGCGACCGAGACCGACGACTTCGTTCGCCGGGTTCTTGGCTTGACGGGTGCGGCGTTGGTCGTCGGCGGCATCGCCTGGGGCCTGGCCATGGCGCTGAAAGGCAAGCCCTGGAGCCTGGGGCTGATCCCCGCGATTCCCGGCGTCCTGATCGTGGGACTATATGGCCGCAAGGAAACCGATGAAACGCTCCGAAGCGTTGCGCTTTATAGCATCGGCGCCGCGGGATTGGTCCTCGTCCTCGCCGGGATTCTCGGCGCGATGGGTCAGTCGTTGATGAGCATGTCCGGCCGGACCATCGATCCGATCTGGTTTTCGGCGCGCTGGGCGCCGGCGATGGGATTCGGCCTGATTCTCAGTCTGCTCTTCCTGGGCTGCGCCGGCAGCGCCGACGACGCGGCGCGCCGCGGGGCCATCGCGCTCGGGCTGATCGGCGCCGTCACGGTCGTGGCGGCGGCGGCGATCAGCGCCGTGCCGAATCTGCTTCATGATTGGCACGAGGCGCCCGGCTACTACGAATATGTCGTCCCGATTGTCTTGGGAGTTGTACTATCGCTCATCTCCGTCGCCGCCATTCTGGTGCTCGGCAAACCAACCGAGGCTCCGAAATCCGCGGCCATCGCGAAAACCGCCAAGAGTTGGGGCCGAATTGGTCTGATCGTGGGCGGACTGGTGGGAGTCTTCGGCCTGGCGCGCTACTTCGCGCCGGCGATCTTTCGATCGATTCACATGTTTCAATCGACGCCCAAGCCGTTCCTGTTTCCGGTCGGCATCATTTTGATCATCGTCGGGCTGATCGCGATCGTGATTTCACTCGCCTTCTGGTCCGAAAACAAACTCGTGGTGATGGCCCGCCGCGAGTTCACGGCCTACTTCGTTTCGCCGGTCGCCTATAGCGTCATGATCGGCTTCCTCATGATGGCGGCCGTCTCTTACTATTTGTTCGTGGCCCAGATTCAGGTCCGCGCCGAAGTCCAGCAGCCGATGGAAGAGCCGATCGTTCAAAGCTATGTCATCGCGTTTCTACCGGTGGTCGCGGTCATGTTCTCGATCCCGCTTTTGACCATGCGGCTGTTCAGTGAGGAGAAGCGCAGCGGCACCATGGAAGTGCTGCTCACCGCCCCGGTCAGCGACGGCCTGGTGATCTTGAGCAAGTTCATCGGCGCGTGGTTGTTTTTCATGGTGCTGTGGCTGCCCTGGTGGCTCTTCCTGGTAGCGCTCCGCCTGGAGGGCGGGCAGGAATTCGACATTCGCCCGCTCATCGGCTTCTGGATCGCCCTGGCGTTTAGCGGGGCGGCGTTCGTGGCCATGGGCATGTTCTTTTCCAGCCTGTCGCGCGATCAGATCGTCGCCGCCGTGTTGGCGTTCATGGGCATGATGATTCTGATTAGTTTACTCTTCATCGATCGATTGCTGCGCGGCAACGACAGCCTGACCGTGGCGGCCCGCGCCGTGGCCCGGCGCTGTCGTTCGTCCAAATGTGGATCGATGCGACCGACGGCAAACTTTACCTGCGCGACCTGGTTGTCCAGGCGTCGGCGACGGTGTTCTGGTTGTTCATGACCGCGAAAGTGCTCGAGGTTCGACGCTGGAGCTAGACGTTTCTCGGCCGCGAATGGCTCATGGAATTGAAGTGCAACCGATGGCAAACGAATTTCGACGCGACGGCGAATCGAGTATCGGGCCCTATGTGATCCTCGGGGCCGGCGCTCTCATCGGCGTGGCCATGCTGATTGGCTCCGGCGTGCTCTTCTATCTCGGCTGGACGCCGCTGGTCGACTGGATCCGCGAGGGGAAAGAAGAGAAGCTTTGGCAGCCGCTCTTGGCCGTGGTTCTGGCCCTGGCAGGCGAAGGGATTATGTTTGCGGCGTTTCAGTCGGCGCAAAGGTCGAAGCGCACGAATCCCACCATGCGCCGGTTGCTCTATGGCTACAACGCCGCGTTCACCGCCAATCTTCTCCTCATCCTGTTGTTGGCGATCAATGTCGTCATCCAAGTGCGCTATCCGTCTCCGATCGACATGACCGCCGGCGGCTTTTACTCGCTCAGCGACGTGACGCGGAAGTACGTCGAATCGCTGGACCGGCCGGTTCATGTCTACATGATTCTTGAGCCCGACGACGAAGCCTATGCGAGCACCGAGACGCTCTTGTCGCAGATGCAGGATTTGAATCCGAAGTATTTCACTTTCGAAAAGGTGGCCACGATCAATAATCGGAGCCAGATCGCTTATCTGAAAAAGACCTTCAGCCAGTTCAATGGCCGCGCGGGGTTGCTGGTCGCGGTCGGCGAGCACCCGGAAAAGAACCACAGCTATATCGACTCCTCCGAATTGTCCAATTTCAATATGGAGCGCGGTTCGCAGCGCCCGCAACGGGAATTCAATGGCGAAGTGCGGGTCATGCAGGAATTGCAATTCCTGGCCAACGACAAGAAAAAACCGGTGCTCTACTTCACGCAGGGGCATGGCGAGCCGGACCTGAATGGCCGTCGCAATGACGATCTCGGTTCGCTGCGCCAACGGCTGGTCGAGGCCAACTTCGATGTCCGGCCGTTGACCGTGAGCGGCGCCGACGTTGACAAGTTTTCGATTCCCGACGACGCGGAACTGGTTGTGATTGTCGGCCCGACGGCCTCGATGGCCGATCTGGTTCCCGCCCTCACTCGATACATGAAGCCGATTGATCCGAAACACCGCAAGGGCAAGCTCCTCGTTTTCCTGGGTCCGACGCCCGCTGATCGCGCGCATGGAAACACGATGCGGGAGGTTGGCCTGGAAGGATTGCTGCGCGAATTCAACGTGGACGCGACCAACGAGCAGGTGTTGACATTCGCCTTTCCCTACCAAGGCCGGTTCGTCATCGACCAGAGCCCCGAGGCGGTTTTCGTGGCGCCGACTGACAATGCCGTCGAGGCCCGGCATCCGCTCGCGCAAATGCTGAAGGATCAGAACAGCCGCTGGTTCAATGTCCGGCAGATTCGCCCCGCCGTTGGCGGCAACCCGGCGTATCGATCCGAAGTCGTTTTGGGCAGCTATGGCATGATTTGGCTCGAATCGAACATGCAAACTTCACCGCTGACTCAGCAGAAGGTCTTCGCGACCGACTTGGAAGAGCGGAAAAAACGGGTGCAGCGCGAGCCGGTTTCGGTCGCCGTCGCCGTCACCGAGACATCCAAGGATCCGCACGCGGCGGAAAAACCCGGCGGCGGCCAGACGCCCCGAATCATGATTGTCGGCTGCTCAACAATCACGGCGAATATCTTCCAGCAGCCACGCGCCGGCGGAATGGAATTCGACATCGTCAAAGGCTGCATCGAGTGGTGCCGTGAACGATATTCCGCTATTGGCATTCAGCCGAAATCGCATCAGTACTTCATGCTCCCCAAGTCCACATCGTCCTGGATGCTCTTCTACCTCCCCTGGCTCGCCATGCTGCTTTCCATCGGCGGCTTCGGGCTGGTTGTTTGGACTGTGCGACGACGATAGCCAGAGGACAGAGGTCAAAGGTCAGAAGTCAGAGGACAGAGGACAGAGGACAGAGAACAGAGGACAGAAGTCAGAGGACAGAGGACAGAGGACAGAAGTCAGAGGACAGAAGTCAGAGATCAGAGGATTGCGGTTAATATTTCGAATGTGAAGGTGGGGAACGAATGTAAGCGATCGCAGCGAGGTTTAGAAATGGTTATTCGCTCACCGAAAGATTTAATCGTCTATCAGAAAGCATTTCATCTCGCGCAGTTGATTCGAAAGGCGAGTTGCCGGTTTCCGCAGGCCGAAGATTACGCACTCACGAGTCAGATTCGCCGATCGTCGCGATCGACGTGCATGAATCTCCGCGAGGCGTGGGCAAAACGCCGCTATCGTGCCCACTTTATCTCGAAGCTGACGGATTGTGATGGTGAAAACGGCGAAACAGACACGTCGCTCGATTTCGCACTCGGTGACGGTTATATCACGAAGGACGAACACAACGAAATGACATCACTATGTGCTGAGGTCGGCCGCATGCTGGGCGCCATGATCCAAAATCCGGACCCGTTCCTTCAAGAGAAGGACCACTGACCCCTGACCTAACCCCTGACCTAACCCCTGACCTGACTTCTGACCTCTGACTTCTGACCTCTGACTTCTGACCTCTGACTTCTGACTTCTGGTTTGCCATGAATCTAAGAACGACTTATTTCCTGTTCGGCGCCGTGGTGGTGGTGTTGGTCGCCGCGGTGTTGGTGCTGATGTTTGGCTCGCGAGGCGACTCCGAGGACTACCTGTTCCCCGACCTGCACCCCAAGGCGGCCAAGCCCGAGGAAATCGCGGAAACCAAAAAGAAGGCGAGCAAGCTCGAAATCGAACGCTTCACGCCCAGCGGCGACGCACTCGTGTTTGAAAAAGTCGGCAACAACTGGGCAATGACCAGCCCCTATCACGCAACCATTGATTCGAGCTTGATCCAACGGGCGGTCGATTCGCTGATCGACGCCCGGCTGGAAAAGAAGACGCCGACGAACAATCCTTCCGAGGCGGGTCTCGATCCGGCCTCCGCCGCGATCAATCTCACCGTGGGCGACCAGAAATATCGCGCGCTGCTCGGCAATCTGACGCTCGGCAGCGGCGGCGATGTGTTGGCGGCGCGAGCGAGCAATCCAAAAAAGCCGATCGCCTTTCGCCGCTCGGTGATCGAGGAGCTTTTCAAAGCCGACACCGAGACGGCGGCTTCCGCCGGCGAGGCGCTCAAATCGATTTCCGAGTTTCGACCGCGATCGCTCCTGGCCGAAGGTTCGCCGATCGCCTGGCAAACCGTGCAAAAGCTCACGCTCAAGGATGGCGACAAGGAAATCGTCCTGCAAAAGGACGGCGTTGCCTACTGGCGATTTCTCAAGCCGGACGACTACGGCATGGCCGATCCGGAAGGCAACCCGGCCGGCCCGGTTCCGGACCACATCGCGGGCGTCAAACCGCTGCTGACGCGGCTCACCGGTTTGCAGATGCCCGCCGACAAGGCCGAAATCATCGAAGGCACGACCGACTTTGCGAAGTATGGCGTCGATTCGAACGACGCGCCCATGCGCATCGAACTCACCCGCGATTCCGGAAAGATCGAAAAATTGTTCATCGGCAAAAAGGCCGACGACAAAGGCGACAAAGTCTACGCACGGCTGGATGATGAACGCTGTGTGGTGAAGCTGGACGCGAAGTCGCTGGCGCCGATTCGCAAGCTGATCGCCGCGCCCTCCGTCATGCGCGACCACACGCTCACGCAGATACCGGCGGCGGCGATTGACGCCATCGACATTCAGATCGGGGCTGACAAGCCGATCGAATTGCGCAGGGCCGGCTCGCCGCCGCAGTGGCGAGTTTTCGAGGGCGACAATTACGAAAACGCGAATTCCGCCGCGATCCGGCAACTGATCGATATGATCACCAGGCGCCGCAATATTCTCGATTTCCCGAATTCCAGCGCCGGCGACAAGGCGCTCGGCCTCGATCCGCCCGCCGTCGAAGTCTCCCTCTGGCAGGATGGCATCCTCAAAGACAACAAGCAAAAGGAAAAGGCCGGTTTCTTCACCTGGATCTTTGAGTCCATGAAGATCAAGAACCCGTCGCTCAAGGGCGAGCCGACCCTCCGCCTCAAACTCGGCAAGAAGGAGAAGAACTTCGTTTACGCGCACCGGCAATTTGGCATCACGTCCAGCCTGGTGACCTTGCCGGAAACGGTTCTTTCGAGCGCGAGCCGCCCGGCGACCGACTACCTGGACCTGACGCTGCCGTCGTTCAACCTGGCGACCGCGGTGAAGCTGACATTTCGCCGCGGCCCCGTGAAATACGAGATCGAGAAGGAGAAGGGCGACCCGAGCGCGAAGGACTGGAAGATTCGCCAGCCGGCGGACATGGCGGGGCGCACCGCTGACGCCGGCAAGGTCGCGGAAATCCTCGGCAGCCTGCAGACCGCCTACGCCAACAAGATCGTCGCGCAAGCCGACCGACGCCGAGCTGGCGAAGTTTGGACTCAAGCCGCCCAAGATCGAAGCCGAGGTGACAATCAAGGGCGAGGATTCGCCCAAGGTTTACGAGTTGGGCAATGAAACACCCGACAAGTTGCAGTACTACGCTCGAGTAAAAGGCCGCGATGACGTTTTCACAATGAGCAAGGCCCGGTTTACCGCCCTGGCGAACGACGAGGTCGCCGATCCGACCATCTGGCGTATCGATGCGAAGAAAATTCGCGGCATCAAGATCGTCGGTTGGGCGAAGCTGGCCGGTGGAAAACCGTTGACGCTGGACTTGATTCGCAAGTCGGAAAAGGAATGGACGGTGAAGGATCAGCCCGATTACAAGGTCGATGCCGCCAAGGCGGAAGCGTTCGCTGCCTCATTGAATCTGGTTCGCGCCGATCATTTCATCAAGGGCAAGGGCGGCCCCGATCCGGCCCAACATCTCGATCTGAAAGACGACGCGCTGCAAATCGACGTGACCATCGACGGCGAAAAGGAGCCGTACACCCTGACCGTCGGCGGCGAAGAAAAGCGGAACAACACCGCGTATTTCTTCGCGACGAGCAATCGTGCGCCGGGGGCGGTCTTCCTCGTATTTAAGGATCGCTTCGCCCAACTGCGCGCCAACGGCCGCGGCTATTTCCAAGCGTCGAAGTGAGGATCGACTCGAGATGACCGTGCATGGTTCCTCAGTGGTGTCGACCGGCGCGTTTTGACCTGAATCGCGCAGGGTGATGTCGATCTGGGGCGTCCAGCGCTGCTTGGCCGAACCTGCATTTCATCACGAAGAATCACATTTTATTGCCACTGCTTGGCCGCCTTCGGGAGTCGTGCCATTGTGCAATGACCTCAATGGCGGCCAAGCAGTGCTCTCGACCTCGACCGCAAAACACTGCTTGGCCGCCAGCGGCGGTTGGGAGTGTTGGTGACGTCCCCGCGGGCGGCCAAGCAGTGGCAATAGAATTTGAGCGCTATGATTCCTGGCACACTCATTCGTGATTGCCACTGCTTGGCCGCCTTCGAGGGTTTCGCCATCAATCGCAACGGTCGCTGGCGGCCAAGCAGTGCGAAACCACCGAATGCAGAATCGTGCCCGGTCATCCAGAGCTTGCATGCATGCAACACACGGGCCCGCGATTGTCAGTGTGCCACAATCTCGGCGAGGGCATCCGCCAATCGGTCGATTTCTTCCGTCGTGGAAAACGCCCCGGGACTCACTCGCACTGCTCCCTCGGGGAACGTTCCGATCGCCCGGTGGATGTATGGCGCGCAATGCAATCCCGGCCGAATCGCGATATCGAAGGCCTGATCGAGGATGCCGCCCAATTCCGCGGCGGGCAGCGCTTCGCAACGGAAACTGATCGTGCCGACTCGCCGCGAATGATCGCGATGGCCGAACGCGGTGAATCCCCCCGTCTGCTCGAGTCGCTGCCAGAGCCGTTCGACCAGTTCGACCTCGTGTCGGTGAATCGCATCCAACCCACGTTCCTCGACGAATTTCACGCCCTCGGCGAGTCCGGCGACGCCGAGCACGTTCGGCGTGCCGCCTTCCAAGTAATAAGGCCAATCCTTCGGCTGCGTTTCGCTGGATGAATCGCCGCCGGTGCCGCCCTCGCGCCAGGCGCCGAGGTTCAATCCCGGCCGGACATACAGCGCTCCGGTGCCGGTCGGCCCCATCAGCGATTTGTGACCGGGAAATGCCAGAAGGTCGATGCCCATGGCGCGAATATCGATCGGAATGACGCCGGCGGTCTGGGCCGCGTCAACCAGCAAGAGCGCCTCGCGCTGCCGGGCAATTCGCCCGATCTCGGCGATCGGCTGCACCGTTCCGAGCACATTGCTGGCATGCGTCATCGCGATCAGCCGAGTCTTGGCTGTCAGCGCATGCCGAATCGCGTCGGGATCGACCGTCCCGCCGCCATCGGCCGGCACGCGTGTTACGCCAATAAATCCGGCCAGTTCCAGGGCTCGTAGCGGCCGGCTGACGCTGTTGTGTTCGAGGTCGGTGGTAATGACATGATCGCCCACGCGCAGCACGCCCTTGATCGCCATGTTCAGCGCGTCGGTGCAATTGAGCGTGAAGACGAAGCGCTCGGGAGCTTCGCCCTTGAGCAATTGATTGAGCCGATGCCGGGCATCATCGAGCGCATGCTCGGCGGCCAACGCCATCTTGTGGCCGGCACCGCCGGGATTCGCCAGGCTTTCGCGCGAAGCGATCCATCGCCTGGTAGACCGATTCCGGCTTCGGGAAACTGGTGGCGGCGTTGTCGAGGTAAATCATGGCGGTATTGTAGCAAGGTTGCTTCACCGGCACGGAGCCGAACATGTCCCCTTTCGCGAATGAAGTCATTTTGATCACCGGCGTCGGCAGCGGACTCGGCCGGGAGATGGCCCGCAAACTGACGGCCCTCGGCGCCGCGGTGGCTGGAGTCGATCGCCAACCCGACATGCTCAATGCGATCGCGAAGGAATTGGACGGCCGGCGCTTCGCCGGAGCCGTCGCCGATGTCACCGATCGCGACGGGCTGATCGCGGCGGCACGCGACCTCGAACAGCGACTCGGCCCATACGATCGCCTGATCGCCAATGCAGGCATCGGCCGACCCACCGCCGCCGACCCGTTTCGCTCCGCCGATTTCGAGGACATCATCCGCGTCAATCTGGTCGGCGTCGCCAATTCCGTCGAGGCGGTCCTCCCGGCAATGATCGAACGAAAAAAGGGCCATCTCGTCGCCATCTCGAGCATGGCCTCGTTTCGCGGGTTGCCGTTGATGAGCGCCTATTGCGCTCGAAATCAGGCGTCAACGCCCTGTTCGATTCGCTGGCCATCGAGCTTCGCCCGCACCACATTCAGGTGTCAACAATTTGTCCGGGCTGGATTCGCACGCCGTTGACTGAACAAGTGAAATTCAAGATGCCGCGTCTGCTGGAGCCGGGCCCGGCGGTCGATCGCATCCTGGCGATCATGCACAAGCGAAAGCGCTTTCACGCCTTTCCGATGCAAACCGGTGCAATGCTTCGCCTGATTCGAATGCTGCCGCCAAGTTGGGCCGACCGGCTCATCGCAAGCCAATTCAAATCCGCGCAGGACTCAGAAGCCGCGACGAGGTAAGCCTCGCCCAGCGAAAAGCCATGCAGCTGTCGGCTCCAGCTGTCAATTTAAGGTGGTCACTAAGTTGATCAACAAAATCGAGTATTACCAAGGGTGGTACGCGCGCCGCGTGGCGCTCTTTGCACCCTTTGCGTTTTCCAAGTAGAAAACCGCAGTTTCTTTTTCCGCGAATTCAAAGAGCGCCAGAAATCAAAGTTGGCGGCCTTCGTGCAACGGTCGTCGCCAATCCAGTAAACTAGCCGTGAGGAAATCTAATCGAACGGTGCCATCATGTGTGCTCGCTTCACCCTTAGCGCGAACGCCAAGCAGGTCGCGACCTTGTTTGATCTGCTGCAAGTTCCGGAATTGACGCCACGATACAACATCGCCCCGTCGCAACAGATCGGGGCGGTTCGAGTGAACGATGCCGGCCAACGCGAATTCACATTCCTGAAATGGGGCTTGGTGCCGTCCTGGGCCGCCGACGAAAAGATCGGCTTCAAGATGCTGAATGCCCTGCGCGGAAACGATCGCCGAAAAGTCGTCGTTCCGCAAGCCGTTCCGCGAACGCCGCTGCCTGATTCCCGCCGACGGTTTTTACGAATGGATCGCCGAGGGGAAGCGCAAGCAGCCGTTCCATTTCCATCGGCCCGATCGCATGCCGTTCGCCTTCGCCGGCCTATGGGAGCACAAGGACCGGCCCGGCCAGGAGCCGCTCGAAACCGGCACCATCATCACCACCAAGGCGAACGAAGTTGCCGCGCTTACCACGACCGCATGCCGGTGGTCATTCCGCAAAACCTGATTTCGCGCTGGCTCTCGGCGACAAGCGACATCGATTCGCTGACCGAATTGTTGCAGCCGATCGCAAATGATTTTTTGACGGTGAACCCCGTTTCGGATATCGTCAACACTCCGAAAGTAGACAACCCGCATTGCGTTGAGCCATTGCAAGCAAACGGCTTGTTTGAAAACTGATTCGGGGAATGCCATGCAGACTCGCCGTCAATTTCTGCGCAACACGGCCATGTTGTCCGCCGCGGGTCTCATCCCCGCGTCGGTTCAGCGTGCCCTGGCCATTGAGCCCGAAAAGGGCAGCCGCTTCCTCGACGCGGAGCATGTCGTCATTCTCATGCAGGAAAATCGCTCGTTCGATCACGCCTTCGGCACGCTGCAAGGCGTCCGCGGCTTCAACGATCCGCGTGCGATCCGCCTGCCCGACGGCGATCCGGTTTGGGTCCAGTCGAATTCACGCGGCCAGCGTTATCTGCCATTTCGGCTCGACATCAAGGAAACCAAGAGCACCTGGATGGGCTGCTTGCCGCATGGCTGGGCCGATCAGGTTGACGCCGCGAATGGCGGCCAGCACGACCGCTGGCTCGATGTGAAAAAATCCGGCCACCCGCTGTACGCGAAAATGCCGCTTACGCTCGGCTATTACACCCGCGCCGACATTCCCTTTTACTATGCCCTCGCCGATGCGTTCACGATCTGCGACCAGTATTTCTGCTCATCGCTCACCGGCACCACTCCCAATCGCCTCCACCTTTGGACCGGCACAATTCGGGCGAAGCCCACGACCGAGTCGCCGGCGCTGGTTCGAAATGAAGATTGCGATTACGGTCAGTGGGTCAGTTGGAAAACCTTCCCCGAGCGGCTCGAGGATCATGGGATTTCGTGGAAGATCTATCAGAACGAACTCACCGTTCCCAACGGCCTCGCCGGCGAAGCGGACGCCTGGCTAGCGAATTTTGGCGACAACCCGATTGAGTGGTTCACCCAGTTCAACGTCCGCTTCGCCAAGCATCACCAGAGTTTTCTGGCCGCAAAGGCTCAATCGCTTTCGCGTGAGATTGACGGATTGAAAAAACAACTGAGCGACGTTGCCGGCGAATCATGGGCGGATCTCAAAGCGCAGAATCGCGAAACGAACAAGCGACCTGGATGCGTTGAAGAACGATATCGCCAAGTTCTCCGCCGCGAATTTCGCGAAACTCTCGCCGCGAGAAAAAAGCCTGCATGCTCGCGCCTTCGCCGCCAATTCCGGCGACCCCGCGTATCGCGAACTGATGGATTTCACCTACAAGCATGGCGATTCCCGCCGCACGCTCAAGCTGCCCAAGGGCGACGTGCTACATCAATTCCGCAATGACGTGGAAAGCGGCAATCTCCCCACCGTTTCCTGGCTCGTGGCCCCGGAGAAATTCTCCGACCACCCCTGTTCGCCCTGGTACGGCGCCTGGTATGTCTCGGAGGTGCTCGACATTCTCACGAAAAATCCGCGGGTCTGGAAAAAAACTGTTTTCATGCTGACCTACGATGAGAACGACGGCTACTTCGATCATGTGCCGCCGTTCCAGGCGCCGCATCCAAAACATGCCGAATCCGGACGCGCATCAAAATCAATCGACACGACGCTCGAGCATGCCGAACTGGAACAGGATCGCAAACACAAACCCAAGGGCGTCGTTCGCGGCAATTCGATCGGTCTGGGCTTCCGCGTGCCGATGATCATCGCCTCGCCCTGGACCCGCGGCGGCTGCGTATGTTCGCAAGTTTTCGATCACACCTCGGTCTTGCAATTCCTGGAGAGACTGCTGTCGCACAAAATCGGAAAGAAGATCGAGGAAACGAACATTTCCGCCTGGCGACGCACCATCTGCGGCGACCTGACTTCCGCTTTCCAGTCGGGCAGCGATCACGAGTCCGGCCTGAAAGACTTCCTCAAGCGAGATGCGACGATTGCTGAGATTCACAAAGCCCGCTTCAAGAATGTGCCATCCGGTTTTCGCGCGCTCACCGATGCGGAAACCGAGCGAATCCGCAAAGGCGCGAACATTGGGCTAATGCCGCGCCAGGAGCCCGGCGTCCGGCGATCGGCCCCACTGCCCTATCACTTGCATGTCGATGGCTCATTAAACAAGACGCGAGACCGCTTCGCGATCCGCTTCGAGGCCAGCAAGGTTCGTTTTGGCGACCAGGCCAAGGGAGCGCCATTTATCGTTTATGCCATCACTTCCAAAGGACCGACCGTCCGCCATTACGCCGTGGCCGTCGGCGACCATGTCGAGGATTCCTGGCCGCTGAACGCGTTCGAAAATGGCCGCTATCATCTGCGCGTGCATGGCCCCAACGGCTTCTTCCGCGAACTTCGCGGCAATGCCGACGATCCCAAGATTGACTTCGGATTTGAAAATGATCGCCCGGCCAAAGGCGATCCGGAATTGATGGCCGGCCTCCGGATTCAAATCGACAATCTAGATTCGCGAACATGGACCGCCTCAATTCGCGATCGCTCCTACGGCAACGCGGATCAAAGCGCGAACGTGTCGCCCGGCAAGAATGCAATTCTTGAGATCGACTTATCGCCAAGCCACGGCTGGTACGATTTGCAAATTCAGATCGCCGAAATGCCGGGATTCGAAAAGCGCTACGCCGGCCGAGTCGAAACCGGGCGCTGGAGCATCAGCGACCCCGCCATGGGCCGCTGAGGGCAACGTGCAAGTGAGATTTCGAAGATGGGCCGGACTGGATTCGAACCAGTAACCAAGGGATTATGAGTCCCCTGCTCTGCCGTTGAGCTACCGGCCCATACGATTTTCAAGATACGCGACTCGCCGAGGCGGTCCAAGCCTTCCTTTCGAAAAGTGGCCCGGCAAATAGAATATCGACATGTCATCTCGCGATTTGGTTCTGGCGATGACCGGCGCCAGCGGCGCGGCATACGGCGTGCGCTACTGGAAATCTTGCTTGCCGCGGGGCGAACCGTGCATCTGGTCATCAGTCCCGCGGCGGCCAAGGTCATCGAAACCGAACTTGATCGGAAGATTGATCGATCGCATTTTCACGCCTCGGACCTGCTCGGCATCGACGTGACCGGAACGCTTGGCCAGTCGCTGGTCAATCTTCATTATCATCATTTTCAGGATTTTTCCGCCGGCATCGCCAGCGGTTCATTTCTGACCGCCGGGATGGCGGTTTGCCCATGCAGCATGGGGACCGCCGCGGCGATCGCCCAGGGGCATTCGGAAAATCTCATCCATCGCGCCGCCGACGTGCATCTGAAGGAACGCCGCAAGCTGGTGCTGGTCCCGCGCGAAACGCCGTTAAGTCTGGTGCAATTGCGGAACCTCACGGCGTGCGTCGAGGCCGGCGCGGTCGTGTTGCCGGCGATGCCGGGCTTGTACACGAAGCCCAAATCGGTCGCCGATATGGTCGATTTCATCGTCGGCCGCGTCTGCGACCAGTTGGGAGTGGAACATCACCTGTTTCGCCGCTGGAGCGAAGCGCCGGTCGATTAAACGCCCCGTATCGATCAATTTCAATGCGGCGGCCTGGCGCATCTCGAGGTAACATACACAAAGCCAGCAATCCGGGCGGGCAACTGCCTCGTCTCACCAATGAGGGATTCTCGCCAACTCGGGAGAACGGTCATGCGCTTCGCGATCACTTTGGCCATGTTGACCGGCTTGACATTCGCCAGCATTGCCGCCGAGCCGGATCGACCTGAACTGGCACAGAAGGCCCAGGCGATTCTTCGCGCCAATTGCTATGAGTGCCACGGCCAGGACGGCGTCTTCGAAGGCGGCATGAATTACATTCTCGACGCCGCCAAGTTGATCGCCCGCAAGAAGGTTGTGCCGGGCAAACCGGAGGAATCGAAACTGTACCGTCGCGTGGTCAAGGGCACGATGCCGCCGGCCGAGCATCAACCGCGGCCCAGCGCCGCCGACAAGGAAATCCTTAAGCAATGGATCGCGGCGGGCGCTTTGCCCGTGCATGTCGCCGCGGATGCCCGAACCGTCCTCACGCAGGCCGACCAATTTCGTTGGATGCTCAAGGATCTGGAACAGTTCGATCGCCGCAGCCGGCGGTTCATCCGCTATTTTTCGCTCGCTCATCTCTATAATCAGGGTTTGAGCGATGATGAATTGCAAACCTATCGCAACGCCCTTTCAAAGCTCGCCAACAGCCTTTCCTGGCACCCAAAGATCACCGTGCCGCAAGCCGTCGATGAGCACAGGACGTTGCTTCGCATCGACCTTCGCTGGTACATGTGGGACGCGACGCGGTGGAATCGCTTACTTGCGGAGTATCCCTACGGAATTCTCGACGACAGCGCCACCTCGCGGGCCGTTCTGGTCGGCACGGCGACGAAGTTGCCAATGCTGCGAGCCGACTGGTTCATCGCCAACGCCTGCCGGCCACCGCTGTATTTTGACATGTTGCAATTGCCGGCGAGCATTTCCGAATTGGAACGCCAGCTTCGAGTCGATGCCGCGGGGGACATTCAGCAGGAGCGCGTCGCCCGCGCCGGCTTCAATGGCTCGGGCGTGTCGAAAAACAATCGCATTCTCGAGCGCCATGTCTCCGTGCATGGGGCCTACTGGCGAACCTACGATTTCGACGCGGTGCCGCAGAATCTGGTCGAGCGCAATGGCGTGTTGCCCGATCAACGGAATGTCTTCGCCTATCCGCTCGGACCCGCCGGCGTCACGCCGCGTGATCCATTCCTCCATGCGGGGGGCGAGGCCATTTTCAATCTGCCGAATGGGCTGCATGGTTTTATGATCGTCAACTCGGTCGGCAATCGCATCGACAAGGGCGCGGTGCAGATCGTCAGCGACCCGAAGCGCCGGACCGGGCCGTCGAGACCGGCGTTTCCTGCATGTCGTGCCATCTCACCGGCATCAATGAAAAGGCCGACCAGGTCCGCGATTTCGTGGCGAAGAACCCGAAAGCCTTTTCGCGGCGATGCGGAGGTCATTCGCGCTCTGTATCCACCCGAAACGAAAATGAAGAAGCTGATGGACGAGGATCAGGACACCTATCGCAAAGCCCTGGAAAAAACCGGCGCGAAGGTGACCCGGACCGAACCGGTGAGCACGTTGACATTGCGATACGAGGCGGATGTGGACCTGCCGACCGCCGCGGCCGAGGTGGGACTGCGCCGCGGATTTTCGGCAGAAAATATCGCACTCTGAGTTGTTGACGCGCAATCTCGGGGCCCTGCGCTCCGACGGCGGCACCGTGTCGCGGCAGGTTTTCATTCAGGCATTTGGCGACATTGTTCGCGACCTCAAACTCGGCACTCTATTCGCGTCGAACATCAACGGTGGGTCGCTGCCCGATAATACCGGCGATCTCGACCCGCTCGAGGGATCGGCGAACCAGGCGAATGCCGCCGCGATTTCTCACGATGGGAAACTGGCGTTGATCGCCAGCGCCGATCGCAGCTTGAAGCTCTGGGACATCGGCGCCGAGCGCGAAATTCGCCGCTTCGTTGGACACACGGCGAGCGTTTGGAGCGTGGCGTTTTCTCCAGACGAAAGCCTGGCGCTTTCGGGATCGATGGATGGCACCGCGCGGCTGTGGGACGTGGCGAGCGGGCAGGAATTGGCACGCTTGGACGGCCATTTGAGCCTTGTCGCGGCGGTTGCATTTTCTCCCAACGGTAAACAGATCCTCACCGGCGGTTATGACGGCAGCGTCGTCCTCTGGAGCATCAAGGGCCTGGAACTGAAGCGATTCGACGGCCTTTCGAAATACATTCACGCGCTCGTCTTTTCGCCCGATGGCAAAACCGCCTTAATTGGCGGCGACGGGCCGGTTCATTTGATCGATCTGGACAGCGGAAAGGTTGTCAAGACGTTCATCGGTCATGACTCCGCCGTGTCATGTGTGGCGATCAGCCCTCATGGCGGGCTCGCGGCGTCCGGTGGCGACGACGGCGCCGCTAGCGTCTGGGATATCGATTCCGGCAAGCAGATTCGATCGTTTTCTTCGGAGATTCGCGCTCCGTTTCGCGACGTGGCGTTTGCCCCGAGCGGCAAGGCATTGTTGACCGCTTCGACCGATCGCTCGGTGCGGTTGTGGGATATTGAAGGCAACAATCAGGCCGGCCGATTCGACCAACATGGAACGGTGGTCATTCAGGCCAGTTTTATCAATGGCGGCAGGCAGACTATGTCCGCCAGCCGCGACTCGGCGATCAAGGCCTGGGGACTGTCCAAGCAGAAGGATTTGGTTCTCGCATCGACCGCGGCCATCACGACGACGAACGCCCAAGCGCCGAAACCGACGATCGCCGCGACGCTCAAGTCGATTGGAACACTTGCCGCGGACGGCACCATCGGAAACCTGGTGCTTTCGCCAAACAAAAAGTGGCTCTTCTATATCAATCGCACGACCGACAAACTGATTCAGGTCGATGCGGCGAGTCTCAAACAAACGCGCGAATGGCCAATGCCCGCCGGCGGCGACGTTTTCACACTCACCGCGGACGGCAAGGCGATCTACACCTTCGGCTTTGACGACGGCCAATGCACGATTATCGAACTCGATCCGATCCTGCTGAAGGCCCGCAAGAAACTCCAAGCCGATCTCAATCCTTACGACATTGCTGCCTCCGACAATGGGTTGGTCTTTCTCAGCGGCAGCCTTGGCGGCTGGTCCGACATCGCCGTGGTCAACTGGAAAATTCAAAAAGTCGTCGGTCGTTGGGGAGGCGTGTGGACCAACTCATTTGTTCGATTTTCGCCGGATCTGTCGCGGTTGTATGTCGCCACGCAGGGCGTTCATCCCGGCAAGGTCGAGGGCTTCCCGATCCCGGTCCGGTTGTCCGACAAACCGACACCGTCGTCGACGCCAGATTCCAGTGACACGCCAATTAGCGGCCAGTTTACGCTCAGCCCCGACGGAAAGTTTCTGCTTTGTCGAACCGGGGCGACGTTCCGACTCGGCACGAGCCGCGAAGACGACCTGCGGCCCGGGCCCAAGCTGCCGCCGCACCTCGCGGCCGCGGTCGATGTCGAACATGGCCGAATGCTTCTGCTCGCGAACGATGGCGTCACCATCAAACGCTTCAGCTATCCGGCGATGGAATGGCAATCGAATGATCGCCTCGGTGTGCTCGCCCATCAGATGGCGTATGACGGTAAATCGGGCCGTTTGTACCTCGGGGTGATCAATCCCGCCGGCCTGGGCCGTCCGCGTGCGAAAGGTTTTGGCGAAGTGCAAGTTTTCGAACTCAAAGACGCCGCGTCGGCCAAGTGATTTCGATGCCGCCCAAACAGATCTTGCTGGAAATTCCAGTCGCCTCGCTCGATGACGCCGTCGCCGCGGCCGATGGCGGCGCCGATCGCCTTGAACTCAATTCCGCGATGCCTCTGGGCGGCCTGACGCCATCGCTCGGCCTACTCGACGCAGTGCGAAACCAGATTCAATTGCCAATCATGGTCATGATCCGCCCGCGCCAGGGCGGATTCTGTTATTCGCAATCGGATTTTGATGTGATGAGGCGGGATGTCGATCTGGCTCTTGATCATGGCGCTGGCGGCATCGTTTTCGGAATCTTGAAAGAGGACGGAACAATCGACGCGGTGACGCTGCAGTGAGATTCTTCGCCAAATCGATCATGGCGTCCCGGCTATTTTCCATCGGGCGTTTGACTTCACGCCCGATCCGCTCGCGGCCGTTGACGCATTGATCGATTTGGGCTTTCACCGGGTGATGACCAGCGGCCAAGCGTCCGCGGCGATTCGTGGCGAGGCGACGATCGCCCGAGTCCGCGCGCATGCTCGGGAACGGATCGAGATTCTTCCCGCCGGCGGGATCAAAATGGATAATGTCGCCGATCTTCTGGCTCGCACCGGCTGCGATCAGGTCCATTGCGGACTGCGAACAAAACGCCGCGACCCATCTGGCTCAAGTCGGCCCGAGATTTCATTCGGCGTCGTCAAATCGCCCGAGGATGAATTCGACGCGACCGACGGCGATGCGGTTCGGGCCATGCGCGAAGTGCTGCGATCGTTGGCGACTTAGCAAAATTGCCCTTTCTCGCCGGCCTTCCCGGCTGTTATTCTCCTCTTCGGACCTTGGTGAATTCACGCAGGGAGTTCGATCATGATTCGCGGTTTGACGGCGGCTGGTCTGCTCGCGTTCGCGGTGGGGCAGATTCGCGCAGAATCGCCGGTGATTTCCGATCCGGCCTGGCGGGCGTTGGAGCGTCGCGCGGCGGCGCCTGCGTCCGGCGGCCGATGAAGTGAGGTGGCAGCAATTGCCCTGGATCGTCGATGCAAAGGAAGCCATTGACGTCGCCAAGAATGAGAAGCGGCCGATCTTCTTCTGGGCCGCGGGCGGGCGCGGCCGCGATGGGATACCTCTCGAACGCTGCTGAGGCTATGCCGCCGGGCTCCGTGCGGGCCCCCTGAATGACGAGCAAATCGTTCGCCGCGTGGCGGCAACGATGGTGCCGTTTGCCCTCAATACCAACCGCGTGTCCGACGACGAGGGCGGCAGATTCTTCAAATCGATCTTACGCAAGCAAGATTGGCCGCAGGGCCTGTGGGTGGTTTCGCCCGCAGGAAATATCCTTGCCTTCCATTACTTTGCGCCAAACCGGGTGAATCCTACGCGGCGGGCCAAAAACGCTGGGTCGAGGAAACCCGCGCCGCGATCGAAGCCGGTCTGAAGGCATTTGGCCCGGTCGAGCCGCGCAAGTTTTCCGCGACCGATCCGCTCAAGAATCGCGGCGTCGGCCAGCTCCCCGGCGGCGGCGTCCGCCTCGCGGTCTATGCTCACGGCATGTTGCGGGGCCGCAAGGAAGGCGAGCCGGTCGTCGACAGCGCGATCGTGGCCGCCGGCGATTGGGCCGGTTTCAATCCCGCCGACGTGACCGTCGGCAGCACCTGGACGATCCCCGCCGCGGCGGTCGGCCGGCTCGTGCCCGTCTTGTCGCCCATGACCGACGCGATTTTTACGCCCCAACCGAACGATGCGACCAAAGCCGAATTGACCGCCAAGATCGAGAGCGTCAGCGACGGTCATGCCCTTGTTCGCCTGACCGGCCGGCTCGAATCGCAACACAATCGCGACGGCGATCCGAAGTTTCCGATTCATGCAGAAGCCGCACTCGAAGGCTTGGCCATTTACGATGCCGCCGCCAAACAGATGCAGGCGCTGCTGATTGTCTCACATGGCACTTATCGCCGATCGAGCGCCACGCAGGCAACCGCGGGAGTTGTCGAATGGCGGGCGAAATGAATTTTAGGATCGACCTCAAAAGTAACCGGTTTTAACCGGTCCGTTCGGCCATGAAAAACTCGAAATCTGACACAAATGCCTCTCCCGCAGTCGCTTATGGTTGCAACGCTTCGGCCATGACTTCGCGGACCGGTTACTTTTGCTTGCTACGTGCCCGCTCGGAAATAGCTGTGGCTGTTGGCCCCGTGCGTGGTCGAGTCGTACTGCTCGTTGGCGTCATACGTGTACGTTCCGTCCAACGCCAGCGAACGCACGTCGTACAGCCCCACACCCCCACCCGCCGTCACGTCGACAGCGACGAGTCGTTGTCGCTGCCCACCCGCGTCATGCCGAACGTCTGGTTCGAGCCGACCTGAACCGTCGAGTTGCTCTTGCCGGTCTCGTTGTAAACCACGCTGGACAGGTTGTAACTGCCGTTGGCCCATTGACCCGCCTGGTAATCGGTGTAGCTGGAACTGCGCAGGTATGAATAGCGTAACACTCAAATCTGAAGCTTTGCAATTGCCTCGGATGCCAAATTGGCTATCTCCGAATCTGGATCCTGCGTGAGATGCTGCAATGCAATTAACGCTTGCGAGTCGTAAGATCCAATCACGGCGAGCCCGCGGACACCAGCTTTTTGAACCAATTCGTTATCGGACGCAAGAGCCTCGACTAAAGAAGCTACGGCTGACGAATCCGTTGCTTCCACCAACTCCCCGACCGCTATGAACGCAGCGTTAGCAGCAACGTGCGCATACTTTATCCAATTCTCGCTCGCCACTCTTCTCGCGCCCCGAAACAGTGGCTTGCGCTCGATCAGCTCGAGCAACGTCGGAATTGCTGCTCGCGCACTTGGACCTAAAAGCCGAAGCGCGCTGATCGCGTGATAGCAGGTTTCGAGATCAGTCAAAACAAACGATTCGATCAACGGTCGCACTGCGACGACGCCCATTCGGCCAAGGCACTCACTTGCGAATCTCGCGACCGCATTGTCTTCCGTGCGGTCGCGGAGAGATGCCACCAACGGAGTTAATAACGACTCGGGAATTGGCCCGCCAATACGGCTGAGGGCTCGAAGCGTTTTCCATCGTACTTGCGGATCTTCGCTTGCAAGGGCGGCGTGCATCGCGTCAATCGCCAGCGCGTTTCCAGGTTGAATGGCACTCAACGCCGCCGCCGCCGTGCCGCGAACTCGCTGATCAGGGTCGGATGAAGCGGCCGTCAACGCGTCGATTGACTCCGCCCTCTCTAAGCCAATTTGGCCGAGCGCAAATGCAGCCTGAACCCGGACTTCTGCGTTCGGATCGTTTCGACAAACGGTCGCCAGGGACGCTACTGCGCCACTGGCCACACTTCCCCAATCGCCCAATATTTCGGCTGCGCACTCGCGCACTGCAGGCGAATAGTGGTTGAGCCCGTCGATTAGGTCCGCAATCGCATCCACCCCGAGGATACCCTTCAGAGCCAGTCCGGCAAAGTTGCACACCTCCCAAAGCGGATAGTTAAAGGTTGAACGGACAGCCGGTAAAGCGATAGAACCGCTCTTACCGACTTTCGCCAACACCTCGAGAATCAGGCCAGTCGCTGTCAGATCCCGTTCGGGGTTCTGAAGAATTGGCAAGAATTTGGTCGCCGCCTCGGTCACCGCGCCCAACGAGATTAGGGAGAGAATCGCCGCCAGGCTAACTTCATCATTGCTGTCGCTCATCGCCTTTCGCAAGGCATTCACAATAGCTGGACTTGCGACCCCAATCAGCCCCAACACTTTTGCAGCCTCGTGCCGAACGGAAGGCACGGGATCGTCAGTGAGCTTAAGAAGCTGATCAGTCAGTGCCGGCATCGAAACCTCGGCACGCTCGGCGAGATTTCCGAGCTCAAGAAGTGTCCGATGCCGAATTTCTTCATCTGGGCTCCTGAGATGCTCAACTATTTCTGGTAAACGCATCTCGTGACCTCGGAATCTCGGACTCATCGGCAGCGACCCGTTACTTTTTCTCTGAACGTGCTGCAGGCGAATTTAAGGCTTGCGAGCCGTCATCAGTTTTAAGCGCCATCAGCGGCAATGTCGCCGCAACCTCATTTGGAGTATGCGCTCAAGAGACTGTCACCATTGTGCGCCGTGCCAAGGCGTTGATCTTCAGCGGGTGCAATTCCCGCCCGGCAAGGGGTCGCTCCAGCCGGTAGCAATCGGAGCGGCAGTGGAGGTAACGAAACTGCCGAAGCCTTCGAGTGCAAAGGGTCGCTTTGGCGACTCGGCGAGCAGGCAGGCCGTAACGCGAGTGAACGCCGAGCAGGCCCCGAAACAGTTGATGTGGGAGCCGACCCAGCAATGGTATGGGGAAGGCCGCCGTCGCAGGCACATGGGCGAGCGACAAACCCGCCTGCGGTCCCACCGGGGTAATGGCGACGGCATGCCGGCACAGGGAGATCAAACGCAACACGGGAAGCCCCAGCGGCGGGGACGCGACTCCAACCGGACGCCCGCGAGGGACAGGCCGGGCCGCTGGGGAGTCGGAGAGGCCCATAGTACCGTCGAAGCCGGGTAACGCCGGTGGAGGGAAGGGGCCTTGGTTCAAGGTCGGCGTCCGAAGTGGCGACAGCCGGGAGATTGGCGTGAGCCTAAAACCTCCGACAAGGTTGGGAAGCTGCAGGAGGCGCTGCATGCCAAAGCGAAGAGGTCACTCACGTACCGCTTCTATGCGCTGTACGACAAGGTGTACCGGGCGGACGTACTGTGGCACGCCTACCAATGCTGCCGGGCCAATCAGGGGGCAGCGGGCGTGGACGGGCAGACGTTCGAGGACATCGAGGCGTACGGGACGAATCGAGTGGCTGGGTGAACTGGCGGAGGAACTCCGGGAGCAAAGCGTATCGTCCGCAGGCCGTGCGGCGGGTGTGGATCCCGAAGCCGGACGGCAAACAGCGGCCGTTGGGGATCCCGACGATCAGGGATCGCGTGGTGCAGATGGCGGCGGTGCTGGTCTTGGAGCCGATCTTCGAGGCCGACCTGCAGCCGGAGCAACACGCCTACCGACCGGGGCGCAGCGCGTTGGACGCGGTGCAACAGGTCCAGACGCTGCTGAATACGGGGCATACGCGAAGTGGTCGATGCGGACTTGAGCGGTTATTTCGACAGCATTCCGCACGCCGAACTGATGAAATCGGTGGCTCGCCGAGTCAGCGATCGGCGCTGCTGCGGCTGATCAAGATGTGGCTGGAAGCGCCGGTGGAGGAGACCGACGAGCGCGGCCGGAAGCAGCGAACGACCCGCAACAAGGACGAAGGACGCGGCACGCCGCAAGGCGCGGCGCTCTCGCCGCTGCTGGCGAATCTGTATATGCGTCGGTTCGTGCTGGGTTGGAAGGAGCTGGGCCACGAGCGGCGCTGGATGCACACATCGTCAACTACGCGGACGACTTCGTGATCTGCTGCCGGGGCACGGCCGAAGCGGCCATGACCGCGATGCGGGGCATGATGACCAAGCTGAAGCTGACGGTGAACGAGAAGAAGACGCAGTTGTGTCGTGTGCCGGACGGGCACGTTTGACTTTCTCGGGCTACACCTTCGGCCGTTTCTACTCGCCGAGGACGGGCGGGGCCTAATCGGGGTCCGACCGTCGGCCAAGAAGATCCAGCGGATCTGCGCGGCGATCAGCGAGCAGACGGCGACGACGGTGGTTGTGCTGGAGCCGGGCGAGATGGTGGGCCGCTTGAACCGCAAGCTGCGGGGCTGGGCCAACTACTTTTGTCTGGGGGCGGTGAGCCGGGCCTACGCAGCGTGGATAAGCACGCCTGCTCGTCGGCTGCGTCAGTGGCTGGGGAGGCACAGGGAGCGCGTGCAGGGGTCGAGTCGATCGCGTTACTCCGAACCGTACCTGCACCGCACCTTTGGGTTGCTGAAGCTCGAAGGCCGTCCGCGTCGCCCTCGTGTGCGAACGCATGAGTCCTTGTCCGAGAGCCGGATGCGGGAAATCCGCACGTCCGGTTCGATGAGCGGGGAGTGGAAACGGAGCACGGTTGGATACTCTGGCACCGGCAACCGAAAGGGCCGGCAACACGCATGGCCCCCCTACACCACCGCGCCACTCCTCGACTCTACTTTCCCGTCTAACTGGTATTCCTAATCAACATGGGCTGTACGGATAGACCTGCCGAGCTCTGTCTCTTGCGGCTCCGCACACAATAAGACAGTCATGATGATTGTGAATTACGAAAAACGATGTTTGTCGATTGGTGAAATAAACTTCGAAGCCGAATGTGTTCTCCAATGCTCTTATTGCTTCTTGCCCCGACCGAAACTCGAGCATTGAATGTTCGTCGCTCGGACTGAACATTACGATGACTTCGGCATCCGGCGCAAACTGGCCCACGAAACGCCAACCGTCGGGGCAATGCGTTGCGTATTCATCTTTGACATGTTCCCAAATCCAAAGTGGCCATTCCTCAAGTCTGTTTGCGTACTTGCGCAATAGCGACCGCTGGATAGACTGCCGCTCAACTTCTGCAATTTCCGATACCGAGATGCCAAGGTCGGCCGCAGCACGCTTCAGTTCGTTTGCCAGCGTTCCCATTTCGCCTTACTCTCTGATTGGCGACCGATTGTACGGAACATCGTCCAAAAGGATATGTCCACGTCGAGCGCCGCTCAAGGCTCTCTTTCCGCCAGTTTGCCAGCCAACATGTGGCCCATTGGGCCCATTCTTGGCGTGCGGCCAATGAATGGCCTCGAAGACTCGACCCACCCTACAGCTCAGGTTCCATTTGTGAACGGTGGGCCTCGAAGACTCGACCCACCCTACAGCTCTCGACCCAGGTGAGTCAGTTATGGTTTCGCAGGCGGCGCCGGATTCTCGACGGTGTTTAAGCGCACGCCGGTTCGCGGCGGCGCTTGGTCTTCCGGATCGAGCCCGGGGGCGGCTGTTTCCCATGTCGGCCCCGGCCGCGCGAATTCATAGCCGGCATCGAAGAGTTGGCGCATCAATTTGGGATCGAACGAGACTGCGGTGCTGGCGTTGGGCGTGTCCTCGGGGATCGCGGCGAAGCCGAAGCCGGCCCCCGCCTGCTTGGCGACCTGGGCGATTCGTTGCAAGTCGGCTCGATGCCGGGCGCGGAACACGCCGTTGATCGATTCCATGGTGACGGACATGAACCGCCGCCGCACCGGCGGGCCGTCCGCCTCCAGTTTGCCGGATATCAGGACGTAAACATTCGTTTTTCGCGGCGACTTCGCGCCGCCATCCTTGAGCATGAACGGCTGAACAAACACCATCGAACTCACGCCGCCATCGACGTGCAACTCGGTGCAGCGCTTGCCGTCGATCTCCACGTCGATCGACACCGGCGGCATCAGCCCCGGGACCGAACAGGACGCCAGCAACAAACTGCGAAAGAGTTCCAGCTTGTTTGGATCATCGCTGGCGGCGACGGCCCCCATGTCCCAGACAACCAAACGCGTGGTATCGAGATTGGTCGTGCCGATATAAAGCCTTCGACCCTCACGATAAGCGTCGGCGATTTCTTCGAGGGAACCGGCGGTGATCGCCGACTCGATCAGTTGCCGCAAGGGCCGCGAATCGGCCAGCGATTCGGACCAGAACATGGCCGGCAGCCAATGTCGGCGAAACACGTCGCGAGTCTCGGTGGTGGTGTAAAGATTTTCGAGGACGTTGTCGTATTCAGGCCCGAGAAACGCCCCGGTGGCAATTAGCGCGCCGGTGCTGATCCCGGTAACCACGTCAAACTGGGGGCGCGTGCCGGACGCCGTCCAACCCTTGAGCACGCCCGCCGCGTAAGCGCCGTAAAGGCCGCCGCCGGAAATCGCCAACACCGTCCGCGGCGACTTCGATTCGATTCCCGGCGTTTCCTGGACGACCTGGCGAATTGCGGGCTTTTTGGGCTTTGGCTCGGCGGAGATAAGCGCGGCAGTCGCCGGTAAATTGGGAGCAGGAAACTTGCGCCGAGCCGTGCAAGCCGTGGCCAGCAACGCGACAGTCAACAGGATGCAAGGTATTGATCGTCTTAACATCGGCTCTGGGTTCCTGGGCCGGCAGTCCCTGATAGCCGGTTTGGCGAGTCGGTGCAAGCAAAGTTTTGCATTTCGACGAATGCGAATTCGATGAGAATCCGTGCCGAGTTTGATAGATTTCTCCCTGGCCGAGGTACATCATCATGAGGGCTGGTCATGGGCGAAACGCCCGAAACGCGGTTGTCGCTGTTGATTCGACTCCGCGATCGCTCGGATGGGGAAGCATGGGCGCGCTTTGTCGATCTTTATGGTCCGTTGGTCTATGGCCATGCTCGCCGGCACGGACTCAGCGACGCCGATGCCGCCGACCGCATGCAGGAAGTGCTCCTCGCGGTGGCGCGCGGCGTCGAACGCTACAACGCGTCGCGCGGGCCGTTTCGCAAGTGGCTTTACGCGGTCACCATGAACAAGCTGCGGTCGTTCTGGAAGCAGAACAGCCGGCGACCCGAATCCGAGGCGGAATTGGCCGATATCCCCGATTCGACCGACCCGGATGAAATCTGGGAGCGCGAATATCGCCAGCGCATATTCGCCGCGGCGGTGGAGGTTTGCCGTCCGCGCGTTGACCCGACCCACTGGCGAATCTTTTGGCTGGCCGCTGTCGAGGGAAAGAGCGGCGTCGATGTCGCCGCCCAGTGCGGCGTGAAGGTCGAACAAGTTTACGTGGTCCGGCAGCGAGTCCAAAAGAAACTGACGGACACGATCGCTGAATTTGAACGGGAGTGAGAAATGAGCGTTAGCTTGATCGGCGTGTTTTTTCTCTTCGCAATCGCGTTGGCGATCGTCACCGTTGTCGTCATTGCCATCATAATCGCCATCAGATGGGCCAGGCGCTCAGTTCAAGTAGAAGCCACTCCCGCGATCGATTCTTGTCCATCGCGTCAGCGGCTGCGGGATTGGCTGGACGGCCGACTGGACGGTGCGCAGCGCGCCAAGATCGCCGCACATGTGGAAGACTGCGGGCCATGTCAGCGGGCGCTGGACCGCATGGCGGGCTCCGACCACGCCTGGTCCGATTGGGCCCGCCAGGCCATCACCGCCGCGCCGCCCGAACCGGCCTTCGCCCGGGCATTGAACCAACTCAAAGACCAGCCCATGGAGCCCACGATCGACTCGGCGACGCCGGCGGCGGCAAGCGGCGAACCCCAACAGTTCGGCCAACTCGACGGCTACGAAATCCTGTCTGAAATCGGCCGCGGGGGAATGGGCGTCGTGCTCAAGGCGTTCGATCCCAAGCTTCGCCGGGTGGTCGCGATCAAGCTGCTCGCGCCCCACCTGGCGGCAAACGCCGCCGCCCGCGCGCGGTTTCTGCGTGAGGCCCGCGCCGCGGCCGCCGTCGCCCATGAGCATGTCGTCACGATTCATGCGGTGGAGGAATCGTCCGCCGGCACGCCTTACATTGTCATGCAATTCATTCCGGGGAAATCGCTCCAGGATCGTATCGATCAAAGCGGGAGCCTGGAATTGCGCGAGGCCCTCCGCATCGGCATGCAAACCGCGGCCGGCCTCGCGGCGGCCCACGCCCAGGGCTTGATCCATCGCGACATCAAGCCCGCGAACATTCTTCTCGAAAACGGCATCGAACGCGTCAAGCTCGCGGACTTTGGCCTGGCCCGAGCCAGCGACGACGCCAGCCTGACCCGCAGCGGCGTCATCACCGGCTCGCCGCAGTTCATGTCGCCCGAACAGGCACGTGGCGAAGCCGTCGATTTTCGCTCCGATTTGTTTGGCCTTGGCTGCGTCCTCTACGCGATGTGCGCCGGTCATCCTCCCTTTCGCGCCGACGCCGTTGGCCGTGCTCAAGCGGGTCTGCGACGATGAGCCTCGATCGGTGCGCGAAATCAACCCGGCGGTTCCCGATTGGCTCGAGGCAATCATTTTCAAACTTCTCGCCAAGGATCCAGCCGACCGATTCAACAGCGCCGCGGAGGTCGCCGACCTGCTGGGCCAGCATTTGCGTCATTTGCAAAATGCCGACGCACCGCTGCCGCCACGCATTGAAATTCCGCAATGGACCCAAAGTAGACAAACGCCGGGACAGGCGAGTGCTTCGTCTCGCCCCGTCTCGAAAGGATCCAGCCGAGTCATTTTGATCGTGTTAGCGTGCGTCGCCGGCGTTCTTCTGCTCTGTGCCGGAGTTCCGGCGCTGGCGATTATGGCCTTATGGTTGCGCGGCGATCCGGGCCGGGGAGTCACGGCAATGAGAAGTGTAATACAAGCGCCCGCATCTGAGATTCCGCCAATTCCGCCGTTGCCGGGGGATTTCGGTCACCAACCGCATCTGCCGAAGCCGCAGCGCGGCGTCATCGAGACGCTGAAGGATCCGAACGCCGACGAATTCGAAGGCATGCGAGGCCTGTTTGCTTTCAACTACATTCACTTTGACCCAAAGACTCGTGTTCTTGAATGGCGGGGTCACACCACCACCAAGAATTTCAAAATGATCGAGGCGAAGGTGAATCTTGAGCGATTCACTGAGCCGATTACCTTTTACAACAAGGAAAAGCGCTCCATTGGCACGGCGGCGTTCAAGGTTGAACTCGGTGCAAAAGAGCCGGACGGAAGCTACGTGGTGATTTTCAAACTCACGCTGCCCGAGGAAATCGTCAAAGACGCGGTGTCGTTCGAGTTTCACGAACGTTGACCGATTGGACCGTTCCGAGATTGATTCGCGCGAAGGCGTCCCATGATCCCGGCGGGGCGGGGATATAATATGATAGTTGTGATTGCCCCCACGAGTTTCAAACGGACCGGAAATGCAAAAACGAGGCCCGGAACGCGGCCGATCCTGGCTTGGTTCCAACCCGCTGCTTTTATTTGTGATTTTGTTGTTTCTCCCACTCCTTTTTTGGGTAGCCCGTGGCGATACGGCTGATCGCACGCTGACGTACGGGGAATTCAAACAACTCCTCCAGTGCCCGGCGTGCAATTTCAGGACGTGAAGGTCGGAGCAACCGACATTCGCGGCGTCGTCCAGTTGCGCGATCCCGTTTCCGGCGCCGCCGCCAAGTCGAGCGACGAATCGCCCCCGAACGAAATCGACAAGAAAATCTCGTTTCGCACCTCCCGCGTCGGCTTTGAAAAGGACGACGATCTTCAGAAACTGCTCGACAAATACGTCGGCGGCGCCTACCAGTCCGATGTCGAGGACTCGGTGCTCAAAAACGTGGCGTCGTTCCTCATCCTCGCCATGATGATGGCCGGTTTGCTGTTCCTGACGCTTTACTTAATCCGTTGGTTGACGCAGGGCGGCGGACCGTTCAATTTCGGACGCAGCCGCCATCGACTATACGCCAAACGTGATACGCGCGTCACCTTTGAAGACGTCGCCGGCATCGACGAGGCGGTCGCCGAACTGCGCGAAGTCGTCGATTTCCTCAAGCGGCCGCAAAAATACCAGGCGCTCGGCGGCCGCATTCCCAAGGGCGTACTGCTCGTCGGTCCACCCGGAACCGGCAAGACCTTGTTGGCGAAGGCCGTCGCCGGCGAAGCCGACGTGCCGTTTTTCAGCCTCTCCGGCAGCGATTTCGTGGAAATGTTCGTCGGCGTCGGCGCCAGCCGCGTTCGCGATCTCTTCCGTGACGCCGAAACAAAGGCCCCGTGCATTATCTTCATCGATGAACTCGACGCCCTCGGCAGGGCACGCGGCGGCAATGTCGCCAATCCCCATGAGGAACGCGAACAGACGCTGAACGCCCTGCTGGTTGAAATGGACGGTTTCGACACCAATCGCGGCGTCATCATCATGGCCGCCACCAATCGACCGGAAATGCTCGACTCCGCCTTGATGCGGCCCGGACGATTCGACCGGCAAGTCGTAGTCGATCGACCGGACATCAACGGCCGCGAAGCCATTCTTAAGGTGCAGTCGCGGCATGTGAAAATCGCCGAGGACGTCAACCTGCGTCGCATCGCGGCCTTGACTCCGGGCTCCGTCGGCGCCGATCTGGCCAATCTCGTCAACGAAGCCGCCCTGCTGGCGGCCCGCAAAGGCAAACAGCAGGTGCAGATGGCCGACATGGACGAGGCCGTCGAACGCGGCGCCATCGGCCTGGAGCGTAAGAGCCGCATTATGAAGCCGGAAGAAAAGCGGCAGATCGCGGTGCACGAGGCCGGCCACGCGCTGGTCGCCTGTTCGATTCCGCACGCCGATCCGGTGCACAAAGTGTCAATCATCCCCCGCGGCTCCGGCGCGCTGCGGCTATGTGCTGCAGCGTCCCGAGGACGATCGCTTCCTGATGACGCGATCCCAACTGGAAACGAACATCAAGGTCTGGCTGGGCGGCACCCTCGCCGAGGAACTGGTCTTCGGCGACATCTCCAACGGCGCCACCAGCGATCTTAATCAGGTCAATCATGTTGCCCGGCGAATGGTGACCATGTTCGGCATGAGCCGATTGGGCCGGATTTTCGTGCGCGAAGGCGAATCGACGTCTTTTCTGCCGTCGATTTTCACCGATGGGCCTCGCGAATGCAGCGAGCAGACCGCCCGCGAAATCGATCTCGAAGTGCGAAAAATCATCGACGAAGCCACGGAACAAGTTCGCGAAATTCTTCGCTGCAATCGTCCGGTTTTGGACCTCGTCGCCTACCGATTGATCGAGAAGGAAGTGATCGACGGGGCCGAATTGATGGAGCTGTTGCGAAAGGCCGGCTTTTTTCCGGAAACTCTGACGGTAGCGGTCGGCCTGAACGGCGCCCCCTCGGAAAATGGGAATATTCATGTTGCGCCGGTGTCATAATGAATTGTTGGGCGGGACCGAGTGACCGCATTACGAATGGATCGGAGCGACTCCATGGCCCAGGTGCTGCTCAAAGAGCCGCCGCTCAAACCGGTTCACGAAATCTTTCACGTCGATCGCATTCTCGTGCCCGAGGGCGAACTGCCCAAACGCGAGCATAAGATCATCGCCGTGCTGCCGGCTTACAACGCCGAGCGCACCCTGGCGGCCACGCTCGCCGACGTGCCGGTCGGTTCCGTCGATGAAATCCTGCTCGTGGACGACGGCAGCAAGGACAACACCGTCCGCGTGGCTCGCGAGATGGGCCTGACCGTCATCGAGCATCCCGAAAATCGTGGTTATGGCGGTAACCAAAAGACCTGCTATCGCTACGCGCTCGACCACGGGGCCCACATTATCGTGATGATTCACCCGGACTACCAGTACGACAGCCGGGTCATCTCCCACGCGGTCGGCATGATCGAACTTGGCATCTGCGACGTGATCGTTGGCAATCGCATCCGCTCGCGACAGGAGGCATTCAAGGGCCGCATGCCGACTTACAAGTACTTCGCCAACCGCGCCCTGACGCTGTTCGAAAACTTCACGCTCGGGCAAAACCTCGGCGACTTTCATAGCGGCTTCCGTGTCTATCGCCGCGACGTGCTGGAAACCATCCCGTTTGAGCGCAACTCCGATGACTTCGTCTTCGACACGCAGTTTCTGGTTCAAGCGGTCAACTTCGGCTTCCGCCTGGGCGACGTTCCGGTGCCCGTGCGCTACTTCGACGAGGCGAGCAGCATCAATTTCAAACGCAGCATGAAATATGGAATGTCCACCGTCAGCACCGTGGCCCGTTGGTGGCTCCATCGAATCGGATGGAAATCGAAACTGTTTCAGAAATGACAATCGTTTACGTTTCGCGCTCGCTGGGCCATTTAGAAGAAGTGCATTTTTTTGTAGCACAGCGCAGTGCGCGAAACGTAAACAACCCGGCGCTCACTTCTTCGCGCAACTTCAGGTGCACAATCCCCACGTCCATCATGTAATCCCCGACCGGATACTTCTCGACGGCCGTTTTCATGTGCGCGATTGACTTCTTGGGCTCGCCAATCATCTCGTAATACATGCTCACGTAATAGTTGGCGTAGAACCGCATCTTGTGCCGGGCCGCGTCAATTGCCTCGCCCGCCTCCGCCGTCCGAAACACATCCTCCGGCTTGGCATCTCCCTTGAACATCCGGTAAATCGTCATCATCGATTTGCCGCGTGAGTCCTGCGTGACTTTCAGCATATCGCCGCGGGCTTTCTCCAGTCCCTTCACCCGCGCATTGCAGAGCAAATGCCAGATGGCGTTTTCCACATCGTTTGGCTCCTCCTTGTCGGAGGTGGTGAACTGGGTCACGCCGTCGGCGAATTTCTCGGCGTAATAAAGCGTCAGGCCACGCCGCCAGTGCGCCGGCCCGGCCTTCGGATTGAGTTCAACCTGCTTGTCGAAATCGGCGAGCGATTCCTTGATGTTGCCGGCCTTGAAATTCGCCGTGCCCCGCACGTCATAGGCGGCGGTGAGTTTCGGATCGGCCTCGATCGCCCGCGTGGCGAGCTTGATCGCTTCGGAGTAGTTCTTCGCCTTGAGCACCGTTTCCGCCTTGCCCACGAGTTCCTTTGCATCGCCGGCGCACACGCAGGAACAAAAGCCCACCATTGCGGCGAGCGCGATGAATCGCATTTTGATTGTCCTCGATTGCAAATAGGTCATTTCACTTCGATCTCAACCGGCAGCACATGCGTGATCATGTAGCTGCGATAGTCCGAATTTCGTTTCATGGGCTGGGTTTTGCCGTTCGAGTCGGTGGCTCGCGACATGAGCACCGCTTTGCCGGCGGCGGGCGACTTCCACTCGTACTCCCACAACCGCCAGCAGAACGGTTTCGAGTCGCCCTGCAGCGTTGCTTCGTTCCAGGTCTTTCCGCCATCGACACTGACGTCGACCTTCTTCACATTCGCTTCGCCGGCCCAGGCGGCGCCGGTAATTTTCACCGGCTTGCCGGCCGCTAGAACCTCGCCCACGGTGGGTCGGGCAATTTGCGATTTAGCGGGAATCGCAGTGACAGCCCTCACGGTTGGCAAGCCGTGCGAGTGATCGTAATAGGAGTAATCGAACGATTGGAAATAGCCGTGGAACGGCTTTTCAGTCACGGTAATCCGCGTCAGCCATTTGACCGACGCCATGCCGTACCAACCGCCGACAACCGCTCGCAGCGGACCGCCATGCGCTGCTGGAAGATTCTTGCCGTTCATCCCCCAGGCGAGCAATACTTCCGGTTTGTTGGCTTTCTCAAGCGCGAGGCTTCGAGCGAAATGAATCGGCGCGGGCGGCGCCGGATCGGCGAGCCGACCCGAATCGGCGCCCTCGAGAATGACTTCGACCGCGCCCTTCCGGACTCCGGCCTTTTGAAGAAGTGATGACAAGGCCACGCCGGTCCACTCGGCGGTGCCGACCGCGCCGAGTTGCCAATTGACGCCCTTGGCCGCCGGGACCAGAAACACCCGGCCGTTGCCGGCGCACTCCATCGTCATTGGGCGCGAACTGTTTCCCAGCTTCTGAACATCGGCGAGCGATAATTCCAGCGGATGATCGACTGCGCCTTCGACTCGCAATCGCCAGGTCGAACGATCGATCTTCGGCGCGGCGAAATGGTTGCGCACGTAAAACAAATGGTTCGGCGTGATCGGGCCATCCAAATTGGCGAAGTTCGTTTCCAGATTCTGCGGCGACGCCATGCGAACGATTTGGCCCGGCTCGGCGGGCACTTGCGCTCGCGGCATTTGAGCCAAAGGCATCGCCGCGGCGGTCGTGAGCAGAAATCGTCGGCGATCGAGTTCGAACATGTCCTTCCTCCCGAAAATTCGCCTCAGGATCCGGCCAGCTTCCTATCTTGATAGCATGGCTCGTCGTCGCGGCGAGCATTCAACGTGGATTTTCATGGTCGGGAGATTCCCATGCGTTTTTGGTGCCTTGCGATCGTCGCCGGCCTCTTCGTTGCCGGCTTGAACTACGCCGACGACCCGAAGGACAACAAGGAAGAAAAAGTCGTCAAGACCAAATCGGGTCTGAAGTACATCGACCAGAAAGAAGGCTCCGGCTCGCCGGCTCGTGCCGGCGATACGGTCGTCGTCCATTACACCGGTTGGCTCAAGGACGGCAAGAAATTCGACAGCAGCAAAGATCGCGGCGAGCCGTTTTCGTTTAAGCTCGGCGCGGGTCGCGTCATCAAGGGTTGGGATGAAGGCGTCGCCGGCATGCGCGTCGGCGGCAAGCGCAAGCTGATCATTCCGTCCAATCTCGCCTATGGAGAGCGCGGCGCCGGCGGCGTGATTCCACCCAATGCCGAATTGACCTTCGAAGTCGAATTGCTGATGATCAAATAATTCCGACCTCTGTTTGTGGCGGCGCGACCGCGCCGCCACAACCGAGCTTTCTTAGATGGGAGGGAATCATGGTTACCACCGCATCCGGATTGCAGTACGACGACCAGGTTGTCGGCGCCGGGACCGAAGCGAAAGCCGGCAATACCGTTGATGTCCATTACACCGGCACGCTCAAGGATGGCAAAAAGTTCGACAGCAGCAAGGATCGCGGCAAACCGTTCAGCTTCAAACTGGGCGCCGGCCAGGTCATCAAGGGTTGGGACGAGGGCGTCGCCGGAATGAAGGAAGGCGGCACGCGCAAGCTGGTGATTCCTTCGGATCTTGCCTACGGCAAGCGCGGCGCCGGCGCTCTGATCCCGCCCGACGCGGAATTGACCTTTGTCGTGGATCTTTTGAAGGTGAAGTGACATTCGGACGGAGGCGGCCATGTCGCGACGACCTATCCTGTTGACCGGCGTCATTTGTCTTGGCATCGGCTTGGCGATCGGGCTTTCGCTTCGCGACCGATCGATCGCGGGCCGAGTCACCGCCGCCGAGGACCCAAAACCGGCTCAACCCGCCCCGCCGCCGGACGACGGAAAATTGCGCATAATCGCCTTTGGCGCTGACCCCGACGATTGCGAGTTGAAAGTCGGCGGCACGGCGGCCAAGTGGGCCGCGCGGGGGCATCATGTCAAGTTCGTTTCCGTGACCAATGGCGATGTCGGCCACTGGGCGATGGCCGGCGGCCCGCTCGCGCCCGCCGCACCGCCGAGGTCAAGCACTGTGCCGAAATCCTCGGCATTCAGACGCAAGTGCTCGATATCCACGACGGCGAATTGCTGCCGACCCTGGATAATCGCCGCACCATCACGCGCCTGATCCGCGATTGGAAGGCCGACATCGTGCTGAGCCATCGCCCCAACGATTATCACCCGGACCATCGCAACGTCGGCGTGCTGGTGCAAGACGCAGCGTATATGGTCACCGTGCCGTTCTTCTGCCCCGACACGCCGTATCTGACCAAGAACCCGGTCTTCCTCTACTACGAAGATCATTTCCAAAAGCCGAACCGCTTCTCGGCCGATGTCGTGGTCTCGATCGACGACACGGTCGAAAAGAAACTGGAAGCGATGGCGGCATTGGAATCGCAGTTTTATGAAGGCGGCTGCAACGGCGGCCCGCAACTCGTGCCCGACCCCAAGAATGCCGCCGCCGTCGCCGCCCGCAAAAAAGAAGTCCACGACGGCTTTCGCCGCCGCTTCGCCGATTCCGCGAAGCGATTGCAATTGCAGTTGGCCAGTTGGTACGGCCCCGAAGCGGCGAAAAACGTGAAATACGCCGAGGCGTTTGAAATCTGCGAATACGGCCGGATGCCGAACCGAACGGAATTGAAGAAGTTGTTTCCGTTTTTCGAAGATGCGAAATAGGGTAACTCGGCGTCACAATCACTTTCGCTATCAACGAGTCGTATGTAACCGCGATCGATGCACTTCGCAACATCGCGAGCCGCGAAACGACGGAGCTTAAGTCGCCGGTGATGCGATTCCTTCAAATCGAAGAATGGTCGCGTAGAAATTCCAAGAGGATCGATTCGACGATGACGCCAGACGAGCTTGGAGTTGTTCCGTCATTCGATTAAGATGCGACATAGGATCTCTTGGACCACCGAGTAAGCTAGTTATGAGTCTCGAACCATCATTCGCTGAAGTTCTGGACGCCGCAGATCACCTTTCGGTGGATGAGCAGCAGGAATTGGTCCACATTTTGAACCGCCGATTGGCAGACGCTGCGCGAAAGCGTCTGGTAGCGGACGTCCATGAAGCTCGCGAGGAGTTTGAGCAAGGACGCAGTCCCCCGGCGACGCCCGAGGAACTCATGCACGAGATCCTGAAATGAGGCGTGTTCTGCTTCAATCGGCCCCGTTTGTTCGCCAGGCCCGTCGCATCGTCAAGAGGAACCCCGAGGCGGCCGCGAGCATTCGAGCAGCATTGCAGGCACTTGCCGCCGACGCGCATCAGGCCTCGCTAAAAACACATAAGCTCAAAGGCGAGTTGGCGGGTTCCTGGGCTTGCACTGCAGAGTATGACCTGAGAATCATTTTCCAATTCGTCCAGCATGAAGGAACGGAAGCAATCCAGTTGCAGACGATTGGCACTCACGATGAAGTGTACTGACTCATCACTTCTTCCGAGCCGATGACGCGATGAGATGATGAATTGCAAAGCAACTTGGCGCGTGCTCCGGTTGATAGCTGCCCTTTACCCTGGGCATGTCTGGCATTTCGCGTTAGACTGAGTGAAACCTGCCCGCCAAGCCTCCGGCTGGAATCAAACTCATGCGTCAATTGATTGCGATCGCTGCATTGTTCGCTTCCGTTGTGTGGCGCAGGCCGGCGACACCTGGCCGCAGTTTCGCGGGCCAACCGGCGATGGGCATTCAGACGCCGCCAAGCTCGCGGCCCATTGGAGCGAGACCGAGAACGTCCGCTGGAAGACTGCGATTCACGGCAAGGCCTGGTCGTCGCCGGTCGTCTGGGGCCGGCAGATTTGGATGACCGCCGCGACCGCCGATGGCAAGGAAAGTTATGCGATTTGCGTCGATCTCAAGACCGGAAAGATCATTCATGACATCCGGCTGTTCACCACGGAAGAGCCGGCGTTTTGCATTCCGTACAACAGCTACGCCTCATCGACGCCGGTGATCGAGGCGGGCCGATTTTACGCCCATTTTGGCAGCGCCGGCACCGCCTGCGTCGATACCGCCGCCGGCAAGACGTTGTGGTTGAGGCGTGATCTGCCTTGCGACCATTTCCGCGGACCGGGATCGTCGCCCATCATTTACAAGAACCTGCTGATCCTGACATTTGACGGTTTCGACCTGCAATACCTCGCCGCGTTGGACAAAGAAACGGGCAAAACCGTTTGGCGCAAGGATCGGACGACAAAGTACTCGAGCGACAACGGCGATTACAAGAAAGCCTATTCGACGCCATCGATCGTCGAGGTCGACGGCAAACCTCAGTTGATCAGCCCCGCCGCCGAGGCCACCACCGCACTCGACCCGCGAACCGGCGAGGAGATTTGGAAGATTTACCACGGCGGCATGAACGCCGCGACACGTCCGATATTCGGTTTTGGCATGATCTATTTGACCAGCGGCCACAACATGAACCTGCTCGCCGTTAAGCAGGGCGCCACCGGCGACCTGACGATGAAAGACGCCGTTTGGACGACCAAGCGAGGCGTGCCGACCCGGCCGTCACTTCTGCTCATCGATGACTTGCTGTACATGGTGAGTGATAATGGCATCGCCACCTGTGTCGAAGCAAAAACCGGCAAGGACGTTTGGCACGAACGGCTCGGCGGCGCGTTTTCCAGCTCGCCGATTTCCGCCTCGGGGCACATCTACATGTGCGACGACTCGGGGAAGACTCATGTGCTTGAGCCTGGTCGAGCATTCAGGGAAATCGCGGTCAACAAACTGGACAGCGGCTGCATGGCCTCGCCCGCGGTGGCAGGAGACTCGCTGTTGCTGCGAACGAAAACACACCTCTATTGCATTGGCGACTGACAGATCGACCACAATCGGGGCGGCTACAAATGTTCACTATTCTGATCAACAAAGTCGAAGACCGGCCGGGGTGGTACGCGCGCGATCTTGCGCCCTTGTGCGCCCTTTGAGTTTTCTAAGCGGAAAACAGGGGGGTCGGACGAGATTAAGAAAGGCAAGGGCGCCAACGTTCGGCGCCCTCGGAGCGATTGACAACGATCACTTCTTGACTTTGACGTGGAACCCGGCGGCATTGAGAGCCTTGACTAATTCTTGAACATCGAAATCGCCGGTGACTTCGAAGCTGGTTTGCTTCGCCTTAGCGGTATCGCCCTTCACGCCATCGACTTTTTTCAAAGCTTTCTTGATCGACGTGTTGCAGGAGCCGCAGCAATTATGCACGCCGGTGATTGTCACGCTCTTGACCTTGCCGGCCTCAGCGCCGCTGTCGTCTTTTTGTGCCAGGTCCTTGTTGCCGGTGTCGCCATGGAAGCCGGCTTCGGCCAGCGCATCGAGCGCCTTCTGGGCGGCCGCGTCGTCTGTGGCGGTAATGGCGATGGTCTTAGCCTTTTGATTGCACTTGAATTTGACGCCCTCAATATCGCCGAGCGCTTTCTTGACGCCGTTCACGCATTGCGGACAGCAGAGATGGACGCCCTTCAGTTCCACTTTCGTTTCAGCACCGCGCAATTCCTGCCATTGCAAACATAACGGCGACAACGGCAACGGGACGCAACGACTTCATGAATTTCTCCTGGCGTGATGAGTGACGCGCCTGCTATTCGAATTAGCGGCCGCCGCGGCGCGATCGGCGGCCCCGGATGAGACAACTCGGTGAAGAGGATTATGCGATTTCCGCCGCACGCGGTCAAGCTCGTATCCACCGTCAAATCCCCTCCGCGACGCGGCGATCGATTCGTAAAATGGCCCGATAATCGCATCTAGGCAAGACGGATTTCAGGGCCGATATGCAGCGAACATTGAATCAGCGCGCAATGCGCATCGCAGATCGAATGGCGGCCGGCGCAGCCGCGCTGCGAATCGAGCGGCTGCAGATCGCCGGCGCGACCGTTCTCGACTGCGGAGTGAAAGCAGTCGGCGGCATTCACGCCGGCCTCGAAATGGCCCGCGTCTGCCTCGCCGACCTGGGCGACGTGGCGCTCATTCCGGGCGACGCATCGAGTGTGGGCCTGCCGCGAATTCAAGTGAGCAGCGATCAGCCCGTCCGAGCCTGCATGGCCTCGCAATACGCGGGCTGGGCGCTGAAGGCCGGCAAATACTTCGCCATGGGCTCCGGCCCCATGCGCGCCGCCTATGGCAAAGAACTGTTGTTCGATCGTCTTCCCTTTCGCGAGCAAACGCCGGTCGCGGTCGGCGTACTGGAGGCCGGAAAGCTGCCGCCGGATGAACTTGTCATTTCTCTGAGCGAGAAGTTGCAACTCCCGCCGCGACAAATCACGCTCCTGGCCGCCGCCACCAAGAGCCTCGCCGGGACGGTGCAAGTGGTGGCCCGGTCGTTGGAAATGGCGCTGCACAAGTTGCACGAACTCAACTTCGATTTGAACCAGGTGATCTCGGGCGTTGCGTTCGCGCCGCTGCCACCGCCGGCCGCCGATGACCTTGTCGCGATCGGCCGAACGAATGACGCGATTTTGTACGGCGGCAGCGCCACGGTTTGGATCGACACGGATGACGCCGCCCTTGCCGAAATCGGACCGAAGGTGCCGTCAAATTCTTCTCCCGAATACGGCGCGCTATTTGGTGAGTTGTTCGCGAAATACAAGGACTTTTACAAAATCGATCCGTTGCTGTTTTCGCCGGCCGAAATCAAGTTCTGCAATGTTCGCAGCGGCCGGGTTCAGTCATTTGGTCAGCTCAATCCCGATCTCGTGCGCCGCTCGTTCGGCTGTTGAACGGATTTCACATGCACATCGCTTTGTTGTCGGGTGGCTCCGGTTGGCACGTTCGCGACTTGCAGCGCGCCGCCATGGAATTGGGCCACGTGACGGAAGTCCTCGATTTCCGCAAGTTGGCAGCTCGTGTTGCGGCCGGGCCCGAACCGCTGAATCGGTTTGATGCGGTCATTGTTCGTACCATGCCGCCCGGCTCGTTGGAACAGGTCGTTTTTCGCATGGACCTGCTGCATCGGCTGCACGATCGCGGAGTCATGGTGCTGAATCCGCCGCGAGCATTGGAGATCTGCATCGACAAATTCTTGGCGACGAGCCGGCTCGAAGCGGCGGGCCTTCCGGTGCCGCCGACGATCGCCTGCCAGACGGCCGATGACGCCATGGAAGCATTCGCATCGCTCGGCGGCGACGTGGTGGTCAAGCCGCTGTTCGGGTCCGAAGGCCGCGGTATGATCCGCATTGATGACGAGGAAATCGCCTGGCGCACGTTTCGCACGCTCGAGCGCACCGACTGTGTGCTTTACTTGCAGCAATTCATGAAGCATCCCGGCTGGGACTTGCGGGTATTTGTAATTGGCGGCGAAGTGCGGGCATCGATGCGGCGCTATGCTCGCGGCGGCTGGCGAACCAACGTCGCCCAGGGCGGCCGCGCCGAAGTGACAAGGCTCACGCCGGAACTGGAGCGCCTGGCCATTCGCGCCGCGGAAGCGTGCGGCACAATTGCGGCCGGAATCGATTTGCTGCCGGGGCCAAACGGCGAATGGTATGTGCTCGAGGTCAATGCCGTGCCGGGGTGGAGGGCGCTCGCGCCCGTCACAGGAATTGACGTGGCGCGAGAAATGATTCGGCCGATTGAGTTACGATAGTCAGATCGTCCAGTCCTCGATCTCGATATTCTGTATCCGGGAAAAGTCGCTATCGATTGTGACAACGCGGCAATTACCCAAAGTCAATGCGATGGCCGCAATCATAATGTCAATCGATTGCATCCGGATGCCGCGCCCGCGCAATTTGGCATAGATTCTCGAATACGCACGGGCTGCATCCAGGTCGAATGGCCAGATACGAAACAAATTCAGGTTGCGGTTGACAATTGGCAAGTTCCTGTCGCGAGTTGAACTTGCCTCGATGCCGCCAAGCAATTCGGCAACTACCGGAATTGCGGTTCCAATTCTATCGCCACGACCGCGCGCTTCGCGAACGCGCACATCCACACCGCGCCTGCGAAAGATGCAATCCGACAGCGAATTACTGTCGAGAAGGAACCGTTTCATTGAGCCAGGCTCCGCAGCTTCTCCGCACGGGCCTCAACGGCAGCCAGTTCACACTCCCGCTGCGCCTTCCGGTCGGCCAACCAAGCCGACTCTTCATCTGCTGTCATCGTCATCGGAGGAATCGCGTCAAAGTCTCGGAGCCATTTTTCGATCGCTTCAGGGGAACCTCCCTGCTCATCGTCGGTCATCCCATGCAGTTGAGTCTCGTCCGCTAGCTCCGCTTTGAGTTCAACGATGGTTCCTTCTGGCAAATCAACCGGGTCCGTTGACACCAAGAACTTGTTTTGGACTCTACGCGCGAATGATTGTCACAGCGGCCACTCCTCTCGAACTCCCTAAAGTTCAGGTCGTTTCAGGTCTTCGCGACCTTCACCCAATTCCCGCCTTTCGCCGATTCCATGATAGCATCCAGCACAAGCTGCGTGCGATAAGCATCGCGGAAATCCGGCATCGCGGGTTTGCCTTCGTCAAGCCCCTTCATAAAGTCGGCGATCTGATGCACGAAGGAATGTTCGTAACCGATTTGCAGGCCCGGCACCCACCAGTGATCCATATACGGATGATCGGGACTGTTATCGCTGACATGAATTGACCGCCAGCCGCGAACGCGACCTTCGTCGCGATAATCGAAGTATTGCAATCGATGCAGGTCGTGCAAATCCCAAGCAATCGAGGCGTTCTCACCATTGATTTCAAACGTGTAAAGCGCTTTGTGGCCGCGGGCGTAACGGGTTGATTCGAAGGTTGCAAGCGATCCGTTGTCGAATCGGCACATGAAGGCGCAGGCGTCGTCGATGCCCACCTTCTCGACTTTGTTGGTAAGCGTGTGCATCCGTTCTTTGACAAAGGTTTCGGTCATGGCGCTGAGCGACTGAATCGGGCCATTGAGCCAGAGAGCGGTATCGATGCAGTGCGCGAGCAAGTCGCCGGAGACGCCGGATCCGGCCGCGGCCACGTCGAGCCGCCACAGGCCCTGGCCACCCTGCGGCAGGTCGGCCTTAATGGTCCAGTCCTGCAGGAACTTGGCTCGATAGTGAAAGATCTTGCCGAGTTTCCCGTCGTCAATCAGGCGTTTGGCCAATGTGACGGCGGGCACGCGACGATAGTTGTACCAAACCATGTTCGGCACTTTGGCCTTCTCCACCGCCTCGACCATCTTGAGGCCTTCCGGCCCGTTCATGGCCAGCGGCTTTTCGCAGAGGATCATCTTGCCAGCCGCCGCGGCCGCTAGCGCAATTTCGGCATGGGTGTTGTTCGGCGTGCAAATATCGATCGCATCGATGTCCTTGCGATCGATCAACTTTCGCCAGTCGGTCTCGGTTGATTCATAGCCCCACTGATCGGCGAACTTCTTGATCGCGTCGGCATTGCGGGCGCAGGCTGCCTTCAAAACCGGACGATGCTTCAACTCCGGGAAAAAGTTGCCGACTCGCAGGTAACCATTGGAATGAGCCCGGCCCATGAACCCATAACCGATCATGCCGATCTTCACTGGTTTGGTCATGAAAAACTCCGCGGTCGGTGTTTGAAAATGCCTCGGGCTTTGTGCACTTCTCCGACAGATCAATGATTCCAACCGTGCGCATCGCGAACCGCAATCATCGTGGCGAGAATGCTGTTCCAGGTTTCCGGTTTCATCATGACCTCGTTGGGGAACATGCAGCCGTCCCAGCAGATGTGTTTAATCTTCTGCGTCAGATTGCCGTCGGCGTCGCGGAGCCAGAAGCCGGCGTGATGAGCGATCTTCAGTTTGCCATTCGGATCATTTGGCAGGCAATGGTGGCCGGTCTTGTCGTGATTGCCGGAGCCTTTCACCGTCGCGTCGTTTTGTGCGACATGGAAATCGATGGTCCAGGGCCGCAACGCCGCGGTGAGCGTCGCCAGAGCCTGATCGAGCGTCGCGGGGTCGCTCCAGTCCCAGTTTTCCGGCAGAATGCGATCCTCCGGCGCGTTGTAGCCAAGCGTGTAGAGCAGCGTGTGAGCCATGTCGGCCTGGAAGCCGAGCGTGCCGGGGCGATCGGTCAGTTCGAGCAGTTGCACCATCCGCTTCCAGCTATGCATGCCGCCCCAGCAGATCTCACCCTCGGCGGCGAGCCGTTCGCCCTGATCGGCGGCGATGTCGCAGGCGTTGCGAAACGTAGCCGCGATTTTCTTTTGATTCCCCTCGGGGTCCTTGAGCCAGTCAGTCGGGCTGGCCGCCGAATCAATGCGGACGATGCCATATGGTCGAACGCCAAATTCGCGGAGCTTCTTGGCGATGCGGCAACCTTTGCGGACCTGCTCGGCGAATTTCTTGCGCTCGGATTCGTCGCCCATCGCCGAGCCGCCTCCGGTCCCGCCCCAAACCGGGGCCACGACCGAGCCGATGACAAATCCGTTCGCCCTGACCTTGTCGGCGAGCCGCTTCAAGTCGTCGTCCGATGAATCGATATCGACATGCGGAGCAAACAGAAAGAGATCAATGCCGTCGAACTTGACGCCATTGACCTAGGCGTTCGCGGTCAGGTTCAGCATGGTGTCAAGGCCGATGACCGGTTCGGCGCCGGGCGAACCCTTGCCGACCACGCCGGGCCACAGGGCGTTGTGAATCTTGGGGAAATTGTTGACGGTTGCCATAAAGAGAGCCCTTCACGCGGAAAAGGATGATTCACGGTCGACGGATTCGCGAAACGCTTCAAGGTCGTGCTGTTCGGAAATCAGTCCGGCGGTGACGAAGGCGCGGGCGATCGTTTCCGGTGGAATTCCAGCCCGATTCGCCAGTGCGAGCGCGCGCGCCGGACTCGGACGCCCGAGCCGGTAGCTGAGCAAAAAGGCGAGTTCGGCGACGATCCCGGCGACGATCAACGCGATGCCGAAATTCACGTCGTTGTCCATCAACGCGACGAACCCGAGCGCGATCAGCGCGACGCCCACAAGCAAGCTCACGGCACGAAGGTAGCCGAACATAACGGACTTGCCGTTAATGCCCAGCGGCACGCCCCGAAACTGCTCGCCGCTCTCGCTCCCCTCGAATACCAAATAGCTGCCGGTGGGGAACAGCGGAACGTAATTAAGGTAAGCGAAATGGGATGCGACGTAAAACAGGCCGGGAACTCGGTCCACTTTGCCGTACAGGCGCGTTCCGAACATGATGATCATGGAGGTCGTCTCCGCGCGCTTCTAGAACAACTCCGCGAGCGCGAAACGCAAACAAGGAATCATTTCTGCTTGTGATCGCCGACATTGGGCGCTTGCGGGTTCACATCCGGGCCGAAGTAGCGCAAGGTCACGAGCGGTTCGTCGCCGGTGTTTTCAAAGATCACGCCGGCTTTCGCGGCCGATTCCGTAACGAAGTATTCGTCGCTGGTCAGTTCGCCGAAGCGGATCATGGCCGGCGTTTGCAGCGGGTTCTTGCCGATCTTACCAGTGCCCTGCACGGCGATGAGGCCAAAGGCGCCGTTGTCCTTGATGGTCGCCTTGGCGCCCGGATTCAGCGTCAGTTCCTTGGCGCTGAACAGTTCCTTCCCGTTCACCTTGCCGTAGACGATCCACTTGTCTTCCCAGCCGTCGCCCTTGCCGGCGGTGATCGGCTCGAGGTAATGGTGATCCTTGAAATTCGGATCGACATTGTCATCCCAGTCCAGCGCATCGACGAGGTATTGCAGGTCGCGATGTTTGTCTTCCGGGAAATCCTTGACCAGGAGTGACCAGGGCACCGGGCGGCCCTCGACCAGCGATTGATACATGCCGAATACGTCGGAACCCCATTGCGGCTCGTAGGTGACCAGGGACCCCGGTGCGTGCAGCACGCAGGGCGGCACCAGCCATCCGGTGCCGGGCTGCAAGCGATAGGCTTTTGAATGGTTCAGAATGAGATTGTCGCCTTCATTCCAGCGGGCGAGGCAGTTAACGATGTCCTGCTTCGTGGTGCCGGGTTCCAGGCCGAAAAAGGTGTAGGGGAAGTTATTCCCGAGATTATTCAATTGCGGCGGAAAGTAATACGACTCGGGCTTCCCCTGTTGGCCGACTTTGGCAGCCTGCTCGTCATTTTGATGCATGTGATGCGGAATCGGCCCAAGGTTGTCGAAGAATTTCGAGTAGACCGGCCAGCGTTTGTACTTGTCCCACAGCGACTTGCCGATCAGCGAGGCGCCTTCGATCCCGATGGCGTCGAGCAAGGTAAATGCTTTCTTGCCGTTGACGACCACCCAACTGAGACCTTCATCCTCGGTGCGGTTTTCATTCGCCGCGGGAGTGGTCGAGGCGAACCAGCGTTCGTCAATGCCGCCACGATGAGCACCATAAGCATAGGTGTCTTGTGGTGCGAGTTTGATGCGACGGCCCGGCATCAGAAACGATCGCGGCACCCAGGTGGGGGCCAGGCGAAGAATCCCGGCGCCGGCATCCAGAGCGGATTTGACGCCGGAAGGAGAAGGCGCGGCAATGGCCATGGGAGAAAGGCTCCAAATTGCAATTCACTTGGCGAATCGACTGGCGCTGGTATAGGGGAGCGAAGTGCGCAGGCAAGGAGAAAACGGCAAGATTGGAGACGGAAGAATGCGCAACAAAAGCGGCGACGAACACAATTGCCGCCGCTCGATAACTGATCGTCACGCCTTCGCTTCAGGCGGCAGCACATTCACCCGTCGGCCATCGCGGTCGAATTTGACCACGCCTTCGATCAGGGCGAAGAGCGTATCGTCCTTGGCGCGCTTGACGCCGCGGCCGGGGTGATACTTGGTGCCGTGTTGGCGAACGATAATGCTGCCGGCGCTAACCGCTTCGCCGTCGTAACGCTTAATGCCGAGATACTGCGGATTGCTGTCGCGGCCGTTGCGAGTCGAGCCTTGACCCTTCTTATGAGCCATTGCAAAAAACTCCCAAACAACGCCCGAGCCAAAGCTCGGGCGTTTGGAAACACCTCGTGTCAGAGCGGGTTATAATAGCAACTCGTCAACCGGTTGTCGCGATCATTTGCTCGGCGGTTTGACCGAATCGGGCCGCTTCAGGTCCACCTCGGCGCTGGAGGCGTCGCGGTATTCCCATTTGTAGATGTTCTTGAATTGGATTTCGCTCGAATCGACCTTGGAACCATCGCCATGGCGATCGAATTCCAACCGCAGGGTCTTGCGGCTGATGCGACCGTCGTCGTCGATTGACCAGCCGTTGGAAAGGCCTGTCACAAAAATGCGAAAGCCAGCCGTGTTGCGTGCCTTCTCAAATACGTCGGACCAAATGGCGATCCCAGCGACTCGCCGGGGAACAGCGTTGGCCCTGGTCGGCGGAATCTCGACCTTGCTGATCGTATGCGAATTGTGGAAGTGATACCGGTTGTTCTTGTCTTCATCGCGGCGAATCGCTTCCTGCACTTCCGGCAGCACCTCGTCATAATGCAGCGTGTTGTTCTTGGTCATCAACAGGAATTCGGGCACGAATTTGTGCGGTTCCTTGGTGTTGTTGGTGACCCAGTAGAGCATATACCAAACGACCTTCTTCCCGCGGCCGGGAATATCGACCTCGATCATGCGCGGATCGACAAACTCAAACCCCAGCGTCCAGATTTCGCCCTTGTCCTGCACATTCACGCCGGGCGTGACCTCGTGCGCGCTGGAAAATGGACGCTGGCCAAATGCCAACGACGGCAACAGGGCCACGGCAGCAAGGAAAAACCAGCGAGTCGCGTTGGCCATCGGAACCTCTTACTCTATCGGCATATCTGGAATAATCCGCATCACGATCGACGACTTGGGTTGCATCGAGTGACGATCGCCACGATTCAATATAACCGGCGCCCGGCAGCGCAGGCAAGGAAATTGCCAACCAGAAGATTAACAAGCGGGCAATCTGGATAAATTGCTCCGGAATCGTCGCCCGCGACCGGCGGAGTCGCTCTCTTGGGGTTGTTCAGCGCCGCTTCCTTCGATCATTGCTTTTTCTTTCCTTCATGCAACGCTCGAATCGCCGAAGGAGATCCCACCGGCACTGCTGCCGGTCCGCAGGACGATGGCCAGATCATCAGCCAACGAACCTCGTCATTATCGAACAGCTTCAGCCAACGGCGGATTCGCTTCACGTGCTCGGATGACAGTTTCCAGCGCGGTCCGGCGCGGCGGCGTCAAGTTTCAAAACTTGCTCCGCCTCGGCCAAGCCCTGTTGATACCGTTCCGGTTCATTCACACTGATGAGGGCTTGAGCCAGACGAAATCGAAGTCGGGCCTCCAGGGCCGGGTCACGCTCCTTGATTTGCTTGATTAAGCTCCTGGCCTCGCGAAAATTTTCTTCCCTCAGCTCGGCGACGCGCTTGACGAACTTCTCGTCGATCTGATCCTGTGGGCGGAAGTGTCGCGTGTCCAACCCGGCAAAAAGCAAGCGCAACTGAAATTCGCGAATCAACGGCTCGGTGCCGACAGGATCGAGCGTCGCCGCACGGCGTGCATGGCCGATGCCGGCCTCTTGATTTGCATTTGGGACAATTTTCCAAAGTTCATAAAACCATGCGGACCACTCGAGTTCGGGGGTCGTGTCATAGGGGTCGGCGGCCGTCGCGGCGGCCAACGCCTTGTGTATTTTCTTGTCGATGTGATTAACGATGTCTTGCGAGCGACGTCTTTTGTCCGGGCCGGGTATTGCGGATTTCGCGACATCCAGAAAGCGCGGATAGAGTCTGGCCTCCCGGCGTGCCTCGGCCATGGCCATCGCCGAATCGTAAATCGGCGAACAAACCAGCGCGAAATAGATCACGGCGACCGCGGCCAACAGTGGTGCGCCTGACCATCGTGCGATTGGCGGCCGTGATTTGCCAATGCTGACCGCCACGGGAACACTCAGGCCGATCCCCGCGACGGCCCAAAAGTACTGAGAAACAGCGGGCGTCAGAACTGAGCCGAATATGCATCCGGCCAGCGCAACCAGAATGAGCCCAATCGCTATCGCTTTTTGCCGCATAACGTTGCGCCAAAGGACGCCTTCGAACAAGGCGAACGCCAAGAACCACACCAGCGAGCGGCCCACCGCGACCGCGGCAATACCGGTGATCGACTGCGGCACGTCGGTTATTGGTAAATCGATCAATCGTAGGAACAACCCGAGGAGCAGGCCAAAGACGCCGCCCAGGTAGAACTCCCAGCGCGGGCCCGGCTGCACGAATGCCTCCACATCGTTCTCGGACAAGGCGGAATCATTGCGAACGCGGTAAAAACTGGCCGCCAAAATGGCGATGCTTGCGCCCAGGGCGATCAGCGCGAGGACGCCACCGGTTGAGGCGAGTTCAAGATAGGCACTGCCGGGCTCCGAAAGCAGGATTGGATAACCTGCCGGCTGCAATCTTGGCGAATGACGACTGAAATTTCCCGGACCGACGCCGAAGAGCGGATGCTCGCCGACCATTGCGATTGCTGCTGCATCGCCGGCAGGGCCCCCTTTTAAGAACGATGACTGAAAAAGATCGCGAGAGCCGAGAACGAGGCCGACGATCAGCAGGACGACGAGTCCAAAACCCAGACGCGAGCGCCAACCTCGAGTGCGATACCCAAACACCGCGATGGCGGGAAGTGCCAACAACAGCACGGCGACCAATGACTCCGACCGATCGAATGTGGCGCGGCAAATTCCATCAATCGGCGATTCGGTCGCCGGCACGAGTCCGTCGAAGTCCGGCGTCGGCGCGCCCGAGAATTCGATTGCCGTGTCTGGGACCGGAAGATCGGCGATGTGAGCCACACTCTGATAAATGCCGAACGCCGCGAGACTCACCGCGGATGCCAGAACCGCGGCGAGCAATCCGCCCGCGGAATCGTCCGTGGGATCGGCATCCGAAGCCAATTCCCGCGTCAGCAGAAAGATGATGGGAAGCGTGGCCCATTCCCAGAAGATCAGCCAGGCGGGGTGATGATAGCAGTGCGTCACGGCGGCGCTGACGCCGATCAAGAGCGCGACGATGGCCAGGGCCGCGGGCATCGCCCACTTAATCCGCGAGCTTCGCGGCGAACGGGCGTACCAGATCGCGCCGAGAATCGCCGTGATCATCCAGAGCAGATTCAGTATGACGCCTGAGATGGATTCCGGCGAATGCAGCCGCCCCGGATCCTCGCCCGACACCAAGGGCCGGGCGACAAGTAAGGCGGTCACCGCGCCAAGCAAGACCCGGCGCATGATGTCGCCGTGGTCGGCCGCGGCCGGCGATTGGGCCAGAGCATTCAGTTCCTTGCGCCGCTGCGACAGGGTCCGCCTCCAGTTGCCATCGATGTGAAGATGCAAACCAATTTATCACACTTGGCGGCCGCAAGCTGCGCCTTCAGCGAGGAACTGTTATCTCCGTAATGTTCAGTTTGTGCAAGCGTTCGTTTAGCTTCTTCAGGTCGGCCTCACGGATTTCATTCCACCGTTTCAGCAAGTCGTCGAGTTTGCGGCGAGTTCCGACGCATGCGGTCAGCGCCTGCGATGTCGGCGTGGCGTCGGCTTCCTGGAGCAAACCCATCAGCCGTTGCAGCTCGCCCGCCAGTCCCGCCAGGCTTGGCGTTGCGGAAGCCGGTGCGAATCGCTGCCCGCGCCGCCGTTCGTTCCCTTCCATCGCGGCCACTTTCTTGTCGATTGCCGTTAACGATTCGATTAGCGACTTGTCCTTGGTCCTGGCTTGACGGTCCGCAAGTTCCGAACGGAATCTGCCAACCGCCGCGAGCGTCTCGCGGGCCTTCTGCGCCCCGGTGTAGCATTGCATTGACAGTTCAAAATGCTGCCTCAGTGCCGCCGGAGGCAACTTCACGCGCGGGTCCATCTTGACTACCAACGGCTGATCCTGGCTCTTGCCGGCAACCGTCAGACGCACGGTATATTCTCCCGGCATCACCCAAGGCCCGACCGGCGTGCTCGGCGTGTCCTGATAGACCGCGGTCATCGGATAGCGCCGCGGACCCGGGGGCGGCGGATAGTGCAAGTCCCAAATGAAGCGATGCGAACCGGCCGCCGACGACAGGTTCTGTGGAGGCCGAATCCAAAACGTCGGGATCGAGAGGCTTTTCGCGTCCACCGATTCGGGCTTGTCCGTGCTCGAGTAACGCCGCACCAGATTCCCCCTGCCATTAAGAATCTCGAGCGTCACCGGGCCGGCGGCATCCCTTAAGAAATAAGTGATGATCGCGCCATCGGGAGGATTTTGGCCACCAGGCTCCTCCGGGGGCAGCGGCGTATCGGTGTTGGTGTTCCATCGGACTCGGTAAGCCAACTGCGGCTTGAACAGAATTGCTTCCGTCGCGGCGGTTTTGGCATCAATCTGCCGCAATGGCGTGATGTCGTCGAGAATCCAGAACGATCGCCCATGCGTGCCGACAACGACATCGTCATGGTGCACGACTAAATCGCGAATCGATGTCGCCGGCATGTTCAATCGCAGCGGATGCCAGTCGTCGCCATCGTTGAATGAAACAAACACCGCCCGCTCGGTGCCGGCGAATAACAGGCCCTTGCGAGCCGAATCCTCGCGAATGACGTTGATCGGGGCGTCGTCCGGCAATCCGCGGACGATTTCCTGCCAGGTTTTGCCGCCGTCATGCGTGCGATAAATATGTGGCCGCATGTCGTCGAGCCGGATTCGATTGATCGCGGCGTACGCCGTATCGGCGTCGAATCGGCCCGCATCCATGATCGACACTTTGCTCCACGCCGTCAGGCCCGGCGGCGTGACGTTATTCCAACTCTTGCCGGCGTCGCGCGTGACATGAATCAAGCCGTCGTCGGTGCCGGCCCAAATCGTATTGGCATCCGTGTACGATGGCGCGACGGTGTAGATCACGCCGCGACGGCGCTGATTCGCCATCGCCGGCGTTCGATAAATGCCGATGCTTTCCGGCACTTCCGGTTTTTCGCGCGACAGGTCCGGACTGATTACTTGCCAACTGTGACCGCCGTCAATGGTCTTGAACAGCACGTTGCCACCAAGAAACAATGACTTCCGATCGACCGGGCTGAAAAGCAACGGGGCGGTTCGTAAGAATCGATATTTTCCCGAGCGAATTGCCTCGGGCGAAACATCTTGAGTTTGACCGGTCGCGCGATCGAAACGCGACACCTTTCCGCCATAGACAATATTTGGATTGAGCGGGTCGGGGGCGACATAGCCATATTCCTCGACACCGACGGGGCGCCAGTCGCGAAATGTAATTTGCCCCAGCGGCCCGCGGCTGCAAACCGCCGCCGATCCGCTTTCCTGTTGCCCGCCATAGACCCAGTAGGGGAACTGATTGTCAGTGATCACGTGATAAAACTGGGCGGTCGGCTGGTTGTACCAGGAACTCCAGGTGCGCCCGCCATTCACGGTGACGCAAGCGCCTTGATCGCCAGCCAGGAGAATAATGTCAGGGTTTTTCGGATTGATCCAGAATGTATGCGGGTCATCGCCGCCAGGTGCGCCTTTGAACGCGGTAAAACTCTTGCCGCCATCGGTCGAACGGTACGCGCAGGTGTTCGCGACATAGACAACATCCTTATCTTTCGGATCGACTTTCACCTCGGCGAAATCCGATCCGCGGCCCCACAACCGTTGTTCGGTATTCACTTTTCGCCAGCTTTCGCCGGCGTCGTCCGAGCGATAGACGCCGCCCAGGCGTGGAGCATCGACCATGGCATAGAGTCGTTTCGGATCGCTCGGGGCGGCTGCGATGCCAATTCGCCCCAACCCCTGCTCGGCGGTCGGTAGGCCCTTGGTGAGCGGCCGCCAAGTCGTACCGCCGTCGGTTGATTTGAACAAACCACTATTTTTTCCCTGCCAGTCGCCGTTTTCCCAGGGCCCCTGGCGAGCTTCCCACGAGACGCCATAGATGATGCGCGAATCGGCGGGGTCGAACTCCAATGCCACCGCGCCGGTGTTTTCGTCCTTGTAAAAGACTTTCTGCCACGTATTGCCGCCGTCGGTGGTGCGGAAAATTCCGCGTTCCGCGTTCGGGCCATAGGGATGGCCCAGCACCGCGACATAAACGCGATTCGGATCTTTTGGATCAACGATGATCGCGGAGATTTGCTGGCCGTCGCGCAGGCCCATGTTTTTCCAGGTCTTGCCGCCATCGGTCGATTTGTAAACGCCATCGCCGGTGGACAGGTCGGGTCGTTGCAATCCCTCGCCGCTGCCGACGTAGAGAATTTCGGGGTTGGAAGGGGCTACCGCGATCGCGCCCACCGAACCGGTGGGTTGGCCGTCGAAGATCGGCGTCCAGGTGCGGCCGGCGTCGTCGGTTTTCCAGACGCCGCCATTGTTGACGCCGATGTAAAACAGGTTGGGCTTGTCCGGCACGCCCGCCGCGCCGACCGTTCTTCCGCCGCGAAACGGCCCGATCATTCGCCAGCGCAGGCTCGAGTAAAGCGCGGAACTGATTCCGTCGTCGGCCGGCCCGTTCGAGCCGAAGCTGCACAACACCATCATTGACAAAATCGCGACTCGACCTAGAGTCATGACCCGCCCCCCGATGTGAATGAATTAATCGCCAACAAAGATCAAATACCGATCGGGGCGCTTGGTGGCAGGGAATCTTGGCGGCCTTCGCGTGATGGGCTTGGGACGCTGTTTTCCGCCGGCTAGATGGTAAGGGCGCCACACGCCGCGCGTGCGCGCGACGGAATCTGTCATCTTAGAATTATCAGTCAATTTAGTGATGATTCGCTGCGAGTTGGTATCCGTTGGCACTGCGATTGGCTGAGATTTCAGCTCAATTGCTTCAATTCGGTGCGCAGCGTTGCCTCGGGCGTGATGCCGACATGGCGGGCCGCGATTTTGCCGCCCTTGAAGATAAGAAGGGCGGGAATCGACGAGACTTGATAACGCGACGCCAGCTCTTGATTGGTGTCGACATTCACCTTGCAGACTTTAAACTCTTGCGCCAACGATTCCAACGCCGGGTTCATGGCTCGGCATGGTCCGCACCAGGCAGCCCAAAAATCGACCAGCACCGGTTCCGCCGACTCGAGCACTTCTTTTTTCCAGTTGAACTCGTGCAGGAGCATCGGCACCTCAGACGAGGTCAGGGAGCGATGCGACCGATCACAGCGGCGGCCAATGGTTATCCATGCCTTCGCGTTCGATCTGCCGAATTTGATTGATGCTGACGCTATAGCGCTCAGCGACGAATTTTCGCGATTCCGCAACGTCCATTTCCTGATCCTGGGCATTTACAACGGCCAGAAAAATCTCCTTGCGGCGATCTTCTGAAAGTTCCTCAGTTTGATACGGCGTCATGTCAAAATCCTCACTTGATCCTTCATCATTCGAGTGGGTGATGGTACATCCGAATGCATCTTTCAGGCAAGGTCAGGTTTATTCCAACTGGCCAGAATATCGAGGGTATTGTTGAATTCTTTCAGCAACATCGTTGCCATTTGCTTCCCATCGCTTTCCGATGCAAATTGTTTGCCGGACACTGCGCCAGTCCATCGGCGCGCTTCGCGGCGAAACCGCGCACCCCTTCATTTCACCTCCGCTCGCGAAATGCGTCGAGCTTCGTTTACAATGGTTACACGCATCCATCAAGTGGAAAGGAACGATCCGACGCGATCGCGGATATACATGCTTCGACGGTTTGTGCTGCTGATGGCTCTGATGTTTTGGCAGGGCGGCTTCATGTTTTACGGCGCGGTCGTCGTCGAGGTGGGCAGCCGTGTCCTCGGCTCTCACCTGGATCAGGGGCTAGTGACACGCTCGGTGACGAATTACGTGAATGCGGCCGGTGCAGTCGCACTGGCGATTTGGGCATGGGAAATCGCCGGCGCCCGAGATCCCGCTCGGGGCCGAGGGCGGCTTCGCTGGGGATTATGGCTGCTGCTCGTGATTGCGTTGGGAATTCTGACCTGGCAGCATGTCCGCCTGGATGAATTGATCGACGCCGAATCGCCTCGAATTCTCGATCAAGCGCTTTTTCATCAGCGGCATCGATGGTACCTGGCGGTGAGCACGCTTCAGTGGGCCGGGAGTGTCGTGCTGACCGCGGTCACTCTTTTGGCTTGGCGTGGCGAGGATCAGGGCCATGCTCGGGGCAAAACCGCCGCGGCATGTTGAGCCTGGCGCCGGCATTCGCCGCGTTCGGCCGTCAGGCGTTGCCGAGCAGGTCGTGAATCAGCGAAATCAGGTCGATTTGAGCCACCGGTTTGGTCAGTGTGGCGGCGGCCCCACAATCGAGCGCCAGGCGATGATCGTCGTTTTCCTCCGTTCCCGCAGAGTCGCTCATGGCGATGATCTTCGTATTCGGAAGTTCCTTTTTCATTTCCCGAATGAACATGTGGCCCGCGCGGCCGGGAAGAAAAAGGTCCATGACGATCAGTTCCGGCCGTTCGGCGCGAGCGACCGCTTCGGCATGCTCGAGCGTTTCGGCGTCGAGCAACTGGCATCCCGCCAGGTACAAAACGTTCCGAATATTTAAGCGGTGATCTTCATCGGGATCAATCAGTAGAACAGTCGCCATAGATCTCGCCGAAAGGAATGGATTCTGTTTTCAAGCGGCGTCGGGTGGCGACTCGCCGGCGCATCGCTCGTCGGAGGGCTGCTCGCCTGGAAAACGGGCGCTTTCCAGAAAGAGGATAGTAGAATCTAGGTATTACGCAGATAGCCGTCAATGGCGGGCAACTGATAATGAGAAACTCGGTTGTCTCGTTCTGCCGGATGCGCGGCCTGAATTGATCGAATCGATGAATCGGCCCCCGACCAACTGTCGCAAAGGATTCGAGCATGTCGCGAATGGTCATCGCCTGCTTGATTGTTGTCGCCGCCGCTCGGATTTCGCACGCGCAAGACTCCAAGCCGGCCGCCCCGCTCGACGAACAATTGCGGGGCGTGAAGGAAGCGGCGCTCGCCAAGGAATTGATCCGCCGGACCGCGGTCGATCAGGCGGCTCGGTTCGATTTCATCAATTTCACGGCCAAGAACAAACTGCTCGGGCCGGTGGATCTGAAAAAGCTGGATCCCAAACTCGCCGAGGGCTACAAGTCCAAGCTGGCGAAAATGCAGGAGGCCGATCGCGACAATCTGCGTTGGCTGAAGGACGTGGTGGCCAAGCACGGCTGGCCGGGCAAGTCCCTGGTGGGGGCCAAGGCAGCGCAGGACGCCTGGCTGCTGGTGCAACACGCCGACACCGACCGCGACTTCCAGGAAAGTTGCCTGAAAAAGATGGAAGCGCTGCCGAAGGGCGAAGTCGAGCCGAAAAATATCGCGTATTTGACCGACCGCGTGCTGGTCGGACGCGGAAAGAAACAAAAGTACGGGACCCAGGCGATGTTTAAGGACGGCAAGGCGGTCGCGCAACCGATCGACGACGCCGAGCACGTCGATGAGCGTCGAAAGGCGGTCGGACTTCAGCCGCTGGCTGAGTACCTGAAAATGGTTGAAAAGCTGTACAGCACGCCCCGCGACGCCGAAGCCAAGAAACCAAAGTAACGGTTGGACAAATCGACCAACTCACACGCCATTCAACAACTCGCCGCCGGTCGCTCAGAAGTCGATGTCATTGGCGATTTCGCTGGAGGCGAGGTCCGTGATTTTGTCTTTGACGCTGCCGGACTGGTCCTGGTTGTAAAGGAACCAGTCGCGTCCCTGGTCGCCGGTGAGGACGTCGTAGGCGTTGTCGTCGTGCGCCGTCGCGTCGTTGATGCGGATCAGGCCGCTCAAGCCGCCGCCATCGCGCAGATGGGCGACGCGATCGCTGTAGCTGAGGTCGCGGGTCCATTCGGCCAGTACGCTGAGCAAAGCCGAGCGGTTGGCGTCGTAATCGGAGTAGCCGGCGATGAGGATGTCGTCGCCGGCGTCGCCGGCGATCTTGTCGGCGCCGCGGCCGCCGATGAGCAGGTCGCGGCCAAGTCCGCCGACGAGCGTGTCGTCGCCGTCGCCGCCGATGAGGATATCGTTGCCCATGCCGCCGCCGAGCTTGTCGTTGCCGTCGCCGCCGTAGATTTCGCAATCGAGGTCGATCTCGTCGGCCAGCTTGATCACGTCGTCGCCGGCCTGGCCGAAAACGACGATGCGATCAATGTCGCAATCGAAACGCGAGCGGTAACGGAACTGGGTTTGATCCTTCTCATTGATCTTGACGACGATGGTGCTGGCATCGTCGTCGCGTGCTTTGATCTTGATGGAATCGGAGCCGGTGCTGCCGCCGACCACCAGCACCCGCTTGCCGTCCACGTCGATTTGAATGGCGGCGACACTGATGTCGATATGCATCGTTTGGGGGGCGCTAGCATGGCCCTGGGCATCGCGAGCGATGACCGTAACGGTGTAACCGCCAAACTGGGTGAAGATGTGCGTGAGAGTGACGCCTGAGGCGTTGCCCGGCGTCGCGGGAATGGTGCTCGTGGTTCCGTCGCCCCAATTGATCGCGTATTGGAGCCCGGCGGCTAGTTCGGAGGAGTAGGGCGAGGCGGCCGAGACCTGGAAGTGCCGCTCCTGACCGCGGACGCCGCTGGCGTCGCCGACCATCGCCACCGAGAGCAGCGGCTGGACGCGGACCGCGAAGCCGGCGCTGGCGATCGCCCCGGCATCGTCGCGGACCGTAACCGCGACCGTAAAGTTACCGGCTGCCGCGTAAGCATGCTGCAGCACGAATGACTTGTCGGCGTTGAGCGAAAGCGGCTGAGCGCCGGCGCCGTCGCCGAAATCGACCGTGGCGGTCCAGGAATCGCTGCCCGGATCGACGAAGAATCCGCCGCGGATCAGCGGATCGTTGATGGCTAGCAGCGCCGCATCGCCCCCGAGGTTCAGCGCCGGCGTCACATTATTAATGGCGAGCGTAGTGTGGTAATCGTTGAAGCCGCCATCCTTGTCCAGGACGCGGGCGATCGCGTCAAGCGAACCCCAGTGCGACAAATAACTTGCCGGAACGGCCGGCTGGGACTCGCCCACCGAACCGGCGTAGCTGCCGTCGCCCAGGTCCCAGACGCCATCGCCATTGAAGTCGTAGGCATAGTGCAATCCCGCCGCCAAGTCGGCCGGCGAGGCATCGCTTTGATTGGAGAAGTTGATCGTGGCGCTGCTGCCTTCGGGAATCGGTCCGCTGTTGCTCAAGCTCGCGATCGGGGCGGCGTTGGTCGCGGTTACGGTCGTGCTTGACACGGCAACGGCCCCATCCTGATCGGTGACCTTGAAGAGCACGCTATAGGCGCCGTTGTCGATTGGGATAAAGTCAAAGGTCGTCCCGGTTCCGGCCGCGACGATCTGATTGTTGCTCGAAACCAATTGCCAGAAATAGCTCAGCGCATTGGCGCCGATATCGGCGGCCGTGCCGGCCAAGTGCACCGGCGTGCCTTCGCTGACGGTCTGGGCCGGGCCGGCGTTGGCCGTCGGCGGCAGGTTGGTGACGATCAAGTTCGTCGTGCTGCTCGACGAGTCGCCGTGATTGTCGGTGACGGTGAACGTGATCCGATACGTGCCGTTATTGTTGGGCGTGAAACCAAACGACAGATTGGCGCCATCGGCGATGATCTGGCCGTTGCTGCTTTGGACATGCCACAAGAACGTATGCGTGTCGAGCGGGCCGGAATCGCTGAAGCCGCCGGTGAAGGAAACCGGCGTGCCTTCCGTGACGCTGGCAGCCTTGATCGCCGTCGCCTTTGGCGCGGCGTTGGCCACGGTGACGATCGCGGTGTCGCTGGCGATGTCATGGTCGTCGGCGACGCGGAAGGTGATGGTGTAGATCCCGTCATCCAGTGGCACGAAGGTCAGGGAAGTGCCCGTGCCCGAGCCGCTTTGGCCATTGCTGCTGGTGAAGGACCAACTCAGTGTATGCGGATCCTGGATGCCGGCGTCGGTGAACGTGCCTTTGAGCGTGACCGGCGCGCCTTCGACGCCGACCTGATCCAGTCCGGCGTCCACCGCCGGCGCGGCGTTGGCAATTTCGAACGAGATCACCCGCGAGGCGATGGCGCCGCTGGCGTCGGTCACGCTGAGCTTGGCGTAATAGGTTCCGTCTTGCTGTGGGTTCCAGACCAATTCGCCGGTCGAGCCGTCGATCGTGGCCCCGACGGCGAACGGCTGGCCCGCCACCGGCGCCAGTGTAAAGGTCAACCGATCGACTACATCCGGATCGCTGGCTGGCACGACCAGATCGATCGACCCGCCTTCCACGGCGGTCACGGGAGGAATCGCGTCCAATACCGGCGGCAGATTGGTGAGCTTGATCTGCTCGACCGCGTCGGCGGTGTAGGTGAAACTGGGGGTGTCGCTCAGGTCGATCAGGTCGTCACCCTCGCTGCCGATGAATTGGACGATGTCGCCGGAACGGACGCCGGCGGCGCGAAGAATGTCGTTGCCGGTGCCGCCGACCAGGGTATCGTTGCCGCCGCCGCCGATCAGCGTGTCGCCGATGCCAATGCTCTGACCGACTCGGAATCGCGAAATGAACAACTGGTAGTCGCCGACATCGCGATCGAACTGGCCGGCAAAGGTGTCCACCGTGATGTAATAGGTCCCATCCTGCGGCAGCACGAAATCGACGATGCTGCTGTCGGTGGTCTCCGGCGAATCGTCGTTCATGGCGATCTCGCGGCCGGAACGGTCGTAAAGTCTGAGCACCGAATCAATGGCGTTGCCGAGCGCCGGCTTGGTCAGGGCCGAGTAGACCTGGAAGTTCATGATCTCGCCGGCCTTGCCGACGAAGGAATAGACATCGTTCTCGCTGTTGCCGGTGAGCGGGTCGAGGCCGATCTGGCCGACCACGGCGATGGCGCCCACCTGCCACGACTGGCCGGCGTTCTGCCCGGAGAGCAGCGTGTTGGGCACATTCAGTCCGGGCAACACGCCCAAGGCCTGGGCAGTGGCCAACGTCCCGTTGACACCCGCTTGTTCGAGCACGGTGGAGCCGGAATCGTTGAACGCCAGCTTGATCGCCTCGCGCTCGCCGAAGAAGGTCTGGCCCAAGGCATCGTCCAGTGTCGTGTGCACCGATTGCGGGCTGGCCATGACATGCAGCGCGGTCTCGGCGGCGCTTTGCGGGCCGGTAAACGCCGGCAGGTATTCGTTCGGATCGAGGCCGGCGAAGATGCCGGAGCCGATCGGGCCGAAGCTGTCGGTGTGCAAGAGGCCGACGCTATGGCCGATCTCGTGGCCGGCGACCTCGGCGCTCAAGGCCACGAAATTCGCGCTGGTGCCGGCGGGTTGATTGCTGCCGCCGAGCAGGCCATTGACATCGATGAAGACCTGGCCGCCATGATCGACGTTGCGGAAATCCAGTTGCTCGGAGTTGCCGCCCCCATCGGAGGAGAAGCCGTCGTTGAAGAAGACCGTCAGATAGCGGCCGCCGCTGGCCTGGCTGAGCGCCGCGGCTTCGTGGCGATCCTGGGTGAAAGCGAACGCAAATCCCGAATAAATGGCTTCCAGGCGAGCTTGAACCGCGGCGCGTTCGCCCGCGGAGTAGACATGATCGCCGGAACCGGTGCGGCTGTCGAAATCGAGATCGACCACCTGGACGGCGTTGGCCTGCAGGAAATCGTTGCCGCTTTGGCCGTCGAGCAAGTCGGCGCCGCCGCCGCCGAAGATGGCGTTGTCGCGGCTGTTGCCGGTGATGACGTCGTTGAAGCTGCCGCCGACCACGTTCTCGATGGCGCTGCTGTCGCTTAAGCTCAGGGTCAAGTCGGAACCGGCGACGACCTGGGAGGCCGGGTCGCTGAGATTGAGTTGGATCGGGGCGTCAAAGCGGCTGAAATCGAGCACATCGGTGTCGACGCCGGGGGCCTCGACGATCGTGTCGTTGCCCAGGTTTTTGCCGGCATAGACATAGGTGTCGCTGCCGGCGGCGCCGATGAGCGTGTCGTTGCCGGCCCCGCCTTCGAGCGAATTGTCGCGCGTGTTGCCGGTGAGGAGATCGTCCGCGCCGGTGCCGATGGCGTTCTCGATGCCGCTCGGGTTGGAGAGGGTGACGGTGAGCTGACCGCCGCCGATGACCTGGCCTGAGGTGCTGGCCAGATCGACGGCGACCCCGAAAGCCAACTGCTGGAAATCCAGCGTGTCGCTGTCGGCGTCGGCGGCCTCGACCACTTCGGCGGTCCCCTGGCTGGCCTGGTCGAAGAGATAAACATCGTTGCCGGTTCCGCCCTGGAGCACGCTGTCGCCGCTGCCGGCGTGGAGGGTGTCGTTGCCGGCCTGGGCGACCAGGGTGTCGTTGCCCCCGCCGCCGTCGAGCCGGTTGTCGCCATCGTCGCCGACCAGGAAATCGTCGCCCGGCGTGCCGATGATATTTTCAAATTGGCCATACAGACCCAGCGAGACATCGGCATTGAGCGCTTGCAACCCGGCGGTCGGATCGTTCTCCTGGCCGTAGGCATTCAGGGCCATCGAGATGGCGAAGAACTGCGACAGGTCGATGGTGTCGCTGCCGCGGGTCTGCGGACTGGGCTCGCTGATGTCGATGTAAAAAATCTCTTTGAGCCGCACGGTGGCGATGGCGGAGACGTTTTGCAGTTGATAGGTGTCGTTGCCGTCGTCGCCGAAGAGCACGACATCGCCGCCGGCGGCGGTGAGCGTGTCGTCGCCGCGGCCGCCAAAGAGGATCACGGCGCTGCCGCCGTCGGTGGTGAGTTGATCGTTGCCGGCCTCGCCGAATAGGGTGACGTTCGTGCCGCCCGAGGCTTCGAGCGTGTCCTGGCCATCGCCGCCATAGAGGCTGACATTGAGCCCGGCGCTGGCCGAGAGCGAATCGTCGCCTTCGTTGCCGAAGAGGGTGATGTTGGTGCCGCCCTGGGCCAGCAGGGAATCGTTGCCCTCGTTGCCGAAGATGGTGACGTTGGTGCCGCCGACGGCGACGATCGAGTCGTCGCCGGCATTGCCAAAAATGGTGACATTGGACCCGGCGCTGGCCAGGATGGAATCGTTCCCCGCGCCGCCGAAGATGGTGATCTGGCTGCCGGCGGAGGAGGCCAGGATTGAGTCGTCGCCGACACCGCCGAAGATGGTGATCCGGTCGCCGCTGAGGGCCTGGAGTGTGTCGTTGCCGTCGTCGCCCAGGAGGGTGATCTGGCTGCCGGCGCTGGCCACCAGCGAATCATTGCCCTCGTTGCCGAAGATCGTGATCTGGGTGGCGGCCTCGGTGGCCAGCAGGGTGTCGTCGCCGGCCCCGCCGAAGATGGTGATTTGCGAACTGCTGCCGGAAGCGACGATCGAATCGTTCCCCTCGTTGCCGAAAATGGTGATCTGCGAACCGGCCGAAGCCGTGAGCGAGTCGTCGCCGGCTCCGCCAAAGAGCGTAACCGCGGTCCCACCGGCGGCGAGGATCGAATCGTTGCCTTCGTTGCCGAAGATGGTGATGTTCGAACCGGCCTGGGCGACCAACGAATCATCGCCGACGCCGCCAAAGAGCGTGATATTCGTGCCGCCCGCCGCCACCAGGGAATCGTTGCCCTCATTGCCGAAAATCGTGACGTTCAGGCCGCCGGTCGCGGTGATCGAATCGTTCCCCTCGTTGCCGAAGATGGTCACGTTCGTGCCGCCGCTGGCCAGCACCGAGTCGTTGCCTTCGTTGCCGAAAATGGTGATGTTCGAACCGGCCTGGGCCGCGATCGAATCGTTGCCCTCGTTGCCAAAGATGGTGACATTAGTCCCGCCGGCGGCGACGAGCGAATCGTCGCCCTGGTTGCCGAAGATCGTCACCTGGTCGCCGGCCTGCACGGTAAGGAGGTCGTTGCCCTCGTTGCCAAACAGCGTGATGTTCGTGCCGCCCGCGGCGACGAGGGAGTCGTTGCCCTCGTTGCCGAAGATGGTGACATTGGTTCCGCCGGTGGCGGTGATCGAGTCGTTGCCCTCGTTGCCAAAAATGGTGACCTGCGAACCGGCCTGGGCCGTCATGATGTCGTCGCCGGCATTGCCGAACAGGGTGACCTGATTGGCCCCGGCGGCGACCAGCACGTCGTTGCCGTCGTTGCCGAAGATGGTCACGTTTGTGCCGGCCTGGGCCGTGAGCGAGTCGTTTCCCTCGTTGCCAAAGATGGTGACGTTCGTGCCGCCCGCGGCCAAGAGCGAATCATTGCCTTCGTTGCCGAAGATGGTCACGTTGGTCCCGGCCTGGGCCGTGAGGGAATCGTTGCCTTCGTTGCCGAAAATCGTGACGCTGTTGGCCCCGGCGGCCACGATCGCATCATCGCCTTCATTGCCGAAGATGGTGATATTGGTTCCGGACGAGGCCAGGATCGAATCATTGCCCTCGTTGCCAAAGAGCGTGACCTGGCTGGCCCCAGAGGCCACCAGCGAATCGGCGCCGTCGCCGCCGAAGATGGTGATTTGGCTGCCGGCGCTGGCGACCAGCGAATCGTCGCCGGCCCCGCCAAAGAGCGTCACCAGGGTGGCCCCACCGGCGAGGAGCGTGTCGGCCCCATCGTTGCCGAAGATGGTGATCTGGCTGCCGGCGGCCGCCGCGATCGAGTCATTGCCTTCGTTGCCGAAAATCGTCACCCGGCTGGCGCCCGAAGCCAGGATCGAATCGTTGCCGTCGCCGCCGAAGATAGTAATGTTCGTGCCCGCCGAGGCGGTCAACGAATCGTTGCCGGAATTGCCGAACAGCGTGGCCAGGCCCAAGGCGCTCACGGCGTCGCCACCGAAGAGGGCGACGCCATCCCCGCCGCTCACATTCAGGGCATCGTCGCCGTCGCCGCCATAGAGCGTAACGAGCGTGGCCCCCGCGGCGGTCAGGACGTCGTTCCCCTCATTGCCAAAGAGCGTCACCCGCGAGCCGGCCAGGGCCATCAGCGAATCGTTCCCCTCGTTGCCGAAAATCGTGACATCGGTCGCGCCAGCGGCCGCGAGGATGTCGTCGCCCTCGTTGCCGAACAAGGTGATGTTGCTGCCGGCCGAGGCGAGCAAGGAGTCATTGCCCTCGTTGCCAAAGATGGTGATGTTCGTGCCGCCCGCGGCCACCAGCGAATCGTCGCCGGCATTGCCGAAGAGGGTCGAACTGTCGGTGGCCGTGGTCAAGAGGTCGCCCTTGAGGCTGCCATCGACCACTTCGAAAGTTCCACTGATGGCGAGTTCGTTGCCATCGGTGTCCACCGGGCGCAGCACGCCGTCATTCAGTCTCAAGTCAAGAATGATGCCGTAGTTGGCATACGAGAAGTTGATGGTGTCGATACCAGTCGAGTTCAGTTCGCTCAGAGTGGTGTCGGAACCGGGCACGATCACGTACTCGTCGTCGCCATCGCCGCCGAGCACCGTGTCGTCGCCATGCTGGGTGAAGATGGTGTCGTTGCCGGAACCGGCATTGATGCTGTCGCTGCCGCCGCCGGCGTAGATCAAATCGCCGCCGGACGAGCCGATCACCGTGTCGTCGCCGTCGCCGGCGTCGATGACCACCGAGGAATTGGTCACCGCGCTCGCATTGATGACATCGTTGCCGCCAAAGCCGAGCACCAGCACGCGATTCACGCTGCCGCCCGGGTTGGCCAAGGTCAACGTGTCGTTGCCCGGCGTGCCCAGCACCAGGGCGGCGGTGTCGCTGCTGGCCGCCCCGTCTTTGTCCGTCACGGTCAGGCTAACAACATAGGTGCCCGAGGCATTGGGTGTGAAGGAAAAGGTCGGCTGATCGGCAGCCGACTGCGAACCGGTGAACGGAGCCCCGTTCACCGTCACCGACCAGTGATAGCTGAACGTGTCGATGCTTGGGTCTTTCACCAGGCTGGCGAGATTGACCAAAAAGCCGGTGTTGACCGTGCCGCCGTTGGGATTGTTGTTGGCCGAAGTGATGCTGGCTTTCGGCGCGACATTGCCGACCGGGACGGTTTTCGACACTTGGGCCGAGCCGCCGTCGTCGTCGGTGGCCGTGACACTGATGATATAGCTGCCGTTGTCGTTGGGCGCGAAGGTGAACTGTGGCCCGGAGCCGGATGCAAAGGCCAAGCCGTCCTTGGTGACGCTCCAATCGAACGATTGCGTGTCGGCAGTTCCGGGATCGTTGGCCAGCGCGGTCAGTGCGACCGAGTCGCCTTCCAGCGCCGAGCCTGGCGCTCCGAGGATGGTGATGCTGGGCGCGACGTTTGTCGCCGTGGTTTGCGCTGTTGCAACGCCGACGCGGCCATCGCTGGCGGTCACCGTCACGGCCGTGGCATAGACGCCATTGTCATCGGGAGTGAAGGAGAAGCTCGACCCAGAGCCGTTGGCGAACGGGTCGCCGTTCTTGGTCACGCTCCACGAATACGTGAAGGTCGCGCCGCCGGGATTATCGACGCTGACGCCCAAGTTCACCGGCATCCCTTCCGAAACCGAGAACGGATTGCCGGTGATCTGGCCGGTGAGCGCGGCTTGCGTGACCTCGATGACTGTCGCGGTCGAAGCGCTGGCGCCGTCGTCGTCGGTGGCGATGGCGGTGATGATGTAAGTGCCGGCCGACTTGGGCGTGAAGGAAAACGTCGCACCCGTACCGCCGGGGACCGTCGCTCCCGCGGTGTTGACCACCTTCCAGAGCACCAGGTGGGTGTCGGCCGTGCCCGGGTCAGTGATACTGGCCGCCAGATTGATCGGGCTGCCGGCGACCGCGGTGGCCGAGCCGCCGTTGATCGCCACCACCGGGTTGACATTGCTGACGGCGATGCTGACCGGGGCCGCCTCGCTGACGAGCGAACCGCTGGTCACTTGAAGGGCCAGGACATAGGTGCCGTCGTCATCGGGCGTGAAGTCGAAGGTCGGGCCGGTTCCGGAACCGAAAGCAATGCCGTTTTTGGTCACGCTCCAGGCGAACTGTAAGTTGTCGGCGTTGACCAGTTGGCTGAGGGTCGCCGAGGCATGGATCGGTGTGCCTTCCCTGCCGGTGGTCGGCGCGTCGATGGTGGCGACCTCGAGCGCCCCGGAAACGATCGTTGCCGTGTTGGCCGAGGCGACGCCGCCATCCTTGTCGGTAACGGTGACGCTGATCTGGTGGATGCCGTTGAAAGTGGGCGTGAAGCTGAAAGTCGAACCCGTGCCCGTGGCGAGTTCGACGCCGTCGCGGCTGACGCTCCAATGATATGTCTCGGAATCACCGGCGCCCGGATCATGAGCCAGGACGCTGAGCGAAAGCGGCACGCCGGCAGGTGCCTCGGAGGGCGTGCCCAGAATCTCCGGCGCGGGCAGGGCATTGGCGACCTGGATCGACGCCGAGGCCGAGGACGAGGACGTGCCCAGCGTGGTGGTCGCGGTGACGGTGACTGCGTAGAAACCGTTGTCGTCAGGCGTGAAGGTCAGGGTCGCCTCGTCGGTCGGCGTGCCGGTGGGGAAGGGTGCCCCGTCCTTCGTGACCTTCCAGGTGTAAGCCACGGAGTTGCCCGGCCCCGGATCGGTGGACAGAGCATTGAGCGTGATCGGAGTGCCCTCGATGGCGTTGGCCGGGATGCCGGTAATCGCCGCGAAGGTGGCCGGCGCGCTCAATGACAGTGCCGAGGAGTTGTTTGCGCTGTCGGTGGCGATCGCTGTGATAAATGTGCCAGGCTGCGTGGCGACGCTTAAGACCGCGTTGAAACCAGACTGAGCCGCTGGCATCGGTGGTGACGTCGACGGAGCCGAGGTAAACACGTGCATCGCCCGGAATCGGTGGATCGTAAAAATCGATCGAGTAGGAGCTATTCGGCGTGCCCGAAAGCGTGCCGATCAGCCGCGTCGTGACCCCCGCCAGGGCCACATTGATCGAAGGGGCCTGGGCATTGGCATTGGCGCCATTCAGCAGGACAATCTGATCGCCGCCGCCATTGTTGGCGTAAAGCAAATTCCGCCGCAAGGCATTGCCTGACGTAGCCGCGCCATCGATCAAGATTCCAGCCCCGGTGCTGTTTGCGATCACATTGCCGGCGCCATCAACCGTGCCGCCGATGGTATTGTTTGACGCTCCATTTTCGATGCGAACGCCTTCGCCGTTATTGCCAAGAGCAGCAATGCCGGTGGCGTCGATGCCGATGAAATTACCTTGAACGAGATTACTAGTTGAAGGTCCGGTGAAGCCGAAGAAATCAGCGACATTTAGCATCGAGATGCCGTATGTGTCATTCCCGGAAATGACGTTTGCGCTGCAGGCGTAGTGCCACCGATCGTAGTTCAAAATCGCGCCGAGTATCTCGATGCCGCCGCCGACGTTGGCAATCGCTTTCGTCCCGGAAATGTCGGTGCCGATGTAGTTGCCCTGGACAATCGTCTTGGTAACGCCGGCCCCGATGATGACACCCCCCTGAAATGGATAGAGATTTCCCGAAATCACATTTCGCGCCGGGTGCTGAACCTCCCAAAGTGTTACCAAAGCCTCCGAAGAGAATGAAGACGCCATTGCCGCCGTTGCCCAAGGCCGCGTTGCCGTCGGCATTCAGCCCGACAATGTTTCCGGAGATGACGGTGTTATTGGCAATGATGCCGATCCCGGTGCCAGTGTTGCCCGAGATGACGTTTCCCGCTCCGGTCCCGGGAGTCGCGGTCAGACCGCCAATCGTGTTGTTGTCCGCCAAGAAATGAACGTAGATGCCGCGGTCTCCATTCCCGAGCGCCGCGTTTCCGGATACATTCGTGCCGATATAGTTGCCCGAAACCGTATTGAAATTCGTGGCGGTGCCGGAGATGTCAACACCGTGAACCGCGTTGCCGGAGATGATGTTGCGGGCCGCCGCGGTCGATCCGCCGATGGTGTTGTTCGATGCCCCGCCGTCGATCGCAACGCCGTGGACATGGTTGCCCAATGCGAGCATGCCGGTCGCGTCCGTCCCGACGTAGTTGCCTGCAACCAACGTCCCGGTTGTGCCGACTCCCGTAATCTGGATACCGTCGCTGGCGTTTCCGGAGATGACATTCCGCTCAGCCTCATCTGCGTTCCCATTGCCGTCAGTGCCGATGCGGGTGTTGGTGGCCCCCTGTTGGATCAGGATGCCGGTGTAGTTGGGTACGGCGGCCGTGCCGGTGACGTCGGTACCGATGTAGTTGCCCGCGATGATCGTCTGATCGGTCGGGCTGGGTGGGATCGCGCCGTCCCAGTTTGGCGTGACGATGTTGATTCCGTTCCACGGGTTGCCGGAAATCACGTTGCGTTCGTTGGCGTTGAAGGCGTCGTTGGAGCCGTCGGTGCCGATGCGCGTGTTCTTCGGGCCGTAGCGAATCAAGATGCCGTCGGAGGTGCTCAACGGCATGGCGCCGGTCACGTCCGTGCCGAGGAAGTTGCCGGCAATTACCGTGTTGTCGGTGCCAGGCGACTCGACCAGGACGCAAGCCCACAGATTGCCTGTGGAGACGTTGCGCTCGGCGTCGTCGCTCACGCCGTTGCCGTCGGTGCCGATGCGGGTGTTTTTGCGCCGCCGCCGATGTTGATGCCGACGGCGATGTTGGGCACGCGGGCGTTCCCGGCCGCGTTCAGGCCGACGATGTTGCCGGCGATCACCGTGTTGTCGGCTCCGGTTCCCCACACCACGATGCCGGTTGATGGGTTGCCGGAGACGACGTTTCCCTCGGCGACATCGCCAAGTCCATCGCCGTTCGTGCCGATGCGCGTGTTGGCCGCGCCCCATTGGACGACGATGCCTGGTTTGGAATAGTCCTGGCCGATGTCGAGGATCGCAGCGGCGCCGTCGGCCTTGAGGCCGACGTAGTTGCCGGCGATGACCGTGTTATTGGTGCCTGAGTCGGTGACGAGAATCCCCGAGTAGCTATTACCGGAAATGACGTTGCGCCGACGCCGACGCCGTGAAGGCGATGCCGTGCGGTAGGTTGAGCCCGGATCCGGGCGCCACGGCGTAGCCGAGAAAGGCGCCGGAATTCGGATCGTATTTTTGGACCGTGTTGTTGAAGATCGCGGAAACATAGACGTTGCCGTCAGGCCCGATTGCGAGGTACTCAGGGCCGCTCAAGATGCCGCCGCTGGCGAGCGTTTGGATCAGAGCGCCGTAGTTCCATTGAGCTTAAGGAGTGAGTTGCCGTTGCGTTCGGTCAGGTAGATGTTGCCCGCCGCGTCCCAAACCGGGCTGCTGGCCCAGCGCAAGTTGAGTGTGCCCACCTGACCAAGCGGCGCCCCCGTCACGCCGTCGAATTTCAGCAACCGGCCGTTGGAGCTGTAATCGGTTTCCGTGACATACAGGTTTCCATCAGGCCCAAAATTCAATCCGGCCGGACCATTCAAGCCGGAAAGGAACGTGCCCATCGATGCGAAGGTGGTGCCGTTGAATCTCAGGATCTGATTGGTGTTATGAACGGCAACATAGATATTGCCGTCTGGCCCGATGGCGAGGTTGCGGGTATCCCCAAGCCCGGTGGCAATCGTGTTCACCAGCACGCCGGCCGGGTTGAAGCGCCACAGCGTGCCGTTTTGGGAGACGACGAAGCGGTAGCCGTTCGGCGCGATGGCAATGCCCAGCGGTCCGAGGTTCACCGATGTCAGTTGGTCGTTGGTGGCGATGCCCGGCTGGAACTGCTTGAGCCGGTTGTTGCCCCAGTCGCTGACAAGGAGTTCCGCCTGGGCGGCGCCGATCTCGGTCGCGACGGCGGCGTTGCGGACGATGATGCCCTCGTTGCCGTTGGGCAACGGCGCGGTGCCGGTGATGTTCGTTCCGACGTAGTTGCCGAGGACTTGCGTCCCGACCGTGCTGGCGTCGGCGATGTGGATGCCGCGGCCTTGATTGCCGCTGATGATATTGCGAGATGCGGCGGTCGGCCCGCCGATCGTGGTATTGGCGGCCTTGCTGAACACCAAGATGCCGTCGCCCTGGTTGCCCAGCGCCGTGGTTCCGGTGACGTCGGTGCCAATGAGGTTGCCGGCGACGCGCGTCCCTTGAACGAGGACGCCGTTGGCGGGGAGTGTGCCATCCCAGTTGGCGGTCGTGACCAGGACAGCGGTGTAATTGCCGGAAATGAGGTTGCCCTCGGCGGCGTCGTTGACGCCATCGCCGTCGGTGCCGATCCGCGTTCCCACGGGACCGTAGCGGACCCAGATGCCCGTTTGGGTCGGCGTGATCACGCCGGTGCCGGCGGCGTTGGTGCCGACGCGGTTGCTTTGAATGATGGTGTTGTTGGTGCCGACGTCCGAGATCGTGATGCCTTCCCACAGGCTCGCGGAGACAACGTTGCCGGCGGCCGGCAGACCGATGACAGTATTTGTCGCCGCGCCGACGACGACGATGCCCTGGCCCTGGTTGCGCATGCCGACCGTCCCCCCGGCATCGAGGCCGACGTAATTGCCGGCGATCAGGTTCGCGTTGCCGCCATTGACAACGACGCCGGTCGAATTATTGCCGGAAATAACGTTGCGTTCGCCGGCGTCGTTGACGCCGTCGCCATCGCTGCCGAGACGGTTTCCGGAGGCGCCCGCCTGAATCACGACGCCGACGCCGCCGTTCGGAAGGGCGGTCGAGCCTGCGGCATTCAGGCCGACAAAATTGCCGGCGACCACGTTGTTGGAGGAACCCGAGTCGGTGATGAGCACGCCGTGGCTATTGTTTCCACTGATGATATTCCGGCGCCGGCGGCGCTTCCGCCGATGGTGTTGCCGCTCGCCCCGTTGGGAACCCAAACGCCAAAGCTGCCGTTCTTGAGGGCGGCGGCCCCCGTGATGTCCGTGCCGATGTAGTTCCCCAGCACGACGTTGCCCGTTGTCCCGGCGTTGGTAAGCCGGACGCCTTCATTGGTATTCCCAGAAATCACGTTCCGGGCGCCGGCCGCTGTCCCACCGATCGTGTTGTTAGTCGCGCCGCCAATCCAAACACCTGCGGAGTTTGCCAGCGCGGCGGTACCGGCGAACTTCGTCCCGATCAAGTTGCCGAGCACGACGTTGTTGCTCGTACCCGTACCTTCGAGAACCATTCCGACCTGATTGCTGTTTCCGGAAATCACATTTCCCAATCCCGTTCCCGGGGTCGCAGTCAGGCCGCCGATGGTATTGTTTTTGGGCCCATTGAGAATCCACACGCCGCGCAGGCCGTTGGCGATCGCCCCCGTGCCAGAGGCGTTCGAGCCAATGAAATTCCCAGCGATTGTGTTATTGTCCGAGCCGGAGCCGGTGATCTCGACGGCATTTTGACTGTTGCCGCTGATAACGTTGCCCGCGTTGGCGTCGCCAATGAAGTTCCCGGACGCGCCGGCGCTAATTAAGACGCCCTGCTGCAGGTTGCCCCGAGCCTGTGTCCCTGTGCCGTCGGTTCCGATGTAGTTGCCGAGGACCATATTGGCGGTCGTGCCGGCGCCGGTAAGACGCACGCCGTCGCTGCCGTTGCTACTGATGATGTTGCGGGCCGAGGCAGTGGTCCCGCCGATCGTGTTGCTTGTCGGCCCGCCGGACACGAGGATGCCTTGACCGGCGTTGCCCAGCGCCGCCGAACCGGTCACGTCGGCGCCGATCAGGTTGCCCTGAATCAGCGTGTCCGTGACGCCCGCCAAGAACAGGTCGATGCCGCGGCCCGAGTTGCCGGAGAGCAGGTTCCCCATCCCGGCCGCCGTTCCGCCAATCATCGTATTCGCGACGGTATTGCCAGCCCCAAGTACGTAGAGTTGAATCGCCGAGTTGGAATTCGCGACCTTCGCCGTCCCCTTGACGTTGGTCCCAATGAAGTTGCCCTGGATGACGTTGTTGTTTGAGGAAGCTCCAGCGCGCTGAAGTCGGCTGACTTCATGTCGCTGATGAAGATTCCGACACTCGCGACCCCGGCGCGGTCGCGATGTTGCCGGAGATCAAGTTGCCGAGGCCGGTCAGATTGCCGTTCCCGTCAACCGAGCTGACGCCGCCAATGGTGTTGTTCGAGGCGCCATTCAATACATCGAGACCGTCCCACGTGCCGTCGAGCCCATTGGTGATGCCTCCCGTGCCATTGGCGTTGGTACCGATGAAATTGCCCTGAATGAAGTTGCCGCTCGATTGCTCGACGAGGATCCCTGAGTGCCGGTTGCCGGAGATCACGTTGCCCGCGCCGGAGAGCTTGCCGGTAGCAAGATCCACGGAACTGGATCCGCCGATGGTATTGTTTGACGCACCATTTGCGATCAGAACGCCACTGCCCACGTTCCCTATGGCTGCTGTACCAAGGGCATTCGTGCCAACGTAATTTCCCTGGACAACCACGCCGGTCGTTTGCGAGCCGGTGATCGTAATGCCATTGGAATCATTGCCGCTGATGACATTGCGAGCACCCGCGGCCGAGCCGCCCACGGTGTTATTGGCTGCCCCGGCTTCAATGCGGACGCCATCGCCAGAATTGCCAAAATCCAGATTGCCGCCGACATCGGTGCCGATGAAGTTGCCGGCAACGATGTTGTTCGACGTGCCGGAATCGGTGATTCGCACGCCGTCGATTGCGTTGGCCGAAATGATGTTGCGTGCCCCGATCGTAGTGCCGCCGATCGTGTTCCCGCTTCGCCACCGTCGAGGTGGACGCCATCGCCGGCGTTGGGGAGGGCGGTCTGGCCGGCCAGCGCTTTTACCTCGGCGGCCGTGTACGCGCGATTGGCGAGAATCACCTCGTCAATCGACGCATGGCTGAGGATATTGTGCGGGGCGGGGTTGAGCGGTTGTCCGCCGATGAAGGCGTCGTTGCTGGCGTTCACAATAGTGCCGCTGGCAGCCCGGCTGGCGACCTCCACGCCGTCGATGTACAGCCGCATGGTGACGCCGTCGAACGTGCCGGCGACATGGTGGTACTGACCGTCGTCCGGGAGCGGCGTCGGGCTGAAAAGTTGCTGCCGGCCACTGGAGATATGAGCAAAGAACGTGACGGTTCCCTTGGGGACGCCGCCGGGCGGCACCTGGTAATAAGTGGTGGCCGTGGGGTCCATGACCACGTTCAAAGAATAGCCATCGCCGGTTCCCGAGCCTTTGGAGAATACGACATCGAAATCCGAGGGCACGGCCGGCCGTCCGGCGAACACCGGCTTGATCCACCCGGCCATCGTCACCTGTGAGACGTTCAGGCTGTCGCTGTTCGGGATCTGAACGTAGCCGGTGCCGTCGAAGTTGAACGCCTGCCCTGACACGCCGGGGACAATCGTGGTGCCGCCATTGAGCGTGCCGTTGTTGGTGCCCGTGGAGTCGGCGGCGTTGGCCTCGCCCGAGTAGGAGGAGACGGTGCCGGTCAGCGGCGCGATGCTGGCCGTGCCGATGTAGTTGCCTTCAACGACGTTGCCGGTCGTGCCGCTGCCGGTGATTTGGATTCCATCTCCGGCGTTGCCGCTGATGACATTGCCCGCCCCGGCCGCCGTGCCGCCGATGGTGTTGTCGTGCGCGCCACCATCAAAGAGGATGCCGTCGCCGGTATTGGCGAGGATTATCGTCCCCGTGACATCGGTGCCAATGTAGTTTCCCTGCACGACATTGTCAGACGTTCCACTTCCATCAACACTTATTCCGTTACCGGAGTTTCCACTAATGATGTTGCGATCCGCGACAGAAGCGCCGCTGATCGTGTTGTTGGATGCTGTGCCACCAATGCGGACTCCGCCAAGTAAGTTTCCCAACGCCGTTATGCCGGCTGCATTGGTGCCGATCCGATTGCCGACGACGAGATGGTCATTGCTTCCAACTCCGTAGATCTCGACGCCATACCAACCATTCCCGGCGACCACGTTATCTCGGATTGTTGCCCGCAATGGCGAACCCTGGGATGGCCCGCCGTAATTCCATTCGGAGACTGCGATGCCGTCGAGGGCGTTTCCGAAAGCGATGCTGCCCGTCACATCGGCGCCAATGTAGTTGCCACGGATCAAAGTGTCGTCCGTGCCGGCGACGCCAACCGCAATCCCGTGCCCGCCATTCGCCGAAATCAAATTCGCTTCGGCCGCATCGTTGATCCCGTCTCCGTCAGTGCCGATACGAGTGTTCGTGGCCGCGGCATCGATCTGGATGCCGCTACTCGCGTTCCCAAGCTTACCGGTTCCGTCGAACGTTGTGCCGATTTTGTTGCCTTGGACGACATTGCCGTCGCCGCCGCTGCCGGTGGTGTACTTGCCGCCGCGGCACGTATATTCCGAGGCGTGCGTTGCCGGAAATCACGTTTCCCCGGACGATTGTTCGATTGGCCGTCTCCATGTACACGCCGTCAATCGCATTCCCGACTTTGCTCGTTCCGGTCGCGTCGGTCCCAATGTAATTTCCTGCGATCAAGTTGTCATCAGTGCCGGCATCGGCAATAGAAACACCGAAAGTAAAGTTGCCGGAAATGACGTTTCGCTCAAGCGCATCTGATGCGCCGTTCCCGTTCGTGCCGACCCGCGTGTTTGTAGAGCCACCCCAGATCGCGACGCCCGCCCAGGTATTCGGGACGGCGGTATCTCCGGTCACGTTAAGACCAACGATGTTGCCGGCCACGATCGTGTTTGTTGACGACTTGATCGTCAATCCGTCTTGTCCATTGCCCGAGATCACATTGCGTTCGATATCATCAGATACGCCGTTCCCGTCTGTGCCGATCCGCGTATCTGATGTTCCTTCGACCCACACACCTCGCCCGGCGTTTGGCAATGCGGCCATGCCCGAAGCATTGGTCCCGATTAGGTTGCCAGCAATGACATTTGCAGTTCCCGCATTCACCAGGGAGACACCTGCCCAAGTGTTTCCGGAAATCACGTTCCCTTCCACCGCGTCATCCGAACCATCTCCGTTTGTGCCAACGATGTTCGCACTTGCTCCATTCCCTATGAACACGCCGTCTTGTGCATTGCCGATGTTCGTGGTGCCGGTCGTGTCGGTACCGATATAGCTTCCAGTCACGGCATTTCCTGACGCGCCATTTCCCGTAATTACAATGCCTCTGTGCTAAACCGATTAACGACCAGCCCGCTGATGATGCTGTCGCTTCCCGTGATTGTCAGGCCGTCAATGCCGCCGCCGGCGCTGTCGCCGCGAATCTCGATGATTGGCGTCCCCGCGTAGCCAGGCTGCGTCGTGCCGTCGATCGTCACGGCTGCAGTGATGGTCGGCAGCGCGGAGAGCGGCGCGATGGTTTGCACGCCGGTGCCGATCGCGAATTCGATTGTGTCCGGGCCAGGATTTGAATTGGCGTCGAGGATCGCCTGTCGCAGCGAGCCGGCGCCGGTGTCATCTATATTGGCCACGGTATAAACAGCCGGCGCGTCGCGGCCTTCGAGTTCCTCCACGAGCAGGCGGAAATGCATCTGCTTCTGGAAGCCGAGCCATTGATTGGACAGAGTTCTGATCTTGAAAAATCGGCGCAACCAACGCATGGACATGGCAAGTTCCGCTCCGAGGGGGACAGGAGGAACCGTCGAATGCAATCACCAGAAAATTTCGGGGACAACTTGGGCAGCCGGGCACGATCGGGAATGCATCGGCTCGCCGGAGTTCAAATCACATTGCCCGCGAGGTGCGAGTCACGCAGGCGGTCGATTGGCGGATGAGGACGTGGGCGATCGTCAAATCCGCGCGAGAAAGATACAGTATTCGAAAAATCCGTTCACCAAAACAAAACTTTCCAATACTCCTCACAATTCCCGACTGCCCTTCGCGGCCGACTGGTCGGGCACGTCACCAAGAAGTCGAATCACTTTTCTTTCGTTCTTGGCGTTCGCTGCCACGGCCGCTCCTGGACATCAAACGTCAGCGTCTGGCCGTCGGCGGACAGGTGAATTCCGTTTGGGGCGAAAATGTCGTCGTCGTTGGCGGGCGACTTGGCGCGAGAACCCGATTCGTTTTTCCAGGTGTCGCGAAATGTCAGATACGGATTTGTGTCGCCGGGACGGTAAAACCTGGTTTCGGTGCTATCATCGACCTCGATCCTCGCCTCGGCGTTCGGGTCGCCGTCGCGATACCATTTGCCGCGCAGACGCCGGGCCTGTTCGCGCAGGGCGACGAATCGCCGCTCGGCGTCCGGATAGCCTCGCTCATCCTTTGGCAACGCCTCGAATTCCTTGACCGCATTCGTCAAGCCGCGCAACTTGACACTCCATTCCAATTTCCATTCCGGGATGATCAGCGGGACGAGCGGGCGATTGACGTCCACCGACTTCCACGTCCCGTCGGCCTTAAAGTCGAAATACACAAATGTATTTCGAAGGAATGTGTCGTAGTAAAAGGCGATCCGCGATTTCTCGCCGACGCCGGGGATCTTGAGATTGCAACTTCCCTCGATCACGCAACAAACGCGGCTGTCGTAGGCGTCGGTTTTCACCAGCGTCACGGTGCTTCCCGGTTTCGCCAGCGAGCGCAAATGCTCGCAGATTTTTGGGGCCACCACGGTGCGACAACAGACGCAGGTTTTGCTCCGACAGGGTCTCCGCGCGGCTTGGCAACCGGCGTCAACGCGGCGATTTGCACCGGCGGGTCATGCGGAGTCGCCGTACCACGCGGCCTCGCGGCCAAAATGATCAACCCCGCCAGGCTCACGGCCAACAATCCCGCCAGCCCAAGGAGTTTGGTCTTGCCAAGCCTGGTCGCCCACGCGGACGCAAGGATTGATGCCGCGCGGGCCTTTCGCTCGGAAACGAACACGGCGACGCCCGCGGCGGGCGCGATGCCGTATCTTTTCAACAGGCCGGATAAACGCCGGTGGTGCCCGGTGCAACCGCACTCGGTAAGCCGATACCTGCAGGCCCATTAATTGAGTGCCTTCGGCGTCGGTTTCGGCGTTCTCCGCCACGCGAATCACCCGCTGCTCGGCGTCTGTGAGCCGGGCCACCACCTGGCGCACCCGGCGGACGAATTCGGTTCGAATCGTGGCGATATCCGGTCGATCGCCGCCATTCTCTCGCTCGCGCTTCTCTTCCCAAACCTGCCCCACCAGACGGCGTTTTGCCTCTCGTGCTGTCCATTTCAGCGCCACATTGCGCGTGGTCTGCCTTAACCAGCGAATTCATGGCCATTGCCGAGCGGAGTTTCTTGCGTTGCCGCCACAACTCCACAAAGACTTCCTGAACCACATCTTCCGCCTGCGCGTTCGGGCCGGCGGCGGCGTAACAGTGCCCGCCACCAGTGTGATTTGCGGCAAACCAATGCGATAAATGCCTCGGGGTCGTCCGCCGCGGGCGCACCACCAGCTCTTCCGCCGGCAACTGCCGATATGCCAGCGGAATGACCTGAGCCCGGAAAAACGCATTCGTAGGGTCGCGATCCATGTTTCGAATCATTAGGTTCCACGACCGCCGTGAGAATTACAAGAAAAATGTGATTTTACCGTTCGGAGGGTTCATGAGTTCGAGTTGCCGCGGGCGGAGATTCCGCATCGGCTGCAATGGACAACGCCGCCGATTTCCTTATTAGGCCAGGGGTTCCGGCACCGACATTCGCCGCGACCCGGTCGATTTCACGCCAGGGGCACACGCAATTCAGTCGAAAATTCGTGCCGACAAAGCAAATTTCCAAGAATTCTTTAAAATCTCCGCGGTGACTTTCCTCAAAGCCGACTCAGAACCGGAGAGCGCAATGCACGAAACTCCCATCACCACTTGGCTTGCCGAGCTGAAGTCCGGCAATCTCGACGCGGTTGAGCCGCTTTGGGAGCACTACTACAGCGTTCTTGTGACCGTGGCCCGGCGGCGTCTGCCCTCAGGCGGCCAATTCGATAGCCATCTGGTCGCGGCCAGCGCCTTCGACAGTTTCTACACGTGTGCTGCCGCGGGAAAGTTTCCCAAGCTCAACGATCGCCACGACCTCTGGCGAATCCTGTTCACCATCACGGGCGCGAAAAGTCTATGACGCGATTGAAAAAGCCAAATCGCAACGGGAAGGCGGCGGCCGAATAAATCTTGGCGGCGACATCCTCGATATCATCGCCTCTCCGGAACCCACGCCGGAGTTCATGGCCATGATGGTGGATGAATTGGAGTCGCTTCTCAACCTGCTCGACGATGATGAACTGCGAAAGACCGCACTCTTCAAAGATGCGCGGCGACTCGAACCACGAGATTGCCGCGGAATTGGGCCGTGCCGAGCGAACGATCGTCAATCGGCTAAATCTCATTTGCGCGATTTTTAAGCGCGCGGCCAAGTAACGATCCACGCCGCGCCGAGGGATTTGCCGCTGTTCGCCGCGAGCCGGCATCGTATACATTCCGCAGCCGGCTTCGGTCCCGCCTTCGCTCTGCCCGCCCTTTCCGGAGTGTCCCATGCGCGTCCTCACATCCATTTCGGCTCTGATTCTGCTGACGACATCGACATGGGCAATCGAACCACCGGCGATTCGCTCGGCGAAAAGCGGACCATGGTCGGCGGCCGCGACTTGGCAGGGAAATCAAGTCCCGGCGCGGGCAGCCGCGTTCTGATTCGAACCGGGCACAGTGTGGAGTATGACGTGAAATCCGAGGCGGTGATTCGCGGCATCAACATCGCCGGGACGCTCGCGTTCACTCCCGATAGAGACACGCTTTTGAATGTCGGTTTGATCAAGATTCAATCGGGTGAGGAATATAGCGAGGACGGCTTCGATTGCGATGGGCACTCGATGAAGCTCGGTTCGCAATTTCCAGCGCCCCGATTGTTCGTCGGCACGCCCGACCGGCCGATCTCGGCGAACCACACCGCCATCATTCGCCTGCATTATCTCGAAGGCATGAACAAGGAGATCGTGCCCCGCCATCGTCTGCTGCGGCGGGCGCATGGACTTCGCACGGCGCGCCGATGAACCGCACCTGGGTCAGGCTCGCGCGACCGCGAAGGCGGGCGACACCACCGTCACGCTGAGCGAAGCCGGTCACCGGCTGGAAGCCGGGCGATCATCTGGTTTCACCGGCACGCAAGCGCATGGCGACAAGGCGAACCAAGTCAACCTGCGAAGAACGGACGATCACGGCCATCGACGGCGCGAAGACTCGCCTCGACAAGCCGCTGACGATGACTCACCTCGGCGAGCGGCGACTATCGCGGCGAGGTCGCCAACCTGAGCCGCAACGTCGTCGTCGAATCGGCCGACCCGGACGGCGTTCGCGGCCACACGATGTATCACCGCGACTCGGCCGGCTCGATCAGCTACGCCGAGTTCCGCCATCTGGGCAAGAAGGACGTGCTCGGCCGCTACAGCCTGCACTTCCACCTCGTCGGCGACACCATGCGCGGCAGCTCCGTCATCGGCGCCTCGATCTGGGACAGCGACAATCGCTGGCTGACCATCCACGGCACCAACTATCTCGTCGTCCGCGACTGCGTCGGCTACAAGAGCGTCGGCCACGGCTTCTTCCTGGAGGACGGCACCGAGGTCTACAACGTCCTCGACCGCAACCTCGCCGTCGAGCGCCTAACGCGGCAAGCGGCTGCCCAAGCAGGTGCTGCCGTTCGACGCCAACGACGGCGCCGGCTTCTGGTGGGCCAACAGCCTCAACACCTTCACGCGCAACGTCGCCGCCGAGATGCGGCCAATACGGCTTCCGCTTCGAGGCCACGCAGTGCAGCCGTCGCTCAAGCTCACGATTCGCCGATCCGGCAGCCCGACGGCGACTCAAGAAGTGCGACATCCGCACGCTGCCGTTCGTCCGCTTCGACGACAACGAAGTGCACTGCAGCCATCGGCCTGTACGGCGTCAACCTCGGCGAAGGCGTCAATCGCGTCGGCCCCGACGCGCGGCATCCGTTCATCGTCCGCAACCTGAAGATCTGGGACATGCACTACGCGCTTCCGCCCGCAGGTGCCGTCGCTGCTGGTCGAGAACATGACGATCCACACAGCGCGACTACGGCGTCTATCACCCCAACTACGACAATCACGTTTATCGCAACGTGATCATCAGCCAGACGCAACACCGAGCCGTTCAACCGCGGCCACGACGACCTCAGCGTCCAGTACGGCGCGCTGACCGTGGATGGGCTGACCTTCGACGGCTGCCGCTCGGGCGGCATGCCGCTGATCCAGATCAGCGACGACAACCCGACCGGCAAGGCCGAGACGCACTTTCCGCAACGTCAAGACCGTGAACTGGAAGCGACCGCAGCAAGGAACGGGCGATCGTCAACCTCGGCGGCGGTCCGCGGCCCGAACGCCGAACCGGCAAAGGGCGTGCCGGTCTACCTGCACGACTGGTTCGGCGCCGGGACGGACCGCGATGGTCGTCAGCACGCGCTCGGGCGAATACAAGGCCGACCGCCAAGTTCCGCGCCGAGCCGCCGCTGACCGGCGACGAGTCGCGCGTCGCCGAGGTCAGGCAATGTGCCCTTTCCCGAAGCTGCTCGATCCCGTCGACGATCTGCCGCCGGCGACGGTGATTACACGCGTCGTGAGAGACGGTCAGAAACTGATCGTCCGCGGCACGGCGATCGATAACACCGGCGTGAAGGGGGTTCAGGTCAATGGAGTCGCCGCGAAATCGTTGTCGCGCGATTTCGCGGAATGGGAGGCCGTGCTTGAAAACTCGCGGAGATCGAGGCGGATTGAGGCTCAATCGGAAGACATCGCCGGTAATGTCGAGAGGACGCCCATGGTGCTCGTTGTCAGATGATCCGACGGAAAAAGGCCGACTTTGATCGTCTCTGTTTGCGAGTTTCGAAATGATTCCGATGAAGCGCGGCGGCGGTTGGGCGGCCATTCGTTACACGCTGCGAATGGCCAACAGGGTCGGCTGGCGACAGCTTTGGAAAGCGATGCGGGCCAAGAACGCCTGCAAGACCTGCGCGCTGGGCATGGGCGGACAGGCCGGCGGCATGCGCAACGAATTGGGCCACTGGCCGGAGGTTTGCAAGAAGTCGCTCCAGGCGATGGTCGCCGACATGCAGCGGGGGTTGCGACCGGACTTTTTCCAGCGCTATTCCATTGCCGAGCTTCAGCGGCTCTCGCCTCGCGAACTGGAATGGTGCGGCCGGCTGATCGAGCCCCTTTTCGCCGGCCCAGGCGATACCCATTACAAGGTCATCGGTTGGGACGAGGCGATTCGCCGCGTCGCCGATCAATTGCGTGCGACAACGCCCGACGAGAACTTCTTTTACGTTAGTGGCCGATCGTCGAACGAAGCCGGCTTTCTCCTCCAACTCTTCGCGCGGGTTTACGGCACCAATTTCGTCAACAACTGCTCCTATTACTGCCATCAGGCCAGCGGCGTCGGTCTGACTGCAGTCGCTGGGAACCGGCACCGCGACCGTCAGCCTGGAGGACGTCGAAAACGCCGACTTGTTTTTCCTCATCGGCGGCAACCCGGCGTCGAACCATCCGCGGCTGATGCGGACGCTAATGAACATTCGTCGGCGCAGGGGTCACGTCATCGTCATCAATCCCGTTCGGGAAATCGGCTTGGTCAATTTCAGCGTGCCGTCCGATATCCGCAGCCTGCTGTTCGGTTCGGAAATCGCCAGCCTTTTTGTGCAGCCGCACATCGGCGGCGATTTGGCGCTGCTCACGCGGCGTCGCCAAGCTCGTCCTCGAACGCGGAGCGGCGAACACTGCGTTCATCGAACAAGCCACCGACGGCTTCGACGCATTCGCCCAGCAGGTGCGGGCGACTTTCCTGGGAGCAGATCGAGCAAGGTTCCGGAGTGAATCGAGAAACCATCGCTCGGATCGCGGATCTTTATTGCTCCGCCAAGAACGCCGTGTTCGCCTGGACGATGGGAATCACGCACCACGAGCATGGCGTCGCCAACGTGCGCGCGATCGCAAACCTGGCCTTGCTTCGCGGCATGGTTGGCCGTCCGAATGCGGGTCTGTTGCCCATTCGCGGGCATTCCAATGTCCAGGGCGTCGGCTCCGTTGGCGTCGTGCCCAACTTGAAACAGAAGATCATTGATAACCTGGAATCCCATCTTAATGTCACGCTGCCGAAGACGCCGGGGCTGGACACGATGGCGTGCATGCAGGCCGCGGATCGCGGCGACATGCGTGCCGCCTTCTGCCTGGGCGGCAATCTCTTTGGCAGCAACCCCGATGCGAAGTTCGCCCAGCGGGCCCTCGGCAAACTGCAACTGATCACCTATTTGAACACAACGCTAAACACCGGGCATGCCTGGGGGCGGGCCCGTGAAACCTTGATCCTCCCGATCCTGGCCCGCGATGAGGAATCACAGCCGACCACGCAGGAATCAATGTTCAATTTCGTGCGCCTGAGCGATGGGCAACTTTCTCGCCTGCAAGGACCGCGAAGCGAGGTGGCCTTGATCGCGGCGATCGCCCGGCAAACCCTGGGCGACAAATCGCCCATCGACTGGAAATCGCTTGAACATCATGGCCACATTCGCGAACTGATTGCCAAGATCATCCCCGGCTTTCAGCAAATCGCCGACATCGACAAGACCCGGCGTGAGTTTCACATCGAGGGCCGGCTCCTTCGTCAACCGCGATTCCCGACGCCATCGGGGCGGGCGAATTTCGCGGCGTTGCCGTTGCCGGCGCTGGCGGGCGCGGAAAACCAGCTTCGCCTGATGACGGTTCGCTCGGAGGGGCAGTTCAATACGGTCGTGTACGAGGAAGAAGACATCTATCGCGGACAGGAACGGCGCGATGTGATTTTGATGAACGCCGCCGACATTGCCCGGTTGGGACTGCATGCCAATCAGCGCGTGACGGTCCGCAGTTCGGCGGGCGAAATGCCGTCGATCCTGGTGCGGGAATATGACATCCGGGCCGGAAACGCGCTCATGTACTTTCCGGAGGCCAATGTCCTGGTGCCGACGACGACCGATCCGCTCTCCAAGACGCCGGCCTTCAAGTGCGTCTTGGTGACGGTCGAACCGGATAAGGAAATCAGCTCGGATGGAAGCGAAAGCACCGGCCGGAAGTCCCTGACACTTCTTTCAAAGTGACTTTGTCGCCGCGCTCGGCTATCGTGTAAGACTGGCAACGAAAGGGCAGGCCGACGACATGTCGCTCGCCGCGTTTCCTCCGGAGTGGAATCCATGCGGTCGTTCGTTCCGAGCAGAAAATGCCGACACATCGCAAAACCGAGTGTTTTGATCCTCTTGCTCGGCGGGTTCGCCGCGTGGCTCATCTCATCGGCTGCTGAACCGCCCAAAGAATCCGCGCCGGCGAAATCGGCTCGAACGCCCTGGACGACCTCGCGGGTCGTCGGCTCACCCGATCCGCCGCCGCCCTTCAAGGTGGTCCGGGCCTTCCCGAATCTGAAGTTCGAGCACCCCTTGTTCATGGCGCGTTGCCCCGGCAGCGATCGGCTTTTCGTCGGCGAGCAGGCCGGCGTCCTTTATTCGTTCGCTGAACAAGCCCGACGCCAAGGCCGACTCTTTTTCGACCTGCGCAAGGAAATCAAGACGATCCACCTGACGCCGAAGCGCAAAGGAGGTCGAGGCGGTCTACGGGCTGGCCTTCCATCCCGACTTCGAGAAGAACCGCCAGTGCTTCGTCTGCTACACGCTTCGCGGCCCGAAGAACGGCAAGCCAAACCTGAAGGACGGCACGCGGGTGTCGCGGTTCACCGTCACCAAGACCGACCCGCCGCGGATCGACCCGGCGAGCGAGGAGATCGTCCTCACCTTTCTGCAGGGCGGGCACAACGGCGGCGACCTCCACTTCGGCCCCGACGGCATGCTCTACATCTCCACGGGCGATGCCGCCAGCCCGAACCCGCCCGACCCGTTCAACACCGGGCAGGACATCTCCGACCTGCTCTCGTCCATCCTGCGGATCGACGTGGACCACAAGGACGCGGGCAAGAACTACGCCGTCCCGAAGGACAACCCGTTCGTCGGCATGAAGGGAGCGCGGCCGGAAGTCTGGGCCTACGGCTTCCGCAATCCCTGGCGGATGAGCTTCGATCGCCAGACCGGCGAACTGTTCGTCGGCGACGTCGGCTGGGAGCTGTGGGAGATGGTCCACCGCGTCGAGAAGGGCGGCAACTACGGCTGGTCGGCGATGGAAGGGCCGCAGCCGATCAAGCCGAAGAAGGTCGGGCCGACGCCCATCCGCCCGGCCCTGATCGAACTGCCGCACACGCATCGCGTGCAGCGTCACCGGCGGCTACGTCTACCGCGGCAAGAAGTTCCCCGAACTGCGCGGCGCCTACATCTTCGGCGACTGGGAGACGCGACGCCTGTGGGCCGCCCGCTTCGAGGGCGATCGCACCAAGGAGATGCCGGAGATCGCGCGGCCGTCGGTGCGCATCGTCGCCTTCGGCGAGGACCAGGACGGCGAGCTGTACTTCCTCGACTACGACGGCGGCACGGTGCACACGATCGAGCGCAACGACGCCGACGTCCGAAGAACGCGAATTTCCCGACCAAGCTGTCGCGAGACCGGCCTGTTCGCCTCGGTCAAGGACAGCGACGCCGGCGGCCGGCGTGGTTCCGTTCGCGGTGAACAGCCGGCAGTGGCAGGACGGCGCGACGGCGGAACACTGGGTCGCCTTCCCGGGCGATGTCGTCCGCCACGCTTTACCACGGCGCCGGCAAGCCGATCCCCGGCAACGGTGGACTGGCACAATTTCCGCATGCACTTCCCCAAGGACGCGGTGCTGGTGCGGACCCTCTCCCTGCGACGGCCGGCGGATCGAAACGCAACTGCTGCACTTCGACGGCGTGGACTGGCACGCCTACACGTTCGCCTGGCGCGACGATCAATCCGACGCCGACCTGGTTCCCGCCGACGGCGCCGAGAAGCGAGGTGCCGCGACGGGAAGCAGAACGCGCGTCTGGCAGTTTCACAGCCGCAGCCAGTGCATGTCGTGCCACAGCAACTGGTCGGAATACGCCCTGGCGTTCCAGCCCGAGCAGCTGAACCGGCCGGGCTCCGATGGACGCAACCAGCTCGTCGCCTTCACGGAACGCCGGACTCATCCGCCGGGTCGGAAACGATGGCAAACCGCTGCCGCCATTCGACGACATCTCGGCGGCGAAGGAACGCAAGCTCGCCGACCCGGCGGATGCGAGCCAGCCGCTGGAAGCGCGGGCCCGTGCCTACCTGCACGCCAACTGCGGCCACTGCCATACCGATGGCGGAGGCGGGTCGGTCGATCTGCGGCTTCAGTACTCCGCGTCGCGAGTCGCGCGATGAAGGCGGTCGGCGTCCGTCCCGGCCCGCGGCGATTTCGCGCTGCCGGACGCCCGCATCATCAAGCCGGGCGATCCGTACGCGAGCACGCTGTACTTCCGCATGGCCAAGTTCGGCCGCGATCGGATGCCGCACATCGGCTCCGAACGGCCGGACGAAGCGGGGCTGAAGCTGATCGAGGAATGGATCGCCGGCATGAACAAGGGCGACAGGCCGCGAGCCAATGTCCGACCGCGGATCCGCCGGAAGAGACTGCTGGCCAGACCCGCAGTCGGCTTTGATCGTCGCGCGGAAGCTCGGGCGCGGCGAAATGAAGCCGGCCGAGCGAGACCCGTTGCTGGCCGCGGCGGCGAAGCTCCCGGCCGGCCCGATTCGCGATCTGTTCGAGGGCTATCTGCCGTCCGGACGACAAGGGACGCGCGAAAGCTCGGCTCGAATCCCCGGCCGCGGATCGATCTTGCTCTTAAGGGCGACGCCGGTCGCGGCGAGAAACTGTTCTGGTCGCAAGCGGTCAACTGCGGCAGTTGCCACAAGATCGGCGACCGGGGCACGCCGGTCGGACCGGACCTGTCGACCATCGGGAAAATGCGGCCGCGCGAGGATCTGCTGGAGAGCATCCTGGAGCCGTCGCGGCGGATCGAGCCGAAGTACGCCGCCTATGTCGCGCAGACGGCCGACGGCCGCTCGCTCACCGGCCTGGTGGTGAAACGGGATGAGAAAGTGGTGGTCATTCGCGACGCCCAGAACAAGGAGATCGCTCTCGCGGCCAAAAACGTGGAGGAACTGCGGCCGTCGCGGACCTCGCTGATGCCCGACGGACAGATGGCCGGCCTGACCGCCCAGGAAGCGGCCGACTTGCTCGAGTATCTCGCGACGCGCAAGTAATTCGGTCGATCCGGAAGTGGGAGCATGCAGCCAATGATCTTCCAACAGTCGCCGAAAGTTCGGGACCTGTCCGCAAAGCTGACCGCGTTTCTGAACGAGTCCATTTATCCCGCGGAAAAGACCTATGGCGAGCAACTCGCGGCCGGCGGTCGCTGGCAGATTCCGCCGATGATGGAAGAGTTGAAATCGAAAGCCCGCGCCGCCGGGTTGTGGAATTTATTCCTACCGGAAAGCGAATTTGGCGCCGGCCTGACCAATCTTGAGTACGCTCCGCTGTGCGAAATTATGGGCCGTTCGTTCATTGCGCCCGAAGTTTTCAACTGCTCGGCCCCGGACACCGGCAACATGGAAGTTCTGGTCCGCTATGGCACGCCCGAGCAAAAAGAGGCGCTGGTTGAATCCACTGCTGGCGGGCGAAATCCGTTCCTGTTTCGCCATGACCGAACCGGATGTCGCCTCGTCCGACGCGACCAACATCCGAGCGACCATTGTTCGCCACGGCGATCACTATGTCCTCAACGGCAGAAAATGGTGGATCTCCGGCGCGGGCGATCCGCGCTGCAAGATCTTGTATTTTCATGGGCAAGACCAATCCCGCCGCACCGCCGCATCAACAGCAGTCGATGATCCTGGCGCCCATGGGTTCGGCCGGGATCACGATTCAGCGGCATGCTGCCCGTTTTCGGTTTTGACGACGCCCCGCATGGACACGCGGAGATCGTTTTTGAAAACGTTCGCGTACCGGTTGCGAATTTACTCGTTGGCGAAGGCCGCGGTTTTGAAATTGCCCAGGGCCGGCTGGGCCCCGGCCGGATCCATCATTGCATGCGGCTGATCGGCCTCGCCGAGCGATCGCTCGAGGCGACGTGCCGGCGAGTCAAATCACGCGCCGCCTTTGGCAAACCGCTCGCCGAGCAGGGAACGTTGCGGGCCGACATCGCCACGTCGCGAATCGAAATCGAGCAAGCGCGGCTGTTGACGCTCAAGGCCGCCCACCTCATGGACACGGTCGGCAACAAGGCGGCCCGCGCCGAAATCGCCATGATCAAGGTGGCGGCTCCCAACATGGCCCTTCGCGTCATCGATCGGGCGATTCAGGCGCATGGAGCGGCCGGCGTGTGTGATGACTTCGGCCTCGCCGCCGCCTGGGCGCATCGGCCGCACGCTGCGCCTGGCGGACGGCCCCGATGCAGTGCACCTCGAAACCATCGCCAGGCTGGAACTTGGCCGCGATTTGGCCGATTCGAGCCCGAGGAGCCAAACATGAATCCGCCAATCGATCGAGCGGGGCCGATTCGGCCGGGTGAAGAATTGCCGGTCGATCGCCTAGAAACGTATCTGAAGTCCCGGCTGCCGGACCTCAAAGGCGCAGTTGCCGTCGAGCAGTTTTCGCACGGGCATTCGAATCTGACCTATCTGGTGCGAGTCGGCGGAACCGAACTGGTGCTGCGGCGGCCGCCGTTTGGAAATCAGGTCAAGACGGCGCACGACATGGGGCGTGAATTTCGCGTCCTTTCCGGGCTCAGCCCGATCTATCCGCCGGCGCCGCGGCCTTTCTTGTATTGCGATGACCCGGACGTTCTGGGCGCTGGCTTTTACGTGATGGAGCGCCGCCAGGGCGTGATCCTGCGAAGCGTGTTGCCGCCGGGGCTGGTCATCGATCCGCCGACCGCCAAATCGCTTTGCCTGGCCCTCATCGATAATCTGGCATTGCTCCATTCGCTCGACTACCAGGCGGCCGGCCTCAGCGACCTCGGCAAGCCGGAAGGCTATGTCGCGCGCCAGGTGACCGGCTGGACCAAGCGTTATTTGGATGCGAGGACCGACGATCTGCCCGCGATGGAACGAGTCGCAAAGTGGCTTCACGAAAACATGCCCAGCGACACGGCCGCCACGTTGATTCACAACGACTACAAGTACGACAATCTGATCTTGAATCCGGACGACCTGACTCAGATCGTCGCCGTCCTCGATTGGGAAATGACCACCGTCGGCGATCCGCTGATGGACCTGGGCACGACGCTTGGCTACTGGGTCGAGGCCTCGGATTCGGAAGCGTTGCGGCAGGTTGCCATGGGACCGACTTACCTCTCGGGCAGCTTGACGCGACGGGAACTAGTCGATCGTTATCAACAAAATACCGGCCGCGAAATTTCGAACGCGTTCTTTTATTACTGTTTTGGGCTGTTCAAAGTCGCCGTAATCGTCCAGCAGATCTATGCCCGCTTCGTGCGCGGCCACACCCGCGATCCGCGCTTCGGGCGGTTAAGTCGATTGGTCGCGATTTTGGGCAAACAAGCCGACCAGTCGCTCGATGAAGGAAGAATCTAAAAGTGAATCGAGCAGCCCGTACCTGCATTTCCGGTCGGTTAGCTTGGTTGTTCGCCCAAGACTTTGACTAATTCTCGCAGCATCGTCACGTCTTCTCGCGCGGCGATCACGAGAATACTCCCCAACGAATCTCGCGAGGCGATGTCGGCGTCCGGCCGGCAATGGGCATTGGCGCCTGAGTCCAACTTGAGTCCCAGGCAATCCAGACCAACGCAAATGGCCGCCCGCACTTCGGCGGCATGCTCGCCAACTCCGGCGGTGAATACAAGGGCATCGACGCCACCCATCGTGACGGCCAGCGCGCCGATCGCCTGGCGAACTCGATGGACATACACGCCCAGGGCCAACCGCGATTGCTCGTGCCCGCTCGCCGCGGCGGCCAATACCTGGCGCATGTCGGCCGAGAGTCCGGAAACGCCCAGCAGTCCCGATTCGCGATTCAGGGCCGTTTCGACTCGCGCGGTGGTCAGACCATGATGCTCTTCGACATGCAGCGCGATGCTGGGATCGATCGAGCCGCATCGCGTCGCCATCATCAACCCGTCGAGCGGCGTGAAGCCCATGGTGGTGTCAATCGATTTGCCGGCCTTCACGGCAGTGGCCGAACAGCCATGCCCCAGGTGACAGACCACAATCCTCAAATCTTCGGCCGGCTTCCCGAGCATCTCAGCGGTGCCGGGCACAGTATGCATGGCTGAGGCCATGGAAGCCATAGCGGCGAATGCCCCAATCGCGCGTCCAAACTTCCGGCACGGGGTAGGTAAACGCCTCGGGCGGCATGGTCGCGTGAAACGCGGTATCAAAAACCGCCACGTGCGGAACGCCGCGCAGCAGTGCCTCCGCGGCGGTCAGCGTCTCCAGGCTCGGCGGATTGTGCAAGGGCGCCAAGTCGGCCAGCGCGGTGATGCGCGAGCGGATTTCATCCGTAATGCGGACGGATGATGTGAACGGGCCGCCATGGACAACCCGGTGCCCAACGGCGGCCAACTCCGACGCTCTTCAGCCGTCAGATCGGCGACGAATCGTTCGACCGCCTTGGCGTGCCCGTTCCACCCAACTTCTTCCCTTCGCTCGATTCCATCGGGGCCAACAAACTCGTAGTCAGTTGATGCGCCGGCCCAATCGGCCAAACCGCGCGCCGTCACGGCGCCGTCGGACGATTCCATCACGGCCGCCTTCAAACTGCTCGATCCCGCATTCAGCAATAGTGCTTTCATGTTTTCAATCCACCGTCCCGGCCGATCTGCCTTGGCTGCCTACCGCCCGATTCGCGACCTAAACCGCTTTGGCTATTCTCCGCGTCTGGCGAAGAGCGTCACTACTGATTTGGAGCCGGCGCAGCAGAGGCTCGAATTGCATGTACGCCGATCCGGCCCCGATCTTGAAAACACGCGGGCATGGAGGCAATCCCGCGGAAATTGATTTTGAACCGCGATGGCGAGCAACCGATTCGCATTTTCGGTGAAGACGATTCTCAGTTTCTCATGGGCAAACTTGGCGGGAATGAGCAGCCGCACTGACGAATGGCCGCTCATTAAGATTGACTTTTCGCCCGGGCAAATCCGGGGCGGTTTCTTGCCAAGTAATGGTGCCCGTGGCAGAGTTGGGACGGGGATTCTTTTGTGCCGGCGTCACGTCATGCGCCGGTTCGTCTGGGCATCGGCGACTCAAGCCACGAACGCTTGCACTGCCGGTGATCGCCCCGGCTGAACGGAATCATTTGCAGGCAGGCACGCAGTTGTTCTTGGCACGCCCATTTAGGAACGTCGCAATGTTGCTTAAAGAATCCAATTCACCACCCGGAATGAGCGGATTGGGCGACACGTTGTATCAGGATCTGGTCGAACAATCGCTCGCGGGCATCTACGTCCTTCAGGACGGCCGCTACGCCTACGTCAATCCGAAACTCGCGGAAGTCTTTGGATACACGGTGCCCGAAATTCTGGCAATGGAGTCCTGGATCGACCTCGTTTTCGAGGAAGACCGCGGGCTTGTCGCCGAACAAGTGCGAAAGCGTTTCGACGGCGAGGTCAAGAGCACACATTACCTTTATCGTGGCCGCAAGAAGGATGGCACCATTATTGATGCCGAAGTCCTGGGCAGCAGCACGATTCTAAATGGCCGATTGGCAATTGTCGGCACATTGATCGATGTGACCGAGCGGCGACGAGGCAACGAAGCCCTCCGCGAAGGCGAAGAGCGGTTCCGAAACGCTTTCGAGCATACTCATGTGCCGATGGTCCTGACCGATCTCGACCATCGCTTTGTGCGCGCCAATCGAGCCTTTGCCGACATGTTTGGCTACACGGAATCGGAAATCCTGAAGCTATCGATGCCGGCGATTACGCATCCGGAGCATCTCGCGGAGAGCGTCGAGCGGCGACAGGCCTTGCTCAACGGTGAGAGTCAATTCTTCCACATGGAAAAGCGTTATCTGCACAAGAGCGGTCGCGTCCTTTGGGGCTTGACCAACGTTTCGTTGATCCGCGATGCGACTGGCCGGCCGCAGCAGTATTTTGGCCAGCTTCAGGACATTACCGAGTGGAAGCTGGCCGAAGAACAGTTCCGGCAAGCACAAAAGATGGAGGCCATCGGTCAATTGGCAGGCGGAGTAGCACACGATTTCAACAATTTGTTGACGATTATCTGCGGCTACAGTGAGTTGCTCCTTCGAGGCGTGCCGACGAGCGATTCGCGTCGCGGGCAAATCGAGCAGATCTGCAGGGCGGGCGAGCGGGCCGCGATGCTGACTCGCCAGCTTCTGACCTTCAGCCGAAAGCAGGTCATCGAGCCGAAAGTCCTGGATCTCAACGCGGGGGTGACCGATGCCGAGAAAATGCTGCGGAGGTTGCTTGGTGAAGACATTTCGCTGGCGACGGTACTCGCGCAGAATCTCCCGCGCGTCAAGGTTGATCCCGGACAGCTCGAACAAGTGATTCTGAATCTTTGCGTGAATGCCCGCGATGCCATGCCCAAAGGCGGTCACCTAACCATCGAAACAGCCGCGCAGGAATTGGATGAGGAATATGCTCGGGCACATCTGGGTGTCGAGGCGGGCAGGTTTGCGATGCTCGCGGTAAGCGATTCCGGCTGCGGGATGGATGAGGCGACGAAGTCCCGAATCTTCGAACCATTCTTCACAACCAAGGAAGTGGGTAAGGGCACTGGGCTCGGGCTCTCAACTGTCTTTGGCATTGTGAAACAAGCCAAAGGGCACGTTTGGGTCTACAGCGAGGTCGGCCAGGGCACGACATTCAAGATCTACCTGCCCGTCATAGAGCATGCCGTAACGAACGGTGCGCCGATCGGGCCCGTGAGCGCAGCACCTGGCGGGAATGAGGTCGTCTTGCTCCTCGAAGACGATGCGGCAGTCCGAGGCTTTGCGCGAGCAGCACTTGAAGCGAAGGGCTACCGCGTGTTGGAAGCCGGTCGGGCAACCGAGGCGCTTCGAATCCTGCAGGCACACGACGGGCCGGTCGACTTGCTCGTTACGGATGTGGTGATGCCGGAAATGGGCGGCCGTGACGCAGCGGAGCGAGCCAAAGCACTCCGGCCAGACTTGGGGGTTCTGTACGTATCCGGCTACACCGACGATGCCGTAATTCGTCATGGAGTGTTGGTCTCGGGAACCGCGTTCTTGCAGAAACCGTTTGCGGCGGTTTCTCTGACGAACAAGGTGCGAGAAGTCCTCGACTCCCGCCGGAGTGACTAGCCACAACGGGTGAGCAGCTGCGCGGAAATAGCGAGATTGGGCCAGCCGGAATATCGCATCAATCTCCCAACCCGTCATGTTCGGCATCGAACATTCGCGGTACATCGTCAAAGAGTTCTGCGGAAGCATTACGATCGACCGATCGCGATCGTCATTGACAAACTGAAACAGATCACCGCAAGCCGACCTACGGAACCGGAATACGTCGGTTGCATTTGGGGCATCGCGACGGTGAGCACCGAATGGTTGCACGAAACGGCTCGCGTGGCAAAGTGCGGAGCCATTTCGGAGCGAAGGCTCGCGTCGCCCCTTCGCTTGGTCACCTCACGCCATTGATTTCTTTCCTGCCGAAGCGCCGGCGAGCGACATCCGCCGCGACACCGTTAAATGGCCATCCGCGTCCCGACCGATGTGGAAACCAGGACAACGAACAGCGAATTGCTGGTCGACCTCGATTTGCACCTGACCTTGGGCTCCCTGGCGTTCCAACCAATCCAGGAGATTCTCCGCCTGACGCAGGGTCAGACCACGCGCCCATTCCCGGGCGCAGCCGAGTTCTTCGTGAACGACTTCCAGGATTTTGCTCGTGTCGACCGGTTTGGAGATAACAGTGTTGCATCCGGATAGAGTTGCCTCGACTTGGGTCACCTCGTCGGCCGGCCAAGTGAGACAGTGAATAAAGGCAGTGCGTGTACGCGGGCTTGATCGCAGCCAACGTACAACCGCGATGTCTTCTTGCGTCGGCACAAGGTCCAGCAGGACGCATCGCGGCGAGTGTTGGCGAGCGAGTTTTACGGCCTCGCCGCCGGTACTCGCTTCTTGGCAACGGTAGCCGTCCTGCTCAAGTAATCGCCGCATGGCGTGGCGAGTCCCTTCATTTTCTTCGGCGATCAACACGTCAATTCGATTGCCCAGGTGACGGTGCGACATGGTGTACCTCGATGGGGCAGGAACACTGGCGACAGGTTGGAAGAAAGCGCCGGACAACAGCGTAAGAATGATGATGGAGTACGCTCTTGCTCAGGCACCACTTTCAATTCTAGGAGTGATTGTCGATTAGATACAAGGGCGATTCGGAATGTGAGGTTTCGGGCCGCCATTTGCCGGCAGTCCAAAGTGCGGCTAAGCCGGCGCGGGTTTTGCGGTTGACTCGGCGTGGGACAATACCGCATCTCGACTGAGCGGGTTGTGGTAGTGGAAATTGTTATCCGGCCGCGGCCAACTCGCGGATCGGAGTACCGCCCTGCTGCAAGAGCGGCACCGGTCTGCCGGTCGGGTCGCGAATGATGCCGCGTTCCGCATCGATTCCTAGATGCTGATAGAGCGTCGCCAAGAAGTCGCCGGCTCCAACACGCCGGTCGGCGGGATACTCGCCTCGTCGGTCGGTGGACCCAATCACCTGGCCCTCGGTGATCCCTCCGCCACTGAACAAGAACGACATGGCGTGCGGCCAATGGTCGCGCCCGGGCTGCTTGACGCCGGCACGCGCGCTGCCAATGCCCTCGCCGGTGCTTTCGGCGTAAGAGATTTTCGGCGTTCGCCCGAAATCGCCGCCGACCACCAGCAACACCCGTTTGTCCAAGCCGCGCTCGTGCAAATCCTCAATCAACGTGGCCACGGCTTGGTCAAAGAAGGGCGCTCGATACTTCATTGCCTCGAATACGTGGTGATTGACGGCATGGTCGTCCCAATTATTAACGCGGCCGCACAACGGCCCATTGAGCGTCGCCGAGACGAGGTCCACTCCGGCTTCGACGAGTCGGCGAGCCAGCAGGCATCGCTGGCCCCAGGTGTTGCGCCCATAGCGTTCACGCACCCGCTCGGGCTCCAGCGACAAATCGAATGCACGGCGAGCCGCGGGGCCGGCCAGAACATTCCAGGCTTGGCGCTGGAAGGAGTCGAATGCGTCGTGCTCGCCCGGTTGATCGACTCGGCGGCGCAATGCATCCAGCCGCTCTCGCAAATCGACGCGCTCACCGCAGCGCTGACGCTGCCCGGCGCCCTTGAGGCCGATATTGGGCACTTGGAACTTCGCGTCGTTCGGGTCACCGGTCACGGCGAACGGTTCGCGGGCCGCCCCGAGGTAAGCGGCGCCAAGGTAGGGGATCGGCGGCACGCCAACATTGTTCGGGATGACTTGGTTCGGGTCCGCGCGCCGCATGTCGGTGATGGCGAACAGGTCGGGGTGGTCGGGTTTGGCCCGGTTGACGGTGATCGGGAAGCTCGTGAAAAGTTGCTGTGGACCGCTGTCATGGCAGGGTCCGGTGTGGGCAAGCGAGCGCAGCAACGTGAATCGGTCGGCCACCCGCGCATGCCGTGGCAACAGTTCCGAGATCTGCATGCCGGCGACGCGCGTGGAGATCGCTCGATAAGGACCGCGGTACTCACTCGGGGCGAGCGGCTTAGGATCATAGGTTTCCAGATGGCTGGCGCCGCCATGAAGCCAAACGACAATCAGTGCCGTTCGCTGTCGCGATGAGGCCGGGCTTGCGTGAGCACGGGCTCGGTACAATTCGGATAAGGCAGATCCGCACAGGCCCGCGACACTTAACCCGAGAAAGGAGCGGCGCGGCATTCGGCCGCAAGAATAGTGGCCAATACCCTGATTGGTGTTTGCCATGATTCAATCCGCTTTGGCGTGAGAATACGATAACAGGGAGGGCAGCAACCGGCAGGTAGCTCAGGCGATCGTCTCTCGCGAAAGTGTACGCCATTGCCGATTCCGGGGCTACTAGATCTGTTGCCGACTCGCCGAACAAACGGACATTCACTGCATCGTCCTTCCGGGACCGGTTCGCCACGACCCCGCAGCCATTTGCGCGGCAGAAGTCCCGCAGCCGAGTCGAGTTGGTCGCAATCAAAGAATCGCCGGACAAAAACCATCGACAAGAGGGTAGGGGCGCTGCTCGGACGCGGCGACCGGCCCCCGGACAGTCGCAATTCCATACCACTGGCGCAAACAACGCGTTGGTGCGGCGATCCGGCGCGAAATGGTTTGATCGATGCGAACGTCCCCATTACAATCCCCGATACGCCGATCGGCCACAACGCGCACGCCACGCGGGCTGGCCCGCGGCCGGCGTCGCCTTCCATCCCAGGTGCGAAAATGATTCGGAAGTTTCCGCTTGCTGTTGAACTCCTGAAGCAATCGGAGCAATTGTTTGACATGATGAACAGGGAACGGCCTTTGCCCTGCGTCTTGTTGGCGGGCGCCCATTTGGAACAAGCACTAGCTGGGTTGTTAACGGCGTTCTTCATTGAGGGGAGCAATACCGTCAAGAGCATATTTGACGACGGCAATACCTTGGACACCGTTCGCAGCCGCGCCGACGTGGCGTATTGCCTCGGACTGCTATCGAGAACAAACTATGTCAACGCCGTTCTCATCAGCGAGATTCGACGTCTGTTTGCCCACGCTCACGTGGAAATCGACTTCAGCCATCCCGAAATTCTGAAGCAGTGTGACCGCCTCGAATCGCCTGTGCTTCTGGAACCGAGCGCCGCATCGTCGTTCTTGGAATTGGCGAAAGACACAAGGGCGAGATTCTCGATCATTTCCGTCATGCTGATCAACAAGATGATGACGGATGCATCCGGAATTAAGAGAAGGCCAAAATACGGGGAATCGATCGTTGCGGATCCTCAGCTCGATCAGTCTCACCAAGAATAATTGGCCGTCGAGTTCATTGCCGGCACACCAGATTTCAGCCGGTACGACGCGATCGGATCATGGCGCGCCTTGCGACCGCACCAAGTCCTTGGCGGTGACGCTAGTGTGCTTCGTGCATGGCGGCTGTGACACCAAGCCGTGTGTAATTGGGAAACGGATTGCATGCTTGATCATTGGAGCGCCGGCGGAGCACCGAAAAAACGGCCGATTTGACGATTGCCGGAAGTCTTTATGGATCAGTACTCCCGGAGGGATTCGAACCCCCAACCCTCGGTTCCGAAGACCGATGCTCTGTCCAGTTGAGCTACGGGAGCATGCGAATGGCCATCTTAGGGCGACGGAGCCATTCGGCCAAGGCATGCGGGATTGACCCGACTGCGAGTGAGTCGGTTCAGGGCCGCGAAAATCCCCGGGGGCGGGGCTTTTTGACTTGACCCGGCGAAAGAATTACTCGAAACTACCAGTATCCCGCCACCCAGACGGCTTGCCCGGCCGTTCCCGCCTCCTGCCCGGTTGATCGAGGTGTCATTCCATGTTCGACTTTGTCACGGGCCGTGCTCCCGACTGTTCTGGTGTAACCCGGCGATCGTTCCTGCGCATCAGCGCACTATCGGCGTTGGGTCTGTCGCTGCCGCAATTCCTGAAACTCCGGGCCGAACAGCCGGCGGCGAAGCGAAAGCAAGTCAGTTGCATCCTCCTGTGGATGCAAGGCGGGCCCTCGCACATTGATACCTTCGATCCGAAGCCGGACGCTCCGGTGGAAATTCGCGGCGAATTCAAAACGATTCCGACGACGCTGCCGGGAATCCGCATCGCCGAGCACATGCCGCGGTTGGCGAAACTGACCAACGACTACAGCATCATCCGCGGGCATGATCCCAAGAACGGCAGCCATGGCGTCGCCGATCATCTCATGATGACCGGGCACAAATACAACCCCGCGTTGCCGTTCCCTTGCTTCGGCGCCGTTGTCGCCAAGGAACGCGGCTACGTCAACGGCATGCTGCCGTTCGTGCAAATGGGCCGCTACATCGATCGCCGGTTCAATGGCGGCATCGGCGGTTTCCTCGGCGATGAGTACAACCCGTTCGAAGTCGGCGAGGATCCCAATGCCCGCGTTTTCCGAGTCCGCGATTTGAGCCTCGCCGGCAAACGCGAGCGCGACCGGCTCGAACGCCGCTATGGCATGCTCACCGATCTCGAACAATATCAAACGAATATTGAAGAGAACGCGGCGGACGTGAAAGCCCGCGACGAGTTTTACGCCAAGGCTCATTCGATCATTACTTCGCCGGCCGCGAAGAAGGCGTTCGACATCGCCGCGGAGCCGGAAAAGGTTCGCGATTCGTACGGCCGCACGCAGTTTGGCCAATCCTGTCTGGTCGCCCGGCGGCTGATCGAGTCCGGCGTTCAGTTCGTGACGGTCACCGATGGCGGCTGGGACACGCACACGAACAACTTCAGTAGTTTGAAAACTCGGCTATTGCCGAAACTCGACAACGGCTTCGCCGCGCTGCTCGAGGATCTCAAGATTCGCGGATTGCTGGATTCGACCTTGGTGGTCTGGTTCGGCGACTTCGGCCGCACGCCAAAGGTCAATCCGTCGGCGGGCCGCGATCACTGGTCCACCGCCGGCGTCGCCTGCATGGCGGGCGGCGGCATCAAGCCCGGACAGGTCGTCGGCGCCACCAACCAATTCGCCGAGTATGTCACCGATTCACCCGTGTCGCCGCAGGATCTCGCCGCGACCATCTACACCACCCTCGGCGTGCCGCTGAACACCTGGTTCCACACCCAGGATGGCCGGCCGATCGAGTTATGCCCTGAAGGCAAGCCGGTCCGGCAATTGATTGGTTAGGCGCATCGGCTCAGGTACTCAGGTCCGACATCCAAATTGATGGCTTCATGCGACTTTTCTGGAAAATCGCATGAGGCCAGCGTCATTTCTGAAATCCGGCCCGGCACGATCTTTGCAAGCAAATCCGCTTGAAAACGACCGATCACGCTGCACTTCGAGGGCCGAGATATGCTTCCCGCAAATGCACGCCGCGTGCCGTCGCACACCGCCGATTATGTGAACGAAAGAATTCGTCAGCAGACCGAGGCGAATATTGAACGCTTCGCCCACGCGGGCCCCGAGGCGATCGATCGCCGCCTGGCAGAATTGGATCGTGAATGGGACATCGAGCGTTGCGTCGAGACGCTGGCCCCCAGCCTGACGCTCACCGGCATGACGCTCGGTCTGACGGTAAACAAGCGCCGGTTCCTATTGCCGTTCGTCGTGCAGGCGTTCTTCCTGCAGCATGCGGCTGCAGGGCTGGTGCCCGCCGGTGCCGGTCCTGCGGCGATTTGGCGTTCGCACCGCTCTGGAAATCGACGAGGAGCGAAACGCGTCAAGGCCCTCCGTGGCGACTATCGAAACGTCTCTCCGGAGAGCCACGATGGCGATGCCGCCCACCTGGCGATGCTGGCGGCGCGACGGTGAGAGATTCCGCGGGCTCTGCCGCAACACCCCCTCGCGGCGAGCCCGCTCGCCCATTTCAGTGCCCGACTTTGCTGCTCACTTCTTCCCGCCCCTCGACACCAGCTTGCACCCAACCAACGCCGGGCCGAGGACGGCGACTCGGTCGAACTTGCCTTCGAATGTCGCCTCGTCGCCTTTTTTCACGTTCGGCTTCTTGCCCGCGCCAAAGCGGATGACGATCGACACTTCCTGGCCGTTGACCTTAACTGGCAAGTAGAGCAGATCGTCGTAAATGTCGCCGACCACCCCGGCGACGCGGAGTGTTTTACCCTTGTATTTGGCCTCGGCCTTGGACGAGTCGGCCGAACAGTCTTTCGCCAGCTGCTCCGCCTTGATCGGCATCGCCTTGCCCCTGGGTTGGGCATCGACCGGCGCGGCCAGCATGACAACCGCGAGCACAGACAAAAGATTCAATCGCAACATGACGTAGTTCCCCTGGCGCGAGAACGAATTGTTCGGGACCAGTCGTCGCCCGGCGAGGCGCTCGCCAGACGGGCCCATGGTGACTGGCCCGCCCATGCAATTCCAATTCCGGACGATGGCTTCTTACTTTGAAGTCTGCCGCACATGCCAACAGACGCCGGCGGGGTCGATGAAATGAACCTCGCGGCCCCAGGGAAAATCGGTCGGCGGCCGCAGTTTCACTCCGGCGAACCTGTTTTCCAGATCCATCGCCGACAGTTCCGACCAGTAGCCGTCGAGGTCATCGACCTCGAGTACGATCATCTGGTTCTTTTGCCATTCGGGCACGTCGATTTCTTGCAACAGGAAATAGGCGCCGCCAAAGCGCAGGCCCGCGAGGCCGCTGCTTTGCCACTGCGTCTTGAAGCCGATCGCGGCAAAGAAGTCAATCGCCAGATTGAACTTGGGACCCGACGGGACGAATGGATAAAGCTTCGTGGCGTGCGCGTTCATCGTTCCTCCGCATATCATCTTGCGAATTGATGCGATCAGCGTCACGCGAATATGGGCTGCAAAACCGCGAACTCAGCCGCGCCCAATCAGGTCGAGGATGAGAGAAATCAGTTCGATTTGTTTGATCGGCTTGGCGATCGTCGCGTAGGCGCCGCAGTTGAGCGCCAACTGATGGAATCTCGAATCGGTGGTACAACATTCTTCGGTGACGGCGACAATCTTGATGTTGTCAAACTCCATCTGCACTTCGCGCATGAACATCAGGCCGCGAGGCTGGGGAAGAAATAAATCCATGACGATCAAATCGGGTTTCTCCGCCCGAACCATCGTCAATGCATCGTCGATGGAAACCGCCTCGAGGATCTGGCAGCCGGTCAAATACAGCGATTTCGCGACGAACGCTCGCTGCTGGTCATCGTCATCGACAATGAGCGCCGTGGCCATTTCAACTCCCGGGCGACGGGATTCGTGCGGTCGCAATGATGAATCGGCCGGACCGTCGCCGCCTGCTGATATCATAGCTTCCGAAACGGATCCACGGCGAATTTGGGTTTCGAGAAAGTGCGGACAAGTAAACATCGATTTCAATCTTTCTACGTGGGGCCAACGTCAATCGTGAACCGCCGCCGGGCCTCGGCGGAACACTTCCGCGACTTGCCACTGGCCAAGTCGCGTCGAAGAACCTCGCCGAAAGCCCCGCGGCTTAAACACCTGAACAACTTGCAGAGTCTTGGGCCCGATCGCCGTCTAGCTCGAGGAGCCGATGGCGTTGCCAACGCGGGTGAACGTGGCGTTCGCGTTTTGTCCTAGCGTGGTGATCGCGGCGATGCAGACCACGACGATCAACGCCAACATCACGGCGTATTCGACCGCGGTCGGGCCGTCTTCACGCTTCAGAAACTGAACGATCGGTGCGGCAAACTTCGTCAACATGATTGCTCCTAGTGAGTGAATGTCTCGGGCGTCATTGAAAACTAGAACCGGCTTTTCTCCTTGCAACATGGAATCGATGCCGAAAGCGAACTCCAGGATTTTCCCTACAAACGCGCTTTTGCCTGGAAAACGAGCATCTTTCAACAAACCAGTCGGCAAACCGAATCCGCGAGCTACAGTTGATCGCGGACGCCGGTCGACGATGAATTGAGCGCGTTCGGCCATTCGGAGTGCGACAGTGATTCTGCGACGGCCCGCCCTGCTGACCTTTCTCAGGCTGTTCGCCATCGCGGTCTTGATTTGCGATTTGTTCACGCCGGATCGCTTCGTGGTCTGGGTGCTCTATCTTCCGGTCATTCTCGCGACCGTGCTGTTTTCCAACACGCGTTACGTTTCCATCGCCTGCTCGATCTGCTCGGCGTTCGTCGTTCTGGGCATGTTTTTTTCGCCGCTGATCCAGGGCCCGCGAACGCCCGACGTGCTGAATCGCAGCATGGGTCTGGCTGCTCTTTGGCTCATGACGCTCGCCGGCCTCACGATTGTGCGGCGAGTCGCTGCAGGTCGAGGAAACGATGAAAGACCTCCAGGATTCGATCGCGCGACACGAACAAGCCAAACGAGAGTTGGCGGAAAGCCAGGAGCGGCTGCGCTTCGCCGTCGCCGGCGCCGGCATGGCGACCTGGGATGTCGACCTAGGCACCGGGCAGGCGACCCTCTCCGATTATTCTTTCCAACTGCCCGGCTATGATCCGGACCGCAGCGGGAAATCGAATTGGGAGCGCTGGCTCGCGCGCGATCACTCCGAGGATCTGGAACGCGCGCTTCAGCATCACCAGCGCTTTCGCTCCCGGCAGTCGCTGCTCAGTTCCGAGATTCGCATTCACCGCGCGGCCACCGGCGAATTGAATTGGCTGTCGCTGTTTGGCCGCCTGGTTCACGACGAATCCGGCGCGGCGAGCCGATTCGTCGGCGTTTCGTTTGACATCACCCAGCAAAAGGAACTCCAACGCGAAGTGTTGGACATCGTGGCGCACGAGCAACGCCGCATCGGCGAGGAACTGCACGATAGCGTCGCCCAGGAATTGACCGGCCTCGGGCTGATCGCCAATTCGCTGGCGCAAAAATCGAACCGTCCGATGCGACCGGCCCGATCGCCCGGCGTCTGGTGGATGGTCTTAGCCGGGTGCATGAGCAAGTTCGTGCTCTTTCCCATGGCATGATTCCATTTCAACTCGAGGCGGGCGGACTCCAAGCGGCTCTGCGCGATTTGGCCGAGCGCGCGGGCGAACAGTCCGGCATCGCCATTCGTTTCGAGTCGTCGGTGACCGAAGTGGACGACCGCACCGTCGCCCGTCAACTGCTCCGCATCGCCCAGGAGTCGGTGAACAACGCCATCAAGCACGCAAAGCCCGCGCATATTCTGATCGCCCTCGACGCGGATGACGACGGCACTTACATGCAGATCCAGGACGATGGCGACGGCATGATGCCCCACGCGCAACGGGTCGAGGGGCTCGGCATTCGCATCATGCGGCTATCGCATAAACCTGGTCGGCGGTTCGTTTCGCATGGATTCGGAACTCGGACGCGGCACGCGCGTCTCGTGCACGATTCCCAGGAGATTGGAAGATGGGCCGGAAAAGCGCGGCGCCCGAACTCGCCGCCCTAGCAGTGAAAGTTCTTATTGTGGATGACCATCCGTTGGTCCGCGAAGGCTTGGCGATGCAAATCGCCATGCAGCCTAACCTCACCGTCTGCGGGCAAGCGGAGAATATCCCCGCGGCCCTGGCGCTGCTCGAGTCCGAGTCGCCCGACCTGGCGATCATCGACATCTCGCTCAAGAACGGCAACGGCATCGAACTGATCGAGCGCATCAAGGATCGCAACGACGACATCAAGTTCTTGGTGCTGTCGATGTACCCCGAGTCGCTCTTCGCCGAGCGCGCCCTGCAGGCGGGCGCTCACGGCTACATTCACAAGGGCCAGGCCACCAAGCATCTGCTCCTTGCGATTCAGACCGTCATGGATGGCAAGGTTTATGTCAGCGGCGAATTCGGCGAGAAACTCGGCCGCGGCGAAGCCGACGTCAGCCAACGCAGCGGCATCGAATCGCTCTCGACCCGCGAATTACAAGCCTTCGAACTGATGGGGCAGGGCATGACCACCGAATCGATCGCCAACCAGATGCGCGTCAGCCCGAAAACCATCGAAACCTACCGGGCCCGCATCAAGGAGAAACTGGAACTCAACAACGTCACCGAAGTGATTCAAAGGGCGACGCAATGGGTGCTGGAGGCCAAGTGAGAGAACGATCGGATTCTCTGCAGCATTCGGAATTATGACGGCCGCCGATCGAGCCAACCAATGTTGACCGTTTCCGCACTCTCCCCATCGATGGGAAAATGGGAGTACGGAGTGAGGTCCTCGAAATACGACATCTGTTTTCCAGGGCTGCGCCCGGTCTCTCGAACGGTCCATTGTCTACGCCACATCGCTTGAAGCAATTTCCGCGGCGAATTCCCCCGCGAGCCGGGCGTTCATCGCCATCGGGACGTTCATCGCCAAAAGTGCGGGTAGAGCAAATACACTCTTGAATCCGCACCAAACAAGCAGGGCAAAGGTCAGCAGCACGAACCAGCCATTTTGACGGAGATTTCTCGGCTGATATTTCCATGTCGAGCGTTCCCGAAGGGTACTGCGATGAAACAATAGCTGACTCGCTCGCCGATGCGTCATCAGGAATCGCTCCCAAGCCGCGGCAAGCACGCCAATGAATGCACCAAGCCCGACGCTGATATAGAGATCAATCGCAGTTGGCGACACGACATTTTTCCAACCCCGCGAGCGGGCAATCGAGTCCCAGACGCAAAACGCGATCAGGCCGGCAAATGCGGCCATCGGCCAAATCAGTCGAAATTGTCGACCGAAAAGCCATCGGCTGATGGTCCGTCCCCAATGACTTGCTTGCGGCAATTCAATCGCCTCAACTTGCTCGGCAATTCTCGGGGCGGCGTGATTTGGATACTCGCGCAAACGTCGGATCAGCATCGAGGCCGCCTGCGGTTGTTCATAACACCGGCCGGCAATCGCGCCGACAACCTCGGCCTCCGACACAGCGCCGTTTTCATGCAACTCGAGCAGTTCCTCCACTGAACCATCGCGCAAGGCGCGAATTGCGGAATTCCAACTGTCAATGTTGAATTCGACTTGGTTCGACATGTGCCTCTCCGGACAACAGGTTCATCAGCCGATGGACCGTGGGATGCGGAATCCCTCCTTAATTTAAGGATACTCATGCTATTGGTACCAACGAAAGTTCAGAACGCGGTTGGCGGGCGGAAAGTCGTTGCGAATTTGTTGAGCCGACATGTAGGTTCCGCCTGCCGGGCGGGACCTTGGGCTGTGAAAAGGCGAAACCCAAGTTCAAGGCAAAGCACCAGCGGAAATTACGAGCAATTCATTTCGGAAAAAATCGAATTCCCTTTCGTATCAACGCTTCGGCGCCTGAGCACCAACAAGTCGGATTACCACGAGCTTTCCCTCGCTGAATCCCGCGAGCACGTACTGGAGTTTGCCATCCCATTGCATCCATTTGGTCGCTTTGGGAAAATCCGTTGTGTCGAATTTCGGGTACTCCGGATACTTCTCGATTTCGGCGCGGGTCACCTCGCGCCCGTCGCCCATGATCGATTTCACTTGGTCCTGGGTCATATTCAACTTGACCTGATCGTAACGGCGTTCCAGGTCGGACCTTGAGTTGGCGTTTTGACATCCGCCCATTAAAGCCACGATCAGTATGGTCGGGCACAGCGTATCCACGAGTCTTTGCACAATTTAGCTTCCTTAACAAGATGAACCGACGCCTTTTGCTTCCACAGCTACGGCAAAACGCCGGGTCGAGTTCATTATTGCTCTCAAATGGTGCGGGCAACTTTGGACAGCTCAAGTCACAAGTCCCTGAGCCGCAAAATTACACATATGTTCACTATTCCGGTCAACTTTCCACCCAGTCTAAGAAGACAGATTTAGGGGTGGCGCGAACCTGAGATCTGTCCGCTTTGAGTTTTCCAAGTGGAAAACAGCATCTTTTCTCGACTGCCAATATGGCATGGGAACGAGCGTGTCGCCTTTGAATCCGACCGGCGGGCCGAGCCCGCTGGCGGTTCTTCGCCATGATTTCACAAGAGCTTCGCCGCCAGTGGTCTGGACGAAAAGGCATTATTGCGATACTATTTGCTTGACAACAGCGGTTGAGGCCCTCCCAACAACTATGATCGTTAACCGGGTACGTCTGATCTTATTTTGTCCGCTCCTCGCGGGAGGAGTGCGTGATTAATCGCGCATTCGTGACAATCTGACCCGGTCTTCCCGACAAGGCATAAAGGATGAATCTTTGAGTCTTGCGTGAGACTCAAAGTATGGGGAATTCAGTTCCCTGGCGTTTTGTTTTATTGTTCCAACGACCGGCGTGCGGGAGAACCCCGCCGGCCAAGCACATGCTCGAAAAACTGCGCAACATCGGCATCATCGCCCACGTGGACGCGGGCAAGACCACGACCACGGAGCGCATCCTCTACTTCAGCGGCTCCAAGCACAAGGTCGGCGACGTGGATGAGGGCAACACCACCACCGACTTCGATCCGCTGGAAAAGGCCAAGGGCATCACCATCAACAGCGCCGCCGTCACCGTCGAGTGGGGCGACATCCGCATCACGCTGATCGACACGCCCGGCCACGTCGATTTCACCGCCGAGGTCGAGCGCAGCCTGCGCGTCCTCGACGGCGCGCGTCGGCGTCTTCTGCGCCGTCGGCGGCGTCGAGGTGCAGATCGGAGACCGTCTGGTTCCAGGCCAACAAGCACAGCGTGCCGCGCATCGCCTTCATCAACAAGCTCGACCGCATGGGCGCCGACTTCTTCGACTGCATCGAGCAGATGAAGGAGAAGCTCGGCATCATCGCCGGCCATCTGCACCATCCCGGCGGGCCAGTCGAACGAGTTCGAAGGCGTCATCGACCTCGTGCGGATGAAGTTCGTCAAGAAAGACCCGACCGACCGAGACACACGTCAGCTACACGCTCGATGGACATTCCCGAGAAGTACAGGGCCGAGGCGGAGGAGTATCGCCATCAACTGCTCGAAGCCGCCTCGCACGCCGACGACCACCTGCTCGAACTGGTGCTCGAAGGGCAAGACGATTCCCGAGGAGATGCTGCGCCGGGCGATCCTGCGCCGGCACGCTGGCCGGCAAGCTGACGCCGATTCATGTGCGGCTCGTCGAAGAACTTCCACGGCGTGCAACTGCTGCTCGACGCGGTCGTCGATTATTTGCCGTCGCCCGCCGACCGTCCGCCGGTGCATGGGCAACGTGCCCAAGAGCCAAGGAAAAGGCGCAGGTCGAGCGCAAGCCCGACGCCGAAGGACCCGTTCTGCGGCCCTGGCGTTCAAGACGGTGAGCGAATCGACCGGCGACCTGGTGTTCCTGCGCATCTACTCGGGCGAGTTGCACCCGAAGGACGAGGTGCTCAACACCGACGACCGGCAAGGACAGAGCGCATCGCCCGCATTTTCCGCATGATGGGCGATCGCCGCGATGCGCTGGACGTGGCGGGCCCGGGCGAGATCGTGGCCGTGGTGGGGCTCAAGAGCACTTACACCGGCAACACGCTCTGTTCGCACGACGCAGCCGGTCACCCTGGAAGAGATCCGCTTCCCGGAGCCGGTGATCTCGCAGGCGATCATGCCCGGACCGCACGACCGACGAGACCAAGCTGGCCGACGCGCTGGGCAAGCTGGTCCGCGACGACCCGACGCTGAAATTCAAGACCGACCCGGAGACCAAGCCAGCTGATCCTCAGCGGCATGGGCGAGCTGCACCTGGAAGTGTCGGTGGACAAGCTGATGCGCGACGCCCGGCGTCAAGGTGACCGTCGGCAGGCCGATGGTGGCCTACCGCCAGACGCTGGCCAAGCCGGTCGAGATCGAGACGCGCTACATCAAGCAGTCGGGCGGCCGCGGCAAGTACGCCGTCATCTACATGCGAATATCGAGCCGCTCGACCAAGGAGCAGATCGAGGCCTGGGTCACGCGAAGTGCGAGGAGGACAGGCGAAAAGCCGGATCCGAACAACATCTACTTCGTGGACAAGATCGTCGGCGGCGCGGTGCCGACGCGAGTACATCCCGTCGGTCGAGGACGGCTTCCGCGACGGCTGCGTCAAGGGGGCCAAGTACGGCTTCCCCTGCGTGGATATCCGAGGTGACGCTGACTCGACGGCAAGTACCACGACGTGGACAGCTCGCAGGATGCGTTCAAGCTGGCCGCGATGGAGTGCTTCCGCGATGCCCAGGCCAAGGCCGGCATTACGCTGCTGGAGCCGATCATGAACGTGGTGGTGCGTGGCGCCGGCGCAGTACCTGGGCGACCTCACTCGGCGACATCAACCGCCGCCGCGGCGAAATCCTCGACACCAGCATGGACAAGGGCCGCTGCCAGATCGCACGCCTACGTTCCGCTGGCGGAGCTGTTCGGCTACACGTAGCGACCTGCGCAATTCGACCAGCGGCACGGCGAGCGTTCAGCATGGAGCCGAGCCACTACGCCGCGGTCAAGGAAGAGCTGGCCGATTTGCCGGTTACGGTTGGAAAATGACTGATCTTGCCGCTTGCGGCTTTGCAGCCAGGCCTGCCTGCAAAGCCGCAAGCGGCCCGCGTTTCATGGCACTCGCGATTGCAAATCCAACCCCACATCCTTCAAGGCCTGGCCGTAGGCATCCAGGTCCTTCACTCCCAGAAACTTATCGGCGTCCTTGAAGTAGCGTTCGCGCGCCAGCCATTGCCAAAACTCCACCGTTTGCTTTTTGCGAAGTTCGATCGCCGGCTCGCCCGGAAATCGTTGGTCCGGCTCGCCGACGGCGTCGATGTCAAGCGGATGAACAATAAAGCCCACGCGCTCTCGATCCGCCAGGCCGAGAGAGTTGCGGTACTTTTCCGGCAATGCGACCGCCCAGGCTTTACGAATTCTGCGGCCCAAATCAGGCCAATCGCTCGGCTTGTCTGGCTTCTTCGCCCTTCCGAGTGCCTGTTCCAGTTCCATGGTGGATGTGATTCCATCAAGGCTCAGCAGGTCAATGGCCAGCTTGGATCGCCAGGCCGGAGCGTCCGCAAATCGTTGATCGGCGGGCGGCAGATTCACGCCGGGAGTCAAACTGTTGGCGTGAGAAATCGCCTCGGCGGATGCGCTTTTCCCTTGCTCTCGCGCCGCCGAGTAGATCAACGCGCGATCGGGACCGGACCAAACCGGCGATTCGAGCATGCGGCGCAGTCGATCCGGGGTAGGGCCGTTCGGCTCGCCGACGCGACGCAACAATCGCTTCAACTCGTTCGATTCATACGGGCGTCGAACGCGAGCCAAAATCGATTGCAGCCGGTCAGTCTCCGCGGCAAGTCCGCCGAGATCCAGTTGCCTGGGATCCTTCGGCGACAGCATTTGCCGCACCTTTCCCGTCGAGGCGATCAGCGACCCCCAAAGTTGTTCGTCGCCGGAGTCTGGCACGCGATCGCCCAGCGTGGCGACGAGATCCGGGATCAACGCGCGAGCCTCCTCCAGACGCTGCATGGCGCGCTCCAGGGCCTGCGCTGTTTTCTGGACCACTTCATAGTGCTTGAGCGCGTCTCGCAGTTCATCGGCTCCCTGCTTTCGCTGGTCCATTCCCCCGTTGATCAGATTAAGCAGCCCCTCGCGCCGCGCGGCGTCGCCCGCGGCCAACTCGCTTTTGATCCAGGGCAACACCCGCGGATCGACGGCCGAAGCCGAGCTCGGCGTCACGCGCCGAAGCCAGAATCAACCGCCGGACGCCGGGCAAGACGCTCCAGCGCCCCTGCGTGACCGGATTGACTGCAAGTAGGAGTTTCACCGCTTCCAACTCGATCAAGCGCGGCGACGGATTCAGATTCTTCAGCAGTTGATCGGCATTCTTCAACAATTCAGGTTGCAAATCGGCTGGCTCGATCAACGTCTCCATCGCGGCGTGAGAGATCGCCGCATAAGGCGGCGGCTCCGGCGGTTTTTCCACCAGCGGCTTCAAGTCGTCCGGTTTCAGCGGTGTTCGCAGCAGGATTGAGTGCACCTTGTCGCCGATCGCGCGGTCGTCCTTGCCAAGGGCTCGTCTCGCTCGGGCGATTGATCGGGGAGTAAACGTCTTGGGCGCGTTCTCACTCTTCTGGGATTTCAACTCGTCGGATTTGCCCGAGAATTCCGCCATGATTTTGTCCTCGGCATCGCCCGCCAGCCAGCGCTGCTCGGCTCGCAGCAGAATCACTTCCATCTCTCGAAATGTTCTCGGCAGCCGGCGGAAACTATCGTCCTTGATCCATTTGTCGCGCTCGGCCCAGCCTTCGGTGAGCAACTTGGGATAATCCCCATACGGCTCGGGCAAACTGGGCGCGGGAATTGACGGCCCCGGCGTGATCAGCAAGAAATCCTTCCCCTTCCCATAGAGTTGGGGAACCTGTGGCGAAAGGTGATTCTGGTCGGCCCAATCGGCGACATGCGCGATTGTGTATTCGACCAGTTCCATCGCGGTGACCTGGCCGTTGGTTCGTTTCCGATCGTTCCAACCGTCGGCGTTTCCAAGCAAACCCTGTTGCAGAAAGTAACCGAAGACGGATCGTTGCAACTCGAGCGACATGTGCGAAATCTGGCCCTTGCCGCATGATGCGAGCACCATGAAATCCAATTCACCCGTGTCAACGGCGTGTTGGAGTTGATCGCTGAGTACGTCGGATCCATTGTTGGCTACGATGCCCGAATGGGCATCGGCGATCGGTCGGCCCAGATCGAGCAGCAACAGCCTCGACCCGGAGCCGCGGCGCATCGCGTCGAGAAGCTGCTCAAGCGGCAGCCATGATGCGGGGTTGTCGGGGTCGGCTCGCCCCGGCAGCAAGCATATTTTCCCATCGCGAACGGTCGCGAAGGCGTTCAAATAAATCACCACGGGCCGATTTTTGTCCTTGGCCTGGCCGGTGCGATCGGCCAACGTGGTGATCTGATCGAGTATCCCCGAGCGTTCCTGCGCCTGGGCGGCCAGGGCACTATCGTCCTTGAAGCAGGCGCACGCGCCTCGCCGTCGGCTTGCGCCAGGGGTTCGGCGGAAAAGCCTTGTTCTCGTATTGGTTGAGCACGACGCCGAGAAAGATCGGTTTCACGTCGCCCGTTGGCCAAAACAAGAATCCGGCGATCACGCCGGCAATCATCAACGCGATCGCCAGCACGACATAGCGTTTCCCGGCGCCGCGGCTGGTTTTGCCGGGTTCAGTTGAAGCCGGCCGACCGCCGGTTGCCGTACGCCAGGCATGCTGTCGCGGACGGTCATTCGACATGAATTCCTCGCTTGCCATTCCCGGCGCTCGGCGGACGCCGATTTTGATCTCATACCAGCGTCATTCCGCCGGCGACGGCGTCTTTTGCCTCAGCGGCGGGTCGCCCCCCGGCGAAATGTTCGGCCGAATCTCGATCTTCTTGGACGCCTTTTTCAAGTCGGCCATCGAGTAGAAATCCAGTCGAAACGCCTGGCCTTGCCGGCTTTCTTCCACCGGACCGAATCGAGCGGTGTACCTTCCGGCCTTGTCGTAAAAGCGATGCTCTTCTTGCATTGATAGGCGCGGCGAATCGATCAGCCCTTCCGGTCGAACCAGCACCACCGGCGGACCGGGCGAATAGGCCAGTTCCACGACCAGATAGCCGTTTTCATATCGCGCGTTTTCGATCCGGATGTTTTTCCCATCGAGGGTGAAGGATTGTTTTTCGAAGCATTCGCCCAGCGATTTTCCGGAATCCCGGGCAATGACAGTCGGATTGCTCGGCAGGGCGTCGCTCCACCACAGTGACACATCGGGCCGGCTCGGCGCTGCAAACGGGTTGTCTTTGTCCGACAGGGCCGGCCATTTCCACACGCGCACGCGCCACGCCGGGCACGGCAGATAGTTCTGATTCTCGACGCGAGCCAACAGCGCGTTGGGACCCGGATTCTCATTCTGCGTCCGCGTTTCGATCCAGGCAAATTGCGGCCGCGTCACTTTGAGTAGATCGCGTGAGTGCCCGGGTTCCATCAGCAGGAGCATGTCCAAGTCATACTTGCTGCCGTCGGTTTGATTCTGAACCAAATGCGCATCGGCCACCATCGCCGAAATCGGTTTGTCACCCGTGGACTCGCCTACCAGTTTCAGACTCTGATCGGCCCGAATCGTCGGGATGTATTGGGCTCGCTGAAACACTGCCTGACGACCAACCCGTTCCAATTCGAGCAGCAAGCGGTCGCCCGGCTCGAGTTGCATGCGGCCCATGCGCGAGTTCTTTTCGACGAGATCGTACGCTCCCTTGGCCAGTCGGGCGAACTTGTCGAGGCGCTCGCCTAGTATGCTCACCCGCACTCCGGAACGATCGCGTCCGACGATGTCGCGAACCTCATCGCCATCTGGATAGAAAACTTTGACTCGCGGCGTCATTGCATCGTAAAGTGCGCTGATCAACTGTTGCTTGTTGGCGGCCGAATAGAATTCGCCGGGCGTGTCAAGGCTTCGAATCTTGTCGAATTGAATGCGCGAGCTCGCTCCTCGTTGCCGACTGCCTGGAAGAAGCACATTTTGACCGCGATCTTTTTCGAGGCCAACTCATTGAAGACTTTGTTCCCAGCATTCTCACCGTCCACATTGTCCATGCCGTCGGTCAACACCAATACGGTCTTGAAGCCCGCAAACCCATTGCGGAATCCCTTGCCATTCCGCGTCAATTCAACGATTGTGCGGGCAATCGGAGAATTATCGCCACGCGGTTTATTTAGCCGCAGATCCCTGATCAGGGTTGCCACTTCTTCCGGGCGCCTTTCGTAATCGTAGGCAACCGGACCGCGATAAATCCATGTCGGTTCGGGAAAGTTCGGATCGGGATCTCCAAATTGCAGCACCGAGACCACCGTTCCCGGGGGCAGCGACTGCAGCACCGCCTCGAGCGCGTCCATGGCTTGGTAGTACTTATTGTTGTTATTCATGCTCTTCGACCAATCGAGCGCGATCGCCACCGCCCCCTTGCGAAACTCCGGCCCGGCGATCACTTTGAACCCGGGGTCGCCCTGTGGCGGCTTGTAAACCCAGATGCTGCTGGGATCCTTATTCACCGTAATAGTTGACTTGCCGATAAATCGATGCCCGCGGTACCAAACTTCGGCCTCGATCACTCCCGACGATTTCGACACCGCGGTCAGGTCCACCTCGGCGTCCTGAGTTTCATTGCGAACCGGACGCTGAAAATCGACATAGTCGGTGATTGGCCTGCGGCCGCTGGTCACGTCCGTCGGGAGCTTGCATGGTCCACCGGTGACGTAGCGGAGCACCGGGTATCCGACCGGCTGTCCGCCCGGCGGTTTGATCTTGAAGCCAACGCGGAAATTCCTGCGATCGGTCAGTTCGATCGACGGCTCATCCGGGGTCACGCTATAGTCCTGAATTGCCAACGCCTGCTTCGCCGGATTCACCTCGGCCGACAATCGAGTGCGATCCTCGGGCGTCGGATCCTTGTCCGCGCCCATCATGATCAATCGTTCGGCGTCGTCGACGAATCGAGCGGCGGTTTCTTTCGCGAACGATGGCTTGTTCGCTGCTACAGCAGCCAAATCAGCGGCCGCCCAGTTGGCATCGATGCTGCGCTTTGCCTGATCGAGCAAAAACCGATGCAGGCTGTGGCGCCGATAGTCCAGGACCGGATCGCGATCCTTGCCCAGCAGCGTGGCGCTGTCGGCCAACCGCGCCAGGTAATCCGCCCGCGCCAGCATCGGCCGGGCCGCCGCCAACGTGCCGCGATTGGCTTTGTCCGTCAGTGTGTCGACCTGGCGGGCGAGTTCCCGCCAATGCCAGCCGATTTGCTCGCCGGCCTCATCCAAGGACTCCCACCAGTTCGACTTTGGATGTGTTACCCGCTCTTTCAAATCTTCGAATTTCAGTTTGACGGCGCCGCCCGACTCATCGCGTGCTTGCGGATCGTTGACGCAGGCGGTTCCAAGCAAGGCCAACGCGATGCGGCCCTGGCGTTGGGCGCGTTCCTGGGCTTGGGCGGCGCGTATTGACCGGCGCCGGCGGCGTCGTCAAATTCTCGAATTTCTGATTCAACGAGGCGGAAATCGTACGCAAGTTGGCAAGCAATTGCATGCGTTGACTCGCCCGTATGAACGGCACCTGAAGGGCGTTGTCGATGTGATGCCATTTGGAAATCAGCACATCCGCGCCGAGCTTGGGCAACAGCGACGAAAAAGCGCCGCGAATCTCGTCCAGACCGGCTTGCACGCCGATCGCGGTCGAGTTCAGTTCCTGTAGACGGCTGGGATCGGCGGATTCGAGAATCAGGGCCAGCCGATGCATTCCCTCGGCACTGCGCTCAACCGTTTCCAGCAATTTCCGCGGCCTTTCCGAATCGCCTTCGAACTCATCGGTTAAGCCGGCGACCCAGCGTGCGTAGTAGGGCAACTCGGCCAGCGCCTGATTGCGCGCGGCCAGCGCCTGCCGGACCTTACTCGCCTGTTTGCCGATCGTCTGATACTGTTGCTCCGCCGACGAGAGCAAGGTTTTCGCCTTGGCCCAGTCGCTCGGCACGGTGCTGAAGAGCAGATCTTCGCCGCGCAGTCGCTCGACATCGGCCTTCGCCACCGCCTCGCGAATCCAGGGAAACACCAATTCGCTAGCAGGAAATTCGTTCGGGCCGGCGCCACCGGCCAGGGCGACCTGCTCCGCCAACCGGTGCACCTGAATCGCCAGCTTCAGCGTCGGCCAATCCGGCATCGCCTTCGGATCGAGATCGCGATCGAAAATCAGCAAGACATGCGCCTCGACCGGCGCGCTCGCCGATTTAAATACATATTTCAAGAGCGCATCGGCCTTGGTGAGGTTTTCCGGTCGGTTATCGGAGATCAGAAAATCCAGCATCTGCGAGCAAACTTCAAACCGCAATTGCATCACGCTGGATTCGCCATTGCTTTCGGCCCCAGCCTGCAGATCGGGCCAAACATTCGCCGGATCCTTCCAGAGTGCCTGAAAGCGACCCGGTTCGAGCCTCGCTTTGAATGGGGATCCGGCGGCCGCGGGCATCGACAGCGAGTTTGCGACCGAGCGCAAATCCCAGGGCCTCTGCCGAAGGTTCTCCTGCTCCGTGGCCAATCCTTTCAGAAGTTCTAATGCCTTGTTCGTCGGCATTCCGGCGCGAAGCATCGACTCGATGCGAAGCAGTTTATCCAGGCAGCGCCGACTCTGATAGGGACTAACTGCCTCGGGCCGGGGAATCTGCTTTTCGTCGTTGTCGTGGCGTTCCCAGGCCTGCCTTAGCTCCTCGGGAATGTCCAGGCTGGCCCCGGGCGCGGATGCAGCCGACGGCGATTTGTAATTAGATTCGGAAGCGATCGCCAATTCGAAATCCTTGGCCCGCTTTGGTCCACTCTTGCTGGGCAACAGAATTGGGGTCTGGTCTTCGCCGCGATTGGAGCGCACCCAGACTCGGCACGCGATCCGCGAGGTAGTCAAATAGTTTGTCAACCGACACGCGGTTGACGCCGGCCGCGCCCTTTGCCGCTTCGATGAAATAGTGCGTAAAGATCGTCTGCTGCCATTCCTCGGAATACCAGGAGCGCTGGTCCGCATCGCTGGCACAAAGAACCACGAGATTGGGAATCTTTTCAATCTGTTCGTCGAGCTTCTTGAGTTCGCGCGCGAAATCGTTGTGAAGCTGGCCGGTCGGAAAATCGGCATCGACCTGCGTCGTATCCAAGACCAGCAGCTTCTTCTTATCCGGCCGCTTGGCGAGTTCATCGAGAACTTTGGACAGACGGAGCTTGTACTTTTCAGTCGGCGAAACGGCGTCCGGCGGAACCAGCCAAAGGTAAGCGCCTTGTAAATCGGCGCCGCCCTGCGTGCAGAACAACACCGCCGTCAAGTCCTCGTTGCCGTCGAGACCCGCGGCCCAATCATCGATCTTTACACGGTCGTTGGGCGCAGTCGGCATTTTGGGCCGCTGTTTTCCGCCGTTCGTCCAATCGGCGAGCGCTTTGACGCTGCTGGCGCCGCCGACATTATGGGGAATCGCCAGCGTGTCGAATTCCGACGGCCCAATCGCAATCATCCGCACGGGTTGATAGCCGCGAAGCATCAGAATGACGACGACGATGATGGCGAGCAGGGCGGCTCCGGCCAACGCGGGTAGCAAAAGCGACCGCCGCCGGCGCTCGGCGGGCTTCGCCGCGGATGTGGTTGGATGCCAACCGCGCTTTTGGCTCGGCGCGGGATTTTTCGCCGCGCCGCCGCTGGGATTCGTCCAGGATTTTGGCCTGCGTGGATCGTTCGCCATGGATTGCGGCCTCGCACAAGGGAAACAGACGCAATGTATCACCGCCGCCCGCGCAATTCAATTCGCCCTATGAGCTTTATGGGAATTGAGCTTCAAAATCGGACAAGAACCGACGGCGAGCGGTCGTTTTGCCCTGCAAATATCGAATCTTCGACTGGCCTTAATCGCGTCCCCGCCGCGTTCACCGGCACACGCGCTTTCGAAAGCGGAACGCTGTGCCGTGTCAAAAGAGTTGTTCAATGACTCGGCCATTCGTTCCAAGCCCGAGCGAAACGAGTTGTTCGCTAGTCAATCCCGCGCAGTGATAGATCGTCGCGGCCAAATCGGCGGGGGTGACCGCATTCGAATGGGGATGTTCCCCGCGGGCATCGCTGGAACCGACAATCCGGCCGCCCGCCACGCCGCCGCCCGCGACTAGAGCGCTATAACATTTTTCCCAATGATCGCGGCCGGCCTTATCGTTTACTTTGGGCGTCCGGCCAAATTCTCCCATCACCACGACCAACGTCGATTGAAGGAGCCCGCGTTCCTGTAAGTCATTCAAGAACGCCGAGAGCCCTTGATCGAGCCAGGGAGCATGCCGATCCTGCATAATCTGGAAATTGCGATAGTGGTGGTCCCAGCCGCCATCGCCGCTGTCCTCCTCGGCCTCGACATGGTCGCTCCAATTCACCTGAACAAACGGCACCCCCGCTTCAATGAGTCGACGTGCCAGCAGGCAGGACTGGCCGAATCGCGTCTTGCCATATCGCTCGATGGTTTGCGGCGACTCCCGTTTCAGGTCGAACATGCCGCGAGCCTTGGCCGAGGTGAGCATGGAAAAGGCTTGGGCGCGGTAATCGTCAATCGCGTTCGTATGCTGCAGTTCCTCGCTAACTCGCTCGATCCGCCCAAATTCCTTCATCAGCATCTGGCGGTCGGCCAGCCGCTCGGGCGTCAAACCGGGAGCAAGCTGCAAGCCGGGAATCTTGGTTCCCTCGATCGGATCATACTCGAGGCGGAACGGATCATACATTGGGCCGAAATTGCCGCCGCCCTCGCCCGTGATCGCTTTTTTGCCCTGGTGCAACTTGCCGCCAACGACCATGAACGGCGGGAATGCCGATTGCGACCCGCGAGCCTTGGCCACGACAGCGCCGGTCGCCGGCCTGGGCGAGCCCGACGACGAGTTGCCGCCCAGATTGATTGCCCCGGCCATGCTGCCGGTGAGCCCAATCGTTCCGGCAACACCATGATCGTTGGACTGCGTGTGTAACGATCGAATGAGTGCGAAGCGGTTGGTAATCTCGGCGAGTTTTGGGAACAGTTCGATAATATGAACGCCGACCGTCTTGGTGGCGATCGGCGAAAATGCACCGCGATATTCAATCGGGGCATTCGGCTTGGGATCGAACGTGTCGAGGTGCGACGGTCCGCCCCAAAGCCAGAGCAAGACCACGGATTTCGCCGAGCCCGGCGACGGCGCCCCCGCACGCACGCGCAACCAGTCGGCCAAGGTCAACCCCAGGACCGTGCTTCCGCCGATCTGGAGAAAGGCCCGGCGATCGAGCGTCTGGCAGGTGCAAGCGCGTTGCCGCCCCAGGAAAAGCATGGCAGGGCTCCAAGGTAGGATACTGGCGATTATACCACGCTCGCCGCGAAGGGAAACCACGGATTTGAGCCGATCGTCGCCAGGAGTATAATGATGTGAAAAGCAAAATGACGAGCGCCCACCCGTGCCAAACACGTTGCCCGTTCCGCGAAAACGCCGAACCCGCGAACACATCATCGCGGATTTAAGCGTCAACCACTTGGAGCGATTCATTCTCGAAGCGGGGCATACGGCGGAGCGGCAGCGGGCCGATTATGGATACGATGTCTCCATCGATTTGTTTGACGAGTTCGGATACGTCGAACCCGGCCACGCGGATTTCCAGTTGAAGGCAACTGATTCAATCGTTCAAGACCCGTCCGGTGCGTTTTTGATCTATCGGCTGCGCATCGAGGACTATAACCTGTGGGTAAATGAACCATTGCCGGTGTTCTTTGTGCTGTACAATGCAATGGAAAAACGGGCATTTTGGCTGCATGTTCAGAGGTACTTCGCTGAAGAGGCGCAGTTTCCAAATGTGTCCGAGAATCGCGGGGAGCCTCAAATGAATAAGCCCATTACATTTGGCCAACTGGAGCGAGCTCTGTTTGCCTTGGGCTATAAGCTCGAGGAGATTCCCGGGAGCCATCGTCTGTATACATGCTCAAACCCAAACGCCATGATCATGTTGCCCGTTGCGCGACGAAATCAACCGATCCGACCGTTCCACCAGATGTCGGTTCGATCGACACTGGATAACAACGGCATTTTGCCGCGAAAAGAATTTGAATCATTCGTCGAGCGAGCAAACAAGAAAAAACTAGCATCGTGAGGCGTTCAATTCCGGGTCGGACCAACTCATTTGGAAGGACTCTCCCATGCCAACCACTCCCATCGCCGGCAAACATTTAATCGGCGGCAAAGCCATTCGCAACGCCGCCGCCTCGTTCGAAAGCTTGAATCCGGCGAATTTGAAACAGGTGATCGGCCAGTTTCCCAAGGGGACTGCGGAAGACGCCAAAGCGGCCGTAGCTGCCGCCCGATCTGCCTACCCCGCCTGGAGGCGGGCGAGCCGAATCTGGCGGGCCGAACTTTTTGACAAACTTGCCCAACTGATTCATCGTGACGCCGACAGCTTGGCCGAACTGATGTCGCGCGAATGTGGCAAGGTCGTCACCGAATGCCGCGCCGAGGTCATTGAAGGACTGCACATGGTGCAGTACGTCTTTGGATCCGGGCGCATGCCAACCGGCTCAATCGTTGCATCAGAGATCCCCGAGAAGGACGCGTTTGTGCGGCGTAAACCGTGGGGCGTGGTCGCGGTGATTACGCCGTGGAACTTCCCCTTCGCCGTGCCGCTGTGGATGCTGGGTCCCAGCCTTCTCGAAGGCAATACCGCGGTGTTCAAACCGTCCGAGGACACGCCGGGCATCGGGCAAAAGCTCGTCGAACTGTTCGAGGAAGCGGGTTTTCCGCCGGGCGTCATCAATTTGGTCCAGGGAGATCACATTCCGGGGGAGGCGCTCGTTCGCGACCCGGGCGTCAACGTCGTACTGTTCACCGGCAGTTATGAGGTCGGCAAACGCATCCAACAACTTTCAGCAGAACATTACGACCGGATCGTCGCGGCGGAAATGGGCAGCAAGAGCGCGGTCATCGTTTGTGCCGATGCCCGTCTTGACGTTGCGGTCAGCGCCGGCATCATCAGCGCGTTTAAGACCAGCGGCCAGCGCTGCGTCTCGGCCGGCCGCATTCTCGTCGCCGAGTCGATCTTCGATCAATACGCGGAGAAATTCGTGGCGCTGGCGAAACGCCTGCGCATCGGCGATCCGCTCAACGCCGCGTGCTTCACCGGCCCGGTCATTCACAAGGGCTCGGTGGAAAAGGTGCTTTCGTACAACGAACTGGCCGGGAACGAAGGCGCCGAGGTGCTGCTCGCCGGTGGGTCGATGACTGACGCCGAGTATTCCGCCGGCTGCTTTCTCTCGCCATTTGTTTATCGGCAGAATTATAAGCCGGGGCTCCGCAGCATCCGCGAAGAGGTCTTTGGTCCGCACCTGGCGTTGATCCCATTCAAGTCGAATGAAGATGCCGCACGAATTTACAACGACACCGAATACGGACTTTCGCTAGCGGTGATCACCGAAGATTACCGGGCGATGCGCTTCTTCCGCGAGGAATGCGAATTCGGCATGGGTTATGTGAATCTCCCCTGCATCGGCGCCGAGGTGCATCTTCCGTTCGGCGGTGTCAAAAAGAGCGGCAATGGTCATCCCTCGGCCGCCGGACTGGTTGACACGGTCACTCACAAGATCGCTTGGACCGTCAATCACGGCGTCGAGATCAAGATGGCCCAGGGATTGACAACCGACATCTGATCAACGAAAAGCGTTTCGTTTCAACCAGGCGCCCAGCGCGTGCGCGGCGAAACGCCCGTTGCTGAATCGGCGCGCTGGATTCGACGCCGTCATTTGTCGCACAATCGCGTCGAGCACGGGGTCGATGTCCGGGCGATGCATCATCGGCGGACCGGCATCCAGCGCGCAGCCGGTGATCATGCGATGAAGGATCAAACCCAGCGCATAAACATCGCCCGACGGCGTCGCACTGGCTTGATCCGTGTCCACAAGTCGCGGGCAGGTCAGAATCGGTTCGTAGCCGGCCGTCAGCACGATGTGCTCCGCTTCGATCCGGCCGTGAACCTGCCCGGCTTCGTGCAGTTCCGCCAGCGCTCTGGACACTTTCCAGGCGACCGCCGCGGCCCGACGCATCTCCTTGAACAGCGGAGAACGGTCAAACCAACTCGCAAGCGACACGCCGCGAATGAAGTCCATGACGACATATGGATGCCCCTTGCACACGCCCAAGCCGTGGACTCGCTGCAGATTCGCGTGGCGAATGCCGGCAAGCTGTCGAACCCGCGTTCGCAACGCGCGGACAAAGTCGAGTCGAAGGTTTCGATCGACGTCATAGATTTTGACGACGGTTCGCGCCCGCGCCGGCGGTCGGTCGCCTTGTAGGTCGAGGTCGAGTCCCCTCGGCCAAGCAGTTTGCGAAGTTCGTATCGGCCAACGCGAAACGGCGAGCGTCGCGGGTCGCCCGGCGATCGCTTGCTCGACACGGTTTTGGCCAAGGCGGAAATCGCCGCGCGCAACTGAAATTGCATTTTCAGCCGCCGGGAATAGCCGGGAAAGTGCCAAGATATTCGGCGGGCGACGGCTTTTCCCCGGCCTCGACGCGGAGGCAATACTCCTGATAGATCAGGCTCGCGGCGGCCTCGGGATCGCCGCGCAATTCCGCGAATTGGCCCAGCCATTCTTCCGATGTCAAGCGTTGGCCGCATGCGCCAGCGACGCTCGCGCTCGGCCAACAATGTCTCCACGACATTGCCGGGTGTGGGCATGGGCGATCCTTTCACGTTTCCGCGGAGGATGCTCGGGAACGAGACAAATAATGCCGCGCCTTGTTCTCGACGAGGCGCTTGGCAAGCCGAGAGAAGTCTCGTGAATGTTCCGCGGACCCGAACTGAGTCATGAGATTTCGAATCTGCCGCTTTAATATGCTTCGCCGCGGCACCCGATCCGGTTGCTCGGCCCAAATGCGGCGGTCGCGCAGCTGCATCCGTGCTTCCAAGATGATCGCATCGGCGAGTTGTTCGGCGACGGAATCGATCGCCTGCGCATCGCCGCGACAAGCGCCGCGCAACGTTGCAATGAGTGGACCGCATGTCATTGTTCAACCTCTCAGCCTGCACCCGATCGGCGGGCCATCAAGGACATGTCGTCGCAATGGGTGAGAGAGAAATTTACGAAAGCCCGACTCGATCCGCAAGCGCCGATTTGGAGAATTGACCGAGTTCGATCGCTAGCGGCGTTCGTAAATATTGCCCGGCAGCCGCCGCACTGCTTTTTTCATCTCGAGGAGCATCAACATGCCATTCAACTGGGCGACCGGCACGCCGACCGCTCGCACCAGATCGTCAATGTGCCGCGGTCCGTCCGCCAGCTGGTCCCAGAGCCGCTGCTGGGTTTCATCGAGGCCGGGGGGCGGAGTCGATGCTGGCGCCTGTGCCCCAGGAATGGTTGAGCCGGCCGGCAAGTGGCCTTGCGAACTCGAAACGCCCGCGAGGTCTTCGAGAATATCGTCGGCGTCGCGGACGAGTCGAGCGCCGTCGCGAATGAGCCGGTTGGTTCCGCCACTGGCGGCCGAATCCACGTTGCCGGGCACGGCAAACAACTCGCGACTCTGTTCGGCGGCATGGCGAGCCGTGATCAAGGCGCCGCTGCGGTCATTCGCCTCGACGATGACCACCGCCCGCGACAAGCCGCTAATGATGCGATTGCGTGCCGGAAACATGCCGGGCTGCGGGGCCAGCGTCATGGGCGTTTCCGACACCACGCAGCCGGATTTTTCGATCGCCTCGGACAGGTCCTTATGCTCAGGCGGGTAAATGGCCGAAAGTCCGCCGGCGACGACCGCGATGGTGCGCCTGCCCGCGTCAAGCGCCGAACGGTGCGCCACGCCGTCGATCCCGCGGGCCAGCCCGCTGACAATCGTATAGCCGGCCCGTGCGAGGCCCGAGGCGATGCGCTCGGCCATGCGCCGGCCATAAGCCGTGCAATGCCGGGACCCGACGATGCCGATCGCCCGGGCGTCCGATTCGTTCCACGAGCCGCGGTAATAGAGCATTGGCGGCGGATCGACAATTTTCGCCAGCGCCGCCGGGTAGGTCGCATCGCCGAATGCCAGCAAGGAAACCTGATGTTTTTCAATCAAGTCGATTTCTGATTGAAGTTCGGTGTGCCGAAGCGCCTCGACGAACTGGTACGACAGCTTTTCGCCGATCTGCGGCACCTGTTGAAGTTGCTCGATCAATGCGCGGCGAATCGCCGCGGCGGTGCCGAATCGTGACAACAGTGCGGCGGTCAAGCGCGGCCCCAATCCGGGCACCAGCGACAACGCCAACAAATCACACATCGCGTCGGATAGCGGCTCGGGCACGACAGCTACCTCCATTGGTCAATCAATGGTCGTTGGCCGGAATTTTAACCGCGATGGCAGCCAAATTCCACGGCTCAGTCCAATTGTTTTGTCTTTCAAGCTGTTCCGATCGACCCAGGGTCGCGGATCGAGGCGCGGAACCCAATTTCGGCGATCCGGCGTCAACTCCAAAAGGCGCAGCTCGCGACGCCATCAGATCTTGTGCAGGCGCCGATTACTAATCCGCCGCGATCGAACGATTTTGACAGTTTCGTTTGGACTGTGTATGATGGCTGCGGTCCAGGAGACGCTGGTAAAGGAGTATCAAGGATTCGACCGACGCGCTGGCTGTACGAGGTTTTGGAGCGATGCCAGCGAGCATTGGCCTCGCTGGCGGGGGCTCGCCGAGAGAACGTGCACCGTCCACTTCGCTCGTCGACATCGGCCCGCCGGCAAGCGCCATATTCAAACCGTTGCGCCGCGCCCTGGTGACGCGAGGTGTGATCACAACGCTTTTCGACGAGTACGCCGAGCAGCGTCAGACCGATCGTGGCAGCGAAGAAACGGGCTGGTTGTTGCTGGGCCGGCGCGAAAAAGATCAGGCGTTGATCCGAGCCACGTTGCCTGCAGGCGCTGACCGCGAAGCGGGCGAGGCGCACGTTCGATTCAACAGCACGGCCCAGGCCGTTGCGTTCCGGATCGCGCGGCAGGGCGATCGCGGCATGGCCTTGCTCGGAGTGGCCCACACGCATCCGGGTACACTTCGGCATCCCAGCGATGGCGATTATCGAGGCGACATTCAATGGGTCGGTCAGCTGCGCGGAGCGGAGGGTGTGTTTGTCATCGGCACGGCAAACGGGGACGAGCTGGGCGAAATTGAACAACCCCGACCCAGCGTGCAGCGCCGCGGCGGCCTGACCTTTTGCTGGTATTCTTTGCGCGAGGGAGCGAAGCGATATCAACCGCTGCCGGTGGAAATCATCGACGGTTTGGATCTGGCCGGAGAATTGCGATTATCGTGGACGGTGATCGAGGAAAACGCGGACCGACTTGAGCGACTGGCGCGGCAACAGGCCAAGCTGCGGTTCGAAATCGTCGCCCCGTCGGGCTTGGCCGCGATTGCGTCCATGGCGGATGGAGCGGCCGTTCGGGCGGTGATGACAAAGGACGGAGTTCGTTATTTCGTCGTTCGCAAGGGAGAACTGTTGGCATCCGAGTTGCATGAACCAAAAGTAGATCGTGGGGTTTATCAACTGTTTGCCGAAATGGCGAACGAGGAGGGATTGTAGCGACCATCAGCACCGGTTTGGCCGGGCGATTTGAGGTTTGTTTCAGTTCCGCTTTCTGAGGAGAGAGATATGGATTTCCGACCACTAAACGACACGGAGCGGCGGCAACTGATCGGCCCCTCCGCGGCAATGCCGAATCGGGCTCCGCCCTACTGATGGATCGCCGAGACACTTCGTTCTTGGGCATTTCCGAAGAAGTGCCGGAAGACGAAGTTATTAACGCGATCAAATCAGTTCCGTGCCACTATTGATCAAGACGGCAGGTTGAAAGCCGAAATCCCGAGTTCAACGTCGACTCGGCTTTCGCTTTCAACCTGCGGTCTCCCGGTCGCAGTCCGCTATGGGTCTGATCGATTCCGAGCAAGGCAAACGGCGCCTCCTAACGGTCGAGATTCCGGTGATCGAACGCTACAATGAAGAGCGCGATCCGGAATTTCGCCTTCGTTTGGCGCCCGTCGGCGGCATGGTAGTGTTGCGTTACCGTCTCAAGCCGGCCCACAATATCTATGAGCTCGAGACGCGGCTGTTGGCGGGCTACCCGACTGTGCCTCCCGAAACACGCGTCTTGACGTCACTGAAGCATTGCCCCCATTTGCTTGAGGGGCAGACGTTGTGCATGTGGCGTCAGGGGTCGACGCGGGCCACCAGCCGCTGGGACCCGTCGAAATTCACCGCCGTATTCGCGGTACAAGCGGCCTGGAGATGGTTGGCCTGCTACGAAATCTGGCACGAGACCGGCGAGTGGCCATTGCCCGAAGCGAAGTAAGCCTTAAACATTCGGAGTCGGTACGAGTGAGACAGACGGCATTTGAAGCTTCAAATCCGGGCTAGGACGACGATGGCATGACCGTGCTCTTTCAGGTTGGCGTCGGCAGCGGCGGCATGCCGGTTCTCGACGCGGTCGCCGCGAAGCCCAGGTGACCTGCGTCACGTTAGTCGAACCGGACGAATACAAACCACACAATGTCGGCCGGCACCTGTTCGCCAACGGTTCGGTCGGGCGACGGAAAGCCGAACTGGCTCGAGAATGGCTGGTCGAGCGAAGGCCGGACCTGGACGTGCGATTGATTGTCGCCGACTTGATGGACCCTCAGCGACAAGACGAAATCGAAGCGGCGGCGGCGGAATGCACAATCGGCATTTGTGCCGCCGACAACGAAGCCGCCAAGTATCATTTCGACGCCCTCATGCGCAAGCACGGCAAACCCTGGACGCTAGGCGAGGTGCTCAGCGGCGGGATCGGCGGTTTTGTGCACTGTTTGCGGCCGGGCGGCCCCTGTTATGGTTGCGTGGCCAGTCACCTGCAACGATCGCTGGAATTGGAAAAACCCAAGGCGCCCGACTATTCCCAGCCGAATGCGCCGATCGCCGAAGCAACGATTCCGGCGAGCAAGGCGGCGATCGCCGCCATCGCCGGATTGCACGCGATGTTGACGGTCGCGTTCATGGAAAATCCGACCGGCTTTGATCCCGGTTTCACGAGCCTCTTGGTGGCATTGCGTCAGGTGCCGGGCGTATTCCGCGAGGCGTTTCGCTCGCATCGAATCGCGATTCCTCGCTCCCCCGAGTGCTTGATCTGCCGGATGCCGGAGAGCGAGATCGCGGTGGAGGATCTCGATGTGGCTCTTCAACAAGCAATGGCACGCCTGGGCCATGGATAAACTTCGTTCCGTCTTGCGGGCCGGCCCCCATTCGCAGGCTATTCACGTTAGCTACGAAAAGGCCGGCCTCGTCTTGCACGATTCGGCGATTCCGTGGAACGCGGACGCCGTAATCGTCGAGGCCGCGCTCTATCTGCCCAATTCGGCGCAGCAAAAGCGATTTCACGCTCCGGCTGCCCGATCGCACGCCCATCCCCGCGGAGAGCTTGCGGCCCGACGATGGTGGAGACCGCCATCGCGTCTTCTTCCGGTTTTCGCCCCCGGAGCAAAGCGTCGAGGCCGAATTGTTCTGGCGCAAGCACCGCAAAGCCGTAATCCCGCTCAACTTGATGAGCGCCGCCCAGTTCGTCGAGGGCGTCCGCATCGAAATGCCGACCATCGTCGCGCAAATCGGCAAACAAAGCGTACCCTGCCAGACCGTGGTCGCCTCGCAGTGCAAGGGCTGGCAGGCGAATGCGGTCATCGTCAGCCGCACCGGCAGCCTGGCCCCGCTGATTGACATCGGCCTTAGCGTGCAGTTCCGATCGGAGCGGGATGGATCGATTTATGATGCGCCAGTCGCGCTTTCAGGAGCGCAGCTTCAGAACCGCCAGGCATTGATTTCGGCCAATCCGCCCAGGATGCCTCGCCGCATGGGCTCCTGGACGGCCACCTGGAAGATCGGCAACCGCGATTTCGCATCAATGCGCATCAAGACAATATCCCGCAAGGCGTTTCAACGCTCGCTGCGAATTTCCGATACGCGCTTTGTCACGGTCGATCGCAAGGGCAAGCTTTCCGTCCGCCGCCAGCTTCCGCCGATCAACGAATTGGGCCGGCTCGGGCCATGTTTTCTGGTCAGCAGCCGCGAGGTGGGCATGGCGGGTCTCTGCACCATGCAAGTGCATGCGCAGATTCCGGGCGGACTTCAGTCGCCCCACCTGCTTGAACAGGAACTGTTGGTCACCGACGGCCCGACCATGTTCGCCCCCGGCACCGTCGATGTATCGGATTTGGAACAGGTGACCGCGTTCGATTTGCGTTTGTGCGACATTTCGTTGGGCGTGCTTCCGTTGAGTCCGGTGCCCTCCGCTTCGTTCAACTCGGAAGGCGGCTTCCGCCCGCCGCCCGAGTTCCTCTGGACCAGCGCCGCCGATGAAGAGCTGACTGAGCGGCTCAATCGCTTGATGGGAAACCGGAATTAGAGCGTTCGTCAGGATGTCGTAGCGGGGAATGGCCCTCTCCCCCAGACCCCCTCACCCGCATTGCGAATGCGGGTGAGGGGGTCTGGGGGAGAGGGCCATGGCTAAACCAGCTCGAAAATCGCTCTAGCCCCCGGCCCGCCAAATCCTCGCCCACAGCACGGGATTGATCCGGCCGCGGAACCGCTCCCGCCCGGCGATTTCCACCACCGGAACACAGTCGCCGTATCGCTCGTTCAACCGAGCATCCGCGTCGATGTCCAGCAACTGCAACGGGAATCCCAATCGGCTCCGTTCGCGTTCCACGAAGTGCTTCGCCTCGTCACACAATGGGCAGTTCGACCGCGTGTAGATGATGACTGGGAATTGACTTAGGTCGCGGCCACGCCAGAGCCTTCGCAGTCGAGCCCACATGGTCGCACCTTGTTGGAATCGCTAGGCTGAATTGATCCGTCCGGGAGTTTTACATGGCCGCGAAGGCGCCCCGCAGCAATCCGTTTTCGACGATCACCCTAGTTGGCGTCATTCTCATCATTACTCTGGCCAGCCTCTTTCTCTGGCTGTTCATGACTCCCGCCGACATTAATTATAGCGACCTCTGGACGCTGGCCGAAAAGGACCGAATCGAAAAGGTCACCATCATTGGATCCGACCGGATCAAAGGCGAACTCAAAGCCGAAGCTCTCACCTCCGAGGAGGCGCGCCAGGCCCATCTCAAGAAAAAAGAGTTTCAATGCGGCATCCCCCCCGCCGATATGGGCGACCTCGTGAAAATGCTGCGAAAACATGGCGTCAAAATCGAGCGAACCGAAGACCCGTTCGCCTGGGTGACGCCGGTGCTTCCGATCTTACTGCCGGTGCTGCTGATTTTGGCCGTCTTTGTCTTTTTCATCCTGCCGCGCATGCGCGATCCGACCGGCGGATTTGTCGCCAGCTATTTGAAGAGCCCCGCTCGGCGTTATGAGCGCGGAAAAACCCGCATCACGTTCGACGACGTGGCGGACATGGAAAACGCCAAGTCCGAACTTCGCGAAGTGATCGAATTCCTCCGCGAACCGAAAAAGTTCAAGCACTCGGCGCACAAGTGCCCAAGGGCGTTCTGCTCGCCGGCCCGCCCGGCACCGGAAAGACCCTGCTGGCTCGCGCGGCCGCGGGCGAGGCGGAAGTGCCGTTTTTCACCATCAACGCCGCCGAGTTCATGCAGCTTTATGTCGGCGTGGGCGCCAGCCGCGTACGCGATCTCTTCAAGACCGCCAAGGAGCAATCGCCTTGCGTGCTGTTCATCGACGAGATCGACGCCGTCGGCCGCATTCGTGGCGCCGGCCTGGGCGGCGGCGCCGATGAACGCGAGCAAACGCTCAATCAAATCCTTGGCGAAATGGACGGCTTTCAGCCCACCGACATGGTCATCGTGCTCGCCGCCACCAACCGGCCCGACGTGCTCGACCCCGCCTTGCTTCGCCCCGGCCGGTTCGATCGACACATCACGGTCGATCGGCAAAACTGGCACGGCCGCCTGGCGGTCCTCAAGGTCCACACGCGAAACAAGCCGCTGGCCGACGACGTGGATCTTGAGGCGGTTGCCCGGCAAATGACCGGCATGACCGGGGCCGATCTGCGAAATCTTTGCAACGAGGCGGCGCTATTGGCCACGCGCGAAGGCAAAGCGCGGATCGAGCGGGTCGATTTCAAGCGCACCGCCGACCGGGTGATGATCGGGCCAAAACGCGAAGAGATTATGACCGAGCAGGACAAGCGCGCGACCGCCTACCACGAAGCCGGCCATGCCCTCGTCGCCTGGCTCACGCCGGGCGGCGACCGGCCGACCAAGGTTTCCATCGTCCCCCGCGGCCACTCGCTCGGCATCAATCTCATTGTGCCCGAAGAGGACAAGTATCATCACGGCGCCGATTATTTCATGGCGAAACTCATCGCGCTCATGGGCGGCCGCGCCGCCGAGCGGCTCGTCTTTAATCAGCCTTTCGCCGGGGCCGAGGAAGACTTGAAACAAGCCACGCGCCTGGCCAGATACATGGTCACCCACTGGGGCATGAGCGACAAGATCGGCCCGATGTCGCTGCGCATCGGCGAGGAGCACGTTTTTCTCGGCAAGGAAATTCAACAGGCGCGCGATTTCAGCGAGGGCATCGCCCAACTCGTCGATTTGGAGACCCAGCGCCTGCTGCGCGAGGCCGACGATCGGGCCTTCGATATTCTCTCCACCAATCGATCCAAGCTCGACTTGCTGGTCGACGAGCTGGTCAAACGCGAAGAGATGAGCAAGGCCGAAATCGCGCAGATCCTCAAGTGACTCACTTCGCCAGCAATTCCACGCAGACCGGTGAGCCGACCTCAATTCGAGTTTTCGTTGGCGTCAATTTGCCGGTTTCCGGGTCGATCGTGAAGACGATGACCGAGTGCCCGTCCTGATTCGCCACGATCATGTATTTCCCCGTCGGGTCGATGGCGAACGAACGCGGCACATTCACCCCTTGCCCTTGCCGCTCCACGAATTCCAACTTGCCGTTCGATTGATCGATCTTGAAGCAGGCGATGCTGTTTTGTCCGCGATTCGAGCCATAGACGAACTTGCCCGATGGATGCACAAACACTTCGGCGGTGGAATAATCGGGTTGCACCTTTCCTGGAATCGTCGAAACCGTCTGCACGATCTGGAATCTCCCTTCCGGAGTGTAATGCAATGCGTTCATCGTGCACGCTAACTCGTTGATGCCGTAGGCCCATGGCTTCGTTTGATGAAACGCGATGTGTCGGGGCCCGGAACCTGGGGCGACCTTGAGATAGGGCGGGTCGTTCGGCGTCAGCTTTCCATTCGCCGCGTCGAACCGGTAGACGAGCACTTCATCCAAACCCAGATCGTCAACCACCACGAAACGATTCTTCGGATCGAATTTGACTGAGTGGGCGTGCGGCCCTTCCTGCCGGTCCGGATTGGCTCCCTTTCCCTGGTGTTGAATGAGGCAACTCGGCTTGTCGAGGCTGCCGTCCGCCTTGATGGGCAGAACCTCGGCGCTACCGGAGCCGTAGTTCGCTACCAAGACATTCTTGCCCTCGGGATCGACAATGATATGGCACGGCCCCTTGCCCAGCGAACGCTGCACGTTCAGCGGCGTCAAATCTCCAGTCTTCGGATCCAGCGCGAACGCGTGAACCGACCCGCCCAGCTTGCCGTTGAATTCATTCGTCTCGCCGACGGAGTAGAGGAATCTCCCGTTCTGGTGAATGGCCACGAACGTGGGATTCGTCAACGTCGCGGCAAGCTCCGGCTTGCTCAATGAGCCATCGGCAAGATCAAACTCGCAGCGGTAGATGCCTTTCGCACCGCCTTTGCCGCCGGTGTAAGTCCCGAGGTACACCCAGTATTGCCCGGACTTCGGCGGTTGTGCCCAGGCGGACCCCAGAAACGACAACGTCAGGATCAATGCAATCCAGAGTCTCATGGCGATTCCTCACAGAAGGGATATGCCGCAGGCAGGCGGAATGAGGAAGATGCTATCAGTCAACCTGGCAAACGGAAATGTCCGCGAAAATGCATTGTCCCAAATCGAGCCGCTCGATTCGGGACTTTTTGAAAGCGGTTGCGTCAGATCAATACCAGGAGCAATCGCCCGGGGGAGGAGCCGCCGAATAGGTGTAGGGCGACCCGCTGCTCGAGGTGGTGCTCGAGCCGGAGCCCGACGAGGAGGTCGATCCGCCCGCCGGCGCGGTGGTCGTGTTCGACGACGATACCACCGGATCGGTGAGTCCCGCCATACTAAGCGAATAGTCGATCGGCGAAATCATCGACCCGCTCGGCGCGACTACCGAGTAGGTGACCGAATACGCGCCCGCGGCTAGGAAAACATCGTCGCTGACCGTGCCGCCCGCCGGCGCGCTCAGGCTGAAAACAAGATGATGATTCACGTCATAAATGTTCATCGCCACGGTTTCGCCCGGCGTCGCGGTCGCGCCTGCGCTCAGGGCAAAGTGGAACAACTGATCTTGGCAGGTGATATAGGCGGGCGTCGATTGCGAACTCGTCGCCGAGAGCGTGCCGCTGGCCGCCATGTCCATCAGCACGCCCTGCATGCGAAAGTTCGTGGCGACCTCATATTGACCCGTAGTGCCGCCGTCGCCGGAAACCCGCAGGTAGTAAATCGCGTTGGCCACCGGATTGTCGACCTGCACCGTGTACGAGCCGTCATTGTTGGTGAGGACGCGTGCAGCCACCGGCTTCTGATACTGATCGTAAACGGCCAGCCGCGGATCGACGTTCGATCCGTTGATGCCCCAAACCGTGGCGATCATCACCATCGATTGCCCGGCGTTGTTAACTGAGTCCAGCAGCGGCGCCGTGAGTTTGTAATAATCGACATCACTGCTGGTCGAAATCACCGCCCGGAAGTTGGCGTCGTAGCGCGAGTCGGCGACTTGCGACTGCTGCGAGACGGTCGTCGCCTTGCCGATCGAGTCATTGCTGCCGTAATCGTTGCCGAAGTTCTGGACCGTCGATGTGTCCAGCGGCCCGGACAAGAGACCATTAACCAGCCCCACGACGGTAGACAACAACGAGCCCAGCAGTCCCTTCGCGGGCGTGTAGGTCAATCGATAGCTGCCGACGCTGAATGCATCACTGCTCGGGCTATCCACGCGAATGAAATAGCCGTCGCCGCTTCGGAGATTGCCGACCTTCACCGATAAATCGTTGTGGAGAGCGTCGCCGGCGCTCACGCTGGCCAGCACCTGCCCGCGAATCCAGCACCGTCAGGCGGCCGGTCAACAGGCTGTGGCCCGACGCCAGCAGTTGGATCGTCCCCCCGCTGCTGCTGGCGGTGAATCGATAGTAATCGACATCGGTGCGCGTGGTGAGGTCGGCATCGAGCGAATCGACGATCGGCGTCGCGGTTCCCCGCGTCTCGTTGCCGAGCAGCCCTTCGTATTGGTCCGCGAGCCGTGACCCGTAAAGCGCCTGAATGTTGGCGATGTCGCCCGCCGATAGCCCGGTGCGAACGCCCAGATAGGACTCGAACATCGGCGAATTCGGATTATCGCTATTGCCGATGCCGAGCGAATGGCCGCCTTCCTGCAAGAAAACGCTGAAGAGGTCAAACGCGCCATTCACGCCGCCAATCGAGAGGCTCGCATTCGAATTCAACATGATGTCGCCGGCGTTGGTGCCGCCGAGCACGTTGAACGGCGACGTTTCGGCGAGTTGATTCGAGCCCAGCGATTGGGCGAACAGGCGAATGTCGCCAAAGCGCGTGTCGCCCTGGATCGAGCCGTTGACGCCATAGGCTTGTCCGCCATCGGCGACCACGCCGATGTTGATGTTGGCGAACTCGGCCCAGGTCTGGAGCGCTCGCAGGATTTCCAGCTTGGAGGCGTTTGAACCGAGACCGGACAGCAGTTGCGACAACTCGCTCGACCCGTGAAAGGTCGACGTGCCGTCGGGAGCAAAACTCAGCGTGAGGTTGGAGCCGTCGAGCCAAGGTACGCCGAACACCGCGGGGACATCGCGATCTTCGAGCCGTTCGACGGCGAAACGCAAAGGCAGGCGTGCAGTCTTCATTGGGTCACACGATGAGGGGTCGTGAGGCACCGAAACACACAAGCAGGCGCGATCGACGGAGTTTCTAACAGGAGAAACCCGACTTTCTGGGTCAGTCCGCCAATCTTCTCGATATTGGCCTTCATTTCCTTGAAATTCCAATTCGGTGGCTATCGGCCGCTTTCCTGGGCCAGGCTTCGGGCCAGTTCGGCCAGCCGGCGATACTCCGGCTCACCGCGGATCGGCTCCAGATCCGGGTCGCCGGCGACCAGGTCCAATCGATCGAATCCTTTTCGCAGGCTCATCGCCAGCAGGTGCAGCGCCCAGCGGCGGTCCTCCGCCGACTTCGAATGCCGCGAAACCTGCGCATAGAGCCCGGCCATCTGGAAGCAAACAAAGGGCGACTCGGAATGCTCCAGGCAGAACTCGGCGTCTCTTCGCGCCGGATCGATCTTCCCGAGTCGGGCCAGCACCACGCCGCGCGAGCCATGCGCGTCGAGATCGTCCGGCCAAAGCTCGATCGTTCGCGCAAAAACCTCCAACGCCTTTTCGGGTTGCTTCAAATTCTCGGAAAGCACATTCGCCATGTTGATGAGCGCATCGCGCGATCGCGGATTCAGGTCAAGGGCGGCCTCATAGTCGTGCAGGGCGGCCTTCGCGTCGCTCGCCTGACGCTGGAAACCGCGCGTGATCCAACTGAGGCTGTCCTCCGGCGTGCGCCGCATGCCTTCCGCGCGATCGCTCGCCGCGCCTCGCTTGTCGCCGATCCGATCGCGCACCAAGGATCGGATGAAATAAACCCGCGTCGGCGCCTCCGGCAATTTCATCGCTTCAGTGAGATCACGTTCCGCCTCGGTCAACTTCTTCAAATCGAGTCGGGCGAGTGCGCGATTGACCCAGGCGTCCACATCCTTCGGTTTCAATTCGATGCAACGCGAAAAATCCATTTCGGCCCGGCGGCGATCGCCCTGCCGCAAACGCATGATCCCGCGATTCAAATAGGCCATGTGCGAATTGGGCTGCAGCGCGACGCAGACGCTGTAGCACTCGGCGGCGTCGGCAAAATGATCGAGCGCGCTGTGGCATAACCCCTGGACAAACCAGGCGGCGAAATCGGTCGGATTTCGCAACACCACCGGCTCAATCTTTGCCAACGATTCCTTGTAGTTTCCGCTCGCCGCGAGATCGGCCGCCTCGACATACTGGTCGAAATCAGATTGCGACGCAGCGCTGCGAATCGCGCCTTCAATCTCCTTCGCATCCGCCTTGTTGCCCGCGGCCAAGAGAAAATCCGACCGCTGTTTCCAAAGCGAACGCGGCGGCCGATCGCGAAACAGACTCTTCGCGGCGTCGTTCAGGTTTAGGGCCGTTTTCAAGTGGTTGGCGGCGTCCTCGGGTCGTCGCGATTTCGCATCTTCGGCCAACAGCGCTTCGCCCCGGGCCGAAAGCAACAGCGCCTGCCCGACGATCTCCACCAATCGGCGTTGCTCATCCTCGGAGAGCCGGGCGAATCGCGGCGCTTCCCGCCAGGCGTCGTTTTGACCAATTTCATAGCGATCCAGGACCGCTCGCGCCTTCGCCAGTCCCGACTCGATGAGCTTGCGATCTCCCAACCGCGTCGTCAAACTCGCCCGCACATCGCGAGAGTCGATTTCCGTCTGAGCAAGGGCGTCGCGGGCCTCATGCGTCTCGATCAGCCGGCGGCTCTCCGCCGATTGCTTGACGCGGATCGCGATGGTCGTCGCCGGCAGAATCAAAAATAGCGTGGCCGCCAAGGCGACTAATAAGCCGGTCGCCAGCTTTGGATTGCGCCGCCGCCATTTACCCAGGCGTTCGCGCGGCGACCGCTCCGACGCGTATCGCAGCGGCTGGTCGGCCAACTGCCGGTCCAGATCTTCCTGGAGATAGATCGCCCGCGAGTAACGGCGCGACGGTTCGGGATCGAGCAGTTTTCGCACGATGCCTTCAACCGCCGGCGTCACATTCGGATTGCGCTTTCTTAACGACGGCGGCGACTTGAGCCGGTTCGCCAACATTTCTTGCAGGTAATTCTTGTCCGTGCTCCGAGGCCGATCGAATGGGAACCGCCCGGTGAGCAACTCAAACAAGATAATTCCGACCGCGTACAAGTCGCTGCGCTCATCGACCGGCTGCCGATGGCCCAGTATGCACTTCAGTTGTTCCGGGGCCATGTAGGGCAACGTGCCGCCCAGGCGGGCCCGACTTGCGCCGCGGCTCCTTGACATCCTCCGCGAGGTTAAAGTCCAACAACATCGGCTGGCCTTCGTCGGTGAGCAGGATGTTGGCGGGTTTCAGGTCGCGATGCAGAATGCCGCGCTCGTGGGCATGGGCCAGCCCGCCGGCGATTCGCGCTGCGATCCACAACGTCGCATTCACGTAACTCATGTCGCGAAACATGTTCAACACGACGTTCGGATTTGGCACCGACGGCAGCCCGATCGATTGGCCCAACTCTTTCTCGCCAGACACGGTTTGTCCGCTCGCCTTCGAAGCGGATGCGACGGTCGTTCGATGATTCTTCAGCGTGCTGAGCACGTAGCTTCCCGACGACGGGAGTTTGCCGCCGCCGCAATGCAAATGGTCGATGACATGCGCGAGCGTGGTCGAGCCCATGTAGGGCATGACCACGGCTTGCAACGGGTCCGCGTAATGGACCGAGTAGACCGGCACAATGTTGGTGTGCTGCAACTGAGCCAGCTTTTGCGGTTCGCCGGTGAAGTTGGCGGTGATTTTGACCGCGACAAATCGATCGGCCAGGTCGGGCTGCGTCGCAAGAAAAACGCGGCCAAAGGCGCCGCAGCCCAACTCGCTGACCAGCTTGAGCCGGCCGAAGCTGTCGCCGGCATTGGGAATTTTCGCCGCGGCGCTCTCCAGCCGCGCCGCCGCCTGTGGTTCTTGTTCGCGCAGTTGTCGCAGCGAGGCCGCCCCCTCATCGCTCTCGGCGAGGCGCGACAAGATGCCCGATGGTGGGAATTGGCCAGGTGCGACGCTTCAACGACTTGCGTTCTTGGCAGCGACTTCTCGTCGGTCGGGGGGGGAGCCGACGGAACCAGGACCGGCATGTTCAATACCCGTTGAAACCGGGTGCCTCTGTCATGCGGCTGACGGGGCCGCCGACATTCGGGAGGCACTAAAATCAACTGGGCGATGGAGGTTTCGAATCCGGCAGGGCGCAAGGCGAGCGGGGCGTTCGATAATCCGAACGAAGCATACCCTTATTTCCGGCAAAAGCAAAAAAATCGGCAAAATCGATACAATGTGCCGGCTGAAATTGCGAAACGCCCGACAAATCATGTGCAGCTGGAGTCTTTGGAATTTCAGCGAGCGAGGTTGCGTTTGCGCCCGCATTTGCATGCTGTCAGCGCCCGGCGGCTTTTGCATTCTTCCCATGACCGTTGCCAATGAATTGCGATAAAATGCCACAGTGAGGCCAGGAGACCCCATGATGACCAAAACCATCGAAATCGTTGATCGCGGCAAAGGCCCGCAGCTTTCCACAAGCCGGGTGACCGTGCAGGATTTGGTGCCTTATTTCCAGGAAGGCTGCTCTCACGATGAAATCATCCGCTGGATTCCCACCTTGACGGCGGAAGAAATTGCAATCGTCGAACGTTACTATCGCGACCATCAAAAGGAACTCGACGCGGAAGATCGCCTAATCCGCTCTCGCGGCGAACAAACAAACCCCGAATGGATCAATCGAGTGCTGCAGGAAGCTCACGCCGAGCGACTCGCAATGACCGAGCGATTGCGGCAGCAGGCAAACGGGGTCGCCAAGTGAGAGGCATTCTCGCTGACGTCAATATTCAGGGCTATGTGGATCACTTAGTCGCCGTCATGCAGGCCGAGCCTTGGAAACTGTTTTGGGATCATCTTCAAGTTCATTACTTTCACTTCGCGGATGTGGGCTTGCCGCCGTCCGCACCGGATTCGCTGGTGTGGGAAACTTGCCAGAAGGAAGAACTCGTACTGCTGACCGACAATCGTAACAAGAAAGATCAAGACTCGTTGGAATTAACCATTCGGACAGACAATCGCCCGACATGCCTGCCGGTCTTCACGATCGCGAACGTCCCGCGCTGCGCCAGCCGGGAATACGCTGACCGAATCATTGACAAACTTTTGGATTCGTTGCTTCGAATCGACGCGCTCCGGGGCGCGGTTGATTGTACCTGCCCTGACAACGGGCGCGTTCGTTCCGAATACATTCGCCAAACAGGGCTTTGCAACGCCTAAACGGCATCGCATCGGGCGCCCATTTCTCGATCAACGCGTGCGACTGCCTGAGCGCCCCGCGGTTACAAGCGGCCAGTCGATCCACGGGCGCTCAAGCAACCCCGCTCGCCGGGACAGTGTTCTGCTCCCGATCGCCAGGCAAATCGGGAATCCCGCCTCGTCGTAGTGATATTGCCCGCCGCCGAACCTCGCGAAACAATGCGCATGTCGTATACTTGCCCAAACCCCGGGCAGATTCACCCATGACCGAACGCGAATTCTCGATCGATGTGGTCCGCAGGTTGCGCGAAGCTGGCTTTGAGGCTTTGTGGGCCGGCGGCTGTGTGCGCGATCAACTGATGGGCCGCGAGCCGCACGATTTCGACGTGGCTACCGACGCCCGGCCGGAGCAGGTGCAGGCTCTTTTCCAGCGCACCTTCGCCGTCGGGCGCCAGCTTTGGCGTCATCGAGGTCATCGGCCCGCGAATCGATGGCGAACATCTGAAAGTGCAGGTCGCCACCTTCCGCACCGACGTCAGCTACTCCGACGGACGCCGGCCCGATGCGGTCACATTTTGCTCGTCGCGCGAGGATGCCCTGCGCCGCGATTTCACGATCAACGGCATGTTTCTGGATCCACTGGAAAGCAAGCTCATCGACTATGTCGGCGGGCAGGCGGATCTCCAGGCGAAAGTTCTGCGCACCATCGGCACGCCGCGCGAACGCTTCACCGAGGACAAGCTGCGCATGCTGCGGGCGATCCGCTTCGCCGCTCGCTTCGAATTCACGCTCGACCCCGGCACCGCGATGGCCATTCACGAGATGGCCGACGAGATCGTGGTCGTCAGCGCCGAGCGAATCGCCGAGGAGCTTCGCAAGCTGCTGGTCGATCGCCATCGGGCCCGCGGCGTTCGCCTGATCCATGAGGTGCATTTGATCAAATCGATCCTGCCTGAATTGATGGCGATGCATGGTGTGCCGCAGGGCCTTCCCGGCGCCGAGACCGGCGACCTGTGGCAGCACACGCTCGCGGTCATCGACCGTCTGCCCGAGGAAGCAACATTCCCACTGGCCTTCGCCACGCTGTTGCACGACGTCGGCAAACCGCGGACCTTTAAGCGCGAGGGGGACCGCTACACGTTTCACGGCCACGAGCGCATTGGCCGCGAAATGGCCCAGCGCATCGGCGAACGCCTTCGGCTATCGAACGCCGAGCGCGAACGCGTCGAATGGCTCGTCGAGAAGCATCAATATTTGAGCGATGCCCCGATCATGCGGCCCAGTCGCCTCAAGCCGGTGCTGGCCCACGAGGGGATCGACGAATTGCTGATCCTGCACCGCGCCGATGCACAGGCGAGCGGCAAACCGCTGACGCATGTCGAATTCGCCGAGACTAAACTTCGCGACTGGAGCGCTCGCGGCGAACTGAATCCGCCCCCGCTCTTGACCGGCGACGATCTGAAGGAAATGGGACTGAAACCCGGGCCGCACTTCAAACGCATGCTCGACGCCGTCCGCAACGGCCAACTCGACGGCACCATCGCGACCAAGGAGCAGGCGGAAGATTTGGTCCTGAGCATGACCACGTCGTAATTGCACGTTGGATGAATTAGGAAGGCAGGAAAGCAGGAGAAATAAGTATTTGTGTTGTTGGTGATTTTCCTGCTTTCCTGGTTTCCTTATTTCCAAAGAACAGCTTCCGTCCAGCCCTCGCTCGTTGACGCGCGGATCTAGACCTGTAATATACCCATGTTCACAAACATCGTAGCGGCGGCCTCTGGCCGCCGCTGCATCGCGTGTGAACATCGTAGCGGCGGCCTCTGGCCGCCGCTGCATCGCGTGTGAACATCGTAGCGGCGGCCTCTGGCCGCCGTCCGAACACGGCGGCCAGAGGCCGCCGCTACCCATTTCTCGGAGGCATTTCATGAATCGATTGCTTTTGGGGTGTTTGGCGTTGGCTTTGATCGCGGTCCCGGCTCGAGCCGACGACGCCGAAGCGCAAGATCGTCGAGGCCGGAATCAAGGCCAAGGGTGGAAACCCCGGCAAGAAGCACGCCGTCACCTGGACGGGGAAAGGCAAATTCTACGGCATGGGCGACGCGCTCGATTACACCGGAACCTGGTCCATGCAATTGCCCAACAAGTTCCGCATGGAAATTGAAAACGCGTTTGTCATCATCGTCAATGGCGACAAGGGCTGGATCAACGGCGAAGACATGCCCAAGGAACAACTCGCCGAGCAGAAAGAAGACATGTACGCCAGTTGGATCACGAATCTTTACCCGCTGACCGGGAAAGGATTCGAATTATCGACTCTGGGCGAGAGCAAGGTCGGCGACAACACGGTCGTCGGCGTCAAAGTCGCGCACAAGGGTCATCGCGACATCAATCTCTATTTCGACAAGTCGTCGCACATGCTGGTCAAAACCGAGCACACTGTCAAGGAAATGGGCAACGAGCACAAGCAGGAATCGGTCATTAAGGAATGGGCCACGGTCAACGACATCAAGGTCCCCTCCAAAATGGTCATCAACCGCGACGGCAAACTCTACGTCGATGGCGAAATGACCGATTATAAGATGCTCGACAAGCTGCCGGAGAAGACCTTCGAAAAACCGTGACCGCTGCGCGGAAATCCCAAACTCCAACTCACAAATTCAGATCAGATTGTGAGTCGGAACTGGGATTTCCCGGAGATGCAAAATGCTGCGCGAGGAACAGATCGACATCCGTCGACAGCGTGCCAAGGAGGGCAAGTTTCTAATTCAAAACCTGGGCCGAAACCGCGTCTTCAGCGATTACCAGATCACCAACCCGGCCACCGACGGGCAATACAAGGTCAGCATCCGCGGCTTCGAGGTCGGCGACAACACCTGCACCTGCCCCGATTTCAAAAGCAATACGCTCGGCACCTGCAAGCACATCGAGGCGGTGCTCGAGTCGCTCGGCGAGGAATCACCGAAGGTGCGGCAGAAAAAAGCCGCCGTCACCCGCCCGGAAATTTCACTGCACTATGGCGAGCAACTCCGCCTGGCGATCACGCTGCCGCCTCGCCATTCCGACGTGCTGTCGGCATTGGCTCAACGGTTTTTCGATGTCAAAGGATTCTGGAAGGATGCCGCCAACTATGAGGACTTGATCTCGGCGGTGCAGTCGGTGCCCGAGCATGTCACCGTCTTCGCCGACGCCATGGAGTTCATGGATCGCGAGATCGAACGCCGCTCGATGCAACGTCGCGAACAGGAACTGCTTGCTGAAGCGGATCAATTGTCGCCGTTGAATGTCCCGCTGTACGAATATCAGCTTCGCGGGGCGGTTTTCCTGGCTTGCCGCGGCCGCAGCATCCTCGGCGACGACATGGGCCTTGGCAAAACCGTGCAGACGATGGCCGCGGTCGAGATTCTCGCCCGCGAGCGCGGCATCGAACGCGTCCTCGTCGTCGCCCCGGCGTCGGTCAAATATCAATGGGAAGGTGAGATTCGCAAATTCACCAATCGGGCGGTGCAGGTGATCGAGGGCGGGTTCGATGACCGCCTGACGCAATATGCCCAGCCGGCGTTTTATCGCCTGGTCAATTACGAACAGGTGCTGCGCGACCGCGACGCCCTCAACGCCTGGGGACCCGACCTGATCGTGCTTGACGAGGCCCAGCGCATCAAGAACTGGGAATCGAAAATCTCCCAGGCCGTGAAAAAACTTCGCAGCCGCTATGCGATCGTGCTCACCGGCACGCCGCTGGAGAACAAACTCGAGGAACTTTACAGCATCGTCCAATTCGTCGATGATCGCCGGCTCGGACCGGCGTTCCAGTTCCTGCACGAACATCGCGTGCTCGACGAGGACGGCCGGCTCAAGGGCTATCGCTATCTCGACCGCATCCGCGAGAAACTCGCTCCGATCCTATTGCGCCGCACCCGCGCCGAGGTCCTCCATCAACTGCCTGAACGCACCGACAACACGATTTACGTGGAACTGTCGGACGAGCAACGCCGGCCCTATGAGGAGCAGCGTGCCGCCCTCGCCCGGCTCTTGCAGAAAAAGACGCTGACCGAACTCGACCGCAAACGGATCCTTTGCTGCCTCGCCAATCTGCGCATGCTCTGCGACAGCACCTATTTGTTCGATAAGGCGACGAATGTCTCGCCCAAGCTCGATGAGTTCGCCGAACTCATGGAGGATCTGGTGCAGGAAGGCGGCCATAAGGCGGTCGTCTTCAGCCAGTGGGAATTGATGCTCAGCCAGGCCGCCGCCCGGTTGCGCGAACAGGGGATCGGCCACGAAGTTTTGCATGGCCGCGTGCCGGCGAAGGATCGCCGCAAGCTCCTCGATCGCTTCCGCGACGATCCGAATTGCCGCGTCCTCTTCAGCACCGACGCGGGCGGCACCGGCCTGAACCTGCAAGTCGCCGACACCGTGATCAATCTCGAACTGCCCTGGAATCCCGCGGTGCTGGAACAGCGCATTGCCCGCGTGCACCGCCTGGGGCAAAGCCGGCCGGTGCGTGCCATCCATTTTGTCACCCGCGGCACCATCGAGGAACGCGTTCTCAAAACCGTCGAAATGAAGCGGTCGCTCTTTTCCGGTCTGTTCGATGGCGAATCGGATGAGGTCAGTTTCGAATCGCTCGCCCACCAGCAATTCCTGGATGCGATGCGCGACCTGGTCGGCGAAGGGGCCCTTCCTGATGCGGCTATCGAGCCGGCCGGCAAAACCGCCGATGCCAACCAACGGCTCCTCACCGCCGGCGTGCAATTCCTCGAAGCCCTCGCCGACGCGATCGGCGCCAACGGATCGAAACTGCCGCCAGAGCTATCGCAGCGCGCCGCCTCGGCGATTCGGAAGATCTTCGGCGACCATGGTGAGCCGGAATAGCCGGTTTATTTTGAACTGATGTTCACTAACTTGATCAACAAAGTCGAAGGTCGCCCAGGGTGGTAACGCGCGCACGGTTGGCGCCCTTGGCGCCCTATGGGTTCTCCAAGCGAAAGACGGGCGATTCTTCGGACGCCCGAGTTGAAGGGCGCCAAGGGCGCCGTCGAAGCACGCATTTCCCTTTTCTTCGCCGCATCGATGGATTAACCTAGCAGTATCACTCCTTGCCCTCCTTCCGGTGACGCCATGATTCCCTCCCTCCCTCGATTGGCCCAACAAACCCGGCGACACTTCCTGCAAACCGCCGGCCTGGGGCTTGGCAGCCTCGCGTTGGCCGACTTGCTCGCGAACGAGGCAAAAACCGCCGAGCCGATGGCCGCACGCCAGCCGCACTACCGGCCAAAAGCGAAACGCGCAATCGTGTTGCACATGTCGGGGCGCCGCCCACCTCGACATGCTCGACTACAAACCGGAACTGGTGAAAAACAACGGCAAGCCTTGCCCCGATTCCATGGTCAAGGGCAAAATGTTCGCCTTCACGTCCGGCGTTCCCAAGCTGCTCGGCACGCCGCAGAAGTTCCGCCGCCGCGGCAAGTGCGGCGCCTGGGTTTCGGACGTGCTGCCGGGCATCGCCTCGATCGCCGACGATCTGACCTTCATCAAATCGATGTACACCGAGCAGTTCAACCACGCCCCGGCGGAACTGCTGCTTTACACCGGCTCGGCACGACAGGGCCGGCCCAGCATGGGCTCCTGGGTCACCTACGGCCTGGGCTCCGAGAGCCAGCGACCTGCCCGGCTTCATCGTTCTCGTCTCCGGCGGCGTGTTGCCCAGCGCCGGCAAAAGCGCCTGGGGCAGCGGCTTTTTGCCCTCGGTTTATCAGGGCGTCCAATGCCGCACTGGCGGCGACCCAGTGCTCTATGTCTCCGATCCCGAAGGCATGGATCGCAATATGCGCCGAATGAGCCTCGACGCCCTGCATGATCTGAACGAGATGCAGGCCGACAGAATTCCATAACCCCGAGACGCAAACGCGCATTGCCCAATACGAGATGGCATTCCGCATGCAGACCGCCGTGCCCGAAGTGATGGACGTATCCAAAGAGCCGAAGAATATTCTCGATATGTACGGCGCCCAGCCGGGCGCCGCGAGCTTTCGCCAACAACTGCCTGCTCGCCCGGCGGCTGGTCGAAAAGGGCGTCCGCTTTGTGCAACTGTTCGATTGGGGCTGGGACTTCCACGGCACCAACCCGGGCGAGGACATCAAGACCGGCCTGCCCAAGCGCTGCCGCTACGATGGATCAGCCAGTCACGGCATTGATTCGCGACCTGAAGTCGCGCGGCATGCTCGACGACACGCTGGTCGTCTGGACCGGCGAGTTCGGCCGCACGCCCTTCCGCGAGGGCCGCACCGCTGGCAGCGCCAACCTCGGCCGCGATCACCACCCGCACTGCTACAGCATGTTCATGACCGGCGCCGGACTGAAGCCCGGCATCACCTACGGTTCATCCGACGACCTGGGCTTCTACGTCGGTGAAGACCCGGTCCACGTCCACGATCTGCAGGCCACCATCATGCATCTGCTCGGCTTCGATCATACGCAGCTTGACCTATCGCTTCCAGGGCCGCGATTACCGGCTCACGGATGTGCATGGGAATGTGGTGAAAGAAATCTTGGGGTAACGGAACAACTATTGAAAAGCAAGTGACGTTGCAGGAATAATTCGATTGTCCCGCCGTTCGAGAGGCATGTCGGCCCAAGTCGACACAACGCGGGATTGTTTGGCGGATGCAAGTTTGCTATCGTGACGACAATTCGAAGTGCGGATCACATCGTCTGGGAACACCGGGATGGCTGTTGCCGCAGTGACACCGCGAGTGCGGACAATCGTAGTATGCGACGACGTCGCAGAAAGCCAATTCGAGGATGGCGTTTTTACCCTTGAGGGAGTCCGACAACAGGTTAGGGCTCTGTCATTCCCCTGCCGTGTGGAATTGAGCCTGTTCATGGCGCTTTCAAGCCCTCGAAAAGGACAGTACTCAGGCAGGGTTTTGATTGTCAAGGAGCGTAACGACCGATGCATTCGATATGCGAAGTTTGTCGCCGACTTCGACCAGGACAATGAGATTCTTCCACTTTGCGTTGAGTTGGGCGATTGCTCGTTTCCGGAAGCCGGTCGTTACAACTTCGAGATTTATTTCGCCGGCCCAAACGGCGGCGAGGCATTGAAGGCCGAGCATCCCTTCGCCGTGGTTTCGCCCGAGGAATAACTCATGTCCAAGAAACAGTCTCCTCCACCGAGAGTTGCTCCGCTGCGGCGCGTGGTTGCCGTGACCATTACTGACCCGACTGAAAGGGCCGCGATCGATAAGATGCGAAAAAAACTAAAGCGCGGCCGAGTAGGATCAGTCGCCGAAACAGGCCACAATGGCATGAAAAGGGCCGCATCGAAGTCGGACACAAAAAAACGCGCTTAGCAAGTCGAAATCAATTTGGCGTGCATAATCCCGTTTGACGCGTAAAGCCTTTTCGGCTCATGAATCAATCGCTTTGTCGAATCGAACAATCGGGAATTCCAGTGTAAGCGTGTCGTTGTGTTCCTGGGCCCGGCGCCATGGATGCAGCCTGCCGCAACGCGGAAAGCCGCGCCGTTTTCGGTTGACAACCCGTCCTTTGAAATCGTATCCTTACCAATGACGGAGCCGGGGATTCGCCGTCAGCCCTTCCGCACATTTATTCCCACCCGCCAAACCCCGGGCCTCCTGCGGAAGGGTCAGGCAACGATCCGCAAAGGATTCTTCTCATGCTCGACTTGTTTTCAGAGCGACGCCATCCGTCGTGCGATGGAGTCTCGCGCCGCGACTTCTTCAAAGTCGGCGCGCTGGGCATGTCCGCCTTCGGACTGCCGAACCTGCTCAAGGCCCGCGCCGAATCGCGGGAACAAGGCAAAACCACCAAGAACACCTCGGTCGTCTGGCTCTGGCTGGGCGGCGGACCCACCCACATCGAAACCTTCGATCCGAAAATGTCGGCCCCGAAGGAATTTCGCAGCATCACCGGCGCGGTGAAGACGCGCCTGCCCGGCGTCGAGATCGGCGGCACCTTCCCGAAGATGGCAGCCTGCGCCGATCAGTTGGCCTTCGTGCGCTCCTTCGCCCACACCAACTCGGGCCACGGCGGCGGCACCCATTGGGTCATGACCGGCTATAACTTTCCGCCCGCCGACAACGGTGAGCCGCCCATCAAGCCCGGTTTCGGCTCGGTCCTCGCCCGCTTCCGCGGACCGAACAATCCCTCGACGGGCCTGCCCACCTACGTCGCGCATGAATGGCATTCTCGGCGACGGACCCTCGTGGCTCGGCGCCACCTATGCCCCCTTCGACGTCGGCGGCAAAGCCCGGCAGAACATGAATCTTCAGGTTCCGGTCAGCCGCCTCAGCGATCGAAGAGGGCTGCTGAAAGGGCTCGATCGCGTCAATCGCGAGATCGATCGCTCGGGCACCATGCTCGGGCTCGACAACTTCGATGCCCAGGCGTTTGACCTCGTCTTGAGCCGCGCCCGCGAGACCTTCGACGTGTCGAAGGAAGAGCCGCGCACCCGCGACCGTTACGGCAAAGGCCTCGGCGAGCAGATGCTGACGGCCCGGCGCATGTGCGAGGCCGGCGTCGGCTTCGTCACCATCCATTACGGCGGCTGGGACATGCACGGCAGCATCGAGCAGGGCATGAAAAACCTGGGGCCGAAAGTTGACCACGCCGTCGCCACATTCCTCGACGACGTGCGATCGCGCGGCTTGAGCGACGACATCCTGCTGGTCATCACCGGCGAATTCGGCCGCACGCCGCGAATCAATGGCGGCGCCGGCCGCGACCATTGGGCCCCGCTTTCAACTCTTGCGCTGGCCGGCGGCGGATTGCGCATGGGCCAGGTCATCGGCGAATCGAACAGCAAGGCCGAAATGCCGAAATCGACGCCCATCACTCCGCAAGACCTGATGGCGACCATCTTCCATGTCCTGGGTATCCCGCAAGATTTGCACTACCAGGATCCGACCGGACGCCCGACTCCCATGGTCAGCGGCGGCAAACCGATCGCCGAATTGATCTAATCGGGCTGGCATCTGCCACGGGCCTGCGAGATTGCTCGCGGGCCCTTTTTGTTTTTGGCCTCTCCGTCCAGGCAACAATCTCGGCCGGCCCAAAGTATACAACGATGCCAATGGGCTGCGTCGAGATGATCGACGCCCTCTCACCAGCCACATCCGCCCATTCACTCCCGCACCGTGGTACGAACTTTGCACGGTTTCAATTCTAAATGCGATCGAACCGACCCACCGCCCCGACTTCCGGCTCGCTCGCATGGGTTGGGCAATTTTTTGCGTTCCCAACTAATTCGCCCGGCTAGCTCGACGGTGCAATCAAGCCGTCTCTCAGGAGAGACCCATGTCCGACGTACCTCCCCGTAATCAACCTCCCGCCGACCGCCCCCGTCGCGGCACAGGCGGTTTCTTTAACCAACCCTATCCGGGATTCGGCATCCTCTGGATTATCCTGGCGATCATCTTTATCTGGTGGATCGTCGCGGCGTTCTTCTACACGCCGGCCCGCTTCGGTTGGTGGTAGCGCCAGCGGTAGTCGACTTCCGTCGCTTCAAGCGTCCGCGAAGACCGGCGGCGCCGTTGGTCCGTATTCACGGATGTGAACACCGCTTTTTTCTTTCCGAGTGTGAGTCTATGCGATGGCTTCTCGCCTTGTCGGTTACCGCGGCCGTCGTCGCCCTCACCGTGGCGTTTGCGTTCACCCGCTACGATTTTCTCTCCCTGGTGGTCCTGCTGGAAACGGCATTCCTGGTGGCGGTGGACTCAGCCTGGTTGGAACTGAACCGCTACCAGGTTCCCATCCGAGTCAGTCCGCCGATGGCAGTCTTCGGCAATGTGTTGACCCTGGGGCCGATCTATTTGCCCTTCTATCTGGTGGTTCGCTCTCGCCGGGTCGCCGGCGAGTTGAAGTTGAAAGAAAAGTATCGTAGCGAACTGCAAACGGCCGTGGAGGCCTTCGAGACCTGATGGGTCAGGTCGCCCGAGTGCAAACCGGTTGACGTGTGCCAATAAATGTGTGCCACTCGTACCGATTGGGCAGGTCCGCGTTGGCGGCGAACTCGAGGTGCAGGATGCGCCGATGACGGCGTGTCCCCTCGATGCTGCGATTACTCGAATGCATCAGCAGCGGCCGCATCAGCAACAGATCGCCTGCCTGTGCGAAGATATTGACTGGTTCGCCAATGAAGATCTCGGCTTTCCCGTTTCGACGCGATCCGGGTAAGACTCGTAGCGGACCGTTTTCAAGCGTGACCTCGTCCAGGTGAATTCGAGCGGTCACCATGCGCTGCAGGATTTCGAGCGGCGCCTCGACGTGCGGCACGCCGGCTTTGATGGTCGGCTTCCTGAAGTGTGAACTCGCAATCCGATTGTCGGCTACGGCGATCGACACATCCTTATGCCAAGGCAAGGCCCAAGACTGCTCCGGCGGCTTGTCGAAATAAAGTGCCCGCACCAGACCGAAACCTTCGCCCAGAATCGCCGTCAATGGCTCGACCAGTTGCGGCTGCCGCCAAATATCCGCTGCACGAGGCCAGAGTTTCAAGACGTTGCGGGCCGCGTAGACCCCCGCCGACTCGCTCGAAATCGCACCCGATTGCGAACTCGACGCTTGAAGCGCCGCGGTTAAATCGTCGCGAATCGACTCCGCCTCGGCGGCAAAGACGCCGGGAAGCAAGAGATAACCATCGGCTTCAAATGTCGCGGTCCACACAATTGCGAATTCAATTCCGCAAGGGTTGTTGCGAAGCAACGAGCATCTCAAATGCGACTGACCGCCTCTGGATACCGGCTCGCAAACTCGGCCACAATTTGGGAAAGCGATTCATCTAGCCGAGCCAACGTCTCGGTCGCGATTTCCGGCGGCACGCCGTAGTACGCGCCGGCCACCGCCCCGGCGATGCTGGCCAGAGTATCCGCGTCCCCGCCAAGCGAAATGGCGTTGCGGACGGCGTCCTCATACCCGTCTGCCTCCAGGAACGCCCGCAATGCCCAGGGCACCGTCCCCGCACACGATACGTCAAATAGGAACGTGCGCCGGACCGCCTTGAGCGGCACATCCAGCCGGTAACCAAACTCCCCCTCAATGTACTCGGCAATCTCGGACTTTTCCGGACATCGGCGGGCGAGATACACCGCTGCCGCCACCGCCTTCGCCCCGCAAATGCCCTCAGGGTGGTTATGGGTCACCGCGGCCGATCGCTCGGCTTCGGCCAGCACGTCCTCCAACCGGTCGAACGCCCATCCGATTGGGCTGACCCGCATCGCGGCGCCGTTTCCCCAACTGTGGTATGGCTCGGTTCGTCGAAGTTCGCACCAGAGTTTGAATTGTCCACCGTACCCGGCGTCGGGGTACGTCCGGAAGTAACGATGGAACATGCGCGTATAGTCGCCGCCCGTCAACAGCACCTCGGCGACGGCGGCGGTCAGCACTGTGTCGTCGGTGAAGCACGAATCGGGCGTGAACAGCGGGAACCGCTTGGTCTTGGTGGCCGCCGCCTCATGGACCGACCCGATCACATCGCCCGCGATGGCTCCGAGCATAGAGACTCCGAAAATGTCTAAACGAAAATTGGAGAAAACCGCCTCCCATTCGCGGCATTTGAATGTCGTTTCCCCAATCAGATTGAGTCGGGCCGAGCCACTAGTCGACCGCGGTAATAACTGTCGAAATCACCTTGCCTCCTCGTACCAAAGCCAGGCCCCAAAGTTGCATCACGCGTCGGTTTGGAGGTTCGAAATACCAAAGCTCGTCCCCTAGATCCATCTTGGCCTTGAGCCGCTCCCAATCGTCGTTGGCGTGGCCGAATGGCCGACCGTCCACGAGGCTGTCCGTCACGGTTCGCTCGTAGGTCGTCCGCTCGGTGAGATATTCGCCCGGAATTTCCATCAGTCGATTTCACTCCTCAAATTCGCTCCGCGGTTAGGCCCGATTGCCGGATAATCGAATGCAGCGTTCCGGTGCGGAGTTCCTTGTGATCGGGCACCGGAACCGTGGTCGTCCCGCCGGGGTTGCACACGCTGCATGATGATGTGACTGCCGCGCTGGCGGACGCGCGGAAACCCATGTCGTTCCAGGATCGCGCAGACTCCCTGGCCCGAAAGCACCCGAAGCTTACCCACTGGCCACCTCGAGCTGCGTAACGAACACCTCCTCACCAAGGCGCTGTTGAACTTCAGCCGGATTGGCACATTCAAAGAAAAGCTCAAGCGCCTCACGCAGGTTATCACGCGCCGCCTCGATCGTATGTCCCTGGCTCGCGATGTCCAATTCGCGACACAAGGCGACGTAGCCATCTCCTTCGCGGTGAATAACAGCCGTCAATCGCTTGCTCATATACCCTCCAGACTTTTCATCGCTTCAGCCAGATTCGTTAATCGCATTTCGGCAATCCCGATCAAGCACAAGATACCAGGGATCGTCACTCAGCCTCAATGATTATTTTGAGCGGTTACTTCTAACGTTCCGGTTTCGTGGCGGCGACAAGACAGGTTGCGGCCCATGGCCCGCCCCACCAGAATCGCCATCCCAACCGGACTCGCGATACATTAATCATTCCGAGTTTGACAAGCTGCGCCTGGTATAGCCTCGTGGCCCGAATGTCGGAGATCAGCAGCCGACCGCCGGGACGCAGCACGCCGCACCGCCTCACCAACGGCTTTTGCCCGGCTGATGCTTCCGCTGATGTTGTGGATCGCCAGACTGGAAACAACCACTTCAAAACTGTTGTCGTCAAAGGGTAGCGCCGTCATATCGCCCGTATGCAATTTGACGCGCTCCGCCACCCTCTCGGCGACCGCGTTGCGCCGGGCGGCCTCGATGGAATTGCCGGACTGATCGACGCTTCGCCACAGGTCCACGCCCACCGCCCGGCCGGTCGTCAGGTGTTGAGCGGCCATCAACATGACCGCGCCGCGGCCACACCCCATGTCCAGAATTCGCTCGTCGCCCCGAAGGTACAATTGCTCAAGCGGTCTTGCCCAAACCACGAACTTGCCGCGAAGCGTGGTGTAAAGATACGACGCGATCACGGCCGAAAGGAAAGCCACAAGCAGGAACGGCCATACGCTGGCCGAGATGATTGCGAGCACGATCTCCGCAACTATGACCAACGCCATGAACGCCGGCGCATAGGGGGCGTCAATCCCATACGAGCCACGCCGGCGAGGACTCACACGCTCAGCCATCGGACCTCGCTGTTTCCAGTTCCGCAATCTTTCCATCAAAACCCGTAATCGGGCAGTTTGATCTCGTTTCGCAATTCGCGGCCAAAGAAATAATCCACCACGAACGGGAGCCGACACAGCCGCGTGACGAAATTGCGGAAAGCAATGCCGAACGCCGTCTTTGGGGAAAATGCCGACGCGAATTTTGCCGCCGATTTCTGCTTTCGCTTCAGAAACGGCATCATTAACTCTTGATAGCGGGCGAAGGCCGCGGCGTGATCGCCCCGGCAATTGCAAAGCTCTCCCGCGAGCACGTATGCCTCGGCCATCGCCAGCCCCGCCCCTTCACCGGCAAGCAGCGAGACGCAAGCACCGGCGTCGCCCACCAGAGCAACTCGGCCCGAACTCCAGCGCTCCATGCGAATCTGGCTGACGCGGTCGAAATAGATGTCGCCGACGTTCGCCATCGCCGCGAGGATTTGCGGACACTCCCAGCCGACGTCGGCAAAAATTTGGGCCAGCGCCGACTTGCGTTCTTGTTCGCTCGTCGGACGTCCGGCCGGCAAGTACTCGTCGCGAAAGGAGAAGAGGAACACGGTCTTGTCGTCGCGCATGGAAAATCGATAGATCTGGCGTCCCGGAAGGCCGTAGCCGAGATAGACCAGTTCGTCGCGCGGGCGATAACCCTCGACTTCGAACGCGGCGACGTGATAGCCGAGCGACACCTCGACTCCCGCGTCGGGTCCGAACGCAAGCTCGCGAACGCGCGAATGCAATCCATCCGCGCCGATGACCAGATCGGCCGAACGCGGCACGGCATGATCGAAACGAACCCGCAGGCAGTTTCCATCTTCCTCGATTGCCGCGACCGAGTCGCCGAAAATCGTCTCGACGTCTCCCTCAATGGCGCTGTAAATCGTTGCGGCAAGGTCGGATCGCCGCAAGCTGGTATAGCGGCCGTCCGTCAGACGGCTGAACACATCGACCGGGATGCTCCCGCGCATGCGCCCATGCCGGTCTACGAAGCGTAGCTCCTTGACTTGGTAACCCAGTTCCTTAATCCGGGGAATCAGCCCCATTTTCTCGGCGACATCGTACCCGACCAGCCCGAAGTCAATGACGTATCCGCCGGTGCGAAGTTGCGGCGCGGACTCGACGAGCAACACTTCATGACCGCCTCGCCGCAGCCAATAGGCAAGCGTCGGCCCGGCAACTCCCATCCCGTTGATGATTATTTTCATGTGCTCCCGGAGGCACAACGGACTTTGCTTAACTGCGATTGTGCTATCAATCGCGCCGATTCTAGTCCAGCGTCGATCGCCACGCCAGGCACAATTTCATCCGGTCGTAGCCGCTAGTAAAGCCTATAGAGAACACGCGGCGTTTGAACCCGGGTAGCGACTTGGCGAATCGGCGTAGTGCACGGTTTTGACCAATTGCGGTTTGGCGGCAGAAAGCGACAGTTTGTGTCATGTCGCCGGAGTGACCAGTTTGCTGGACGCTTTTCCAAAACTCGCGTGTTGCCCGACGGAACGACAACCATTTACGGGGTAGAATCGTCGGAAAATGGGAGCCCCACATGACCGCCGCCAATTTGCTCACGCATGTTCGAGACCTCATCGCCGGCCGCGAGGCGGAAGATGCCGCCCTGATTGAACGATTTGTCGCGTCCAAGGATGAGGCGGCCTTCGCGGAGTTGATTCGCCGCCACGGGCCGCTTGTGCTGGGCGTTTGCCGCCGAATCTCGGGCGATCACCATCGCGCCGAGGATGCGTTCCAGGCCACGTTTCTCTTGCTCGCTCGGCGGGCATCGCGATTGCGAGGCGTGAATTCACTCGCCGGTTGGCTGCACACGGTCGCCCGGCGAACCGCTCGCGACGCGCGGCGCGGCGAGTTTCGCCGCCGCCAGCGCGAGCGCATGCATTTACCGTCGAGCACTTCAGCCGACGACCTCACCTGGCGGGACCTGCGGCTACTGCTCGACCGCGAAATCGGCCGCCTGCCTGCCGTTTATCGCCAGCCCTTGATTCTGTGCTATCTCGAGAGCCTGACTCAAGCCGAGGCGTCGCGGCGGCTCGGAATCGCGCCGGCGGTGCTGCGCGGCCGCCTTGAACGCGGCCGGATCAAGCTTCGAACGAGATTGGAGCGGTTCGGCTTGCCGCTCGCCGCCGCACTGTTGCTGACCGACACGGCCTGCGTTTCGGCCGCCCTGCGCGACGCCGCGCTAGCCACCGTCCGCGATGCGACTCGCCCACAGGCCGATTTCCCCATCAATCGCCGCGTTAGCATGCGGACCGACGATCGGCTCGCGATTCAAACTTGCCCTACTCGCGACTTTTGTATTGCTCATCGCGGGCATCGGAATCGCCGGCGGCGAACGGCACGAACCGCCCGACTCACCGCCCGCCGCGGCCGACGAGCCAAAAAAGTCCGACGAAGCAAAACATGTCGATGCGCTCGGCGACCCGCTGCCCAAGGGCGCAATCATGCGGCTCGGCACTCTTCGCCACCGCGTGCAGAACTGGTACGACATGCCCGACGGCAAATCGTATCTCACCAATCGCAACGGCGAGATTCGTCGCTGCGATTCCCTCTCTGGTCGAGTTTTGGAAAGATGGTCGGGGCCGGACATTCACCGATTCGTGGGGTTCTCTCCGAATTGCAAGTTTGCCCTTTTCACTACCGACTACGTGTTTACCACCGGCTTTTTACGGCCCGGTCAAAAAGCCAGCCAAGCGTGGAAATTCACGCTTTACGACCTCGAAGCCCGAAGGCCGGTCTGGGAGAAATCGGAACAATTGGATCAAAACGAGTGGAACCGCATCGACTCAGCCGGCTTTTCGCCGGATGGAAAATACATCGTCACCAGCGGGCTGCTCCCGGGCAAGCTCCGCCTCTGGGATTCGGCGACGGGCAAGCAACTTTGGGAGCAACCCAACGCCGGACAGATCTTCGAATCGCTCGGCTTCATTGATGGCGACAAAACGATCGTCATGCTCGGCAATTATGACCACCATATACACGTCATCGATCGTGCGACCGGGAAAGAGATCCGCTCGTTTGCGACGGTCGATCAAAGGCAGTTTCAAGGATGCACCTTATGGCCTGATGGCAAGTGCGTTCTGGTCGGCAGCTACAGCCCCAAGATTCGCGTCTGGGACCTGGCGACGGGAAAAGAGCGTACGCCGTTGGAAGGCCACACCAAATGGGCCAGGTCCATCGCCTTTTCTCGCGCCGGCAAGACGCTCGCAACCGCCGGTAATGATCCATTCGCGTTGGTCCGCGAATGGCCATCGGGCAAGGTCGTTCGCAAGATCAAATTGCGAGATTCAACGGTCAGGCAGATGTCGATCTCCGGCGACGGCAGGCGTTTGGAGGTGCTTTACTGGGGCGAGCAGGCCCTGAACTTCTACGATCTGGCGAGCGGCAAACAGATTCCATCACTGGTCGACGCCCATCAGGGGAGCGTTTGCGGAGTCGAGTTCACGCCCGCCGGAAAACTGGTCTCGCTCGGCAAAGACGCCAGCGTGCGGACGTGGGACCTGGCGACCGGAAAGTCGATCCGTCGCATTTCGGTCGAGATGGACCTGAACTCCGGCGGCTTTGCGCTCAGCCGCGATGGCAAGCTCATCGCCACCTCAAACAACGACGCAACCGCCGTTTGCCTCTACGATCGCGCAACTTTCAAACAGATCAAAAAACAATCCGTTCCGCGCGGCGTGACCCGACAACTCATCTTTTCTCCCGACGGAAAATGGCTCGCCGGCGCCGACGGCCAAGGCGGGACGATCATGGCCTGGGAGGTCGCCACCGGACGGGTCGTCGTGAAATTTCAGGGGCAAGTGGTCTACGGAACTCGATGTACATTCAGCCCCGACGGCAAGATTTTCGCCGGCTACCAGCATGGCCGTGTGCGTTTTTGGGACACTTCGAACTGGAAGGAATTGCCAAGCCTGACGGCCTATTCTCCGCTGGGCCTGGTCTTCAGCCCCGACAGCCGAATGCTGGCGACGGCCGGCGTGGAGGGCGTACGCCTTTTCGAATTCGCCACAATGAAGGAACGCTTGCTTATCCCGCCCATAAGAGACTATCCATCCGGCACAATGATCTTTTCACCCTCGGGACGTTGGCTGGCCTGGATCGGCAACCTCTCGATGATTCACGTTTGGGATCTATTTCGCGGCAAGTCCGCGGCACTATACACCGGACACGACGCCCCCGTCACGGACATCGCCTTTGCACCTGACGAGCGCGTCCTCGCGTCGAGCAGCGACGACTCGACGATCTTAATTTGGGAATTGCCGAAGCCGCAGGCGGCCGTAGCGAAGACTCCGGTTGGAAACGGAACCGCCTGGAACGACCTTGCCGGCAATGACGCCAAGGCGGCGTTTCAAGCGATTCGGATCTTGTCCCAAGCGCCCGGCGTGGTGAAATCGCTTCGCGAACGCCTCAAGACCGCCCAACCCGCTAATCCGAAGCGAATCGCGGCCTTGATCGGCGAACTGGCCAGTCCTGAATTCGCCCGGCGTGAAAAAGCCACGCGCGAACTGGAGCAAATCGGCGATCTGGCAGCCCCTGCGCTAAAAAAATCTGCCGCGACCTCCGCATCCGCCGAAGCCCGCCGCCGCGCCGCGCAACTCCTCGATGGGCTCAGTCAGCCAGTCCACAAATCGCAGCGGTTGCGAGAAATTCGCTCCCTGGAATTGCTCGAACGCATCGGCAGCGACGAAGCAAAACGACTGCTCGAATTATTGAGCAAAGGCGCCCCCGACGCGGCGCTGACCAAGGATGCGAAGGCTACGCTGGAACGGCTACGAAAGTAATTCACTTGAAATCGACTCCACTCGATTTGCAAGGATCAGGAATTCTCAGTCTACGTTTCGCGCCCGCGTCGCAATTTGTTTGTGAATCATAAACGAAACGACTCAATTGGGCTCACTCAACTCGCGCGCGATCCGCTCGAACAATTCGATCCAATCCCCCGGCCGCGACTGGCGAAACAGCCGCACGCTCGGGTACCAGGGTGAGTCATCTCGGTCCCGGAACCAACGCCATTCGGGCGAGTAGGCCAGGGCGATCCATGCCGGCCGGCCCAGCGCCGGCCAAATGCGCGATCGATGTGTCGGCGGTCACAATTAGATTGAGCGACATCATGATCGCGGCGGTGTCCACGAACGCCGCGTCGGCATCCAGATCGGGGCCGGGCTGCCAGAGCGGGACACGTTCTCGCAACGGCTCGATCTGGTCCATCCCGTCGCCGAGTTGAAGCGAAACCAAAACCGTGTCGGGCAAGCAGGCCAACGGCTCGAATGCGGCCAGGGGTATTGATCGGAGGTGATCCTCGGGGTAATCGCGATTGCCCTGCCAGGCAACACCGATTCGAAGCCTTGCCTGCGGCAAGCGTGATCGCCAGCGCTCCACTCGATCCGGTTCGGCGCCAAGGTAGGAAACCGCTGCCGGAATGGTCCGGAAATTCGTGCGGAACAGTCCCGGCAGGCTCGCCAGCGGAGCCTGCAATTCAAATCCATCGGCATCGTCCGTGCGGGAAATCAACAGATCAATGCCTGCGCAGCTTTTCAATAGCCAGTGGAGTCGATTTGGAATTTCGAGAGCAACTCTGCCGGCGCCGGCTTGTTTCAGTTTTGCCCCATAGCGAATGAACTGAATCACATCGCCGGCGCCCTGTTCGCTTCGCAGCAGGATCGAGCGGCCGCTCAGAGGCGAACCGTCCCACCTTGGCATCAAACGCGGGGGCAGCATTTGCCGGACAGTTTCCATCGCCATTCGTACTCGTCCCAGCCTTGTTCGAAATCGCCTTTCAACAAGCGGGCCTGCGCGCGATTGGCGTGGGCTTCCGGCCAATCCGGCCGCCGCGCCAGGGCGGCGTCGAAATAGGCAATCGCTTCCTCAAGCCGACCCAGATATTGCATCGTCAACCCGAGATTGTTGAATGCCTCGGGGAATTCGGGCTGCGATCGTAACGCCTTCCCATAGCTGGCGACGCCCTCCGCAAGTCGATTGAGTTTTACCAGGGCCATGCCGCGATTGAGCCAAGCCGCGCTCAGGTTCGGCTGAAACCGCAGCGCGACGTCATACGCACTCACGGCTTCCTCGTAGCGCCGCAATTGGCGCAACGCATTGCCGCGGTTGTAATGTGCCTCGACAAAATTCGGGCTCAACGCGATCGCCTGGTCATAGTAGGAAATCGCCGTTTCGAGCCGTCCCAACTCGGCGTGAGCCATGCCCAGATTGGCCAACGCCTCCGATCGCTCCGGCTCGCTCGCGAGGATCTCTTCCAGGCAAACAATGGCGTCGGCCCACTGGGCAGTCTCCAGCAATCGGATCGCTTCATTGAGTTTGGCGTTGATCGCATCGATCATCGGACTGTTCGAGCCTTTGATGCCGGCCATCCCGGCGCGGCGATGGTGCCGCGCCGGGAATGATGGACCGCGTCACTTCTTTGCATATTCGACCTTCGATGGTTTGATCAATTTCTTTCCATCTTTCACATGAACAACGCCGGTAACGCTTCCTTCCTTCCGCCCGCCGCCGCAGACTTCCTCATGCCAATCTTCCTGGGCGCCTTTGTCATCGAAGTAGTAGACCACGTCCTTGCCTTTTTCCTTGACTACGATGGCAGTCGTACACTTCGTGACTCCTTTTTCCTTTAAGGCGCACTTGGCGCAAAGGATCGTGCCCTTTAACGTCACCGGTTTGTCCGCGCCATGCACACCGACGGCGAGAACGCCAATCACCACCGGAGCCAGCAACATCGACCAGGGGGATCTCATCGTTTTTTCTCCATGAAGGACCGGGAAAGAACCCGCTCGACCGACGCGGTGAGACGGTCATTCTCTCCGTGATTGCTTGCGACGCCGTACATATTGTCGGCGACCCCTAAAAAAGCGCAGGCAGGATTCGCCGTTGTTCGCGACACCTCATCCGGGCCGGCCAGGCGCGAAAACTTCCAGCGATGTGATTTTCGCCCGCCGGCCGCAATTGTCAATCGCCTCGTGGAGATTGATCAACACGATGGCGGAGCCGCCTCACGAGCGCAAGCCGCGCTTCAGATCGCGATACTCCGCGGCACGGACTCCAGATGCTTCCGGGAATCGCAGCATAAGAGGATGCGGTCCGCAACTCTTGCTCCTGCGAACCGCTGTCGTAGAATCACTTTCGGATATGGTGTCGACACATGACTGCCACCCTGTGTCTGGCCCGTGCTTGCCGGTTTGGGGGCGTAGCTCAATTGGTTAGAGTACCGGACTGTCGATCCGGTGGTTGCGGGTTCGAGTCCCGTCGCCCTCGTTGATGGAATGGAAACCGAAGTGGCGAGCGGCCGCGCCTCGTCGTGGCCATCTGCACTTTTGCGCTTGCATTCTTTTTCTGCTGTGGCGGCTTCGGCGATTGCACGATGCGCGGAATTCGAGAAGCCAAAAACGCCGTGGACTCGTTGCGCCCGTCAATATCGTGACGCACTCACGCCGACCGGCGACTCGGGGTCGGCAGTTGCCGGTTTTTCGCAGCCGATTGGCAGCCAGCAAATCACGACGGCAGCGACAATAAACTGCTTTTGCATGACGGCCTCCGAATTCACGGTTTCAATTTCTCGCTCCCCGTCGCTGGATCCCACATATGGATTGTTTTTGAAATCCCGGCGGTAAGCAGCGTTTTGCCATTGGGCATATAGGCGATGCCGATCGGGCCGCCGGCGTCGGCGATTGTGACGTGCGCTTTTTGCTCGGCGATATCCCAGATCCGGCAGGCGCCGTCGGCGGAGCCGCTGGCCAGCGACTTGCCGTCGGGGCTGAACGCCAGGCAGCGCACCGTCTTTTCCGGGCCTTCGAGATTGGCGATAATCTCGCGTGTGTTCAGGTCCCAGACTTTGATCGTGCCGTCCTCGGCACCGCTGGCGACGAACTTGCCGTCGGGGCTGATCGCGACGCTGGCCAGCGAACTGCCGTGCAACTCAGTTGCCTTTGGTTTCCCCGTTTTCGCATCCCACCAGCGCACATTCTGATCTTGGCTTACGGTGATGATGGTCTTTCCGTCGGGGCTGAAGGCGATGCCGGTGATTTGCTTGCGATGGCCGGCCAGATTGAATCGCTCCTTGCCGTCGGCGGCGTTGAGCACGGTCGCAACATTGAAATCGGCGACTGCCAGCAATGTTCCGTTCGAGTTGAACGCGGCAGCGAATTTCCCGGTCTTGGGTCGCCGCAAGCGAACCTTGCCGGAATCGGTATCCCACAATCGGAGTTCCAAAGCGCGATCGAGCGTGGCCACGGTTTTGCCGTCGCGGCTGAAGGCGGCGCCGTCGAGGCCAAACTGCTGGTCGACTAAGCGCGGAAGCTCCTGGCCTGCTTTCAAATTCCATCGGGAAATGCCTGCATCGGTCGCCGCGAAAACCTGGATTCCATCTGAACTCACGCCCAGTGCGAAGCATTCGTTTGGCAACGGCATGTAGAGGAAATGGGCGGTGTCGTCGGTCGCATCCCATGTTCGCAAGATGGTTCCACCATTGGAAATCTCGGCGCTGAGCAGTTTCTTGTTGCCGGCGGCGAACGCGAGACCGCGAATCGGTCCAGCAGCTTTACGGGTGAACGGCTGCGCACGGCCGGTCGCTGTGTGCCACAGGCGGATGATGCCCTGCTCGTCGCCGGTCGCGATGAGTTTGCCATCGGTGGAAAATGTCGCCGACTGTGGGAAGCCATGGTGACCACGAAGTTTGACGCGAAGCTTTCGCGCTTCAAGGTCCCACAGGTCGAGCCCGGCATCGGCGGCCACGGCGAGCATTTTTCCATCGGGCGAGATCCGCAATGGTCCTCCGGCGCTGGGCCAGGGACCCTCAAGAATGGACTTCCGAGACTCAATGTCCCAGGCCACGAATTTCGTCGGAACGGGAAGGCCGGGCGGCGGCGGGTTGATTATGGCGTCGCCCGCCGCGACGAGAATCGTCCCGTCGGGTGACATCACAACGTGAGTGATGCCCCAGTGGCCAAGTTTGAACGCCGCGAGTTGTTTTCCGTCGGCAATGTTCCAGAGCCGGGCGCCGCCATGCGGCGTGCCGGTCGCGAGCGCATTGCCGTCCGCGCGAAAGGCGATCGAGCGAATCGGTTCATCCCTTTTCGCAAGTCTTTCAAATTGATGCCCGGACTCGATTTCAATCAAGGCGACCTGATTGCCGCCAAGCGCGAGCGATTTGCCGTTTGGGCTGAAGGCGAGCGACTGCGCCGCCGCGCGAATTGTCCGGAGTTCCTTGCCGGTTGCGGCATCGATAAGTTGAACGAGTTCTTTTCCGTCGGAAATTGCGATCTGTTCGCCGTCGCGACTGGCGGCGAAGGCGGCGACTTTGAAGTTCGCACGATGGAGAACTTTGCCGTCATCGGCGGCGATGAGCGTGGCCGATCCACAGGCCAGCGACAAAATCGACAACCAACAGACGAGACGTCGGTTGTCGAATATTGGTTTGTAACGGCTCACCCAGACATTAAACGAAAAACCCCGGCCGTTTCGCCGGGGCTTTCCGCTTTCCATGCCACCACTTTCGATTAGTAGTGGATGCTTAATGACAGACTCACGCCCTGCACCCAGTAATCGCTCTGATTGTAGATCAGTTGCGGTCGGGCCGGGCCGGCCGGGAAGCTATAAGTCGCACTGGTCGGGATGAACGCCGGATTAAGTTGCGGGTCGATCTGATCGCTCGGGCGGATCACCCGGCTCAGATAGAGAATGCTGTACCCGAGTCCCAAATCGATGTTCTTGCACATGCGGTAGCCGACCTGAATCTTGCCTTCGGGCATGAAGATGAACTTGTCGTCGTGGCTCTTGCCAATGTTGCTGGACAGAGCGAGCAGGCCGCCGGGCACCTCGTTCGGTGCCGCGCCGGGGTGAGCACAAGACGCGACAGCCCTTGAATATCAGCAGTTTCGCGAACGTCGCCCAGGCCGAATTTGGCGGCCCAACCAAAGACCCAGCGGCGATAGCGCAACTCACCCTGCAGGCCCAACTGGCCGGCGAAGACCTGGTTGCGGGTGTCGAAAGCGTCCTCCACGTCGATTCGGAACGGCGAGGTCAGGTTCAGGCCGTAGAAGAACGTGTTCACGCCGTTTTCAAAGAACGATTGCGACTGGACGGCCAGGCTCTCGCGCAGATCCACATAGCGGAAGCCGAGCAGGAAGTTGATGTTCTTCGACGAATCGCTGACGAGTTTGCGTTGGACATTCCATTCCATTCCCCAGATCTGGCTGAGGGCATAGGCGGTAACGCCGCCACGAGCGAAGCCGGGGCTGGCGATGATGAACGAGGCCGGAAGCCCGGTGGTGGCGTCAATGAAGGGCCGGGCCAGCACCTGGTCGCCCACGCCGATGGTGAACCGGTCGGTCCGCGCCTCGGTCACGAAGGCGCTGAACTCCATGCCCCAGCGCGGCGCAGCTTTGGAACCATTTGCCGACGGTGAACCGAGCGCCAAGGAAGGGATTGAACTGGAAGTTGTCCGCCCCGAACAGGGTCGTCGATCCGAGGCTGGGTTGAGCGCCTTGACTGACGGTGGTTCCGGCGGAGACCAGCGGAAACGTTGAAGGCATCGAGCGAATGAACCACAGCAAGGTTTCGAAGTTGGTGTAGCCGGCTTCGGTGTTGGGCCCTGGCCCAAGCGATTCGCCGCTGTAGAGGTCGGCAAGCGGGCCTGGATTCATGGCCGGATTGCCGTCGAACGGGGCCGGTCCCAGCGGTCCGATGGGCCCCGGCATGGGAATGGGGCCGGTGGGCATCGGGTCAACGCTCGGCATGCCTGGTTGGCCCGGCTGAGCGGACAAGGAGGGCGTCGGCGGAAAAGTGCGGGCCGGTGGTTGAGCGAACGCCAGACCTGCCCCGACCGTCAACGCTGCGATCGATCCGAGTAATCCCTTACGCATGGAAAGCTCCTGTCTGCCGACTTCGCGGCCCCCGGCCGCCTCGCTGCCAGTGCCGCGGGGTCTTCGAGCAATCTTGGGAGGCGCCTGGAAGACGCACTCAAGCTGCCCTACGTATCATCGGCCCGGCATTCCCCGAACATGAGGAGTTTTCGGCATATCCTGCACACAATGACTGATCGACAAGTTGTGCTCGTTCGCTGTAATCATTTCAACCGGAAAAAACGCCGCCGGGCGTAACAGATTGTCGAGACAACCCATTCCGCCCGGTCGCGCACGTCGACAGGAGATTTTCACTAGAACCGCAGGTTCAGGCCGAACGACACGCCTGTGACCCAAAAGTCGGTTGTGTGGAACACTTGGGTCGGCCGGGCGGTGCCGGCGGCGGTGCCGAATTCCGGTCGGAACGGGACCAGGGTCGGGTTGACCACGTTGTCGATCTGGTCGCCGGGCCGAACCACGCTGCTGGCATAGAGGAAGTCGAAGCCGAAGAAGAGGCGGACCGCCTGGCTGGCCTGCCAGCCGACCTTGAGATTGAGTTGCGGGACAACGCCGAAGTCATTGTCGGTTCGCGAGCCGATGTTCGTCGTGGAGACGAGCACGCCGCCGGGGATCCGAACACCGTCCTGCTGGGAGAAGCCGCCCAGTTCCACGGTCCGGCGCATCACGCCCATGGCCAATTGATTGCCGTAGTCAAATGTCAGGCTGCGCCATCGGTATTGATATTGGAAGCCGATCTGACCGCCGTAGAAGTGGTTGGTGGTGTTGAATCGGTCTTCGATGGCGATGTTCGTGCCGACCGGAACCGGGAAGCCCTGGAAGGTGACGCCAGCGGTGCCCACCGTGCCATTGCCTTGAACGTACAGGGCCTCGGCCAGGTTAAAGTGGCGGAAGCCACCGACGATGTTGATGGTCATGTACTGGGTTCGCAGGACATTGCCCACCATGTTCAAGTCGGCGTACCAGGTCTGGTTCTTGGCCGAGGCGACGATGCTGCCGGGGTTACCCGGGCCGGACACCAGCACCGAATCGACTTGGCCGGTAAGTTCATTGATGAACGGGATGCCCAGCACGGGCAGTCCCTGCGGGCCGCTGGCGTAAGAGCGCGGTTAGAGGCTTGGTTTCCAAAATCGCAACGGTCGCTTCGATGCCCACGCGCACCGAACCGGGGAGCCAGCCACCCACGACGAAGCGGGCGCCGTTCTGGGCTTCCCAGTCGAATTCGCGGCCGCCGAGCAAGGTCAAGGCGCCGGGCAGAAACGGATTGGCGCCGCCGGCGACCGTGCCGCTGTCCGCCACCGGCCAGTTGCTCGGACCGTTTCGAGTTTGCCACAGCAAATACTCGAAGCTGGTCCAATACCGCTCCAAGTAGTAGCACCCGTTGGGTGCTTGCCCATCCGGTCCAGGGCCAAAGGCGCCCGGAACCGTCGCGGGCCCCGCGGGTCCCGGACCTGGCAACATTTCATAGCCGGGCGGCAACGGGCCAACGACGCGGGGCGGAGGCGCCGGAATGGGCGTGGGCTCCGCCGGCGTCAGTTGCGGCGGCTGGCCATATGCCAAGCCGCGCTTGCCGCCAGGATTGCCAGGGATCCGAGAAGTCCGTTTCGCATGGGACGCTCCTGTCTGCCGACGCTTCCCCGCCCTCGGGCCGACGCATGCCCAAACGGTGGTGGATAGCCTGCTGCCGCCGCTTGCGGCGCGCTCTTGCTGCCCTTGCGATTGATCGGCTTGCGCATCCGAAACATGAGGACTTTTCCGCATTCTTGGCGTTACCGCTACAACCGGCCTTCTTGCCCGCCTTTTCCGCTACCCATTTCGTTCAAGAGTTTCGCCGATGTAGCAAGTCCCCGAACTTGTGCGAAGCGCCCAATTGCAATGGGTCCGGGCTCGCAGATCCCGCACTGTAGTCGGCCTCTGTGAGGCCGACCGCGGCTATAGCGCGCCACTGTAGTCGGCCTCTGTGAGGCCGACCGCGGCATGCTCGTTTCAAAGCAAGACGCTGCAGCAGGTCACGCCGCCTTCGGCCTTGCCCAGTTCAGACATGTCAACGCAGACCACGCGAATGCCGCGTCTTTCCAGGCGCTCTCGCGTTCGCGGAAACTCTTGGGAGTAAATAGCGGCGTCGTCGATTCGCAATGCGTTCGCGCCCATTGGTTCGCCGGGATCAATTTCGATCGCGTCCAGGCCGCCAAAACATACCCGATCGACCCAGGCCCAGTTGACCAGGATGGTCCCCTCGGCGACGAGCGTCGCGGCGGACTTCAAATGCAGGCAGCCAACGATCGGCACGGGTACGACGGAATAACCGCACGGCGAAACAATTCGACGCAATTGATCGACGGCCTCGCCGTTCGTTCGGCACGACAGGCCAACATAGAGAGTTCGCCCAATTTGCAACACGTCGCCGCCATCGAGCGTGCCGGGTGCTTCGATGAATCGAAGACCGCGAAGTCGGTGCAGCGCCTGGGCCATGACTGCGGTTTCCGCGCGACGCGATCCGGCGCCTGGCCGGGCAATGACGGCGATTTCGTCGAGGACCACGCAGGTGTCTTCCACGAACACCGAATCCGGCAGCGACGGGTCGGCCGTTATGCGCTGGACTTCGAACCCGAATTTCTCAAGTTCGCTACAGTATTCCTCGTGCTGATGCTTCGCGAGTTCATAATCGATCCCTTGCCGCGGCAGGTGAGTGAGTTCGCAGCGCCCGATCGATGGACTGACGTCGCGGGTGATGGCCAGGCGTCGCGGAGAAAGTGCGTTCATGGGTGATTTTCATTTACGCGATTCGCGATGCGAATGCAAGCGAGGGGCTTTTTGCTTGACCGGGCTTCGCCTGCTTCGCTACTTTGAAGGAACCGCCAATGACGCCGTTTGCTTCGATGCCCACTCCGCCTTACTACGCTGTGATTTTTACCTCAACCCGAACCGACGCCGATCCGGACGGCTACGAAGAGATGGCTCAACGCATGGTTGAATTGGCCGCCGCTCAGCCGGGATTCCTGGGAATCGAGAGCGTTCGCGGGGCCGATGGCGTCGGCATCACGGTTTCGTACTGGGAAAGCACCGAAAGCATCCAGCGCTGGCACGAGCACGCCGAACACCGCCATGCTCAATCGCTGGGCCGCCGGCGCTGGTATTCCGATTTTCGCCTGCGGGTTTCCCGGGTGGAGCGGGCATACGGATTCTGAACCGAGATTTGTCCTAATGATGCGAACTCTCCTCATTGTCTTGCTTGTGGCGGCGCCGGTCGCGGCGGATGAGCCCTGGTGGTCGCTGCGGCCGCTACATCGTCCCGCCCTGCCGCGCGGTCTTGGCCCCGGGATTCAAAACCCGATCGATGCGTTCATTCAAAAGAAATTGACAGAGAAGGGGCTCCACCCATCGCCACAAGCCGATCGCGCGACGCTGATCCGCCGGCTGACCTACGATCTGCACGGCTTGCCGCCGACGCCCGGCGAGATCGACGCCTTTGTCAACGATTCCTCGGCCAGACGCCTACGAGAAACTGGTGGATCGCCTGCTGGCATCGCCCCGCTACGGCGAACGCTGGGGCCGCCACTGGCTGGACGTTGTCCATTACGGCGACACGCACGGCTACGACAAGGACAAACGCCGCGATCATGCCTGGCCCTACCGCGACTATGTCATTCGCGCATTCAATCAGGACAAACCGTACGGTCGCTTCATCCGCGAACAGATCGCCGGCGACGTGTTTTTCCCTGGCACGCCCGAAGGGCGTGATCGCGACCGGTTTCATCGTCGCCGGCCCGTGGGACTTCGTCGGCCAGGTCGAATTGCGTGAGGGAACCGTTGACAAGAAGAAAACCCGGCTCATCGATCGCGACGACATGGTTGCCAACACGATCTCCACTTTCATGAGCCTGACGGCTCACTGTGCCGCGCTGCCACAATCACAAGTTCGACCCGATCCCCATGCGGGACTATTACCGGCTGCAGGCGGTGTTCGCCGGCGTCGAGCGCGGCGATCGGACCTATGGCGACCCGCGCATCGAATCCGAACGCAGAAAACTTGAAGCGAAACGGCTCGAGGCACAAAAAATCCTGGGCGATCTGCAGCGAAAAATCGCGGCGAGTTCCGACCCGGCCATCGTGAGGCTCGATTTGCTAATCGCGCAAACTCGAAAAGAATTAGCCACGCTGCCTCCGCTGCCGCGGGCGCGCGAGCCCCACCAACGGCTACCACAGCGGCATCGAAGCCAAGCCGGATGTCTCGAAGTGGGTGCAGATCGACCTGGGAAAGGCGATCCCGATCGATTCGCTGCGATTGATTCCCGCCCGGCCAACCGATTTTCCGGATACGCCTGGCTTTGGTTTTCCGAAACGATTCAAAATTCAAGTCAGCGGCGACGCGACCTTGGCGAGATCGGAGACGGTCGCCGATTATTCCGATTCCGATTTCGCTAACCCTGGCGACGAGCCGGTGGTCGTGCCGGTAAAGCACAGGCGCCGCTACATTCGAGTCACGGCGACCCGGCTTTGGCCGCGAACCAATGATTTTGTCTTCGCTTTGGCGGAGTTGCAGGCGATTTCGCACGGTAAGAACGTGGCTCTCGGAGCAAATGTCGCCGCGCTCGACTCGATCGAGGCCGGGCGCTGGAGCAAGCGGCATCTGGTCGATAACTTCAGCAGCCGAGGCAAGCTCGCAGACGATTCCAATCCGGCGGCGACTGAGCGCATGCGACTCGAATCGAGATTGCGAACCGCCGAGAAGCAACGTGCCGAACTCGTCGAGAAAAAGCTGGACGAGCAAACCCGCCGTGAGCGTGACCGCCTCGTCAGACGAATTCGCGAGGCCGAGGCGAGCATCAAAGCGACTTCCGGTACAGCCGAAGACCTACGCCGCAGTGCCGCGCGCGCCGCGGCCGATTCATGTCCTTCGCCGCGGCGATGTTGAGAAGCCGCTCGAACCGGTTTCGGCCGGAGCTCTGTCCTGCGTCAAGGAACTTGATTCCAATTTCAAGCTTTCGAACGCCGCCAACGAGGGCCCACGCCGGGCGGCGCTCGCCAGTTGGATCGCCGATGCAAAGAATCCGCTCACCTGGCGTTCGATCGCCAATCGCGTCTGGCATTATCATTTCGGCAAGGCCCTGGTGGACACGCCGAACGATTTCGGCGTGAATGGCAGCGAGCCGAGCCATCCCGAATTGCTGGACTGGCTTGCCTGCGAACTGCGCGACAACGGCGGTTCGCTCAAGAAACTACATCGGCTGATGGTGACCAGCGCCACTTACCGGCAGCAATCGCGAGTCAACGCCGCGGCCGCCAAGATCGACGGCGACAACCGGCTGCTCTGGCGCATGAACCGCATGCGGCTCGACGCCGAGTCGGTCCGCGACGCCGTGCTCGCCATCTCTGGCAAGCTCGATTTTCGCATGGGCGGCCCCGGCTTCGAATTGTTCCGCTTCCAGGACGATCATTCGCCGATTTATGACCATTCCGATGCCGGCAAGAGCGATCGCCTGGAAGCCTGGCGGCGAACGGTCTACCGGTTCACCGTGCGCAGCGTGCCGAATCCGTTTCTCGAATGCCTCGATTGCGCCGACCCCAATATCAATACGCCAGTGCGGAACACGACGCTGACCGCGCTCCAGGCCCTGGCGCTTCTCAACGATCCATTCATGGTCCGCCAGGGGAATTATTTCGCCGAGCGGCTCCAGATCTTGGCGTCCGACCCGGCGGCGCGGATCGATTGGGCCTATCGGCTCGCGCTCGGTCGGCGGCCAACCGCCGACGAGTCGGCGGCGCTGTGCAAGTACGCCAGTCGGCATGGGCTCGCCAACGCCTGCCGCCTGATCTTCAACTTGAATGAATTCATGTTCGTGGACTGAACTGAAAGAATGACCGCCGATCCGTTCGGCATGGAGCGGGTCGCTGCGCTTGGTGCATCGGGTGGCCGGATCGATTCGGCTTCCGTTGAATGACTTCAACCTCTCCACGAAGCACGACCGACGCCCTGTCCCGCAGTCCGGGGTTCAGCAGTTGCCATGTCGCCAACCGAACCGGCAATCGCACGCGACACGATTCCTCCACGGCAAGGGCGTCGCCTGTTGCGCTGGGCACTTCTCATACTTACGCCGACCGCGCTTTTCGCCGCATGGCTCTGGGTGGCGCCCTTGGATCGAATGGCGCCGCCCAGCGATGAACATTTTTTGCCGGCGTTGATTTATGACGAGTTCGACCTATCCGCGATGGCGCTTCGCGGGTGGAACGCCGAGCACGGCCGCCGCGCCGGCGCGCCGCAAAATCCGGACAACGTCAACAGCGCCTATTTCTCGCGATACCTGAGTTGGAATCTGCCGCTGAGGGACCGATACTTTCTGGAATATCCTCACGCGGCGTTGCTGTTCTTTCGCGCCGGCTTCTGGATCCAGCCGGGTTGGCGCGACGCGAGAATTCCCAACGGTGTCCTCGATTGCGATTACCACAATATCGCGGACTTCCATCCGAAAACCGAAAGCGACTTCGAATGGATCCAACCGATCGTGCTCGCGGCCCACTTTTACGTCGTCGTCATGTTTGTCGCCTTCATGGCGTTGATCCTGGTGCTGGAATGGGGCTACGGCCCCGAAACCGGCACGAGCCGCGGCGCGCTGTTGCTGCTTTTACCCGCGACTCTGTTCTTCGCATTCAATCGCTTCGATCTGCTGCCGGCTCTCCTTACCGCACTGGGGTTCGCCTGCCTGGGCCGTCGGCGAATCGAACCTGCGGCGATTTTCTTCGGCCTGGCGACCCTCATCAAGGTTTACCCGATTCTGTTTGTGCCGATCATCGCCCGCTACCTGTGGCCCAATCGCCGCGACTCAATGCGTTTCGTGGCGGTCTATGCCGCCACGGGACTGCTGGCGTTCGCCCCGCTGCTCGCGGGCGATGACTGGCAGGCAGTGTTCGGCCCATATCAATTTCAACTCACGCGACCGCCGGAACACGGCATGGTTCTTTATGGCGTGTGCCTGCCGCTAAAATTGCTTGACGGTTCTCTGGGCACGGCGTTTCGACTGGGAAGCCTGTCGCTGGCGATCGCACTCGCCACGATTTTTTCGATCCCCGATCTGGCGAGCCTGCTTCGCCGTTGCGCCCTGGTGCTTTTCGTGTTCGTATCGCTGGCGGTCTTTTATTCGCCGCAGTGGATCGTTTGGTTTGCACCGCTGCTGATCCCGCTGGTCGGCCGCAGCCCGCGGCTCGCCTGGGGCATCGTCGCTCTCGATGTGATCACCTACCTTACCTTTCCGGTTTGGTTTTGGATCGTGCCGGGATACGTCTACGACTGGTCCGCGAGTTTCGAACCGTTGATCGTGGCCCGGAACTTGGGCACGTCGCGGCACTATTCAATCGCCGTCGTCAACCACCTGGGCAATTTCCTCCGCCTGCGCGCGGCTTCGGCTGCCTGGCGATCGCCGTGAATCTGATCCTGTCGGAAGGGAACTGGCGACTCGGGTTGCCCCGACTGAAGAAAACGGCCACGAAGAGCGAAACGCTCGTGCGCCCCGGCTCCGGATCAGTCTGATTTCACTTGGAGCGAAAAAAGGCGGTTGCTGCCAAACTCGGAAGGACGGAACGCGGACGGCGGGCACGACTCGGACCGCGAAGCCGGCCCGCCGGCTCATGTCCGCCAAAAATCAGTTGATGATCAAGGTAGCGCCGGCAAGCCGGAAATGCAGCGTCGATCCCGACTTCTCGATAATATCCGGGTTAAGCGTGTAATAGACAAACCGTCCGACTTTCTTGTCCTTGACCACGCCGCTGGATCGAAGCACGCCCAAATGATGAGAGACGTTGACGATCTCGGCGTTGATGGCGTTGGCCAGGGTGCCGACGTTCTTTTGGCCCTCTCTCAATTGGAGGACCAGCCGAAGCCGGTCCGAGTCCGCAATTGCTTTCAAAAGCTTGCTGGTTTTCGCGACATCAATGTCGTCCTTCTTCTTTGCGTTCTTGGCCATGATGCATTAGCCTCATTGGTGACTTTTGAGCGGCGACGAAGTTTCTGTTTAACGAATCTCAGAGTAAGCGTCCACACGTCATCGTCATTTTTTTCTCAAAGTCATCCATGCGAATGCCGCGCCGCGCTCAGTCACGCAGCTTGATGCTCACATACTTGGTCTCGAGATACGCCTCCAGACCCTCGTGGGCGAGTTCGCGGCCCAGGCCGCTTTCCTTCATGCCGCCAAACGGGCACTGGGGCGTCGCCGGCACCGGGTCGTTCAAACCAATGATGCCGGCTTCAATTCCTTCTGCCATCTTCCACATCACGGTCAGATCATTGGTGAAAACGTACGCCGCCAGGCCGTATTTCGTGTTGTTGGCCGCGGCGATCACCTCGTCGAGCTTGTTGAAGTCCAACAGCGGCATCACCGGGGCAAACGGCTCGTCGGTCATGATTCGAGCGTCCGCCGATGGATTCGCAATCACCGTCGGCTCGAAGAAATAACCGCTGCTCGAAACGATCGGACTTCTTGCCGCCCAAGAGCAGTTTCGCTCCATGGCCGGTCGCGTCCTCGATCAGCCGTTGCGTCGATTCCAGCGCCTTTTTCTCAAACATCGGTCCAATCTCGACGCCGGCGTCCAGCCCATTGCCGAGCTTCAACGCCCGTGTCGCCTCGACCGTCGCCTCGGTGAATTTCTTCGACACATCCTTGTGCACGAAAAACCGGCTCGGCGAAATGCACACCTGGCCATTGTTGCGAAACTTGCCGATCACCGCCGCCTTCGCCACCTCCTCCGGGTCGGCGTCCGGGAAGACGATAAACGGCGCATGGCCGCCCAACTCCAGGCTCAGCCGCTTCACCTGATCCGCGGCGCCGCGCATCAACTGCTTGCCGACTTCCGTCGATCCGGTGAAGCTGATCTTGCGGCAAATGGGATTTTCCAGAAACTCATCCGCCATCTCCTGGGCGGTGCCGATCACCAGGTTGGCGACGCCCGCGGGCAACCCGGCCTCGACCATGCATTCGAAGACTTGAATTAGACAAAGAGGCGTTTGACTCGCCGGCCGGCTGACGATCGTGCAGCCCGCCGCCAAGGCCGGCGCGATCTTCCGCGATTGCAACGTGATCGGGAAATTCCACGGGCTGATCGCGCCGACCACGCCCACCGGATGCTTGATGACGAGATGCCGCTTGCCCGGCGCATGTTGGGAATCACCTGACCATAGGCTCGCTTGCCCTCCTCCGCGAACCATTCGAACGTGTCGGCGGAGTGCAATACCTCCGCCTTCGCCTCGGCGACCGGCTTGCCCTGTTCCATCGTCAAGGTGCGGGCAATCTCATCCGCCCGCTCGCGCATCCGCTCGGCGGTTCTCTTCAAAACCTTGGCGCGCTCGTAAGGCGTCTGCTTCATCCATCCGGGCATCGCCTTCTTGGCCGCCTCCAGCGCGCCGCGTTTCGCTCTTTCCGCCATAAGCGACCTCCGCGATCACGTCCTCGGTCGCCGGGTTGATGACGCCAAGCGTTCGCCCCGAATCCGAATTGACCCATTTGCCGTCAATGAACATCTTCGTCGTCATCGCCGTGGCGGTCGCCGTTGCCATGTTGCACCTCGTGTGGAATGTACTTCAGCGCATCGTACGCGCATTGAATTCGGCGGCTAGGGATTTCTTTCCACGTAGCGGTGGCATCTTGCCGCCGACGGTGGCGAGACGCCACCGCTACGACTCCTGGTAGCGACGGCGTCTCGCCGTCGTTATGCCACCGCCTCCTCCACCACATTCCCGTCGCAGATAAAGCGAAGCTGCCCTTGGATGTCGGTGAGTTGCGTACGCGGATCGACGCCCAGCAAATGATAAATTGTCGCGGCGAGGTCGCTGATATGAACCGGGCGCTCTTTCGGATACGCCCCAAACGCATCGGAAGAGCCGACCGCCTGACCGGCCTTGACTCCGGCGCCCGCGAGCGCGACCGAATAGCAATTGCACCAGTGATCCCGGCCGCCGACGTTGTTGGTGTTATTTGAAAAGATCACGCCCATCCGTGGCGTGCGGCCAAATTCGCCCATCCAGATCACAAGCACGTCTTTCAATAAACCGCGATCGTGCATGTCTGCGAGCAGGGCGATAAACGCCTGGTCCGCCGGCGGCATCAATTCCTTCGTCACGCGCTCCACATGCTTGGTGTGCGTGTCCCAACTGCCCTTGTCGACATCGGTGTGCGAAAAGACCGAAACAAACGGCACGCCCGATTCGACCAATCGCCGGGCGAGCAGGGTGCTTTGACCAATCTGATGGCGGCCATAGCGATCGCGAGCTTCGCCGGCTCCTTCGCCAGGTCGAACGCCGCCTTGGTCTTGGGCGACGTAAGCAAATCCATCGCCCGGCGTTGAAAAGTGCCCAGTGTTTCAATCTGACCGGTCTTTTCCACCGACCGCTGCGCCGCGTCGAGCATGCCGAGCAGGCTCTGACGATCGTCGAATCGATTTAGCGACACATCCGCGGGCAAGCCCGCCTGCTCGACGCGAAAATCCGCAGCGGCTCGGATCGGCCCCGAGCACGAACGGATCGTAATTGGCCCCGAGATAACCCGCGAGCAAGCCGGGAGATTTCGACGGGCCATTGTTGGTGACATTGGGAATGATCACATGATTCGGCATCGAGGCGTCGCGCGGCTGAATCTTCGCCACTACCGACGCATAGTTCGGATGATCGGTCCGCTTGGCGGCGGTGCGGTTGGAAATTGCCATTGGATCGGTCGCCTCGCGGCCGACCAGGCTGCAGTAGATCGCCGGGTTGTGGCAGCGAATGGTGTGATGCACTCCGCGAAGAATGCACAACTTGTCGCCATGCTTCGCGATCAGCGGCAGCCCCTCGGTGAAATGCAACCCCGCCACGGGCGTCCGCGCCGGCTTAAACAGCCCGCGAATCTCCGCCGGGGCGTTCGGCTTCGGATCAAACGTCTCGCACTGATACGGCCCGCCCAGTTGAAACAGCATGATGCAAGCGCGAGCCTTGGCCTCGCGCCTGGGCTCCGCCGCGAGAACGCGCATCAAACCGCCATTGAGCAAAGAAAAGGCGCCGATTTGCAGCAACTTGCGACGATGCATGATGAATCCAGGCGGATCAATGGATTTGGCACCCGCAGGTTCATCGTATGAATCGAGCTACGGCCAGTTACAGAATGTGGATGCTCGTGGAGCGATATTTACGGCGTTGCTGGCGGCGAAAGAATCGTTGCCGGAGTCCAAACGTCGATATTGGTGAACCGTGCAAAGTCTTGGTGATTAAAAGTGAGCAGATTCGAAACGCCGTAAACCAGCATCGCCGCCACCAAGTGTGCGTCGTGGGCGTTTTTTCCCAATATGTTCTGCGTCGTAACGAGTCGCCTCCATTCAGATTAGATCGCGGCCGTTTCGGGCAAAACGGTGAACGGCCCAGCAAGGCGGGTAAGGTCGGCATCAGCCTGAGCGGAAGTAAATCCTAGACCGTTGACCGACGTTGGTCGAGTCGCGACGACCCAAAACTCGTAGAGGTTCTGCGGCACAAGCAGCAATTCATCCGAACGTCTGAGCATCAGCCGAACAGCCTCCGCCGCATCCGCGTACTGCGGGTGCGCAGGTTGAGCCATCCGCAAGATCACATTGGTGTCGAGCAGGATTCTCATTCCCCGCGCCCCGAATAAATGCTCTCTCGACTATCGTCAGCAATCACCGGGGATGGGCGATGCCCTTGGAGCCAAGCCTCAAACAAGGCGAGTTTGTCGTTCGGGCCCGAAGGTGTAACGGTTTCCATTGGTCGTTCTACATTCTGCCGGATCGATTCAACCAATTGTTGAATGTCATGCACGACCGGTTCCGGCAATCCGCTCAAGTCGATCGTTTGCGACATTGATCTCCCTCCCCAATCGCATCGCGTGATTATTTGATTTATCGTAACAAATTCCATCGTTCCAAGGGGGCACTGTGCGATTGAACTCGAACCGTTTTGAACTGCAAAACCGAATTCGGTAGCCGAAAAATCTGATTGATTTCATCAGGATGGAATGATTAGATTGGATCACTATTGAAATTAAGGCCAACCTCCATCCCCCCGAGGCCTGCCCATGTTCGGCTTGTTCGGCGCGACCTGTCCTTGCGACCCCGCGGCGAAAAAGTGGGTCGAGGAGCGGCTCGAATGGCTCGCCGGGCAGTTTGGCTTGCACATCCTGCTCGAACGACCAATCGTCTTGCCGACCGACGAGTTTTTCCCGGACTCGTATGATGGCTCGCCAAAGTCGGTTCAGAAGCTATTCCATCGCGTTTGCGCATACATGAAAGTCGATCCGGCCGGCATCGAGCTCGAGCTTTTCAATGACCGCACGTCGGCCACCGCGGGAATGATTGGGCCGTGGGCGGGCATTGCCGCCGGAACCTGGACGCGCGGCGATGGCGACTGGACGAAAAGCGTGGTTCGCCTGGAACGCGCCATGCTGGACCGGCCCTCGGATGTCATCGGCGTCATGGCCCACGAACTTTCGCATCAACACCTGCTCGGCGAAGGGCGAATCCATCGCAGCGCTTTCGACAACGAACTCCTCACCGACCTGACCGCCGCCTTCCATGGCTTCGGCGTTTTCCTGGCCAACAACCCACGCAAGTCGACTGGCAAGCTCCTCAAATGGCCCGGAACCGACCTGAACCGCCCGGAGTATCTTTCCGAACCGATGCTCGGTTACGCAATGGCTCACATCGCCTGGTTCCGCGACGAGCACCGCCCCGCCTGGGCCAAACACCTCCGCTGGTCCCAGCGCGCCGTCTTCAAACAGGGCCTGCGCTACCTGCAAAAAACCGCCGACTCCACTTTCCGCCCCGTGCGGCTGCGAGGCGCAAGAATTGATCGCGAAACGGTTTTCCAAAGGAGCCCGCCGCGCAAGCAAGGGATCGCTCTTCAAACGTTTTTCGAAGGAGCCCGCTGCCCAAGCAAGGGATCGCTCTTCAAACGTTTTTCGAAGGAGCCCGCTGCCCAAGCAAGGGATCGCTCTTCAAACGATTTTCGAAGGAGCCCACTGCGCAAGCAAGGGATCGCTCTTCGCGCCTGTGGCACTGCTTGCCGCCTGGTTTGTGCGGGACATCCAGTCACTGAAAATGATGGCCGGCAACCAGTGCCAATCACGCCGTTCGGTTTTCCAAACCAGGATTGCCACTGCTTGCCGGCCTTCGGGAACCTCGACCCATTTCCTTGTGCGTCACCGGGCCGGTAAGCAGTGCAAATGGGCCGAAACTCGCTCCCTTGCTTGCGCTGCGGGCTGCTCGCCCTCAAACGAACCACCGCGATTTCAGTTAAATAATCAGACCGGACTTTGCAAAACGCTCGACCACCTGAATGATGCGACCCATGGCGATTCGAATTCTGACCCTCGCGTCCACGCTATTCCTCGCAATTCCATGCGGCATCGCGCCGGCCGCCGAGCCGCCGTCGTTCGACGAGTTGCTCAAGCTATACAACGAACTCGGCCTGCCGTTGCCGCCGAAGGATGCGAAGTTGGTGCGGTGTAAATCGACGCGGAGCGAAACGATCAACGGAACAACGCAAGAGACTACGTATTACAGTCTGGCATTTCAGATCAAGCCCGCCGATGCAACTAAACGCGGCCCATTGCTGCTGGACGGCTGCCTTGAACTTCGGGCATGGTGGCTCGAGAACGACCCTCAAGTGGTTTCGCCAGGACTTCCCGCTGCCGACGGCGTCAAGATTCGCCTGTCGAATGCGCTCTTAATTGCCGCCCAATTTCATTCGCGAGGTTGGACGAAACTAGCCCAGCGAATTCTCGATATCAGCGAGAAGGACACTGATGATTTACCCCAAAAAGTCATGCTTCAGCAGGCGTGGAGCTATTGGCTCGGGCAAATCTCCAAGCCAAAGATCGATCGCGCTCCTGTTGCCAAGCACCTCAGCCAAATCATCAAGTTGGATAAGAAACTCGACACGAAGGAGAATCGCGCTGCTCAAGTCACTGGAATTGGCGCTTGTGCCAAGCAAAGCTAAACCGGGAAGCGTCGAGGCGATGATTGATGACCTGATGGATCTTTGCGAGGACGAAGATCCTCCAGATGAAGTCAACTTTTGGCAGCCCGACATGCAGATGTCGCGGTTGGCAAAGCTCGGACTCGATGCCGTGCCGGCATTAATCGGACATATCGATGACGACCGCTTGACGAGGATTTTTGCCCAGGAAGGAGTTAATTTGAGCGCTCTGTACTCGCATCATTATCGCGTCGGCGACGTTGTTTCTGGGATGATCGAGGGCTTAATCGGCCGCCCGGTTATTGATGACTGGGATCTTGACAGGGAAGGTGTGAAACTCGACAAGGCGAAAGTCCGGAAGTGGTATGAAGGGGCCCGAAAGATCGGCGAGGAGCGATATGTCGTTGATCATGTGTTGGTTCCGATCGACTCCGAGCCGCGGCGAGCATACGTCAACATGACGCACCTGTCGCTGATTAACGCCAAGTATCCGAAGTATCTTCCGGGGATCTATCGGAAAATCCTCGACAAGTATCCCAAGACGATGCCGGTGCTGCCCCACGTGATCAGCGTCAGCACGCTGCCGAACAAGGAAAAGTTGACATTGTTGACCGACGCAGCGAAAAACCCAGAGGCGCTGCAGCGCTGTGCCGCGCTCACGGTATTGCGTCGAGTAGACAAGCACGAGTTCGACGAGTTGCTTCCGGCCGCGATCGAGGCTCTCCCCATCGACGTGGAGCCCTGGGAAGGCGGTGGCCCAGCCGAGATGCACCTCGCCAATTTTGCGCTCTCCAGCAACGAACCGAAGGTTTGGGCGGCATTGGAGAAAGCGGCTCGGAAAGCAAGAGTTGGCTTCCGCGTGATGATCCTGCAACAGCAGCTCTCCTTCCGTGACGAAATGCACAATAAGCCCGACCGGCTCAAGTTCCTGGCGAAGTTTATGGACGATTCGTCACTTTACGACCGCGAGGAGAATAAGGAACGCTTTCCGTTTTTCGAACCGGATGCCTACGAGAAACTCGAAGTCCGCAACTTTGTCGCGTTGCGGCTCACCGACATGCTCGGCATGAAGGTCGAGACGAACCCGAAACGTACGCCGGAAGAATGGGCCAAGCTTCGCGCGAAGGTTCGCGAGGAATTGAAGCGGGCCGAAAAGAAATAACCGGCGAGCGAAAAGAACCCGGAGCCCGCCGCGCAAGCAAGGTACATGCGCCTCGCCCGTTGGCACTGCTTGCCGGCCGACTTTCGCGTGGTATTCAGCCACCGACAACGATGGCCGGCAAGCAGTGGCAATCGCGTCGGTGGGTTTTCCCAACCAGGATTGCCACTGCTTGCCGGCCTTCCGGAATCTCGACCCATTTGCTTGTGCGTCACCAAGCCGGCAAGCAGTGCAAACCGGGCCGAAACTCGCTCCTTTGCTTGCGCTGCGGGCTCATTGCCCTCAAACGAACCGCTGCGATTTCAGTTAAATAATCAGACCGGACTTTGCAAAACGCTCGACCACCTGATTGATGCGACCCATGGCGATTCGAATTCTGACCCTCGCGTCCACGCTGCTCCTCGCGATTCCATGCGGCATCGCGCCGGCCGCCGAGCCGCCGTCGCTCGATGAGTTGCTCAAGCTGTACAAGGAACTCGGCCTGCCGTTGCCGCCGAAGGGTGCGAAGCTGGTGCGGTATCAATCGAGCACCAGCGAGGGAGTCAATGGAAAATTGCTTGAGATAAAATTCTTCCGTTTGGCGTTTCAGATCAAGCCGCCGACTGGGACCGAGGGCCCATTCCTTCTGGAGGGCTGTGACGAACGCCGTGCATGGTCCAATGTCAAAACTCGGCAGGTTTCGCCGGAAGCTTCCGCCGCCGACGGCGTCAGGATCAGCCTGTCGGAAGCACTTTGCACTGCCGCCCAGTTTCATTCGCGTGGCTGGAGCAAACTGGCTAAACGAATCCTCGACATTGGCCAGAAGAATGAAGATGGAACTCTACGAGACCTCCTGCTTCAGGAGGCATGGCGCTACTGGGAAGGACAGACTAGTAAACCAAGAATCGACCGTACCCCGGCGGCAAAGCATCTCAAGCAAATTATCCAGTCGGGCAAGAAGTTCGACACCGAGGAGCATCGCGCGCTGCTCAAGTCACTGGAATTGGCGCTTGTGCCAAGCAAATCGAAACCGGGCAGCATCGAGGCGTTGATCGACGATCTGGTCGATCTAAACGGGGAGGAGAGCGATGCTGATGACGACTATTATTGGTGGCGCCCAAATCCGTGCTATATGCGGCTCCTCGAACGTGGATTCGACGCGGTCCCCGCCCTGATCGAACACCTCGACGACGCTCGCCTGACGCGATTCTTCGCCGTCAGTGGCGGCCCGACCTTGGCCTATATGTACGCCTATCACTACCGTGTCAGCAACGCGGTCTCCGACTTGCTTCTCGGCCTTGTTGGCCGGCCGGCTACCGATGAGTGGAATTCGGAGGATGAAGGCATTAGCGTCGATAAAGCAAAGCTCCGAAAATGGTTTAGACAAGTCCGAAAGGTCGGCGAGGAACGGTATGTCGTCGACCATGTCTTATTTCCAATCAAGCAAAGACCAGGCTCAGCAGATATTAACTTCTACCAGGCATTCCTTATTCAAGCGAAGTATCCCAAGCATCTTCCGGCGATATACAAGAAGGCTCTCGACAATTATCCCAATAGTTTTCCAATCTTTGCACCGGTCATTCGCGGCAGTAAGTTGCCGGCAAAGGAAAAACTGGACCTGTTGGCCTACGCAGCAAAAAACCGCGAGGCGACGCAGCGCTGGGCCGCGCTAGAAGTCATGCGGAAAATGAACAAACAACAATTCAATGACTCGCTTCCTCCCGCAATCGAATTGTTCCCGACAGACGTTGGGCCATGGGAAGCCGGCGGACCGGAAGAACTGGGATTGGTACGGCTCGCGATATTCTGTGATGACGGCAAGGTTTGGCAGGTGATCGCGAAAGTCGCCGAGCGAGCCAAGGTCGGATTCCGCGTGATGATCCTTGACCACTTCGCAGATACCGACAAAGAAATTCCTAAGAGACGCGCGCGTATGCGACTGCTTGCGAGTTTCTTGGATGACGCCACCGTCTACGACCGGGCCGAGAACGATAAGCGAAATCCCTTTTTTGAGCCGAGTGCCTACCCCAAACTCGAAGTCCGCAACTTTGTCGCGTTGCGGCTCGCCGACATGCTCGGCATGAAGGTCGAGACAAACCCCAAGCGCACGCCGGAAGAATGGGCCAAGCTTCCGCGAAGGTTCGCGAGGAACTGAAGCGGACCGAAAAGAAATAGCCGGCGAGCGAAAAGAACCCGGAGCCCGCCGCGCAAGCAAGGGATTTACACAATCGCTCCCTTGCTTGCGCGGCGGGCTCCCAATCTGCATTCTGACCTCGTTGCAATCAATAGTGATCAAATGTATAATTACTCTGGAGCCGAGCCGCCCGGCGTGTGCGCTCCGCCGGAGGATTTGTCATGATTCATCTGATTGCAGCCGTTCCGACGGCGTTGGTGATTTTCGCAATCGTTGCCGGACCAGCTCGAACCGCCGCCGCTACCGGACACGCGGGACCGCAGGCTAAAGCCATGCGACTACGGACCGGACATGAAAGCGGACATGGAACCGGACGGACATGCGGACGGACAACCGGACGGACATGCGGACGGACAAACCGGACAACTTTTGTGATGACCTCGAAAACTCGACGGAACCGCTTCTCAGTCCGCGAGTTGCGCAAAAAGCAGGTCGCTGTGGCGAGAGGCGAAATGTCCGCTTTCGTCCGGTTTTTCGTGAGCCGGAAAAAAGAAGCGGGGCCGATTGGCCCCGCTTGGCGAGTTTCAGATTGGTCAGTTGGCCGAATTCAGCCATTCGCCCAACTCGACTGGGTCGGTGAGGAAAGCACTGGCGCCGACGAAGCGGGCGAGGCGCCGATGGCGGGGCATATCTGGGCCGATCAGGTAGACATCGACTCGGCGGCTCAGTCGCTTGATCTTGGCGCAGGTCAGCCAGCCGGACTCATCGATCAGATCGGTCGAGAGGATCGCCACCTTGCTCCGTTCGAGGATGATTTGCCGGCGGGCATCCGCCGCGCTGCCCGCTTCCTTGATCTGCCAGCCGAGGCGATGCAGGACGCGCCGGATGGTCGCCGAGGCCTGTCCGTTCGCCGTCGCCACGACCGCGCACGCCCGGCAACCCGAGCCAGGTTTGCATTCCGATCGAGGCGGATTCAACGTCGCATTCATGCCGCTTCTCCTGTTCCCCATGCCTTTACTCACCAGCAAGGACTTCCTGTTCTATCAAGTGGTTCGCGGACGGCGACCCGATCTTTGTCCATGCCGGCGATGAATGGACGAACGGCAAACGAAACGCCAACCCAGGCTGTTACTTGCGCATGGAAGGAAAATTTGGTGCAATCATTATCACGCGTGCGGCCGGCCTTCATAGTAGCGGCTCAACGCGCGGAAACGCCGGACCTGATACGCCACGACATAGCCCATCGTGATCAATCCGGCAAGGAAAATGACATGCCGGTGCAGTTGTTCGTGATAGCCGTGCTCCATCATGGCGAAGGTGCCCACGCCATAGGCGACGCTGGTGAAGATCGTCGTGAACCAAACCAGTTTTTCGCGCAGCCAAAGGCCGGCGGCGCCAATGAGCAAGGGAAAGCCCACATCGATGGGGCTGACGAGACTATCGGTGAGCAGCAAGGTCGAGGACAGAATCATGATGTCAATGCTGGTCCAAGCGTACGGAATAACGGTCACGGCGCGATTCAACCTTACCAGGCGTTGACAGAACCACGACAAGCCGAGCCAGACGCCAAAGATCATCCACAAGTGATAGAGGCGAATGTTTTGAAACGTCATGCTGAAGGGATGATCGCCGACGGCGTCGGCGCGAATAAACAGGATCAAGCCGCAGGCAATGAGAATCGCGATGCGTGCGGCGAGGTTGGGATTTCGCCGCGCCCAGCGGGTGAGTTTTTGCCAGGAAGTAAGCCGGGCCGCGGGCACATCCTCGCCTTTGAGGAAGCGTTCGAGCGAGTCGGCCAGTTGGCCGGCCGAGGCAAATCGCCGTTCCGGGCTCTTCTCCAGGCACTTCAAACAAATCGCCTCGAGATCGGCGGGAATGGCGGGATCGATTTTTCGCGGCGGGATCGGTTCGCTGCCCAGCACTTGCAGCAAAGTGGCAAGCGAAGTGTCGCCGGTAAATGGCGGGCGGCCGGTGAGCAGTTCGTAAAGAATGGCGCCCAGCGCATAGATGTCGGCAGGCGGACCGACATGACGCGAATCGCCCCGCGCCTGCTCCGGGGCCATGTAACACGGCGTGCCGACGATGGCGCCCGAGCGAGTCGCCGCGGAGTCTTCTTGGAGCAATTTCGCCAGGCCGAAGTCGGTAACCTTTGGGTTGCATTCGGCGTCGCCGCCGGAGAGCAAAATGTTGCCCGGCTTCAAATCGCGATGCACGATGCCCTTCGAATGCAAGTACTCGACCGTGCGAGCCAGCTTCAGTGCGCAGTGCACGGCCCAATCGCGATTCGGGCGACCTCGCTTGAGGTGATCCGAGAGGCTGGGCCCCTCGACGAACTGCATGGCGAGAAACGGCAGGCCGTTGAATTCGCCCGAATCGTAAACGCGAACGATACCATCATGATCGAGTTGTGCGGAAGCGCGAACTTCGGATTGAAAGCGCTGCAAATAATCGGCGGAAGCCAGATTGCCGGCGAGAATCATTTTAAGAGCGACGCGACGGTTCAGTTCGATGTCGCGGACGAGATAGACGACGCCCATGCCGCCGCGGCCGAGTTCGTTTTCGATCTCAAATTTGCCGATACGGCGACCGGGTTCGGACAGCGGCAAGTGCGCCAGCGTGGCGACATCGTCGGGCGAGGTGGGAGCCGGCGCGATGCGATTCAGCGCTTCGAGGCAATCCAATGCCGACGCCAAATCCGGCGCGCGGCGAGAATCACGTGGCGATCGGGGCATCGACCCCCGTGCAAATCTTCCAAAAAGTGATCAAGCAGCTGTTGCGCCTGCGCGTCGTCGGGAAAGTCGGTCATGCTGTTCGTTATATCGCAACGAAATGGCCCACCTTATGCTTGCTGAACGATTTCTTGCAGCCGCTGAATGGCCCGCATCCACAACATCTGGGCCGCGGGGCGACTTCGGTTCATTCGATTCGCAACTTCCTCAAACGACAGCCGCTGAAGATTTCGCAAGACGACCACTTCGCGATAATCGTCCGGGAGTTGTTCAATCGCCGCGGCGAGTTGCAACTCGCTCTCCAATTTCACCAGTGCCTGGCTGGGCGTGTCGATCGGGGAAGCGGGTTCATGAAGCGGAGTGGACTGCGAATCGGCGGGCGGGCCGAGCGGCAGTTCCTTGCCGACTTGACGCTTGGCCCCGTGAAATCGGCGGACAAAATCGGCGGCGTTGTGTTCGAGAATTCGCCGCAGCCAGGCGAGCCATTCGGCCTCGGTCTGGCCTTCGAAGCGGTTGAAGCCGCGGTAGGCTTCAAGCATGGTTTGCTGCACCAGATCGGAGGCATCGGCCTTGGCCTTGAGCCAGCTTTCGATGCGGGCGCGAGCCGCCAGGCCGAGATAGGGCCGGCAGCGGGCGAAGAGTTGATCGAGCGCGTCGGGGTCGCTGTCGCGGGCGCGGCTGATCAATTCGGAAACCGACAGTTGGGTTTGCGGCATGTCAATGTTTCTTGCGCCGATTCAACCTTCCAATTGTCGTCAATTTTGGCGTCGAACACAATGGCTTGCTGGGCGACGGATCGGCGATCAGGTCCGCCAGCGTGCAGGATTTGAATGCCACTTCGAGGGATGCGATCGCCTCGTCCATCCGTTTGTGCAGTGGACAAAGGACGTGAGAATGGGAATGCAGCTTCAACGGGCAAGTACGAATTCTCTTAATCGGCTCGACCCCCTGAACCACGTCCCAAATGGACAGGTCTCCGGGGAGTCTTGCGAGCACGAATCCGCCGTGAATGCCCCGAATCGATTGCACCAAATCGGCTCGACGCAAGCTTTGCAGCACTTTGGCCATGTAATGGTATGGAACATGCGTGATTTCCGAAACCTGAGCGATGGATTGGGGGCCGGGCCGATCCGCCAATGCAACCATTGCTCTCAACGCATATTCGACCGTCTGCGAAAACATTACGTTCCTCTTGGCCTGAGTCGCCGACCCATTGTACGAATCTTGCCGGATACACAGCGGGCGTCGTATCGCGTCGCTGGTGCCGGTCGTAGGGGCTCAAATTCGGCAATTCCCTCGCATTCCTACCCTCTGGCCCCTTGAAATACCCCCTCGCCGCGAGATAAGCTCAAGTTGTTCGGATTCCTGAATCCAATTGATCCGACCTCATGAGGCACGACATGCGCTGGATCGTTGTCGCGGTCGCTTCGCTCACGTTTGGTTTCTCGAGCCTGAACGCCCAGGCTTATGAGAAATCCCCCGCCCAGCCGGCTCCCGAGCCCCTGGCGAAACTGGTCGAAAAGCTCGGCAGTCGCGACTACAAGACACGCGAATCCGCCGGCAAGGCGATCGAATCCTTCGGCGTCGAATCGCTTCCCCAGCTCCGCAAAGCGCTCGCCGCCTCGACGAGTGCCGAGACTCGAAAACGTCTGTCGTCCATTGTGCAGACCCTGGAACGAACCGAAATCCTTTCGCCCAAGCGGCTTACCCTCAATTTGGTTGACCGACCCGTTACCGACATTGTTAATGAAATCAAAAAGCAGACCGGCTACCCCATCCAAAACCTAAGCGGCATGAATCCGCGCATCACACTCGAAATGCGAAACGCTACCTTTTGGGAGGTGATGGACCGCCTATGCTTGCTGGGCGGATTCACCGTCTATTACAACGAAGGCCAGGGCCTGGTGCTGTCATATAACGATTATTTCACTCCGTGTGTCGCTTATCACGGACCATTTAAGATTGTTGCCAATAATTTCAGCTACAACAAAACCATCAATTTCGGCCCGCTGCCGCGAAATCCCGCGAATCACCAACTTCGCAGCGAATCACTGACTTTTTCCTTCACGTTACATGCGGAACCGAAACTACCCATTATGAACGTTGGCCAGCCGCGAGTGCTGGAAGCGATTGACGACACCGGCGCCTCCATGGCCCCAACGCATTCCAATCAGCAGGTGACCTACCATAACTATGGCGGCTATCGAACGCTAATGCATGGCCAGCAGATCAATCTGCTTTGGCCCAACAAGAACGCCCGCCTGGTCAAACGGCTGCGGGTGATTCTGCCCGTTACCCTTCTATCCGAACAAAAGCCCGAAATTGTTGTCGAAAACTTGCTCAAAGTGAAAAATGCCAAGTTTACGGGCACAAACACTGAACTTCAGGTTCTGGAAGTGAAGGAAACCAACAACAAGACGCAGTTCCAGGTGAAGATCATCGCTAGAAACAAGATGCCCAATGCGGCGCAAGACTACAGCTGGGCGAACACAGTGCCACAACGAATCGAAGTTTTCGACGCCAAGGGCAACAAGCTTGTTTCCCACGGGTATAACTACGAAAGCAGCTCGCAGGGTTCCATGCAGGCGACCTTCATGTTCGGTACCAATGGCGACCCGAAAATCGGGCCGGCGGCCAAGCTTGTGTTCAACCACTGGGCCACGATGCCGCACGACATCGAATTCGAATTCAAAGACTTGGAATTGCCCTGAGATTTGAATTGCTTGCGGCAGGGACGGCGAGAACGCCGCCCCTGCCGCAAGCAGCGAGATTACTCGCTTCCCACACGCGAAAGTTGGCCGATCCCCAGTCGATCGCATAGCTGTTTGAATTCGGCGTGGTAGCGCGGGTCGGAAGCGTGAACATGTTCGCCTTCCGAAATCAACTTCATCTCGTCATCGCGGCAAACGTCAAATTGTCGCAAGATTCGCCGGAAGGGCTTGAGACTTCGGGCGTAAACCATCAGCAGTTTGTGTTCATCGAACTGCACCTCCATGGGCCGCCGCGTCGACATAATGGCGACTCCGGTGCAACCGTCGTTGGTAAGCAGATCCTCGAACTCGCAGCAATAGCTGGCGAGAATCGGAGCATCGATAGCGGTGCGCCGCAAATCGCGATGCTTGCCATCTCGGCTGCGGTGACTAGTCTCCAGCACCACATCCACCTCGTGGCCGAGCAATTCGACGAGGGACAGGAACAGGTCGAACAATTTTTCGCGGGAAACGGATGCGGCGAGCACCGGGATGCGGAAGCCCTGGCGTCGGTCGCGGTAGACGCCTGCCCGGTAGCCCTCCCGAGGCACCACCGGCACGCCCGGCCCTGGACGCACGGCAGCCGTCAGGAGAAAATCGCCATACCGCTCCACCAACAAGTGAGCGTCGCCCTGGCGAGAATTCACGAATACACCCTGCATGAAGTCCATCCCTAGCATATGGCGTCGATCATCCCCCGAGATGATCCGCACGCGGGTTCCAAACCTGCTGACAGTATAGTTCGCATCCTCATGCGGCGCGGGCCGTGCGCCATCATTCTATTCGTCGGACAAGGGTTGAAAGTACGGTCCGATGGATGGTTCCGCCTGTATCATCGCGTTCTCTTTTACACAATCGCTGTATTATCCAGACTACCCACTTTGTCGACTTCCAATAAGTCGCCATTGGCAGATTAGGCGTTGGCGGTCATAATTCACCCGTTTGGGTTGGGAAGCGGTTATCACTCGCGAGGGGCCGGTCATGCGGGCGTTATGGGTTTCTTCAATTGTCTTGGCATTTTTGGTCAATATCGGCGTGGCGGCCGACCCGGCAGGCAAGCTCGTACGCGAATCTTGGGATGCCGCGTTCCTCGATGGCGAGAAGGCGGGCCACTATCACACGGAAGTTCGCGAATTTCAGCGCGAGGGCCAGACCATCCTTCGTGTCACCCGTACACTCCGGCTCACGATCAAACGCAACAACGACATTGCTCGCATCGAGGCGGAAATCGGAAACGAAGAAACACGCAACGGAAAACTCCTCGGCGTGTTCATGACCCAAGGTTTGGGAACCGACCAACAGCTCAAACTCTCGGGCGCCGTGATCGATGGCGTGCTACAAGATTCCATCGTTGGGCAGGCAGTGCCTGGCAACAAGATTGAGCGAAAAATTCGGATTCCCGACGACACGCTGACGATCCTGGCCGAGGAAAATCTGCTGAAGCAGAAAAAGGCCAAGCCCGGCGACCGAATCTCCTATCGGCTATTCGAGCCGACGATCAATAACGTTGTCCGCGTGCAAGTAGTCGTCAAGCAGCGCGAAAAGGTCCCTCTGAACGGGCAGAACCGAATATTGCTGCGCGTCGAGGCGAAACCGGAAAAAATCCTTGGAGTTCAGTTACCTTCGCAGACGCTCTGGTACGACGACGACTACAACCTGGTGCTGTCACAAGGCGAAATTCCAGGGCTCGGCGAGCTGACGCTGAGACGAACCGACCGCCGCCAAGCGCTGGCCCCGCTGGGTCGGCTCCGCGATTTGGGCGACATGTCGATCGTTCTGGATCGGGCCGTTGTCGAACCGCATCAGGCGCGAAAGATTGTATTTCGGGTGACATTCGCGAAGGAGATCGAGGACCCCTCGGTCATGTTCTCCCAGGGCGATTCCCGCCAGGAAATCACCAATGCGTCGGGCCGAACTCTGGAATTGACCGTCACGGCGGTTCGCACCCCGCCGAGAAAATCTTCCGACGAAGCGGTTTCCAAGGAATATTTGACCAGCAATTTCTTCATAAATTGTGATGACAAACTCGTGCGGCAGTATGCGCACCAGGCGGTCGGCGACATCACCGACCCCTGGGCCAAGGCTCGAGCCATCGAACGATGGGTCAAGCAGCGCATGCGGCCCATGACGTTCACGGAGGCGATGGCGACAGCCGACCACGTTGCCAAGACTTTGACCGGCGACTGCACCGAGTACGCGATGCTTGCCGCGGCCATGTGCCGGGCTGAAAATATACCGTCGCGGACGGCGATCGGCGCCGTCTATTACATGAGCCGTGGACAGGCCAAGCTCGGTTACCATATGTGGACCGAGGTTTGGGTCCGCGGCCAGTGGCTGGCGATCGACGCCACCATGGGCTACGGATCGGTGGGACCAGCCCATGTAAAAATTACGGATAGCAGTTGGCACGACGTTCGCTCTATGACCCCGCTGCTGCCGGTGATGCGTGTGCTGGCCGGGAAACCGCGCATGGAAGTGATTCGTGTTGAGCGGAATTGAACCGATGCGCTGCCCGATCCGGAGAATTATTTGATAGTGTTCGGGGTTTTGAGCGTCTATACTGGCACACGGCGGGAGGCGATGCACGCCGAACTCGAACCGCGAACAATTCGCCGCACCCTCGTGAGCGAAATTGATTTCCCGCATGCCGGCACCTGTTGCGAGGAATGGACCCCTTCCTTTCGGACATATCCCTAGAGCGAGATTTTTCTTGGCGCTATCGCGTACGATCCACGACATCGTTGTTTGGTCGGGCCGCGTCGGCTTCGTGCCGATGACTCGGTTTTTGATTGCCGAGGTTCTTCGATGAGCCAGCGGGAACGGCCAAATGTGGGCGGCGCCTCGTCGCCGCCGGTTGAACGGGCTGCACCACGAAACGCGGGCCGCAATGGCGATATCGCCCATGACTGGGAGACGTTGTTTCCCACTCTGGGCCGGCGCAGCAGCAGAGTCTGATCTCACTCGCACTGCGCCAGGGAAGTCTTCAAGTTGAGCAGTTGCCTGCCGCCAGCAGTCATCCGCCGGATCGTTCGCGGGCATTTTTTCACGCGCTTTGGCACGACGCCGATCTCGATGTGTTGGGCCGATTTGAGCCGAAACCGATTCGCCCATGCGACGACTCGCTCGATGACGCCCAGTGTGCCGCGGTTGCCGTCGCGATCCAGTCGCCGGACGTGGCTATCATTCGCGGCCTTCCCGGAACCGGCAAATCGCGTGTCATTGCGGAGATCATCCGCCAGGCCGTTCGCCTCAATCAGCGCCTGCTAGTGGTGGCCTCGACTCCGGCCGGACTCGATGTCCTCCTCGAGCGAATTCATGACGACGCGGCGGTTATTCCGATTCGGTGCCTTTCCCGCGAGGAGCCACCGACAAACTGCCGGCTCATGCCGCGAGCAAAACATTTACCGCTTATCGCCGCCAATTGATCGATGAACCAATCCGGCATGTTCAGCTGACGCTCCAGCGAAGCGAGGCGGCAATCGCTCGCTGGCGGGCGGACCTGGCGTTGCTTGAACGGGTCCAACCGTTGGCTGAGAATTGCCGCAAACGGCAGGTTCGCTTGGACCATCTTTTCGATCGCGCAGCACGGATTGCGGACGAGTGCGAACGCGGAGCGGACGCAACCATCAGCCAACAATTGCGCAACCGGCGCGGCCAGCATGAAGCGGAACTCGACCGCATCGATCGCGAGTTGGCCGCTGCGTCAGCGAATCTGCATGATTTTCAAAAGCAAGCTGCCGAGGCCGAGGCAAAGGCTGCCGCGGCTGAGCGAGAATTGGAAGAGCGTGGCGCCCTGCATCGGCTGCTGGGGCTGGGCGCCAATCGGATCAGGACGCAGATCGACGCAAGCCGGGCCGAAATGGTTCGAATTCTAAGCGTGTGCGAGCGGGCGGCCGAAACCAGCGGGCGACTGGCCGCGGAACGTGATGCCGCGGTTCGCGCCTGGGAAAACGAGCGCCGGCAGGCGATCAACGCGCAAATTTCGCGAATTCGCGGCGAATGCGAATCGGAAATGATCGCCATTCGCCGCGAGATCGAAGAAATCGGCGACCGCTTTCAGGATGTACTTCGTGGATTGTCGGCCAATGGCCCGCGTCCGGAGTCGTGCTCGATCGAGGCGGTCGATGAGACTCGCTCGGTGATCGAACGTTCGATCGAGCGGGAGAAGCATGAGGTCGAGTTCGCTCGGCGTTGGTGTGACTATTTGGCCGGCAACATCGAGCCGCTGCTCGCGCAATTTCAACACTTGGTCAACGCCGTTTTTACCCTGCCAGGAGCGCTTCAGTCTGATGAACGGCTGGCCGAAATCTGCAAAGCCGGACTCTTCGACCTGATTGTCGTCGACGAGGCCCATCTGCTCACCGAGGCGGAACTGCTCGGCATCGCCCGCCGTGGGATGCGATGGGTGTTGGTCGGCGACGGCCTGTGCGACCCAAACTCCTCGTCGGCAGCCGGTCGAGACAATGGAAACGGCATGGAGCGACGCAACCCCCGAGCGGAGTCGCACCACGGGCGCGGCCCGCAGTCAGCGAGCCGCTCCGGCCCCTGGACGCGGTTGGTTCTGGTTCTGCAGGATGAGATCTGGTCGCGGGATCGCGACGGCCTTTGCTGCCGGTTGCGGGCCGTTTCTCCTGAGCGTCGATCGGAATTGGACTCCGAATCGGTCGCGGATTCACCCGACGTGCAGCTTCGTATTCTTACACCGGCCGATGGCGATCCGTGTTTGGCCGAAGTGCTTTTCCCCGCCGCAACATCCGTTGAGCACGCTCTCGATTATTTATATCGCGAGCTTAACGAAGTGCCGGTTCCCAACGCGATTGCGGCGTGGCACGAAACGCGAGAGTCGCTGACCGTTCGTTTCACGAGCGACGTGTCGGTTTCCACGTTCGAATTGAAATCCGGAGTCCGTGTTCGGTTGGCAGAAAATGGTCGGACAACGGCAATTGATTTTGAATCAAGACACGGTTGGGATCGGCACTCGGCCGAGAACTGGATGCGAGAACATGCCCGTCCGGTTGGCGCCGGCCGCCTGGTGGACCTGGGCGTCTGTCACCGGATGGCGGCGGGACTCGCCGGTGCAATCGCGCCGATCTGGTTCAAAAGTCGGTCCGGCGACGTCGAGTCGCCGGATGGGCTGGCAGTGGAGTTTGTCGCCGTCCCGGCATGTGAGGCACAGTCGTTCCACCGGCCGGATTCCGGCTCCAACGGCGTTTCGCCGCGCGGGGCGGGGCTGGAAGCGGACCTGTCCGACGCCAGGCAGCGCGATCATTTGCTGCGTGGAGTTCGTGCGAACCTGCCGCCCCGCGGCGTAGTGAATTTGACCGAGGCGCGCGCAATCGTCAGCCTGCTCGAAGAACGAGTTGCAGAGTTCGCAACGGGCGTCAGCGAGCTTCCCGGTTCGATCGCGGTCTTAACGATGCAGGTCGCCCAAGCCGAGCTCATTCGCTCGCTGGTTCACGAGTCGCCCGTCCTGGCAAGACCGGCGGCGCCGATCCTGGTGGAATATGCGGGCGAATTTCGTCAGCGCGAAGCGGACGTCGTGCTACTGAGTTTAACCCGCAGCCACGATCGGCGCACCGTAAGCTATTCCGACGACCCGGCGCTGGCGGCGCTGGCCGCGACCCGGGCTCGACGCCGCCTCATCCTGGTCGGCGACGCGGGCATGTTCGCGCACCGCGCTCATTGGGATGGTCCGCTCGACCATCTGGACGAAACGGCCGCCGAATGCGAAAAAGGCTGGGTTGGCGCACTGCTCGGCCGGTTGCCCGAGTTGCAGCGGGATGTCGTCTCCTCGCTTGAAGGATCTCCATGAGTTTGGCCAGTGTCGCGACCCATCCTCCGGGACGCGTTTTCACGGCCTTGTGGCGTTTCCTCGAACCCTACGCGCCGCGCCGCATCTGGTTCGCCGATCTCCTTGTCCGGCGACTGGACCTTCTCGTTCGCATCGACAAATCAGAATTCACCGACCAATTACATCGCCTTTTGATCGAGGCGGTTTCCGCGCGGGGCCAGTCGCCGGCAGTCTTGGCGAAACGGCTTGGACTCAACGATCGCATGTTGCGCATGCTATTGGCCGAACTGACCGCTCATGATCTTGTCCGCGTCGATGAACGAGGCGATTGGATCGCGACCGAGGCCGGAATGCAAGTTGCCGGCGCGGGTCACACGCCGGCGCCGATTGTCGCACGCCGCACCTTTCGATTGCTGGCTGACTCGCATACATTTTTTCCACTCAAGGCTGGCGGCGCACCGACGACGCTTTCCGGCGGCACGCGGCAGGCAATCCAGATTCTGCAGCGCCGGCCTCGATCGACCGCCGGCTTGGAAGCTGCGTCACGGGTTTCCCGAAGATGTCGAACAAATTCTAGACGTTGATACCGATTCGAAACCATCGATCCCGAGTTGGAAACGCGTGCCCTTTGAGCAAGGCGAGAGGCACATGCTGCTGATCGTTCAGATCTCGCAGGGCGCGTCCTCGGATTTCCCGCCCGAGTAAACGGCTTCGGGTCCGTGGACTCGCCTTGCCTGGATCTCGAAGCATCGGCCGCGATGGAGTTGCTCAATTTTCAAGAACTTGACCTTCACGCCTGGCGCGAAGCATGGCGTGAATGGGCTGGCGCCGTGCGGGATGTCGATCCCGCCGATGTGGATTCGAGCCAATGCGAAACGGCGGATCACGTCTTAAAGGTCAAAGCGCCCGCCCGTTTGGTCGAGCGACTTCGAGCCGATCGTGCCGAAACGTTCCAATCTGAAACCTGGCTGCTGGCAGGCAAATCGCACTGCCGGGCTGCACGGTTGCTGGAAATGATTTAGATTCTCTTCGAATCGACTTCATCCATTTTGCGATCCTTCAGGACTGCCTTCACCGCCGAATTGAACTGAATCTCGGCAAGCGGGAGGGTCGCTTCGCCGAACTCGGCGACGGCCTTGTGGAGCAAATCCACGTCATTGCCCTGCATGGCAGCTTTCGTGGCGGCCGCAGCCGTCTCGATCCGGCGGCGCTGGTCCGGCGCGAGGCCTGAACCGGAATGATCGAGCGCCCGCTCCGCATGACGCAGGTCGGTTTCCGCCTTGTTCCTCAGTTCGATCAATCGCCGGGCGGTGAAGTCCTCGCGGGCATGCTCGACGCTTTCCAGCACCATCCGCTCGACTTCGTCGTTGGTCAGGCCATGGCTCGGCTGCACGGTGACGCTCGCTTCTTTGCAGCTGCGCTGCTCGCGAGCCGTGACCGTGAGAATGCCATTCGCGTCCACCAGAAACGTCACGTCGAGTTGCGGCATCATCGCGGGCATCGGTGGAATGCCGCTGAGCGTGAAAGTGCCAAGCTTGCGGCAGTCTTTCACCAGTTCGCGTTCGCCTTGATAAATATTAATTTGAATCGAGGTTTGGCCGTCGAAATTGGTCGAGTAGCGGGCGGCGGCGCGACAGGGCACCGTGCTGTTTCGATGGATCAACTTGTCCACGGCGCCGCCAAACGTCTCGATGCCGAGCGACAGCGGAATGACATCCAAAAGCAGCATGTCGCGGCGGCCGCCGGCGAGGATGTCGGCTTGCACCGCGGCGCCCAGCGCCACGACTTCGTCGGGATTCCATTCGGTGTGCGGGGTGCGGCCAAAAAACTCGCCGACGCGCTTGCGGACATACGGAATCCGCGTGCTGCCGCCGACCAGCACGACTTCATCGATCCGGTCGGGCGTCACGTCGGCGTCGCGGAGCGCTGCCGGCATTTTTCCAAAGAACGCGTCATGAACGGCTCGATCAATTGTTCGAATTCCGACCGGTGAAAGACGCGGCGGAAATGAATTTTCCGGGCCGGCAGGTCGAGCGCGAACTCGGCCGATTCCAGCGACGAAAGCACGATTTTCACCTTCTCGGCGATGTCGCGCAGGTGTTGCAACAGTTCGGGGTCTCGCTGCGAGAGATCGACGCCGATTTCCCTGGCCGCGACCGACATCAAGGTGCGGTCGAAATCGTCACCTCCCAAGTAGGTGTCGCCGTTGGTCGCGAGTACCTTGAACACGCCCTCGTCGATGGAAAGGATCGAGCAATCGAAAGTCCCGCCGCCGAGATCATAGACGGCGACAGTCGCCTTCTTGCGCTGATCGAGGCCATACGCGAGCGCCGCGGCGGTCGGCTCGTTGACAATCCGCAGCACATCGAGCCCGGCGATGCGGCCGGCGTCGCGCGTCGCCTGCCGTTGCGAGTCGTCGAAATAGGCCGGCACGGTGATGACCGCCTTGGTCGGACCGCCGGCCATTTTTCTGACTTCTTTGAGAATCATCGCCGAGAGTTCCTCGGGCGTGTGTTCGCGCCCGGCGATGACCACGTGCAGCACTTTCCGCCCTCCTCCGACTTCGCGCTCCACGATCTGGTGCGGAATCAGCGGCAGTTCCTTTTGCAGGTCGGCCAGCGTGCGGCCCATCAGCCGCTTAATGCTGAAAATGGTATGTTCCGGATCGCTCAGGGCGCGCTCGCGCGCTTCGGTCCCGACCAGCACCGTGCCGTCTTCGTGGAAACTAATGCAACTGGGCACGAGCGCATGCCCGGCGGAGTCACGCACCACCGCCGGCCGACCATCGCGCACGTAGGCCGCCAGGCTGAAGGTGGTGCCAAGATCGATGCCGACAATTCGAGATGGATCGTTCATCGGTAAGTCCGTCATTGGGCGTTGAGGGGATCGAACCCCCGACATCGTGCTTGTAAGGCACGCGCTCTAACCACTGAGCTAAACGCCCCACGTTCATTGCAAATCGCGCAGGAGGTTCCGCACATATTTCAGCGCATTAAGCCGCCGGCGAATGGATTGCAAGATCGCCGGTTTGTCGCCGCCCGCGGCCAGTTTGCCGAAATCGGCGCCCACCTCGCTCAACATGGTTTCGCGCCGCTCGGTCAATCGCTTTTCCATCGCCGAGCGCGCCGGCGAGGCCGCTTCCATCTTCAATTCCTCGATCTCCATTCGCAATTCCAGCATTTCTTCGAGGAATTCCGGCGGCATCTCCTTTAGCTCGCCCGGAGCCGGCCCGCCTTCCAGTTTCAAGAGATACTCGGCGCGTTGAAATGGATCGCGCAGCACCGTGTAGGCTTCGTTCAGGCGCGAAGTCATTTCCAGGCTCACCGCCTGTTGAGCGGAGGAACCGGCCTGGTGGAAGTCGGGGTGGAGTTCGCGGCTGCGCGCGAGGTACTCGCGTTCCAGTTCGCGCGGGTCCAGCGCGAAACGGCGAGGCAAGCCCAGGCGTTCGAAATGCGTGAGGTCCATGCCGGCCGATCTCGTAGGGCGGGTCGAGTCTTCGAGGCCCGCCGCCGCTTTGCCATTGGCGGGCCTCGAAAGACTCGACCCGCCCTACGGGATCACATGGAGAACGAACTGCCGCAACCGCAGGTGCCCTTGGCGCTGGGGTTGCTGATGCTGAAGCCGCGTTTGTTGAGGTCATCGTGGAAATCGACGGTCACGCCCGAAAGATATAGCAGGCTGCGCTTGTCGATCACCACCGGCACGCCTTGAAGCTCGAACACTTCATCGAGCTTGGCGTTGACCTCGGGGTCAAGGTCGAGCTTGTGTTGGAAACCACTGCAACCGCCGCCGACCACCCGCATGCGCAAGTGCAGCGGGCGGGCTTCGCCGGCCTGCACCTGGTCGGCGATAATCTTCCTAACCTCGTTCGCGGCCTTTTCGGTCAACATGATCGGAGCAACCTTTGCGGTATCCGTTTTCAAGCCGATCGTCGGTTGTTCAAGGGTGGTGGACATTGGTAAATTTCTCCAAAACAATTCCGGAAACGTTCCACGAATGCAACAAATCACGCCATCGCCGGTTCGGCCTTGGCTTCCTTGGGGCTCGTCTGTTTGTCCTGGTAGTTCTTGATCGCGGCCTTAATGGCGTCTTCGGCGAGCACTGAGCAATGGACCTTGACGGGCGGCAACGCCAACTCCTCGACAATCTGCGTGTTCTTGATTTCCATGGCTTGGTCGATCGTCTTGCCGCGCAGCCACTCGGTCGCGAGGCTGCTGGACGCGATCGCGCTGCCGCAGCCGAACGTCTTGAACTTCGCGTCCTCGATCATGCCGGTCTCGGGGTTGACCAGGATTTGCAGTTTCAAAACGTCGCCGCACTCGGGGGCGCCGACCAAACCGGTGCCGACGTTCGGATCCGCCTGGCTGAAGCTGCCCACGTTGCGCGGGTTATTGTAATGATCGAGAACCTTCGTGCTGTATGCCATGGTCGCTCCCCAATGGATTTTGAAAATCAGTGCGTCGCCCAGGAAACTTTCGAAAGATCAATGCCTTCCCGGGCCATTTCGTAAAGCGGGCTCATCGTCCTCAGATGCTCGACCGCCTTGCTCACGTCGTCGATCACGTAATCGATTTCTTCCTCGGTGTTGAACCGGCCGATGCCGAAGCGGATGCTGGAATGGGCGAGATCGTCGCCGACGCCTAGGGCCCGCAGCACGTAACTCGGCTCCAGACTGGCGCTGGTGCAGGCCGATCCGGACGACACGGCCACGTCTTTAATTCCCATCATCGAGCGCCTCGCCCTCGACGTAGGCGAAGCTGATATTCAAATTCCCGGGCAACCGTTCGCTCGGGTGGCCATTCAGGAAGGTCTCGATGAGCCGCCCCTGAATTCCCTCCTGCAGGCGTTCGCGAAGCCGGATGGCGCGCTGGCTTTCCTCGGGCATTTCACGCCGGCAGATTTCGCAGGCCCTCGCGAGGCCAACGATCAGCGGCACGGCGAGCGTTCCGGAACGCATGCCGCGCTCGTGACCGCCGCCATCGATCAGCGGCTCCAGACGCACGCGCGGATCTTTCTTACGCACATACAAGGCCCCGACGCCCTTCGGCCCGTAAATCTTGTGGCCCGAAAGACTCAACAAATCGATGCCCATCTTCTGCACGTCCATCGGCACCTTGCCGACTGCTTGCACCGCATCGGTATGGAAGATAATGCCCTTTTCCTTGCACAATTTGCCGATCTTTTCGATGGGGTTCAGGGTGCCAATCTCATTGTTCGCCGCCATCACGCTGACCAGGATCGTCTTCGGCGTGATGGCCTCGGCGATTTGCTCAGCGTGCACCTGGCCGTACTTATCCACGGGCAGGAGCGTCACTTCGAAGCCGTCGCGCTCCAGCCGTTTGCACGGATCGATCACGGCCTTGTGCTCGGTGATCGCCGTGATGATGTGGTTGCCCTTTTTCTTGTACATCGCGGCGGCGCCCTTGAGCGCCAAGTTGTTGCTTTCCGTCGCGCCGCTGGTGAAGACGATTTCCTTTCCGGTCGCCCCGATCAGCGCGGCGATTTGCTCGCGAGATTCCTCGACCGCCTCCTCGGCCTCCCAACCAAATGCATGATTGCGGCTGGCGGCATTGCCATATTTCTCGGTGAAATAGGGCAGCATCGCCTCCACCACGCGCGGATCGCAACGGGTGGTCGCGTTGTTGTCTAGGTAGATCGGAAATTTCAATGCCATGCGATCAAACTCCAGTTGAAAGCATCACGACACCGCGCACGGTTCGGGCAGCGACAGCGGCAGCAAGTCGCCGGCTGCTTCCGGGCGAGTCTTGAAGACATCCGCCAGCGTTAGCGTGTTCAGAACCTCGCGAATGCGCTGGTGAATTTCGGCGACCGGGTCGCGCAGGGGACACAGATGCACCAGGCTGCAGCCATCGTCGATCGACGGTTGATTGCACTCGGCGAAGCGAAATACATCATCCAGAGCTTCGATTATTTCAGCGAGCGTGATTTCGGACGCCGCCCGGCTCAGAACATAACCGCCTTTGACGCCGCGATGACTCGTTACGAAGCCTTTTTGACAAAGTTCCTTGAGAATGTTGGCGACGAACGCTCTGCTGAGGTGAAACCGATCCGCGATTTCCCGCGCACATCCGCCCTCCGGACGCTGATGCAAGTGCAACAGAATCAAGAGGGAATAATCGGTTTTTCGGCTCATCATCGCCATGCGTCAAACCATGCGGCACACGATAAATAGCACGCAACTACTTCTATTTCTACGTGCCATAACCGTATCTGACAAGTGCTATTTAACCGATCGTCTGGCGATGGCACGGTTCAATTGCTCCAGGCGCGCCCGCCGTCGGCAATGCTGGAGCGCGATGACTTTCCACAACATATTGTGCTTAAATAGGTTGTGGCATTAATCGCCCAACTGACAAAGTGAAAAACAGGGTTATTATCGGGCGCGCGGAATCAATCGCAGGCGATCGCTTTAACATTGACTCAAAATGTCACAGAGGGGAATTCTGTAGTCAACTGTCGCGAAGTTTAGGGCGAGCATTTCAATCCATGCGGTCTCGTCAATTCGTCCGCCACATCCGGAAATTCCGTGCTAAGTTTCAATAAATATGCGACCGTTTTACCCCCGACGCCGCCGTCCATCCGCGGCGTCAACAAGTTCCGGGCCACCGTCATGAACGCAAAAATCTTTATTGCCGGCGGGCTATTGATGGGCCTGACCGCGGCCGTGGGCTTTGTGGTCATCAACAACCTCAACACCGCTCCGGCCGACGACGTACCCTTGGTTGACGCCAACACGCCTCCGGAAAAATTGGCGGAGGCGCTGGCCAAGCGCAAGCCATCGGAAACCGACACGCTCAAAGAGAAAACTCATCGGCCGTTGGCCGAATTGGTCCAGGAATGCCTGCCGTCGGTCGCGATCGTGAAGGGGAAGGTCGGGCACGGCACGGGATTCATGCTGCCGCAAAACGTGCTGGCCACCAATGCCCACGTCGTCGCGCTGGAATTTGAGGACAACATTCGTGTGACGTTTCCGTCCGCCCCGAAGGGCAAGCAGGGGCCCTATCGAGCCAAGTTCATCTTCGCCGATAAGAAACGCGACGTGGCGTTTTTGGAAGTGAACTGCGATGTCAAACCGCTCGAACTGGCCGAAGAATACAAGCTCAAGGCGGGAGAAGAAGTATTCGCGATCGGCAGTCCCGGCTTGGGCGGCAACGATTTGCTGCCGAATTCGCCGTCCAAGGGGTTGATGAGCAATGTCAAGACGATCATGGGCGAGAAGTTCTATGCACTCAGCATGTCCGTGAATCCGGGCAACTCCGGCGGTCCGGTGATCGACATGGACGGAAAGGTGCTGGGCATGATCACGCTGAAGGCCCGCGACAAGGATGGCATCGCGTTCGCCGTCCCCGTCGAGGATATCAACCTCGCCTATGTCAATGAAGTGCTCGGTCATAATCGCGAGGCCAGCGAGGAAATGATTTCATGGCTACGGGCCTGCACGGTGTTCGAGCGGCTGATTTATCTGGGCGACGAGTATCTCAACGGCCTTGAAACCTATTCCCACGCAATGGATGCGGCCCATGCGCGGCGGCTCGCCGAATGACGGCCTGAAAATGGTCTCGAAGGAAATGGAGGGCCGCATCAAGCAAATCAATGCGATTCTAGCCGACTCGCTCGAAAGCAATGTGCGATTGGTGGTCGACGATCAAAATATGGCTCCGGGGGCCAGGACTATCATCGGCCGGCTCTGGGCGACGTGCCAGGAAATGAAGAGCTTTTTCGATCGGCCGCGCGGCACGATCGACTCCTATCGCCGCAAGAAAGAAGAATTGAAGCGGCGCTACCGGGACCTGGTGGCGATCGCCGTTAAACCGAAAAAACCAGGCAAAACACGATAGTCAATTCTCCCCAGGGGAAGCAACTCACGGAGCGAACACCTGTTCACTCCGTGAGTTGCTTTTTCAAATCAGGCTGCTGCTCGCGTCGATCATTTTCGAGCGACGTCCGCTTTCTTTCTCGCCGACGGCTGATGCTTCCAACGGCGATGCAGCCAGAAGTATTGCCCGGGATGCCGGCGAATCAAACGCTCGAGCCCCGCCGTATATCGCTGGGTGAGTGCGATCACGGCATCCACTCGTCCCGCGAACTCGGCCGGTTCGATCACGTCTTCAATTTCCACTCGATACCGGGACGGCTGAGCGACGCGCGGCACGCCCGCGACGACAATGGGGACATCGAATTGCAGCGCCATCAGGGCGATGGCCTTGTGCGTCGAGGCCGGCCGGCCGAAGAAATCGACAAACGCGCCTCGAGCCCCGGCGTCCTGGTCGGCGAGCGTGCCGAGGATCCCACCGGCGTGGAGCAATTCCTCCATCCGATCGAAGTCGCCTTTCTTGGCGAGCAGGCGCTGACCGGTTTGTTCGCGAAAGCGGCGCAGGAACCGATCCACGTAGGGGTTGTCGAGCGGTCGCGCGACCGCGTGGGTGTGGAAACCCAACAACCCGATGGCGAAGCCGGCCAATTCCCAGTTGCCGAAATGGCTGGTGACGAGCAACGCGGGACGATCCGCGGTCAGCGCGGCCACCAGGCGATCGCCGCCCGAAATCTCGATGTGGCGCTTCCAGTTGTTGGCGTGCAGTTTTCGCGGCAGCCGCACCACCTCGAAGATTAGGCCGGCAAAGTGAGAGAACGATGCCCGAACGAGCCGATCGTGCGCGGCAGAATCGAGACGCGGAAAGGCATGCCGGAGGTTTTCATCGGCGGCCAGGCGGTGCCGCCGATCGAGTTGATACGCCAGCCATCCAAAGGCGGTGCCTGCCCGTCTAGCGGCGGCGTCGGTCAAAGCCTGAATTAGCGCGACGCCCAAACGAATTGCAACATAGGCGAGATAGTTTTCCACGCGCGATCGCGACCGGGCCATGCGGGTCACTCCATTGACGGCGTCTGCTCGCAGCTTCGGCGCGAATGCTTCGCGCTTATTTCTTTCGCTGCGATGCCTTGGCTTCCAGGGCGGCTCGGGCGCGGGCATCCAGGGCCACGGTTTCGCCCTCGTCCAGCCCTTCCAGGATCTGCACGAATTGCTCGTTGCTCTCGCCGATTTGCACCTCGCGGCGATCCACGCCCATCGCGCCGACGACAAACGCGTAATGTTTGGTGTCGCGCTCGGTCACCGCCTGTACGGGCACCATCATGACATTGGGTCTCGTTTCAATTAAGATGCGAACTTCGCCGGTCATTCCGGGCTTGAGTCCGCCGCTTGGCGGCAAATCGTCGATGCTAATCTCGGTTTCATATTCCTTGACGCTGCTGCGCCAGTCGCTTTGGGCCAACGTCGCTACTTTCAGCACCGTCCCGTGCAGCACCACATTCGCTAAGGCGTCGACTTTGATGGTCGCCGGCAACCCGAGCTTCACTTTCTTGACCACCGATTCATGGATCTTCACTTTGACCTTCATGTGATTGAGGTCGGGCAGCGTAAAAATTGGCTGCTGCGAATAGAGCATCGCGCCGGGTTGAATTCGGGCGGTCTCGTCCCAGGGCCGCTTGAAATAAACCATAATGCCGTCTTGCGGGGCTTTGATCACATATTTCGCTCGTTGAGATTGAAGCCGTTCGAGTTGGATCCGCTCGAGCTTGGCCGTTTTCTCGGCCGCCTCCCATTCACTGCGAGCCTTATCGACCGTTGCCTGCGAGCTTTTCTTGGTGCGGTCCAGTTCCAATTTCGCGTCGCTGGCCTTGTATTTCAACTCGACCAACTTGCGCCGCTTGTCGTATTCCAGCACCAGCAATTTCGCCTGGTCGCGCTTGAGCAAATACTCCTTTTGATTCAGTTCCATTTCCTTGAGTTTGCGTTGCTCCATTTGGGCAAGGCCGCGGGTCACGAGCCGGTCCATGAATTGCAAGTTCGTCTTGGCTTCTTCCAGGTCCTTTTGCGCCAAGTCAATCGCGCCTTTCTTCTCGTTATAGTCGGCTTCGTATTCGGCTTTTTCGTACTTCTCCAGGTCGAGTTCGGCGAGTTGCGCGTTCAGATCGGCCTTGGCCACGTCGCTTTTCGCTTTGTTCTCTTGCACTTCCAGTTCGGCCCGGGCGGCTCGCGCCTTGCCCTCGGCCTGCTCCGATTTCACGGACTGTTCGGCGATCAATTTATCGATCGCATCGACGTCATAGCGACCGACCTCCTGATCCTTCTTGACCGGGGTTCCTTCCGGCAGAATGCTCACGAGCTTGATTTCGCGGCCGTCCACCTCGCAGCGCACCTCGACGGATTGAGCGCTTTCCAATTCGCCGCGCTCGACCACGGCAATGGGCAAATCGCCGACCACGGCTGTGGCCGCGAGGACATCGCCGGTAGAGCGCGTACCTCGCCACCAGCGCACGCCGAACCAGCCCACGGCCGTCAGGATCGAGGCCGCGATCACCAGCATCGCCAATCGCCGGGAAATCGACGAAGGTTTATGTTTTGCGCGGGGGCGGGAGGGGCTCGCTTCGCTCGGCGGGAGGAGTGGTGGTTTGCCCATTGATCGGGAACCCTCGCTGGTCGAGTTGCAACTGTTCCAAATCCAAAAGCAACTGAACGCGGAGTTGCTCAAAGCTAGTATAGCTTTGCGCGAGGGCATTGCGAGCGGCAAGCAGATCCGATAATGCGTTGAGAATGTCAATCGTGGCGGTAGGCGATTGATTGCCCGTGAGAATGGTTGCTCGCAGAGATTGCACCTGGCGCAAGGCCGAAATCACGGTTTGCCGGGCAATTTCAAAGCTCAGCCGCTGGACCGTCAATTGCCGCAGGTCGTTGCGCACGGCACGTTCGATGGAATCGCTCAAAGCCATGAAATCGCGCCGGGCCTGTTGATAGTTGATCAGGCTGAGCCGATAGGCGTTGCGCTCGGCGAAGCGGTTGAGCGGCCCGTCGAATTGCAAGCCGAGGCTGAAACTGCTGTTCTGCGCGGTGAAACCGAGCGGATTGGCGCTGAGCGGATTGGTGCCGAGATTCGCGTTTGCCACCACGTTGAGATCGCCGCGAAGAGCGTTGGCCGCGACAGCGACTTTGCGCCAGGCGTCTATGATTCGGCCTTTCACATTCATTAGGTCGAGCCGGTTCGTCTTCGCCATCACGATCGCCTCGGTCTCGTTTCCAAACGTGTCGGGAAGTCGGATCATGTTTATTCGCACCACGGTTTCGATCGCGATGAGATCATCCAGGATCGCGAGGTAGTCGCGCGTGTAATGCAGCAACGATTCCCAACTGTCGCGGATCGGCTGGCTGTCGATCTTGGCGGCGCCCCTCGTAATGCGATCCGGAAGCTCGGCGAGTTCGCGATTGCCTTCCGCAAGCGTTTTTTGGAAGAAGTCATAATCTTTCCGCGAGCGCTGGCGTTGATCGGAATCCTCACTCGAATTCGGAGGCCGCTCGAATTGCTTCATCCCGTCGGCCAGTTCGCTTCCCACGAGCTTCTGAGACTCCGCGGAGCGCTTGACCAATTCCCGAAGGCCCTGGTAGCTTTGTTTGAGGGTTTCCGCGGAGGGCAAGTTGTTCAATTCCTTGTTTCGGTTCAACTGGAATTTCGAGGTGTCGTCGCGAAGGCTCTGCAACTTAGGCGCGACCAACTGGAACTGATTCAACTGGCTGTCGTCTAGTTCGATCGGCAACGTTGGCGGCAACCCCAACTGCAATTTGAAATTATCGAGCCCGCTTTGATAGCTAGCCTCGGATTGGGCGACGCCCAGGCGGGCCGACAAGTAATTTCGGAAAGCTTGGTCCACCTGTACTCGCGAGATCTTGCCGCCATCGAGCAATTCCAGGTGCAGGCGATAGTTTTGTTCCTGGCTGGCGAGATTGGCCTTCTGGTTGCGAATGTTTTGCAACGTCAGCAACAAATCGAGATAGCCCGCGCGCGTGGTCACGTCGGCCCAGAATGCCTTGCGAAAACGAGCGAAATCGCGGACCGCGTAAAGCAAATCGCGCTCCGACTGCGTCAGCGTTTCCAATCGGATTTCCCGGCCCGCGCCGCGAAGGAGCGGCTGGATAAAATTCACGATCAGATTCGACGTCACCAGTCGACTGCCGTTGCCGGTGAATTCCCAGACAAAACTGTTGGCGAAATCGACCAGCAATTGCCCGCCGGCGCTGAGCGATCGGCTAAAGCCGACCTCATCGGCGAGAGTAAGCGTGTTGCTCTCGCCGTTGGCCAGGCCCCCTGCGCCGAAATGGCGAAACGTCGGCGACACCGAGGCGAACCAGTGTAGTGAGAACTCGAACCGTTCCAGCGACAACGCCAGTGCGGCACGATAAACCGCCTCCAGGTTGGTCTGGTACTCGCGGCTATTAAGCAACGCCAACTCGACCGCCCGGTCGGGATCGAGGTGCAGCACTCCCTTTTCGTCCAGTTCGAGCGAGTTTCGCCATTCGTCGTTTTCGATTTGATCGGCGCAGCCGTTGCGTCCCCAATGTTTGCCGCCTTTCATGCCGCCGGGCCGGGCCATGAACGTCGCCGCGGCGGGATCGTCGGGCGGCTTGGGCGGAAAGTCCGGATCGTGTGGATCGGCGAGCCGCGACTGCGGCTCGGGTGTGATCGACATGCGGCCGATGTCGAATTCCGGCGCGACGATGCGCTGGGCCATCAGCGCGTATGCATCGCGGTCCGCGGCCCGGCGATAGGTTGCCCGTCCGCAGCCGGCCAGCAACAACGCCAGCACCAGCCCGACCCGAATTCGCACGCTTTCCCCCGTTGTCCCGCCCACGCCATTTCCCCCGAAGCGCAGGGAGGGACCATCAATCACCAGGGGCACATATCCGGTGCGCGGATCGGAGTCAAGGTTTCACGCGCGCTCTTGATGCAGGATTGCCTCAGTTCGGAGCGGCCGATTCAGGCTTGGGAATGTTCAGCCAGTAGCGGGTCAACGGGCCGATTGTCAAGCCTTGCACCAGCACCGAGAAAACCACGACCACATAGGTCATCATGAGAATGATTTCGCGCCCCTCCATATCGCGAGGCAGCACCAGGGCCAGCGCCACCGCGATGGCGCCGCGGAGTCCGCCCCAGGTCAACAACCGCACCGTGTGGCGATCGATTTTTCGGCGTCGTCGCAAGACCGTGACCGGGAGCCAGACCGAAAAGAGCCGCGCCGCGAGCACCACCGGAATCGCCAGCAAGCCGGCGAAAAAACCAAGCCGAGTAAACGCGATGGCGAGGATTTCCATGCCCAGCAAGACAAAAAGCACGGCGTTCAGGATTTCATCGATCAGTTCCCAGAAGACGTCGAGATGCTCGACGGTATGCGACGACATCGCGAACGCGCGACCCTGGTTGCCGATGAGCAGCCCGGCGACGACGGTGGCGATTGGTCCGGAGATGCCGAGCTTTTCCGACGCGGCGTAGACGCCGGCCACCAGCGCCACCGAGATGAGAATCTCGACCTGATAGTTGTTCACGCGCTTGAGCATCCGGTAGGCGACATATCCGATGGCCAAGCCAAAAACAGCGCCGCCGCCGGCCTCGCGGATGAATAGCTCTCCGAGGTGGGCCACGTTGAAATGCGCTTGATAAGTGGCGATCTCCAGCAGCCCAATGAAAAACACGATGCCCACGCCGTCGTTGAGCAGCGACTCGCCGGCGATGGTCACTTCGAGCGGTTTGGGCACGCCGATCCGTTTCAGTTGCGACATGACCGCGACTGGGTCCGTGGGCGAAATCAGCGCCCCAAACAAAAGGCAATGAACAATTCCGATGTGGACGCCCAGCAGCCTCAGCACGCACCAGGTTAATCCGCCGACAATGAGCGTCGAAATCGTCAGCCCGATGGTGACTAGGACGGCGACCGTCAGCCTCTGCCGTTTCAAGTCGCTGATGTCAATTTGCAGCGCCCGGCAAATAGGAGAAAGCCCAGCATCCCGTGCAAAAAGGCCTGAGTGAAATTGATTTCATGGACGAATCGGGCGGCGAAATGTCCGACGTCCGGATAAATCGTGGCGACCGCGACCGCCGCGAGCGACACCGCCATCGTCAGAACCATCAGCCCGATGGTGGTCGGCAACCGCAGCACGCGGTAATTGAAGTAACTGAACGCGGCGGAAATGACCAACAGGATGGCAATGAAATCGAATACATTCATCGGCGCCCTAATCGTTTGCTGTCTTCGTAACTCGCGACCGGCGAAAATTCCCTTAGATCATGTTCGCGTCAACGCTCGAAGAATTGCGCGATTCACGAGCGATTCCGGTGCGAAATTGGTGCCGCGCCGAGCCTCTCGCCGTTCTTTTTGTGATTGCAGTTTATTTCTCGCACTGATATTCGCAATTGGCGTTAACATTCAGACTCTACTCAATGGATAACTCGTCGTGCGCTTTGTGCTCGCCACCTGCGCGATGTTGGTCGTCCTGGGCTCACGCGTTGCCGCCTCGGCTGACGAGACGCCGGTCGCGCCCCCACCTATGAGTCCGCCCAGTTTGTCGGGTCCGGTCGTTGCACCGCCGCCGCCCGATTTTCCCCCACCTTCGCCAACGGCTGACAACGCCGGACTGCCGCAACCAGGCGAAGTCATTCCAGCGCCGGACTTTGGACCGCAGGCTGGCTTTACTCGGAATTCAACGGGATTCGATTTCCCGTTTTGCAATGGAATGAGCGTCGGTTCGTCATCGTTAACCGGCGGGCGCGGATTGCCTCCTGGATTCGATCCACGAGCAGCCCAGCGATTTCCCGCATTCAATCAACCCGGCGGTGATAGTTCGATTTCTCTGAATGCCGGCCTGGCCTATCGCAGCGATCGTTTCGGAGCGCTGGCGTTTGGGTATCGAGCCACCTACACGGGTTCCGGCGCCGCCTACCTGACGCTCGCCGGGCCAGTGGATCCGCTGGTGATCGGTTTCCTGAATAATTCAAGCAGCAATTCGAGCGATGGCGACGCATCCAGGCCAAGGATCATCGTCGTTCCCGACGCAGTCGGTTCGTGTTTGGCCAACTCGCAGACGACGATTCAGCAATTGGACTTGGCCTGGTCAACGCCGCCGCTGTGGCGGGATGAGCAGTGGAACATCTTTGGACAATTTGTGTGCGCGCCGCTTCGTTCATTCATGAGGACACCACGACCTCGACCTCGATCTTTCAACAGGCCAAGGATCGCTTCTCCGGCGTCGGCCCCGTCGGCGGAATCGGACTGAGTTACCTGCTCTCCCAATGCCAGTTTTATGGCCTGATTGATGCCGGCGAAATGTTCGGCGCCGCCGGTCAATTCGTGCGCGAAATGGCCGTTCTAAATTCCGGCACGCGCATCATTTCCGACGCCATTCGCCGATCGGAAAATGTCGCCATGCTGGGCGTTCAGGCGGGCATGATTTTTTACAGTTCGAATCGCGTAAGCCTCGGCATCGGCTATCGCTTCGACCAATGGTGGAACCTCGTCCGGCTTCGCGGCGGGGTGGTGAACTGGACCAACAACGCCTTCGATTTTCAGATCCGCTGGCGGTTGTAAATAAATCGAAACAAGGTTTTCAGCTGAAATGGCGGACGGTCCTCGATTCAATTTCAATCCGCGTCCATGCCCAGTAAGAAAGCCGTCGGAACGCAAGAATTAACAACTGTAAACAGGCTTCGTTCTGCCTTTCATTTTTCTCATTTTGATCCGAATTTCTTCGACTCCGCGACGCCGGGCGAATAAATTGTCGCGGCTCCTTTTCCCCTCAAATGGGAGTCGCGTGATGAAACGATTCGCAATCGTCTGCGCCTTGGTTCTGCTTCCCGCCAGGCTGTTTGCCGATGGACCAAATGCCCTCGATCGCAAACTGGTTGAGTCGGTGCGGGCATCGCTCCAGCATGGGGCCCAGGTTTACAACGCCGGCGACTCGGCGGGCTGCTGCCGAGTCTTCGAGGGCGCGCTGGCCAGCCTCAAGCCGCTGATGGATCAACACCCTGAACTGCAGAAAGAAATTGATCGCGGCGCCGCGACCGCCGGCAGCGTGGCCGACGCCGCCGAACGCGCCTTCCGACTTCGCTCCATCCTCACCACCGTCTGGCATGGGCTGGACCCGTCCTTCCAGGAAGAAAAACCGGTCGTCACGCCCGTGAAAGCCGAATCGTTTGAATTGTCGGCGGAAGAACGCCAGGTGGTGGAATTGACCAATCGCGAGCGAATGGCCCGCGGCATGCCGGCGCTGCGGCCCGATCCGCGACTATTCCTCGCGGCCCGCCGCTACAGCGCGATCATGGCCCGATTCGATCGCCTCGGCCATTCTGTAGACGGATCGGGTCTCGGCGGCCGCGTGCAAGCGGTAGGCTACGGCTGGTCGTCCTGTGCCGAAAACTGCGCCGCGGGCCAACAAGGGCCGGCCGAGGCCGTCAATTCCTGGATGAGTTCGTCGGGCCACCGCGCCAACTTGCTGAGCCGCAATACGGACGTGGGCATCGGCATCGCCACGAGCGCGTCCGGCACTCGTTACTGGGCCCAAGTTTTCGCGACGCCTTGAATTCGACTCATTCCAAACGACTGGTCAACTGCCCTGAAACTCTTGCTCGCCCAGGGGAGATGCTAACTTGAATTCCAGAATTCGAAAGCGAACCGGCCGCGGCGTCGCCGCGCCTGCCGTTCGCAATGCCGAAGCTCGCTTCAGGGTTTGCAAGGATGCCGTCGAACCGGCACGTTATTTCAATGCGCCGACGCCGACGAACGGATATTTGTTTTCCTCGGCCGACTGGATGCGCACCATGCCGGAACGGCCGTCCGACAACTCGATCCGATACTGGCTGGCGATTTGCAGAGTGGCCAGGGTCTGGATCCATCCGCTCCATCTGTCGGCGCCGTTTTGATTGATTTCGATCGCCACGTTGTCGGCGACCGCAAGGTTGTCCGATTTCACTTTCGCTTTGAGGGTCACGTTTCGCGCTCCTGTCGGCTGGCCCATGCCCGGTTCGATTTTAGTTGCTGCCATAGCTTAGTGCATTTTTTGAATCCGGGCGGCCATTTCGCAGCATGCCGGCGAGGAGGGCGACGACCGCGGTTCAAGGGATCTCATCCAGCAGTGCCTTGGCGGATTGCAGGTCCGCGGTTTCCCAGCCTTCGGCAAAGCCGCGATACGTAGCCAGGAGCAGGGCGCGAGCCTCGGGGCCGACCGGTTTGCCGCGGAGCAACCGCGACAAACTCATCGCCGCCCGCAACGTTAGCGAGCGGGCTCCCTGCCGGCCGGCGATCTCCACCGCAATGCGATACTCGCGCTCGGCCGTCAATGCGTCGCCGTGCAGCCCCAGCGTTAATTCCCCGCGCAGCCGGTGGAGTTCGGCGACATAGAAACCCTCGCCGATTTGATCGGCGATTTTCAATGCCTCATCGACGGTGCTCGAGGCGTCCTCAACCTTGCCCTGCCAGTGCTGGACCTCCGCCAGCAGGCCCAAGTAATACGGGTGATAGGTCACGCTCCCGGTCGCGAGCCAGTTTTTCAAACTCTGGCGGAGAAAGTGTTCACCGGCCTCGCGATTGCCGCGAGCGGCCAACGCCCAGCCGCAAATCACCGACGCGCCGGCTTGCCAAAACGCAAAGCCATGCTCCTCGGCAATGGCCCGGCAGGTTTCCGCGAGGCTTGCGCCCGTGTCTCATCTCGGCGAAGCTGGTGGAGCATGGCGGCAAAGTGCAGCGCCAACGATTGGCTGCTCGGCTGCGACAACTCATGACTCAGCCGAAGTGCCTCATCGCTTTGCCGGATCGCCTCGTCGGGAAAGCCGAGAAGCCACAGGGCCACGGACCCAAATGCCTTGCAGGCCACGCCGGGATCCTGTCCATATTGCGAGGAATGGCTGCGATGGCGTTCCTGGTCGTAGAGCGTGGCGGCGTGCTCCATATGGCGCAGCGCCGTCGCCGGTTCGCCGCGGCACAGGGCGGTCACTGTTAACGCCTGCTGCGCCTGAAGCAACAGCGACGGTTTCGCCTGCTTTTGCGCCAGCGATCGCAATTCCTCGGCGAATGCCAAGGCCTTGGCAAGGTCGGAACGGACCTTTTCGAAGAGCCACTGGCCCCACACGATTGAAAAAAGGCCCGGCGACGCGGCTGTGTCGGCACAAAGCTCGCGGGCGCGGGCATAGGCCTGTTGCGCCGCCGGCGCGGCATATCCTTCGGTCAATTGAAGCTGGAGGCCGAGGGTCGTTTGCAACGGCAGTTCCTCGGCGTCCCGTTCGGGCGCCGAAAGATTCTCCAGCAGCCGCAGTCCGCGCCGCGCCAGCACCACCGCTTCCCGGTGCGCGTACAGGCGGGCCGCATTTTGGGCGGCCAGTCCAAATTGGCGGGCGGCCTGCACGAAATCGCGCCCGACTTCGTAAAGACAGGCCAGCTCGGCCGCGACCGTCGCGCTCCGCTCGCCATGATGACTTTCCAAACAACGCGCCAGTTCCGCGCCAAGTCCGGCCCGGCGGCTCGGCGACAGGTCGGCGAACAGCGCCTGATGGTAGAGGCCATGGGCAAACGCATAACGCATGGTAAGCGTTCGATCCGGGAACTCGGACTCGCGAACCAGCTTCACCAGGCTATAGGTGCGATTCAGTGCTTGCAACCGTTCTTCGACATTGGCCGCGTCGATCTGCATGACGTCGGCCACGACGGCCGAGTCAAACTCGGCGCCTTGCACGCTCGCTGTTGCCAGCAATCGTCGATCGTCAGCGCTCAGGCGTTCCAGTTCCCGCTGAACCATGCTGCGAACCGATTCGGGCAGTTCGCGCTTCAGATCGGGCAATTCGCGCCCCAGCGACCAGGTTCCGGATGAATTGGTCAGAACTCCGCGCTCGCGCAGATCGCGCAGCAGGTCCACGAGAAACAGCGGGTGGCCTTCGGTGCGCGAGCAAAGCAGGTCCGCAAAGTCGGCGGGAAATGCATTGCCGGGAAACGCCAGCCGCAGGTACGATTCGATTTCCTCGCGATTCAGCAAGTTCAACGCCAGGTCGGTACAGATTCCCTTTCCTTGTAGCTCGAGTTTGGCCATGTGAAACGGATGCGGCCCAAGCAGCAACTCGGTCGGCCGATAGCTAATGATCACCAGCACGCGCAGGGCGCTGAGGTGGCGGCCCAGGTACGCCAACAGGTCGACGGTCGAAATGTCGGCCCATTGAATATCGTCGAAAAACATGGCGACGGGATGCTGCTGCGAAAGATCCTGAAGCAGACTGACGAATTCGCGGAGCATCGCCTGCTGGGACGGCGCCCACGCCGGCCCACCCGTTTCGGCCGCCGGGCTCAGTTGTGCCGAGGGGGCGACCTGGGCGTACCAAGTCGGCGAGAGCACCTTCATCAATCGCGCCGCAACGCCGGTCGGCTCGCGGCGCAGCAAATCGGCGAGACTGTCGATGAGCGGCAAATAAGCCTCGGTCCCCGCCAATCGCTCGGAACAGCGGCCGCACGCGATCAAACAATTGTCATTCGTTTCATCGAGTCCTGTCAGAAACTCTTCGACCAGCGTTGTCTTGCCGAGGCCCGGCTCGCCGGACACGCAGATGAACGTGCCGTGACCGCCGGCGGCGTGGTCGAAAGCCGCCTGCAGCGCGGAGAATTCGCGCCGCCGGCCGACTGTAACCGGCTTGGCGGCTGGCGATGGCCTCATCGCCTTCTTCGAAGCGCGGCGGAAGCCATTGTCCAGTATTTCGTGCACGTCGGCCGCGGTCGGACGCAACCGCGAATCCTTGGCTAGCATGCCTCGGATCAGCGCGTCGAGCCCGGCGGGAATCTCGGGGTCCAGTCGCGCCGGCGGCACGACCTCCCGCGTGGCGATCGCATGCATGGTTCCGAACTCGGACTGCGCCGCGAACGGATGGCGGCCGGTGGCCAGTTGATACAACACGACGCCGAGCGAGAAGATGTCGGTCGCCGTGTCCACCGGTTCGGCACGCGTTTGCTCCGGCGACATGTACAGAATCGTGCCGATGCGCGTGCCCTTGTCGGTATCGTGCCCGTCGTGGCTGGGGCCATGCGGGGCCGGGAGCCGTGGCGCGAAGCCAAAATCGAGCACCTTCACGATGCCGTCGGTTCGGACCATGATGTTTTGCGGCTTGACGTCGCGATGAACGACGCCGGCCTCGTGCGCCGCCACGAGCGCCAGCGCCGCCTGGCGAATTGTCCGCGCCAGGTCCTCGACCGGAGGTCGTTTGCCGATCCAGGCATCGAGTGTGTGCCCGTCGATCAATTCCAGGCTCAGATAGGGTTGGCCCGCCGCATCGCCGCTGTCATAAATGGTGCAGATATTCGGGTGGTTCAGTCCCGACGCGGTATGCGCTTCACGGCGGAACCGTTCCAGCCATACCGGATCCTGCGAACAATCGGCCGGAAGAAATTTCAGCGCGACCGGACGGTCCAGGCTTAACTGTTTGGCTTTGTAAACGACGCCCATGCCGCCGCGGCCGAGCAGTTCGAGCACTTCGTACCCGACGACGCTGGGAATCGGCAGGGAATGTCGAATCGGCGCGGGGGGCGGCGTGCGCATAGCCGCGCCTGCGCTCGGCGATCGTCGCCGCCGCGATGATGCTGGGCAGCGCGTCCGCGTAGCGCGGAAATCGCCGCGCATATTCATCCAGTTGAAGATCCGGCTCGAACCGGCGTCGCAATTCATATTCGGCGACCACCAGGTCGAGTATGGCCGGGGCTTCATTCAATTCCGGAAAACGCGTCAGATATTGCTCGACTCGGGCCGGCTCGCCCTTTTTCAGGCGAAGTTCGAGTTCGATGTGCGCCAGTTCGACCACGAGGCAGCGGCGCAGGTTGCCGTCGCCGGCCAAAAAGTTTTCAATGTCCGGTTTCAGCCCATGCCGCCACGCCTCCTCGAAGCGAGCGACGGACGACTTCAGCGCCGACCATTGCTGGTTGTTCAGCAGCAAGGAGTCGTCGGTGCCGCCAGACATGAACCGCCACCTCGATTTCGCATTCGACCGCGGCGACCAACGCCGGCGCAACAATCTACTATGCAAATTCCTGCTGCATGCGGACGAGCCGCTTGCGTACCCGCTCACGCAACAACCGAACGGTGCGTTCCGCCCGTTGAAGTTGTTCGCTGATTTCGCGCGTGCTGTAGCCCTGAAGAGAGAGTTCCAGCACCGGCCGCTCGTGATCGTCGAGATCGGCGAAGAGCCGTTCGACGGTTTCGCTCAGTTCCGTCGCCTCCGCGGGGGTCGGTTCCCGGCTGAAAATCTCCACCGCCGACGGGTGCTCGGCCGACGAAGTCGAAATCTCGCGCGCCGCATTTCGGCGTTGAGCGCGGTGATAGGCGATCCGCTCCGCGCACTTCCGCACCGTAATGATCGTCAGCAGACTCCAAAGGCTGTTCCAACCGCCGATCTGCGTGTTCGCGTCCGCGTAGCGGTAAAAGAAACTCTTGTACGCGGATTGCACCACGTCCTCGGGATCGACCTTGTGCCGGACCCGGCCGTCAAATCGCTGCCGCGCCATGGCGATGAGTTGCCGCGCGAAGCGATCGAACAACTCGCGCGAGGCGTCGTCGTCGCCCGTGCGCAGCCGTTTCAGAAAATCGGCGAAAGAATCGGTCATTGAATTCGCGGCACTCTCGGTTACGACCCCTCGTCATGCGGCGGAGTCATTTTTTTTGCCGACTTTCGACGCAAAGCAGATTACTGCCTTTAGAGGGCCACGCGAGCGGGCGAATCAGGTCGCGTCCGCCGCTTGGGCTGTCAATTGATTTCCTAACCGGCGCCGGCTTTCATGCGGGCAACGGCCATTGTACGAAGGCCGATTTGCCCTGCCATGCGGGTCAACCCGCAACTTGCGCCGGTTTGCCTTTGAACCGCCTTTCGCTGAAGGAGCCAACTAGATGTTTCGCCGATTTTTGAAAAGGTTTGATCGAAATCGCCACCGCCGGCGGTCCGCGGGAGAAAAGTTATGGAAAAACAAGGCTTGGCTGAATCTCGAGCCGCTTTCCGATCGCGTGCTTCCCTCCGTCTCGGCAATATTTGTCTCCGGGGCCAAGCTGTTGTCGGTGTTTGGCGATTCGCACGACAACAATATCGTGATCAGCCGCGACGCCGCCGGGAAGATTCTGGTCAATGGCGGGGCGGTGAACATCCCCGGCGGCACGCCCACCGTTGCCAACACCACTCGCATCCAGGTTTTCGGACTGAGCGGCAATGATTCGCTCTCACTGGATGAGGCAAACGGCGCCTTGCCATCTGCTTCTCTATTTGGCGGCGCCGGCAATGACACGCTCATGGGCGGTTCGGGCAACGATCAATTGTTCGGTCAGGCCGGCAATGACGCTCTTCTTGGCAAGGGCGGCAACGATTTTCTCTTCGGCGGCGCTGGAAATGACAATCTGACCGGCGGCACCGGCGACGATCAGGTCTTCGGCGAATCCGGCGATGATCGCATGATCTGGAACCCCGGCGAAGGGACCGATCTCAACGAGGGCGGCGCAGGCACAGACACCGTCGAAGTCAACGGCGGCAACGGCGCCGAGACCTTCACCGCCACGGCCAATGGCACGCGGGTCCGGTTCGATCGCGTCACCCCAGCGCCATTTTCAATCGATATCGGCACGAGCGAAAACCTCGTGGTCAACATGAACGGCGGCGACGACCAGTTCTCCGCAAGCGGAAATCTAGCTACGCTGATCAAGCTTACCGTGGACGGCGGAACCGGCAACGACACGATCCTCGGCGGCAATGGTGCCGACACGTTGTTGGGCGGAGACGGCGACGACTTCATCGACGGTAACCAGGGCAACGATTTGGCGTTCCTGGGCGCCGGCAACGACGTGTTCCAGTGGGATCCGGGCGACGGCAGCGACATCGTCGAAGGGCAAGATGGAAACGATTCCATGCTCTTTAATGGCGCAAACATCAACGAGAACTTCGATGTATCGGCTAACGGCGGGCGCGTTCGCTTTACCAGAAACATTGGCAACGTCGCCATGGACCTGAACGATGTCGAGACTGTTAACCTGAATGCTCTCGGCGGCGCCGACCTTATTACGGTCAACGATCTCACTGGCACCGACCTGAAGGTTTTTGATGTCAATCTCGCCGGGACGCTCGGCGGGACCACCGGCGACGGACAGACTGACACCATCGCCGTCAACGGCACCAACGCCAACGACATCATCGATGTCTTCGGCTCGGGAGCCTCCGTCGCGGTGAACGGGTTGTCCGCTCAGGTGAACATCGCCAACTCCGAGGCGGCCAACGATACGCTTGTCATCAAAGCTTTAGGCGGCAACGACGGCGTCACGGCCAGCACGTTGCCGGCCAATGTCATCAAATTGACCATCGACGGTGGAACCGGCAACGACACGATCCTCGGCAGCCAGGGCGCCGACATGTTGCTGGGCGGCGACGGCAATGACTTCATCGACGGCAACCAGGGCAACGACACGGCGCTGATGGGCGCGGGCGACGACGTCTTCCAGTGGGATCCGGGCGACGGCAGCGACATCGTCGAAGGCCAGGATGGAAACGACAAGATGCTCTTCTTCGGCGCCAACATCGATGAGAAATTCGATATCTCCGCCAATGGTCAGCGGGTCCGCTTCACCCGCGACATCGGCAACATCACGATGGATCTCAATGGCACGGAGCAGATCGAACTGCGGACACTCGGCGGAGCCGACACCGTCGCCGTCAACGACTTGACCGGAACCGACTTGACGAAAGTCGAGCTCGCCCTGCGCGGCCCGGCGGGCGGCGTCGATGGCGCGGCCGATTCCATCACGGTTAACGGCACCCAGGGCATCGACAATATCGCGGTTGGCGGAGACGTTGGCGGGATCCATGTCGACGGCCTGCACACCGCCGTCACCATCTTTGATCAGGACCCGACCCTGGACAGCCTCACGGTCAATGGCCAGGGCGGAAATGATACGATTGACGCCAAGTCGCTGAAAGCCGGCACGATCCAACTCACGATCAATGGCGGCGATGGGGACGACAAACTGGTCGGAAGCGACGGCAATGACCTGATCAATGGTGGTCGTGGCAACGACGTGGCCCTGATGGGCGACGGCGATGACACCTTTGTCTGGAATCCCGGCGACGGCAACGACAGTATTGAGGGGCAGGGCGGCGTCGACACCATGCTGTTCAATGGCGCCAATATCAATGAGAAGATTGATATTTCCGCAAATGGGGGGCGCGTCCGCTTCACCCGCGATGTGGCCAACATCACGATGGATGCCAATGGCGTCGAACGCATCAACTTCAACGCTCTGGGCGGCGCCGATACCATCACCGTGAACGACCTCAGCGGCACCGATGTCGCCGAAGTGAACCTGAACCTCGCGGCGACCGGCGGCGCGGGCGACGGAGCGGCCGACAACGTGATCGTCAATGGCACCAATGGCGACGATGTCATCGTCGCGGCGGGCGATGCCAGCGGCGTCGCGGTGTTCGGCCTGTCGGCCCAGGTCAATATCGCCGGCGCCGAAGCCGCCAACGATCGCCTGACGATCAAAGCCCTCGATGGCGACGACGTGATCGAGGGCACATCGCTGACCGCCAATGCTATCCAACTCACCGGCGACGGCGGCAAGGGCGACGACGTGCTGCTTGGCGGCGACGGGAATGACGTGCTTCTCGGCGGCGATGGCGACGACATCCTAATCGGCAACGCCGGCATCGACGTTCTCGACGGCGGCACCGGCGACAACGTCGTGATCCAGTAAACGAGTCACAGCGTGAGCAAGGATTGTCACATCCCTTGTTAACGCTGATTTGCACTCCGTCGCGCGTTTTCCGGAAATCAGGTTTCAAAAAGGAGGCAATTATGCCATTAATTCAGGTCAAATTGATCGAAGGCGTCTTCACCGAGCCGCAAAAGAAACAAATCATCCGCAAACTCACCGACGCGATGGTTTCCATCGAAGGCGAAAGCATGCGCTCCGTGACCTGGGTCGTCATCGAGGAAGTCAAGAGCGGCGACTGGGCCATCGGCGGCAACCCGCTAACCACCGCCGACGTGAACGCGATGGCCGGAAAGCCGCCCGGTTGACGCGGATCGACATCAACGTTTAGCCGCGAGGGGAGCTTTGCGACGCGAGCGCGGTTGTATCGAACCGCGCTCGCTCCCCTCGCGGCTAAACGAAATGGATTAGTTCTTCAGTTTCCACTGACTCAACGTATGCCCGCTGCCCGGCGCGCATTCGAAATCGATTGGTCGCGGTTGGCCCGGTTCAGCCATGCAGAAGTAGGCTCCCTCGCCGGCCCATTTCATGATGCCCAGGCGGACCAGGCCCTGCGATTCGCCGCAGGTGGTGTAGTAATCGACACACATCGGGTCGGTTTTTTCGTCGATTCGCACCAGCGCTTGAATGACGATCTGGCCGCCAAAGGTGATTTTGATTTCATTCTTCTTGGCCAAGCGATGACCCGACTTGAGCATCATGGCGGGAATCTTCTGCCCGTCCCGGACCAGGTTGGTGCAGGTCCATTCGCCCTGGAGCTTCGCCAGCGTCGGCGAATCGACAAACTCGAAGCCAGCTGGGTCCGCCGTCACGCGCGCCGCCTGCCGCGCCGTCCGCGTTCCGCCGGTGACATTGTCCGGCCGCGACTTGGACGCTCGCCGCAAGGTCTCGTAGGCATGGCCGCTGCCGGGCCGCGAGCGAAACTCCTTCGGCCGCGGCTTGCCGTTCACGTCGAGGCAAAACTCGACCGTGTCGCCGTCGAGGCGGAAAATGCCATAGTTCCAATTTCCCGCCTCGGGCCCGGCGATGAATTCAATGTCGATTTCGTTCGGCTCCGCCTCGACATCGATGTTAAAGATGCCCTCGTAGGTCGCTTCGGGCGACGCCGTGCGAAAGCGATCGCCATCGATCATCAATCGCGACGCGGTCAGCGCCGCCGGCGGCATCGTGTTGCCCTCGATTTCCAGGCTGGCGAATTCCCACGTTCCTTCCAGCGCTCGCAGCGTCTCGACATGCCGCGCCAACTGCGGCCAACTGCCAAAGCCGGTCTTGCGGGCCAACGCGAATTGCGCGTCGGCCAAACGGAAGTTCGCCTTGCGCGCCTTGGCCGCGGACATCCCCTTGGCCGCCGGCAGGTGTTCCATGATGGTCGCGATTGCGTCGGGTTCGCCCGCATCGAGCGCGGCGAGCAACGCCTTCGCCTGGCGCCGTAGATGATCGAGATTGGGACGAGCGGGCAGCTTTTTGCCCATGACAGGTTCTCCATGCAGTTCGCCTGGATCCGCAAACAGGCGGCACGAAGAACGTGCAAGCAAATCAGGAATGGTAAGGTCGAAGTCGGGTTAAACCCTTCCCGCGGATCCGGCGGCGTCCTTCAACGCCAACGACGATTATATGAACCGCAATCGCCGCGTCGCCGGCCGTCAAGTCCAATTCGAATCAGCCGCCTGCGCTGCAACTGGCCATTGGCTTGGTCACTCGCCGGCGATCGCACGCTCTCCTGACAAAAGAAGTTTCTCCCGCTTGGATTCGTCCCAACGAAGGTCGCTCATGAGCAAGCCGTGACGCCTCGCTAGAACGGTTTCTAAAACAGCCAGGATGAGTGGTGTGTTGGCAGGCGGAAGCGGGTCGACTGAAATGGGATCGACTGACTCCTCGCAGTATCCATCCTCGAGGCAATGTGCAGCAAAGTGGTAACAGCCGGGATGCTTCTTCGATTCGAATAGTTCAATCACAAACGAAGTGCCATACCCTTCAGCGATTCCGGTCCAGGCCCGTCCGTCAAGCTGCGGTTTCATGTTCATGGTCCCATTCACACGCCGCGCGCTTCGAGCGCGCTTGCAGAAATCGCGTTACTCATTCGGCTTTTGGCCGTTTGAAGATTAGCAGAGTGGCGCTGCCGCCGGTTGGCGGCTGGAGTGCCGCGGCAAGCTCCCAGCCCTGAGTCCCCAACCGAGTCATCTGCGCTTCCAATTCAGTCTCTGTCGACGTCTTCCCGAATGAACTGCTGTCCCTGTAAGAGATCGACTTGTATTCCCATTTCATGCTCGCGTCTCCCAAAAGTGTTGTGAAACTACCGAATTACGACCTCGTTATCGTTGGAATTCTCACTCGGGTCACGGAGTGCCTGCTCCGCTTCCGCTCCAGGTTTGCGTGGGAACGCTTCCGACCAACTGGAATACCTGGACCACGTTTCCGGTCGTGAACGCCTGCACGACGGCGCCGCTGATCGGTTCGACCTCCGCGGTCGCCTCACGCACGACCATGCCGGTGATCCTCATAATCTCTTGCCGCAGCGGGTCCGAGGAATTGGCAAACAGCTGCCGGTGAAACTCCTGGATCTGGGCGGCCCCGTTCGGAGTCTTCGCAAGCGCCCGCTCAGCGGGCGACAAGGCCTCATGCATCGTGATGACCAGCGTACCTTCGCTCAAGACGACGGTCACGGACTTTGGACTATGGTTGCCCGTTCGTCGCTGCTCGAAAGCGATCGCGGCCTGGGCGATCTGTTGCGCCATACTCAATTTGGACTTGTCCATAACGTTCTCCCGGATGGCCGTTGCCGCCCCGCCGACGGCAAAAAAAAGCCGACGCGGCCGAATGCCCTGCGGCGTTCGAACGCCTCGGCTTACTCGTCAACGGGCCTCCCCAGGAATCGGGGTTGCCCTTCAGCTAGTCATCCGAATGGCTTACAACTCATTCTACGCATCGGGCGAACACCCTGTGGTCTTCGCCCGGTTAATCTTTACTTGGTCCCGCATCGGTGCTGGGAAGGCTCGATCAAATTCCAGCTCGTGCCATCGACCAAAACGTCCTTGACGCCACTGGACGGTATCTCGCACCGCAAACGATCGATGGTCTGTCGGCGATCATGGGATCCCGTGTCCGACATGTGGAAATGGACGCCATCGGATCGCTGTTCGGATTGGGATGGGGTCTGGCCCGAGCTGGGTTGCTTGCCGGCGATGAGGTCGGCCATCACCTGGTTATCGAGGTATGGGTAGATGCCGGACTCTCCGGCGACCCGGCTGTACCAGCGCCACAACGCCGATCCCAGCTCGGAAAGCTGTTCCGCCGTCGCATTCGCTCGAACAATGACGTCGCAATTAATCGGCATGACACACGGCTCCTTTGAAAGGCTCACTTGAAATCTTCGTTCTTTGGAAATCCACCGGTGGATTTCGGCGATGACCACAACCCCGGCGATGCCTGCCAGCGTGGTCCCGGGTATCGGCGAAAAGAACGCGATGACGGTGACCACGAGTAAGGCGTAAGCATACTTGGGGCCGTACCGATTCTTCAGTGCGGCGAAACGTTTCCTCAACTGGGCAATCGGCCAAACCACAAACTTTCGCGACCACGCCCAAGCCAACCTGATTTCTTGCACAAATTCCACCGTTCTTGACCGGAGGTTCACGGCAACCATGCGAGACATTTCCTAACCTTGACCGCCGACATCCTGCCCGTGTTGGCGCGTCCGTTCGAGCTTGGTGTCGCTCCAACCGTCGAGAATGCGCTTCGAGTTCTTCCTTGTGCCGCGTTTCGTCGGCGACTTGGTTTTCCAGGACCACTTTCAGGCCGAATTCTTCGCAGCCTTCCGCCTGGAGGATCCGTGCGTTGTAATCCGCGATGGCCTGTTTTTCCGCAGTCAGGGCCTGCTCCAGCATCTCACGGGGCTGGTCCGCCATCGGCACCGACCGCGGCTGCGTGGTCGGCTCGCCGCCCAACGCCGCGACCTTGTCCGAAAGGAATTGCGCGTGCCCCTGTTCGTCGGCAATTTCCGCCTGGAACAAAGCCCGCAGTTCCCGCCGGTACGGCCCCGTCAGCTTGGCTGAGTAATGGATGTACATCAAGATGGCCTGATACTCGCCTGCCAAATCGTGATTGAGGCCGTCGATGAGGGCCTTTCGGTCCGTGGGCGTTGGCTTGTCGCCGTTCTTGTTCCCGGATTTGCTATTCGGTGTTGAGGGTATTCGTGTTGGTGCGGTCATGGTTTTGACCTCCTCGTGGTTCGGGTAATTGTCGTCGGTCCGTGGTGAAACCACGGACTGTTGAAGGTAAAGTTCAGCCGCCGCGCCAGCCGACGCCAGGCAGCGACGGCATTTCTTGACTCGGAATCAGAATTCATCGGAGCCATTTCCAGCATATCCAGGGCCAAAGAAGCCAGGACCGGCAAAGCCAGGACCATAGCCAAGGACACCAGTGGGCCATGCAAATCCAAGACCATGACCACCCAGACCAAGACCGGCAAACCTGGAGGATGGGAAACAAAAACACGCCCAGCGGAATCAGAATGACCAGGACGAGGGCGGCCGGAATCACGAAGGTTATTGTCACCGCCAAACAAGCAAGCGTTAGAACGATCGGCGCCACACCAGCCAGGACCACGGCCAACGCGGATAAGGCTGGCAAATCCCGTAGGTAGCCCAAAACTCGGCTCGGGGACAACTCCGAGCTTGGATCATGCCGTACGCTCATGGCTTCTTCTTTGGAGGAATGGCACGTTTGTAGTCCGGCCGCAGAATGTCTTCCGGGCGTGGCAGCGTCACCGGCGGCTTCTTCGTTGCTGGGAGTTGCACCGGCGCCGGGAGTTTCGGAGCGGGCAACGCCTTGGTCCGATTCATCGGATTGCTGTAGACCGGCGATTGCGGCACGATGATCTTCACCGGAGGGCGCACAGCCCCAGCGTGCGGCGCCTGGTGTTTGATGTTCTGCTCCATCTTAATTCGGTTGTCCTGCATCTTGCGCAATTCGACGGCGTGCTGTTTGAATTCCGCCGATTTTTGCGCGTTGATGTGCTCGAGCCGAAGAGAGGGGTTCGCCATTTTGGCTGTCTCGGTCAGCGGCCGTGCAAACACGAAGTCAGACTTGGCGGCGATCTGCGGACGGCGCGACCACTCCTGGAACGCCGAGTATGTGTGTGGCGGGCGGAACTCCGGTTTATTCCGCCGCTCAGCAAACGACGAGCGAAGTTGCTGCTCCCAATTGGGATTGCGCCGATGATTATTCCATTCCATCTGTGCGTACAACGGGTCGTAACCGTAGCGACTGCCGTGGAACGAAAACCACGGATAATAACCGGCACGCACATAGCTCGTGGCATAATAATCGCCGAAATAGTAATGGTCGTATCTCGGGCGGACAAAAAGACTCGCTGCGAGCAACGCCGGACTCAGGACCAAACTTGGCGTGTAGACGTAACCCGCGCCAATCCCGCCAGGGAAACGCACCGGAGCGAACAGCAGCCCGCGACGGTCAAGCGGATAATCCCAATAGCCGTTGAAGTAGACATAACCGCTCGGGGTCCAGGAATAGTGCGCGGGCACCCAGGTCCAATCCGGGTTGCCCGTCATCCAGAAGCCCGGCCGCCACATGTAGCGGTTCTCGCGCCAAATCCAGGAGCCCGGCGCCCAGATTTGATCTTGCGCCGGCGGCTCGCTGTTCGGTCCGGCTTCAAGGCTCTGCGGCGGCCCCGGGTGGTATTCCGCCTCGGTTGCGGATGCCGTCCAATAACCCGACACCCATTGATAGCCTCCGCTTACTTTGGTCCAATATCCCGGCTCCCAGGTTTGTCCCGGCGGGATCGCACGCCAGATCCCACTCACCCAAATGAAATCCTTGGCCTCGTCGTCCGCCTGCCAGTAACCCGGGATCCAAACCACATTGTCGCCCGCCGGCTTTTGATCCGGCGGCAATTCCTCAACGGGTTGCGGCGGCGCCATCGCATTGACCGGGGCGGGCTGCGGATTCAGCACGACCGGTTGCCCGAAGGCCTCGTGAATCGGTCCGCGAGTAAGCTCCTGCACACCACTGTTGGCGTCCGGCTTGGGCGGCGGCTCCTGCGCAACGAGCCACGTCGACATGAACAAGAAAACCGAACACAGCACAATTCTTGGAGCGACCATGATGAAACTCCATGCATTTGAATCGAAACCAAGTCACGATCGACGTTAACTTGGTGCAAAAAAACTTTTCAGGGACTAACATCCTGGCCGCAATGCGGGAAGCGGATTCCGATCGCCCGGCCGCGGACCTTGGGGCGACGGCCCCTGCCTCTCGAACACGGCGGCGAACTCGGGCCAGGAGATGCCGCCGTCGCCGTTCGTGTCCAGTTCCTTCATGATCCCCGCGACCCAGGCCCACCGAGTCCAGATGCTGCCAATCCCGGCGTCCTTCAGCAGGACCTTCACCCCGCCCTTGCCGACGTTTCGGTCGCCATCGGCATAGTGCCGGAAGGCGATTGAGTAGTCGCCGCCAAATTCGGTTTTCACCAGGGCGGAAACTTTCTCGCTCAATTCCTGTCTCTGCCGCTCGCTCGCCATGTGCCCTCCGGCCGGGTTCGGCCTCTCCTTAATCGGCGGACAGAACGGGGACCGCCTGCGGGGTCGGTTTCCCCAACATGTCAGCAATTTTCGTGTTCATGAACTGCTGAAAGTCCGTGTCATAAGTGTCTTTGCTCAGCCGCCAAGCGGTCCGGACGCTTTCCCAGCGAATCATCTCATTGAGAAAAAACTTCCAACCTGACCATTGCTTGTTCTGAAAAAGCTCGGTTTGCAGACTAAACGTAAGAAACGCCCGTTCAAAAAGAGAAAACAGGATTCCGTAGGCGATCATTTCCTGTTTTCGTTTGTTGTCGGGCGCATGAACCGGACCGGCGTTGGGGATCTCGAGAATGTCCAGGTCGGAATGCTGAAGGGCAAGCTTCTGGTATTCAAAAAAACGTGAATCCAATTCATCGTAAATCTTGTATTCTTGCGCCTGCCTGTCCCGTTTCTTCGCCTTGAGATACTCAATCACAGCCAACGGACCTGAGATGCTCAGCGAGACATAGAAGATTATCTGAGCGAGATCCTTAATGGTTTCCATTTCGTTCCACTCCTGTCATTGCGGCACGAAGTTGTCGGCTTCCCGTGGGCAGCATCTCGATGACATATCTCCTGGAAGAATTAGGACTCCGAATACTAGAAGCCCTGTCAAACTCTGTCGCCGCTTCCGCCGACGCGATCCGAAAGTCTGCCGGTCAACCTGCCTGGGTCGATGACCGGCGCTCAGCCGACCGCGGGCGGAGATTCGATCACACGTGTAGATAGCCCGTCAGGAACAGAATAATGAGAATGAGAAGGATTAACCCGAGCAGGCCACCGCCCCCGGCGAGGATGTTGTTGCCGCCTCGATAGCCGTAGCCGCCGCCGAGCACGGCGAGAAGCAAGATCACGACAAGAATCACGACGATGAGACTCATAAATCACGCCTTTCGATCCATAGAGACTTGCTAGAACTCGCCGCCGTGAACGTCACGGCGAGCAATCGTTCAGAACGCAGGCGCAGGAACGACCTGGCCCGCGCGCCTAGGTCCTACTTCTCTTTTCCTTTGTCCAGCTTTTTCGACAGCTCCTCGATCTTCTTCTCCACTTCCTCGAGGTTTTTCGTGAGGTCCAGTTTGATGCTCTCGAACTTCTCCTGGCCGGAATCCTCAAGCTCTTTGATTTGCTGCTCAAGCCGGTCGTGCTTCTTTTTCAATTCACCAAGTTCCTGTTGGGCCTTAGCCTTTTCATCACCCGAAAGCCCCTCGGATTTTTTCCAGAGGCCTTCGACCTTATCCTTCATCGCCTTGGCTTTTTCACCGACCGACTTGCTGAACGCATCCTTGTCCTGCTTGAACTTCGCCGCATCACTTTGAATGTCAACTTTGCCCTGGTCGGTCACGCTGAACCATCCCCGCCAGTAGCCAACGACGCCGATGGCGACAACCAGCACCAAAACAACAATCAGTATTTTCTTCATAACGGCAAACCTCGTTTGAACTGACTAACCAGCTCAGGCCCGACTTTCTATTCCGTCGTTTTGCCGTCAAAGTGTTCGTCGTCAGCCTCCGCGTCGGCGCGGGTATGGTGGACAACGCCATCCCGATGGTTCGGCGGCGAATAGATCGTGTAGAGCTTCAGCGGAGCAGTGCCGGTATTGATGATGTTGTGCTTCGCCCCAGCAGGGACCACGACCGCAAAGCCCGCTCGGATCGGAGTTCGAACGCCATCAAGAACCGCCTCGCCAGTCCCCTCCTCAACGCGAAAGAACTGGTCCAGCCTATGGATTTCCGCCCCGATCTCTTCCTTGGGCTTTAACGCCATGAGAACGAGCTGGCAATTCTTCGCCGTGTACAGCACTCGGCGAAAGTCCGCATTCTTGACGGCGAGGATTTCGATGTCTTCCACAAAGCCCTTCATGACAGTCCCTCTCTCGATCGGTTGCCCCAAGGAGCAATTCGATATCGGCCGGTCAAGGCTTGTCGCGCTTGGCGACCAGAAGCGTCTGTCCCGATCGCGCGACATTTTCGAAGTCCTTCGGCCGCTCCCTGGGGCTGAAGCAGAGCTTCAACTCGTCCTTTTCGACCGAGTAAATTCCCTTCACGGCGATCTTGTTTCTCCCCGATCCGAAAGTAAGGTCGATCTGTGCGGGCGATGTCTTGGGGTCAAGCGAGAAGGTGGCCTCGTTGCCCTGTGAGTCCCCCAGCTCGACTTTGCCGTTGCCGTTCACCGACAGGCCGGGCTTCAGCATCAGCTTGTTGCCACGCACGGCGATCTTGAGCCGGCCGGCGATGCGGTCGGTGGCCTTGACGCCGTTCATAACGGCGGCGACGACCGTCCATTTGCCTTCAAGCGTTCCCGCCGGCTCGTCCGCGCCCGAATTCGGCGTCGCGGCAATCAACAATGTGCCGACGGCAACGCAAAGAATAGCGCGCTTCTTCATGAGTAACCTCCGCAATCGAATCAGTTCGCCGAACGCCGCTATTGCAAACTTTGGGGAAAGTTGCATGGTTGCGATCTGCTCGCTCGTCAGCCAGCTTTCCCAATCGTGCCGCCCTTTTCTTCAAGAAACCGTTTCAGAACGATCGCCCCACAATGGTCGGGGTTGTGCGCCGCATGGACCAGCGTCAGGGCGCCTCCTCACTCTTCTCAATCAGAAACTTGATTGATTTGTGTTTGTCGTCCAGCTCGTTCCAGTAGAGTTTCTGGAACTCTTCCCAACGCCCCGGAGACGGGCTCTCGCCAAACGCCTGGTGAAGCTCGATGCTTGGAGCAACCTCTTTGAGCCAAAGACCGAGTTTGGCATGTTTCTCGTCCAAATCCCTTGGCCAAAACGGTTCGACCAGAACGCGGAATCCGTCGTCGGCGGAAGGTTTTTCATATGCGAATTTGATCTGAATCATCGTGAGCCCTTTCTGCATTGCATTCCGGTCGAACGGGGTTCTTCGGCGCTACGGAACTTGTCAGGCTCGTCTGCCTCTCACGAAGAAGCCTCCCACGAAAGCCAGCGCCGCGAGGACGATGAAGACGAAGAAGAAGATCTTCGCCACCAACCAAGACCCGGCGGAAATGATCCCGAAGCCGACGAGGCCTGCGATCAGCGCAATGACTAAGAACGCAATGGCCAAACCAAGAGCTATGCGGAACATGACGAGTCCTCCTTACGAATTGTGGCGGTTCGAAATGCTTACGATCCCGACTGTCATCATCCATTTTCATTCTGATCCGCCCTTCATTGAGTGGGGCTGCACTTATCATGCCGCGCGGTAAGAACTGGACCCAAATGCGATGAATCATTCGGCTGTCAGGGCATTGCTTGGGCCATTCCGGGTGTACATCCTTGCGGGCCGGATTCGCTGCCGATATAGGAGGCCAACTGAGATGGGCGAATACGCACGTAGATTGTGTCGCGTCGGTCCGCTCACAGGACTTCGAAATACATGGCCGCCGCGTTTGGACCCCGATCAACGCCAACTGAATTGCGACGCTCGGGTGTCCGAAGGATTCGTGCTGGTTGCGGTCTCGGTTTTTCCGCTTTCCCCTCATTCCCAGTCTGATCCGACACCCTCCGGCCACGGATCAGGTTCGAATCTGCCCGCGGGCCACGAACCGGACCACGACGATGAGTGCAGGCGCCGAGGAATGCTACCAGGATGCTGCCCCAGAACCCGGAATTGCCCGTGACGAACAGCCCAAACACAAATCCGCCGATAAAGGCCCCGACCAATCCCACGACGAGGTCGCCAATGATCCCGTATCCCGTGCCGTTCATCACTCGTCCGGCAAGCCATCCGGCAAGCAGGCCCACAGCCAACCAGGCAATGACGCCACCGGGATTCAGTGTGATTTCTGCAAACATGATTCACCTCGAAAAACTTTTCGTGACTCATTCGAACACAAACAAAAAAAGCCGACGTGGCGGAACACCCTGGGGTATTCGACCACGTCGGCTTACTCGTCAACGAGCCTCCCGGCACGGCCGGGTTGCTCTTCATCTAGTCTTCCGACTTCTTCAGAATTCATTTTACCGGGCGGGCCGGGGATCGCAACACAATTCTCAGCCACGCCTGAAATCGCGTCCGCGTTTAGCTTGCCTTGCGCGACACCATCAGGTCCTTCAAGGTCGCCTTGTCTCCGATCTCTTCCACGATGGCGAGAATCGTGTCGCCGATCTTGAGATCATCGATCTTGCTGCCCTGCATGTTGAGGCGCACTTTGGCGTCGGCCATCGGATACGTCCAGTCCTTGCCTTCGGCGTCGGTGTACGTAAAGGTTTTCTTGTCCGCGTCGAAATTCTTGAACGAGCCGTGCCGCAACTGATAGTCTTTCGTGTCACCTTCTCTCACCAGAATGTAGTGAGCCGTCCAGGTCAGGGTGCCTTTGTGGTAGGAGACGCTCACGGCATCGCCGGCTTTCAGGTCGCTCTGTCCCTCTTTACCGCCGCGATTGATCACGACTTCGTCGCCCAACTTGAACGTATGGTCCTTGGCGACCGCATCCGTCACGACGAACGTCTTGTCATCGGCGTTTACGGACTTGACCTTGCCCGCGGCAATGGTGTCGCCGGCCGTCGCCACGCCGGCCAGGAGAACGATCGCTGCCAGTCCGCTAAACCACTTCGTAAAACTCTTCATGATGCAACTCCATTTCGAGAACCCGCTCGCCCGACCTCTCTTGAAGAGTGGCCGGACCCTGCGTCCGATCCAACGTGAACCGAACCTCTTCCTGCGCATTGCTCGGCGCTTGCGACCCGGGCAAACCGCCAAAGCCAATAAAAAAGCCGACGCGGTCGAATGCTCCAAGGCACTCGACCGCGTCGGCATACTTGGTGACAGGTCTCCCGATTCGACCGGGTTACCCTTCAGCTCGTCATCCAACGTCAATCAGTAATATTACTATATCGATTAGAATATGGAAGGCAAGGGCCATCTTGGATTTATTTGCTGCCTCCAATAAGATAGCCCCCGAACGGCCGTACGATTCGCTTCCCGAATTCTCGGGACGATCGGCCTCATATCCGTTCGGACTGGCGACTGAGAATTCAAGCGTCCGCGAGGCCCTCATGAAGTCACAGGGTGAAATCGAAGCCGCCATCTGCTCGGGCGTCAGCCGCTTCGAACAGGACTATATGGGCCGCGGACCCAAAGACATTCATGCTCACTTGATCGGCGACCTGCTCATCGTCCGCCTGATGTGCGTGCTCACGGCCGCCGAACAGCAACTCGTCAAAACGTTGCCGCCCGAGAACGGAAGAGACCTGCTCAAGCGGGTGCGCACGCAGCTCATTGAACTGGCGCGGCCTCAACTCGAAGCCATGGTATTGGAAGCCGCCGGCGTGGCGCGGTCAGCCTTCACCACGACATCAGCACCACGACCGGCGAAGAGGTGATCCTCTTCACGCTGGCCGAGGCCCCCTCCTTCCGCGAGGCGAAGCGAAAATAGAACCTGCGAGCCGGACTCGCCGGCATCCGTTCAATTGGATCGAATTCGATCCCGTCTTCCCGGCGCCCGGCTAGATATTGCGGTAGTCCGATTTCTCAATTCGGTATTTGGCCAGTTTGCGGATCATGCTCCGGGTGGGGATGCCGCACAGTCGGGCGCAGCGGCCGACAAGACCATGGGACGCCTTGAGCGCGGCGCGAATGTATTGCTGCTCCATGGCGGAAGCGGCTTCCCGGCGGGCTTCCGGCAGCGGTTGGCCCACGTCGATTCGAAGCCGCAACTCCAGCGACGGCGCCACCAATTCGAGCGGCAGATCATCGTCCTGAATCACCTGCCGGCGCGAACTGACGCAGGCCCGCTCGATCGCGTTCTCGAGCTCGCGGACATTGCCTGGCCAGTGATAGCCCTGCAGCACCCGCATCGCGGCTGGCGCGATCCGCTTGGGTGTCTCGCCGGGTCGGGCGAACTTTTCGGCGAAGTGCGCTGCCAGCATGGCCACGTCCTCAGGCCGCTCGCGCAGCGGCGGCAAATCGACTTTGACCACATTGAGCCGGTAGTAGAGGTCGGCGCGAAACGAGCCGTCATGGACCATCTTTTGCAGGCGCCGGTTGGTGGCGGCGACCACGCGCGCTTGCAATGCGACGCTGCGGCTGCCGCCGACCCGCTCGAAATTCCGCTCCTGCAATACGCGCAGCAGCTTGCACTGCATCGCCATCGGCATGTCGCCGATTTCATCCAGAAAAAGCATGCCGCCTTGAGCCAGTTCAAAGCGGCCTTTGCGCAATTTGTCGGCGCCGGTGAAGGCACCGGCCTCATGGCCGAACAATTCGCTCTCCAGCAACGATTCCGGCACCGCCGCGCAGGAAACCGCGATCAGCGGCCCGGCGCGCCGCGCGAACTCCGGTGGACAGCCCGGGCCACCAACTCCTTCCCGGTGCCCGTCTCCCCCTCGATCAGCACCGTGGACGCGCGATCAGACACCTGCCGGATCAACTCGAAGACGGCGTCGCATGCCGGGGTTCATGCTGATGATGTTTTGAAATGTGTGCTGGCTCGAGGGTCTTTCATGCACCGGCGCGGCAGATCCCACCGGGTCGGGTTCGGGCATGCAGCGTGTCTCGCCGGCCGACGCCGAGGCGCGTTTCCGCGGCGACGGTCGTTCGCTTGGCACATTAGTCACCGTCCTTCGGTTCTCTCGGCGATACGATCATGGTCATACTCCGATTTCTTTGGGCACTTGGCGCGAAAAAAAAGCCGACGTGGCGAAACGCATTTCGGCGTTCCGCCACGTCGGCTTACTCGTTGATGGGCCCCCCGGCAAAAAGCCGGGCCGCCCCTCACCTAGTCTTCCGATTCAGCCTGATCACTTTATACCTCGACGCGGGAGAATGCAAGCGATTATCGGCATGGAGCCAAATTCCGCCGACGACCGGTCTACAGTGTGTATGCACGCGAGTGACCTGTGTTCAGCCGATCGGGCTCGAGCCGAAGGCCGATTGCCGTCGTGCCGGCGCGATTGAATGGTGGTGGCCGCCGTTCATTGCCAAGCCGTCGCCGCTCGCTGGGCAGGCATTGAAATCGATAGTGAATATATGTATATTATTAACATGCGGTCGAGGGTGCGCCTTGAGTTTCGAGGTCTCGCATGAAACCGTTGCTCGCAATTTGGCTTGGCTGGTATGTGGGCGATACCGCTGTCGCGCCGACATCCATTTGCTCGCTCTTTCGAGCGGACGGACGTGCGGACGGACATGCGGACGGACAAACCGGACAAAGTTTTTGATGGTCTCGAAATCGCGGCACAATCGGTTCGCGAGCAATGAGTTGCATCAAAAGCAGGTGGCGGATTGCGACTCGCGGATGTCCGCTTTTGTCCGGTTTCATGTCCGGAAAATGGCGGGTTCAGATTTGCTGGAGGTCGCCGGTTTGCGGCAGGTCGTCGAGGCTGCCGAGGCCAAACAGCTCCGAGGAATCGCGGCGTGGTGAGGTATTCGGCGTCTTTGGCCGATTGGTCCGGCTTCGCGTCGAGGGCGACCAGCCCAAGCCTTACCAGGTGCTGCAACTGGGTTCGCGAATCGCCGCCGCGCTGGGCGTCGATCTCGGAGCGGGTCACCGGTTGGCGATAAGCGACCAGGGCCAGCACATCGAGGGCGTGCGGAGTCAGCCGGGCCTCGCGCGGCGAACCGGCCAGCCGCTCGGTCACGGCCCGGAATTGCGGCTTGAGCACCAGCGAACATCCCTGGTCGCCGCTTTGGATGAAATAAGGCCGGGCCTGCCGCCGATAGTCGCGATTCAGGTCGTCGATAATCTGGCGAAACTGCTCCGCCGGCAGGTTGCGGATGATCTCGCGGGCCCGCTGGGCGGTCAAGGGCGACCCGCCGACGAAGAGCAAGGCTTCGACGATTCGCTGCGGAGTCGGCGGGGTTTCCGGGTGTCGCGTCGCTCATCGCATGCCGCTCGGCAGGAAGAAAATCCCCGTCACGAAGGTGCCGATCCAGAAGCAAACAAACAGGCTGCCGAGCAGGATGTGCAGTTTTCGCCGATGCGTCAAGCCGGAAAGGAACATCACCGGTAGCAGGATCGCGGAGGGAATCGAAAAGGATAAATGCCACGCCATCATGCGGCGATCTTCCGCGGTGAAGTACTCGAACATCGTGGGATCGACAAATCGGATGAGAAATTCGAGTCCAAGCACCGCGACGAGCGTGAGAATGAAGAACAGCAGTATTCAACCGACCGTGCAGCCGTTGCTTGCCCAGCGCGATCGCCACGAGTGCGGCGACGAAAATGACCGTGACGGCGGCGACAGCGATCTTGAGCGTAAGAATGACATTCGGACCGGACAGCACGTTGAGGACTCCTTTGAGCCGATTATATGAACCGCGATTCCGATTCGTTGCAGGTCGCCTGGACCAAAGCGGTAGAATGCCAGTCAACCGCGAGGCGCCGACATGCGAGAATTGCTGACGGAACTGGATCGATCGCTGGAGACGGGCCGGCCGTGCGTGCACTGCATGGTGGTCGAGACGCGGGGCTCGACGCCGCAAAAGGCCGGGGCCGCCATGCTGGTTTTCCCCGACGGCGGCCAGGCGGGCACGCTGGGCGGCGGCTGCGTCGAGGCCGAGGTGAAGCAAAAAGCCCTGCGCGGATTGAACGGCGATTCGCCGACGATCCGAGGTCATGACCTTTCATCTCGACGACAATTATGGCTGGGACGATGGCCTGATCTGCGGCGGCCGCATGACCATGCTGGTTCAGCCGATCGCGAATGGCTCGCAGGGCCCGCGAGCATACTTCAATCGCCTGCGCGAGATGGTCGATCGCGGCGACGGGCTGATCGAAGCGGTCGCCATCGACGAAAAAGCGAATGTGCCCGTCGGCAGTCGATATCTGTTCGACGCGAATGCGAAGTGTGGTCGCGTCGATCGCCGACGCGTCGCCGAGCGAGAATCTTTTGCAAAACCTGCCCGAATCTGGCGAAGCGGCCCCGGGCATCGGTGGTTCATGGCGTCGCGTATCTGCCGGTGCTGCCGCGAATTCGCCTGTTCATCGTCGGCGGCGGGCATGTCGGCCAAGCGGTCGCCGAATTGGCCAGCCAGGTCGAGTTCGATGTCTGGGTGCTCGACGATCGCGAGAAGTATGCCAATGCCGAGCGATTCCCGCACGCCGAGCGCTGCTTTGTCGGCGACATCGGACAGACGCTCAAACAGATCGTCGCGGAAAGTCGAATCACGCCCGCGACCTATTGCTTGATCATGACGCGCGGGCACAACCACGACGAGGAGGCGCTTTATCACCTGGCCACAACACCCGCCGGCTACGTCGGCATGATCGGCAGCAAACGCAAGATCAAAATGATTTACGAAGATCTGCAAGCCCGCGGCATTTCGCAGGAAGTTCTGGCGAAGGTCCATGCTCCGCTGGGAATTCAGATCGGATCGCAGACAGTGCCGGAAATCGCCATCAGCATCGTCGCGGAGTTGATCGCCTGGCGGAATCTCGGCTCCTCCTTCAACCGCGACGAGAGCGTGCATTCATGCTCATCGCGCTAATTCCCGCCGCGGGCCACAGCCGCCGGATGGGCCGCCCAAAACTGGCCCTGCTGCTCGGAAACCGCACCGTGCTCGAAAGGGTGATCGACGCTCTACGGGAAGCGAAGGTCGATCAGATCGTGGTGGTGCTCGCCCCGCACGTCGCCGAACTCGCCGAACCGGCCCGCTCCGCCGGTGCGAACGTGGTGATTCTTCCAGAGGCGACGCCCGACATGCGGGCGACAATCGAGGCCGGGCTGGCCCATATCGCCGCAACGTTTCATCCGAACTGCGACGACGCCTGGTTGCTCTGCCCCGCCGATCACCCGGTGCTCGATGCAAAGGTGGTAATGCAAATGTGGGATGAGTACCGAATGCAGCCGGAGTGTTCGATCGGGGTGCCAGTGTTCAATGGAAAACGGGGGCACCCGACAATTATTTCCTGGAGGCATGCCGAACAGATTCACGCATTTCACAGAGGATTTGGCTTGAACAAATATTTACGGCAATTCGCTGCTGAGACGTTAGAACTGCCGATCGATTCCGCGGATGTGTTGATCGATCTGGACACCCCCGAGGATTACGAAAAGTTACGAACTCGCTTCGCCGGGCTGCTCGGCGAGTAGCCGCACCTGTTCGGGAGCGAATTGCGCAATTGAGCCATCGACATGTTCAATGATCAAGCCATCGAAAGAGACTTCGCGAAGCCGGCCGCGATCGCGCGAGCCGTCAAACTGTTCGATGACGACATTTCTTCCCAGCAAACCGAGTCGCCATTTCCAGCAGGATTCGAGCGTGGCCAATTCGCCCTGGGTCAAAAGGTCGTATTCCCGATCGAGCCGCTCGATCACCATCCGCGCGATTTCCTGCGTTTCAAAACTCCGCCCGGTGACGGCGGCGAGCGAGCCGGCAAACGGCAAGCCGGCGGCTTCGAATTCGGCGGCAGTCTGGTTGACGTTGAGGCCGATGCCTATGATCGTGGCGCGGCTCTGTTCGACGAGGATGCCGCAGACTTTGGCGCCATGCAGCAACACATCGTTGGGCCATTTGATTTTGGCTTGCCAACCGGTCGCCTGAAGGATCGCCTCGCTCACCGCCACCGCGGCACAGGCGGTGAGAATCGCCGGCCGTTTGATCTCGGGCGGCGGAAACAGCACAATCGACATCAGCACCGAAGTTCCAGGCGGCGCTAGCCATGTCCGACCATACTGACCGCGCCCGCTCGTTTGCTCGTCGGTGAGAATGACTGTGCCATCATGCGACGGGTCGGTTGCAAGCGAAATGGCCACGTCGTTCGTGCTGCCAAGTTGGGCGAATCGCAGTACTGCGCGTGCCGATCTGGCGATGCGGCAGTTGCCAGGTTTCCAGCGGCGGCGTCAAACTGTTCATGGTAGATTCGTCAGCCAAGACTCTTGACGTTTCAGCACTTCGCGCAGGTCGGCATCGATTGGGATGGATAGCCCGGAGAGCATCGACTCGTCGGTCATGAGCACGCCGCTATCCGCGTCGAGCAGAATCGTCCACCCGGCGGCGTCCTTGCGAAAGCCGCTGAGCCGAACGCCGTAGAGCACTCGGTATGGCTGGTTCAGCGGCAAGTTGCGCAACAGCTTCAATGCCGCGAGATCGTACTTCATCTCGATACCCTGAAGGTCAACCCTCAATTGTTGGTGATAATGTCCGGCGGCATCGCGATGGATCGTGTCATCGAGAATCACGGAGCGATTCGCATAGCGCTCGCGAAAGATTTCCTGCCATTCCGGTTCCGGGAGCCCGAGCGAGAGCCGGGCGATTTCATCGGGCGACTCCGATAATAAATCCGCCAGAATCGCCGCCTGCCGTTGTTGCTGGATAAGCCGCTTGCGTTCAGCGGGCTCCAAGTCCGTGGCAAGTTGAATCGCGCTGTTCAATTCGCGAGCGGCGCGATGCCACGCTCCTTGGGCGACTGCCGCATGCCCGTTGCGCAGATGCTTTTCGTAACTTTCTGGCTCTTGCGGCGGCTCATTGATCGACCCCGTTTTGAAGGCGTGGAGCGACAACCAGACGCTAACGCTGATGGCGGCGACTACGATTGCGGCTGTGATCACGATCCAAATCCGCGGTGCGAGCCGGCGGCCCGATTCCATCTCCGCCTGGTCCAGCGAAATCGTCACGTCCGGCAACGGACTCCGCGGCAGCACAAATCGTTTTGTCCCGCAGGTGGGACACGCCGCCATTTGAGCCTGATTCTGGCGTTGCCCGCGAATCGAGGCGCCACAGGTGCACGCGATTTCGAACGGGACCGCTGTCGCGTGGGCCGGACGGTGCAGTCCCTTAAAGACAATCGGCTTGGGCACGCGGAGGCTCATGAGGCATGTCTTATCATGATGCGATCGATTTGAAATCGATTATGATTGTGGGGCAGCCGATTTTGTTCTTTGGTGGGCCCTTGGGAGGGCACACGAACTCGCGGCGAGAGCATTCCAATTGAGCCATTCGCTGTCGAGCCGCAAGAATTCCGCTTGGTGGCAGTCGCCTCGCTCCTCCAGCCAATCGGCGTAAACCAATCGCGGCCCTGCATCGTTCGGTTGAGCGATGATGGTTTGCAGGAAGGGATCATGATTCAGCATTGACATGATCTCGGGGTGACGAGACGACAGTTGCAGTGTAGCGTAGTAGGCATGTCAGCCGCAATGGGTTCATGCTTGAGGAAAACTCATGTGCCGCCTATCCGGTGCTCTCTTCTTCATCGTTTCCATGTTCATCGTCGCCGCCGAGCCGACTGACTTGCGCACTGCGCAAGACCGGCGACGACTGGCCGAAGCTCCTCGGCCCGAGCGACAACAGCGAGTCGCGGGAAAAGGGCATCATCACCAACTGGCCGGCGAAGGGACTGCGGATCATCTGGCAGGCGAAACTTGGAGTTGGGTATTCGCCGCCGACCATTAGCCGCGGGCGTATTTTTCTCTTCGACGCCTATCCCGACGCCGTCAAGAGGATTTGGCATCAACGCCTGACTTGCCGCGAAAGCGAAACCGGTAAGGAACTTTGGAAATTCGAATACGAGTCCGATTACGACGACTATTTCGGCTACGACAACGGCCCGCGCTGCAGCCCGATCGTCGATGGCGATCGCGTCTATCTCCATGGCGTTGACGGGATATTTCATTGCTTGAATGTGCAAGACGGTAAGCCGCTCTGGAAGGTCAACACCTTTTCGCGCTACCTGGTGTTGCAGAATTTCTTCGGTGTCGGCAGTTGCCCGGTCATTTACAAGGATCTGGTCATCGTTCCAATTGGCGGTTGCCCGCAAGGCACGCCCGCCGATGTTGAGCATTTCATGGCACGAAAAGGCAACGGCACTTGTCTGGTCGCTTTCGACAAATTCACCGGCAAGGAGAAATATCGCCTCGGCGATGAACTCGCCAGCTATTCCAGCCCCATCATCGCCAGAATTAAAGGCAAACCGCTGGGGCTTTACTTTGCTCGCGGCGGCCTCGTGGGGTTCGATCCGGCGACCGGAAAACAATCGTTTCATTATCCCTGGCGGGCCCGGACGCTCGAATGCGTCAACGCCGCCACTCCGCTCGTGGTCGGCGACAATGTTCTCATCAGCGAATGCTATGGCGTCGGCAGCTGCCTACTTGAAAATCAAGACCGACGGGGTGGAAGAAATTTGGACCGACGCCGACAAGGGCCGCGACGCCAGTTTGCGCTGTCACTGGAACACGCCCATCGAGGACAACGGTTACATCTATGCCTGCTCCGGCCGCCATACCAACGAAGCCGAGTTGCGCTGCGTTGAACTCGCCACCGGCAAAGTCATGTGGCGTCGACGCGGGCTGACCCGCTCCTCGCTACTCAAAGTGGACGGCCACTTCGTTTGCCAGTGCGAGGATGGCAATCTGCTCCTGATTAAGATCAACCCGAAAAAGTACGAGGAAGCGGCGCTGGGACCTGGGCGAGGCCGGTTTGCTCGAATATCCCGCCTGGCCGGCGCCGGTGCTGTCGCACGGGTTGCTCTATCTGCGCGGCAAGGAACGACTGCTTTGTCTGGAGTTCATCCCCGAGAAAAAGTAGGAAACCGGGCGGCGAATGGAGCCATTTGCTTGATTTGCGGTTTCGTTCCATAATTCCAATGAGGCTTATTCGCAACTCCGGGTTATTCTTGGGGTTCGAACAGTCACAACGCTCGCAGAATTCGAGGTCGCTGGAAGTGGAAGAATCGGACAATTCGACGCTGGCCTCGACCTTGCCTCCATCAGACAAGTCTGAACCCGATGAGGATTGGTCCGGGCGTCGCGTGGGCGAGTTTCAAATTCTTCGCCGCATCGGCCGCGGCGGCATGGGCCAGGTTTACTTGGCCGAGCAAACCTCCCTCAAGCGCAAAGTCGCCGTGAAAATGCTTCGCCCGGAACTGTCGGCGAACCGCACGTCGCTGCAGCGCTTCAAGGCCGAGGCGGAAGCCGTCGCCAAGCTGAATCACCCCAATATCGTTCAGATCTTCACGATCAACGAACAGGACGGCCATCATTACATGGCCCTCGAATATGTCGAGGGTCGCAATCTTCGCGACTACTTGAATCGCAAGGGCCCGCCGGAACTGCCCGTCTGCCTGAACCTGATGCGACAAATCGCCAACGCGCTGCAACGCGCCCACGACTCCGGCTTCATCCATCGCGACGTGAAACCCGAAAACATCCTGCTGACGCGCAAAGGCGAGGTGAAAGTCACCGACTTCGGTCTGTCGCGCTGTTTCACCGACAACGGCCAGCAATTGAATCTGACCCAGATCGGGCGTGGCGATGGGCACGCCGCTTTACATGAGCCCGGAGCAGGTGCAGGGCAAACCTGCCGACATTCGCTCCGACATCTATTCCTTCAGCGTGACCTGCTATCACTTGCTCGCGGGCCAGACTCCGTTTCGCGGCGCCGACGCTTTCGATGTTGCGCTGCAGCACGTCATGAATGACCCGCCGCCGCTGGCGAATCTTCGGCCCGATTTGCCCGCCGACCTGGTGGCGATGATTCAAAAAATGATGGCGAAGAAGCCGGAGGATCGCTACCAGAGCTTCAAAGAAATCCTGCGTGATTTCGGCAAACTTCGCGAGAGCGTCACCGCCGCCATGACGCTGCCGACCGAAAGCGCTTTCGGTTCGGGCGTTCAAGTTTCGCCGCTCGCTTTGGGCGAGACCGAATCGGCGATCGACGTGTTGCCGGCTGCGAGCAGCCGGGGCGATTCGAAAAAGTGGCTTGCCCGGATCGTCGTGGCGCTGGCCGCGGTTGGAATCCTGGTCGCCGGTGCGACCATGCGCCTGGTGATTCAGCGCCTGAAGGCGAAGGAGCCGGCTTCAAAATCTCAGGCCGCCAACGAGCCCACGCCGTATGTCTCGAAGGAAGAGCGATTCAAGCTCGAAGGCGCGCAAAACTACGCGGACCCCAATCCGACGCTGGACGAGTTGAAGCGAGGAGTCGATTTCCAGGTTGATTTGCTCGCCTACTACTACAAGAAAGGGCGGCTCGACGACGCCGAGCGTTTCAGCCGCGAACTTCAGGATCGAAAATACAAGACCACGAAGTTTCAGAATCATCCCTATCAGGCCTTGGGCAAACTCGGGCACGCCCTGGCGCTCGCATTTCGCGACGACGCGAACGACGCGTTGAAGCAGATGGGGGAGTTGATCCGGCTCGCGACGCCGCGTCAAGGGATGGGCGGCTTCCAGGGATTGCAGTTCACCATCGCGGGGGTTCCCAGCGCGATGTTTGAGCACTCGGAACTCAAGCGGCTGATCGTCGACGCCCTCAACCGCATCGCGACCGATCTTCACGTGACCAACTTTTCGGCGGATCACAAGCAACTCGATCTGATTCGCAAGGCCGCGAACCGGCCATTTCGCTTCGGTCCGAAGTGACGCGCCGGCCGACGACAGCACCGGCGCTTCGTCATCAATGGCGCGAGAAATGGATCGCAAGTCGCGCGGCGATGCCCCCCGCGAGCAGAAGCGTCGGCGCCTTCAACTCGTCCCATCTCGTAATGCCATAAATCAGCGCCACCGGCGGAATGACGATCATTCCGATGCCCCAGGCGAGATTGTCGCCAATCGCCGAGGACAAGAGCCAGACAAATCCGACCAAAATTCCGACGAGTCCAATCACGGCGAGCACGGACATAGCCAGCCCTCAGGGAATTTCAGAAATCCGCCGCACGGGGCCATCGCATGATCTGTCGCAATCCTACGATCATTTTCCGCCTCTTGCTTCCGCGCATCGCTTCGACCACAATGATACCGTTCGCCTCCAACCGGAACCCTCATTCCATCGATTCCCATGAGCCGATCCCGCTTGACCGTGGTTCTGTCGCAATCGAACAACAAGCATCCGGCGAAGCGAGCGCTGGAGGAGGGCTTGGCGGCCGCGCTCATCATGGAAAACGGCCTCGACGTCTCGATCATTCCGCACCTTTATGATCTCGATGCCGAGCACACCGGCCGGCTCTTTCTCGAGTCAGTGAACGGCGACATGGTGGTGCTTTCCTGGCTCTTCCCGAGGGCCGCGTTTTGGCTGCTCGATCGGAGCGGGATCAAGGGCCACTGGGGCGAAACGCAAATCATGCCGGCGGGCGCCGATGGCGACGAGGAAGAATCGACCGAACCGCCGAAGGGCATCGGCGCGGATGGAAAAATTCCCGATCGGCATATTTACTGCCTCAACCTGAATGATTCGCCGACGCATCAATCGTTTGTCGATGAAGTGAGGCGAATCGCCGCCGAGTGCCGCGAGCGAAATGCCGCGAAAGCGCCGCCCGCGATCGTGCAACTGGGTTTGCCCTCGACGAACGGCCAGCATATTGAAAATGGTCATGCCGAGCGGCCGTTATTCTTGCCGGAGCAAATGCTGGCCGCGCCGAACCGCCGCTGGTATCCGGTGATCGATTACAGCCGTTGCACCAATTGCATGGAGTGCCTCGATTTCTGCCTGTTCGGCGTCTACGGCGTCGATGCGATCGAGCGGCTCATTGTCGAGAACGCAGGACAACTGCAAGCGCGGTTGCCCGGCGTGCAGCCGCGTCTGCCCCGAACAGGCGATCATGTTCCCCGATTACAAGACGCCCGCCATCGCCGGGGCCCCGGTCGGCGCGATCGGCGATCTCAAGATCGACCTGACCAAACTGTTCGGCGGCGATGGGCAAGGATCGCGCTGTCGCAGGCGGTCGCCGAACGCGATCGCGAGCTGGTCGCCGACGGCCGCGCATGCGGTCGGCATGGCGGTCGGCCTTGCCAAACGGCAGGCGGACAAACCACAAGGGCCCAAGGACGATCTCGACAGGCTCGATGGATGATCTGGAGTCGCTGGGCTTCTAGCCGACGAATAACGCCGGCGTCTCGCCGCGGATCGAGTGTTGGCGAGATGCCGCCACTAGGCTTGATCTTTCGACCGTGTCGACTTTTTCTTGCGGTTTTCATCGGATGCGGTAAGATAAGTTTCGCCTGCCGTAAGCCCGCCCAACCCTCCCGCCGACTGCTTTTGATTGAATCTCGTTGATGCCCCCTGGTTCTCCGCCGTGCGAGGAACCTTCGAATGAGTTTTCGGCCATTCATTCTCCTGCTCGCCGTCTTGCTGCCAGCGACCGCGGTTCGCGCAGGTGAGTTGTTGCCGCCTTCGACGCCGATCGAGGTCGCGATTGATCACTACATCGATGCGAAACTTGCATCCGCCAGCATCGTGCCCGCGCCTCAATCCAACGACGCCACGCTGCTCCGGCGACTCATGCTCGATCTCTGCGGCCGAATTCCGACGGTCGCCGAGACTCGCGATTATGTCGAATCCAAGGATCCCGCGAAGCGCGTCAAACTGGTGGAGCGGCTCATGGCGTCGCCAAGTTTCATTCGCCAGCAGGCGACCGAATTTGACATGATGCTGATGCAGGGCGCGAATGGTTCGATTCGCCCCTATTTGCAAACCGCTTTGAGCGAAAATCGCAGTTGGGACCGAATTTTCCGCGACCTCGTGCTGCCCGCGCAAACCGCGCCATTAACAGCGAAGGGCGGCAAGCGAAACGCCGGCGCCGGCGCCGAGATCGAATTCTTGCGCAGCCGCATCAAGGACATCGACAAGCTCACTACCGAAGTCAGCGTGGTTTTCTTTGGCGTAAATGTCAGTTGTGCCCGCTGTCACGATCACCCGCTCGTGCCGGATTGGAAACAGGATCACTTCTTCGGCATGAAATCGTTTTTCGGCGGCACGTTTGAAAGCGCCGGCTTCCTCGGCGAGCGCGAGATGGGCCTGGTCAAGTTTCAAACAACAAAAGGTCAGACCAAACAGGCGCACATGATGTTCCTGACCGGCCAGGTGATCAACGCTCCGGGAATGCAGGAGATTTCGAAAGCCGAAGAGAAAAAAGAGAAGGATGCGATCGCGAAAGCCAAAAAGACCAAGACGCCGCCGGCCGCGCCAAGTTTTCCGCGCAGCAAGCTGGTCGAAATCGCGTTGCAGCGGGAGAATCGCGACTACTTCGCGAGGTCGATCGTCAATCGGCTGTGGGCCCGGTTCTATGGCTATGGTTTGGTCAATCCGGTCGATCAAATGCACTCGGAGAATCCGCCCAACCATCCCGAACTTTTGCAATGGCTGGCCCGCGACACCGCCGAGCATGGATACGATCTTCGCCGGCTGACTCGCGGTCTGGTGTTGAGCAAGGCCTATTCGCGGTCAAGCCGCTGGCAAGGCCCCGGCGATCCGCCGCTGGCCAAGCGGTTCGCGGTCGCCCGGCTCAAGCCGTTGACACCTTATCAGATGGCGATGTCGCTTCGAATTGCCACGAGCAATCCGGCCGAATTCGAAAAGCTCTCGTTCGATGAGATCGAAAAAAAGATCGCCGCGATGGACGGCGGGGCTCGCGGCATGGCGTCCTGGTTTGAGTACCCCGGCGACGATTTCCAGGTCGGCGTCAGCGAGGCGCTCTTGTTCAGCAACGGCGAGCGCATCGAAAAGGACCTGCTTAACGATTCCGCGGATCGACTCCTCGGGCGGCTCAAACAATTCCAGGATCGAAAGCAGCAGATTCAACTAGCGGTCCGCGCGGCGCTGGGTCATGAGGCGACCGCCGAGGAAACCGGGGCCCTGGGCGAGTTTCTGGCCAAGTGGGCCGATCGCCCGAACGAAGCCTTGCGGCAAATGGTATGGGCGATTTTGACGTCATCGGAATTTCGGTTTAACTATTGACCCGAAGTGGGGAACGATATGAACCGCCGTCAATTCATTGGAACGTCGGTCGCGGTGGGCGCCGGCTTCGCCGCCGACATGACCCGGCTCAATGTTCTGTCGTTGCCGTCGCTCGCCGCCGAACTCAAGCGCCTGCAGAAAAGCTGCATCCTGCTCTGGCTGGCGGGCGGATCGAGCCAACTCGAGACCTGGGACCCGAAGCCCGGGCGCCCACCGGCGGGCCGTTCCGCTCCATTCAAACCGCCGTGCCCGGCATCCACATCTCCGAGCTGATGCCGAAGATGGCCGAGCGGATGAAGAACACCTGCATCATCCGCTCGCTGAACACCAAGAACGGCGACCACGGCAGCGGGGCCAAGATGATGATGCGCGGCCGCCGCGACGAGGCCGAAGTTGAGCTATCCCGATCTCGGCGCGGTCCTCGCCCGCGAGATGGGCCGCGCCGACAGCCAGGTGCCCGATTATGTCACCTTCTACTCGGCGACCGAAGGCCGCGGCATGGCCCCCGGCGCGGCCGGCTTCCTCGGTGCTCGCTACGCACCGATGGAGCTGACCACGAGACAATACGCCCGACGTACATTCAGCCGACTCGACGACATCTCCGACCTCGACCACAAGGAGCGGGCCGACCTCCGCGATCTGCTCGGCAAGCAATTCGCGCGCGGCCGGCACATCCGAGACGCTGAACAGCCAGAACGAGGCCTACCAGCGCGTCCGCGGCATCATGGCCAGCGAGAAGCTGTTCGACATCGAGCAGGAACCGCAGAAGGTCCGCGACCGGTATGGCCCGACGCAGTTCGGCGAGCAGGTGCTGATCGCCCGGCGGCTGGTCGAGGCCGGCGTGCCGTTCGTCCGCGTCGGCCGGGCCTGGTGGGACAGCCACGGGCAGAACTTCGAGACGCACCAGGAGATGGTGCCCGAACTCGACCACGTCATGGCGACGCTGATCGACGATCTGAAGGATCGCGGGCTGCTCGAACGACGTGATGATCGTCACGCTCGCGGAGTTCGGCCGCACGCCGGACGATCAACGCCAGCCTCGGCCGCGATCACTTCGCCCGCGCCTGGAGCGCGACCATCACCGGCTGCGGCATCAAGGGCGGCTCGGTCTACGGCAAGACCGACGCGAAGGGCCAGACGGTGGTCGACGGCGAGGTCGGACGCGCGCGAGCTGTTCGCCACGATCTACCCGGCGCTGGGCATCAACCCGCAGAAGAACTACTACGTCGGCTCCCGCCCGGTCCCGCTGACCGAGCCCGGCACCGAGCCGATCCAGGAGGTGCTGGCCTAACTCAACGCGCCTGAATTGAGACGTTGCCGTAACTGGAGCAGACTCGATGTCCGACCAGATGCCCCGAGCAAGCTCAAGCTCGTCAGGGACTTCTCGCGGCCGGAGCATCGTCTTCGCCGTCGCGCGAGTCCGGCAGCGGAGCCGCACTGTATTCGGCAGCTCGGATTTCAAGGTCATCGGAAATCGACCTGGCCGCCGCCAAGCCGAGCCTGAAGGAGCTGGGCGCTCATCGAGAGCTACGTCACCGGCGCTGGCCACTCGCGGGCACGACTCGCTCGTCTCGGGCGGCTACGACGGCCAGCTGATCTGGTGGGATATCGCCAAGACAGGCCAAGATCCGCGCAGTCGACGCGCACACGAAGTGGATCCGCCAGGTGGCGGCCACGCCGCGACGGCAACGTTCGTCGCCAGCGTGGCCGACGACATGGTCTGCCGGGTCTGGGACGCCGCGACCGGCGAAATGCTCCACGAACTGCGCGGGCACGAGGAGCTGACGCCGCACCACTTCCCCTCGATGCTGTACGCCTGGCGATTCTCGCCCGACGGCAGGCACCTCGCCACCGGCGACAAGGTCGGCCACATCGTCGTCTGGGACGCTCGAATCCGGCCGGCCAGGTTGACGACGCTTGAAGCCCCGGTCATGTACACCTGGGACCCGGTGCAGCGCCGGCACTCGATCGGCGGCATTCGCTCGCTGGCCTTTTCGCCCGACGGCAAGCAGCTGGCCGTCGGCGGCATCGGCAAGATCGGCAACATCGACCACCTGGAAGGCAAGGCCGCGTCGAGGTCTTCGACTGGAAAGCCGGCAAACGCACGCACGAGTTCGTCAGCGACAAGTTCAAGGGCCTCGTCAATCGACTGCGCTTCCACCCAAAGGGCGACTGGCTCCTGGCCGTCGGCGGAGCCAACGACGGCTTCGTGCTCTTCTTCGACTTGAAGTTAAAGAGAACAATCAAGCAGGAAAAGATGCCGGTCCATCTGCACGACGCGGTGCTGAACGAAACCGGCGACACCATGGATCTGGCCGGGCACAACCGCCTGATGGTCTGGCAAATCGGCTGATCATGCGATTCTCATAAGCCGACTTTTGGCTATAACAACAAGGCAGGATTCAACGCGCATGGCCGGAGGCCGGTTGATATTCAGTTTTGCTTGGAGGGGCTGTTCGTGAGCATCGTACGGGTGGGACTAGCGGAAACCAAAAACTTTGCCGAGGGCTACGAGGCGATTTTCGGTTCGAAATCCGGCGGCAAGAAACCGGCTAAACCCAAAGTGACTTCCAAGGCGTCGAAGACGAAACCCAAGTCGAAAAAGAAGGCGACCGCCAAGAAGAAGTGACCGCGATCCGGCGCTTCCGCTTCTATTCTTCATCCACTTTCGGCAACTGGTTCACGGCTGCACCGCAGCCTGTGCCGACCGTATCGAATTTGTTCATGCCCGAAAGCCTGGGATGAAAATCGGCGGCGGCAACCTTGGCGAGATCGGCGCTGATCGGCTGATTGGATAGATCCGAATTCACTCCCGCGAACGTGACCTTGGGGAACGAATCCGGCGATTCGTGCGTGAAATCTCGCCACTTGGTCGATGTCCATTCGGTCGGCATCATCACCGCCATCGCGCCGCTCGACTTCAATTCCAGCAGGCGGCCGAAGTTGCCGTACAGATTGCGGGCGCCGTCCCATTTTAGAAATGAAGTCAACGTGTCGCGATCCATGCCGGCGGCATAGATCAGCGGCCGATCGCTTGCCGCGACAAACAGGCAGTCCTCGGCTTTGACCTGCGCCGGCGATACGCCGATCAGCTTCTTCTCGTCGCCCGAACGCATGTCGAGAAACGGCTCGGATAGGTAGGCGGTGACCTGCCGGCAGTTGATGGTCGCCGAGGCATAAAGCGGCAACTCCTTGGGCTGACCGGCGATCGAGATGAATCCGCCGTTCAATGCCGCAAGTGTGTTCGTGACTTCCAGTTCAAACTGACGGCTGCCGCGGACCGTCAGCACGTTGCCGCGTCCGCGAACAAAGCAATCGGTCAGCTTGATCTTAGGCCCCGATTTCTGAAGCAAATTGGCGAGGGATTCCGGCTGGCTCGTGACCGCCGCCAGCGCGGAATTCGAATCGTTCGCGGCTTCAAGCGTGGCGAGGCAGTCCTCGAATTGGCAGTTCCCGTTGCCGGCAATGTTGACGACTGAGCTTTGTGCGGGTTTGAGCCGGAAGTGCAATCCTTTCAGGATCAACGTACCGCTGTGAAGCGTGAACATCGCCGGGTTCGGAAGGTCCGATTCCGCTAAGGTCAGCACCGGCCGCTTGCCGCCCTCGGAGCGAATCGTCAGTTTCTGGTTGGGACGAGCCATCAGGATTGACGTCAGGATCTCGACCGGTTGAGTCGATTTGATCACGAGCGTGAGATCGGTCTGCTTGGCGTTGTTCGCCACCGCCTCGCCGATGGTGCGATACAGCCGCTTGCTCTCGTCGGTGGATTCCATCGGATCGATGACAAGGTCTTTCGTTACGGTTTCAGGCGGAGCATCGAGAATGACCAGGTTCGGATCATAAAGATTGCCGAAGCTGCAATTCCGCACGCCGATCAATCCTTTGCCGGAGAGGACACGCAAATCGCTCCGCGGCTGCAGAGTAAAAGTAGACCGCGGCTTGTCGAGCGATTTTAACGGCGATGGATTTTGGAGCGGGCTCTTCGCCAGATAAACCGCGTCGGCATCCAGCAGTAGTCCCTGGCACTCTTCCTTCGACTTTTTTTCCACGCGATCCGAATCGATGGCCCAATAAACCAGGCCATAGTATCCATTTCGGGCGTGTTGGCCGGCAGCCAGCCGGATTTGCTGCCTGGAGTCGCTTTGCCTCACCAGCACCACATTGCCCGACTCCGAGCCGCGGGCAAACAGGCAATTCCCGGCCCGAATCGTTCCGGAAACATTGCTTTCCGCGTTGAAAATCGTGCCCGCGTCCATGATCGCCGAACAGTGGTCCAAGGCTGCCAGGTTGCGATCGGCGGAGGCGGCCGCCAATACGCCGCGCTCGTGAAACCGGAACAGCACATCGTGCGGGCCGAAGGCACAGTCGGCGGCGCGGATGAAACTGTGATTGGAAAGGTCGACCGCCTTGCCTCCGCGTTCGAACCAGCATCGCTCCAGGTCGATGATGCCGCCTCCGATCGTCGGCCCGCTGAAGCGGATTGAGCCGCCCTCGGGCTTTCCATCGTGCAGGAATTCGCAATCGGAGATCACGAGTTTGCCCATGCCGGCCGCGTCGACGGCGAACACCGGCAGGTCGCAAGCGGTGGGCGCGAATTTCGAAGCGGAGGTTTTTCAACTCGCTCTGCGCGGTCGAATCGCCGGCCAGTGTCAGCAGCGCCAGTGACGTGTCGCTGGTCGCGCTCATCGCCGCATCCACGTCCCAGTGCAACACGGGGCGATGGTCGTTCGATTTGCTGTCGCCGACCAATCTCAATCCCGCGCGTCGCCCTCAGCGTGCGCGTTGCGCCTCGCTCGTCATCCTTGGCGAGTTCACCGAAGTCATAATCGTCGCCGGTCAAGATGATGAAAGTTGCCTTTTGTTCGAGCGCGCGAACCAATTCTTCGATATTGGCGGCTCTGCGCGGCTCGGCCGGTGCGATGCGCGTTGTCTCGGTCGCGGGGCCTGCCGTAGCGGGCAGCGGCTTCGCCTCGTTGGGTCGATTATGGGGCAGGTACGAAATCTGGCGTGGTTCGCCCGAGCCGCCGCCCAGGCCGAGCACCACCGCAAGGATCGCGACCGCGGCGATCGAAGCCACCGCGAGGAGCACCGGTGAGAATCGAGGCGGCGCCGGCAACGGCACATCCACGAACAACGACGGCTCGCGGCTGTTGCCCGACCCCGGAACATTCAACTTTTGGGCCAGGGCCATCAGGTGCTGGATCAATTCGCCCGGGCGCTGATAGCGGTCGCGCGGCGCCTTGGCCATCATTTTGCCGAGCACGCCGACAAGCTCGTCGGGAATCGCGGGATTGAACTCGCGCGGATCGCGCGGCGCGATGTTCTGGTGGTGGTGCAATTTTTTCGCCGCCGTGCCGTCGGGGACCGGCGGCACACCGGTCAGCAAATGATAAAAGGTGCATCCGAGAGAATAGATGTCGCTGCGCACGTCGGCGGAGCGCGGCTCCAGCGCCTGCTCCGGGGAGATATAGTCGAAGGTGCCGAGCGTCACGCCCGACTGGGTCACGCCGCCATGGACGTCGGTGCTGCGGGCCAGGCCCATGTCCACGATCTTGGCCCGCCCCTCGGGCGTGATCAAAATATTGCTCGGCTTGATGTCGCGGTGGGTTACGCCGCGATCGGCCGCGTGGGCCAGGCCGGTCGCGACCTGCAGCATGTACTGAACCGCCTGCCCAGGGTCGAGCGAGCCATTTTTTTCGAGCAATGTTCGCAGGTCGATCCCTTCGACGAACTCGAAGGCGATGAAGTGCAGCCCCTGACCTTCGCCGCAGAAATAGACGCGAGCGATGTTTTCGTGATCGAGCCGCGCCGCGGAGCGCGCTTCCTGATTGAACCGGGCGATGTTCTCCGGGTCCGCCGCCATTTCGGGCGGCAGGATCTTCAGCGCGACGATGCGGCCAAGGTGCTCATCGCGAGCGCGAATCACCGCCGCCATTCCGCCCACCCCCACCGCCTCGATCAGCTCAAATTGGCCAAGCCGGCCATCTAGACCCTGCACGATCGCTTCCGCGGACATCAACTTTGGCCGATTGGCGCTGATGACCGTCGGTGAGTCGTCCGTTGAATTGGGGGGGATGACCGCTTCCGCGGCCGTCGATGCCGGCGTTCCATTTTCCGAACGCAGTTTCACCACCGACGATCGATGACCAGCGGAGTCTGGCGTCGGAACGTTTTCATCCATGCGTCACCGCGGCCGGGAAAGGGAAAAGCCCGCGTCGAACCAAGTTCATTCAAATCAGAGGGGAGACGCCTCCCTGCAATTTCGACGACCTTGGTCGATAACCGACCTAGCGTCGATTTCATCCTGAATCGAGTTCCCTTGAGTATAGCTTAACTGACACCTGGCTGTCAATTCGGCAGTTGCTCAGCCCACGCGATTTCCCCAGATTTCCGAAGGGGTGCTGACGAGCTCGTCAATCCGGCGTTCACCCAGTCATAAATCGGTGGCAATGCCCATTTCAGGCTGTTGCGAGTTCCGGTCTAAGAAGACAGTTTCCGTGACATGTGGCCGGGAGAAGCGGACCACCTTTGCGTTTCTCAAGCGGAAAACCGCAGGTTTCTAAGGAGACATGGGCTGCGCCGGCTTGTCCCCTTTGCAATCCGATTCCAACAATCCTCCCCAGCCAGTTTGGTTGGACCCGAATGATTTTGTGCTATCCTTTTTAAGCTCACTTTGCATCGTCGTCCGACGATTCCAGGCGTCGGATTCCCGGCTTCGGAGCCAGGGGCCCATGAATCAGCCGACTCCGTCCTTCAATCCGTTGCTGCCCGGCCATAAGGACCGCCGCAATTTCCCACGCCGGCGGCCGCGGGGAACCGCCAGTTTCGTGCCCGCCGCCAAACCGATGGCCCCCAGTTCGACGATTACGCCCGTCAATATCTCACAGGGCGGCGTCAGCTTCTTGGCCTCGAAGCCGTTGGAGATCGGCGAGCGAATTCTCATCGATCTGCTTGCCCCAGGTTATGGCAAGCCAATGACCCTGCAAGCCGAGGTCCGCTGGGTCGGTCCCAGCGTTAAGACCGGCAAGCATCTCATTGGCTGCTCCTGGACGCAGCGAATTCCCTACGCCGATCTGATCCGCTTCTTTTAGGCTGGTTTATCGCAACGGCCGGCCTTCCAGTTTCTTGCCGTTGGTTTCCAGAATCTGAAAGTGGTGGATGCCGGATTTCTTGTTATCGGTATAGGTCCAGACAATTCTCTTGTCGCGAGTGACTTCAAACAACTTAATCTGATTCGCGGCGGCATGATGGCTGGTGATCACGGTGTTGCCGTTCGGCAATCGTTGACCGCCGCAGGCGTCGTTGATCGGCCTGCCTGGCAGGTCATCGTTCGTCAATTGCCAGACCGTTTTGCCCTTGGCGTCAACTTCGATCACCAAGTTTCCCAGCGTGCAATCGATGAGCGTGTGGCCGTTGTCGAGCCGAATCGCCGTGAACGGCCAATGCGGCGTCTTCACTTCCCACACGACCTTGCCCTCGGGCGTGTATTCGCGGACCACTTTATCGAGCAATTGCGGAATCAGGTAATTGCCGTTGGCCAACTTGCGGGCCATCCGAGTTTGCAGGTGGTGGTCCTTGGTTTGGGCCTGCAGCGGCACTTCGATCACGATCTTGCCCTGGCGATTCACTTCCAGCAGCCGCGGTTTGTTGCCCGCCTCGGTGAGGAGGATATTCTGATGTTCCAGCGGCTGAACCGTGTTCACTTCGGATTGCGTTCCCTTGAATTCGAAAACCGTCTTGCCGTCGCGCGTCACTTCAATTGCGCCGCCGCCCGGAAACGTCTTCGATTTCGAAACGGCGAGTAGAACGTTTCCGTTCGGCAGAACCCACCCGTCTCGGGTTGAATGCGGATCGTGCCATACGATTTTGCCGTCGCCGTCAACGATGTAAGTTTCCTGGCCGCAGGCGAGGAAGGCGTGGTGGATTTTCGAACGGGGTTGTTCTGCCGCCGCGATGCCGAGAAATCCCAATGTGAAAATCACAGCAGTTATCAATCGAATCATTTCGGTATCTCCGGCGTATGCCCTTAGCTGTCTTACGAGACAATTGCCCGCCGTCGCGGTGCGATCAGGCGGTGTAATCGCGCGAATTGCGTTTCGTCTCCTGCCGGCCTTCCAAAAGCGCCACGGGAAATTGTTCGAGGATCGCGGCGAGAGAAATGGTCGCGGACCCCTCGTTTGATTCCACGCGAACCGTTTGGCCGGTCAGCAGGTTTCGGAATCGCGTCGGACATTGCTCGGTTGGCAGGACGAGTCGGGTGTCGCGCCAAACCTTGGCTCCCATCGGCGCGCTCTGGCCGCCCTCGGTGAGGCGGTAAACAAGCCGCGGAACCACCACGACCATCATCTCATCTTCCATCAAACGCAAAAACGCACACACATGTTCCTGTTTTTCGCCCGCGGCATGCAGCGGCTCGTAATCGCAGCGGGCAAAAAACTCCTCGCGGCTGCGGCGGTAGTTGAGCACGCGATAGGTCAAGTACATCTTGATGCGGCCGTCCGGCATTTCGGCCAATAGATCCTGCAGGAACAACGCGAGATCGTCTTGCTCGAGGTCGAGTTTGATCCGATCGAGCATCGTTCGGCGGCGCTCATAGTCCACCGGCCGGCGATTGTCCGGATCCACCAGGGAAAGATCCCACAATTCAGTCCCTTGATACATGTCCGGCACGCCCGGACTGGTCAGTTTCAGCAGCACCTGCGCCAGCGAATTGAAATAGCCGCAGAACGTCACGGGCCGCTGAAAGGCCGTCAAATCCTTGACAAACGGATCGTCGGGATCGTCGGGCAGCAGTCGCATCACGAACTCGTGAACCGCGGCATCATAATCGGGATCGGGATTGATCCAGCTTGTGTGAATCTTGGCTTCCTTGGTGGCCTTTTGCATGTACGTCAGAATGCGATCGCGGAAATGTTGGAAACCATTCGAGTCCATGGGCTCGATCGGCCAGGCGCCGATGAGGGTCTGGTAGAGCAGGTATTCCTCGTTCCGCGACGGCGCCAGTCGGCCGTCGACGGCGTTTTTCTTGGCGTCGTTGAGGTCGGTCCAGCGGCCGAGAGCCGCCTGCCATTGCTCGGGCATTTCAGAAAGGACATTCAGGCGGGCGCGGACATCCTCGCCGCGCTTCGTGTCGTGAGTGGCCGATGTCAGCACCGCGTGCGGCCAGTTTTGCAGCGTGTCGTGGTTGTGGCGATGGAAGTCCGCGACGCTGGTGCCGAAACGCTCCGGGTGCCCGCCGACTTCGTTCAGCGAGACCAGGCGGTTGTAAATGTAAAATGCGGTGTCCTCGAGTCCCTTCGCCAAAACGGGACCGGTCAGTTGCTGAAACTTCATGGTCCAACGAATCAGTCGCGGGCGGTCGTCCTCGGCGAAGTCGCCAACGTTGCGGAGCAGAATCGTGTCGCGAATGAAATCGAATACCGACGCCACGGTGCCCGGGTTGCGGTCCTTGGCGTCTTCGACCGCCTGTTCGACGAACATGCGGTCTCGAAGCGACGGCGGCGTATCGCCGGTGATGTAGGTGCGATAGATAAACATCGCCGCGATGATCTCGCGAATTCCCAGCGTCAAACTGTTGAGCGTGAAGTCGCGATACCGGCGATTTCGCTCCGAGATGCGGTCGAGTTCGTGGCTCAGGGCATTCACTTCGCTGGCCATCGACACCAGCATGATGGTCTTTTGGCAGTTGACGACCAGTTGGGTGAAATCGATGCGGTCGTCGATGAAGCGGCTATACGTGCTTTCAAACGAGTCGGCGTTCGCCTGGTCGACGAAGATGCCGTTTGCGGCGTTGAGAAAATCGTAGCCGGTGGTGCCGTAGATGGCCCAATCGTGGGGCAGCGGTTCGTTCTCTCCCAGGATTTTCTCGGCGACCACATACAGCGGCCAAATCGTGTGCGCCGGGTCGGAACGCTCGCGATGCGCCGCAAAGCGAGCCAGCGCTTCCTGCTCAAATCCTTCCGAACAATGTTCCGGACCGAGAATGGCGCGGACCCGGCGAACGAGAAATTCCTCCTGGAGGCGAAGGAAATAGCCAGCGGGGTCCCAGAGTCCGTCGCAATGGTCGATCCGCAGTCCGGATGCCTTGCCGGCCGCCAACAATTGCAGGATCACCTCGTGCGTGGCGAGAAACACCTCCGGAATTTCCGTGGCGATCGCCGCCAGTTCGTTGATATCGAAGAACCGGCGATAGTTGATTTCCTCGGTGGCCACGCGCCAATACGCCAGACGATAGCCCTGTGATTCCAGGAGCTTATCGAGCAGGTCGAAACTGCGCGATTCGCCGACGCGGCCGTTGAACACCGCGACCGTCTCGGAGATCGCCTGTTGAACCGCCGGACTGGATTGAACCAGGGCCGCGATGCGCCGCTTGATGACTTCCTTTTCGCGATTTCGCTCGGCGATTCGATCGGACGCCGTTTCGGTGCGCTGCGGCAAATAGCTCAGCGCGGTCAAGATGCTGCGCAGTTCTTGCACCGCAGCATCGTTCTCGCCGACCGTCTCGGTCAATCGCGGCAAAATCTGTTCGAGAATTTGGGCGTAGGTTCGCGGACCAATGGGCAACGTGAAGTCGTAGTACCTCAGATGAAAGGCCCCCTCGTCGAAGACGAGTTGAACCTTTCCCGCTTCCAGCACGGCGCCATATTGATCCTCGAGAATCGGCAGCAGCACTTTGTTCTCGAGGTCCGGATTCACCGGGTGCCACTCGATATCAAAAAACGATGCGTACACGGAGCTGGGCCCGTTTTCGAGCACGTCGATCCACCAGCGGCTGCTGGAATGAGCAATCCCCATGTGATTCGGAACGGTGTCCAGAATCAAACCCATGCCGCGCTGACTCAGGACCCCGGTGAACGAATCCAATCCGTTCTGACCGCCGATTTCGGGGTTCGGTTGGCTATGGTCGACGATGTCGTAACCGTGCAGACTTCCCGGCTTGGCTTTCAGGATCGGCGAGGAATAGCAATCGCTGACTCCGATTTCGTGCAAGTAAGGCACGATCGATTCGGCGTCCCGAAAAGTGAAATGCTGGTTGAATTGCAGACGATAGGTTGCCCTGGGGACATGAGGGTGGCCAAGCAAATACTCAACGGCGCCCGCCACCGTGGGCACTTTCTTGATCCGGGCTACTTTTTTTTTAAGGTCCGCGACCTGAATTCCCAACTTGATGCCCAAATCCAAGAATTGCTCGACCCAGATCTGCGCCGTTTGGTCTCCCTGGATCGCGGCGTTCTCGAATTGATTCAGAGCGTCGCGCATGACGACAAAGTAAAGATTCTGCGGTTGCCACAGATCGACTTCGAAGGGCAGCCTGGGAGTGAGATCGACGATCGCCGCCAGCGATTGCAGGATTTTCAAGTCTTCCGGGTTGTCCCGAAGTCGTGACGCCATGCGTCCTAGCGTTTCGCGCAGCCGGTGAGCCAGCCCCGGCGTATCGAGCCCAATGTTGAACAACGCGGCCTCGTCGAGCAGTTTTGTAATCAATGCGATGTTGGGTTCGTCGTCCTCAAACGCCCAACGCAGGTCGGTATTGATGACGAAGTCCGCTTCGGTGCGAAACGCTCGCGGCAAGGGGGCGCCCATGTCCATCAGGAACCGCATGGACGGAAGATGCTCCTCGTACAAGCGTTGGAGCGTGGAGCGGGCTTGGGCCAGGCTCGGTCCGAGGACCTGACGCATCACTTTCCGTTGTTGGTCGCGGAACAACGACCGCAAGGAGTAGTTGGATTCGCCAAAGCCCTTGTCGAAATGCCGGATAATCTCCGGAAAATGGGCCGTGCTAAAGGCCTGCGAGAGTTCCAGCGTCAGCGTCTGGTAAGTCGCCTCGTTCTGGAATTTACGCACGCCGCAATTGACATTGTGATCGCCGAAGTGCAGCGCGCCGAAACTCAGCAACTCCGATTCGCGAATGATGTCCGACGTCAATCGAACACGCCCGACGACGAGTCTGGCGCGACCGGCCTCGAACGATTGCAAGTCCTCGCGATCGGCCGAGTAACAAAACACCTTGGCGGACTGATGAAACGATTCGAACAGCGAACTGACTGCGTAATGAGCGCCAACCGCTTCCCAGCTCAGCATCGCCGGCTTGACAAATTTCTCGTAGATTCGGCGGCCGTCGCGATGGTCGGGAAAATTGCTCTTAGCCTTGGCTAGCAAATCCAGAAACGATTCTTCGAGATGGTCGCCAAAAAGCTCCTGGGCGAGTTGCACGGCGCGGCCGGCATAGTGAATGACCTGAACCGTTTCGATGCCCGACAACTCATCGAAGAACCAGCCGCAACTCGTGTACATCAACATGAGATGGCGCTGCATCTCCAGCAGCTTGAGAGCGATCGTACGCTCGGAGTCGGAAAGGATTCGGACGGCCTGCTCGCCCAGAAACCGTTCGAGATTGTCGGAACTCCGGTCCAGGACGATCGAGATGTACTCGTTGCGGGCCGCCCACGGATCTTTGAGCAACGTTTGGGCCAGTTTCTCATACTGCGGGTTCAGCGCGTCCCGCAGCCAATCGAGCGCCTCTCGGAGCGGCTTTCGCCATTCCTGACTCCAGTCGGAGCGACCGGCGTTGCAGCCGCAGTTGCTGCGCCAGCGCTCGACGCCGTGAACGCAGCTCCAGGAACTATTCTCGAAGATTTCGACTTCATGCGTCGGCGCGTGACGCTCAAGGAATTCGCCGTAGTTCGTCAGTTTGGCGCCGTTGGTTGTTTCGATGCGATGCAGGGCAAAGGCCAGCGCCATATCGCCGTGCGGACTGTGATGGCCGTAGGTTTCACCATCGGTGGCGATGTGCGACAGTTGCGGCCAGGTTCGCGAGTCATCGAAGGCGTCCATCAGGCGCTGAGCGAATCGCTCACCATTCGACAACAGTTTCTCAAATGCCACGGCTCGCGAGATTGGGCCGTCGTAGAAGAAAATCACGATGGTGCGCCCGGACGGCAATCGTTGCACGTAAGGCGTCGACGGATCAATCCGGCCGCCTTCGACGTCCTGCCAGTCTTCCGCGCCGATCGGCCGCGCCCGGGCGGCCTGATACGGCGACAAGATGGTGAAGCGAATGCCGTGCTCGGCGAGGACGTCCAGCGACTCGAGATCGACGGCGGCTTCCGGCAGCCAAAATCCTTCCGGTTTTCTGCCAAAGCGACGCTCGAAATCGCGGATGCCCCAGTAAACCTGCGTGAACTTGTCGCGGCTGTTCGCCAGCGGCATGATCATGTGGTTGTAGCCTTGTGCCAGGGCCGAACCGTGCCCGGAGAAGAACTGTTGACTGTCGCGGTCGGCGGCCAGCACCGCCTCATAAACGTCGGGCGCGTTCCCCTCAAGCCAGGAAAGCAACGTCGGGCCGAAGTTGTAGCTGATGCGGGCGTAATTGTTGACAATCTGGCTGATTCGGCCCTCGGTATCGAGCATTCGGGCCACGGCGTTCGGCCCGTAACACTCGGCGGTGATTCGCTCGTTCCAGTCGTGAGACGGATAGGCCGAATCCTGCAGTTCGACTGACTCCAGCCACGGGTTTTCGCGCGGCGGCTGGTAGAAGTGGCCATGAATGCAGACGTACCGTTCCATTCAGTCGGTCGCCTTGCGATAAAGTCCAAACACCTTGGCGCCGATGCTCAGATCGACGCCGCCATTCGACTCAATCGGCTCACTGAGCCGTTCGTCCGTGCCAAGCCAACGCGGATCCGTGCTATCGATCGTTCGTAGCCATTTTCCCGCGGGAACGGGCAGCGGCAACCGAGCAGGCTGATCGCCGAAATTAAATATCATCCAAATCGCGTCGTCAGCGCTCCAACGGCGTACGAGCAAAATACGTTCGCGTTCGAAGCCGACAACTGCGAGCCGGTCCTTGCTCAGATCTGCCAGGCTCGGAATCGTTTTTCGCAGCCGGATCAATTCACGATACCAGTCGAACAAGACACGATGACGGCCTTCGGTCCGAAGTTCGGGCCGGAGCCGCGAGCGAAGGAATGTTTCTTCACGTTGCGGATCGGGCACTTCGCCCTGCCAGCGGAACGCAGCGAATTCTTCCTGGCGGCCCTTGCGCACCGCCTCGACCAGATCCGGGTCGCCGTGACTGGTGAAGTACTGGAACGGCGCTGGCTCGGCATACTCCTCGCCCATGAACAGCAGCGGCAAATAGGGGCTGGTCAATACTGCGGCCGCGGCCAGCTTCAAACTGTTGAAATCCACCAGTTGGCTCAGTCGCTCTCCAAGCATCCGGTTGCCAACCTGGTCATGATTCTGAGTACAGACCACGAACTGTTGGGCCGAATTCTCGCAAGTCGAGTTTCCGTGACGCCGAGCACGGAAACTGGAGTATTGTCCCGTATAGGTGAATCCATTTCGGTAGGCGGCGGCCAAATGAGCCAAGTCGCCAAAATCAGAATAGTAGCCGGATCGATCGCCGGTGAGGAGCGTTCGCAGCGAATGATGGAAATCATCGCTCCATTGCGCATGTAAACCATACCCGCCCAATTCCCGGGAGCGGATCAGGCGAGGGTCGTTCAGATTGCTTTCGGCGATCAGGTAGAAGCGGCGATTCAGACACTCAGCTCGTCGAGCGGTTTCAACGTTGAGTTCTTCAAGAAACGGATAGGCGGAATGATCCTGGATGGCATGAACCGCATCGAGCCGCAATGCGTCGATGTGAAATTCGGTCTGCCACATGATGGCGTTTTGAATGAAGAAGTTGCGCACCGGATCGCTCTGCGGACCATCAAAGTTCAGTGCGGCTCCCCACGGAGTCTTGTAACGATCGGTGAAATAAGGACCGAAGTCCTGCAGGTAATTTCCTTCCGGCCCGAAATGGTTGTACACGACGTCGAGCACGACGGCTAATCCGCGTGAATGGCAGGCGTCTACTAGCCGTTTGAGCGCGTTGGTTCCGCCGTAGCTGTCCTGCACGGCGAATGGCTGAACGCCGTCGTAACCCCAGTTTCGGTTTCCGGGAAACTGGGCCAGCGGCATCAGCTCGATCGCGGTGACCCCCAGGTCGATGAGATCGTCGAGCCGGCCAATCACGGCATCCAGAGTGCCCGTCGGCGTGAACGTTCCGATGTGAAGCTCGTACAAAATATAGTTTGCCAGCGGACGGCCAAACCAGGCCGCGTCATGCCAATCAAACGCCGGGTCCACCACGCGCGACGGCCCGTGCACGCCGGCGGGCTGATAGCGGGATGCCGGATCGGGACGCTCGATTTTCCCGTCCAGGCGATAGAAGTAGTCGCAGCCGGCGGGGATTCCGTTCACCGTCGCCTCAAAGTATCCTTCCGGTTGCGAATCCATCCGGACAAAACGATTCTTCGGCGCGACCAGATGGATCTCCACCGTCTGAGCTTGGGGAGCCCAGACGCGGAAGTGGCAAGCGTCGTCGCCAAGAAAGGTGCTTCCAATTCCGGTGGGATTCATCATGAACTCCACTATCCCTTCATGGTTCGCGGTCACCGGGATCGACAGTCGACGCTTGCCGATCCAGCCTGCGTCGGACTCGAGTCGACGTTTGGTGCGAAACCGTCGCCGCCAGCGATTTCCGGCCAAAGTCACATCAGATCGATTGACGATTCCGGGGACGAAAGGCAATTTCTGTGCCGAATTCAGATATCGATGCCGAGACGGTAATGGTTTTTGTTTCCGAGTTTGTTTGGAATAGATTAGTAGCGGGCCGCCGAAATTCAGTCGCAGACGAATGCGACAGCACAGGCAAGTCCTGACCAATTGGTAAGTTATTGCCCGGTTGTTTGGTCCTGCACTGAAAACGATGCAAACGAGCACCGCCACTTGTTGGGCACGCGATCTGCTCATTCCAAATCGCCAAGCCGCACTGTCATTGGAGATTTGCTTGAGGGGTTGGGAGAAACTCGGATGACCGATCCGCACCATGATTCTCAAGACTTCAATCGGGAATCCGCGGGCGCCCTTGTAGGCGGTTCACCAACGATCGGCGAGGCGGGCCCTATCCGCGTGGTGATCGAGGCGGTCGATCCTGAAATTGACGGCGGCCGGTTTCCCATCAAACGCACCGAAGGCGAACGCGTGATCGTCGAGGCTGACATTTTCACCGATGGACACGACGAACTCGCCTGCGAACTGCATTTTCGGCGCAATGAGGAGGCCGACTTCAATCTCGTGCCGATGAAACGGCTTGCGAACGACCGCTGGCGCGGTGAGTTCACCGTCGGGCGGCGCGGACATTACCGCTATACGATTCGAGCCCGCATCGATCATTTTCGAACCTGGAGACGGGATCTGGCGAAACGAGCCCGCGCCGGCCAGAACCTCGAGATCGAGTTTCAAGTCGCCGCGAAACTGCTGGAGAATTGCGAGCACCGCGCAACCCGGATGGACGCCGAACAATTGAAAAGCGCCGCGAACGTCTTGACCGGCGAATTGTCCACCGAGGCCAAGATGAACTTGGCGACGAATGACGAGTTAGCCCGGTTGGTCGATCGGCACGCGGATTGGACGCTGGCTGCGCGTTACGGCTGGGAACTGCGGGTCGTGGTCGATCGGCCGAAGGCGGGATTCAGCGCGTGGTACGAAATGTTTCCACGCTCGTGCGCGGCGGAGCCTGGGCATCATGGCACCTTGCGGGATTGCGAGGCGAGGTTGCCGTATGTCGCTTCGATGGGCTTCGATGTCTTATACCTGCCGCCAATTCATCCCATCGGCCTCAATTTTCGAAAGGGCAAGAACAATGCGGCCGAAGCCATGCCGCCGACCGCGGCAGTCCGTGGGCCATTGGCAATTTCGAGGGAGGCCACAAAGCGATCTTGCCGGAACTGGGCGATGTCGCGGATCTCCGCCGCTTGATCGCGAAGGCGGCCGAATATGGCATCGAAGTCGCGCTCGATCTGGCCTTTCAATGCTCGCCCGATCATCCGTATGTCCGCGAGCATCCCGAGTGGTTTCGTCGTCGGCCGGACGGCAGCATCCAGTATGCGGAGAATCCGCCAAAGAAGTATCAGGACATCTACCCGTTCGACTTCGAAACCGAGCACTGGCGGGAGCTATGGCAGGAATTGAAAAGCATCGTTCTCGATTTGGATCGACCACGGGATCCGCATTTTCCGGGTTGACAATCCGCACACCAAGCCATTCTCATTCTGGGAATGGCTGATCGGCGAAGTACGACGAACCCATGGAGATGTGTTGTTTCTGGCCGAGGCGTTCACCCGTCCCAAAGTGATGTACCGACTGGCCAAAGTTGGCTTCACCCAGTCGTACACCTATTTCGCCTGGCGCAACACCAAGCATGATCTCATCCGCTATTTCACCGAACTGAATTCGGCGCCGGTCCGGGAGTTCTTCCGCCCGAATCTGTGGCCGAACACGCCTGACATTCTGACCGAGTATCTGCAATACGGCGGCCGGCCCGCGTTCGTGACTCGGCTGGTCCTTGCGGCCACGCTCGGCGCGAACTATGGCGTCTATGGTCCCGCGTTCGAGCAATGCGTGAACAAGGCCCGAGAGCCCGGGAGCGAGGAATATCTCGACTCGGAGAAGTACGAGTTCCAGTTCTGGAACCTGGATTCGCCCGACAGTTTGAAGGAACTGATTGCCCGGGTGAACCGGATTCGGCGCGAAAACCCGGCGTTGCATTCCGACCGCGGCCTGCGATTTCATCACGTCGACAACGAGCAGATGATCTGTTACAGCAAGCGATCGGCCGACGAAACCAATATGATCGTGGCGGTCGTAAATGTCGACCCGCACCACACGCAGTCGGGCTGGGTCCAGCTGCCGCTCCAGGAAATTGATGTTGAAGGCGACAAGCCCTACCAAATGCACGATCTGTTGACGGACGCGAGGTATTTATGGCAGGGTGAGCGCAATTATGTCGAGTTGAATCCGCATGTCGTTCCCGCACACGTTTTCCGAGTGCGGCGGCGAATTCGCTCGGAGCGAGATTTTGAATACTTTGGATAGCGGCTGACGGCGGCTGCGGACCTGTCTGGGGGCCCGGAATGTTGGAGTCGAATCCTCTTTGGTATAAGGACGCCATTATCTATGAAGTTCATGTGCGCGCGTTTCAGGATCAACTCGGCTTCGGCATGGGCGACTTTCGCGGCCTGACTCAACGGCTCGATTACCTGCAGGATCTTGGCGTCACCGCCATCTGGCTGCTGCCGTTTTATCCGTCGCCCTTGAAGGACGATGGTTACGACATCGCCGACTACATGGACATCCATCCGCACTACGGCACGCTTCAGGATTTCAAGGACTTCCTCGACGCGGCTCACGACCGTGGCCTCCGCGTCATCACCGAATTGGTCATCAACCACACCTCGGACCAGCATCCCTGGTTTCAGCGTGCCCGCCGCGCCCGACCAGGAACCCCCGAACGCGACTTTTACGTCTGGACCAACGACCCGAAGAGATACGCCGAAGCCCGAATTATTTTCAAGGATTTCGAGCATTCGAATTGGACCTGGGATCCCGTGGCGAATGCCTACTTTTGGCATCGCTTCTATTCGCACCAACCCGATCTCAACTATGACAATCCGGCGGTTTGGAACGCGATCATGCCGCTGGTCGATTTCTGGATGGACATGGGTGTGGACGCCATGCGGCTCGACGCCGTGCCGTACCTGTACGAACGAGAGGGGACAAATTGCGAGAACCTGCCCGAGACTCACGAGTTTCTCAAGGCGCTGCGGCGTCACATGGACGAGAAATTCTCCGATCGCATGCTGCTCGCGGAGGCGAATCAATGGCCGGAGGATGCGTCGGCCTATTTCGGCAACGGCGATGAATGCCACATGTGCTTTCATTTTCCGCTCATGCCCCGGATGTTCATGGCCATTCACATGGAGGACAGTTATCCGATCCTCGACATCCTTGCCCAGACGCCGCCGATTCCCGAATCCTGCCAGTGGGGCATCTTCCTTCGCAACCACGATGAGTTGACATTGGAAATGGTCACCGACGAGGAGCGGGACTACATGTATCGGGCCTATGCCAATGATCCCCAGGCCCGAATCAATCTGGGCATTCGGCACCGGCTGGCCCCGCTCTTGGGCAATAATCGTCATCGCATTGAACTCATGAAGGGCTTGCTCTGCTCGCTGCCGGGCACGCCGATCATGTATTACGGCGACGAAATCGGCATGGGGGACAATATCTATCTGGGCGATCGCAATGGCGTCCGCACGCCCATGCAATGGAGCGCTGATCGCAATGCCGGTTTCTCGCACGCCAACTCCCAGCGACTTTATCTCCCGGTCATCGTTGACCCCGAGTATCACTACGAGGCGGTCAACGTCGAAGCCCAGCAAAACAATCCAAACTCGTTGTTGTGGTGGACCAAACGCTTGATCGCGCTGCGAAAACAGTACAAGGCGTTCGGCCGCGGCACCATCGAACCATTGCAGCCCAACAACAACAAAGTCTTGGCCTTCTTGCGCCGCTATCAGGATGAAACGATTCTCGTCGTCGCCAATCTGTCGCGCTTCGTCCAGTATTTCGACATCGACCTGTCGCCGTTCCAGGGGTTGAAGCCGGTCGAACTCTTCAGTCGCAATCCGATGCCGCAAATCGGCAAGGAGCCCTATCGCTTCATGATTGGGCCGCATTCCTTCTACTGGTTCGTGTTGCGACCCAGCGAAAGCGGCCGGCCGGGTCAGCTTCCAGCGCCAAGCGGGCGGAGGTTGCGCACGTTACGGTAAATCAGAGTTGGGAAGAGGTGTTTCACAATCCGGCTCGCAGCCGGCTCGAGGAAGCATTGCCGGCATATCTCTACGATCGCCGTTGGTTCGGCGGAAAGGCACGCCAGATCAAACGCGCTGTGTTTCGGGATCGTTTCCGACTCCGATTCGATGAATCCGTGGCGCTCGTGACCTTTGTCGAGGTCGCCTTTGACGAGGGTTCGCCGGAGCAATTCTTGCTGCCCCTGACCTATGCCACCGGCGACCGGGCCGCTCAGATGCTCGAAGCGACGCCGCACGACGTGATCGTTCGCATTGAGGGCGGAATTCAGGGAGTCCTCTACGACGCCCTGAACGAACCGGGATTCGCGACGGCGCTGTTGCGGGCCGTGACCGAGCGAAAGAGGTTTCACATCACGGATGGCGAAATCGTCGGATCGGCGTATCCCGGATTCGAACAGGCGCGCGGCCCGGATGACACGCCGCTCACTCCTACTCCGTTCAGCGGACAGCAATCGAATTCGACGATCTTCTTTGGCGACCGGCTGATCATGAAAGTGTTTCGTCGGCTCGAACGCGGCATTAACCCTGAACTGGAGGTCGGACGCTATTTGACCGTCAAGCGAAACTTTCCGAATGTGGCGCCGGTGCTGGGGGGCATCGAGCATAAACGTCGCTGGGCCGAATCAACGACCATCGCCGTGCTCGACGGGTTCGTGCCGCACCAGGCGAATGCCTGGCGCTTCACGCTCGATGAGTTAAGCCGGTTTTACGAGCGAATTCTCGCGTTGCCGGTCGCCGAGCGGAATGTCCCGGCAGTCGAACATTCGCTTTTGGAATTGGCCCAGCGCGAGGTCCCGCCTGCGCTCCAGACGCTGATCAATCCGTACTTGGCCTTGGCGCGATTGCTCGGCCAGCGAACGGCGGAGATGCACTTGGCGCTCGCGGCGGAAACCGATGACCCCGACTTTGCGCCGGAAATCTTCTCGACGCTTTATCAGCGATCGGTGTATCAGTCGATGCGAAATCTTCGCCGCCGCGTGCTGGACCAGCTGCGCGGAAATCTGGGCGAACTGCCCGACCCGGTTCAGGCCAACGCGCAAAAGTGCTCGAACGCGAGGACGAGTTGATGTCGCTGATTCGTCGAATCATGACCCGAAAGGTCAGCGCTCAGCGGATCCGGCACCACGGCGACTTCCACCTGGGCCAAGTGCTATATACCGGCAAGGACTTCGTCTTCATTGATCTCGAAGGCGAACCGGCCCGGTCGATTGCCGATCGACGCGGCAAACGCTCGCCGCTGCGCGATGTGGTGGGCATGGTGCGATCGTTTCACTATGCGGTTTACGCTTGCCTGTTGAGCCAGGGCGACAATCGCGATCAACCGCGAGGTTTGATTCGACCCGAAGATGTGCCGATTCTCGAACCCTGGGCCCGAGTTTGGTATGTCTGGGTGTCGGCGGTTTACGTCCGCTCTTATTTGGACAAAGCCAAGGAGGGGAGTTTCCTGCCCCGATCGTGGGACGAGATCCAGTTGCTCTTCGAATCGTACTTGCTGGAGAAAGCCCTGTACGAGCTCGGCTACGAGCTCAACCATCGCCCGGATTGGGTCCGCCTTCCCTTGTGGGGCATTCTCCAGATGTTGCAGGGCGAAAGCAAAGCGGCCCAGCCGAATCATGTGCTGGCGTCGATGCCCGCCGTCGCCACGCCGGCACAACCCTCCTAACGTGGGCTTCGCCCACCGCCCGTGAATGAAGAAAATAGGCATCCGACTTTCCAAAATGATTGTTACCAGCAGTCATTCAGGAAGCGGATGCCATGAAGACAGTATGCTCGTTCGTCGCCAAGTTTGCCAGCGTCATCTCCTGGGTTCTGTCGTGTTTTGACCGTGTCATCTTCAAGGGCCACTTGCCCATCAGTCGGGCGTATGAATTTGAGAACTTCGTCGATTACCGGTTGAACATGCGCCGTGCCGACTTCGTGAAGACGCTCGGGCCGGCTTGGTCGAACCGCTTGGTGGAGCACGCCAAGCTCTTGGCCCAGAAGTACGGCCGGGTCTGGGAGTATGGGATTGGCGACATCGACAAGGATGCTTGGGCCAAAAAGCACCTGCAACGCACCCCATCACCGAGGGGTTGGTCGGCATCTTGTGCGTGATGGAGGCTTGTCGCACTTTCAAGCTCAAGCCCGGCAAGGATCGGCCCTGCTTCGTGTCGCGGAAGGTGCCGCAGCGGGTCTTGTACTATTACTTCATCGACCGCGAACTGGGGCTGATGCACGTCCGCTTGCAGACCTGGGCGCCGTTCACCTGTCAGGTGTATGCCAATGGCCACGACTTCGTGGCGCGGCAACTGAAGAAGAAAGGCATCGCCTTCGAACAGGTCGATAACGCCTTCGTCGAGTTGGCCGATCCGGTTGCGGCCCAGCGGATCGCGGACCGCTTCGCCAAACTGCCATGGCCGAAGATCCTGGAACGCTACGCCCGGCAGGTCAATCCGCTGCTGCACGCGGAACTCAAGGGCCTGGGCCATTACTGGGTCATCGACCAAGCCGAGTACGCCACCGATCTGCGCTTTACCGGCAAGCAGGCGTTGGCGGGGTTGTTCGTGCGACTGCTGGAATTCGCCTTGCTCACCTTCAGTCCCAAGAAAATCTTCTGTTATCTCGGACGCAAGTGGCACGAACGCTTCGACGGCGAAATCCAGACGCATTACAAGTCGGTGCGGGAGCCTGGCGTGTGCCTCAAACACTTCATGAAGAGGAACTGGCTGAAGATGTACGACAAGTTGGGTCTGCTGCTGCGTGTGGAAACCGTCATCAATCAACCCGGAGAATTCAAAGTCTTGCGGGAATGTCGACATCGAGACGGCACCACGACGACCGGTTGGTTCGCGATGTGCAAGGGTGTTGGCAACATGCATCACTATCAACGCCATGCCTTGGCTTGCAACCACCGCTACCTGGAAGCCTTGGCTGCGGTCGACGATCCAACGCCCGGTTACGACGAGTTGAAAATCCTCACCGAACGTCAGCGTGACAACGGACGCAGCTACGCGGGTTTCAACCCGGCTCGGGACGAGGAAGCGCGTGTGTTCGCCGCCGTGCTGGCCGGCGACCACATCACGCAAGGTTTTCGCAACCAGGACATTCGCGCGGCCTTGTACGCCGATCATCCCCGCGCTCCGGAACGCCAGCGCCACAGTGCAGCCATTGGCCGCATCCTGAAACGTCTGCACGTCCGCGGCTTGGTGGCCAAAGTCCCGCGCACCCGTCGCTGGCGCATCACCACCAAGGCCGGCGCGTCTTGGGCGACACCCTCCAAACGTATCGCCGCTACCACCGGCAAGCCGCCTGAGTACAACAGTTTTCAACTGCAGAAACTTCTCCGCAACTTGCGTAGAAGGTCAGAGGAAAGACCCTAACAGTTGGAATTCAAATATGGCCCATACCCAAACGAGCCCAAGCAGTCGAAGAATTTCAAATCCGGCGTCGAGTTCGAATTCCGCGCTGCTCAGCGGCGACGATTTGTTTCTCTTTAACGAAGGCAGCCACTTCCGACTGTATGAAAAGTTGGGCGCCCATCCCCGGACTGTCGACGGCGAGCAGGGAGTCTATTTTGCGGTGTGGGCACCCAACGCACAGCGCGTCACCGTGATGGGCGAGTTCAATGGCTGGAGCAAGTCCTCGCACGATCTACGTCCGCATGGGCAGTCGGGCATTTGGGACGGTTTTGTTCCGGGAGTTTCAGTTGGAACGGCGTACAAATATCACATCACCTCGCGCTTCAGCGGCTACGAAGTTGACAAGGCTGACCCCTTCGCGTCCTCCGCGCAGCGACCGCCCCAAACCGGCTCAGTCGTCTGGGATCTCGACTATGAATGGGGCGATCAGGACTGGATGGAGGCCCGCGGTCCGAAAAACTCGCTCGCCGCGCCGATCAGTATCTACGAGGTGCACCCCGGCTCCTGGCGGCGCATCCCGGAGGAAGATAATCGGCCGCTGACCTATCGAGAAATGGCGCCGCAACTGGCCGACTATGTCTCGAAATCCGGCTTCACTCACGTCGAGTTCCTGCCGATCATGGAGCATCCGTTTTACGGATCGTGGGGCTATCAAGTAACCGGCTTCTTCGCCCCAACCAGCCGCTACGGCACGCCGCAAGATTTCATGTACCTGATCGATTACTTGCACCAACATGGCATCGGCGTGATTCTCGACTGGGTCCCCTCGCATTTCCCGACCGACGAACACGGCCTCATTTACTTTGTCGGGGAACATGTTTACGAGCATGCCTCGCCGTTGCAAGGATTTCATCCGGACTGGAACACCGCGATTTTCAATTACGGCCGCCACGAGGTGCGCAGTTTTCTGATCAGCAGCGCGATGTTTTGGCTCGACAAGTATCACGTGGACGGACTGCGCGTCGATGCCGTCGCTTCCATGCTCTACCTCGACTATTCAAGAAAACCCGGCGAATGGATCCCGAACCAATTTGGCGGACGCGAAAGTCTGGAAGCGATTACGCTGCTGCGCCGGCTGAACGAGGAGGTCCACCGCGTTTACCCCGACGCCATGACGATCGCCGAGGAGTCCACGGCCTGGCCGATGGTCTCGCGGCCGACGTATGTGGGCGGTTTGGGCTTTGATTTGAAGTGGGACATGGGCTGGATGCACGACACGCTGAAGTACATGCACCTCGAGCCCATTCACCGAAAATATCATCACAACCAATTGACGTTTCGAGCCTCTACGCGTTTACCGAAAATTATGTCCTGGCGCTCTCGCACGATGAGGTGGTGTACGGCAAGGGCTCGTTGTTGGGCAAAATGCCCGGCGACGATTGGCAGAAGTTCGCCAACCTGCGGCTGCTGTTTGGATACATGTTTGGCTTGCCGGGCAAGAAACTGCTCTTCATGGGCGGCGAATTCGGCCAGTCGGCGGAATGGAAGCATGACCAGAGCTTGGATTGGCACCTGCTCGATCAGTCGCCGCACGACGGCGTCCATCGCTGGGTGCACGATCTGAACAAGCTTTATCGCGAGGAACCCGCGCTGCACGAACTTGATTGTTCGCCCGAGGGATTCGAATGGATCGATGCCAACGACAGCCAGCAGAGCGTGATTAGCTTTCTGCGTCGGGGGAAAACTCGGAGCGATGATATCGCGGTGATTTGCAATTTCACGCCGGTGCCGCGACACAACTATCGCGTCGGATTGCCGGCGGGCGGCTTCTGGCGCGAACTGCTCAATGGCGACGCCCCGATCTATGGCGGCAGCGGCCAGGGCAACCTCGGCCGAGTCGAAGCAGCGCCGGTCCCATCACATGGCCGCCCGGCCCTCGTTCATGTCACTCTTCCTCCTCTGGGCGTCGTTTTCTTCAAAGCCGAGAGCGCGGCGGAGGAATCGCGCCCGGCCGAGCCGAATTCTCCCGACGCCCTCGCGAATCGGCCCGCGGCATGAATTGCTGGCGGCGGCGCCGCGGCATGCCCGGCACGAGGAAGATTCCACGCGCGATCGAACGCGGGTTATTACTCCTTAATGCGCTTGAATATGCGCAGCGTCTGTCCCGTCCCTTCCTTCGCCGAAAACTCGGTCGGGAAATCCTTGCCAATTTCCGCCACGCAGCTCTTTAAGGTGTCGCCGGTGATTTCGTAAATGCCGTTGATCTTCCGGCCGTCCGGCAAAGTATCGGTGACGCGTTTGGGAGTCTTGCTCGCATCGACCGTGAATTGGATTTCCTTAGCCAATTTCTCCTCGCCGAAGTAAACCGTGTGCTTGCCATCCTTGATCACGATCTTGATCTTCTTGACCACCTCGTCCGGCGTCTTCTTGCCGTCCTTCTCGGCCGACACTAGTTGCCAGGCGCCATTGAACTTGGCGATTTCTTTCTGGACGGCGTCGTCCGCGAAGGAAACGCCGGTGAGCGCGACGAGGGTAGCCGCCGCGCATGTCATTCGAGCAGTCATGCGAATCCCCGAATAATGACAAGGATTGAAGTCCGATTTTGGCATATGCTACGACGCGAAATCGGATTTGGACGCCTTCATCTGAATCTCTGGCGAGCGACGCCGCGTACACGTCGCGCTTACGCTGGGACGCCGCTTACACGTCGCGCTTACGCTGCGACGCCGCTTACACGTCGCGCTTACGCTGCGAGGCTCGCCATGAATCGAAATGCGGCAGCTCGTTCACGGCTTGATGTCGGAGACGTCCCAGACAAGCGCGGTGCCGTCAATCGCGCCGCAGGCGAGGTGCTTGCCGTCGGCACTAAAAGCGAGGGCGGTCGTGCTGCATCGGTGGCCATTGAGTTCAATCAACTTCTTGCCGGTGGCAACGTCTAGAAGTGCCGCGATCCACTCTCCGCACATAGCGATGGCCTTGCCATCAGGGCGAAAAACAAGTCGTTGACCCACATAATCGTATTCGGAGTTTCGCCAAATGACTTTTCCAGTCGCCAGTTCACAGAGATAAATTGTGTTGCGATCCCCTGGGCCACGAAACAAACGCAGACTGACCCATATCGCAAATTGGCGGCCGTCCGGCGAAACTGCCCACGCGCGTATCTCATCAATCGGCTTTGAGCCGTCGCTGCGCAGCAACTTCTTTTCAATCAACGACCATTCAAACGTCTTTTTCCCCGCGTCTGCATTGAATCCAATGATGCGCTCTTCATCTCGCAGAACGACAAGCGATCCGCCCCCGGTGACCGCAATGGGCGTGCCGGGCACATTTGCAAATGACTTCAACGAATTGCCCGTGCGTAAATCCCACTGTGCGATTCGCTCGTCCTCGTCGTGTTTTGCCCAAATAGTCCGTCCGTGGTCGGAGAATTCGAATGAGCGAATCCCTTTGAATTCGCGACGAACGATTCCTGAATCGGGATCGCGCGCCGTCAATAACATATGGCCCGATTTGTCCAAAACATTCGAGACGAGTGCGGTCGCGCCATCCGGGGCAAGGCGTGGCGAAGTGCCATCGTGGCGCCATTTATTTAGGGGCCGCCCGTCCGCCGCATCCCAATTTCTGGCTGTGCCATCAAAGGCCATTGTCCGAAGCACTTTGTCGTTTTGTGCGAACACCAATGCCTGAATCGCCCCGGTATGGACGTCGGTCGAAGTTGCCTCCTTGCCAGATTCAATTTCAAAGCTACGAATATAGCCGAATTCGCTGCCCAAAGTCAGGAACTTACCGTCCGGACTGACGGCCACCGCATTGGCGTAGACGTTTCGATCCTCCCGCGTCCAGTGCTTAACCAGTTTTCCGTCCGTGACTCGCCACTGGCGCATCTCAAGGCTTTCTTTAGCGACTTCGTCCAGGACAATTGCGGATTGGCTGTCCGCGCTGAATGTGAGAAACAATCGATGCGCCATTCGCGATTCCTCGCCCCAGGGGACCTCGCGAATCAGTTCGCCGGTTGAAATGTTCCAAATGCGCACTTTTTCTGGAATAGCCGCTCCGGCAAGCGCCGCACCGCTCACGCCTTTTTCCGAGATCGTCGCGACCAGCTTTCCATCCTGGGAGAAGGCCACCGCGGTTGGCTCAGGCAATTGGCCCCCAAATGATCGAATTCGCTTTCCGGTCTCAGTTCCCCATAGCTGGAACAGTTGACTGTTGTTGCACGTCAAAACCGACTTGCCACTTTCCAAAAAGGCGGCACTGGGCTGGCGGCCATACCGTCTCGGTTGCGCGACCTCTTCCAATTTATGGCGAATTTTTCCGTTGCCGCTCCAGACTACAACATCGCCAAGATCGATAATTTCTGCCATCCACGATCCGTCCTTAGCAAACAGATGCGGTCCATAGGAGTGAGCGAGCGGTTCTCGTTGCACCAGGATCTCTACTTTCTCGCTCGGCGCTTTGAAATTCCAACGATACGTCCGCCAAGTGTGTGCATTGCCGGCAAAGGATTGGGAAGCATCAACCAGCAAAGTGCTACCATCTTGCAAGAGCATGGCGCCGTTGATGGTTTCATCAAGGTGAAAGCTTTGGCCGCCGAGCCGTGCTCTTTCTTGGGCCGTCTCGGCATCCCGCACGATCACTGCGCTTGGACCAACCGAAACTAGCGCCTTGGACTTCAGAGCGTATTGGAGAGTTGCCACAGGTGCTGGATGCCGAAACCCCACCGTCCCCATGCGGGCGATCGCTCGTGGCGGCAAGGGATCATTAAACCGATCGCGTCGAACTTCGGTCGCTTGCGGCGTTGCCGGTTTCTTTTCTTGTGGTTGATTCGGTCCACCGGCGATACCAAACGCGCCTGCGACGCCGCAAGCGGCAATGATCGAAAGCGCTATTCCCCATTTCGAAATCGCGGACATGCCCATGCCCTCCTTCGCAAGTTGCGCGATGATTCGAGGTGCGATTGCGCGGTGAAGCACAATTGAGATCGCAGATTGCTTCAATGATTGCGGCACGGTCGCTTTCGCGCTCGGCGCAATCGCGCCGGCGAACAGTCCAGCGGAAAGCGCGGCCCCGCGTGCCGTCAAGCGAACTTTGAGCAGACTCGCGGCCTTGTTCCAACCGGCGCCGCACGGTGCTCAGGCTCCAGCCCAGTTCGCGGGCCGCCTCGTCCTGCGTGCGGCCATTGAGGTAACACGCCAGGAGCAGAGCGCGGAGTTTGGCGGGCAGCCGAGCCAGGCTCGGCATCAAGCGACTCGAGCAGGTCATCCCAGCTAGAACCTGATTGTTGATTCAACGACTGCTCAGGCGAGCGACGCGAAGCGGCAAGCGTTGTTGGCGCGATTCTGCCCGCCGGGCCGCCAGCGCTACACGGCGGGCCACAGCAAACAGCCAACTCGCAAGCGAACCATCCACACGCAACTTTGCTGCTTTGCGCACCAACACCAAAAAAGTCGCCTGAAAAGCATCCTCAGCCCGGTGCGGATCGCGCAGCAATCGCCGGCAGATTCCGAGCACCATGGGCCCATGGCGATCGACCAATGCCGCAAACGCCTCCTGATCGCCTGCCGTTACGAATCGCTCCACTAGGCCGCGATCCGGCTCCGCCAGATTTGGCCGAACGATTCGCATCAGGGCATCAATCGCCAATTGCATTCAAGGGCTCCAAACGGGCGGTTCCTCCTTATCATGTCCGGTCGCCCCGAGAAATGCTCAGAAAAATGGCAACTGTCCGAGCAATTTGCACGAATCGGGGCAACGGGCAGTTTCAGCCTGGTCAGGGGTAAGATGACAGATTCTGTGTCGCGCGCAGGCGGTGTGGCGCCCTTACACCGGCTCAAACAGAAAACGTAAGATGACAGATTCTGTGTCGCGCGCTGGCGGTGTGGCGCCCTTAGTTCGACTTTGGCCATCCGATGCAGGTTTCGCTGATGCGATTTGCTGAAGCACAAAGAGCCTCCCTGCTGGTAAATTCGAGGTGTGTACAAACCTTGAATCTCTCCGAGCAAGGAGGCTCCGATGGCCAGTGTACCGCCGGGAGTGGGTTCCGTCTTTCAGGAATGGTCCGACGAGTTCTGCGCGACGGTCTGGCCGCGTTTCCGGGTGCTCGTGTTCGCGGCGATTGTGTGTGTCGGGCGGCACACGATCTGTCGGCTGCTGCGGATTGCTGGCGCGTTGGCCGACGGTCATTGGTCGAGTTATCACCGCGTCCTCTCGAAGCGGCGCTGGTCGATCTGGCGGCTGGCGCGGATCCTCGCTCAGCACGTAATCGACCGCTTCGTCCCGCGTGGCACGATCTCCATCAGTGGCGACGACACGGTCACGCAGCATCCGGGGAAGAAGGTCTACGGCAAGGGGCGGCACCGCGATGCCGTCCGGTCCACGCACTCCTACACGGCATGGAAGTGGGGACACAAATGGGTGGTGCTGGCGATTCAGGTGCAGTTGCCAGGTTTGAGCCGCCCGTGGGCCTTGCCGGTGCTGTGCGCGCTGTACCGGACTCCCGAAGAGGACAAGAAGCGGGGCCGCCGCCACAAGACGCCGTGCGATCTGATGCGGCAGCTCCTGGGCGTGCTCTTACGCTGGTTTCCCCAGCGGAAATTCGTGTTCGCCGGCGATGGGGGCTATGGAACACACGCCCTGACGCGGTTCGCTTCCCGGCAGCCGCGGCTGACGCTGATCAGCAAGTTCTACAAGGACGCCAACCTCCACGACGCGCCTGCGAAACGGCAGCCCGGCACCAACGGCCGGCCGCGCGTCAAAGGACGCAGCGCCCCTCGCCGGAGGAGGTCGTCGCGAAGACGCGGAGCCGACGACGACTCAAGGTGGCCTGGTACGGCGGAGGCAGCCGCCGCGTCGCCGTCGTGACCGACACGAGCCATTGGTACAAGGGGGGCGAGGGGCTCGTTCGCGTGCGCTGGGTGTTCGTGGAGGATCTGACAGGCACGCATCGCGACGAGTACTTCTTCACGACGGACGTCGCTTTGACGCCCAAGCAAATTATCGAGGCCTACACGGGCCGCTGGGCGATCGAAGTGACTTTCGAAGAAACGCGCGAACACGTCGGGCTCGAAACAACGCGGGGCCGTTGCGAGCCGACGATCCTGCGCCGAGCCGTGCCTGCTGGGGCTCTACACGCTGGTGGCTCTGTGGTACTCGGAACTGCCGGAAAAAGAACGCCGAGAGCCGGTCGTCCCCTGGACGGGGAGCGTGAAGCAGACGCAGACGTTCTCCGACGCGATCACCCTGGTGCGTCGGCACATGTGGCGATTCTGGGTTCTGGAAAGCCCTCGCCACGCCGCGGCCTTTCAGAAACTCACCACGAAGGAAAAGCACACGCTGCTCGAACTACTCACACAGGCCCTATGAGGGCCAAAGTCGAACTTAGCAGTGCTCTCACTTCGTCGCGGGGATGCCTCGGTTCCGCAAGAATAACAAGTAAACCACAGCTCCGGCCGCGATGAAGGCCACCGCCGCGAGCGATTCGTTGGTATTTTCCACCAGCTTGTTCAGCCAGACCGCGCACATGATGACGATGTAAATCGCCGGCACGACCGGATAGCCGGGGCAGCGATATTCACGCGGCGCATCCGGCGCGTGATCCGCAACGAGTAAATGGAAGCCACCGCCAGGGTTTCCAGGGCGATGGCCCCGAACATGGCGTAGTCCGTAATCACATCAAACGGAACTCGGCTGCCCGGCGCATTCGGATCGCCAAACGTCCCGGCACGAAACAACGCCGCAACGATCAAAATGAGAAAGCACGACCAGCCCGCCATCACCAGGGTGGCAATGGCGGGGGTTTGGTACTTCGGATGCAGTCGGCTCATCCATGTCGGGGCCAATCGGTCTTCGCCCAGCGCGTATAATACGCGCGGGCCAACCAAGATATTGCCGTTCAGCGCGCCGAATACCGAAATGCCGACCACGATCGAGGCGATGATGCCGCCAATGGAACCGAGGAGCCGTCCGGCGAAGGCCGTTACCACCGGTGTATCGCGAAGCAAAATGATTTGGGGTTGCGGAATCACCAGATAATAGGCGAGATTGGCGCCGAGATAGAGCACGATGATCGTGCCGACGCCCAAGATCAACGATCGCGGAATGTTTCGCTGCGGTTCTTTGATTTCCTCCGCGACGGTCGCGATATTCATCCAACCGTGATAGGCCCAGATGACGCCGACCAACGCCGCACCGAATTTGGACCAGTCAACTTTGCTCCAATCGGAAGGAAAAGCGGGAGTAATGTTGGCCAAGCGCGGCGGATATTGCGGTTCGGCGGCGAATCCGAGGACGACAAACGGCAACAGGATCACGCCGACCAGCGAACTTATCTTGACCGCGGTGATCACTAACTGTAACAAGCCGCCCCAACGGACGCCGCGCACGTTGACCAGCGCGAGCGCGACGATGACCGCGACGGTCATGACTTGCGCATCCAGAAGCCGATGACTTCCGCGCCGACGGGAAGTCCGCGTGATTCGCGGATGGCGTCGTGTACGGCTTCGGAAAAAACAGCGGCTAGAGCTGCAATTGACCCGGTGCGAATCATCCAGAAGTCGACCCAACCCCAGAGAAAGCCGGCGAGTCGCCCGTAACCTTCGCGGAGAAAAACATAATTGCCGCCCGCTTTGGGCAGGATCGCGGCAACCTCGGCGATCGCGAGCGCGCCCATCATCGCGAGGAGGCCGACGAGCACCCAAGCAATCATGGCGAGGCCGAATTCCGGCACTTTACTTGCTACTTCATACGGCTTCTTGAATACGCCGGAGCCGATGACCGTGCCGATGACAATGGCGGTCGCCATCCACGGACCGAGGACACGCGGCAAACGATCCGACGAGACTTGATCGACGAGTGATTTCATGACGAACAGTGTAAGCGATCGCGTCGGTCGCGCTAAGCGTCGCAGCGCGTGAAACGAAAAAAAAGTTTTCAAAATGCAAACTTTTCGACAACAACGAACTTGTAATTCTTCAATGTGAGGTTAGGATACGCGATGAATTTGGGTCGCATCCATCGAATGGGAATGGAAGCACGAGCCCGGGAAGGGGCTTGTGCAAGGAGCCCGGATGGATGTGGGATCTCTTGTCCTTTTGGAGGCAACAGACTTTATGAGCGATTCTGAACAGCGGACCGGTGTCCTTCCAACTGCACCAGTTCCCGGCCCGCTCGGCGGCGGCGATGACGAAGAACCTCCCAGTAAGCCGAACCGCCATTCGATGTGGCAGGACGTCTCCGATTCCAAATGGAACGATTGGCATTGGCAATCGCAGAATGCCATCCGGTCGGTCCGTCAACTCCGCGACCTCCTTCCATTTACTCCCGACGAACTCGAAGCCATGGGTCGGTTGGAGGGCGAGTACAAGCTGGCGATCCCGCCATATTACTTCTCGCTAATCGATCCGACGGATCCCAACGATCCGATTCGACTTCAATCTGTTACCTCGCCATTGGAAGCCGAAAATCCCTCGGGCTTCGAACTCGAAGATCCTCTCGAGGAGGACAAGGACTCGCCGGTGCCGGGTTTGACCCATCGCTATCCGGATCGAGTCCTCATGGTGACCACGCACGTCTGCACCATGTATTGCCGCTTCTGCACGCGAAAGCGCGCCACCATGGTCCGTGGCGGGTGGGACGCGATCAACCGCAACGACGAGCGGATGATTGAATACGTCCGATCGCATCCGGAAATTCACGATGTGATCGTCTCGGGCGGCGACCCGCTGACGCTTCCGCTTGCCAAGCTGAAGTTCTTCCTCGACCACCTCAAAGCGATTCCGCATGTCGAAGTGGTTCGCATCGGCACGCGCGTGCCGGTGACGCTGCCCCAGCGGCTATACGATCCCGAATTGATCGACCTGCTGGCATCGGCGGAGAAAGTCTGGATTCAGACGCACTTCAATCATCCCCGGGAAATCACTCCCGAGGCGGAGCGCGTTTGCAAGACCTTGCTTCGCGCCGGCATGCCGCTCAACAACCATATCGTGCTGCTCAAGGGCGTTAACGACGATCTCGCGACCATGCGGCGAATTGTGCCGCTCGCTGTTGCGCATCAAGGTCCGACCTTATTACTTGTTCCATTGCGATCCGGTGATCGGCGCCGGACATTTCCGCACGTCGGTGTGGAAAGGTCTGGAACTGATGGAAGGGTTGCGCGGGCATATTTCCGGCTTGGGCATTCCCACCTATGTCGTGGACAGCCCGCACGGCGGCGGCAAGATCCCGCTGATGCCGAACTATCTGGTATCGGCCAGCGACGACGCGGTCATCTTGCGCAACTTCGAGGGCATGCTCGTTCGCTATCAGGCCGAGGACAAGCCGCTGACGATTCAGAAAACCCGGACCCGCGGCGTCAGCGCCTTGTTGCAAGGCAGCCAGTCGGCGCTCATCCCGCAGCATACCGAACGCTTGGATCGACGCCGGCAAGCCCGGACGAGGCGTCACGCCCAGCGGGACGAGGCTTCGTGCTGCGAAGGATCGCGTTCCGACGCCGCTCCCAAAAAGGGCGGCGGCCATCTTCATGGTGGACCCGCGAAAGGCGATAACCGCGGACGTCGCTCGGGTCGCGTGTCTCTCAGACTGGCCAAGGAAAAAGTCACCGGATGAAGATCGGCATCACCTTCGATTTGCGCGGCAGCGCTGCCATTCCCGAGGGAGTGCCCGACGATCTATACGAGGAGTTCGACGAGCCCGCGACCGTGGCCGCCATCGCTGATGTGCTGCGCGGCCTCGGTCACGAGCCAGTTGAACTCGGCGACGGCCGGGTGATGTTGCGAAAGCTCCTGGCCGATCCTCCTGATTTTGTTTTCAACTTTGCGGAAGGTCACGGCGTGGGACGGTCGCGCGAAGCCCGCGTGCCGGCCGCGCTCTGAGCTTCTCAACATTCCCTATACGGGTTCGGATCCTGCCACGCTGGCGGTCTGTCTCGACAAGGATTGGGCTCGGCGGATGGTTCAATCGATCGGCATTCACGTGCCCGAGGGATTGACCATTGATTTAGGCCGCGACGCCGTGCCTGATCCGGCGATGTTGTCAGAAGTCTTGACGCTGTCCGGCCTCAATCCTCCTCTCATTGCCAAACCTTCTTGTGAAGGTTCAAGCAAGGGAATCCGAAGCAAGTCGATCATTGAGAAGCCTGAAGACTTTGCTCCGGTCGTTTCACATCTTTGGCGGATGTATCGCCAGCCGGTCCTGGTTGAGGAGTTCATCGTCGGCGATGAATTAACCGTCGGCGTCCTCGGAAACGATCCGCCTCAGGTTTTGGGCATCATGCGAGTGCTGCCAAAGCAGCCAAACGATCGCTTTGTCTACGGTTTGGACGTCAAACGAAACTACGAGGAGTTGGTGAACTATGAATGCCCGGCCTGTCTTGATGAGGCCGACGCAACCGCGGTCGAGGAAGCATCGCTTCAGGCGTTTGACATCCTCGGTTGCCGGGATGTTGCCCGACTCGATTTCCGGCTGCGAAACGGCATCCCGTATTTCCTCGAGGTGAATCCGTTGCCCGGATTGAGTCCCAAGTCCGGTGACTTGGTTTACATTGCAAGATTCATGGGCATGACGCACGCCCAATTGATTGAACGGATTCTCACCGCGGCGATCGATCGCTGCGCCGGCTAGCAGGCGGCCGAATGTCGATCGCGTCGAGAAAACGAGATTCTTCATGAACGAACGCGTGCTCTTGCTTTACAACCAACCGGTGCTCCTGAAAGATCATCCGGATTACGAGTCCGAGTTCGAAATCATCGAGACCGTGGACATCATTTACGGCGTTTTGAATGGCGGTGGATTCGAGTTGTCCAAGCTCGGAATCGGCAATGACCTGCGGCCGCTGCTGCGCGAGTTGCGAACCAATCCGCCCGATGTCGTGTTCAACTTGTTCGAAGGCTTGGCCGATCGCCCGTTTACCGAAACTGTGGTGGCGGGACTTTTGGAATGGTTTGACATTCCGTTCACCGGCTGCCCGTCCGAATCGCTGGCTCTGGCCCGCGACAAGCAAAAATCCAAATGCATGATGCAGGGAGCGGGCCTGCCGACGGCGCCCTTTTTTAGTGTCGACCGCCTGCCTGTGCCGGAGTGTCCGTTGCCCTGGCCGGTGATCGTGAAGCCGGTCGCCCAAGATGCCAGCGTCGGCATCGAGCAAGCGAGCGTGGTCGCTGATCAGGAACAGTTGAACGCGCGAGCGGCGCACATCGTGTCGCGATTTGGTTCCGCCCTGGTCGAACAGTTTATTCGCGGCCGCGAAATCCTCGTGAGTCTGATCGAAAAGCCGTTCCATTCGGCCGGCCCGCGCGAGCTGGAAGCGCTGCCGTTTGCCGAAATCGTGTTCACGGATCCGAAAATCTGGCCGATCTATTCGTACGATGCCAAATGGATGCCGACTTCGCCGGAGCACATGACAAGTCCGTTGAAGGTGGGGGTGACCGTAAAGCCGGAATGGTGCGAGAGCATTCTCCACATCGCGCGGCGAGCCTACCGTTTGTTGGGCTGCCGAGATTATGCCCGAGTGGACTTCCGGCTGACCGATGCGGGCGAACCTTTTGTTCTTGAGGTAAACCCGAATCCCTATATCAACAGCGTTGTCGTGATCGACGGGCTGAAGGCAATGGGTCATTCCCATGCGGAATTTGTTCGCGGTCTGGTGACCGCCGCGTTGGCGCGTCGAAATCCCGCAGCGATGAAACGTCGCCGCGTGCCTGGAAGGCCGCGACTGTCGCAACCGGTCCGGCGAGACGGCATGTGCGGTCGCGCCGTGCCGGCGCCCCGGCGAAAACGCTGAAACCGCTTGACACTAGACCGATTAACAGAAACAATAACTTTCAACTCGGCTAGACCAATCGTCTTTCCGGATCCATGTCATGGACAACGGGAGCATTTGGAATTGAGCCGGTTCGGGAGAAGACCGCATGACCTCGCAACCCCGCCGCCGTCGACTCGAACTCGAAGAAGTGGGCGACGTGACCGTGGTGAGCTTCGTCGATAAAAAAATCCTCGACGAACAAAACATTCAGACGATCGGCGAACAACTTTTCGATCTGGTGGACAACCAGGGCAAGAAAAAGATCTTGCTAAACTTCGGCAATGTCGAGTTTCTTTCCAGCGCGGCGCTGGGCAAGCTCATCACCATGAACAAGAAGATGCAGCAGGCCGGCGGCAAGCTGATTATGTGCAAGATCGCCAAGGAGATCATGGAAGTCTTCGAAATCACCAAGCTCGACAAGCTGTTCAAGATTTACAAGGACGAGCAGTCGGCCCTGCAGGCGTTCTAACGCCCAGGGAGTTTTCGAGGCCGGCCAGTTGACGTGCCCGGGAGGGTGGGATCCGGCAATTGCAGTGGATCGGTCGAATATGAGCGACACCGTGCCCGCTAGTTTTCCCGCGGAGGTGACCATCCCCAGCGATCTGGAGGAGGCACGGCGATTGCAAACCGCCATCGAGGAACAGTTGCAATCCGGAACGAAATTCAGTGAGACCGAAATCTTCGCCATCAAGCTCGCACTCGAGGAAGCGCTGGTCAACGCTATTAAGCACGGCAATCAGATGGATCGCAGCAAGAAAGTTACGGTGGCATATCGTGTCAAGTCCGATCGCTTCGACATCAAAATCGTCGATGAGGGACCTGGATTTGATCCCGAGGATGTTCCGGATCCGACTGCCCCGGAAAACTTGGAACGATCCTGCGGCCGCGGCCTTCTTCTAATGCGGCATTACATGAACATCATTGAATACGTTAGCCCCGGAAACACCGTGGTCATGAGCAAATGGTGCGCGAATGGGGCGCCGTGAAATCTCCCCAACCTTGCCTGTTTGGGCGTTGACTGGAACCCAGCACGTTGCATTGGCTGGGTTTTCTCATTTACTGATCGATGATGGCTGACAAGTGATTTGACCACTCAGTATTCCGACTCATGATGGCCAAAGGAAACGATGTCGATACGCCCATGATGCAGCAATACCGGGCGGCCAAGGCGGCCCATCCCGGCATGTTGCTTCTGTTTCGCATGGGCGATTTTTTCGAAACCTTTGGCGAAGACGCCGAACTTGTCTCCCGTGTTCTCGGCCTGACATTGACCAGCCGCGACAAATCAATGCCAATGGCCGGCTTTCCACACCACCAACTCGAAAACTACCTGCGCAAATTGCTCCATTCAGGCTATCGCGTCGCGATTTGCGACCAAGTCGAGGATGCGTCCCAGGCGAAAGGGTTGGTTCGGCGTGAAGTCGTCCGGGTCGTCACTCCAGGCACAATTACCGAAGACGAGCTTCTGGATCCGAAGAAACCAAATTATCTTGCCGCCATACATCCAAGCGGCGCCCTGGCGGGGCTCGCCTGGGTGGATTTATCAACGGGTGCGTTTCACGCGGCCGACTTGCCAATCGAAAAACTGGCCGATGAACTGTCCCGCCTGTCGCCATCCGAAGGTCTAGCCGCCGAGACAATCGTCGATCGCTGGAACGTGGAACTCGGGACATCGCTCCAGTCTCCCTTGGTTGGGCGGCCGGATTGGACGTTTGATTCGGCGACGGCCCAGTCCGCGGTAAAACAGCATTTCGGCGTATTGACGCTCAATGGATTTGGATTCGACGATTCGCAACCCTGCATCGTCGCCGCCGGCGCGCTGGTTGCCTATCTTCGAGAAACATTCAAATCCCAGTTGACCCACTTACTGCAGATTCGACCCCATCGACCTGAGCAAATCCTGCAAATGGACGAGGTAACCCGCCGAAGTCTCGAGCTGACCCGCACCTTGCGCGACGGTGGTCGGGAAGGCTCCCTGCTTAGCGTCATCGACCGAACGCAAACGCCAATGGGTGCGCGACTCCTGCACGATTGGCTCATTTATCCGCTTACCGATCGCGCCTCGATTGAGGTCCGGCTCGACGCCGTCGGCGAACTGTTGCAGGACCATTCGGTGCGACTCGAATTGCGAACTTGCCTCGTGGGCACTTCCGATTTACAACGCCTGACAGCGCGTGTGAGCGCCGGCCGCGCGACGCCTCGTGATCTCGGCGCGGTCGGCCGGACCCTGCGACTGTTGCCGCGATTGAAAGCAAAGGTGGCCGGGCGAAAATCGGCCCTGCTTCGGGAACTGGAGTCGCGGCTCGAGCTGTGCCCGGACCTGCGCGAGGCGACCGACTCGGCGCTGGTCGACGATCCGCCGCAGAATTCGAAAGACGGCGAAGTCATCCGACCCGGTTTCAACGCCGAGCTCGACGAGCTTCGAAAAATCGCCAGCGAAGGGAAGGGCTGGATTGCCCATTTTCAAGCACAAGAAATCACACGCACTGGCATCAACAGCTTGAAAGTCGGATTCAATCAAGTTTTCGGTTATTACATCGAGATAACGCATGCTCACGCCGGCAAGGTGCCGCAGGACTACCGGCGAACGCAGACTCTTAAGAATGCGGAGCGATACACGACGGCGGAACTAAAGGAATACGAAGAAAAGGTTTTGACCGCCGAGGAAAAAAGCAAACAATTGGAGCACGAGCTGTTCATGGCCCTGCGGGATCGAATCGCGGGGCAGACGCCGCGACTGTTGGCGACCGCGGAGGTTTTGGCCACGCTCGACGTCTTGGCGGCGCTGGCCGAATTGGCCTGCGCGCGACAATATTGTCGGCCGCAGTTAGTCGATGAGCCGGTTCTCGAAATTCAATCGGGCCGCCATCCGGTGCTCGAACAAACCCTGCCGCCGGGCTCTTTTGTGCCGAATGATGTCGAACTCGGCGCACAAGTCGGTCGGCTTTGGATCATCACCGGACCGAATATGTCGGGCAAATCGACGTTTATTCGCCAGGTCGCGCTGTTCACATTGCTGGCCCACGCCGGCAGCTACGTGCCCGCTCGAAGCGCGAGGATGGGAATCACCGATCGAATTTTCACGCGCGTGGGCGCCAGCGACGAGTTAAGCCGTGGGCAAAGCACCTTCATGGTCGAGATGACCGAGGCGGCCAACATCCTGAACAACGCCACGGGGCGAAGCTTGGTAATCCTCGACGAGATTGGCCGCGGGACCAGCACCTATGACGGTGTCTCGCTCGCCTGGGCAATCACCGAGTATCTCCACGACTCCATCGGCTGCCGGGCGCTTTTCGCGACGCACTACCACGAGTTGGCGCAACTCGCCGAATCATTGCCGAACCTGCGAAACTACAACGTATTGGTTCAGGAGACCGAGCAGGAAGTCGTGTTCTTGCATCGAATCGCAGCGGGTAGCGCTGAACGCAGCTACGGCATTCACGTGGCCAAGCTTGCCGGCGTGCCCGCACCGGTCCTGCGACGTGCCCAAACGGTGCTGAATGAATTGGAGTCGCGGCATCATTTGCCTGCCGCAACCGGCGAAATGCCGCCTCAGCCGACATCCATTATCGATCGCCGGCGGCTCAGGAAAAAGAATCTCGGACCGAGCCTGTTCGGCGAGGGCAGCTCGCCGGCCACATCGTAGGCAAATTAGTCATCGCGATCCTGCGTTCGTCGGCGGGTGTTATCAACATCCTGCCCGTTGAACACTGCCGACTCGTGACGGCCGAATTGCTCCTCGCTGTATCCGGCGTCTTCCGGGTGCTCGCGCAGATCGCGCTTTAAGGCGGCTCGCCGATGCTTTTTCCCAGCCCGCTTGACCGAGCGCTTCAACGCACGCCGTTCTTTCTTTTCACGCTCCATGTCCAAGCCCTCCTCTGGTTTCGGTTTTCGCGAACCGAACTAATGCTCGACTCTATCGCAAATTACGTGGAATTTGGGCGATTTTCATGGGCGATGTGCGCGTAATTGGCAACAATGATGCGAAGAGATTTCGGGTCATGAGCTTCAACATGGATTCTCAATCGGGCCTTGTCGATCGGATTCGAGAAACCGTCAATCGCGAGCGATTGCTCGAGACCGCCGTGCGGCTGATTGAGGTAAAAAGTTGGACCGGAGACGCTGGCGAGGCCGCGGATCGTCTGACCGAGATCTTGCGAGCGGACGGCTTTGAGGTGTCGCGGCCTGCCGGCGGACACTTGGCCGCGCCCGCCGTGGTTGCGCGTTTTGATAGCGGCAGGCCCGGGCCATGCGTTCAATTCAATGGCCATCTCGATACCGTCCATTTGCCGTTTGTGCCGCCGAAAGTCGTTGACGGCAATCTCACGGGCAGCGGGTCGTGTGATATGAAAGGCGGGATCGCGGCGATGATCGAGGCGTTGCGGGCGGTGCGGGATGCCGCCGCTCTCGGCGCGGGCTCGATTCTGGTCACGGCTCACGATCTTCATGAGCGCCCTGGGGCTTTGGCGCCCAACTCGACCGACTGATTTGCGATGGCATTCATGGCGATGCGGTGCTGATTCCCGAACCGCTCTGCAATCATCTGCCAACCGTCGGTCGCGGCTCAGCGACTTGGAGAATCCGTGTTCGCCGGCCGGGGCCGCCGATCCATGAGGTCATGCGACCGATGCACGAGCCGAATGTCATTGCGGCCGGAGGCGATCTCGTCCGGCGACTGATGGAGTTGGACCACGCGCTGTCACAACAAGCCGATCCCGACGCAGGGCAGGAAAGCCTGTTTGTTGGGCAATTTCACGCCGGCGAGATTTACAATCAGTGTCCGCAGGAATCTTGGCTCGAGGGCACCCGGCGCTGGCTGCCCGAGACCAATCCCGGCCGTGTCGAGTCCGAGTTTAGAAACTTGATCAGTCGATTCGCAACCGATTGGAAGTTAGAAGCTCAGGTCCAATACAATCTGATTCGTAATGCGTTTCGTTTGGACTTGGCGCATCCCTTCGTGACAACGTTTCGAAAAAGCTATACCGCGATCAGCGGCAACGATCTTCCTATTGGCCCGAAGCCGTTTGTGGATGACGGCAACAGTTTCTGGCGGCTGGCCAATATTCCCGCCATCACTCACGGGGCCAGGGCCGGCGGGCAGCACACTGTCGATGAGTGGATCGACATTGATGATCTCGCCCGAGTGGCCGAGCTATACGCCCTGACCAGCGCCCGCTTTTGTTCGGCGTGATTCGGAATGGTTCCATCAATTCGCGAAGGGTCAACTCCCAAAAATTGCGGAAAGTGAATCGATCCGGGGATGCAAAAGGTTTATACTCTTAGGTAGGCAGCCGGGCCGACTCGATTGCCGCCCTACTGCTGCTAGTCGTCGTTGCATCGGAACGAGGACCCATCCATGCCGCTCGGAATCGGAAAGTACGTGGCTCATGAGATGCTGGCGCCCGGAATTAGGGCCGTGCGCTTTCTACGTCCCGATTTGCGGACCCAGTTGGATCCTATCATCAACGACGACAACGATCTGTACCTTGACATCAAAGCGGCCGCGCTGGATAGCCTGACCGACGGCGGCATTTTAATTTTCAATTTCGGTCTGATCGAACGATTCCCGACCGCGTTCTTTCAATTGATGATGCGGGCTCGGCAAGCCGTGATGGCGAAGAGCGGGCGAATCTTTTTGTGTGCCTTTCGGCCCGAGATTCTGCCGGGCGTCGAATTAATGCAAGGCCGAAAACTGTTCGAAATCGCCAATAGCGAGGAACAGGCATTTTATCAGGCGAAGCATCGATCCCCCGCGTAGGCTCGTTATGACCCACCTGCTCGATCAAACGCGCCGGCACTTTTTCCGCGACTGCTCCTTGGGCCTGGCGCGGCCGCGCTGGCCACACTCTGGCGAAACGATTCATTTGCGGCGAATCCTCTGGCTCCAAAGCCGACTCACTTTGCCGCAAAGGCCAAGGCCGTCATTTACCTCTTCATGGCCGGCGGCCCGAGCCAACTCGAACTGTTCGATCCGAAACCTCAACTGACGAAACTCAACGGCCAGCCAATTCCGGACTCATTTCTCGCCGGCAAACGATTCGCCTTCATGGACACGTTCACAAAGGAAAAGCCAAAATTGTTGGCGGCGCGTCGCAAGTTCTTCCAGCATGGACAATGCGGCGCCTGGTTTTCCGAATGCCTGCCGCACCTCGGCTCGGTCGCCGATGATCTCGCGATCATCCGGACCATGCAGACCAATGTATTCAATCACGCGCCGGCGAAAGTCTTCATTAATACTGGTTCGCCGCAATTCGGCCGGCCGAGCATGGGCGCCTGGCTTACCTACGGCATCGGCAGCGAAGCGCAAAATCTGCCCGGCTTCGTCGTGCTCATGAGCGGACCGCGGGGGCCGCGCGGCGGCGCGGCGCTTTGGTCAAGCGGATTCTTGCCGACTGCCTACCAGGGTGTGCCATTTCGCTCCGGAGGCGATCCGATCCTGAATCTCAGCAATCCGCCGGGCGTCTCGCGATCGCGCCAGCAGCAAGTCTTGGACGCGGTCAGGGATCTGAACCGCGCACGCCTGGCCGACACCGGCGATCCGGAAATCGCCACGCGCATCGCCCAATACGAAATGGCCTTTCGGATGCAGACCGCCGCTCCCGAGCTGATCGACCTATCGCGGGAGGACCGGCGGACGATCGACCTGTATGGCGCCGAACCGGGCAAGGTCTCGTTCGCGAACAACTGCCTATTGGCTCGCCGGCTCATCGAACGCGGCGTTCGTTTTGTGCAGCTCTATCACACCGATTGGGACCACCACGGGGATAGCGTAAATAACCTCGGCAAAGGGCTGGACAAGGTTACGCGAGAAGTCGACCGGCCAAGCGCCGCACTCATCCAAGACCTCAAACGCCGCGGATTGCTCGATTCCACACTCGTAGTTTGGGGCGGCGAATTCGGCCGTACGCCAATGGGCGAAATCCGCGACACCATTGGCCGAAATCATCACATCGACGCGTTCACCGTTTGTGTGGCCGGGGGCGGAGTCAAACCGGGCATCACCATCGGCGAAACCGATGAGTTCGGCTTCAGCCCGATCGCCGATCCCGTTCATGTTCACGATCTTCAGGCCACGATTCTGCATCTCTTGGGCTTGGAACACACCAAACTCACATTTCGTTTTCAGGGCCGCGACTATCGGTTGACCGACGTGCATGGGAATGTCGTTCGCAAGTTGTTGGCGTGACTTCGATCACTGCGTCGTGAGCTTGAGCCCCGAGCGTGGCAGGATGTTTTGCTCGACCCCAGTGTCGGTCGGCTTCGTCAGCCATTCCTGCCCGCTTCGGCCCAAGCAGACGCCCAAGTCGTAAAGCTTGCGCATCTCCTTCGCGTCGGGCTTCAGGCTTTCAAGATTCATCTGGAAATCCTGGGGCACCGCGGCGAGATGGAAATTGATGCCCGTGATCAACGACAGGGTATAAATTCGATACACGTCGTTGCGGGCAATCGTGTAGAGCATCGATCGCACGGTGCTCCCGCCGATTTTGAAGAACCGCGGTTCGACGCATTGCGGATCGGCGTAAATTTTTCCGGCTTCGATTACGTAGAGATTCGAGCCGGCCCGAGAACGGACATTATCCTTGTCAACATTCAGCATGAATGGCTGAAAAAAGACGGCGGAGACGACGCCGCCGTCCACGTGCATTTCGCGATACAGCTTGCCGTTGATTTCGACATCCATGTAGACCGGCGGGAACAGCCCCGGAACGGCGCTAGAGGCAAGAATCACGTCGCGATAGAGCTTGAGCGCGTCGGGGCGATTGCTTGAGGCGATGGCGCCCATGTCCCATATCACCAAGCGACGTGAATCAAGATTGGTCGTGCCGACGTATAGTCGCCGGCCGGAGGCGTGGGCTGCCGCCACTTCGCACAACACATCGGGAGTGATCGCCGCCTCGATCATGTGCTTGAGCGGTTCCACAGTGACCAGCGAATCGGCGAAGATCAGCGACAACGGACGGCGAGGCTTGTAGAGGTTTGGCGTCTTCTTTGGAAGCGTGTAGGACCGAATCACGTCGTCGTATTCCGGCCCGAGAAAAGCAAATGTCGCAATCAGAGCGCCCGTGCTGATGCCGGTGACCACCTCGAATTGCGGCCGATTCCCCGATTCGGTCCAACCGTTCAAGACGCCCACGGTGAACGCGCCATAGACCCCGCCGCCGGAAAGAGCCAGGTAATTTTTCGGCCTGCGAACCGGCGCGAGTTTGGCCGAGCGCTCACGCTGCATGGCCTCTTTGAAAATGGCCATCGCGTCAAGTTCGTGGACCGGCTCGTCGTCCGGGGAGGCCGCCACGTCGTGAACCCGGGCCATCGCCAGGTCTTCTGGAACGCAGTTTTTCCGAGGCGTGGCGCAGCCGGTCAGCAAAATGCCGAATAGGGCGATCGGGAAAACCAGGCGACGTGGCGGCATCGTGGCGAACCCATGTGCCCTTGCGCGATTGACGGATTCAGGCTGCCTTGCGTCGAAGCCCCATCCTATGCGCGTGATCTTATCTCCGCACCCAACGTTTTGGGCAACCGGGCAATACCCGAATTCACTTGGTCAAGCAAGAGGGTTCGAATCGACTAAAGTGCCCTAAGGAATGCGACCAGAGACCTCTTCTCGTCAGGCGATAATTTGAGTGGATGGATCGCGGGATCCAGATGGGGATTGGCGCCGGCGCCTTTGCTGTAGAACTCGACAACCTCTTCGAGGGTCTTCAGGCTGCCGTCGTGCATGTAAGGTCCGGTCAGGCCTACGCCCCGGAGCGTGGGCGTCTTGAACTTGCCGCGGTCGGTTTCGACTTTCGTCACCGCGAATCGGCCTAGGTCGGTGGGCGATTTGCCCCACGCGACGCCGCTATTGTGATACTCTTCATCGCTGAAGTTGGAACCGCTGTGGCAGCGCCAACATTGCGCTTTGCTTTCATAAAGCCAAAGTCCCTGGCGTTCGTCCGTCGTCAGCGCGTCCTGCATGCCCTTCTTGCGAAATTGATCGACGCGGCTGTCGCCCCGGAGCAGCACTCGCTCGAAACTTGCGATGGCCTTGCCGAGGTTCTTTGCCGTCAAGCCATCGTCAAAAGCGGCGGCGAATCTCGCACGGTAATCCTGGCGATCGGCCAGTCGTTTTAGAGCATCGGCGACGCTCGAACCCATCTCCAACGGGTTGGCGATCGGCTGCAGTGCTTGCTCTTCCAGCGACGCGGCTCGCCCGTCCCAAAAGAACGACTTTCCGAACGCGCGATTGAGAAGTGACGGCGCTCGGCGTGGAACTTCCTGTCTGCGAATGCCGAGCGGATGCGCCAACGGACTGGAAAAGCCATGCTCCGGCTGATGGCAACTGGCGCAGGCGACGGTGTTGTCGCCCGAGAGGATGGGATCGAAGAAAAGTTTGCGGCCCAGGGCGACTCGTTGGGCCGTCAGCGGATTGTCTTTCGGCATCGGCCGTTCGTCGAGGCCAAAGGGGACATTACCTAGCGAGAGCTTTTCTGGAAGCGTGTCCTTCGGGATCGGCGACGGGTCGTCGGCACACGCCATCGTCAGGCCGCCCAACAGAAGCGACAGGCCCAACCAGGAGGCCATTCGAAACCAGTTGTGTCGGCGGCCTCGTTGCACTGCTTCTTGACCTCGTTTTCGACATGTCGGCGGGCGTCGCACGAGCGCGGCGCCCGCCCAAAAACGCTACTTCTTCGCCTCCTCGGCTTCCTTGACCAGTTTCTCGATCGCCTTGTCCATCACTTCCCCGCCGGGCGAGCCCAGCCACTTGTGCCGGATCACACCTTTGTGGTCAATGACATACAGCGTCGGCCATCCATGAACATTCCATTCTTCGGAGATTGGTCCGCTGGTGCCTTTCTTGCCGTTCCAGAAAGAGCGCCAGGTGATTTCTTCTTCCTTGAGCACTGGTTTGAGTTTTTCCAAGTCTGCGTCGGAGTTCACGCCGATCAGGACGAAAGGCTTGTCGGCGAGCCGTTTCACGAGCGACCGCTCGTGCGGGTACATGGCCCGGCAGGGGCCTCACCAATTCCCCCAGAAATCGAGCAACACCACCTTCCCTCGATAATCCGAGAGTTTGAATTCCTTCTCGTCGAGATCGGTGCGGTGATGACGGGCGCCTCTTTGCCGACACGGGTCGTCTTCAGGGCGTGCAATTCGCGTTCGGCCTGCTTCTTAATCGCGGCGTTGTCTTTCGCGTATTGATCGATCACCATCGTGTAATAGCTTTCGGCCTCCGTGGCGACCTTGTCGGCTTCTTTCAAGTTGTCGCCGAGCTTGTCGGTCTTGGCGGCCAAATTCTCCCCGATGGCCATGGCCGCGGCGGCTTTCACCGAGTCCTTGGGGCTCTTGTTGAGGATGTCCTTCAACGTCGCCATCGCCTTGGGCGACTGGCTGCGGCCCAGCATCGCACAGACCCGAGCGATCGCCGGGTGATTGGGATACTTTTCCAGCAGCCGATTCGTCGCGCGTTCCGTAAATGACGGAGCATTGCCGTTGGTGGCGATCCAGGCGAGCAAATCGCCTGCCTTCGCGTCAGATTCCTCTTTCTCGGCACGTTTGAAGACGGCTTCCACGAGCTTGTTGGAACTTCCGCGAATCATTCGCAAGCGAGTGGCGAGATCCCCGAGTGGCATTTCTTCAATCTTTGGCGTGACCTTTTCAACGGCCTTGGCGAACGCGTCGCCCTGGCTGTTTTGCAGAATCCAAAACAGGGCGTCCGTCGCGACCGGATCCTTCGGATTGTCTTCGGCCAGTTTCAGGAACTTCGATGCGTACTTGTTCGGGAGCGCAAAATACTTTTCCAGGACCTTTTGTTTCTCATCGCCTTTCGCCGCGTTGTAATCCTTGATGATCTTGCTGCGTTCGGCGCTGACTTCCTTGACTAAATTCTGATATTGCTCCTTTGGCGACGACGGCTTCTTGTCGTCGTCGCCTCGCAGTGCCGGCAACGCCAGCACCGCGACAACCAGGCAGCCTACCAGTCGTTTCATGAAATCATCCTCCAGGTGGTGAATTCGATCCCTTGGCGGACGGGGTGTATCATAGCCACGCCCATACGCGGCGTGAAGCAGGAAACTGCCGCTCGGCCAATAATGTCCGGTCTCGCAGTCAAGAAACCGGACGAAAGCGGACATTTTGCTTGCAAACCCACTGACCTGCTTTTGATGCAAGCCTTTGGTAGCCAATCGTGTGCGTCCCGAATTCGAGCACATCACAAAAGTTGTCCGGTTTGTCCGCCCGTCCGTCCGTCCGCATGTCCGTCCGGTTGTCCGTCCGCATGTCCGTCCGCGGAAAATCGCCGTCTTTGGCGAGGTCGGAATCAGAAAATTCGTCGATAGCCAATTCATGGTCGGGCCTCCAAATCGGTGCGCAATCCGAACGCCGCGGTTAAGTATACATCAGTTCATATACGGGTGCAATGTGGAAAATCCATTGGGTAATTCCCGCGCCGATTCCGCATACTATGGCGGACTCGAAATCGACTCGACTCTGGGAAACCCGCCATGTCCGAAAAACCCGTCGACGAAGAGGCCTTGTTTCACGCCGCCCGGCGAATTGCCGATCCCGCGGCTCGGGCGCCGTTTATCGACCAGGCCTGTGGCGACAACGCCGCCCTGGCCGAGCGGGTTCGCGTGCTCCTGAACATGCACGAACCGGAAGACGTGTCGGCCGAATCGCCGACCCGGACCGCGGCGTTTGAGCCGGTCACGGAACGACCGGGCTCGCGTGTCGGCCCCTACGTGCTGCGCGAGCAGATCGGCGAGGGCGGCTTTGGGCTGGTGTTCGTTGCCGAGCAGCAGGAACCGGTGAAGCGCAAGGTCGCCCTCAAGGTCATCAAGCCGGGGATGGATTCGCAGCAGGTCATCGCCCGCTTCGAGGCCGAACGCCAGGCGCTGGCCCTGATGGACCACCCCAACATCGCCCGGGTGCTGGACGCCGGCGCGACCGAGTCCGGCCGGCCCTACTTCGTGATGGAACTGGTCGCGGCATCCCGATCACAGATTACTGCGATCAGAACCAGCTCACGCCCAAAGAACGCCTGGATCTTTTCATCACCGTCTGCCATGCGATTCAGCATGCACACCAGAAAGGGATCATCCACCGCGACATCAAACCATCGAACGTGCTGGTGACCTCGCATGACGGCAAGCCAGTGGCGAAGGTGATCGACTTTGGCGTGGCCAAGGCGATCCACCAGCAACTGACGGAGCAGACGATCTACACGAACTTCGCGCCAGATGATCGGCACGCCGTTGTACATGAGCCCCGAGCAGGCGGAGATGAGCGGGTTGGACATCGACACGCGCTCGGACATCTACTCGCTGGGCGTGTTACTGTACGAGCTTCTGACCGGCAGCACCCCTTGGAGAAGAAACGATTCGCGAAAGCGGCGTACGACGAGATTCGCCGGTTGATTCGGGAGGAGGAGCCGCCCAAGCCAAGCCAGCGCTTGAGCACTTCGGAAACGTTGCCGAGCCTGGCGGCGAGTCGCAAGACCGAGCCGGCGAAGCTATCGCGGATGCTGAAGGGGGAACTGGACTGGGTGGTGATGAAGGCGTTGGAGAAGGACCGCACACGGCGCTATGAGACGGCGAACGGGCTGGCGCGGGATATTCAATCATACCTGTCGGACGAAGTGGTCGAGGCGCGACCGCCAACGACCGGCTATCGGCTGCGAAAGTTCGCCAGGAAGAACCGGGCGGCGATAACGACGGCGGTAGCGATCGCGATGCTTCTGGTCGCGGGCGTGGCAATCAGCGCCTGGCAGGCAATACGGGCTATGCGCGCGGAAACGGTCGCGATTCAGGAACAGAAAGAAACTGAAGCAGCTCGAAAGCAAGCTGTGGCGCAGACAGTCGCCACTCAAGAAGCTCTTGAACAGGTTACCAACGAGCGCAAAGCAGCGCAGATTGCAGCCGAAAGAGCCGTCGCTGCGGAGAAGAAAGCGAGCAATGCCCTCGATGCACTGACCGATGACGTAATCAAGCGCGTGTTTTCCAAGCAGCCGAAGCTGGGTAAAAATGAGCGGGATTTTCTCAGGAGGGTGCGTGATTTTTACGAAGCGCCACTGCAGCAAACTCGCGAAACAGCCGAGTCTCGCGCATTTCGAGCCAACGGCTTTTTCAAAGTCGCCACGATTCAGCATGTTCTTGGCGAGTTAAACGACGCCGAAATCGGATACCGGAAATCCATTGCGATTTATCAACAACTGACGGTGGAATCTCCAGGAAATATTCAAAATGAGGAAAAGCTCGCAACCGGCCTTTGTCAATTTGGCGAGTTACTGCTCCAACGAGAACTAACCATCTCAAAGGCGAAACTGCGTGAGTCCAGCCATTTGTGGTCCAAGCTCGCGGCGTCAAGTCCGCAACCGCCATATCGATTGGCGTATGCTCAGTGTCTTAGAAAACTCGGACTGGCAATGATGTACTTCGGCGTCTCGAATGACGAAAAAGTCGAGGTCGCGTCGCTCTATTCGGACAGTCAAAGGATATTGAGCCAACTGGTCGGCGAGTACCCGCAGGAGACCACCTATCGGTATGAACTCGCATTGACACTTCGCGGTCAAGCAAGCCTGGCTTTTTCCCGTCAGCGCGTCGCTGACGCCGAACATCTTTTCCGGGCGGCCATCAAGGCGCTCGAGGAGATTGTCCGCAGCGATTCCGAATCGCCGCAATACCTCCTCGACGTAGGATTGACCTACACTTACCTGGCCGAAGTCCTTTCTCTCCGTGACCGTAGTGAGGCCATCGAGGCGCTTTTAAACTCTCACGCCTTACTCAAGCAACTCGTGGCCGATTATCCACAAGTAGGCGACTACCGTATTCATTTAGGCGAGTGTTGCTATTGTCTCGGCTCCAGTACCCCTAGATCCTGTCAGAATTCCGGCGCAGATACTGCAATGGTACATTCAAGCCATCAATTTGATGGAGCCATTCGCAAAGCAAGGTCATGGCACCGCGAAACTCTACCTTTCGCGAAGCCACGCCGATCGTGCCGAATTATTTGCGTCCCTGCGGCAGCACGACGATGCAATGCGCGAATGGAAGACCCTCGACCAGATTGGAATCTGGCAGTCCGACGAGCGCGCTCGGGCTTTTAAGCGGGGGCCGAGTCTTGCCGCAACTGGCCGGGCCAAAGAGGCAGTTGACGGCGTCGAGTTGTGGCTTGCGAAACCGTCAGAGCGCTTCTCGTCCGCCGACTACTACCTCGCTGCTCGTGTCTTTGCGCTTGCGGCCGGTGCAAAAGCGTCAGACATTAAGAAAAAAGAGCAGTATTCTGCGCGCTCAATCGCCCTGTTAGCAAAGGCCATCGGAGCGGGTTATCGGGATCCCGTTCTCATCACGACGGACAAGGACTTTCATGTCCTTCATGGTCGCAAGGATTTTCAAATGCTTGCAGCGGATGCAGGCAGAAAACCCGCGCCAAATGGCAATAGAAAAAAGTGACGCCGCGCTTTCGTTGGGTTACGCTGTCCCCATGTCCGACGTGACGCAAATCCTGAACGCCATCGAAGCCGGCGACCCAAAGGCTGCGAGCCAGTTGTTGCCGCTGGTCTATGACGAATTACGCCGGCTCGCCGCGGTGCAGATGTGCGCGAAAACCCGGGTCACACGCTCGACGCGACGGCGCTCGTGCATGAGGCATACTTACGCTTGCTGGGAGCCGGCAGCGCGAGAAAGGGAAATGCTGAATCCCTTGCTGGCGCTGCGGGCTCCTTGGAATCGGAATCCCTTGCTGGCGCTTCGGGCTCCTTGGAATCGGATTCCCTTGCTGGCGCTGCGGGCTCCTTGGAATTTGCCAATCGGCGGCATTTTTTCGCGGCGGCGGCCGAGGCAATGCGGCGAATTCTCGTCGAACATGCTCGCCGCAAGCGTGCCCTCAAACGTGGCGGCCCACGCGCGTCCGTTCGGCTCGACCCGGACCGCCTGCCTGCTCCCGATGCTGACATGGATTCGTGGATCGACCTGGACGAAGCGCTGACCGCGTTTGCGGCGGTGGACGCCTCGGCCGCGGAATTGGCCCAGCTCGCATTTTCGGCGGACTCTCGGTTGAGGAGGCGGCCGAGGCGCTCAAGATGCCGCGGGCGAGTGCTTTTCGTCTCTGGACCTATGCCCGGGCCTGGCTCACTGCCGCCCTCGCGGATCGCCAGGGAAATATTTGAGACTTTTCGAGCGCCGAATGCGCCTTGTGGGGTACGCCCAGGAGAACCATACCATGCCAGTCGATGCCAAGCGCGTTCGCGACCTGTTTCTCTCCGCCGCGGAACTGCCCGCCGGGGACCGCGCGACCTACCTCGATTCGCAGTGTGGGGGCGATGCCGAATTGCGGGCCGCGGTCGAACGCCTGCTGGCGGCCCATGAACAGCCAGCTGCCGTTCTGGCGGCACCCGCGCCGGGAATGCCCACCGCCGATTTCGTCCCCATTACAGAGAAACCCGGCACGCTGATCGGCCCGTACAAGCTCATGGAGCAGATCGGCGAGGGCGGCTTCGGGCTGGTCTTCGTCGCCGAGCAGCAGGAGCCGGTCCGGCGCAAGGTGGCGCTCAAGATCATCAAGCCCGGCATGGACACGCGCCAGGTCATCGCCCGCTTCGAGGCGGAACGGCAGGCGCTGGCCCTGATGGACCATCCGAACATCGCCCGGGTGCTCGACGCCGGCGCCACCGAATCCGGCCGGCCCTACTTCGTCATGGAACTGGTCCGCGGCATCCCGATCACCGACTACTGCGATCAGAACCAGCTCACGCCGCAGCGAGCGGCTCGAACTGTTCATCAGCGTCTGCCAGGCGATTCAGCACGCCCATCAGAAGGGGATCATCCATCGCGACATCAAGCCGTCGAACATGCTGGTGACGTCGCACGACGGCGAGCCGGTGCCGAAGGTGATCGACTTCGGCGTCGCCAAGGCGATTCAGCCAGCAACTGACCGAAAAGACGATCTTCACGGAATTCGCCCAGATGATCGGCACGCCGCTCTACATGAGCCCGGAGCAGGCGGAGATGAGCGGGCTGGACATCGACACGCGCAGCGACATCTATTCGCTGGGCGTGCTGCTGTACGAGCTGCTGACCGGCACCACGCCGTTCGACAAGAAGCAGCTTGCGCAAGGCGGCGCTACGACGAGATGCGGCGGCATGATCCGCGAGGAGGAGCCGCCCCGGCCCGAGCCGCGCCTGAGCACTTCGGACGAACGCTGCCGAGCCATGGCCGCGCAGCGCAAGACCGAGCCGGCCAAGCTATCGCAGATGCTGCGCGGCGAACTGGACTGGATCGTGATGAAGGCGCTGGAGAAGGACCGCACGCGGCGCTACGAGACGGCGAACGGGCTGGCGCGGGATATTCAGCGCTACTTGGCCGATGAGCCGGTGGAAGCGCGTCCGCCGTCGGCGGGTTATCGGTTGCGCAAGTTCGCGCGGAAGAATCGCGGACCAGTGTTGACGGCAGGCATCGTGCTGCTGGCCCTACTCGTCGGAATCGTTGGCACGACAGTCGGGTTGCGCGACTAACGTGGCATGTGCCGAGCGTTGGCGGCGGAAGCGGAGTCCAACGAACAAGCACGACAGGCCGTGCTGGAACGCGACCGCGCCGCCCATGCGGCAGAATCCGAGCGACAGGCCAAGAATAATGAGACCGCCCAGCGGCGGCGGGCAGAGGCGGCACAGCGACACGCCATGGACGCCCTGCGTGGCATGACTGACGACGTGATCGACCGGCTAATTGGCGAGAAACCCTCGTTGGGGCCGACGGAGAAGTCTTTTCTAGAGGCCACATTACGACGGTGGGAGTTGTTCGCGCAAGACCAAGGCGATGGCGAGCAAAACAAGGTGATTCGTGCCGAAGGTGGCGCTGCGCGTTGCTAACTTCGCAATAAACTCGGCATGATCAAAGAGGCGCTGGCCGGCTATCGCGACGTGGTCGCGCTTTTCAGCCGCCTCACGCGGCGACTTTCCTGAAAACAAAGACTACCGACTGAATCTCTCTCACGGGTACGTCAAGTACGCCAGAGCACTCCGACGCTCTGGGCAGCCACAGGCGCCATGGAGGCTAATCGCGAGGCGGTCACAATACTCGAAATCGGTTCCCCGCACTCCGATCGGAAATACCGATCGGAAACCGCCCGTGCGTATCTCCTATTGGGAACACTGATGCGCGACAACAGGCAGTGGCCCGAAAGCCCCTATCGGCAGGCGCTCGCTGTGTTGGAACCGTTGGTCAAGGAGTTCCCTGATGTCCGTGAGTATCGCGCACTACTGGCTGGAGCATACAGCGGTCTTGGCATTGTGTTCAAGAGTGCCGGCAGGCCAGAGGCGGAGCCCAACTCGCAGGGCGGTGAGATCGCCCGAAGGGCTAGTCGCAGGTTCCCGGGAGCGATGCACTACCATGCCGACTTACTCTGGTATCCCATCAATCTCGGAAACCGCCTCGCGGATTCGGGAAAACGAGACGAAGCCGAAGCCGCCTTCGCACGGGCAGTTACCCTTCGTGAGCGGTTGAGCGCCCAGTTTCCTGCGTGGCCCGAGTACCGTACCGACCTGGCCTCGAGCTACTTTTGCTTGGCACACAACATCCGGTCCGCCATCGATGCGATCGCCTTACTTCGGAAGGCGGTCGCCCTGGGGACGTGCCGTTGCGGAATTGCCCGCTGTGCCCGAAAACCGCCGCGGGCTGGCTGCCACCCAACTGGATCTGGGAAACCGTCTTTTTGACACGGGCCAGCGAATCGAGGCAACAGCGTCATTCGACCGCGCGATGGCGGTGCAAGAGAAATTAGCGATTGACTATCCTGCGGTCGAACACTTTCAGGAGGGGCTCGCCATAACGTGCGGCTCGGTGGGGGACCGACTGGAGCAAGCCGGACGTCACTCCGAGGCGGAGGCGGCCTATCGCCGCGCCGCAGTCGGGCTGGCTAAGCTGGCTGCCGGTTCATCCCGACACGCCGCAGCGCTGGCGAGATTGGGACTCGAGCTATTGCTTCAAAATAAGTGGCTGGAAGCGGAACCGATTCTGCGGGATTGTTTGAGCATCTGTGAAACAAAAGAGCCTGATGTCTGGTCACGTTCAACACGAAGTCGATGCTCGGTAGCGCACTCCTGGGACAGAAGAGATATGCCGATGCCGAGCCGCTGTTACTCAAAGGTTATGACGGTATGAAGGCCCGAGAAAAGTCGATACCGAAAGAGAGCGCGATCTGCTTCACGGAAGCGATCGAGCGGCTCGTGCGACTGTACGAAGCGATGGATAAGCCCGACTACGTGACGAAATGGAAAAAGGAACTCGGATTGCTCAAATCCCCGGCGAAACCGTGACGTCGGGCTCCGAATCGTGTAGGCTCAGTTTTCATGTCCGACGTGACGCAAATCCTGAACGCGATCGGAGCCGGCGATCCAACTGCTGCCGCTGGTCTATGACGAACTGCGCCGACTCGCCGCGGTGCAAATCGCGCGCGGAAGTCCGGCGCGATACACTCACGCGACGGCGCTGGTGCATGAGGCGTACTTACGCTTGATGGGAGGCTGGGAGCCCGCAGCGCGAGCAAGGGAAATGATGAATCCCTTGCTGGCGCTGCGGGCTCCTTGGAATCGGAGTCCCTTGCTGGCGCTGCGGGCTCCTTGGAGTCTGAATCCCTTGCTGGCGCTGCGGGCTCCTTGGCATCGGAATCCCCTGCTGGCACTGCGGGCTCCTTGGAGTCTGAATCCCTTGCTGGCGCTGCGGGCTCCTTGGCATCGGAATCCCCTGCTGGCACTGCGGGCTCCTTGGCATCGGAATCCCTTGCTGGCGCTGCGGGCTCCTTGGAATCGGAGTCCCTTGCTGGCGCTGCGGGCTCCTTGGAATCGGAATCTCGATGGGGCACGCGGCTCGGCGCCCTCGCCCAACAGCTCCACCGATTGGCTGGCCGTCGTTGATGTGCTCTTTGCTGAAGAGTCTTTGCGCAAGCGAAGCTGCTCGCCTCGCGGCAACCACCTCGTTGGCCCTCCCGTCGCCGACTGACGAGCAGTAGAATGATCTTGCTTGCACACGGATGGGTCCACGAACGATGAGGAATGAAAATGAGCGAGAAGGAACGTAACCTGCGCATCGCCGAATCGATCGTTGGGCAATTTGCCTGGAACGGTCGCACATTTCGCAATGGGGAGTGTGTGGCCTTGCTCGACGGCCAGATCGTTGCCGTCGCCGGCAACGCAGATGACGCGATCGCGGCATTGCGTGCACTCGATCCGGATCCGCATCGCGGCATGGTCATCGAAGTCAGTCATCCCGTGGTCGATGTCATTCGCTGAGAGCAACCGTGGCCACCGCCTATTATCGCAGCCTTGAGAATGCGGAGGTCGTCGAGGTTGAATTCTTGACACCGCAGGGCGCTGTCCGATTGCTCAAGCTCCTTGTGGATTCCGGGTTCACGGGAAAAAGCAATGGGCGACAGCAAGAAGGAATCGAACGAGACGTTCTACCTCGATCTATTCGGCAATAGCGGCAACTCGCTGTTCACCAAGAATCGCGGCATCGGGACGATTCTGAACGACGATTGATGCAGGGAGGAAGGCGCGGCGGGTGAATCGCTTGTCAGCGGGCAAGCATCCACCGGCCCGTCATCGCGAGTCGGTACGGCCAGTCCTCACGCGGGAGCGTACCGCACGATTCCCGGCACGCGATCGAAGTCGGCGTCGTGGCTGGCGAGATTGGTCAGGCCATTGGCCTGCATCACGGCCACGAGCAAAGGGTCGTTGCTAAGGAGCCCGAATTGCCGGCTGATATCGGCGGCGGACAAGACCAACGCAGGTGCAATCGCCAAGGTCTGGATGCGCGATTGCAGCACCGTTGCAACCGCCCCGCGGAATTGAGTCAAGGTTTGAAGGATCAATGGTTGCTGTTGCAGGCGAAGTTTGTCCTTGGTCGGCTTCCAGCCTGGCAGGTTCGCGGCCTCGATCATCATGAGGCGATGCGCGGCTTCGGTGAGCACATGAGTCGAAGCGTAGCCTCCAATTTGCTGATTTTCGATGCGCGTCATCTATTGGTTGGTCGCGGGGCCAAAGACCTGGTGCGATGCAAAATGGTAAACAAGCGTATTGGCGTCGAGAAAGATGTCGTCATTGGCCGGCAGGTCGGCAAACGTCATGTAAGTTCGTCCTCGTCGGCCTCGATCTCGGCCAGCAGACGATCGAGTTGCTCGCCGGTGCCTTTCCAGCCCACGATGCCGTACGCCTTGAGGAGCGGGCTGACCACGCTGCTGACGGCAACGCTCACGCACTCGCCCTCTTTCCACGGCAATGGTTCGGAGAGTTTGAGCACTCCGTTTTCATAAACGGCTTCGACGGTAATGGCCATCATTTGCTCTCGTAGCTGCATTCGGATCGCTCGGAGGAAATTGTAACAGGAACTGGCAAATGTCAGTAGTCCGTCTTCACCGTCGGGCTCTCGGCCGCCTACGATCAAGCGGTGACGGTGTCGTACCGCACCGTCAATGGCGCCGCCACGACGAGCAACAACGACTACGTCGCCAAGTCGGGCACGCTGACCTTCGCGCCGGTGAGACGACCAAGACCATCACCGTCGTCGTCAACGGCGACAGCAAGAAGGAGGCCGACGAGACGTCGTTCGTCTCAGATTGACTTCGCCGGACTCAACGGCAACGGAGGCAGCGTATGCAGCCCGGTCTCGCCCAGGAATTCTTTCGCCGGCAGCGTTTGGAAATGAGACAATCGCAATGAGTTAATGAGCCAAAGGAGAGCATTCCAAGACTCTCGCTCCGAGTCTGGCCGACAATGTCCGACGTGACGCACATCCTGAACGCGATCGGAGCCGGCGACCGGAAAGCCGCGAGCCAGTTGTTGCCGCTGGTCTACGACGAACTGCGCAAGCTCGCCGCGGTGCAGATGGCGAGAATCCCGGTCACACGCTCGACGCGACGGCGCTCGTGCATGAGGCGTACTTACGCTTGCTGGGAGCCCGCAGCGCGAGAAAGGGAAATGCTGAATCCCTTGCTGGCGCTGCGGGCTCCTTGGAATCTGAATCCCTTGCTGGCGCTGCGGGCTCCTTGGAATCGGAGTCCCTTGCTGGCGCTGCGGGCTCCTCCGCGGGCTCCTTGGAATTTGCCAATCGGCGGCATTTTTTCGCGGCGGCGGCCGAGGCGATGCGGCGAATTCTCGTGGACCGGGCCGCGCGAACGCGACAGCCTGAAGCGCGGCGGCGATCGCAAGCGACTGCGCCTGGATCAACTTTATTTGGCCGCCGACGAGACACCCGCTGAGTTTCTGGCGCTCCATGAAGCGCTCGACAAGCTTGCGGCGATCGATCAACGCAAGGCTGAGTTAGTCAAATTGCGTTTTTTTGCGGGGTTGACCAACCAGCAGGCGGCGGAGACCTTGGGCATCTCGACGTCCACCGCCGACAACGATTGGGCCTATGCTCGCGCCTGGCTGCGAGCGGAGATTGAACGGCCGTAGTCGACCGGAATTCTGGCAATTTCCGCTTCGGGTCATTTATTTCGCGGGCGAGCGGTGGAAATGGACGTGCCGCCATTTGTTGTTTTTCTTTTGCCAGACGCGGGTCTCGGCGACGGCGTCGGTGGTGGTCGCGCCGGCGGAATCGAGTTTCTGGTTTAAGCGCACATAGCTCACGATCGCGCAGTCGCCGATCATTCGCACGTGCGGCGAGGCCATCGTCACCGAGCGCGATCCCTTGGCCATGCCCAGATCGAAATAGAACTGGTGAAACGGCAATCCCTCGACCAGTTGGCCGCAGGACTCGGGCTCGAACGCCGTCAGCGTCGGGTCACATAGTTGCTCGTAGGTCGTCCAATCAGCGGTCACGATCGCCTGGAGCAATTGCAGGTTCAGGCCGAGCAGTTCCTGTTTGATGTCGTCGTTCATTGTCGCACCCGTTTGCGATTGTTCGCGGTTGCGCCCATCAGGCTGGTTTTTCCGGCTCATAGTCCTCAGAATACTCGATGCCCTCCTTCCTCGACAGCCCAGGCGGAGCCTTCCATGTCGCGCCGATTTGCCGCGCTGGTTTTGTTTCTTGTCGCGCTTCCATTGCGAGCGGACGCGCCGAAAGAGTTGACCGTCGAACAACTCGCGGAGCGTTATCGCAAGTCGGTGGTGGTGATTACCAGCAGCGGCCGCGACGGCAGGCGGCAGGGGCTGGGCAGCGGCTTCATCATATCGAGCGACGGTCTGATCGCGACCAATTTGCATGTGATCGGCGAGGGCCGGGCGATTTCGGTCGAGTTGAGCGACGGCAAGAAACACGCGGTCGTCGCGATTCAGGCGACCGATCGCACCAGCGACCTGGCGCTCATTCGCATCGACGCCAAGAATCTGCCGGCGCTGGAACTCGGCGATTCGGACCAGTTGAAGGACGGCCAATCGGTGGTCGGGCTCGGAAACCCGGAGGGCTTGCGCAACAGCGTGGTCACGGGCGTGGTGTCGGGCCGCCGCATGCTCGACGGCCGCAATATGATCCAACTGGCGATCCCGCTCGAGCCGGGGAATTCCGGCGGGCCGCTCCTGGATCGATTTGGGAACGTGCAGGGGATTCTCACGCTCAAGTCAGCGATCACGGAAAACCTCGGCTTCGCCATGCCGGTCAACGCGCTCAAGCCGCTGATCAAGAAACCCAATCCGATTCCGATGTCGAAATGGCTCACAATCGGCGCCCTCGATCCGGACGAGTGGACCACGCTTTTCGGGCGCACTGGCGGCAGCGGGCGGGCCGGATTCTGGTCGATGGCGTCGGCTCCGGTTTTGGCGGCCGGTCGCTGTGCCTGTGGAAGACGCCACCGAAGGTGCCCTACGAGTTGGCGGTCTGGGTCAAGTTGGGCGATGAGGGCGGCGCCGCCGGGCTGGTCTTTCATTCCGATGGCGACGAGAGACATTACGGCTTTTATCCCACCAATGGCGAATTCCGCCTGACGCGATTCGACGGCCCCGATGTCTTCTCCTGGAAGATTCTGGCCCAAAAGAAGAGCGAATTCTACCGGCCCAGCGAATGGAACCGGATCAAGGTTTATATCGACAAAGGTCAAATCAAATGCTTTGTCAACGATCACTTGCTGATCGAATCGAGTGATGCGGGACTCGCCTCGGGGCAGGTCGGGTTGGCGAAGTTTCGCGACACGGTTGCGGAGTTTAAGGGCTTCGCCGTGGGCAAATCGATCCCGAAGGAAACTCTTTCGGAATCGGCGGCACTCAAGGAAAAAGCCCGGGCCCTGGAAAAACAGGCAGCGGAGTTGAATCGCCAGGCTGCCGTCGCGCATCAAAAGAGAGTTCGGGCGGAATTGGGCAACGCTGTGGGCGCGCCTGAGGACAAGGTCGATCTGGCCTATGCGGCGCTGTTGATCGCGAATCTCGACAACGATGAACTCGATGTCGCCGGCTATCGAGGTGAAATCGACCGGATGGCGAAGAAATTGACCGCGGCGACTTCCGAAAGACGCGGATGAGAAGGTGAAGATCGCCACGCTGAACAGGTACTTTTTCGAGGAGCGCGGATTTCACGGCAGCCGGTCGGACTACTACCACCGTTCGAACAGCTACCTGAACGAAGTGATCGACGACCGCGAAGGGCTGCCGATCACGCTCTCGGTGCTCTACATGGAGTTGGCCAAGCGAATCGGGCTGAAGATGGAAGGCGTGGGCCTGCCGGGCCATTTTGTGGTGCGGCATCTTCCGGCCAAGGGCGAGCCGCAATTGATCGACGTATTCGACGGCGGCAAGACGCTGTCGCGCGAGGATGCGGCCAAGAAAGTCGAGGGCACCGCCGGAGTCGAGCTGACGGATGAGCATCTCAAGGCGGTGAGCAAACGGGCAATCGTTGTGCGAATCTTGCATAATCTGCTGAATCTGACCCGCGAGGATCGCGACCTGGCCGGCGCATTGCGATACCTGGATGCGATTGTCGCCGTGGACCCGGAAGCCGGGCAGGAGCGATGGATGCGCGGTGTTGAACTTTCAGTTGGGGCATCGCCCGGAGTCGCGCAGCGATGTCGAATGGCTCATCGAGCATCCGCCGCCGGGAGTCAAGATGCGCGACGTGCGCGAATTGGAACGGTTATTGCAAAAAGAATGAGTAGCGGGCCGCTTCAAGTCGCCGTCGAGCTTTGACCGAGCATTCATGGTCGCCTACAATCAGGTAAACGATCGATTCGAAGGAAGACATCATGCGTTTTCTCACGGCGATTCCGGTCTACAACGAAGCGTCGCACCTCAGATCGGTGTTGGCGGAGGTGCGGCGATATAGCGCGGACATTCTGGTCGTCAACGACGGCTCGACCGACGACACGCCGCGATTGCTCGCCGAGGAGTCCGGCCTGCGCATCATCGAGCATCCGAGGAATCGCGGCTATGGCGCGGCGTTGATCTCCGCGTTCAATTACACCTTGGATCATAATTACGATGTGTTGGTGACGATGGACTGCGACGGGCAGCATGAGCCGTCGCGCATCCCGGTGCTGCTCGAGGCGCTTTACGGCGTGGATATTGTTTCCGGGAGCCGCTATTTGCGCGACTTTCATCAAGACACGCCGGCGCCCAACGATCGCCGGCAAATCAACGCGACCATCACGCGCGAGATCAACGAACGCTATGGTTTCGATTTGACCGACGGTTTTTGCGGCTTTAAAGCCTATCGCCGCGATGCCCTGGCGAAATTGCGGATCACCGAGAACGGCTGGGGCATGCCGCTGCAATTGTGGGTCCAGGCCGGCCGGCTCGGCCTGAAAATCCGCGAAGTGGGTGTGCCGCGCCTCTATCTCGATCCGAAGCGGGCCTTTGGCGGCGTGCTCAATGACGCCGAGCAGCGATTGGCCTATTATCGCGGCGTGTTGGCCGCGGCGGAATCCGACCCGCTGCTGTTGCCCACTCCCGCCTATTATCTCGATTGCGAATCGTGGGGGGCCTGTTTGTGACGCGCCGCGAGCGGTGGGTCGCGCCATCGGAGGATGGCGAGGTCCTCATCGACCTGCCGCCCGATCGCGTTGGGGAGTTGATCGAAACCAATCGTAAGCGGCTCGAACAGGCGAAGGTGACGATTCTGGGCCGCACCCTTCGAGAAATTCGTTGCGACCATCAGGAACGGTGCGCGGCCCTTGCCGATGGTTCTCGTCTGGCGATTTCGCCGGACGGCGATAAATGGCCGGTTGCCCCGGTGATCGCGGCCGGACATCAACCCGAGCTTTATCATCCCGGCGTCTGGATCAAGAACTTCGCGATCAACGGCTTGGCCCGCCGATTCAAACTGGCTCCGCTCAATCTTATCGTCGACAGCGACACCATCAAATCCGCTGCTATTCATGTTCCCGTCTGGGACAATCACCCGGCGGAGGTCCGCCGCGAACTGGTTGCCTTTGACCATTCGCCTGGCGAAGAACCGTACGCACAGCGGCCGATCTACGATCCGATGCAGTTTCGCGAATTCGCGTCGACGGTTAATGCAACTGCGGGGAAATGGCCGTTCAAGCCCGTCTTGAATGAGGTGTGGCGGCAGGTGGTGCAGACGTTTCATAAAGTTCGTCGTTCGTCGTTCGAGGAAACGGGCGAGGAACAGTCGCCGACGCTCATGTGGTGCCTGACGCTGGCTCGCCGGCATCTTGAATGGGAATGGGGCTGCAACAATCGCGAACTGTTTCTCATGTCGCTACGTCGCCAGCCGTTCATTGCTCATGTTTTGCAAGACTTGCCGCGATTCCATTCGATCTACAACGACTGCGTCGCGGACTATCGCCGGAAGTACAAACTGCGCAGCCGCAGCCACCCGGTGCCGGACTTGGCGACGGATGGCGATTTTCTCGAAGCGCCATTTTGGTGGTACGACGCAGTTTCGCGGCAGCGCCGGCGGCTCTTTGTCAGCGAGCGTGGCGATCGATTCGAGTTGCGACCGGGGCAGGGCGGCGAGCCGGTCGCCATTTCACGGCAGGCCCTTTTCGCGACTGGCGAACTCGCGCAGCGCGGAATTCAGATTTACACTCGCGCCCTGACCACGACCATGTTCCTCCGCCTGTTTTTGGCGGATTTGTTCGTCCATGGCATCGGCGGGGCCAAGTATGACGAGGTGACCGACGGCATCATTCGCCGATTCTTTGGCATCGAGCCGCCGGAATACATCGTGGTGACCGGCACGTTGCATTTGCCGTTTGAGAGATTTCCCGCCACGATCGAGGACCGCCGCCGGATTCATCGCATCGTGCGCGACGTGCGCTGGCATCCCGAACGATTCATCGAATCGACCGACGCGAAGGTTCTCCGGTTAGCCGAGCAAAAACGCGAATGGCTGGCGCGACCACCGGCGTCGCCTGCCGAGAAGCGCGAGCGTTATCGGCGCCTGTTACACTTGACCGAGGCGTTGCGGCCAGCCGTCGCCGGGCAGGAGAAAGCGGTCGAGCGGATGTTGGCAAGGTGCGACGAGGAACTGGCCGCGAATGAGATTCTGTTCCGCCGCGACTATCCTTTCGTGCTGTATCCGGAAGAGAAGCTCAAGGCATTTTGCACCCAGCTCTTAAATGTTTAGCTCGTACGCGGCCACGGTTCCATCCGCGAAGCCGCAGAAGATGCAAGCGCCGGTCGCCGAAAACGCGACCGCCATCGGCGTATGGTTCAATTCGTGCGTGCGAATCAATTCAGCGTTTTCATTGAAGGCGTAGAGTTCATGCCCGGCTCCCGCGGCGATGGCGTTCTTCCCGTCGAAGGACAGCGCGATCAGGCCGCAAGGCTTGGGCAAGTTGATCGAGGCGCGGTAGCCGCCGGAATTGTAGCGGCGCAGGCCGATCGAAAAGCAGGCAAGCAGCAGCGGATCGCCCGGACTCGCCACGGCGAGGCCGCCGATGTTCGACACGGGGCGATCGCTCCAGAGCCAATTGCCGCTGGTCAGATCGAGGCAGCCGGCCCAACCAAGGTCGGCGGCGGCGGCCAGTTGCGGCTGCGCCGGCACGAACGCCAGATGATGGATCGGCCGCGGACTCGAAAACTGCCCGAGCAGGCGGCCGTTGCGATCAAATAGGTGCAAGCCGCCATTGCGATCGGAGACGGCGAGATACTGCCCGAAGGGATCGGTCGCGACGGCGACCGCCGGCACACCGATCGAACGCTCGCGGCGTAGCGATAGGTCGAGAGCTAGCCAGGAAATCTGTCCGGCAGCGCCGGCCGCCGCGATCGTCGAGCCATCGTCGGAGATGCAAGCGGCGGTGAGGTTCGGCATGCGGCTGTTGGCCTGAATTTCGCCGGCGGAGTTGAGCAGATGCAGGATTTGCTGATCGTCGCGGACCAGGATCAGTTCGCCTTCGCGAGCGAAATGCAGGCCTCGGATTGCACCGCCGAGGGAACGCGACCAGATTGGTTCGAGCACGTGATCAGTTTATGGATGCATCGAGAGGGCAACGCGGGCTTGCTCGACGGCGACCTCGCGCGGCCGCACGCTTTCGAGCGTGTCCGGCGTGACGCCGACGCCATTGTACGGTTGGCCGAGCGGTGTGAAGAATCGGGCCAACGTGATGCGGACGCCGCCCGCGTCGGTCAACTGCATCACCGTCTGAATCGTTCCCTTGCCGTAGGTCGGCAGCCCGATCAGCTTGGCGCGGCGATTTTCTTTCAGCGCCGGCGAGCACCTCGGCGGCGCTGGCGGTGTCGTTGTCAACCAGCACGAAGAGCGGCATGTTCAACGCCGACATGCCGCTGTGCGATTCAAACGTGCGGCTGCTTTGGCCCTGCGTGGAAACGATGATGCCCTCCGGCAGGAACCGCTCGGCCATTTGCACGGCGACGGGGAACAGGCCGCCGGGATTGCCGCGCAAATCGAGCACCAGTGCCTGCATGCCGCGCATTTTGAGGTCGATCAACGCCTTGTCCAGTTCCTGCAAGGTCGATTTGGTGAAGCCGGCAATTTGAATGTAGGCGATGCCTTCCATGGATACTTCCGGCTCCGCGAAGACGCTGGCCAGCGAATCGGGAAGCCGGATGTTCCGCGGCGTCGGCTCGCCGAGCGAGACGAGATCGAGTTCCGTCAGGGGGCCGACTTCGTCTTTGTCGTCCTTGCGGGACTTGCAAATGATCCGATCCCCGGGCTTGAATCCCATTTGCGACGCCCAGCTTCCCGGGGCCACGCGTTCGACGAACAAGAGATTGTCGGAGTTTTTGGCGACCAAGACGCCCAGCGAGTTCAATTGGCTGACGTGGGTGGTATATTCCTCGCCGGGCGGCAGAAAGCCGGTGCGTTCATCGAGGGCATTGCAGGCGCCGCAGACGAATTCCATGACCACGATGCTCGGTTTGAGTCCAAGCAAGGTCTGAGCCGCGAGCGCGATTTCCTTGACCGCCCGGCGGACATCGGCGCGCTGCGCGGCAATTCTCGAGCCCAGGTTGCCTTCACTTTGCCCGCAAACTGGAGGATGGCCTCGGGCGTCGCATCGGCGATGTAGGTCTGCCGAAACGACGGATCATTCAAGGCGATGTTCAATTCATCGAGTCCGTGGCGATAAAGCGCCGCCAGATCGATTTTGTCCTTATCGACGTAGTTCGCTTGCAGTTTTCCGAGCGCGTCGACATAGGCCATCAGCGCCTTCGACAGCGGGAGTTCCTGGACCCGTTTGCGATAGATCGGATCGTTGTGCCGATTGGTCAGGCGGACGTGCCGCAGGCAGAGGAGGTACTTTTGGCGAATTTCCGCGCCGGCCTGTTTGTCGCGGCCGAGAATGCGCCAGTAGATTTCGCCGGCTCCGCGCCAGTCGCCTTTCTTTTCGCGCTCGGCGGCCTCGCGAAGTTGTTTATCGTTATCGCCGGATTGGGTGGCCCGCGCCGCCAGGGGAACGAGCAACAGCGCCGCCAGCACGCCGATTTGCAATGGGCTCCCTGCTCGCTTTGCTCGCCATAGCGCCACGGTCCACCTCTCGATCAAAATCCTGGGTGCGTATATGGAGAGGAAACCATTCGAATTAACGGAATATATCCAATCGCTTGGGGCTTTGTCAAACTCTTGTTACAAGATCGACATCAACCTTAGGTTGGACCGATGACGGCGGCCTTGCTAGCGAGGCTCGATGCCAAGCTCGACGGCGGCCGCCCATACGTCGCCGGAGGGTTTCGACTTGGCATCGGGGACCGGCGTCTCGGGAGCGGCCACCGGCGCGGCCACCGGCGCGGGCAGCGGGGCGGGCGCTTCTTCCGACGGGGAGCGGCGACGGCCGCCGGAGTTGCCTCGGCGGCGCTTGCGGACGGCCTTGCCCGAGTTGCCGTCCGAAATCCGAGCGGACGCCGAAGCGGTCGGACGTCCCGCGGATACTTCCGACCCAAATCGCGTCACCACATAAGTACGGCTGCGCTTGTCGGTCTCCAGCTCCAGCGATGCCCTGGGCTTGCGCGTCTTCGAGCAGTTCGCTGAAGGTGCGGTAGCCGTGGTAGCTCTCGTTGAACGACGGCTTCTTGCGCTTCATCGTGTCCTTGATCATCGACGACCAGAGCACTTCCTTGTTCTCGCGGCGCAGGGCCAGCAGCGATTCGAGCAGCAGGGCGAATGCCTTGCGCTTGATTTCCGGAATCTGCGGGCTCAGCTGCGGGATCCGGCGTCGGCGCCTGGCCGAGATCCTCGTAATAGATGAACTCGTCGCAGTTGTCGCGCAGCAGGTCGGAGGTCGATTCCTGCATGCCCAGGCCGATGACGTGCTTGCCGAGTTCCTTCAGCTTGGAGACCAGCGGCGAGAAATCGCTGTCGCCGGAGACGATCACGAAGGTGTCGATGTGGTCCTTCGAGTAGGCCAGGTCCATCGCATCGACGCACAGGCGGATGTCGGCGGAGTTCTTGCCGGTCTGGGCGCGGCGGGGAATCTCGATCAGTTCGATGGCGGCCTCGTGCAGGGCGCCGGTGTACTGACCGAAGCGGCTCCAGTCGGCGTAGGCCTTCTTGGCGACGATCTTGCCCTTCTCGACCAGCCGCTCGAGCACTCGTTCGATGTCGAAGCGATCGCGGCGGTTTTGAAAGCCGAGGGCCAGGTTCTCGAAGTCGATGAAGATGGCCAGCGAGCGGTCGCCTACCGTCTGGGCCTGATTTTGTCCGTTCTCCATCGTTCAATTCCCTGGTCCACGATCCGTGACCAATCGATCCAACGCACGCCCGATCACAACGCAAGAATACAATTTTACTTTCACTTTTCGAGCAGTTTTTTCGCTTCGGCCGCGGCCTTGGTGCCCGGATATTTTTCGATGACTTCCTGATAGATTTCCTTCATCTTGGCGGGTTTATCCACCCAAAGGCGGGCGCCGTTCAAAAACGCCTGAGCCGACTTCTCTCGCAATTTCTCGGAGGCGGCGGTGGTGCTCACGGAGTGGGTGGATGCGGCTGGTCGTTCGTGTTTCGTCGAATCCGCGGCCACGGTCGAACTGGGACCATTGCTCAGCGCGATCCGGTGACGCCTCAGCAGGTCGCGCACCTCGCCGATATCCACAAAAAAGCTGATGGGGCGCACGTCGTCGCCGCCGACCAACATGCCCTGAGTGACCCCAACCAATTCGGCCTTCTCGTTCATGAGCGGGCCGCCGCTGTCGCCGCGATTCGTCGCCGAACTGGTTTCAATAATCTTGGCATCGATCAAAAACGAGTCGGGATCATTGGCCTTGGCTTGGGCCTTCATTCTCTTGTGATAGACCGCCTTGACGCTGCCGTCGGTGTAGGCGAAGAGCGCTCCGCTCACGCCCGGGCTGCCGATCGAGTGAATTCGATCGCCGGGGCTGGGGCTCTCCTTGGCCAATTTCAGCGCCGGCGTCCCTCTCGGCATCGATCCGACCTGAATGACAGCCAGATCCTTCGATGAATCGGTGAACAGCACCTTGCCATCAATGCCCCCGCCCGCGCAAAGCAACTCGAGGTACTTTTCGCGTTCCGGAATCAGGTTGCCCTTCTTATCAAACGCCGGGAAGAAAATTGTCACGTCGGGGTTGTTTCGCACGACATGATAATTCGTGAGAATGAGCCGGCCGCGCATCGATGAGCGAGCCGCTGCCACTGCGCATCCGGTTGCCGTCGCGTTGGACGACCCAGACCGTGGACTTGAGCGCTTTCTTGTAGACGTTTTCCTCGGCCATCAGGGAGGAAACCATCAGCAGACTGCCAACCAGCGCCCCCGCCAACGCGATCCGACGGTTCATGCTTCGCTCCTCGGGAGGCAATCACGGGCAAGCGATCGAGGCGGGCCAATCAAGCCCTTCCCGTTCGATGCGCCCGGATGCAAGCCGTTCCTCATAACTATACACCGGCTAAGCGCTTTGCGAAAGCGAATCCTTGACCGTCGGAGTGCTTTTCACACGGCAAATCCCGGCTCAATGCATGTCCCAGAGCATGATTCGACCCAATCCGCCGGTTGCCAAGGTCTTCCCGTCTACGCTGAAGCATGGCGAATCGCAAATGCCCGGCGGGGCGATCATGGTTTCGAGAATCTTGCCGGATTCCGGATCAATTAAGTGTATGCGCACCTGCGGTGCGTCTCGCGGATCAGCACTTCGCTTCTTGCGGTCCGCCAATCCAGTTTGCGTGCAAGCGACGAGGCGGCGACCATCCGGGCTGAAGGCGAGGCCGATTGAGCCGGCGCGTTCAGTGGAACTGAATTTGACCAGTCGAAGGGAGTGCATCACCTCTCGATCCGAAACGCGGAATAAATGCAAATCAAAGGAATCTGCGCGACCGTTCATGACTGCCATCGACTTGCCGTCCGGCGAGAACTTGGTAACGAGATAACCCGCGTCCTCGGCGCCACTCCACGAGCCTAACTCCCGCCCGGTATTGGCGTCCCGCCAGACCAATTTGGTCTGATATTCCTGGAATTTCTTTGCGTTCGGCCAAATTCGTTTTTCGCCGGCCAAGATTCGACCATCGGGCGAGAATGCGCTGAGAAACACCATGCAGTTCTTTTCGGAAACCGGCACCGACCAGATTTCCTTGCCGGTGGACGCATCAATTCGCTTCAAAGCGTTGTTGAACTGATACGGTCCGTCGACGCTCGTCATCATCACCGACTTGCTGTCCGGAGAAAAAAGGCCGTACATCTGCAGGTTGCTTGCCAGTGGTATCGAGCGACCGGTAGAAACGTCCCACAAGCTGATCGCCAGCGGCGCCCGACCAACATAAACTCCCGGCAACTCCTCGTCTGCAAGGAAACGGTTACCATCCGGGGAAAGCAGCATGTAGTTGACATTTCGCGGTGGCTTGTGTTTGTAGGTTCTCCCGGGTTCGCCGGTTTCGAGACTCCACGTCCGCACTTCGCCGTCAAACTGCCACCGGTACATCTTCTTTCCGTCCTGCTGGACCGCTTCGAAATGGCTCTTCTGCCGAGGCGCGAAAACCGTTTGCCAATCGGGCGAGATCTCGAAAAACTTCAGGCTGCTGCGGAGCCCACCGCCGACGTCGATGCGGCGAATCTCGTTGCCGCTCTCGACGTCCCAAATCATGACGGTGCCGCCGGGATAATCTGCGGCCGCGATCCGTTTGCCGTCCGGCGAGAATTGCACGTTCGTCATCAAGGCGCTTCGGTGCGGATGAATGAGTTCCTTTTTCAATCGCTTCGAAACCGGTTCGCGTTTAAGCCCCGGAGGCGAATTCACCACGATCAATTCCTGCAACGACGGGGCGACATGCCCTTCCTTCCAGGCATTGAACGTGATTTCGACGATGGCCGTTCCAGCGCCTGCAGTAACGGGGGCCCGGACCGGGCCGTGCAAGTTAACGTGTCAGCATCGCTCCTTGAGTTCGTACCGCTCCCGGACCGGACTATCGCCCGGCTTTTTAGGCGAATAGGTAATTTCCAACACGGGATTCAGATCGGCGGGAATGACTCCTTCGTACTCGATGTAGGCGGTCGTTCCCGGCCCGACGCCCGGCGTGCCGACGCCGAGTACGACGTCCTCGTCGCGATCGATCATGAGTCGTTGTTGACCGAAGAGCGTGACTCGAAGTTGGCCGCCGAAATGGATGATCGGCGCCTCGGCTGGTTTGTCGGCGAATTGCAACACGCCGTGGACATCGAACAAGAATGTCATGTATTGCACACAGCCGTTGATCCCCGATCCCTTCCAGCCTGGCTGATCCAGCGATGCCCGCACCGAATAGCCTTTTGCCTTCGGGTGCTGGTTCAGAAATTCCGTGATCGATCGATCTTCGCCGGCGAGTCGGTCAAGATTGGTGACAAACACGTCGAGTTCCGGGTGCGTTCGATCGCCGTCGCGGATTGCGCCGGCATGAAAGCCGAATTCGCCATCGCCGGCGTCACTGGATTTCGCGGCCTCGATTCGCTCCCCTGCGTCGGTGAGATCGCCATTGCCGTTGCGATCGACATACAGCACGGGTCCGTCTTGCACCAGCCAGACGCGTGTCTTCGCCTCCGAGCCAAATACGAGCAGGCAATATTTTGGCGGCGATTGATATTTCGGTTCCTTCCCAATCTTGCGGGGAATGCTCGACAGGTCCGCGGCCGAAACGACCGAAACGGTTAGTCCCAAAATGCAAAGCGAGATTATGCGCTTCATGGCAAGCACCCGAAAGCCGAATGGAGCCGATGGCCGATATTCGTAGTTTGACAAGGCCGGCGTGAATCGCAAGACAGTTCCTTGAATTTTGGGCTGGATTTTTGGAGCCTGCTCATGAGCGCGAACGAATTCTTTTCGCTTGCCCACCGCGTTGCGCTAGTCACCGGAGGTGCGCAAGGCATCGGCGCGGCGATCGCCCGCCGGCTGGCATCGGCTGGGGCGAAGGTGGCGGTGCTGGATCTGAAGGCCGAACCGGCCAAGAAGCTTGCCGCCGAGATTGGCGGGCTCGGCGTGGCCGCCGATGTGACGTCCGAAGCTGACCTGGCCCGTGTACAGCAGGAAATCGAAAAACAACTCGGGCCGATCGATCTACTCGTGAACAACGCCGGCATCACTGGCAAGGCCGGCAGAATCTGGGAGCTATCACGGGCCGATCTCGAATCGGTCATGTCGATCAATGTCACCGGCCCGTGGCTGTGTTGCCGGATGGTTTTGCCGGGAATGTTGTCGCGAAAGTTTGGCCGGGTTGTGAATGTGGCGTCGATCGCGGGCAAGGAAGGCAACCCCACGCTGGGGCCATACTCCGCCAGCAAGGCGGCGTTGATCGCGTTGACAAAATCGATGGCGAAGGAGGTCGCCGGCCAGGGCGACATCACCATCAACGCGATCTCGCCGGCGGTGATCGCGACGCCGATCCTCGATGGCTTGCCGCAATCGACGATCGATTACATGGTGTCGCGAATCCCGATGGGCCGCGTCGGCAAACCCGAGGAAGTCGCGGCGCTGGTTCATTTCCTCCTGAGCGCCGAAGCCAGCTTCACCACCGGCCAGTGCTACGACATCAGCGGCGGGCGCGCGACCTATTGACGAAGGCGTGCAAACATTGTCCTTCTTGGAATTGTCCAAAAACCTTGCTAAAGTCGATGGAAAGGAGAGCCCTGTGTCAAGCGTCACAATCTATCCGCACATCGTGAAAGAAAGTGCTGAGCCGGCTCGTCTTGAAAGTCATCTGCGGACTCGCGTAGCGCTGATCGTCATGGACTACTTGGCTCGCGGTCTGTCCCCGGAAGAGATCGCACGACATTATCCGTATTTGAAACTTGCGGAAATCCATTCGGCGATGGCCTACTACTACGACCATCAAGATGAGATCGAAACGGAAATTCAGACGGAACTTGATCAGATCGAGAATGAAGCAAGCTCAAAACCCCGCTCGACAATTTGGCAGAAACTCAAAGCCAAGGATCTGTTCTAAAGGCAGCCGATGCCGGTCGGTCTCTACTTTGATGTTCATGTCGATCATGCCATCGCAGAGCAATTGCGATTACGGCAAGTTGACGTATTGACCGCGCAAGATGACGGCTGCGGTCGGCTCAAAGATGATGAACTGCTCGAACGTGCCAGTCGGTTGGGTCGACCAAATCGTTACTCACGACATTCGATCAAAGCAATGGCGGAGGAATGGCAGCGCCAGAACCGGCCATTTTGCGGGCTCATCTTCGGACATCCCATGCAGGTCTCGGTCGGGCAAATGGTTAGAGACTTGGAACTCATTGCAACCGCGACCAATTCGCAAGACTGGCAAAGCGTAGTTCAACGGCTGCCGCTTTGATTTCAGACAGGAAATGCTGCATTCGCCGATTCCGACGAGACTTCACAGGTTTTTTGATGCGGTTTGAGCTTCTTCATTCTGATGCCGCCGCCCGACTCGGCCGGCTCGAAACTCCGCACGGCGCCTTCGAAACGCCGATGTTCATGCCGGTGGGCACGCGGGCGAGCGTGAAGGGCGTGACGCCAGATCAATTGCGCGCTGCCGGCGCGAAGATCATTCTCGGCAATACTTACCACCTCACCCTTCGCCCCGGCGACGAACTGATTCGCGACCTGGGCGGTTTGCACAACTTCATGGCCTGGGATGGTCCGATCCTTACCGACTCAGGCGGCTTTCAAGTCTTCAGCCTCGCGGATTTGCGAACCATCGGCGACCTGTCGGTGCAGTTTCGGTCGCATATCGATGGGCAGTTGCTCGAACTGTCGCCGGAACGAGCCGTGAAGATTCAGGAGAATCTCGGCGCCGACATCGCCATGTGCCTGGACGAGTGCGCTCCGGCCGGGGCACCGCCGGAGAAGTTGCGCGAGGCGGTCCGCCGGTCAATCCTTTGGGCCAAGCGTTGCCGGGATGCCCATACGCGTTCGGACCAGGCGCTGTTCGCGATCGTGCAGGGCGGGCTCGATCTCGATCTGCGCCGGCACTGCGCCGAGGAAATGGTGAAGCTCGATTTTCCCGGATATGCGCTCGGTGGCTTCAGCGTCGGTGAATCGCCCGAAGCCATGCACGCGGCGTTGCCGGCCTGTGCCGCGGCGCTGCCCGCCGACAAGCCTCGCTACTTGATGGGCGTCGGCCGGCCCGAGGACATTCTCGCAGCCGTGGCCGCGGGGATCGACATGTTCGATTGCGTGTTGCCGACGCGGAACGGCCGCAATGCCTTCGCGTTCACCTTCGCCGGCTCACTTCGCTTGCGAAATTCCTGCCATCGCCGCGACCCGGCCCCGGTTGAAGCCGATTGTCCCTGTTATTGCTGCCGCAACTTCAGCCGGGCCTATTTGCATCACCTCTTCCAAGTCAATGAAATGCTTGGCCCGACGCTGCTGTCGATTCACAACATCGCCTTTTACCTGCGGCTGATGGAACGCATTCGCGACGCGATTCGTTCGGGCTCATTCGCAGCTTTCCGTGAACAGTATCTCGTGCGCACCGCCGCGGTTGCTACCGACGTCAATCATGACAGCACGAAATAAGTACCAATTTCGCTTTGTCGTTCCTGATGTTCAGAATCTTCGCGCCAGACGAAGAAAACCAGAAAGATAAGGAAACCAGGAATGCAGGAAATAAACTGCGTTTGGTTCCTGCATTCCTGGTTTCCTTATGTTTCTTTGTGAATGGTACGGCCTTCCCCCGATTGCTTGCAAGAACCACCGCCTGGCGCAGCAACGCGACAACGATTGGACGAGCATGAACTCTCGAGTTCAGTTTTCTTCACGTAGTTTGTGCCGTTGCGACCCGATCTTGGTGGTAGCTTTGCCGCAGCGTGTGTTTGGTACTTTCGTGTTTTCGTTGTTCGGTTTCATCATGCCATTCCCCTTTACGCCGACACCTTCGCGCATAAGCTCAGACTAAGCCCGCTGCCCACGCGGCGGTCCCCACCCCACTGACTTTTCCCACGTTCAAGGGCTCTCCCATGCAAAGCGCATTCGTTGTTCGCAGCGCACTGCTGACCGCGTTGGCCATGATCGTCACGACTGGCTCGATCCGAGCCGATGAGCCGCCAAAGGGATTCACGGCCGTTTTCAATGGACAGGATCTCTCCGGATGGCATGGCTGGGCGATCCACGACAAAGGCGGAAGCCCGTACGACATGGCGAAATTGCCGCCCGAGCAGCGCCACGAGAAAATCAACGGATGGACCGCGGACGCGAAAAAGCATTGGAGCGTGGAGAATGGCGAACTGGTGAACGACGGCAACGGCGCCTATCTCGCCACCGCTAAGCATTATGGAGACATCGAGTTTTACATCGAATATAAGACCGTTCCGCTGGCCGACAGCGGCATTTATCTTCGCGCCACGCCGCAAGTGCAAATCTGGGACTACCGCAAGGAGGGCGGCAAGTGGAACATCGGGGCCGACAAGGGCAGCGGCGGACTTTGGAACAATAGCCCCGGCGCTCCGGGCAAGGATCCGCTCGTCCTCGCCGACAAGCCCTTCGGCGAATGGAACAAGTTCCGCATCATTCAAGTCGGCGCGCGAACGACGGTCTGGCTGAACGACAAGCTCGTGGTCGATCATGCCGCCATGGAAAACTTCTGGGACCGCAAGAAACCGCTGATTCGCAAGGCGCCCATTCACTTGCAGACCCACGGCGGCGAGATTCGCTGGCGGAATATTTTCATTCGCGAAATTCCGTCCGAGGAAGCCAACGCAATCCTGAAGAAGCACAACGCCGCCGGCTTTGAAACCGTCTTCAACGGCAAGGATTTCGACGGCTGGGCCGGCCCGACCGATAACTATGAGGTGAAGGACGGCGCGATTGTTTGCAAGCCGCACAAAGGCGGCACGATTTACACCAAGGATGAGTACGGCGACTTCGTCGCCCGCGTCGAATTCAAGCTGCCGCCCGGCGGCAACAACGGCCTGGCGATCCGCTATCCCGGCCAGGGCGACACGGCGTACGTCGGCATGTGCGAAGTGCAAGTGCTCGACGACACCGCCAAGCAATACGCCAAGCTCGATCCGCGGCAATACAACGGGTCGGTCTATGGAATCGTGGCGTCGCAGCGTGGCTACTTGCGACCAGTTGGGCAATGGAATTTCGAGGAAGTGACCGTCAAGGGACACCACATCAAGGTCGAATTGAACGGCACTGTGATTGTCGACGCCGACGTCAGCAAGGTGACAAATTACATGGCCAACAGCGCCCATCCGGGCAAGGATCGAACCAGCGGCCATTTTGGCTTCGCCGGCCACAACGACCCGGTCGCCTTCCGGACAGTGATGATCAAGAGGTTGGGTGAGAAGTGAGAGATCGAGATCGAGCACGGATGATACGGATTTAACGGATTAACACGGATCAGAATTCTGATCCGTGTTAATCCGTTAAATCCGTATCATCCGTGTTCTATTTGAACCGATTCAGGGGAAAAATATGACGAATACAAGAATGACCCGGCGGGCAGCAATGAAGCTCGCGGCGGCCGGATTTGCCGCCCCGTTTGTTTTTCGCCGGCATCTTTCGGCCGCGCCGAGTGAGACCGTGTATCACGCCAGCTTCGGGGCGGCCGGCATGGCGGGTTCGGATATCGGCTCCCTGTCGGGCAACAAGCATTTCAAGCTGGTTGCCGTCGCCGACGTCGATCTATCTCACACCCGCGAAATCAAGAAGCGCTTCCCCGATGTGCACGTCTATCAGGATTGGCGCGAACTGCTCGACAAGGAAAAAAACCTGAATTCGGTCAACGTCTCAACGCCCGACCACATGCACGCGCCCGATCGCGATAAGCGCGCTGCATCGCGGGCTGCACTGCTACACCCAGAAGCCGCTGACGCAGACAATTTTCGAGGCGCGGCAGTTGGCGAAAGTCGCCGCCGACAAGAAACTGATCACGCAGATGGGCATTCAGATCCATTCGCACGAGGTGCATCGCACCGTGGTGCAGATCGTCCATGACGGGGCGATCGGCAAGGTCAAGGAAGTGCACAGTTGGAGCGGCAAGCACTGGGGCGATCGATCGCCTCGGCCCAATCGCCACGATCCAATTCCCGAAGGCTTCAACTGGAATGATTGGCTCGGCGTCGCCGCCGAGCGGCCGTTCATCGGCAACGCCTATTATCACCCGGCCAACTGGCGCAAGCGGCTTGATTTCGGCACCGGCACTTTTGGCGACATGGGCTGCCACATTCTCGATCCCGTTTTCGGCTCGCTGGCTCTGCACACGACCAAGGTGCTGTCGATTCGATCCGAAGGCGGAGCGCACCAACAAACATTGCTGGGGACTCGACTCAAAAGTGAAGTATGTTTTCGCCGGGACGAAGTACACGACCGATCCGGTGCACCTGACCTGGTACGACGGCGACATGCGTCCGCCGGAAGAAGTCCAGAAATTGGTCGGCGGCAAGGTCAGCGACCAGGGTTCGATCTATATCGGGACCGAGGGCGTGATGTATTCGCCTTACATTGCCAACCCGGTTCTGCTGCCCGCCGAGAAGTTCAAGGAATACAAGCAGCCGCGGCCGGGAAATCGGGATCATTACGGCCAGTTTGTCGAGGCGGTGCGTGGCAACGGCACAACCTCGGCCCCATTTTCGTATTCCGGCCCGCTGTCCGAGACTGTCCTGCTCGGATGCTTGGCGACTCGCTTTCCAAAAACCACGCTCGAATTCGATTCCGAGAATCTCAAGGTGACGAATGTAGACAAGGCCAACGCCTTTGTTCGCAAGACCTACCGCAAGGGCTGGGAAGTCGAAGGATTGTGACGCCCGGCGATTCCGCTCCGACATCATGCCAGGTTGAGGGATTCATGTTGCAACGCTCGTTGACGCTCGCCATCGCTGTTTCTTTTCCGCTTTTCGCCGTCGCCGGCGACCCCGACCACGCGATCGTGCCGGGGTTCGAGCGGTTTCATGGGCAGGGCCAGCAACCGGCCGAGGGCGGCCGATTGCTGCTCGGCGAGTTGAATTGCGTCAGTTGTCATTCGGCCGACGGAATCGTGAAGAAGGAAGCGCCGATTCTGACCGACGTTGGCAGTCGGGTGAAGGTCGGCTTCTTGCGAAAATTCCTCACCGATCCGCAGTCGGTGAAGCCGGGCACGACGATGCCGCGGATGCTCGAGGGCGACCCAGACCGCGCCGCCAAAATCGAGGCGTTGGTTCATTTTCTCGCGAGCACCGGCACGCCACGCGCGGAACGTCCCAGCTTGAAGGGCATCGTGTTGGGTTCGGATTTGTATCGCAAAGTCGGTTGCATGGTTTGTCACGGTCCACGCGACGCCGCCGCCAAGGCCGGAAAGACCACCGAGGCCACGATTCCGCTCGGCGATCTCAAGTCGAAATACTCCATCGCGAGCCTTGCCGCATTCCTCGAGAATCCGCTGCATTCACGCCCGTCGGGCCGCATGCCGCGAATACTCAATTTTAAGGAGGCGAATGATGTCGCCAATTACTTGCTTCAGGGCTTGAACGTCGAGTTGCTGGCGGCGAAAGGCACCACCAAGTTTTCCTACTACGAAGGCGCCTGGGACAAACTGCCGGACTTCGCCAAATTGAAACCGGCGTTGACCGGTACCGCCGGCGCGTTCGACCTCGGCGTCGCACCGCGCGGCGGCGACTACGCGATCAAGTTTGAAGGCGTCTTCAAAGCCGATCGCGACGGCAACTATCGTTTCTTCCTCAGCAGCGATGATGGCAGCAACCTCTATATCGACGGTAAGAAGGTCGTCGATGACGATGGGATTCATCCCACGCAGGGCGCCGGCGGCTCGGTCCGGCTCACGAAGGGCATGCACCACGTCACCGTCGCGTTCTTCCAGGCAGGCGGCGGCGCCGAACTGGATGTCAAGGTTCGGATCCCAGGTTCCGGCATTCAGCCGCTGGGCGAACTGGTCGCCGCCACCGAAGAAGCCTTGGTTAAGAAACCCGAACCCAAGAAAAAAAAGACCGAGGATGACATCGACATTCAGCCGGAATTGGTGGACAAGGGCAAGATCATTTTCGCGTCGGCTGGCTGCGCAAATTGCCATCAAATGAATGTCGAGTCGAAACTCATTCAATCGACGTTGCGGCCAACCGCGTTAAGAGGCGAACATGGCTGCCTGTCCACCAAGCTCCAATCGGGCCTGCCAAATTACTCATTAGCGCCGCCCAGCGAAAAGCACTCTCGGCGGCGATCGCGTCGCCCGCGAAACCAAGCACCAACCCGCGCACCGTGATTGCCCTGACCATGAAGACGTTCAACTGCTACGCCTGCCACAGCCGCGACAAGGTCGGCGGCCCGGAGGAGAAAATCAATCCGCTCTTCCTGACGGCCCAGCCGGAAATGGGCGACGAGGGCCGCGTGCCGCCGCCGCTCGACGGCGTCGGCAATAAACTCAATCCCGATTACTTCACGCCAAGATCCTCGACAATGGTGCGCACGATCGGCCCTACATGCTCACGCGCATGCCCGGCTTCGGCCAGGCGAACGTCGGCCATCTGGTCGCGGCAGTTCGCCAAGGCCGACAAGATCCCTCCGGCGCCCGGAGGTCAAGTTCACGACCACCACGGCGAAGGTGAAAGCCGCCGGCCGACACCTGGTCGGCGGCCAGGCGTTCGGCTGCATCAAGTGCCACACGTTCGCCGGCCACAAGGCCGAGGGCGTGCAGGGGATCGACATGACGCTCCTGCCCAGGCGCCTGCAGCACGACTGGTTCCAACGCTATTTGCTCGACCCGCAAAAGGTGCGGCCCGGCACGCGCATGCCGGCCTCGTGGCCCGATGGCGCGAGCCGTTTTACAAGGACCTGCTCGGCGGCGACACCACCGCGCAGATCGAGGCGATCTGGGTCTATCTGAAAGATGGCACGAACGCTCAGACTGCCGATCGGCTTCGCCCGGCATTCGATTCCGCTGGTGCCCGACAAGAGGGGCGATCATCTATCGCAACTTCATCGAGGGCGCCGGGCCGCGCGGCATCGCCGTCGGCTATCCGGAGAAGGCGCAGCCTGGCCTTCGACGCCAACGATCTGCGGCTGGCCATGATCTGGCAGGGCGCCTTCATCGACGCCGGCCCGGCACTGGACCGACCGCGGCGCCGGCTTCGAAGGTCCCCTGGGCGACAACATCCTTCAACTTCCCGCCGGCGTGCCATTCGCCGTGCTCGCGGATGCGAAGCGCCCTGGCCGAGCGATTCGGCAAAGCAGCTGGGTTATCAAGTTCCTCGGCTATCACCTGACGCCGGACGATCGCCCGACGTTCCTGTATTCGTTCCATGAAGTCAAGATCGAGGACTTCCCGAATCCGACGCCGGCAAGGATCCGGCAGTTGAAGCGAACGTTGACGCTGACTGCGGCCAAGCCGCCGGAGCATCTGTTCTTCCGGGCGGCGATCGGCGACAAGATCTCGACAGCCGGCAACGGCTGGTTCGCATCGACGGCACTGGAAACTCGAAGTCAGCGCCGAAGGCGATCGTTCGGCAATCGGACGGCAAGTCGGAACTGCTGGTTCCGGTTGTATGCACGGACGGCAAGGCCGCGATTGAAATCGAATATGTGTGGTGAGTTCTGCGCCGATTGTGGTGTTTGGATCAATCCAATGAAATTCATCTGCAACGCTCATTCTCGTCTCACTGGTCACGTTCCGATCAATGCCCAACGCCGCCAGCCGAAGTCCGTCGGCGAGGGCGAGGATCGACTATTACAAATCCTCCGCTTCCAGCCGCCGGCCGGCGAAGTGCTCGAAGCCGGCGCCATCGAGATGATGCCCGACGGCAAGATCGCCGTCGGCACGCGCCGCGGCGAAATCTGGATGATCGAAAACGCCTTACGCGAACGATCCCAAGAAGGCGAAGTTCACGCGCTTCGCCCACGGCCTGCACGAGATCCTCGGCCTGGCTCAACAAGGACGGCTGGCTCTACGTCACGCAGCGCCCCGATGTCAGCCGCATCAAGGACACCAACGGCGACGGCAAGGCCGACCTGTTCGAGGTCGTCACCGACGGCTGGGAGATCAACGGCGACTATCACGAATACGCCTTCGGCTCGCGCTTCGACAAGGACGGCAACATCTGGATCACGCTCTGCCTGACCGGCTCGTTCAACAGCAACAGCAAGTTCCGCGGCTGGGCCGGCAAGGTCACGCCCGAGGCGGCAAGTTCGTGCCCGACCACCAGCGGCGTGCGCTCGCCGGGCGGCATCGGCTTCAACGCCGAGGGCGACGTCTTCTACACCGACAACCAGGGCCCGTGGAACGGCGCCTGCGGCCTAAACAACTCACCGTCGGCGGCTTCGTCGGCCATCCCGACAGCTTCAAGTGGTACAAGGAGCCGGAAGCCAAATACCTCGGCCCCGCGCCGCAGGTGCCCAAGAGCGGCAGCCGCATCATGATCGAGGCGAAGAAGATCCCGCAATTCGATGCCGCCGGCGATCATGTTCCCCTACGGCAAGATGGGCCAATCCGCCAGCGGCTTCGATTGCGACCTCTCCGGCGGCAAGTTCGGCCCGTTCGAAAAGCAACTCTTCGTCGGCGACCAGACGCACAGCACCGTCATGCGCGTCACGCTGGAAAAGGTGAACGGCCGCTATCAGGGCGCCTGCTATCCGTTCCGGCCGGCTTCGGCTCCGGCAACGTGCCGGTGCGCTTCGGCAAGGACGGCTCGCTGTTCGTCGGCGGCACCAATCGCGGCTGGGGCTCGCGCGGCAACAAGCCCTTCGCCATCGAACGCCTCGTCTGGACCGGCAAGATGCCATTCGAGATTCACGAAATGAAAGCGAAGCCCGACGGCTTCGAGTTGACCTTCACCAAGCCGGTCGATCCGGAAGAGGCCGGCAAGGCCGAGTCATATGACCTGAAAACGTTCACCTATATCTACCAGGCGTCGTACGGCAGCCCGGAGGTCGATCAAACCACATGCAAGATCAAGAAAATCGAGGTCGCGAAGGATAAGAAGAGCGTTCGGCTCTATGTGGATGGTCTCGTCGAGGGGCACATTCACGAGTTGCATGCTCCGGGTGTCCGCAGCGCCGACGGCTTGCCATTGTTGCACCCTCAGGCCTATTACACGCTTAATATAATCCCTGGGAAATAACCAATACCCGTTTACGTTTCGCGCAACCCGTTTACGTTTCGCGCATGCTTCTTCCGGCAGTAGCTTGAACGAAATCCTAGATGTCCGGAAGAACTCGTGAACATGAAACGTAAACATACCTTCGTGAGGAGCGCACCATGAAACGATTTTTGGCCTGTGCCCTGATGTTCGCGTTCTCGATGCCGCTCGTCGCGGCAGAAAAGGATACTGCGTTGTACGAGCTTCGCGTCTACACCTGCCCCGACGACACCAAGCTCGACGCGCTGCACGCCCGCTTCCGCGATCACACCTGCAAGCTGTTTGACAAGCACGGCATGACCAACATCGGCTACTGGACGCCGATCAACAATCCGAAACATCAATTGATTTACATCATCGCCCACAAGAATCGCGACGCGGCGAATGCATCGTGGAAAGCCTTTATCGACGATCCGGACTGGAAGAAGGCTTTTGCCGAGTCGCGAAAAAACGGCGGCTGGTGATCAAGGTTGAACACACCTTCATGCAGGCGACCGACTATTCGCCCGCGGTCAAGCCCATCAAGAATGGCGAACGTCTATTCGAACTCCGCACCTATACCGCCTCGCCGGGCGCACTCGATCAACTCAACGCCCGCTTTCGCAATCACACCTGCAAGTTGTTCGACCAGCACGGCATGACGAACGTGGCCTACTTCAATCCGGTCAAGGGCGAGAAAACCGCGGGCAACACATTGATTTACATCCTGGCCCACAAGAATCGCGAGGCCGCCAAGGACTCCTGGGATGCGTTCCGGAAGGATCCGGCCTGGCTGGCCGCCAAGAAACAATCCGAACAAAACGCCGGCGGTTCGCTGACGGTGAAAAACGGCGTGAAGTCGGTCTTCATGAAGCCGACGGATTATTCGCCAATCAAATAAACTAATCTTCGGCGAACCCCGCGCCACCAAGCCGGGGTTCGCCGAATCTTTTCCCCAATTCCCTTCTTGCTTGACGCCGCGTTCCCGCCCCATTACTCTGGCGTTCGTTCGGTTTCCATCCTCGGGGGCGTCGCCATGATCGTCAGCGGCTTTTCGGGCAATGAAATCTATTGTCTGGCGCAAAAGGGGTTCGGTCCGGCTGGCATCGTCGTCGGCAACAGCGTTCAATCGCTTGGCTTTGCAGGCAGCATTTCCAGCGGATTCAAGACGATCGCCGGCGGCGAGATTGAAAACCTCACGCAACTGATCACCGAAGGCCGCCATGCCGCCATCAATCGCCTCGAAAAGGAAGCGGAGCAACACGGCGCGCATGGCGTGACCGGCGTCGTCTCCGAATTGAAACAGATCGGCGGGTTCAAGGAATTCATCGCCATTGGTTCCAGCGTCCGCGGCAGCGACTACACCGGCCCGTTCTTCACCACCGCCTGCTCCGGCCAGGACCTCTTTTGCCAAATCGACGCCGGCTACGAACCGCGGCATTTCGTGATCGGCAACGTGGCGTATGCCCTCGGCGTCAGCCGCGGAATCTTTGGCGCGCTGCGGAGCGTCGGCGGCGGCGAGGTCAAAGAATTCTCTGATATGTACAACCACACCCGGCACCTGGCCCTCGAACGGCTCGAAAAGGAAGCCCTCGAGCGTGGGGCCAACGCCGTCGTCGATATCCACACGCACGTCATTCCGCTCGGCCCCGCGACCAAGGAAATGCTGATGGTCGGCACGGCCTCGCATCATCCCGCGCTCGGCAAACCCGATAAGCCGGTCACCAGCGAACTCACCGGCGAGGAGTTGTGGAATCTTTCGCGCATGGGCTATGCGCCGCTGCGCTTGCTGCTCGGGACTTCGGTTTATTCGCTCGGACTCAGTCGCGGCATCGGCGCCTTCTTCCAGGGGCTCTCCCGCGGCGAAGTCACGTCCATGACACACCTAATCTACGAGGCTCGGGCAAATTGCCTTCGCCACATCGAGGAGGAAGCCAAGGCGATCGGCGCCGATGCCGTCATCGGCATCAAGCTCCACATCTACGAGATCGGCGGCAGCTTCGTGGAAGTGATGGCGATCGGCACCGCCGTGAAAAAGCGCGAAGGCATGACGACGCATTCCGAGCAGTTGTTGCCGCAGGCGATCATCCGCGACCGCGACACTTTCTTCGACGAGACGCATCAAATGCAGCCGCGGAGGTTGGAGCGAAGTTAAATCGAGGCGCGCTGCATGGGACTCGTCCTTCGATTTGTCGTCACTGTGGCGGCGTTTGCGGCATCAGGCCTCTTCACCGTCATCGTGTTGGCGCTCTTCGTGGCGAACGTGACAAATCTGAAGGTGATAGCAGTATTTGTATTGATTACATGCCCGACGGCTGTCATCGTTCACGAGTTGGGCCACCTCCTGGCTGCTCTTCTGGTCGGCTTTCAAGTCAGTGAGTTTCGTGCTTGGCCGATCAGTGTCGCTCGCCGGGGCTCCAGCTTTCATTTGCGGTTTCGGTTTCGCGAGTGGTCGCCGCTCGGTTTGGTTGCGGCCGCGCCACGCAATTGGCGTCGGTTGCGCGTCCGGTGGGCGGTGTTTGTCGCCGGCGGTCCCATCGCCAACCTAGCGCTGGCGCTCTTGTTCGTTCCCGGCGGAATGCTGTTGGAAACAACGCCGAAACCGGGCAATGATGGCGCCTTGAAGTCAATCCGTTCAACGAGGTTCCAGGCCGGTTCAGTGATCATGTTCATGTCCGCACTCAACCTCGCCTTGTGTAGCAGTAACTTGGTTTCGATGCGCTTCGGCGGTTATCTGTGCGATGGCGGCCATCTGCTGGATTGCGTTCTGAACTACCCGCGATTTCGCAGGGCGATAGCCACTTTGCGATTGACTGCTGACTTATTGAGCGGGCGCCGTCCGCGAGATTGGAGATCCGAAATCGTCGACGAATTGTTTTCCTTTGCTGATAACAGTGCGCTCGATACAGTTGCCCGACTTTATGCCTATTACCACGCGCTCGACACCGGCCAAACGTATCGGGCCGCCGAATTCCTAAGGCCGGTGCTCGCGGGATGGCCGGCTTATTTAACGACCGCCAACGCTTCTCTTGCTCTCGAAGGCGCCTATATTGCTGGCTTTTTGGACCGCGATGTCGAGTATGCTCGCCTTTGGATTAGCCGAGCCGGCGACGGAATCGCGGAAAACCAAACGCGGCTGCGTGCCGTAGCCGCGTTGGCCTTTGCGGAGGGCCGCTTCGACGACGCGATCCATCTCGCCCAAGAGGGCCTCGAAGCCGCTCCTCACTCGGCCGACCCCGGCGGCAAACTTGCCGAGATCGACTTGCTGACCGAACTTCTGAATGAGAGCCGGAAGCAGCAGGAAAAATCCCGCGCCGAGCCGCGGCCTGCCGGACCCGCGAGCAACTAATTGGGTTCCCAGCGCTTCATTCACCCTCATCGTGCTGGCATTCACCGCCACGCTCGGTTCGCGAAAACTAACCGAGGAGGAAGGCCGCATCCTGAAACTGCTCTCCGGAATGATGATGCTCGTCCTGGGTCTGCTCCTGATCTTCTATCCCGGCATGCTGAACTCGGTCGCCGCGGCAATCGGCACGCTAGTGATCGCCATCGGCGTCACGGCAGGAATCGTCATCGTCGATCGGATGCGAAGAAAGGGCTACTTCCAACGCAGCCGTCATGACATCGGGACGCCGGTGACGTGACCGCCTGATTAAAAAACGAGGCGAGCAATTGTGAATTGCTCGCCTCGCTTGTTTTGCCCTGTCGTTGATTACGCTTCTTCCTTCACTTTCGCGCGGCGGCCCTTCGGCGCCGGCACTTCCTCGGCATCTGCCGATTGCTCGGCGCTCGGCTCTTCGTTGCCCTTGCTCATGCCTCTCTTGGCCAGCACCTTCGCCTTCAATTCCGCCGCCACTGTGGGATTTTCCCGAAGGAACTCTTTCGCCCTTTCGCGCCCTGGACTTTGTGGTCGCCGAGCGTGAAGAAGGCGCCGCTCTTTTCGATCAATTGGTCCGCCAAAGCCATGTCGAGCAAATCGCCTTCCCAGCTAATGCCGCGATCGTACATGAGGTCGAACTCGGCGTTGCGGAACGGCGGCGCGACCTTGTTCTTCACCACCTTGACCTTCACTCGCGAGCCGACGGTTTCCTCGCCGCCCTCGCCCTTGATCCCGGTTACCTTGCGAATTTCCATTCGCACCGACGCGTAGAACTTGAGGGCCAGGCCGCCCGAGGTGGTCTCGGGGTTGCCGAACATCACGCCGATCTTTTGGCGAATTTGGTTGATGAACACCATGCTGGTGCTAGTACGCGCGATGGTGGGATTGAGAATTCGCAGCGCCTGGCTCATCAGGCGGGCTTGCAAGCCCATATGGGAATCGCCGATTTCGCCCTCGACTTCGACTCGGGGAACGAGCGCGGCGACCGAATCGATCACGATGATATCGACTGCGTTCGACTTCACCAGCATTTCCGCGATCTTGAGCGCCTCCTCGCCACTGGACGGCTGACTGACCAACAATTCCTCGAGGTTAACGCCGATGCGTTTGGCCCACGACGGATCGAGGGCATGCTCGGCGTCGATGAACGCGGCCACGCCGCCTGCTTTCTGTGCGTTGGCGATCGCATGCAGCGCGACGGTCGTCTTGCCGCTGGACTCCGGGCCATAAATCTCCACGATTCGCCCGCGTGGTATGCCTTTGCCGCCCAATGCCAGATCGAGGCTCACCGCCCCGGTCGAAATGCCCGCGATTTCCTGCAAGGCCCCTTCGTTCAAGGACATGATCGCGCCCTTGCCGAATTCCTTTTCGATCTGTGCCAGGGCGTTTTTCAATTCTTTATTGGGCATTTCGGCCATGGTCTGGCTCCCAAGTAAGTTGCTGGATAGGTTTGGATTAGTGTACAGTAGTTAACATACGAAAGTATCGGCTCTGATGCAATGTCGACAGCGGGAATTTTCTTACATATTTGCTGTTGCCCGGCATGGCCGATTGATTCGTTTCATCTGATGATAATCAGTCCGCCGACCTCATCTCGGCGGCCGATGCAACCAACATTGCGAAAGAAATCAAGGAACGCAACGATGCCCCTTTTCGACGAAATCCAGGAAGCCGCGAAAGCCATCCAGTCGCGCTGGAAGAATACGCCCAAGGTCGGCATCGTGCTCGGCACCGGCCTCGGCGGCCTGAGCGAGGATATCGCAGCGGACGCCGCGATTCCATATGGCGAGATTCCGCATTTCCTGTCATCCACTTCGCCATCGCACAAGGGCCAACTCGTTTGCGGCACGCTGGCCGGCAAACCAGTCGTCGCGATGGAAGGGCGCTTTCATTTCTATGAAGGCTACAAGTTGCAGCGGATCACATTCCCCGTGCGCGTCATGAAAGCGCTGGGCTGCGAGTACCTGGTCGTCAGCAACGCCTGTGGCGGCATGAACCCGCAATGGAGCCGCGGCGACATCATGCTGATCGAGGACCATATCAACCTGCTCGGCGACAATCCGCTCATCGGCCCCAACGACGATCGCCTCGGCGAACGCTTTCCCGACATGAGCCAACCCTACGATCGCAAACTGATCGAATTGGCCCAGCGGGTCGCGTTGGAGGAAAAGATTCCTTTGAAAAAAGGCGTCTATGTCGCGGTCCCCGGGCCCAATCTCGAGACGCGGGCCGAGTATCGCTTCCTTCGCAGTATCGGCGCGGACGTCGTCGGCATGTCCACCGTGCCCGAGGTGATCGTCGGCGTGCACGCCAAAATGAGAATCGTTGGTTTTTCGGTGATTACCGACATGTGCCTGCCCGATCATCTCGAGCCGGCGAGCCTGGCCGACATTATCGCCACCGCCACTACCGCCGAACCGAAATTGCGGCGGTTGGTGCAGCGCGTCGTTGGGGAGCTTGCGTGAGTTCGGCGTGGAGTCCGCCGTCAGTGCATGGTAATATTTCATCATGACACCAACATTGCCGCCAGCGTCGAGAATCGAAGACTTGGCTGAGTTGCTCGATCGACTTGGTGGAATTCCCGCAAATCGCGTGCGCGCTTTCATCCGCCGCCCGGCACGGCGACCGAGGCCGATGTTCTCGAAGCTCTTGAGGCCCCCCGCAAACGAATCTGCGAATTGGTGGACGGCGTGCTCGTGGAGAAACCCGTGGGCTACCCCGAATCGCTGCTGGCGTCGTACCTAATTACCTTGCTAAACAATTTCGTGCTTCCGCGCAATCTCGGCATTGTCAGGCGCCGGATGGCTCGATCCGGCTTTATCCGGGTCTGGTTCGCTTTCCCGACGTGGCGTTTTCCTCCTGGGCTCGCTTTCCGAACCGCCGGCGGCCCAAGGCGCAAATCCCGCAAATTGCCCCGGACCTTGCCGTCGAAATCCTTAGCCCGAGCAACACCAAGCGAGAAATGGATCGCAAACGGGCGGAGTATTTTTCCGTCGGAACGAAGTTGGTTTGGCAGATCAATCCAAGAACACGCTCCGTGAAGGTCTATACCGGCCCGAAAACATTTACGACCTTGCGAGAAACAGAAGTCTTGAGTGGCGATCCAGTACTGCCGGGCTTCTCAGTCGTTCTACGCGAGCTTTTCGGCGAGCTCGACCGCCACGGATAAACGGAAACCGGCCATGCCAAAAACAGTGCCGGTTCTTCTGTTCGCGCTCGCTTTTCCCACGATTATCACCTGGTTCTATTTCGGTGAAGCCGGCCCATTCGCCAAATCGATCTACGCGGTCGGAAAAATCATTCAGTTCTCGTTGCCGCTTCTTTGGTGGGCGGCCGCCAATCGCTCGCGCTTTCGATTGCCGAAGCCAACATGGCGAGGCATGGCGCCGGGATCGCTGTTCGGCCTTGCGGTCGCCATCGCGATCCTCGCTCTTTATTTTGGCTGGCTAAGACAACAGCCGCTGATGGCGGCCTTGACCGAACAAGCCCGGGCGAAAACGTTGGCTTTTGGGCTAACGACGCCGGCAAAGTTCCTTGCCTTCGCGCTGTTCTTGTCGATCATCCATGCGCTGCTTGAGGAGTACTACTGGCGAGCGTTTGTCTTCGCCGAATTGCAAAAAATCACCCAGATGTGGGCCGCAGTGGCGATCTCCAGCATCGGCTTCATGGCCCATCATGTCATTGTGCTGGCGGTCTATTTCCCCGGTCGATTTTGGACCGCCGCGGTGCCGTTTTCGCTGGCCGTCGCCCTCGGCGGCGTCGTCTGGGCCATCCTTTACGAGCGTTACCGCTCGATCATCCCCGGCTGGTTCAGCCATGCGCTAGTCGATATGTCGCTGATGGTCGTCGGTTACGATCTTCTGTTTCCGGCCTGAAATAAGCTCACCACCGAGTCACAGAGGTCACAGAGAAAACAACCCAATCTTTTCTCTGCGACCTCTGTGACTCGGTGGTTCGAACCGTCGTTCCCGGCTGACTGCTCTTGCCCAGTTTCGGCGTTTGCAGGTAAATTCCGCTCGGGGAGGAAACCGCCGGCATGGAAGCCATACTCGCGAATCGATCCGCAGCCTTTCAGCGCCGTTTTGGGCTGGGCTCTTGCTCATTCTGATCGCGGTCGGCGTCAGCTACACGGCGAAAATCTTGAAGAGCCGATCGGCTTCGGCGTTCCAGCGACAGCGCGACCAGGTTCTCTCGCTCGAGGACGCCGACGTCTACCGCCAATTTCAGTATCCGTATCCGCCCATTATGGCGATTCTGCTTCGTCCGCTGGCAGCGATCGAACCCGCCGTCGCCGGGGCCCTGGTGTGGTTCGTCTTGAAAATCGGCATGGCCGCATTTTCGCTCTGGGCGATCTTCCGCATGATCGAGCAGGGCGGCGTGCCATTCCCACCCTGGGCGAAAGCCGTCGCGGCGCTTCTGAGCCTGCGCCCGCTCATTGGCGATCTCTCACACGGCAACGTCAATATTTTCATTCTCTTTCTGGTCATCGCCTCGCTCTTTGCGTTTCACAAAAGCCGCGATTGGCTCGCCGGGCTCTTGCTCGCCCTGGCGATTTGCTGCAAGGTGACGCCGTTGCTCTTCGTGCCCTATTTTCTCTGGAAGCGGCAATGGAAAGTTGTCGCGGGATGTGCCGCGGGAATGGGCCTGTTTCTATTTGTCGTGCCGGCGGTCTTTCTCGGCTGGAATGAAAACTTCACCAAATTGGGAAGCTGGGCGGATCAAATGGTCCTCCCGTTCGTGCGTGACGGCGTCGTCAGTTCCGAACACCCCAACCAATCGCTGCCCGGCGTGGTGCACCGGTTACTGACGCACAGCCCCTCGTTCAGCGCCTATCCCGACGGCGTCTACACGCCGACGGAATATCACAACTTCGCCGACATCGGCCGAACCGGCGCCCGCTGGCTCGTTCGCGGCGGTCAGGGGCTTTTCGTCTTATTGGTCGTGTTGCTTTGCCGGACGCCGGCCCAGTTGCGAGGCGGCTGGCGGCTCTCGCTCGAGTTCGCCATCATCGCCCTCGGCATGTTGATCTTCAGCGAACGCACCTGGAAGCATCACTGCGTGACGCTGGCGTTGCCGTTCGCTGTGCTGGTTTATGTGCTCGCGATGCAGCCGCTCTCGAAAACAATGCGAACGATCCTGATCGCGGCGCTCGCGATGTCGATGACTCTGATGCTGAGTTCAAGCGGCCTGGTCGGCACGCGAGCCGCCGATCTGGCCCAGGTCTATGGCGTCTATCTGTGGGCGTTCATGATCTTGCTGGCTGCGTGCGCGTTCTCGGCAACTTTGCTTCCAAGACAATCCGCGGCCTCAACCCCCCCTTTCCCCGCCGTCTCGGCAGGGGAGGGGGGGGTGAGGCCCGCGTGTTGCGGATGCACTGAAAGCGCAGCAGTCATTGATTAAGAGCACCTCAAAGAATGAATGAGGAAGGCAGGAACGCAGGAAAAGATTGCGGGTTTATTTTTTCCTGCCTTCCTGCCTTCCTCATTCTCTTAGTGCCTCTACCGGGGAGAAAGGGGGTTGAGGCCGCGGATGGGTCGGCACTCAACTTGAAGCAATCAGCTAGTCCGCTTTCATGGCGACAGCCGCTGCATGATCCAGTTGCCTTCAAACAGTCGATAGCGAATTCGATCGTGCAATCGGTTCGGCCGACCCTGCCAGAATTCGATCAAATTTGGTTTGAGCCGATAACCGCCCCAGTGTGGCGGGCGTGGCACCTCGCCGTCGCGGAATTTCTCCTCGTATTCGCGCAGCCGCGCTTCGAGCACTTCGCGCCCGGCGATCACCTCGCTCTGCGACGAGCACCAGGCCCCCAGTTGGCTGCCGCGCGGCCGCGTCTTGTGATACTCGTCCGATTCGACCGCCGAGAGCAGTTCAACTTCCCCCTCGATGCGAACCTGCCGTTCCAATTCGGGCCAGAAAAAGACCATCGCCGCCTGCGGATTCGCCGCCAATTCGCGGCCCTTGGGGCTATCGTAATTCGTGAAAAAAGCAAACCCACGGGCATCGACGCCCTTGAGCAAAACAATCCGAGCCGAAGGCTCCCCGTCCGGCGTCGCCGTCGCCAACGTCATCGCATTCGGCTCGTTCAGGCCCGCCTTCACCGCTTCATTGAACCAGACCTCGAATTGCCAAATCGGATTCGGATCGCAGTCGGCTTCGCGCAAGCCCACTTCCGAATATTCCCGTCGCATATCCGCTAATGTCACGATTCGCTCCTGGATACGGATTCGACCGCCCGAATTTGCGTCTGCCTTTGTTGTATCCCGCGGACGCGACTGTCCTCCCCAGGTTACGAGCGCCCTCGCTCGGAACCCCAAGCTATGACGTGCTCGGTCGGCGGATCCAGCGGCACGCCAGCGACATCCTCGGCGGCAACAGCACCGAGCGCCTACGGCTACGACGGCGACAATGTGCTCCTGGACCTGACCGGCAGCAACGCCTTGAGCGTGCGGCGGCTGTATGGCGGCGGGTCGGATGAGGTGCTGTCGCGGGAGAGCGCGGCGGGGGCGTTGACCTGGTACTTGAGCGATTACCAGGGCAGCGTGATCGGTCTGGCCGCCGCGGCGGGCGGCTTGATCGGCGTGACCAGCTACGACGGCTTCGGGAACATTCAGAGCGACACGACCGGCGCGTTGGGCGACCGCTATCGCTGGACGGGCCGGGAGATGGATTTCGCGACGGGCGAGCAGTTCAACCGGGCGCGCTATTACGATCCGGCGCTCGGCAAGTGGACGACGCAGGACCCAGAGGGCTTCGCCGCGGGCGATTGGGATTTGTACCGGTATGTGGGGAACAACGCGACGGACGCGGTGGACCCGAGTGGGATGTACTTTATTGCCGTCGGGAATGCAAACGCAACTGCGTGGGAAGCGAGTTTGGAAAAGGATCACGGGCTTAACCGCGAGCGATCCCTGTGGGAGACAATCGCAGTTCTGTGCGTATGTTTTGCTCCTTCAAGATAGAAAAAGCCAAGAACTGGTTAAGGCGAAATTGGAAGCGTTGCCCAAAGACAGCGATGACAAGGGTATTCAACAAACGCGTGACTTTTACGAGAGCTTGCTAAACGAAACCGACCATCACGCCCTAGGAAAACCCGTGCAAGATAAATGGTGTCGGAGCATTTTTTCTCTTGTCCGACAGCGACGGAATAAATGGTGTCGCTTCACTTTTTCGTGTGCTTCTGCCGACCGCGCGGTGCGGCGCATCGAGCACTGCGCAAAAGCGCCTGACCAAACGCGCGGCTCCAATCGAATAATCAGTGTCAGTTCACCTTTTTCCGCATTAATGGACTGCACGAATCCGCGTTCTGCTTCTGGCGGCGGGAATTGGCACAACGCATTAGCGCGGCCAAAATCATTTTCGCATGTTCGTCGCCGTCTCGCGATCGCGCTCTGCTTTCTTCGCGTCACCCTGCAATTCAAACACCTTGGCCCGGTTTTGCAGCGGGGCCGGATCAAACGGATCCAATTCGATGGCGCGGCTGAAATCAGTCAGTGCGGCGTCGAGATCGTTCTTTTCCAGATGGATCGAGCCGCGGTGGAGATAGGCCATCTCCAGATTGGCGTCGAGCCAGGCGGCTTCGTCGGCGTCGGGCAGGGCTTTCGCCAAGTCCTTCTTTCGACGCCAGAGTTCGGCTCGCATCGCGAATGCTCGGGCGCACTTTTTGTCGTTCTTGATGGCGGCGTTGCAAAAGTCCAGTGCGTCGTCGAGTTTGCCACGCGAGATTGTAATCGCGGCTCGCTGGCTCAAGGACACTGCACGTTGTTTCGGGTCGAGTCGCTTGAGCGCCCGTTCATTCGTGGCGGCGGCCTTGTCGAGTTTTCCGCGGCGCATGTACAAGTCGACCAGGTCGATGAATGCCTCGCGATGGTTGGGCGCCAGTTGCAAGGCTTTTTCGAGGTCTTTCAATGCGTCATCGATTTGCCGAATCCGCATGCGGCGATGGCCGCGAGAGTGAAATTCATCGGCCGTTTTCGGATCCCAGCGCGGCCGATTGGAGTCGAGAAAGCCGCGAATCTCCGAAACATCCAGGGCATAATTCGCTTGCTGCTCGGGGCCGTCCTTGCCGCCGGCGATCGCGACGAGGCGGCCCTTGCTGTCCACGATCGGCCCGCCGGAATCATTGGCGCTGCCGGGGCCTTGCAGCACGAGCACGTCGGCGACGCCATCCTCCTTTCGATCCGAAAGCTGCAACTTGCCGGCCTGCCGGACGCTCAAACCCGCGTACAGCCATAAGGCGTCAATGCCATTGGGGTTTCCAATTGAGTGGAGCGAGTCGCCGGGCTGAGTGGTGTTCGGCGAAATGGAAACTTCCGTGGCGAACTCAGGAAGCGACTCGGTTTCGAGCAACGCCAAATTGCGGCGAGCGTCGCGAACGACGACGCCGGCGCGAATTCGCGCCGCATTCTTGTATGCCGCTGGCTCTGCGACGAGTTTGTTGTTTTCGAAGCGTGGGAAAACCAGTTCGACTCGTTCGTGCGGCTCGACGGCCTTGGCGGTTGTCAATAATAGTCGTCGCGAGCGATCGATGACGAAGGCACTGCAACGTGAGGTGGAAGAGGGCGATTGCAACAGCGCCATGCTGCGCACAAGGCGAGAGTAGAGTTCACGATTTTCGGTTTCGGATTCAGCGGGCGAATCGGTGAAAACAAACTTGCGAACTTCATCGACATCAATCGCCACGGCAGCGCGTTCGGCTTGCCAAAGAATGGCCGAGGTCACGCCGACGAGTTCGCCGGCATTATTGACGGCGGGCCCGCCGCTGTCGCCCTCGTTGATCGGTGCTTGCAGCGCCAGCAATTCGCAATCCTTGGCCAATCGTTGCGTTCGCCAGAGATAGCCGTCCGACGTGCGGAATCGTTGGCGAACCGCTCCGGAGGTGTAGCCCCAAAGTTGCTGGAGATCGCGGCGATTGCCGAAAAGGTGAACAGTCTCGCTTGGCGCCGCAGGTTTCGACGCCAGGGGAATCGCCTTGGCGGTCGGAATTGAAGCGAGTTCAATCAGGGCCAGGTCACGTTTCGGATCGCGGCGAATCACCTTGCCGGCGATTCGCCATTTCGAAAAGTTCGTCGAGATATTCGTCGCGGTCGGCGACGAGCCGGCCGTCGCGCCAAATGGGAAAAACCACATCGACCGATTTTGATTCGCCGACGACATGGAAATTGGTGACCAGCCATTTCTTGCCGGCGTCAACGAGCCAGCCGGTTCCGCGGCCTTCCTGACCGGCCAGCACCCAGGCGCACGACGGCAGGATTTTCTGATACAACTCGCGACCGGCGAGCGATTCGGCGGCCGGCGCATTCAACGCCAGCAGCGCCAATCCAAGGATGCCGCCAACTGTTCGGCCGACTTGCGACATGCTTCATTTTCCGAGGGCCCTATGACCGGCGCTCCAAAATACCACGAAACGATGCCGGTGAGAATCGCTTCCCAGGTCGAGAGGTCAACTTTCAAATCCTGCTTCAAGTGCGGATTGATGAACAGGATGATGATGACCTCAACGGCGAGGCCGAGCATGGCGATCAGTGAAACCCAGGCTTGAATATCCTGAAACGCGGCGGATTTTCGCCAGGGTCCGCGCCCGATCAGGTAGCCGCTGCCCAGGCCGATCGCGAAGGCAATCAGCAGTTTCGGCCATTGGGTCAGTTGCGCCGGCTGCGGTACGAGCTTGCTGAGCGGCAGGTCCTTGTGCAGGTAATAGTAGAAGCCAAACACCGCGATGGTGCCGCCAATGATGATGAAGCGTATGCTGCCGCGAGGCAGGCCCCATGGCGCGTGTTGACTGTCTTGGTGCGAGATCGATTTTCCGTGGGCGAAGAAGAACAGCAGCACCATCGCCGTGCAAAAGTAAAGAAACAGCGGCACGGGAATGTTCTTCTCTTCCGGAATCAGCAGCAGCGTCCAGAACAGGCCGGTGATGATCAGGGCCAGCACGGCTCGCACGCTGCCGGCCGGCAAGCCCAGCGGGTGGCGAGTGATTTCTTGATCGGCCATGGCGGTTTCCTGTGGCATTTCTTCACCTCATCTTCGCGAGTCATGTCGTCGCCGGACAATAGGTAATTCGGCTGGACGCTATCCATCTTATGGCGGGGCGACTAGAATCCCTTCGATTTGCTTGGCGTGGGAGAAGTCGCCCACGAAACGAATTCAACTCATGGAGACACGTTCATGGCAGACTGGCGCAAACTCGCGGTGGCTCTCACGGTGGCCGATGGCACGATCGATGCGAAGGAAACGAATATCTTGCGGAAGGAACTCTTCGCCGACGGGAAGATCGACAAGAAAGAAGTGGAATTTTTGAACGACCTGCGGAACGCCGCCAAGTCGTATGTGCCGGCGTTCATGAAGCTGTTCATCGACGGCGTGAAGGCCAACGTGCTGGACGACGGCGTTATCACCGACGCCGAGGCTCGCTGGCTGCGGAATGCGATCTTTGCGGACGGCAAGGTCGACGCCGACGAGAAGAAGTTGCTGAAAGAACTTCGCGCGGGGGCCAAAAAGGTCAGCTCAGGTTTTGAAAGACTGTGCCAAGAAGCCGGCGTCTGACGCCGTCATTTCGGGTTCCACAGCCAATCATCACCGGCTGTGGAATCCTGCTTCAATTTGCCGCAACGGGGCCAAAAACCCCAGTTTTTGCCTGGAAAAGTGTAAGATGACAGATTCTGTGTCGCGCGCGCAGGCGCTGTGGCGCCCTGGAAAAATGTAAGATGACAGATCCTGTGTCGCGCGCGCAGGCAGTGTGGCACCCTTACAGTCGGACTTCCACTTGCACCATTCCTGCCAAAACGGCATACTCCCGCCGCGACTATTCCTGCGAACCACGGAACCGGTATGGCGACCCGATTGCGATGGCTTTTGGCTTGCGGCATCGGCTTGTTCGTTGTCGGAAGTCCATTGCTGTATCAACGCTATCGGCTCACTACTAACAAGCGACTGCGGGCCGTTGTACCCGGCAAGTTGTATCGCAGCGGTCAGATGACGGCGGTGGGGCTTGCGGACACGATTCGCGAACTCGGCATTCGCACCGTGATCAACGTGCAGAATGAATTTCCCGATCCCGACCTTCGGCGATCGTTCCTCGACGGGCGAACCGTCAAAGAAAGCGAGGTCTGTGCGGCGAATGGCGCACCGGTATGTGCTGCTCGAACCCGATCTACTGCCGCCATCGCAGGTGCCGCCAAAACAGCCGGAGGTGATTGATCAGTTCCTGCGAATCGTCGATAACCCGGCGAATTCTCCAATCCTGTTGCACTGTAAGGCGGGGTTGCATCGCACCGGCGTGCTCGTCGCCGTGTATCGCATGGAGTACCAGGGTTGGAGCACGGCCCAGGCGATGCGCGACTTGAAGGCAAACGGCTTCGGCGACGACGCGGCCACCGCCGCCAATGATTACATCACGCAATACATCCTCGCTTATCGTCCGCGACGGGAGCGTGCGTCCGCCATGGCCCTCGGGGCGGCGCAGCCATGAAAATCCTGGATCGCCTCGTCATTGTTGCTTACATCCGATCGTATCTTTTCAGTCTGTTTTGCCTGCTCAGCCTGTATGTCATCATCGATCTGTTCACCAATCTCGACGACTTTTTCAACAACGATCAGGGCTTCGTGGCGGGGTTGGTCGGCATCGGCCGGTATTACATGTACAGCTCGACTCGCATCCTCGATCGCCTGTGCGAGCCGATCGTGCTGCTCGCCGGCGCGTTCACGGTCGCCTGGATGCAGCGGAATAACGAGCTGTTGCCGCTACTCTCGGCGGGCGTGCCGACGCGGCGAGTCCTGCGCCCGGTCTTTATGGGCGCGATGCTCTTTCTTGGGCTCGGAATCGCCAACCAGGAACTGATTATTCCGCGGATCGCCCCGATGCTGGTTCGGCCGCGGCATGACTTGGACGGCGTCGGCGAAACCCTGGTCCAGGCCAGTTACGACAGCACCGGCATCCATGTCGAGGGCCACAAAGCCAAGCGGTCCACCAAGATGGTGTATCTCTTTTTCTGCACTATTCCTGATGCCCAGGGCAGCGGACTGGTGCATCTCTCGGCCCGCGAGGCGCAATACATTCCGCCCGGTTCGGGCCCATTCACCGGCGGCTGGCTCCTCATCGACACCACGCCCGCCACTTTGGCCGAGTGGGACAATCCCCGCCTGGCCCGCATGATCGATCCGGGCCGCTGGTTCGTGTATACCCGCGACGTCGATTTCGAAGCCATCACCCGCAACGGCACCTGGTATATGTTGTTTTCGACCGAGCGGCTGCGCGAACTGCTCAACAACTCCGATACTCGCCGGCTCGAGGCGATGGCCGTGCTTTTCCACATGCGCATCACTCGGCCAATCGTGGGCTTCCTGCTCGTCGTCATGGGGCTCTCGGTCATCCTTCGCGATCCGAATCGCAATGTGTATGTCAGCACCGGTTATTGCCTTGTTCTCTGTGCGATCTTCTTCGGCGTCGTTTACGGCTGCAAGTTCCTTGGCGACAATGAATACCTCTCGCCGGCGCTCGCCGCCTGGCTCCCCGTCATCCTCTTCGGCCCCGCCGCCTTCGTCATGTTCGACGCCATTCATACTTGATTGGCGACTTTGCCCTTTGTTCTTTGTAGGTCGATGCAATTGATTCCAAGTGACAACGAACAAAGAACAACTGGCAAAGAACCACTGACAACTGACACTCTGCCGCTATCATGACCAGCAACAGGATACGGCCCGGGGGCGACGCATGCTCGAGCGGAAATATCTGTTTCCCCGCGTGATTGAGATGAATTACCAGGCCGCGCGGCGGCTCGGCGTGAATATCTATCTCATCGACGGCGGCAGCGAGTACATCATCATTGACATCGGCTTCGAGGACACCGTCGCCGACGTGGTGGAGTTGATACGCCAAATGGATTTCAGCCTCTCGGCGTGCAAGATGATCGTGGCGACCCATGCTGACGCCGACCACATCCAGGGCGTCAATCGCGCCCGTGAACTGCTCAAGACCAAAGTGGCGGCCCACCCGTCAAGCGTCGAGCCGTTGGAAACCGGCGATCCGATCCTCACCTTCGCCAGCATCAAAGCCCAGGGCATCGAAATCCCCATGCCGCGCTGCAAGATCGATATCGAATTGAACGACGGCGACATCATTGAGGTGGGCGATTTGAAGGTTGAGGTCTGGCATACGCCTGGCCACACGCCCGGCCAACTCAGCTTTAAGGTCAACGACTTGTTGCTCTGCGGCGACAACATATACAAGGATGGCTGCGTCGGCGTCATTGATGCCCACCATGGCTCGAACCTGCCCGATTTCATCCGCTCGCTCGAACGCATCAAAGCCGATGATTCGCGATATTTGCTTCCCAGCCATGGGCCCGTTTTCCGCCGCGACAATCGCATCATCCAAAAGGCAATCGATCGGCTCACGCAATACCAGCACATGGCGGATTTCGGCACCTGTGCGATCGATTGGCCCCTGCTTGACGAATGGGAAGCCGACGTGATTTCCGGCAAAATGCCAAAACTGTAACGTGAAATGAGTTTTTGAATATGAAAGTCGGTCTGGTTGGGTTTTCGGGTTCGGGCAAGAGCACGGTCTTTCGCTGGCTCACGGGCGTCGCGCCCGATCCGGCCAAGATTCAGCATGGCCAGACCGGCATGGCGAAGGTCCCCGACGAGCGGCTCGACGCCGTCGCCGCCCATTTCAAACCCAAGAAAACCACCCACGCCGAAATGGCGATTCTCGACACGCCCGGCCTGATGATCGACGAACGCAAGGACAACCCGCGGCGACTCGGCATCCTTCGCGAAGGGGCGGGCCTGGTCATCGTCCTCGATGGCTACGGCCGAACCGACCTGGCGAAGCAACTGCGCCAGTTTCGCGAGGAGTTGCTGTTCGCTGATCTCGAAGTCGTGGGCAACCGCGTCGATCGCCTGGGCACGCAACTGAAGAAGCCGCGGCCCGCCAAGGAACGCGAACTCGACGAAACCGAACTCGCCCTGTTGCAGCGCGTGGTGAAGACGCTCGAAGCCGGCCAGTCCGTCGCGTCGATGGGCCTGCACGAGGATGAGGAAAAACAGGTCCGCAGCTTTCAGTTTCTCACCTTGAAGCCCGAACTGGTGTTCGTCAATCGCGGCGATGCCGACGCCCTGAAGGCGCCGCTGCCGGCTGATTTGCTCGAACTCGCTCCCAACGCCATCCAGGCGGTCCCCAAGCTCGAACTGGAACTCGAGGAACTGCCGCCCGACGACCGGGCGGCCTTCATGGCGGATCTGGGCCTGAGCGATTCGGATCGCCCCGAGGCCCTGCGATCGATCTTCTATGCCATGGGCCGAATTGCCTTCTTCACGGTCGGCGAGGACGAATGCCGCGCCTGGCCGCTGCCCAAAAACTCCACCGCGGTCGAAGGCGCCGGTCAGATTCACACCGACTTGGCCAAGAACTTCGTCCGCGCCGAGGTCGTCGGCTACGACGATTTCGTCGCTTGCGGCTACTCGATGAAAGACGCCAAGGCCAAGGGCGTCTACCGCCTCGAAGGCAAAACCTACATCGTCAAGGACGGCGACATCATGCACATCCTGTGATGTCCGCATTTCCGCGTCCAAAAACCGGACAAATCCGGACATTTCGTTCTCAACGCCATCGAGCTGCTTTTGATGCAAGTCATTGTGGAATCGTGAATTGCACCGCGAATTCCGAGACATCGCAAAAGTTGTCCGGATTGTCCGCCCGTCCGTCCGTCCGCTTGTCCGTCCGCATGTCCGTCCGGAAAACGCGAGCATCAGGATCACGGCGAGAGCGTTCATGATTCACTTCACCAATCGGCGCACACTCTTGGCGCAGCTTGAGGGCGCTTATATTATACATTTGTTCATGTACCCGATCAATGAACGCCGTTCGCGACGGCGGATGATTCGACCGGGCTGATTCTTGCCCGAAATCTCGCGCCTTTCCGCTTTCGGCGAAATCTTCCTGGGAATTCTCTTGACTTCCACTATTACACTGTATAGTGTAATAGTGGAAAAAGGAGGCGTCCGATGACCTCGAAGAAATCTCAGCGCACAGGCTGCTGTGCACAACCATCCCTCAAGGACCGATCGCTCATGACACCCATCCAAGCGGGCGGATTGGCGGCCGTCTTCAAGGTGCTTGCCAATGACACCCGGCTGCGGCTGCTCCATGCCCTTGTTCGGGCCGGCGAGATGTGCGTGACGGACCTCGCCGATGCAGTCGGCATGAGGCCGCAAGCCGTCTCGAACCAACTTCAACGTCTGCTCGATCTCGGCATCCTGGCCACCCGGCGGGAAGGCAACAGCATCTACTACAAACCGGTGGACCGGTGCGCGGTCGGCTTGCTCGAACAGGGTTGGTGCATGGTGGACGGGGCCAGTGCCCCGCGCGGCGGCGTTTTCGAACGGGCCGCGGCCTGTTGCGGCGGCGATGGAACAGAAGCCGACGGCTAAGCTCCAGGGACGAGTCGCTAAGCGCCCGGTTGCTCGGCGCATTGTCGGCCGCATCGTCCACGGGCCAAACTGCTGCCAGGTCAAGAACAAACAAGAGGTCGAGGAATGAACGACAAACGCCGGGTGATTTTCGTCTGCGTGGAGAATTCGAACCGGAGCCAGATGGCCGAGGCGTTCGCCCGCATCCACGGAGGCGACACGGTGGAAACATTCAGCGCCGGCTCCCGGCCCTCGGGCAAGATCAATCCGAAAGCCATCGAGGCGATGAAGGAGGTTGGCTATGACCTGACCCGGCACGCCTCGAAGGGGCTGGCCGACTTCAACGGCCAGGAGTTCGACGCCGCCGTGACGATGGGCTGCGGCGATGAGTGCCCGCTGGTCCGCGCCAAGAGGCGGATGGACTGGCAAATCCCCGATCCGAAAGAAATGCCGCCCGAGCGGTTCCGGGAAGTCCGTGACCTGATCGAGCGGAAGGTGAAAGAGTTAATGGCGACCATTTAAATTCAGGAGCTTTTCATGTCCAGTGATATCAAAGAGGCGGTGAAATCAAAATACGGCGCCGTCGCGACCAGCGGCCTCTCCAGCGAGCATTCTGGAGTCCGGGCCGTCGCCGAGGCGTTCGGATACAGCCCCGAGGAATTGGCCTCGATTCCGGCCGAGGCGAACATGGGCCTGTCGTGCGGGAACCCGACCGCCACCGCCAAGCTTCGACCCGGCGAGGTGGTCGTGGATTTAGGCTGTGGCGGCGGCCTCGATGTCCTGCTGGCGGCGAAAAAGGTCGGCCCGACCGGCCGCGCCATCGGGATCGACATGACGCCCCAGATGCTCGAACTGGCCCGGCGCAACGCCCAAAAGGCCGGCGCGACCAACGCCGAGTTCCATCACGCGACGATTGACAAACTGCCCCTGCCGGACGCCTCGGTGGATTGCGTGATCTCCAACTGCGTCATCAATCTCGCGCCCGACAAGCAGGCGGTGCTGAAGGAAGTCGCGCGGGTGCTGAAGCCGGGCGGCCGGCTGGCGGTCAGCGACATTGCCCTGAAGAAGCCGCTGCCGCCTGAGATTGGGACCGACCTGATGGCCTACGTGGGCTGCATCGCTGGGGCCATCTTGATCGAGGACTACAAGCGCGGCCTGGCCAAGGCGGGGTTCAGCCACGTCGAGGTGATCGACACCGGGGCCGACCTGAACGCCTACGCCAAGGTCGAAAACCAATCCGGCTGCTGTTCGCCGGCAATGGCCCCGAAGAATGAACCGAAGGCGGCCGAGGCCACATGCTGCGGTCCGACCTGCTGTTCCCCGGCGGCGGAAACGACCGATGCGCCGGCCGCGGCGGATGAACCCGAGTGCTGTGCCTCGACTTGCTGCGAGTCGCCCGCGCCGGCGACCGAGAGCAGCATGCATGAGCAACTCGCCGATCTGCTGCGGCGCTACAACGTGAACGACTACGCCGCCAGCGTCCGCGTGTTCGCGGTGAAGCCGTAGTTGCGATACGACTCCGAGCTTTGCCAAGATTGCTAAATGACCGTGCACGATTCTGCAGCGGTGTCGATCATAGACGGACTCGGCTTCGGGGGTTCTGTCGTCACGTTCTGCCCCAGAATCGTGCGGCACTGCTTGGCCGCCAGCGACGTTTGGGATTGTTGGCGACGTCATCGCAGGCGGCCAAGCAGTGGCAATCACAAACACGCATGCGAATAATCACAAAACCACATTCGATTGCCACTGCTTGGCCGCTTTCGGGAGATTGGCCATTGTGCCGAGGCGTCGCAGGCGGCCAAGCAGTGCTCAATGCTCGTGCACGATTCTGCAGCTAAATCACGCACGCTCATATTTCGGCATGGCGTCCCTCACACGTCGCGCTGACGCAGCGAGGTGTAGGGGGTCGCAGCATCAGACTCGCTTGCGGCAGGAAAACATTCGCCATAGCATGGCCGCTGATCACCAAATTCGTGCTTTTCTGTCGCGGGGGAGAGAGATGAAATCGAGAGTGCGCATCGTGCTCGCGTTGGCCGGGCTGCTGGTCCTCGTTGCCGCGTGCGCGATCACGATCTTCGTTTGGAAGGACCATTACGGCGACGCTAGGGACCGATTCGTCGGCGCCTGGCAGGGCGAAGGCAGCGCCCGCCCCACGATGAGCGTCAATCTGAAACAACCCTCGCCGGCCAATTTCAACGCGCCGATCGCCTTGCGGACGTCAATTCAGGCGACTTTTGAACGAGACGGGACGATGAGGATGTCCTGGAGTTCGCGGGCCGAAGGTTTCCATTTTTCGTTCGATGTGCCCGATCCCAAAAAGCCGGGCGACGTCAGCCGCTGGCGGGCGACCCGAGCCGCTGACGGATCGATCCTGCTGCGCCTGATGGAGCCGGACAATCCCGCCGCGCCCGAATGGCGCGTGACTTTCAATGGCAAGGATGAGTTCACCGCCGTCCCGAGCGACCCCGCCAAGGGAACCGACGCGATTGTGTTTCGTCGCGCGGGGAAATAACTCAATTTGGCGAGCGTCGCAGCGTAAGCGCGACGTGTGAGCGAGCATTAGACCGTCCCGAAGTCGCTTGGCGAGCGTCGCAGCGTCAGCGCGACGTGTGACTGAATCGCCGCGCGGCTCACACGCCGGCCTTACGGCTCGACACTCGCCAAAAACTTCGCATCAAATTGCATTCGTGTGTCGCGTACCGATCGATTTCCCTCGATACAATAAATCGCATTGCAATCTTGCCGAACTCCATAAACCCCCGGGTGACGCGAAGGATTCAGTCCGCGAGAACTGACATGTTGATTCTCCTGGCCGCCCTGCCGCTGGTGCTCATCCTGGGCTATTACATTCTCTCGCAACGCCAGCACGACGTCACCTGGCGAAGCTTCCGCGACCGTTATCGCCGGGAAACGCATGTCCCGGATTCCGAGCGGGAGATTGATCCGACGTTTCGGTTTGAGGATCTGCCGCCGTCAAATTGATCGGAAGGTGAGTCGCTCAGCGCTCTTTGCTCTACCCGCGAGTAGTGCCGTACTGCCAGAATTTGACCGCGGTTCGCAATGCCAGTAGAAGTGAGTTGTAATGGCATCTGGCGTTTACTCGGTTTCGCTGCTAATCTTTTGTCACTCGACTTGATTTGCTAGACATGCAGCGATTCGCCAGGGAGGCGTTAATTGGGTGTGTCGCTTCGAAGAGAGGTATTGCAAATGGCTCGCAGGATTCGATTGGCTGGGGTGGTGCTCGCTGTCGCGGCACTATCATTCGAGGTGGCGTGTGAGAAGAGAGCGATAGTTGCGAACTCCGGTTCGGCGACGGCAAAGCCGCTGGCACCAGTGAGTACGGAACCGGGGTGGGCGGAATATCGGATGGCGGCGGACGGTTTCACAATCTCACTGCCGCCTGATTGGCGACAGGTTGACATGGATCCCAAAACCTTCGATCGGATCACCAACGAAGTGGTGCGGCAAAAGCCAGAGCTTCGGCCAATGTTTGCGAACCTTCGCGAGCAAATCGCGGCAGGGTGTAGGTTTTTCGGATTTGATATGCCCTCGGCCAAGACTGGGTTTGCTACGAACGTTAACGTGATTTGTTTTCACCTTCGGCCCGGCGACACGCTTGATTCCGTTGTCGCTGACAATTTGGCGCAGATGGAAGGGTTGTCCACGATTAGCAAGCCGATCGCTCATGAACGAATCATGTCGTCGGGTGGAGACCGCGAACGGCTTCGCTATCTCCTTACCACACGGACTGCCAACGGACAAGACAGCACGAAGTCAGTTACGCAGTACTTCCTTGCGAAGGGCAAAAATGGGTTCGCGTTGACGTTAGTCACCCTGCCAGATCAGGCGGCGAAATATGCTCAGGTTTCTGAAAAGATTGCGACGAGTTTTCGTTTGACCGAGTAAGGTAGTTTGGCCTGGAGGCCGGTCGCAAGTCGGAGTTGGCGAATGTCGACTCGTAATGCCGAGGCGTGAATCTCGACCAGTGCCGAGCTTTCCAACACCGGCGACCGTCGTGCGTCAGCGCGACGTGTGAATCTCCAATGTCGTAGCGGCGGCATCTTGCCGCCGGGTGTGGCCAGTCAACGGGATTCGGCCGTGTCGAACGCCGGCTGCGAAGGAATCCCTGCCCAGCATTCGGCTAATCTTCTGCTTCGTCGCCTACCTTCTCAAAAATCTTTAGCCCGCCGGCGCGTTTCCAAAGTTCGATCCATTGGTCAAAAATCTGTTCCAGCTTCTCCTGGAATTCGCCTATTGCATCCCGTTGAACTTCTTGATGCAAGAAAATCGATTTGGACTCGACCACGAGCGCTGGATTGAGACTGCGAAGCGCGCCGCTAGCACGATCAAATCTCTTGCGGTTGTAAACATATAGGTATACGCTTACCCACAATGGATCTTTTTCGTCCTGGCTAAAGCAAAGAACGTGTCCGAGCTCGTTATAGCCGCCAAGTCGGATTCTTACTCCGACGTCGCGATAAATCTGATACGAATAGCTATTTTCCTCGACATCGCTCGCCTCGAGTTTCCTGTTCAGCGCAGCAGAATACTCTTCCAACTTTTCCACCACAACATCCCGACAACGCGCCTGCACCAACTCTCGAAAAGCGCGGACCGCGTCCTCGGCGGCCAAGTACGACTTCGCTCCCTCCTCCAAGAGTTGGCGTTCCGCGTCGACGTTCATTGGTGTTCTCCTTCGGCGGTGAGCGATCTGTCAAGGTGTTCAACAATTGCCAAATCGAATGTCACGACTTGGCGGTTCACAATGCAATTGATTGTCGAGCACGAAAATCCCAGCAAGTTCTGCTCGACGGCACCGATAAAGGAGAGAATCATCGCCGCAAGAAGCAGTTTGTTTTTCGCGCAAAACCTGGCTGTCAGTCGCCGCAACTCCACGCAAACGTCCGCCCAAGTGATTAGGCGAAATTGGTCATAAGATTCCTCGCTGCCATCGCTTGCCAGGAGAATTGCTTTTTTCAGTGGTTCCGGCTGGGCCTGTAGCCAAGCGCAATAGCCCTTTTGCTTTTCCGTGTCAGCGATATCCGCGTCGGTTTTCTTGACCTCGACAACCACAACGGCATGGCCACCAATCCGGATCACGAGATCGAGCCTTCCTTCCCGACCTTCATGCCCGCACGGAACGGGGAATTCCCTTTCCACAATCATTGCCGTGTCTTTCAACTCAGCAATGTTGTTGACTTCCGTGATTCCAAAAATGCGCAATGCGGCGAGCGGATCGTCGATTTGCTCGATGATCCACGCCAGCCAATCGGAATAAGCTTCCTCGCGATCCTCAGATAGCCAGCGATGGGTTCCGAAATCGATGCTCAGTGGATCCGCCAGCGGTTGTAACCGCTTGTTCGATTCGTTCAGAAGTTCCTTGAGCCTGATCGCGTCCACTTCAAAAAGTCGTTTTGCCGCGTCAGCCATTCGCTCGGCTGGAACCCAGCTCGGAAGTGATGTTCGTACATTGGTCCGCAGCGCTGCCCATACAGCGAGGATGTCGGCAGCCGTTTTGGCCGATTGTTGATTTGAGCGATTCATTTCAATTGCCGAGCAAGCGACGCGTTGAAACCAAGACGTATTTTTGATCGACTTGGAGGATAGCATATACACGAGGTCGGTCATGCACAGTCTTCAATTGAGGAAACTGTTTTGGACCAAGAAGTCCGTTGCTCCTAGATATGCCAATCGGTGCGTCAGAATGTACCACGTGACACATCGTGCGGCGGAGCCGCAAAGGCAGAGCATGACTAGGCGGAGCCTAGTCACGAGGAGAAATCATGCTGCATTCCGCCAAAAAATTGATCGAAACCAACGCGATCATCGTCGCGTATGCGATGAGCCGGCTCGATAGTCGTTTTCTTCAGCGGTTCCGTTTTTCTTCTTGGAATCAGGCGTTTCGTGAAACCGGCGAGTGGCTGGGCGTGCGCCCGCGAGCATGAAGAATCTGCGCGATGAATTTGATCCGGTCCATGCCAATGCACGACGCGGGTGGCACAAGCGGCCGCTGCGGCCAAATCGGCAGCGCGTGTTGGGCGAGTTTTGCGATGCAAGCGATGAGGCAGTGCTCGAAATCGTCGCCCGGCTGCTGGCCGGCGACCGGGAAGTCGGCGAGTTGATCACGAAGCCACTCGCCGAGGCCAAGGAAACGGTCGCCAACGTGGCCGAGCGGATCAGGAGCGGCAAGCTGGCGGAAAAGTATTTCATGGAGCATAGCGAGGCAATTTGCGGCGTGCCTGCCGGATCGCTGTTGGATTGCCGCGACCTTGCCTGCGGTTACGATTTCGGCGTCGCCGGGCGGCAAGCGCTCGCGATCGAAGTGAAGGGCATGAGACCTCTTCGCGGAGCCATCCTGTTTTCCGACAATGAATGGCGTCAGGCCAATCGGCGTACGGCCGATTACTGGCTGGTGGTAGTCGGCGGGCTGGAAACTCGCCCGAGAGCCCGGCTGATCGAGAACCCGGATCGCGTTGCTCGCGATCAATTCATCAATTCGCAAGGTCACCGAATATCGGTGGACCGCGACTGTGACGGTCGCGGAGAGCGGCTTGGCGTGACGGCTACTGGGCCTTCACGTCGATTATTGGCCGGCGTCCGGGAGCGGCAACGAGCTTGCCAATGCTATCAGATTCCTCAATTCCTCCTTATGAGTCTTCGTGGCGCTCGCATAGCCGCGGTCAGGCGTTCAAACGCGTGATGAGGCTCCTGGCCGCATGCCGCGACGAACCAGCAAAACTCAACCAGGTCAATGCGCCTCTCGCCCGATTCGACCTTCGCGACCCAGCTATGGGGCACATGCAGAATCTCGGCGAGTTCGCGCTGGGTCAGACCGGCGCGTTCGCGGGCGGCGCGGAGTTCGGCACGCAAGACGGAGTATTCGCGGGTATGTGTCGATTTTTCCATTGATCCGATTATGGGAGCGGCGTATGATGCTCCCAAATTGGGAGCAGCTCAATTCCGTGGAGGATTGGCAAAATGAATGCTGATGAGCGCGAGCGGGCGGATGATCAGATAGTCGAGAAGTCGGAATTGGAAGAATGCCGGCTGTGGGTGCCAACCTATTTCGGGCGGGCGTATTGCGTTCGCGGCGTGGATGGCGAGGATTTCGACAATCCGTATGTGCAGGTGCTAGTTCATCAGGCCGAGGGCGTTCGCATCGTGCTTGGATCGCACGATTGCAAGGATTTGAATGTGCCCGACATTCAGATTGAGCGGCGGCCAAACGGCTGGGCGATTTTTCTTCATCCGGTCGGTGGTGGCGACCCGAGCGGATACGTGTATTTCCTCGACGACGGCCGGAGTTTACTGCTGAAAGAGAATGAGTGGGCGACCGAGGCGATCGTCGTGCTTGATTCGCATGAGGAGCCGCTGGAGGTTGATGACCTTGGGGCGTTGGATCACACCCGATGTGCGCGATGCGGCAAGACCGTAGCACGCTACGGCGACTGGTTCGGCGGTTTGTGCCCGACCTGTGCCGACAGGACCGATAGCAATTGGTTGTGTCACCGGTGCGGTGCTCGGGGAGTTTCGAAGCGATGGGCGGGAATGGCGAAGCGAATCCGGTTTGTTGCGGTTCGTCGTGCGAGCGGGTTGATAACGAATAGCGCGTCGGAGCCGCGAAGATAGTGCGTCACGAGGAGACGAGATTTTGTTTTCGTAGCGGCGGCCTCTGGCCGCCCGCGCGGCGGCGAGATGCCGCCGCTACGAAAACTCGAAATTCGGGATCACTCGGAGTGGTTGAACGCTCTGAAAACCGAGTCAATATCCAGTTTGCAGGGCAGAAGTAGGAAATTGGGTGCACAACCGACAAGATTTTTCGATTTTTTCGATTTTTCCGGTTTGACCGTCTGTTTTTCCTGTTCTAGGAATCGATAGCGAGATGCACTCGCGGGCACGATGCACGCCCAGTTTGCTACCGTCGCCAGTTTTTATCCCCCTACCCCCTAGTCATGCAGGAATCCCGCAATGTCATTATTCACATTGTTTTCCCGTTGGCCGCAGGGCCAACGCCGCCAGCCATCCCTCCGCGCACATTTGTCGGTGAATGGAATTGAGATACTTGAGGAACGAGCCCAGCCGTCGCTTTTGGGTATTGTTCATGGACTACTATCGGACGTGACCCATGTGCTGAATACGGGCGGATCGGGTTCGGGCGGCGGCAGCACTAGTGGCCAAGTCGCCAATGCGAGCCTGTCCGGAACCGCGTTTGTCGATTGGAACGGCAACGGGGTGATGGACGCGGGAGACAACGCCGACTCGAGCGTCTCCGTGACATTGACCGGCACCGACAGCCAGGGCAACGCGGTATCGTTGACAGCGCAACTCGACGGCAACGGCAACTTCTCGTTCACTGGGTTGCAAGCCGGAACATATTCGTTGACCTTCTCGGCGTCGAATTATGGCCAGGCAAGCGTGGGCTCGGCGGGCGGCACGCAAAATGCCGACTCGAGCGCCACGATCGATGGCATTGTGCTGACCGCCAGCACGACGGCGTCGGGGTACAACTTCGCGGAACAACCGCAATTGAGTTAACCCGTGCGTGAAGCGGGAGGGGCCGCCGGTCGAACGATCGGCGGCCCCGTGCTTTTACAAGCTCGGCATTGCCTGGATGCCTTCGAGGGCGTCCACGACATCGTTGGGCGTTTGGAAGCGATCGTCCGGGTTGTGGGAAAGCATTTTCATGATCGCCGCCTGGAGATCCATCGGGCATTCCTTGTTCAGTTTCTTGGGTTTTTCGAAACGCCCGTCCTGAATTCTTTCGATGATCTGATTCGGCGTCAGGCCCTCGAAGGGCGGGCGGCCGGTGAGACGCAGATAGATCAGCGCCCCGAGGCTGTAGATGTCGGATACCTCGTTTTGATAGCCGCGCTCTTCGAGCCGCTCGGGCGGCAAGTAGGGGAGTTCCTTCAGAAGCTTGGCTTCGAGTTGGGAGTTGTACCACTCGCTGCCGGCGAGCGCCGCCTCGAGCATGAGGTCGTTGAGCCTGGCGGTGCGGTCGAGGCCGATGAGGATGTTGTTCGGCGTCAGGTCGCCGTGGACGATGCGCCGCTGGTACAAGGCGGTGAGCGCCTGGCCGATGTCGATGCCGAGCTTTACGCGCATTCCGCCAGCGCACCTTGGCGTGGGGCTCGGGATTTTTCATCATCGCGCCAAGGCTTTCGCCCTCGACGAATTCCTGCGAGATCCAAACATATTTCGAGCTTCGGCCGGCGGCCAGACAGCGGACGAGGTGCTCCTCGTGGATCGAGGCGATTTTGGCCATTGCCCGGGCGAACTGTTTGAGTTCGTCGGCGTTGGCGGGGAATTTCGGGCCGATGACCTTGAGCGCGATCTCGCGGCGCGCCTCGAGATTGCGGGCGCGGAAGGTGACGCTGTAATTGCCGCGCCCGAGCACCGAGCCGATTTCGAAATGCCCGAGCGTGCGGCCGGTCAACTGATCGAGATGGGCCCAGTCGAGTTCGGGGGGCGCAGGCGGGCGGGCGTCCTCGTTCTCGTCGGAGGCCGCGGCCGCTTCGGCCGGCGCCTCCTCGACCTCGACGATTTCTTCGGCAGTTCCGTCGCCGATTGGGATGATTTCCTCGACCTCGATGATCTCTTCGGCGTCCTCGACTTCTTCGAAGCCCTCGACCGCCTCGACCTCCATGGGCTCGGGGTCCAGGCGCAGGTGCGAATTGCCCACGCGGATCACATCGCCCGGGCGCAATTCCTCCTCGCGGATTTTCTGACCATTGAGAAGCGTGTCGCGGTCGTCTGCGAGCGCGGTCAGCAACACGCGCTCGTCCTCGACATCGACCTGACAGTGGACTCGGGCCATGATCAGGTCATTCAAGCAAATATCAGAATATTTGTGGCTGTTGCCGAGGACGCGCGTCCCGCTGTCCGGCAGGGGGAAGTAACGACCGGCGTCGGCTCCATCGACAACCAGTAGGCGCCAGGGCATAGGCCACCTCCGGGGAGAGTTTGTGGAACCAGGGAAAAGGGCGGCAAGTCTACGATATCTTGGCCAGTTTTGTTTGGAAAATCAATTGCAACCTTTCAATTCCGCATCCCTAAGATACCCCTGTTCAATTGTTGCAGTTTCAGGGTGAGGAATTCATGAGCGAAGCCCGGCGGAGTTTTCTTCTGGACATGGACGGCGTGCTGGTGCGCGGCCGCCGGCCGATCCCCGGCGCAGGAATTCATCGCGAGACTGCTTACGACACAGACGCCTTTCCTGGTGATCACCAACAACCCACTTTACACGCCGCGGGACCTGTCGCATCGGCTGGCCTCCGAGGGGCTGAATATTCCCGAGACGAACCTGTTCACCTCGGCGCTGGCGACCGCCCAATTCCTGGCGTCGCAGCGGCCGCACGGCACCGCCTTTGTCATCGGCGAATCGGGCTTGACGCAGGCGCTGCACGAAATCGGCTACACCATGACCGCCACGCGGCCCGATTATGTCGTCCTCGGCGAGACGCGCTCCTACGACCTCGACGCGATCACGCAGGCGATTCGCCTGATCGCGGGCGGCGTCCGCTTTATCGCCACCAACCCCGATCCGATCGGCCCGGGCGAACTTGGCATCGAGCCCGCTTGCGGAGCGATGGCCGCCCTCATCGAGCGCGCCACGGGCGTCAAACCGTATTTCGTCGGCAAACCGAATCCCTTGATGATGCGCCGCGCTCTGAACCATCTCGGCGCCCATTCCGAACAGACGATTATGGTCGGCGACCGCATGGACACCGACGTGATCGCGGGCATGGAAGCCGGCATGGAAACAATTCTGGTCTTGAGCGGCGTCACCCGCGCCGAGGATGTGGAACGATTTCCCTATCGTCCAACGCGGCTATTGCCGTCGGTCGCGGCGATCACCGTGGACTGAGATTGAATCGAGCCGATCGTGCGGGCCTGCCGTTCGAATCCAACCGATCTCGACTCGTTTTATGGTTGCGGCCGGGCGAACCGGAATGGATTGGCATTGCGAGACGGAAAAATAATCGGGGGCCCGCGAGTTGTGTCGCGGGCCCCCGAATTGGGAAGAGTCGCTATTTGAGTTTGCGTTCAAGCAAGTTCAGGATCATTTGTTCATCCGGAAATTCGTGCGTCTTGAGCTTCGAATAGACCAAGTCGCCGTCGGCGGTGAGTTCGAAGCAACCGCCTTTCCCCGGGATTAGCTTCATATCCTTGATTTGCTGCTTGAACGTCGAAAGAATCTTGCTCGTCAAACTGACGGCCTTGAGCTCGTAGTTTCACACCGAGCAATATTCCAACGTTAAATGCATCAAATCGCTCCTTTCGTTCGAAGACTGATGTTGAAAGGCTCTATTTCATTGTAGCTCGCCAAGTCAACCCTGCTTCAGGGCACGCGGACTTTCACCTCGGCGGGCAGCAGGCAGATCCCGGCCTTGCTGCACGCGCCGAATTTGACGGCGAGTTCCACCGGCTCCTTGTCGCCCGCTTTGCGCTGGATCGTCGCCTTGATCGCAACCTTGCCCTCATAAATCCGGTATTCGATTTCCTCGTCGGCGACTTTGTCCTTTTTCAATTTGCCTTTCGGAAAATCGGTCTTGATCAGTTTCGCGCCGCTCTTGCCCGCGACTTTGATCGTGGTGGCGTTCGGCTCCAGATCCGCGTTGCCGACGGGATTCGCGTAAATGTACCAGCCTTTGTCAACGGCGAGCGTGATCGTCACGACCTGTTTGCCGTTCGCATCGGGCTTTTCAACATCCGATGTGACTTTGACCACCGAATCGGATTTCTTGGCTTTGCCGGGTTTGGCGAGGTCATCGTCGGGCGATGTGGTGGTGATTTTCAGTTCAAGAAAGTCGCCCAGCGCCGCCATCATCGCGGTCAACGATGAGGGGTTTGCCTTCATCGAGCCGGCGAAGGCTTCGAGCGATTTCTTCGCGAGACCCGCATACTTCGTGTCGCCGGTCTTTTTCGCCAGGATGACAAGGTTTTGCACGGCGATGCTGTTGCCGCTGGGCTGAGCGCCGTCGAACTGGTCCTTCGAGCGGGCGAAGAGCTTCTCGTGATCGTTGGAGGTGTAAAAAAAACCGCCGGCAAGTTCATCGAAATGCCACTTGATCATGGCGTCAGTCAGCGACTTGGCTTCATCGAGCCAGCGTTTCTCCTGGGTCGCGTCGTGAAGGGCCAGCAGACCGTGGACGAAGAAGGCGTAATCGTCCAGATAGGCGTTGAGCCTGGCCGAGCCCTGGCCGTCGCGCGACATGTAGGTGCGCAGCAATCGCCCGTCCTTGGTTTGCATTTTCGTCAGAATAAAATCGGCGGCGCGCGTCGCGGCGACGGTGTAGTTCGGCTCCTTCAGGATTCGACCGGCGGTCGCGAAGCCGGCGATCATCTGCCCGTTCCACGCCGTGAGAATTTTGGTGTCAAGAAATGGCCGAACGCGCTTGGACCGAACGTCAAACAGTTTCTTTCGAATCGACTCCAGCTTCTCGGCGGTCTCCTTTTCGCTCCACTTATGCTTGGCGGCGATTTCGGCCATCGACGCGCGCATGGTCAGGATCGAGGCGGTTTTTTCGAAGTTGAGGCCGAGATTGACGCCATAGACTTCCCGTGCCAGGGCGAGTTCGTTCTTGTCGGGCAGGGCCTGATCGAGTTGTTTGGGCGTCCAGACATAGAAGCGGCCCTCCTCGCCCTCGCTGTCCGCGTCGAGCGCGGAATAAAAGCCGCCCTCGGGCGCCGTCAATTCCCGCAATACGAAATCGAGCATCGTGCGAATGGTACGAGCATAGAGCGGCTTCGGATCGATCGCATAGACTTTGGAATAAAGTTCGGCCAGTTGGCCGTTGTCGTAGAGCATCTTCTCGAAGTGCGGCACGGTCCAGGTGCGTTCGGTGCAATAGCGATGGAACCCGCCGCCGAGCTGATCGTAGATGCCGCCCGTCGCCATTTTGTCGAGCGTCAACGATCAGTTTCTTGTGCAGGTCGTCGTCTTTTCGCGCTTGCGATTCGGCGCAGAATGAGTTCCAGATGGCTGGGCATGGGGAATTTCGGTGCCGCGAAATCGACGTGTCGGCGCTGCCGAAGCCGCCGAATGATCAGGATCGAACGATTCATTGAACTCATCGATCGCCTCGGCGACCAATTCGCGATCGAGCGTCACGATCGCTCAGCCGCGCAGGCCCTGTTCGAGTGTTTGCCGCGTGTCGCTTGGCGATTTCGCTCCGCCTGCTCGGCGAGTTCCTTCGGCTGCTTTTCCTTCAGCTTCCTTGATCAGAATCAGGACCGACTTGAAGCCGCGTGCCGTTTGGCCGTTGACTTGGCGATCCTCGGGCGGCCAGTAGGTGCCGCCGACGATCGGCTTGCGCGTCGGCGGTGAGGAACATCGACAGCGGCCAGCCGCCGTTGCCGCCGATCACCTGCAAGGCCGATCATGTAAATCTCGTCGATGTCCGGCCGTTCCTCGCGATCGACCTTGATGCACACGAAGCGAGTCGTTCAGAATCTTCGCGATCTCGTCGTTGGAAAACGACTCGCGCTCCATCACGTGGCACCAGTGGCAGGAACTGTAGCCGATCGAGAGGAAGACGAGCTTGTTTTCCTTCTTGGCCTTCTCGAACGCTTCCGCGCCCCAAGGATACCAGTCGACCGGGTTGTGGGCGTGCTGTCGCAGATAGGGACTCGCTTCGTTGGCGAGCCGATTGGCATGCCCCGGCTTGTCCGCGGCCCTTGCGATTCCCGCCGTCAACGCCAGCCCCACAATCAAACCGCGCTGCAAATTTCGCCCCATGGCCCGGCTCCTTGTGCCCGACTTCGAAAATCGATGCACCATTTACTATCCACGCCAGGGGAGGAATTGCCAAGAGAGAAATCGAGCCGGCACGAATGGAACCGAGTGGGCTCCGGCAGAATACAATCAATTGTGTTTCATCCGCTTGTACCTGTGGGCAGTTTGTGGCGGCTGCCATGAAACGCGCTTCAAAGACTATTGCGATTCTCGTGGGCGTGGTCGGATTCCTCGCGCTGGCCTCGTACGCGACAACGAGCATTACTTGGGACGGCGGCTTTCCTGCCGGGGAATTCCGAATCAATGTGCGCGACCCGGACGGCAAGCCAGTTCAAGCCGCAGTTCTCCGCGTCTACCACGGCGGAAGCCGAAATCTCGCATTTAAGTATCCGTTAGATAACCACCTGCCCGGGCAGCAACTCGTGAGCGACGAAAACGGCCGGATCACGGCGATCCGCAAATGGGGTGGTTCGCAGTTCGGCGGCGACGCTTGGAAACTGTTCTGGGTCATCCCGATGGAGGCGCAGGCTCCCGACTACGATTGTGAAATCACGGCGCCCGGGTTCAAGCCGCTCAAGTTCTCGATACGGAAACTATTTGTCTCTCGGTTCGCGACCTACGAGGAGTTCCCCAAAACCGAGCTGAAAGTGGACGGCAAGGAGGTGGAACTGCCAATTTATGAGCACAATCTTCTGATGGAGCGACCCTGAAATAATCGAGAACTCCGAAGCAGTGGCATGGCCGGAGCTCCGGCACAGCGTGCGCAACTTTCAGCCCGGCTACGATCGAAGTAATCGCCATCGCGTCGAGCCAGATAATTTCCTGCCGAGCACTGCGCCCCAACATCTTCCTTGAACCCCATTCCCCATCCAGTTAATATTTGGGCAGTTTCAAGTTTCGCAACCACGCTCTTGCCTCGAAGGCGGTGGCATATGGCTCCCGAACCCGCCGTTTGTCCGATATGTGGATCGCCGACGACGCGCGTGCTTTGGAACGCGAAGACATATCTGGGCGAACATGACAAGAACGAAATCGCCGGGGGGCAGGCGATTCTTGGCGGCGATCACGCGGGCAAGGCGCCGTCGCGAATCTGTTTGAAATGTTTTCCGGCGTGGTCGGAGGCCCATCGGCTCGCCTGGCAGGACTACGAGTGGCAGGTCGGCAAGGAACGGGCGATCAAGTCCGCCGATTTTTTGGGGGCCGCCCAGTTCGGGGATTACCAAAACAACATTCGCGGAAAGTTGCAGGAACTGGTGACGAAACTGCTGGCGGAATACGAGCGCGACAATCCGGACGCGCCGCGCTCGGAGTGAAGATCAGTTTGTTCAAAGCACGGAGCCGGGCCATGATGATTCACGTTGCGGGAAAATTCGTCGCTGTGATTTTGGCAATTGCGATTCTTTCTCCGCTCGCCAGCGCCTACATTCATTTTCCGCCAATGACCCTGCAAAAGGTGACAAAGATGTCGCATCAAATTCGTGTCTTGAAGGTCAAGAAATCAGCAAGGAAAATGGCGTGATCATCTTTGAAGTCGCCGAGTCGCTCAAGGGCGACAAGTCGCGGATCGTGTCGTGCAAGCATCTCCTTGGCGTGAAAGGCGATGGGGCCGGGCGCATCCTCGATTGGGCCAAGGAAGGTAAGTGCGCCGTCATTTTTTACATCGAGAGCGTTCCAGCCAGTCCGCCGCGTGGGCTCGGCTATGTGTTCATCGATGACTATTGCTATTCGGTCGGATTCAACGCCCAGGATGGCTACTGGACGCTAATTCGCGGCGAACCCGGCCTGTCGGAGTGTTACTTCGGCCCGGCCGAAAAACTCCGCCCGCTCGTGAAAGATGTCTTGAACGGCAAGCAGGTGGAAGTTCCCGTGAAGAAGCCGGACAAAAAGGAGGACGCCGAAACCCGCCGCAAGGAAGTGAACGAGGCGCTAGAAAAGAACCGGCGATGAACTTTACAGAAAGTGCGAGATCCTTAAATGGACGAAATCCCTGTCGATCTATTGAACGAACTATTGGGACATGCTCGTCAAGTTCTCGAATTCACTGAATCGGCATCGTCGTCCGCAATTGGATTATGATTCAACGGAGGCCGACGACCTTCCGCGACCCGAGTCTCGAGTTCTTCTACCCACGCGATCGGAACTTTCGGGGCCGACTCGACCGCGGCGAGCACCGCTCCAGGCGAACCAGGTGGCGAGGTCATGGGTGTCACAATCACCTCAGTGCCATCTTTCATTTGCAATGCCCACTCCGCGAGTCGTTCTTCAATCCACCTCGCCGACCTTGGCGTCTTTCAGCGAGTAGAGGAAATCCTCGGGGTCAGTCGCGTTCAGTTTCAATTTGCCTTCGAGCTTGACGATGCCGCGTTTGATTTGAAGCGTCGTGCCGGCGGGGAGTTCGACGAACATGATGCCGGTGGGAGCCGGGGCCTCGCAAAACCAACAGCCGACCGGATACTCGATTAGCAGAAACTCCGAGACTTCGAACTGGTCGCCGATCGGCTGCATGAAACCGGTCATGCTGACATGCTTCCCATCGAGTTTTTTCAGATAGTCCGCGAACTTGGGATGGTACTTCTCATCCAGGGTGGTCGCGGTGAGCACGGGCCAGGGCAGGGGATTGACGCCGGTGTTCCGAATGGCGGGCAACGTCGAGAAATCGAACTTTCGCACCAGGGCGTGCGGCGAGCGGAAGGTCAAGCCGACGTGGCCGGCCGGGGCAGCGTCGCCACGCGTGGCGGGTCCGAGCTTTTCCGCCGCGGCTCGAAAGATTTGCCGGCGCTCGCGAAATCGCGGCGAACTCAGCCCGAACTCGGTGACGCAGCCGTCGAACATTCGCGCCGCAGTGCGCACTTCGCCATAGGCGTTGGCCAGTTCGCCCAATTGCCAAAGCACCCGGGCGTCGCCGGGAAGCGACAGGGCCAGCCGCTGCACATCGGCCACCAGTTCAGGGCTAAGCTTCTTTCGCTCGCGTTCGGTGAGCTTCCCCGGTTCATTACCAAAGTCGATGTCGAGCAAGTTGTCGATCGCCTGCGGGTCTTTTTGTCGCTGCCGCGAGCGAATCAGCTTCAGTTGCAATTCCTCGGCGCCGCGATATTTCGGCGGGCATAACTTGAGAGCGACGCGCAGACTCTCGGCGGCCTGATCGAGATTGCCGTTCAATTGCCAGGCGGTGCCCAGATTGGATGCGATGCGAAAATGATCGGGCTCCTTTCGCTGAGCGGGGCGAAGCAATTCAATCGCCTTGCCCGGTTCGCCGAGGCGAATGTAGAGCGCGCCCAGGTCGGCGAGGTCGTCGGCGCTCGGATTCTTTTTCTTTTCCAACTCGGCGAGCGCGTCGCGATATTGCTTTTGCCGTGGGCTCGATGGCTGCCCCGGCTTCGGCTTCGCCGCGAGCATGCGCAAACTGCCTTGATCGACGAGGAAGCCGTTCCACCGCGCGGGCAACTCAGCAATCGTTTCGCCGGAATAGTAAACGCCGGCATGGACGCAGGAGTTAAATGCAAGAAACCACGAAACGCACGAAAAGACACCAAGGAAGATCGTTCTTACCAGGTGTTTTTTCGTGTGCTTCGTGTGTTTCGTGGTATCCAATTCCATCATCAAACAATGCTGTTCAGGCGGCCGGTGCTGTCGCCGAAGCGAGTCAAGTGCGGCGCGCCGAAGATGTCGAGCATCGACAGGTATAGATTGGTGAGCGGCGTTTCGCGCGGATATTTCACGTGCTGGCCGCTCTTGATCTGTCCGCCGCCTTTGCCGATGAGCAGCACCGGCAAGTCGTCGTGATTGTGGCGATTGCCGTCGCCGATGCCGCCGCCATAGACGAGCATCATGTTGTCGAGCAGATTGCCGTCGCCTTCCTTGGTGTTCTTGAGCTTGCCCAGGAAGTAGGCGAGTTGCTCGATATGGAATGTGTTGATCCGGGCGATCTTTTCCTGCTTCTTCTTGTCGTTGCCGTGATGCGACAGGTCGTGATGGCCTTCGGAAATGCCGATCAAGGCATAGCTGCGGTTGCTGCCCTCGTTGGCGAAGACAAAGGTGCCGATGCGGGTGAGATCGCCCTGGAAAGCGAGCGCCATCAGGTCGCCCAGGATTCGCAAATGCTCCTTGTAGTCTCGCGGCATGCCGGCGGGTTCGGCGATGCCCTTGGCGAGCTTGGGATCGACCGGCTGATTGTAGCGATCGATCCGCGTTTCGATCTCGCGCACCGCCGAGAGATACTCGTCGAGCTTGCGAATGTCTGAAGCGCCCAGTTGGCGCTTGAGGGAGTTGGCGTCTTCCTGCACGAAATCGAGAATGCTCTTGCGATACTTTTCGTGTTTCTCGCGAATGGCAGCGTTTTCTTTGGGATCGCGGCCAAGGAAAAGGCGTTCGAAGACGTGCCTGGGGTTGATTTCCTTAGCGTTGGGCGTCGACTCGCCGCGCCAGGAGAGATTCGCCGAATAGGCACAGCTATAGCCCGAATCGCAACTGCCGGCGTTCTTGCCGCCTTCGCAGCCGATTTCAAGAGACGGAAATCGCGTTCGCGTGCCGGTCGCCTGCGCGGCGACTTGATCGATCGAAATGCCGGCGCGGATGTCGGAGCCGGCGGTCTTGCGGGCCTGCCGGCCGGTCAGGAAGGCCGCCTGGCTGCGGGCATGATCGCCTGGGCCGTCGCCATTTGCTCGCGCCTTGTCGCAGGTGAGCCCCGTGAGCACATTCAAATGCGATTTAAAGGGAGCCAACCCTTTCAGCGTCGGCGTCAATTCGAAGGCAGTGCCGGTGACTTCCGGCTTCCAGTCCTGCATATGGATGCCATTGGGCACATAGAGGAACGCCATGCGCTTGGGGTACGATTTCGGGCTGGCGGCGGTCGCCGACAACGGCAGCATCGCATCCAAATACGGTAGCGCGATCGCGGCGCCGAGGCCCTTGAGAATCGTGCGGCGGGAAAGTTTGGCGTGCATCACTTTGCCTCCGTATGAACTGCCCGCACGCTATCGCGCGGGGTTCGATTTCGCCGTGCGTCGCAGGAAGGCGTCGCCCTTGACGATTTCGATCGCCATTCGGTTGAAGCGATCGCCATCGGCGGCGACCGCCTTGGCGATCCGATCCACTTCCGCCCGGTCCGATCGCTCAACGCCTCGCCCTAAAGCATAGGTTAGCAGTTTTTCGGTCAGGCAGCGGCGGAAATCGGCTTCGGCGGTGGTCTTTAGCAGTTTCTTCAGCTCGGCGGGCGTCTGGAACGATTGTCCATCGGGGAGGGTGCCGGACGCATCAATCTTAAACTTTCCGTCGGTCGTTCGCCAAGCCCCAATCGCGTCAAAATTCTCAAATCCGAATCCGAGCGTGTCCATCCGTTCATGGCAGGTGGCGCAATTCGGATCCTTGCGATGCTGCTTCATGCGCTCGCGCAGCGTCCCGGTCAATGCGTCTTTGCCTTCTTTCAGTTCGGGAACATTGGGCGGCGGGGGCGGCGGAGGCGTGCCCAGAATGTTTTCCATGATCCATTTGCCGCGCTTCACCGGCGAGGTCCGCGTCGGGTTCGAGGTCACGGTGAGCACGCTGGCCTGTGTGAGCACGCCGCCGCGATTCCGGTCGGCTAATTTCACGCGTTGGAATTTCAACCCGCTAATGCCCGGAATCTCGTAGAAGCGGGCCAACCGGCCATTCAAGAAGGTGAAATCGGCGTCGATGAAATCGAGAATGCTGCGATTCTCGGCGATGATCGCGGCGAAAAACAATTCGGTCTCTTTGGCCATCGCTTGCCGCAGCGATTCGTCCCAGGCATAGAAATCGCGCCGCGACGGCTGCACCACTTGCAGATTCCGCAAGTTCAGCCACTGCATGCCGAAGTTTTGCACCAGGGCGATCGATCGCGGATCCTTCAACATTCGCCGAGTCTGCGCTTCGAGCGTTTTCGCGTCATGCAGTTTGCCCTGCCGGGCGAGATTAAATAGTTCCTCGTCGGGCATGGTGGACCACATGAAATACGACATCCGCGATGCGATCTCCCAGTCGTTGAGCGGGTAGCTGCCGTCGGCTCGATCGGGCTTGCGATCCGGCTCGACCCGGAAGAGAAAATGCGGCGAAACCAGCACGGCTTCTAGCGCGAGCCCGACCGATTTGTCAAAGGTCTCGCCTCCCTGCTTGGCCATGTCGAACAGTTTCATCAGCCGCGAAACTTCCTCGGGCTTGGCCGGCCGGCGAAAGGCCCGCATCGCGAAACGCGACAGAATTGCCTCGGCACGCTGTCGCGACTCATCCTTCGGGTCGCCGGTCATCACGAGCTTGTACGAGGCCGGTTTGGTGAGCTTGTCCGGCGGGTTCTCAACCTGAATGGCGAGGACGCCAAGGGTCTTGCGGCGGTCCGCCGCGACCTTGTCGTCGGACGGATTGACAAGGGCGACTGCGATTCGATGCTTGCCGGCCTTGACCTTCACGCGGGACTCGATTTCGCCCGGGCTGCCATGCGTGATGTTCTGGACATGGAATTGTTTGTCGTCCAACTTCAAGCCGGCGCGGACCCAGTCGCGGCGAGCTTCGCGGCCCGCGGGTCGCGCGAAGAGTACCGGCCGCACGACAATTTCGCCGTCGCGAGGCACGTCGTGAGTCACGTAGAGCATGCCCGATTCGATTACTCGCGAAGTGACGTTGTCGCGAGTTTTCACCTCGGACTTGTCACTGGCCAGCATGTCGCGAAACGAATACTTGTGCATGTCCGGTTTGATCGGATCGCCGGTGAAGATGCGATCGACGATCTTTTCAGCGGCGGAAAGATATTTTTCCATGAGCAACGGCGGCAGCGACAACACGTCGGCGATATTGTCGAAGCCATCCCCCACGTCGTCGGCGGGGAAATCATCGGCGGGCTGGAGGTTGACCCCGGCGAGATCGTGAATCGTGCGGTTGTATTCATCGCGATTCAGGCGCCGCAGAGTGACGCGGCCCGGCGACGCCGCAATCGAATGCGAGTCGGCCAGCGCCGTGCCGATCCAGGCGACGATCCGCTTGCGCTCGGCGTCGGTGGGGGCCGGCTTCTTCTTCGGCGGCATCTCCTTCGCTTCCAGCCGCTTCTTCACCGTCTCCCAGGCGACCGGATCTTTCAGTGCCGACGCCGCGTCGGTGAAGGCCTCCAGGTTCAACTCGCCCTTGGCCTTCTTGGCGCTGTGGCAACCAAGGCAATACTTCTGAATCAGCGGCTTGACCTGCGTGGCGAAAGCATCCTTCGCCGCTTGCGGCGTCGCAGGCGCTTCGTTCTCGCCGGCAAACACCGACACCGCCGCGATCGAAAGACCGATAGCCAGCAGGGAGACAACTAACCGCATCAAATCAGGCTCCAGGAAACGAAGCGAATTCAGGCGGGAAGGACCATACTACTTTAACACCGGCCGGCGCGGGAGGTCGCATGGACCATCCCAAAGAAGAGGATTCGCCCGCGGCGAAGCAGTATGGTTAGGATAGGCTCAGCGGCGAAGAGAGGCAACGGACCAACGGCCGATTCACCATCGTCCCGACGTCAAATTGTCTGAATTTCAACCGGCACAGCCGCGCCTTTGGCTCGTTGTTCCTTGCGCAAATAGTTCAGCCGTTCGAATCCAATCACCCGTCCCTTTTTATCTTTCATCAAGACAGTGTCGTCGTCGACTTCTTCACAGATCGATTCCTTTTTTGGATCGTCAAACCAAACGGTCAAGGAGTTGCCGGCGCGGTCGAAATAGACCCTTACTTTGTCCATAATTCAAGTCCCTGTTTGATCCTCTCGGTAAAGTAAGCGGTGATTACAAATCGATTCTTGGTATCACCGCCGACCACTCCGCACAAATAGTTTTTTTCCACTTGGCCGATAGTATAAATGAACGCTGGCATCCTTTTCGCTCGCTCGGATAACCTCCGGATCGTTCAGGCATTCTTCCAGTTCATTCTCATGGCCATTCATTGCCGGATGCTTGAAGCGCGTAATTTCGCGCCATCGGTCTCGGGTCAGCGTCACGCGATAACCCAATGGCGACACGACCTCGAAAATGACTCGTCTTCTAGCCATCCACGAAGCCGCCTCATCATGCAAGGTATTGTCTATCCATAGTTATCACGCAGTGCCATTTTGGAAATCGATGCGCGACGACTCGCACGCCCACACATAGGCGTCTTCCAAGTTCAGCGGCAGGCACAGCTCCGAACTGATCCACAACGGCAATGTCGGCAGCGTGGAACCGACCGCCAACGGCTCGGCCCAATGTTCCAAGGACTGCGAGTCTTTTTTTATTGCGACGCGATACGACGCCGCATACAAACTTGCCTGCGACAAACCGGATGGATTCTCCGCGACTTGCAAAATCTTCAAGATCTCCGCATGCAGGTTCGCGGTGCGGCTCGTCACGACATCCACCACAACGACGCCGATCTCACCTAGCAAATAGCTCCCGCACTTGACGGCGAAGGCATGCTGATTCGCGGGACGATCTTTGTTGGCGGGACTCACCAGTTCGACTGTTGCCACCAATCGTGGCCCACCCTCTTCGCGAAAAACTTGAACTTCGAACAGGTCGGGATGGGTAAATTGCAATGGGACTGTATGGGGCGGCTTTGGCGGTGCCCAGACGGCCACGCCGCCTGACCCGGAACCCGATCCTTTTACTTCGTCCTCGAACGTGGCGACATCAATTTCCAACTTGCTTCCAAGTGAGATTTCCACCTCGGCAAAATATTCCGGCGGCAGCAGGTCGCGATTGAGATGATCGCACAGGGCATTAGCCCAGGCGCGATGGAGATTCTGCCAATGCCGCATTTTGCTCAAAGGCGCCTGAAAATGATCGCGAAGCGGCATGGAAGCTCCAATGTCAACCCAAATGATTCTCGCACATTTTACCCCCTCGCGAAGGATTTCGCCACGCTGTGTACACTCATGCTCAGGGAAGAGCCCCGGGAGGGACCCGGCTTGCAAGCGATCTTCGATGCCCATTGGCGGCGGTGCGCCTGGCCGGCGAGTCCGCCTGCGTGCAACTGCTGGCCGATTCGGCCATCTTGCCGCTATTCCGCTTTTGCTTCCATCGCGTGGGCGGCGATCGCCACCTGTGCGAGGAAGTCGTGCAGGAGACGCTGTTGCGCGCCTGCGCGAAATCGAGCGCTACGATCCGGCCCGCTCCGGCAACCAGGTCTTCCCCTGGCTCGCCGGCCTGGCCCGCAACGAAATCACGCGTGCCCTAGGACGCGAACGCCATGCCCAGTCGCTTGAAGCGCAATGGAACCGAATCGATCGCGACCTGCGCGACATTTTCACGCGGCTCGATTCGCAAGTGCTGCCCGATGAACTGATGCAGCGCGAGGAAACCCGGGCCCTGGTGAACGCCACGATGGCCCAGCTACCGCCGCACTATCGCTCGGCGCTCGAAGCGAAATATGTCGACGGCCGCACCATGCGTGAAATCGCCCAGCAGTCCGGCGGAACCGAGAAAGCAATCGAATCGCTGCTCACCCGCGCTCGTGATGCTTTCCGCGAAACGTTCCTGACGCTCACGAAACACTTGGAACTGGGAACCACCTGACGTTTACGTTTCGCGCCTGGCGCGAACCATTCGAGAGAATAGCCATGACCCCCTTCGACCAAAATCTCGAACGCCTGCTCCGCGAAGCCTATCAGCCGGAAATGCCCGACCCGGCGTTTGTGGCCAACGTTGGCGAGCGCCTGCAAGCCGCCGCCCGCGAGCGTGCTTCGATCGAAATCCGCGACGGACGCACTCTGCGCCTGCGAAAGATTCTCGGCTCGATCGCGGTTATCGCGGCGTTGATCGCGGTCGCCGTGCTCGTTCGCCGAGCCTACCAACCCTGGCCGGTGCACAAATCCGATCATCCGATGATCCCGGTCGAGCGCGTGGAAACCGCCAAGTCCGACGCGAAACCGGAGTTTCTGGTTCCGCGGCCAAAAGGCGAAACGCCCAAACTTGAAACGCTCGCGGTCGGCGCATCGCTGAAAACGAATTCGAATCGAAAGCGCGTCGCCTTGCCGGATGGCTCGATCTTGTTCGTGAATCGCGACAGTTCGTTGAAGCTCGCATCCGAGCGTCGGGTGGTGCTGGACAAGGGCGAAGTTTATGTCGAAGTCGCGCCGAAGGACGGCGAACGCTTCGTCGTGAAGACCCCCGACCGCAGCGTCACCGCGCTGGGCACCCATTTCGACGTTCGCGCCGACGAAGACAAAACCTCGGTCGTGGTCACACAGGGCAGGGTGCAAGTGAGCGGGCTGGACGGCTTGATTTACGCGGGCCAACAGTTATTGCCCGATTCGACTCGTGCCGCTCAGGCCCCGCGCGCGAGCGCGGTGCTCGACTGGGCGCGCGATCTGATGGACGCCGGCCAAGGCCTCGTCGCCGCCAGCAAGTATGCCGGCGGCAAGCTGCTCGCCTTCGACGCCGCCGGCCAGGAAGCGAAAATCAGCCTGCGGAAATTCCATCTCGACGTGCACATCGAGGACGGCTTCGCCCGCACTACGATCGATCAGACCTATTTCAACCATGAAAACACGCGTCTGGAAGGCACCTTTTATTTCCCGCTTCCCGCCGACGCCTCGATCTCGCGCCTGGCGATGTATGTCAATGGCGTGCTGATGGAAGGCGGCATGGCAGAACGCGAACATGCGCGAAACACCTTCGAACAAATCCGTTACTATCGCCGCGACCCAGCCCTGCTCGAATGGCTCGACGGCAGCACCTTCAAAATGCGCGTCTTTCCGCTCGAAGGCCGCCAGGAAAAACGCATCATTCTCAGCTACACGCAGCGATTGCCGCTGCTGCACGGCGAGGCGACCTATCGCTTCCCCGTTGGGCACAATTTGCAAATCGTCGGCGACTGGTCCGCGAATATCGAAGTCGTCGGCGGCGCGAATCAGGCCTGGGCCAGCGTCTCGCATCCTCTCCACGCCGAGCGCCAGGGCGGCAAGCTCATCCTCAGCGACTCCGCCAAGAACGTGAAACTTGATCGCGACCTGCAACTGGAACTCACCGATGCGAACAGAAGCAAGACTCGTTTGGCCGACGCCCAACTCGACGGCCAGCGCGACTGAATGCTGCGCTATCGGCCGGACCTCAGTGCTCAGTACTCAGTACTCAGTACTCGAAAACCCCGGCATTTCGTCGTGCTATTCGAATCGTCGGCCGATCGCGATCCGCTCCTGGCGCGAACGCAAATCGAAATCCTGCGAATGCTGTTGATGAATCTCGAACATTCGGACACGTTCCAGATCGTGACCGCCGGCACCCGCTCTCGCGTTCTCAACCCCTCGCCGCTTGCGGCGTTGCAGGTCAACATCGATTCCGCCATCAAGCAATTGGAATACACTCAACTGATCGGCGCGTTCGATTTGGAAAATGCCCTGGCGACGGCGGATCCGTTGCTTGTCCGCGCGATGTTGCAACCGTATGAGTCCGGTCGCTCTGACCCCCCCCAGCCCCCCCCGACTCGGGGGGCTGGGGGGGTCGGTGCGACCGAACCCTCCGCCAAGCTCGCAGCCGCACCGGCCGACGTTTGGCTCCTCCACCTCGGCAGCGGCATTCCGGCGCTCGGCGAACGCCGCGTCGACCGTCTCGCCGGGCGGATTCCCGAGGGCGTGCATTACGCCGGCATTGGGGTCGGCAAACGCTGGTCGCGCGCCTTCATGAAGGCCGCCGCCGAACGCACTGGTGGACATTACACCCAGATCAATCCCGACGAGCTGGTCAATTGGCGGGCCTTCGACTTCCTGGCCGCGCTCCAATTGCCGCGACTGCAAAGCCTGACCGCCACCGACGACTCCGGCCGCCAATGGCTGCTCGCCGAATCGTCGCTCGGCGCCGGCGAGGAACTTTGTGCGACGACCCGCCTTGCCGTCGGCGATCCGATACCGAAGCGGGTCACCATTCGCGGGCAACTCGAAGGCAAGCCGTTTGAAAAGATCTTCCCCCTCTCCCCCGCTGCGGGGGAGAGGGGCAGGGGTGAGGGGGTTTTCTCCTCCAACGCCGGCTACATCCCCCGCTTCTGGGGCCGGCTCGAAATCGACCGCCTGCTCGCCGAGAACGCCGCATTGAACAAGCAGGCGATCATCGACCTGAGCAAATCGCTTTATGTCATGTCGCCGTACACGTCGCTGTTGGTGCTGGAAAACGAGCAGATGTACCAGCAATACAAGATCGATCGGGGCCGCAAGGATCACTGGGCCATGTACGCCTGCCCGGCCCACATCGACGTGCAGACCGAACCGCTGCCCTCGACCGAGAACCCGATCGCCGCGAAGAACGATCCGAAACGCGAGCGCACTATCCGGGACGTTCTGAAATCGATCATGGTGCGCAATGTCGCCCCGCTGGGCACGCCGCAGACCGAGTGGTATAAGCCGAAGACGGTCTGGGATTTGATGACTACTTCGTCGGAAATCGCAGTGAACGTTGGGGCCAATTCCGTCCGCGAGGGCCGGTGATTGTCGACGCGCTGCCGGGCGGAGTAATCACAACTCAAGGACTGCGCGACTACTTTGACATTGGTGTCGATCCCAACTTGCCGCTGAATTTCAAGATCGATCGAATCGAGGATCTACCGATTAACGGGCCGAATTCACCAGACGAGACCACGAGAGTGATGATTATCGGCAGCATGGGCGTGGATCCGAAGGTGGTTCAGGACGCAGTGAATGCGATTCAAGGTCTGGGAGGCAAGGCCGATCGTTTTGGCGGGCGTGGTGGGTTTGGCCACGCGGGGATGAATCGTGGTGGCTTCCTGAACGATCCAAACCCGCGAAATGTTGTCGTCGGTTTGACGCCGTTTGGCACCTTCACGCCGGACCTGGACATTCCGCTACGAAGTTCGTCATTTAATACCGTCCCGCCGCTTCAATTTGGCGGTCGTTCACCTTACTCTTATACGTTTGGTGGCGGCCTCGGCGGTTTGGGCGGAGGCTTAGGCGGCCTGGGCGGCGGCCTAGGTGGACTCGGCGGTGGCGGCCTCGTCGGCGGTGGCCTCGGCGGCGGTGGCCTCGGCGGTGGTGGCCTTGGTGGTGGCCTCGGTGGCGGCCTCGGCGGCGGTCTTGGAGGTGGCCTCGGCGGCTTCGGCGGTGGTGGACAGCTCGGCTTTGGCGCCGGTCAACTGGGGTTCAGCGGTAACTGGCAACAACTCGGTGGCGGTATCAATTTCAACGGCTGGTCGCAGTTCGGCGGCCTCAGCGGCCAGATCGGGCAACTCGGCGGATACGGCCAGTTCGGAATCGCCGGCCAGCCGCAATATGGCAATTTCAATTGGAATTACCACGGTACGCCATTGGCGGATCGAACGGCGACCGGAAATGCAGCCCGGTCGGCGGATGAACTCGAAAGCCTCCGACAGCAGGCGCTGTCGCGAAGTTATCTTTCCCCGCTGGCGTACCAACCCCCCACCCTCGCCGGCGTCAATTTCCCGCTGCTGTTCCGCGACCTCGTGGCGTTCGCGCCGGGGATGGAGACCAACTGGGCCGATGTGCAGGCGACGATCGAAGCCGAGGTGAAATCGGAGCCGGTGAAAGCCGGCCATATCGACGCCGGGCGCGGAAGCTCATCGACGCGGCCCGGTCAACCGGCTGGCGGCGGCATTCGCTCAAGTTAGGCGATTCGCGATCATTCGAAGTCGAATTTGATGGCCGCGGCCGTTTCGCGTTCGATCGGGTATTGTCAAGCGGCCTTCGCGAAATCGTCGTCTGCGACGGGACCAAGGTCTCGCATCTGTATCCCGAGCTTGGCATTGGCGCGAAGCGGCCGTTTAGCCGATTCCATCGCGCGGCCTATTCGCGGCTCATCCCGGGGGCGCTGCCGCCGGTCGAGGAACTCGCCCGTGGGGCCGACCTGCGGGCAATCGACGCCCACACCGTGGCGATCGTGCCGCTCGACAAGGAACTCGCGAAATCTGAAATTCGTTTGATCTTTGGCAAGGACGGCCGCCTCATCGAGAAGCAACTGCTCGACTCCGCCGCGAAGAAAGTGACCGCAACGGAAAAGATCGCCAACGCCAAGCCAGGCGCCGCGCCGAATCTGAAGCCGGATACCAGCAAGCTTGTGCTGTTGCCGTTGCCGTATCGCACCGTGAAATGGGCCGCACGGCAAGTTGGGATGACCGCGCGGACGATTCAAGATCTGAGTGATGACGAAGCGAATTCGTTAATCGCTGCGATTTTTGCTGCCGCCACATCCGATCCGAATCAGCCCCAGACCATCATCGAACTCAGCGCCTTTTTCAAGAAGGCGATAGCGGGTGCGAATCCGCGCAACGTGTTCCGTATGTTTGTAAAGCGTCGTTTCGGCGACAGGCAGCATCCCTACGGCCTCGACATCCTTCTGCGATCGTGCGGCGACTCGTCCGCCGACTTCGGCCCGGTCGGCGCGCCCGATTCGATCGAGTCATTGATGCGGGCTTATTTCAGTCAGATTGATGGCCAAACGCTTCACGCTCGCCAAGTTATCACCAAGCCGGGGTTGCTTCGCGAGATCGCCGCGCTGCATGACATTTGGTTCAGATGGCAGCAATATGGCGGTCGTTCCAACGAAGATTCGAGCGAAACCCGGTGGAAGCAAACCCGCGACTTCATCGAACGCAATCGGCGAGGCACGTTCGGCTGGCTCGCGCTGCAAATGGCGGCGCCGTACTACACCTACAACCAAAGCTGTTACAAATCGCTCGCGGAGACCTGGCAGCTATTCGAATCAGATCCAATTTATGGCTACACTGCTCGTTACGAGCGGACGCGCTGCCTGCTCAATGGCGGGCTGCCGAAAACCGCTCGCATCGTCTTCGACGATCTGTATCGCGACACGATCGCGTCCGGCGTCATTCCGCCGCTCGATGCCGATGCCTTCCGCCTGCCGGACAGCGAAGAGGGCGTTTCGGTCGGCATGCTGCTGGCGAAGACGGCGCGATTTCGGCAAGAAGGATCATCACTGGTCGGCTCTCGCCATCGCCGAACAGTGCCTGCAGTTGAACCAGGGGCCAACGGCACAGCAAGTGTTGGCCGAAATCGAGCCAAGTTTCGAAAAGGCCGGGCCCTCGCTGCGCTTCGCCGTGGCGTTGTTCCTGGCTCGCGTCGGCGACCTCGCCAAGGCCGACGATTACTTGAATCCACTCTTGAGCGACAGAGTCGCCGAGCGTTCGCCGGCGGTTTGGCGTCTCGCCGCCGATCTCGCCGCCAGTCGACGCAACGCCGCCCGTCTCGCGAAATATCTCGAAAAAGCCCTCGATCTCGAATGGGAGCATCTGCCCGAGACGATCGATCTGCAGTCGCTCCGGGCCGACTATCTCTCGTTGTTCAGTGCTTATTCGGAACTGCTGGGGGCGTATCGCTCGACCGACGCCAAGCCGCCCGCCGACTTCGTCGCCCGCGTGATCAAGTTCGGCGATCGCTGGCGCTCGGTCGATCCCGACCCGTCGCAGGCCTGCCAACTGGTGTCGCAAGTTTTGCGCGACCTGGGCGAAGTCGATCGCGCCTGGGAATATCTCACGTCGCCGATCGCGCTGCGCCCCGCCGAGGCGGAGCCCTATCAGAAACTTGCCGTGGCGCTCGCAGCCAATCGCGACCTGGCCCTCGCCGAAAAGGCCTACGCCGCCGCTTTCGCCGCCGAGCCGTCCAATGCACAACTCCTGATGGACCGAGTCATCGTGCTGCAACAGATCGGCAACCACGCCGAAGCCCGAAAACTGCTGCAAAAACTGCTGGATGGATCGTGGCAGCCGCGATTCGACAATCTTAAGAACCAGGCGCGGTGGATGTTGCAAAGGTGAGAAAGAGAATTCACCTCGAGATTTCGTCGATTTCGTAGGGTGGGTCGAGACCGGGCTGTCAGGCCCGGTCGAGGCCCACCACTTCGCTTTTCGGCACGGTGGGCCTCGACCTCGCTTCACGGCTCGGCCTCGACCCACCCTACACTCTACTCACTTCGCTTTTCGGCATGGTGGGCCTCGACCTCGCTTCACGGCTCTGCCTCGACCCACCCTACACTCTACTCACTTCGCTTTTCGGCACGGTGGGCCTCGACCTCGCTTCACGGCTTGGTCTCAACCCACCCTACCATCGATCATCTGCTGTCAGGTCCGCCATTTCGCTTGCTGAAAATGTCGAACTTGCGTATTCTGAATCAACCCGAACCCCGCTCGGAGAGATTCATGATCCGCAAGATTCTCGCGGTCGCGATCGCGACGCTGTTCGTGCCGTTCGTTTCCGCCGAGTTGCCCAAGGCCGCGACGGCCAAAACTGAAACCCTCAAGCAATTCGTCAAGGCCAACACCACGCGCCATTGCGTCGGCCTTTATCTCAAGGGCAAGAAAGTCGGCTGGATGGTCTCCGAATTGAAACTCGGAACCTACCAAGGCAAGGAGGTCGCGGTCGATACGTCGGAAATGCTTCTCCAGCTAAGTGCCGAGGGCGAGAATTCATCCAGTCGCCAACTGGAGTCGACCTATTTCTCGCTCGAAGGCGTCGGAAACATCGTTCATGCCAAGACGAGATCGACCAGCGACGGCAAGGACACGGTGTACACCGCCACGCCGGCAGCCAAGGGCATGAAGGTGGTGACGAAAGTGGGCGGAGTCGAGACCTCGCGCGAAGTGCCGACGCCCAAGGCCACGCTGCGGCTCAACCAGCAATTGACCAATTGGCTTCTGGCCTCCCCCAAGGTCGGTTCGACGTTTGAACACTGGGGAACCAGTTGGGACGAGCAAGAGGTCGATTCCAGGGAGATGTTCACCTATAAGGGCAAGAAATCGATCGTCTGGGGCGGCGTTCACACCGATGTGCACATTCTTAAAATCGACATGCAAGGGGCCATCTTTCAGGCCGAGATGCTCAGCAACGGCAATCCGATTCGCGGCCTGATCGGCGGCATCCTCGAAATGCGGGCCGAGAGCGAAGAGTTGGCCAAGAAACTCGACAAGGGCGGCGTGGACATGATCGCCGCGTCGTCGATCAAGGTCGATCGAAACCTGGGCGAGTCGCGGCAGATTTCCCGGCTCACGCTCGAAGTCGTGGGGCTCAAAGATTTTGAATTCCCGACTTCAAATCGGCAGACAATTCGCCGCGAGAAGGGCAAAGTGTTTCTCGAATTGAGCCGCGACTTCCGGGTCGCCAAGGCCGAGCCGCTCTCGGACGCCGACAGAAAGAAATACACTTCGCCGACGCCCTCGATTCAGTCGAGCCAGGAGAAAGTGAAAGCCCTGGCGAAAAAGATCGTCGGCGCCGAAACCGATCCGCTCAAGCAGGCCGACCTGCTCAAGAGTTGGGTTTACGCAAATCTCCGAAAAACCATGGCCTGCAATTCGAGCACGACGCTCGGCGTCATGGAAAACATGGCCGGCGACTGCACCGAACACACCTTATTGTTTGTCTCTTTGGCTCGTGCCATCGGCCTGCCGGCCCGTGAATTGACCGGCGTCGCCCACGTCGATAACATTTTTGGCTGGCACGCCTGGGCCGAGATCCACGACGGGCATCAATGGGTCAGCGTCGATCCAACCTGGAATGAGTTATATGTGGACGCAACGCACGTGGTCTTCTGCAATGACTCGCAAAATCACTCATGGCTCAACGTGCTCGGACGAATCTCGTTCAAGGCGATTCGCGTGGATAAGAACTAGCCCGCATTTCAAATCTTCGTAGCGTCGGCATCTTGCCGCCGCGAGTCCGGCGGCAAGATGCCGCCGCTACGACGAATCGTTGCGCCGGTTCCTACGCTTCCGTCCCGTGAAGTTTTCTCGCCCGGGTCAGGCAAACACCGCGTTTCGCCCCGTGGAAAAACTTGATCAATTCAACGATCACGTCGATATGGCCGAGTTCGCGTTCCAGCCGCGGCAGGATGGTCGATGGCAACTGGCCCGAGTTGAGCAGCAGGCGATATGCCTGGCGAATCGCCGTGATCTGCAGCGATGTCATTCCGGCGCGCTTGAGTCCGATCAAATTGACGCCGATGAGGGTATTGCGGCCTTCATGAATGGCGAAGGGCGGCACATCCTTGGTCGCGGAACTGCACGCGCTAATCATAGCGAGCCGGCCAACCTGGCAATTCTGATGCACGCCCGTGTTGCCGGAAAGAAAGACGCCGTCGCCGAGCGCGACATGCCCGCCGATGACGGCCCCGTTGGCGAAGAGGCAGCGATCGCCGACGCTGCAATCGTGAGCCACGTGCGAGTTCACCATCAGGAGATTATGGCTGCCGATGCGGGTTTCGCCGGCGTCGGGCGTGCCGTGATGAATGGTGACATTTTCGCGAAAAGTATTGAAGTCGCCGATGCGCAATCCGCCCGGCGAGTCGGCGTGAAGCAGGTGTTGGGCTCGCTCGCCGACCACGCAGCCGACGCCGAAATCGTTTCCCTCGCCGGCCTCGAACGGGCCAATGAGATGCGCCCGCGAGCGGACCACGCAGCCCGGGCCGAGTTTCACCGGCCCCTCGATGATGGCGTACGGATCGACGATCACGTCGTCGGCCAGTCGGGCTTCGGGATCAACAATCGCGGTGGGATGGATGCGTTCGATGGTCGCAAACATGGCGGCTTCCTTGCGCCAGACAATTGAGTTTGGGCAGTATACGCGACAACGGAGATCTAACGCTAGATCAGAATTTCCGATCGGGCGCGTACATGGCGTTCGGCTATTTCCCCTTGCCCGATTTGCGCGATCGCCGCATTTCCCCAAGAATCTGCTCCGCGTCATCGCCCAGCAGGTCGCGGCTCATGCGGGCGGGGTCAGCGAAGAACGCGCCGCCGATTTCGGAATCCAACACGTGCGTGCCGAGCAGGCTTAACGCCTTTTGTTCGTCGAAAAGGCTCTCGGCGTAAATGATCCGTTTGCCCTCGCCCGGCTCATCGAACAGATAGGAGAAGTACTGCACCGCGATGTGATTTTTCCGCGGCATGGCGCTGCCGATCACTACGACTTTCAAATCCTTCCATTCGTGCTCGCTCAGTTCCTTGCGCCATTTCGCCATCTGGGCGTCCATGCCGCCGATTTGCGCCTTGGCGGCGTCGTGGACATTCGCCAGGATCAGCGGCTTCAATCGTCGTGCAAATTCGACGCGTTCCTTCGCATCGATCGGCCGATGCTGGAACGCGCGCTCGTGGCTCAAGGCGAGAAAGCGATCGCACTCGTCGAGCATTTTCTCCTGCCGCTTGCGGAGTTCCGGCGGATAATTCGTTTCCGCCAGTTCGCGCCGGGCGTCCTTGATCCATTCGCGGCAGCGGGTGATTTCCGGATGCCGTTCGGTGGGGATTTCCTTGGTCTTGTCGAGCCCGGTCATGAGATAGACCGCGAGCGGCACGTGAGCGATGCTTTTCAATTGGTGATAAATCGCCGGGACGACGGTGATGCGTTTGCGTTCGCCGTCGCGGACCAAGACCAGGTCGTCGCCCTCGGCGACGACGATGGGCGACGTCGCGGCGAGCCGTTCGGCGCGAATCGTGCGATAAATACTGCGAAATTGATCGTTCAGCCGCCCGAGCGCGTCCGTGGCCGCCAAGCCGGCGTCGATAGGGCGATTCGCCTCCTCGCGTGCCTTGGCGGCACGGGCTTGCTCGAGTAGGACCCGCTCGTGTTCCAGTCGCTCGCGGCGATGTTGATCACGCCAGAAGAGAAAGGCGGCCGACACAGCCACGCCGGCGACGAGTCCCAGCATCAGCCACAATAGAAAGGACGATCGCCCCGCGCCGCCCGGCGGCTTCGGATAGGGAAACTCATCCAACGGCGTGCTCATGGCGGCCCCGCGTCACGGCTTGCCCTTCAGGGCGGCGTCCACTTCCTGGCCAAACTTGGTGAAATCGTCAACCAGTTTCTTCAACTTGTTGACCTTGTCCGTGTCGGCCTCGCCGGCGTTCTTCAGGGCGGTAATCTCGTCGGCGAGGATCTTGCCGACATCCGGCAGCGTGGCGCGAAGTTTCAACAGCGTGAGCTTGTCGTTCACACCGACGCAGACCTGCATCTTTTGCCGCGCCGTCGGCAGCTTGGTCGCCACCTCGTCGGCGGTCTTCACCTGCGGCCACTCCTTGAAAATGAACTCCCGCGCTTGCCGATGCGCGTCGCTCTTCAGGGCCCAGTTCCTCTCCAATAGCTCCATCTCGCGCTTGACGTTCGTTTCCTCGGGGAACTCCTTGACGATCTGCCGGTAAACGGCGAGGGCCCCATCAAAATCGAAGCCGTCTTCGAGCACCTTCGCCTTGTTGTGAAGTTCCTTGAGCTTGACTCGCCGTTCGACCTTGTCGGGAGCGTTGTCCAGGGCGATGAATTCCTTCAACTGGCCAATCAACCGATTCAATCGCTCACGGTGGTCCTTGAGCAAGCCGTCGATTTGGTCGCACTCGGCGAACGAAATCTCCTGCGACCCGGCTTCCTTTTTGATCTGTTCGCGGCGTGCGTGCAGTCGTTCGAGATCGTCGTCGAGGGCTTTCCGCAGCGCCTCGGCCCGGGCCAGCGATTTCGAGTTGTTCGATTGCTTGGCAATTTCGGTGTAACGATCGCGCTGCAAGAGCCAGCTTTCTCGGTAGCGCCGCACCAGTTCGGTGCGCTCGCCATAAAGCTGGCCGGCTCGTTCGAGATCGGGATTGAGGCCGACGGTGACCGTCACTTCACGGTCATCAAAAACCGGCACCGGCATGCGGGCGATTTCGGTCGAACCGCCGGTCACCACGCGGACATAGGCGACCTGGTTGTACTTGGTCTTGGAGATGAACACGCCGCCACGATCCGGATTGAGCACTTCCTCCTCGCTGGAGAATCCTTCCTGAAACGCCTGCGGATGCACCCGCACCTGCAGGGCGCGAACATGCGGTTGGCCCTTGTCATCGATCAGCCGCAGGCGCATCGGCCCGATGACCGTGGACATTTTCACGCAGCGAAAGCCGCCGATGGCGCTCGCCCCGGCGACCGGATTCGTCCTGCCGCGATAAACGACCTGCCCGACCGCCGCCCCGTCCCTCGAATCCTCGGTCATGCGAATGACGGTGTCTGGAACATGTGCTGCGCGAATTTTTCCCTGGCCGTTTTTCGGCATCACCTGATACAGGGCGAACACATCGTCCCGATGAACCCAGCGATCCAGTGTCGCGCCCAGCCGCCCGCCCTGAAAGCGAATGCGAACCGTGTCGCTCTTGCCGACGACCGTGCCCACGATTCCAAAATCCTGTCCGATCATTTTGCCGGCGAGCCGGGGAACAAAGACCCGATCGGCGGTTCGCTCGCGCCGCCAGGGGCTGACCCAGCCGGTCGAACCATCCACCTGCCGCGCCTGAAGCTCGTATTGCCCGTTGACGAAATCGACGCGCAGGTAATGGGTCTTGGCCCCGTCGAGGTCCTGCGGCCCGTCGAGCCCGGCGAAGCCCTTGGCGTCGAATTGCTTCCAGCCGGGCTGCCATTGGTCCGCGGGCGTCTCCTTCAGATCGTAAACCGAAACCGCCGCCATCGGCCCGAGCGCGTCCTGCAACATCCCGGCGAGATTATTGCGCAGGTCATCGCGAAACTGCTTCCCCAGCCAGTTGTGCGAGCCACATTTCAGCACCACGCGAAGCTCGATCGGCTGATTCAACTCGGCGTCGGTCTGAGCCGGCAGGGGAGCAGGGACCAGAGCAAGCAAAAAGACCGGGACGAGTCGTTTCATGAGCGCAGCCTCGCGAGCGTTCGACGACGAAAATGCCATGGGGGAATATTGTAGAAGGAGAGTCGTTTTTAGCGCCGGAAAGTGAGTATTTGGCATGACCATCGCCATTCGCTGTCGCGATTTGCGGAAACAGTATCGCAGCCGGACCGGGCCGGTGGACGCGGTCAACGGGCTCGATCTGGAAGTGCAAACCGGCGAATGCTTCGGCCTGCTCGGCCCCAACGGCGCCGGCAAGACCACGACCATCGAGATTCTCGAAGGGCTGCTCGCCGCCAGTTCCGGCGAGGTCGAACTGCTCGGCCGCCATTGGGGCGACGAGGACGACGAGTTGCGTCAACGCATCGGCATCACGCTTCAGGAAACGCAACTGTCCGAAAAGCTCACGGTCCGCGAAACGCTGCAATTGTTCCGCAGTTTTTATCGTCGCGGACTCGATCCCGACGAGGTGATGGCTCGAGTCGAATTGACCGAAAAGGCGCGGGCTTTCGTCGGCAAGCTCTCGGGCGGGCAACGCCAACGGCTGGCGGTCGCCTGCGCGCTGGTCGGCGATCCGGAATTGCTCTTTCTCGATGAACCCACCACCGGGCTCGATCCGCAATCGCGGCGGCAACTCTGGGACATCCTGTTCGCCTTTCGCGAGCAGGGCCGCACCATCCTGATCACCACGCATTACATGGACGAGGCGGAGCGGCTCTGCGATCGAGTCGCCATCGTGGATCGCGGCCAGGTGATCGCGCTCGACACGCCGGCGCGCTGATCGCCACCCTCGGCGGCGAACATCGAATCGAATTCACCCTGAGCGGCCATGCCGCGCTCGACGCGAATCAGCTTCGCGATCTACCCGCCGTCACCTCGGTGCAGCGCGAGCAGGATGTTTTCGTGCTGACCGTAACCGAGCCGCACCTGGCGATCCCGGCCCTTCTGGATCGGATCAAAAGCCAAGACATGTCGCTTTCGCGGCTCACCACCCGCAATTCGAGCCTGGAAGATGTGTTCGTGAACCTTACCGGCCGCCACATCCGCGAGGACGACGCAGCAAACGGCCAGGCCGAGTAAGGAGCCCGCAGCGCCAGCAAGGGAAAGGATAAAGGAGCCCGAAGCGCCAGCAAGGGAAAGAATAAAGGAGCCCGAAGCGCCAGCAAGGGAAAGAATAAAGGAGCCCGAAGCGCAAGCAAGGGAGAGCGACTCCCTTGCTCGCGCTGCGGGCTCCAATTTCACCCTCTCATTCCGCGGCTCCGCCGCGGAACGCACTGTCTTCGAGGCTCCGCCTCGTTCATATTCAAACCCTAACTCTTGCGAATCATTCGCAAATCGGCGAAACTAAATCAATCCTTCCTTCACGCCGAGAGTCCAAGCCATGAGCAAATCGCGACGCAGGCTATTCACGCTGTCGGCGATCGCCGCGCTCTCGGCGCTCCTCCTGATCCTCGCCCTCATCGGCATCCTCATCCATCGCGCCTATTCGCATGGCAAGAACAACAAAACCGCCGAGGACGACAACACGCCCAAGAAGCCGCGCTTCACCATTTCCAAAGAAACGACCTACTTTACCGGCCCGCTCGACAAGGACGGCTACATCGATTACGAGGCGGCGATCAACGAACGGTTGGGCCAGGGGATCAAACCCGAAGCGAACGCCGCGGTGCTCTTGGTGAAAGCGCTCGGGCCAATCCATTACGGACGCAGAATGCCCGGCCGGTTTTACAAAATGCTCGGAATTGACGAGCCGCCGGAGAAGGGCGATTACTTCATCAATCCTGACCGATTCGTCAAGGAAACCCTCACACTCGACGGCGACAAAGCGGCCAAGGAATTCAATGACGAGGTGAGGCGCGTGAGCAAGCGCGTTTGGGCCGCCGAGCAACACCCAAGAATTGCCGCTTGGCTGAAGACGAACGGAAAACCATTGGCCCTCGTTATCGAAGCCACCAAGCGCAAGGATTACTTCATGCCGATTGTCACCTCGCACGGGGATGAGAAACGCGGTGAACTGCTCGGCGTCCGTTTGTATTTTCCACAAGAATTTCGTCACCTCGTCTGGGCACTGACGGCTCGCGCCGTCCTGCGCATCGGCAAAAACGAATTGGACGACGCTTGGCAGGATTTGCTCGCGTGCCACCGGCTGGCCCGCCTGGCGGCGCGTGGGCCATCTGAAATCGAATCGATCGTAGGTTGGGCAACCGAACAGATCGCCGTCGAAGCAGACTTGGCGTTCGTTGAATCTTCCAACCTAAACGCAAAGCAGATCGAGAAGTGCCTGGCCGACTTGCAGGCGCTGCCGCCCTTGCCGGATTTCGCGGACACGATTGATCTTTATTGCCGTTGCGAATTCCTCGACATCGTCATGTGGACAAACCGTCTCGGCCTTTGGTACCTTGAGGAACTGTGCTCAACGAAGTTTTCAGCGCCTCCCACCGAACTGCAGAAGCATTTTCAGAAACATGCATTGGACGACGCCGATTTCGATCCGGCCCTGCGCCCGGTAATCGCTGGTGCAATCGGTTCGTGGCGGCGATGCGACAAAAAGACCTCAGGACTCGATCAAAACAGCTACTCGAAATTGAGGAGGATATCAACGCACTCAAGAAGCGCGTGGTCAACGGTGGATTCAGCGGAATCTTTGGCAATCCGAAACAAGAAGGCGAGCTTGTCGGCGATCTCGTAGCAGGCATCTTGCTTCCCGCTGTGCCAAAAATCGCGTCGAATGCTGGGAGTGCCGAGCAACGGCAGCGCAATCTCCATCTGGCCTTCGCCCTCGCCGCGTACCAACGTGACAACGGCAAATACCCGGCGACGCTCGCCGCGCTGGCCCCGAAATACCTCGCGAACATCCCCGAAGATCTGTTCACCGGCAAGCCGCTCATCTATCGCCCGACCGAAACCGGCTACTTGCTTTACAGCCTCGGGCCAAATGCCAAGGACGACGCCGGCCGCGGCCCCGAGGACAATCCGACGGGCGACGATATCGCCGTGCGGATGCCGTTGCCGAAACTGATCGAGGCGAAGAAAGAATAAGCCAGCCCGAAGCGCAAGCAAGGGAAAGGGATTAAGGAGCCCGAAGCGCCAGCAAGGGAAAGAATAAAGGAGCCCGCAGCGCCAGCAAGGGAAAGGATTAAGCAGCCCAAAGCGCCAGCAAGGGAAAGGATTAAGGAGCCCGAAGCGCAAGCAAGGGAGAGCGACTCCCTTGCTCGCGCTGCGGGCTCCTATTTCGAAGCGCGTCGGGCTGCTTATTCGAAGAGTCCCTTGCTTGCGCTTCGGGCTCCTTTTTCGAAACCCTTTTTCGAAATCGACCGACCCGTTGCTCACTTTGCACGCGCCGCGAATACAACGTTCCGACATGAACCCATCCCGATTTTCCCGTCGCGACTTCCTCGGCGCTTCGGCCATCTCCCTGGCCGGCCTGCCGGCGTTGCGTGCCGATGGCCCGCGGATGACGCCGCCGAAGCGAATGAAACCCGCGACGAAGAAACTCGCCGTCGTCACCACGGCGTACCATTACCTTTCGCACGCCTACCATATTTGCGGCCGATTCTTGAACGGCTATTTGACAAACGACGGCTATCATTATCCCGATTACGCCATCGCCGGCATGTATGTCGCCCAGCAAAAGGCCAACGATCTGAGCCGGGAACTTTCGCGGAAGCACGGTTTCAGACTCTATGATGACCCGGCGAAAGCGTTGACGCTCGGCGGCGACAAGCTGGCCGTCGATGGCGTCCTGCTCATCGCGGAGCATGGCGATTATCCCTACAATGATCGCCTGCAGAAACTCTACCCACGTTATGAATTGTTTCAGAAGGTCATCGAGGTCTTTCGCAAATCGAACAAGACCGTCCCGACATTCATCGACAAGCATCTATCCTACGATCGCAACAAGGCGGTCGAAATGGTGGCGACGGCGAAAAAGCTCGGCGTCCCGCTGATGGCCGGTTCGAGCCTGCCGGTCACCTGGCGGCGGCCAGAATTGGAACTGCCGCTCGGTTGCAAGATCGAGCGCGGACTGGTCGCCACACGCGGCGAAATCGAAATCTTCGGCTTTCACGGCCTCGAAGCCCTGCAATGTATGATGGAACGGCGCACCGGCGGTGAGAGCGGCGTCCGCAAGGTGCGCCGTCACGAAGGCGACGCCGTGTGGAAATTGCTCGACAAGGATCGCCGCTGGAAGGATCTGCTCGAAGCCGCCTTCAGCCGAAGCCCGTCGCGAAACAATGGCGACATCAAGGAAAACTGCCGGCAATTTGATCCGCCTCCTGGTCGCCAAACCTTCTTGAAAGGCCCGATCGCGTTTCAAATTGAATACGCTGACAGCACGCCGGCGCTGGTGTTGATTCTCAATGGACACGTCGATGACACAACCTTCGCCGGGACGGTGAACGGCAAGACCGAATCGACGCTCTTCTATTTGCCGCCGCCGCCCGGCGCGGCGTTCCTCGAGGCGCTGACGACTCGGATCGAAGAGTTTCTGGCGACCGGCCGCCCGCCCTATCCGGTCGAGCGCACGCTGCTGACCGCCGCCATGCTCGATGGCCTGCTGGAATCGCGAGTGAAGGCGGGGAAGGAAATCGATCTGACGAGTATCAAAGTTCAATATGCGCCGCCGAAAGAGTCCGGTTTCATTCGCGGCGATTACGCGAAATGAGGGCTGACCGAGATTGATCCCCGGCGCGGGTGGAAATATACTGATGTATAGTATTCGCATGCGCTGTTGCTGCGCGCATTGGAATGGGAATCAAACGATGCTGACGACCACCGATTCGCGATTTCGAATGCCCGCAACCGGCCGGACAAGCGGACGGACAACCGGGCGGACATGCGGACGGACAAACCGGACAAAGTTTTCGATGTTCTCGAAATCGTGGTGCAAATTGCGATTCCGCAACGAGTTGCGCAAAAAGCAGGTCGGGCGGATTTTCGAGAAATGTCCGGAAATGTCCGGTTTTTCGCTCTTCGTCGCGGCGGTCATTCTCCTTCTCATGCCGATCAGTCCGGCCCGCGCGGCCGAGATCGACCTCGCGAACGCCGTGGTCGTCGCCGACGCCAAGCGATCGGTTCAGGAGCAAAAAGCAATCGACATGCTGGTCGAGGAGGTTCAAAAACGGACGCGAATTCGCTGGAAGGTCGCATCGCAACGGCCGACCGCGGATACGCCGGTCATCAAGTTGGAATCGGCGAACCAAGGCGCTGATGGCTATCGCATATTGATCGAGCGAAACAACCGGCAGACGCCCACGGTATTCGTCGTCGGCCAAGATTCACGCGGCGTGCTCTTCGGCGTCGGTCGGTTGCTCCGCGAGTTGCGAATGGGCCGCGACAAAGTGTCGTTGCCGGAAAACTTCAAGGTCGAGTCATCGCCGAAATATCCGCTCCGCGGCCATCAACTCGGCTACCGACCCAAGACCAATTCCTACGACGGCTGGTCGCTGCCGATGTGGGAGCAGTACATTCGCGATCTGGTCGTTTTTGGAACGAATGCGATCGAACTGATTCCGCCACGATCAGATGACGACGCCGACAGCCCGCATTTCCCGCTGCCGCCGATGGAGATGATGATCGGCGTCTCCAAGCTATGTGCCGACTACGGCCTCGACGTCTGGATCTGGTACCCGGCGATGGACGCCGATTATTCGAAGCCGGCAACAATTGAAAAAGCGCTGAAGGAATGGGGCGAGGTCTTTCGCAAGCTGCCGAGGATCGACGCGGTGTTCGTCCCCGGCGGCGACCCGGGCCATACGCGACCGAGCGTCTTGATGGCGCTGCTCGAGAAGCAGACCGAGAACTTGCATCGGTACCATCCGAAAGCGCAAATTTGGATGTCGCCGCAGAGTTTTACGAAGGAATGGTTTGACGAATTCTTAAACATTCTTCAAAACGACCAGCCGAAATGGCTCGCTGGCGTCGTTCACGGTCCGCAGGTTCGGGTCACGATTTCGGAATTGCGAAAGCTGGTTCCCGCGAAATATCCGATCCGCCGTTACCCGGACATCACCCACAGCGTTCGCTGCGAGTACCCGGTGCCGGATTGGGACGCGGCGTTCGCATTGACCGAGGCCCGCGAGGTGATCAATCCACGTCCGGTCGACCAGGCCAAAATCTTTCACACTTACGAGAAAGATGCGATCGGCTTCCTCTGCTATTCCGAGGGCTGCAACGACGACGTGAACAAGATCATCTGGAGCAGCCTGGGCTGGAACCCATCAGCAAAATCAATCGATATCCTGCGTGAATATGCCCGATATTTCATCGGTGAACGCGATGCGGATGACTTCGCCCAGGGATTGTTAGCCCTGGAGCGAAACTGGCGTGGCCCAATTCGAACGAATGACAACATTTTGACGACACTCAAGCAGTTTCAGGTGCTCGAGAAGCGAGCCACACCAAAAGAATTGCTCAATTGGCGATTTCAGCAGGCGTTGTACCGCGCTTATTACGACGCGTACCTGCACCGTCGCAGCGCGTACGAAAAGAGCTTGGAAGACCGTGCGATGGACAAACTGCGGGCCGCGCGCGAAATCGGCTCGTTGAAAGCGCTCAGCGACGCCGAAGCCATTCTCGATCAGGCGGTCACGAAGCGAGTGGCGAGCGACCTGCGAGCGCGAGTCTTTGAGTTGGCCGAAGCGCTTTTTCAAAGTGTTCGCATGCAACTGAGCGTGCCGCGCTACATGGCGATCTCGGTCGGCCGCGGCGCCAATCTCGACACGATCGACGTGCCCCTGAACAATCGCGTTTGGCTCAAAAAGCGATTTGAAGGATGGCGAAATCTCGAAAGCGAGGAGTCCCGACTCAAGGGAATCGACGCCATCGTGAGTTGGACCGATCCGGGGCCGGGCGGTTTTTACGATGAACTCGGCAACCCGAGCCGCCGGTCGCATCTCGTCTCTGGCTTGCCATACAAGAAGGATCCGGCGTTCTATCAGTCGCCCTTTACCGGTTTCACTTCCAACGCGAGTTGGCGGCTATCATGGCAGCGGCATGCGGAGACTCTTTACGACACGCCATTGAAAATGCGTTACGCCGGCTTGGACCCCAACGCGAAGTACAAGATTCGCATCATCTACGCCGGCGACGTCTTTCGCACCAAGTTGCGGCTGGTCGCGAACGACTCAATCGAACTTCATCCCTGGCGAGCCAAGAATCTCGATTTGCGACCCGTGGAATGCGAAATTCCCGCAAGCGCCACGCGCACGGGCGAATTGAATTTGACCTTTACGCAAGAACCCGGCCGAGGCGGCAGCGGCCGCGGCTGTCAGGTGGCGGAAGTCTGGCTGATGAAACGGTAGGTGGCGGATGCCTCGATTATCGAACAACCTGTTGCGTAACATGCCTGAGTTCGCGGCGGACGAAGAGAAGCCCCGCGAGCAGCAGCAAGCCGCCGCTGACGACATACACGATGGCAGTCGAGGCAATGGCTGGGCCGAGACCGCGTTTCTCGGCCAAGAAGCCAACGACCACCGGTGCGGTGGCTCCGCCGCCGAGCCAGCCAACGAGATTCATGTAACCAGCGACCGAGCCGCGATATTCCGGGCGAACCACATCGAAGACCGAGGCGAAGATATTGGCGTCATAAAGCCCTTTGAAGAAACCCCAGGCGGTCAGCGCCACGAGCAGCCAGGTGATCGAGAACGTCATGCCGCACCAGAAGACAAACGGCACGCCGACAGAAAACACCGACCGCTTGAATCAGCATTCGCCCGCCGGGCGATCGTTGCCGCCAGCGATCGGCCAGCCAGCCGCCAAGGATGGCCCCGACCAGGCTGGCGATTTGAGCGAAGGCCGTCGCGGCCAATCCCGACATGGCCAGGCTGAGCCCGAACGACTCGGACAGATAGTTCGGCATCCAGGAGAGCAGCACCATCGCGACGAAATTTGCACAGGCGAACGCGGCCATGAGCGTGAGCACGGTTGGGCTGCGAACGATGGCGAGCAGGACTTCACGCATCGCCGGTTTCTTGGAATTACTCGATTGATCAAAGTCCGCCGCGCCGCGTATTGGCTCGTGCAAGTATCGAAACAAAACGATGCCCAACAACACGCCGCACGATCCGAAGACAATGAACGAACCTCGCCAGCCGAAGCCGAGGTGCTCAGCGATGAGACCGGCGAGGGAACCCCCCGCGATGGTGCCGGCATAGACGCTGGTTTGATGCAAGCCCAGCGCCCGCGATCGAGTCGTCCGTCCATGATAATCACTCAACATCGCGGTGGCGGCAGGGTAGTAAACCGATTCGCCGAGCCCCTCGGCGGCGCGAAAAAAAAGCAGGTGACTGAATCGCCGCGATGCCGCCGTGGCCAGACAGATGATGCTCCAAACATGCAGCCCGCCGAGGATCGCGTCTTTGCGCCGAATGCGATCAACCAGCATGCCGGCAAAAGGCGCGGCCAGGCCGTAAATAACGGCGAACGACGAGCCAAGAGCGCCCCGGTCAACTTTGGAAAGATTCATCTCGATGGCGAGCAGGGGGAATACGGTGAAGATCGCCTGTCGATCGGCGTAGTTGAAAAAGGAAATGCCCCAAAGCATGGCCACAGCGTGCCACTTGTAGTTTGGTCCGTATGCCGCCGCCTTCACCGGCGGAACCAATTCTGGCGGTCGATTCGTTTGGGATTGATCGTTCACAACAGCCGAGCCCTCCTCGACTTTCATCTACGAGAGGCGCAATGCAATTGCCAGAGTGCCGCGGAACACGGGAGAAAATGACATGCAGTTGTCGCTGATTTTGCTGAGTCTGATTTTGATCGATGGACCCGGCTCAAATGGCAATGAGGCCAAGGCCCGAGCGTTCATCACGGCCTTGGAAAAGGGCGATTTCGCCGCGGCGTCCAAAAGTTTCGATGACGCGGTCAAGAAAGCGCTGCCCACCGACAAGCTCGAAATGCTCTGGAAAACATTGCAGGTGCAGGTGGGCAAATTCGAGCACCAGGGCAAGGCGCGAACAGAAAAGAAGGACCCCTACGAAATCATTTACATCACTTGCGCGTTCAAGAAGAGTGCCTTGGATGTCAGGTTTGTGTTCGACAAACAGGGGCAAATCTCGGGCCTCAGTTTCCGACCGGCAGCGTCGAGTTTCACCGAACCACCCTACGCCAAGAAAAGCGCGTTTCGCGAAAAGGAAGTCACCGTCGGATCGGGTGAGTGGAGTCTGCCCGGCACGTTGACCATGCCCATTGGCGACGGACCGTTTCCGGCGGTGGTGTTGGTGCATGGCTCTGGGCCGCAGGATCGCGACGAAACAATCGGATTCAGCAAGCCGTTTCGCGACCTTGCCTGGGGCCTGGCTTCAAAAGGCATCGCCGTGCTGCGTTATGAAAAGCGGACCAAGGCACACGGCGCCGAGGTCATCAAGTCGCCCAACTTTTCGGTCAAGGAGGAGACAATTGACGACGCGCTGTTGGCCGCGGCGTTGCTGCGAACGACGCCGCGCGTCGATCCCAAGCGGGTCTTCATCATTGGCCATAGCCTGGGCGCGATGATGGCGCCGCGGATCGCACTGGCGGACAAGGAACTGGCGGGAATCGTCATGATGGCGGCGCCAACTCGTACGCTCGTGGAATTGATTCTTGAACAGACCGAACGTGCGCTCAAAACCGAAAAAAGCGAGGATGCGAAAAAACTCCTCACCGCGCTGCGAACGATCGCCGAGAAACTGCGCGACAACAAAGTGACACTGCAAACGCCTCGTTCGGATCTCATGGGCATGAACCCGAGTTACTGGCTTGAGTTCCGCAACTACACCGCGCTGGCCGACGCGGCCAAGGTGAAGATTCCAATGCTCATTCTCCAGGGCGAGGCCGACAACCAGGTGACCATGGTGGATTTCGCCGGGTGGAAGAAGGCAGCGGCAAAGTGGAAAAACGCCACGCTGAAAAGCTATCCGAAACTGAGCCACTCCTTGATTGACGAATCGGCCAAGTCGGATCACGTATCTGAGCCGGTGATTGACGACATCGCGGATTGGATCAAGGATGGCCGGCGATGACGGTCCACGCTTCCCGAAGCGAATCGGGCAGCCCGTAAATGTCGAGCGCGGTAATCAGGATGCACGACGTCCAGCCAAATGCGAGCAGGAACCAACCGTTGCGAAACCGGCCCATGAATTTTCGCGAACTGGTGAAATAGAGCAGGGGAAACATCGCGAAAGGCAATTGAAGTGCGAGCACTACCTGGCTGAGCACCAGCAAATCCGTGATGCTGCGATCGCCACGGATGCCGATCATCAGAATGGCGGGCAGGATGGCGATCGATCGAGTTATAAGCCGCCGCAGCCAAGGCGGGATTCGCCAATGCATGAACCCTTCCATCACCACTTGGCCGGCAAGTGTGCCCGTGATGGTGCTGCTTTGACCGCTGGCGAGTAGAGCGATTGCGAACAGCGTGCTCGCGAGGGCCGTTCCCAACAGGGGAGCCAGCGTCAGGTGCGCGGCGCGAATCCAATCGGTGTGCTCATTGAACGGGACGATATCGCCGTTCGGCAACGCCACGGTTTGCTTTCCGTAAAAGACGATCGCAGCGAGCACGAGAATGGCCGCATTGACCAGGAACGCCAGTGACAACGCCAACAGGGTGTCGAGCGTATTGAATCGAATCGCGCGGCGGGTCGTCGTTTCGTCGGATTCGATTTTTCGCGAGTGAACGAGCGCTGAGTGCAGGTAAAGATTGTGCGGCATCACCGTGGCGCCGATGATGCCGATGGCCAGTGTCACCATGCCGGTCTCGCGTAGTCCGGGCGTGAGCATGGCACGACCCATTTCTACAAAACTGGGATGCGTTTGCGGCAGGACGAAAATCTCGATGAAATAGCAGCCGCCGATGGTCATCACGAGAATCAGGATCAGCGCCTCGAGAAAACGCATGCCTAACCCCTGCAGCGCCAGGAGCAGCAGCACATCGAATGCGGTGATGATCACCGCCCAGAGCAGCGGGATGTGGAACAACATGTTGATGGCGACGGCGCTGCCGAGCACCTCGGCGAGGTCGCAAGCCGCGATCGCGATTTCGCAGAAGATCCAGTTCGGGTATCGAGTCCACGACGGCAAATAGTCGCGGCATGCCTGCGCGAGATCTTTCTTCGTGACGAGGCCGAGCCGCGCGCACAGAATCTGCATGATCACGGCCATGAAACTCGAAAGCGCGACCACCCAAAGCAGGCCATATTTGTGATTCGCCCCGGCCTTTAAATCCGTCCCCCAGTTGCCGGGGTCCATATAGCCGACGCTTACGAGAAATGCCGGGCCTGCGAACGCCCGGCATTGCCGCCAGAAACTCGCGGACGCGGGCGGCACCGGCACGGTGCCGTGCAGGCCCTCCAGCGAGCGAGTCCCGACATCGGCCGGCGCGGATAGGCATGGCCTAGGACCAAGTTTGGCTAACGGATCGATCGTTTGGTCCAACATGGCTCGTGCTTTCATTGGCCGTGTATGCGTGCAGCAAACCAGCCAGCATCGTTATTAAGGCGACACGAATATTCGTTATTAGTATCGGCTAATTGTCGCTCGAAGTCAAGTCTACTAATGCTTTTTTTGAAAAGCGAAGATCATTCCACACCACGGGGTCGAGGGCAAGGAATTCGCTTCGCGGACCGATTTCTGCGCAATCGAGACAATTGTTCTGTCCAAAATGGCTGCAATCCGATTGGTTTTTTGCTCAAAGGCCGCGTTGATTCCGGATTGGTGCTGAGGTTGTAACCGATTTGAGGAGCGGCAGTTATATAAGGAAACGAGAATGACTTCGGAGTTTTGGCATGATTTCGCCGAGGGGTGGCGAGGAGTGGGCGAAATGACTTGGTAATCAGAAACTGGAAATGAACTCGGCCTGCCAATGCAAGCAGGCCGAGGTTGAGTGTATATCTGACTGTCAATTATTTGCCGGGCGGGCCGCTCGGGGCGCCTGCGGGTCGTCCGCTGGCTCGTCCGCCGCCGGGTGCTCCAACCGGTGGACCTGATTGCGCGGCGGCTTGTCCAGAGTGTCCGCCGTGCCCAGCCCAAAGTTGCTGGTAAGTCGCGTCGTCCACGCTGTCGACCTTGCCGCCGGTGAACGCGACCTGTTTTTTACCGTCCTTGCCTTCCTGCTCGAAGATGACCGGATCGACCGACCCACGGCCGCCTCCGACCCGATATTTCACTTGAAACGGTTTCCCGTCCCGCTCCGAGGTGAACGTGCCGTCGATGTCATTCGCGTTGATTTGCATCATCGATAGCTTGTTCGGATCGTAGTTCTTGACAAAGGCCTTGAATTCGGTTTCATCGGTGGGTCCGCGGCCGCCTTTGTAGTTTTGAAAGGCGGCGTACATGTTCGCCAGGCGCTGAATATTCGAGGTATTCATCGCCGCCACGTCCCGGGCCGCGTGGTTTCGCGAACATCCTGCCAGGCCGGCGGCCAGGCCGGCGCCGACGACCGCCAACAATTGGGCGCGACGTGCTATCTGCATGAGAGGTAGACTCCAGAGGATCCGAAAGTTGAGCGAACGAATGGCTGGCCCGCCGTTTTGCGGCGGGCCAGGAACGCCCGATTAGTCTTCCCATTGGGTGGTGAATCCATCCTGGCGATGACCCAAGTGGTAAAGAACGCAACTGGTATCGCTCCAACCTTGATTGCCGCAGGAATTAAGCGTCATGCGGAGCGGGTGCACCGAGCCGTCGCCGAAGAGGGCGTTGACCACGCCGGTATGAGCGGACCCAAAGCCGAATTCCGCCGGCCGGCCAATGCCGCCTGCCGAGTCATACATCCACTGCGGCCGGTCCTGGCTGTCCGGCAAGAGCGGAAGCCAATTGCCGATCAGACGCATGTTCGGCCAGTCGGCGTTATGCCCCAGCCCGGCAGTTCCCACCAATCCCAATTTCCCGGCTCCGAGTAGCGAGCCATCATCGACTTTTCCATGATGCAAATGGTGTTGGAAAGGCCGTCGTTCACAAGGTTCAGCCTCAATGGTGCGTTCTTTCTCGTCAACGTCGGATCGTCGGTGCGGACATGGCCGCCTTTGACGATCATGCCTTTGAAGGTGAACGATTCGTTCGGATCGGGCGGCTGATTGGTTTGCCATTGATTGCCCCACTCGACCATGACGCCGGCGTAGTCGCCCATGGCATAAATCGATCCCCACGGCATGGCTTGCGACACGCGCGCGGCTGCGGCTGGGGCAATTGAAGATGCTCACGGGGACTTCCACCATGGCTTTGCCGAGACTCGCGTCCCAGTTGTAGGGGCCGCTTTGCTGGCCGATTCGGTACAGATTGTCTTGTTCGATGAACGGCAGGATTTGATACTGCCATCCCATGGTCTCAAACGAGTAGCCGGTCATGCCGAACGCCGCCGACTGCGCTCCGGCCGTCGGCAGGTAGCCGAAGGCGGATTCGTGGTTGTGAATCCCCAAGCCAATCTGCTTCAAGTTGTTGCTGCATTTCATGCGTGCCGCGGCTTCACGGATCTTTTGCACGGCGGGCAAGAGCAGCCCGATCAGGATCGCGATGATCGCGATCACGACCAGCAGTTCGATCAGCGTAAAGGCCGATCGGCGGGAGAGGAAACGGCTCATAGTGCCTCCATTGAAGCAATCCGAACGAATTGAACAAAAACACGAACGAGATGCGGTCAAGGAACTATCCGACCCCAGCGCCGCCGTTCGGCCGGGACACCTGGAACTCGGCGATCTTGAGGTTGATATCCTCCTGGTAGGTGTTGAAAATCACCAGGAAACCGACCCAAGGCGGCGCGAACGCCGGCGTATGCATGTTGTCGAGCATGTCGCCGGCGCGGACCTCCAGGGTCTGCCAAGCGCGCGGGCGGGCCTCCGCGAACGCGCCATCGCATTGAACCACTCCGGACTCCGATGAACGCGATCGGCCGGTCCGCACGCAAATGCAAAGCTGGCTTGGCCCGGCTCGGTCTACCCAGTAACGCACGCGGATTTTGGAATCCGAGTAGAGCCGAAAGAAACCTCGGGTCCAATCCTTGTTCGAACGAATCTGGCACATCCTTGCCCGGTGGTACGGATCGAACCAGAACTTCGGGCGAACGACCGGGCCGGTCGGCATGACTTCGCGATAGCCGACATGCCATCCGGATGGAAGCGGGCGCGATAAATCCCACGCGAAGGTGTCGGGCACTTGTGGGACTTTTTGCTTTTTGTGGTTGCCGTCGGCGCTGACCGTGAGCAGTTCGCCCTCTTTCACCACGGCCAGCGGCTCGCCCGTCGGCGTCGCGACCGACACCAGTCCATGCACGACACTGATTTCGGTGTCGCCTTGATCGGCGTGGTCCAAAGTCGCGACCGTGCTGCTCAAGCCAATCAGCGTGGCGGCACTTGTCGCCATGACGAATGGAACGACGTCCGGCGGCTGCGGGCGAACGTCAGCCATGGCGTTGCCGCGCCGCAACAGCAACCATCGACCGTCATTCGCGACCGTAAGGGCCGAATCGCCCGTCAGCGAAACCCTCGATCCGTCTTCATAGGCGATTACCGCAGACGAATCGATTCCGTGAGTCGTGACCATGCCCCCCGGCGGCACCATGCCATTCGGCGCAGCCGTCGTGCCGTCGGCGTGCAACACTTTCACGATGCCACGGGCGGCCGTCAGGCGAATCGACGGTTGCTTGTCGAAGCGGCGTCCAACGACGGCGCCCACTCCGGCCAGCATTGCTGCCGCCACTCCCATGCCCGCGTATTGCATCGTTCGGCGCCGGGATACAAGAGGGACTTTTTGTTCCGCCGGTGCGCTGCAGGGCCCCGGAACGGCTTGTGCGCGATTCACGGCGGTTAATTCGCCAGCGGCCACCGCGTGCATCGTCAACAGTCGAAACCATTCTCGGTCCACCGGGTCCGACGCCAACCGCCGGTCCAAGTCCGCCGCCTCCGCGTCGCTCAATGCATTGTCCCAATAACGAACGAACAGATGTTCGATTGGCGCCTCGCGGTTTGAATCCTGGTGCGACGTCATGATTGCCTTTCTTCGCAACCGGCCATGATGGAAGCCGTCATTTGTCGCTCGACGCAATCGCGCAAGGATCGGTGCAGCCGGCTGAGGCTCTGGTGGACCGCGTTTGGGGTCCGTTGCAATTGGCCGGCGATTGCCGTGGCCGTGAGCCCGTCAAAGTATTTCATTCGCAACAGATCGCGAGCCGGCTCGCCGAGTTTGCCGAAACACTGCCACAAGGCCTCGACCTGATCCGAATTGCCCACGCCCGCAGGATCGCCCCATTCGGCTTCGAATAGGTCGAGTATCTCGGTTGGCAACGGTCGAAGCTGTTTGACGCGTGCGCAATCAATTGCTCGATGGCGGGTCGTGCGCAGCGCCCACGCCAACAAGTGCTCGCAGTCGCGAATTTGAGTTCGATGGTCCAACGCCGACATGACCACCTGTTGAAATAGGTCATCGGCGGCATGTACGTCGCGCACGATCATTGTTGCGGCAGCGACGATTCTCAGCCGTTCACGCAATAAAATCTGAACAACTGTGTCAGCCTCCAGTCCCATGCACACTGTCCTCTTCCATTAACACGGTCGAACGGACCGGTTCCTGACATGCGGGGCCGAATTTGATTTCGAATCGTCTTGAAGAGCGAACTAATGAATTGGGTTTCGGGAGCATTGTGCCCCGTCCAATTGTAACAGTTAGTCAGACAACTGGTCAGGGGGCACGAGCTACGAGTTGGAGTTGATTCAATACCCGTTGCCGATGCAACTGGATCGCGCTGCTCCACGAGTGCACGGCGGCAGATAAGATCCCGATAGGAATCCTGCGCGAATCCGCCGCGATTTGGAGTCGTTTGAATGCAGCATGGTGCTGCGGGTAAATTCGGAGTTCGTGATGTCCAATCCAAAGCCGCCACCCGATTCGAATCCCGACCACAAAGTTGGCGGCACGGAGCACGTTTCGGCAGTGTCCCCAATTCGTCCACCCGCTCAGCAACCCGACGAGGAATTTCGAGCGGTGCCCGCGTCGCGATCCGCAGTCGTTCGCGAGGAGGATTTGCGGCACCTGCAATTGCTGTCGATTTTCCATTTCGTCGTCGGCGCGATAACGCGCTGCTCTGCGGGACCTTCCCGCTCATTTACGTGGTGCTCGGTGTCAGCATGGTGGCCGGACAACTCGGCGGCGGAAAGGGTCCGCCTCCGGCCATGGGTTGGATGGTCGTGGCCATGGGCGGAGCGGCCATGCTCGGCGGCTATGCGCTGGGAGTCGGTTTGATGGCGGCCGGGTGGCAATTGCGGCGGCACAAGGGATATGTTTTCTGTCTGGTGGTCGCCGGTCTTGCCTGTATGTTTCAGCCGGTTGGAATCATACTGGGCGTTTTCACGATTATCGTGCTGTTGCGGCCGAGCGTGAAAGCCCTGTTTGGCCGCTCGGCCGCAACAGCCGGTTGAGCATTGCAGCAAGAATTTGCCAAGTCGCAATCGTTTAATCGCGCCCTGGCCGTCGCCGCCGCAACTCTTTTTGGATCTCTTCAAGCACCGCTTCGATCCGATCCAGACGCTTCTCGATATCTGGATTGGTCGCCTTCGAATCGGGCGCTACCGCTTGGCGTCTATTCTCGGCGGTCGCTTTGCGGCGTTCCTCGCGGCGGGCTTCTTCCTTCTTGGCCTCATCTTCTTTTGCCTTCTTGAGCCGCGTCTCAACTTCCTTGATCCGCTGGTCGATCAACTTCGAAGCATGCCTAAATCGCTCGAGTTGCAATTCAAGCGATTTCGCATCGTTGCCGAATTCGAACGAGGCGATTCCTCCGGGGCCGAATCCGCCGCTCATCCCGGGGCCGAACCCGCCGACTCCGCCGCGACCAAAGCCAGGTCCGCCTGGCCCGCCGGCGCCGCCGCCGAATCCTCCGCCGAAGCCGCCTCCCGGTCCGCCGCCGAATCCACCGCTGCGGCCGCGAACTTGCGCCCGGCGACCCGCCTCGCGCGGATTCGTTTCGTCGCCGGCCTTGGCCTGCTCCCGAAAAGTGCCTTTGTCGCGCGAGCCCTGGCCTTGTGCAATACCTTCCTTGGGCTTGTTTTCATCCCGCCGCAGCTTCTGAGCGCGGCGAAGAATACTCGAAACTCGGAACGGCTGATCAATCCGTCCTGATTGATGTCCCACTTATCTCTTTCCTCGGCTAGCCGTTCGCCATATGGGCCAGTCAATTCGCCTTCGTTAATCTGTCCATCTTTGTTGGTGTCGAGTCTGTCGAAGAGAGCGTCGGATTGCGCTTCGGTGCTCGGCAAGTGGCCCCGCCGCGAACTCGGCGTGTCGGCCTCCTTGAGCCGCTCCTCGGCTGCTTTGATCTCGGCTTGGATTTTCTCGATTTGCTGCTGGAGTTTTTTCACCTCGACGTCGGCCCGATTACCCGGCCGCTGCGCCTGGCTGGGCGTTGCGGTTCCCAAGGCGATTCCGGCCGACAATGCGATCGCGATACGCCACATGAAATAACCTCCGAAAGTGGGTCTGAGCCGTTGAATCAATGGTCTCGAAGCAAATCGTTTCATTCTTAATTAGAACACGCGGCTCGGGCCATGGTAGCGAAAATGAATTGTTCATGAGGGAATTGGTTCGTCAAATCGTTCCGGGCGTCATCGACCATGAGAATTCGCTCATCTTCGACACCCGCAAGTCGGGTAGGTGTTGAATTCGCTGAGCAGACGGATTGTCTCACAGAAATTTAACTGTAGCGGTTTGCTCGTTCGTTGGCGAGGAGATCGAAATGCGACAGCTTCTTTGTGTGGCGGCCATGATGGCGTTGGCGTCAGCCGTTTGGGCGCAACCCGGTCCGCAAGGGGATCGTGGCGGTCAAGCCGGTTTTGGCCCAGGCAGATTCCGAGGTCCCAGTTTGGACCGTCGCGGCCGTGGGCCGATGGCTCGACGACCGAGCAGCGACATCGCGGAATTAAAATCCGAACTGGAGAAACTCAAGGACCGGCTCGCGACTCTCGAAGCGAAGGTTCGCGATCGCGGCGGAATGGACCGGTTCTCGATGGGGGGCCAAAGGGCCCGAAAGCGCCGGCCGCCGCCGGCTTTTCTCCAGGGGGAAACTCCCGCTTTGGCTGGTGGCCGATGCGAATGCCGGCTCGTGCTTTCGGAAGTTCCTTCGGGCCGCCATCGCGCACCTGGACCGCGGAACGAACGCGTCATCGCGGACCGCAATTTGGCATGCGCGATTTGGCGCGACATTTGGATCGGATTCAGGCGGAACTTGATGCCATTCGCCGCGAACTGACGGGCCGGGGCCGTTGAGCGAGCGGCAGTTATTGCGTGAGCGAACCAGGCGAGCGTTCGCTCACGCGAATTCGCATCATCGAGTCAAATCCTGTCAATTCCAAGCTACCGCCCTTTGCTGGTTGCGGCACGCGGTCAAATCGGCTATCTTTTCTGAAGATATTCCCGTGCCTTCCGCGTCGCAACGAGCGCGAAGATGACCCGCCCTGCCGACTTTCAACACCCGGTTGTCACTCGCCGAACCGCTCTTCAAGCCGGCTCGATTGGCTTGTTGGGGCTGGGCATGAATCACCTCTCGGCGTTGCGGGCCGCCTCGCCGCATTCCGGATCGGCGCGTGCGGCGATTTACATCTTTCTCAGCGGCGGTTTGGCCCAGCAAGACAGTTTCGACCTGAAACCGGATGCCCCCGCGGAAATTCGCGGCGAGTTTAAGCCGATCGCAACGCGCACTCCCGGAATCCGAATCTGCGAACATCTGCCGATGCTGGCTCAACGGAGCCGTCTGTGGGCTTCGTCCGATCGTTGACTCATCACAGCAATGATCATTCGGCCGGGCATCAGATCATGCTCTCGGGCCGGTCGGAATTGCCGCCGGGGTTCAATCCGAATTCGCCGCGACCGCAGGATTGGCCGTCGATCGCGGCCGTCGCCGGTCGCATGACGGCCCGGCGCAACAATTTTCCGCCCGCCGCGATTCTTCCCGACAGATTGGTGCATTACTCCGGGCGGGTGATCCCCGGGCCGTATGCGGGTGAGATGGGCCGCCGCCAAGACCCCTGGCTGATCGAAGCTTCGCCCTACCATCCGACGGCGTATGGCGCCTTTCCTGAATTTGAATTTGACCATCAGGAGCGGCCCATCAAAACTCCTCGTGCGGCATTCAAGATGCCAAATCTTTCCTTGCCGCAGGGCTTCACCGAGGGCCGATTCGCGAGTCGTCTTGCGCTCATGCGGCTGATCGACGATCAGCGGCAGGACCTCGAACGGGCCACCGACACGTTCGATCAGTACCGCCAGAACGCGCTCTCCCTTCTCACGCAGCACAAGGTGCGGCGAATCTTCGACATGGGCAAGGCCGATCTGCGCGATCTTGACCGCTATGGCCGCAATGCCTTCGGCTGGTCGCTGCTCATGGCCCGGCAACTGGTCGAGGCGGGCGTCAATCTGGTGCAAGTGAACCTCGGCAACGACGAGACATGGGACACTCATGGAAACGCGTTCCCACATCTGAAAGACAAACTATTCCCACCGGCGGACAAATCGATTTCCGCGCTGCTGGACGATTTGCACGATCGAGGCATGCTCGATGAAACTTTGATTGTGATGGCTGGTGAATTTGGCCGCACGCCGCGGATTTCAACGCTGCCCAAATTTTACAAATTGCCCGGGCGGGACCACTGGGGATCGGTGCAGACGATGTTTTTCGCGGGCGGCGGCATCAAGGGTGGAACCGTGATCGGTTCCTCGGATAAGATCGCGGGCCATCCGAAAACCGACCCGCAGACCCCCGAAAATATGGCGGCGACGATTTACCGCGCGCTGGGAATCCCGTCGGACGCGGTTTGGAAAGATGCGTCGGACCGGCCGCACCTGGTTTATTACGGCGAACCGATTCGCGGGCTTATGGATTGATGACGTGATCGGCGGCTCAGTGCCGCTTCCATCTCGGCACATAGTTTTGCAAATAACCGAGCACATCCCATTCGGAATAGAGGTGGTCGTAGCCGCACTCCTGAAGTTCGTCGAGCGCGATTTGGTTGTCCCAGTGATCGTACTCCATCCGGTAGATTGTGCAATAAGCCCCGGTGCGATGCGCACCCGCGAAGCAATGGATTAAGACGGGATAATGTTTGGGATCGTCCAAAACTTCCAGGAGTTTTTTCACATTCTCGTCGGCTGGAATCGGGCCTGCTTCCGACCACCACAATCGCGGCGGCAACCGGAAGTGGTAAATGTCCATCTTTCGGCAATATTGCTCCTCCCGCCAATCGGGCGGGCGCTTTCCCGGCTCGTCGGCGTCCCGCAGCGTGATCACCGTCCGAATGCCGTAGTCATGGACGATTCGCTCTAGCCCGTCTTGCGTTAACTGCCCGCTACGATACAGCACACCGGACTCAACCGTTCGGAAATTGCGAAAGTTGCGGTTGCGGTAGATGCGATAGCCAAGCGGCGCACCCAGCAGCAGCGCAACGATGCCAACTCCCCAGACGATTTGCAAGTACCGCGACATCGACGGCCTCCATGTCCAATCGCGTCGGGATCATAACGTGCGATAGCGCGGGCGTAAACCCTAAACCGCACCAACCGGTTTGGGCGGCGGCTGGATGCGGCTTGCGGTCCAGTGCAGAAATCGATGCAGCATTCGCAACAGCCAGGGAGGATTCGGCGAAGGAAGCGGCGGAAATCGATCGCTCAGATTGGGCCGGAAAATCATCAAGACCAAAAACGGCAAATACCAAAGCACGTACACTCCGCCATGATCGGCGTACCAGAATTGAATGCCGATCAAGACAGCGGCGGTCAATGAAATCACATGGGCCAGGTTCTTGGGCGACGGCCAGAACGCCGTCACGATCACCAAGGCAATGTGTAGGGCAAACACGGGTAGCCGGTAGGCGCCATGAAGCCCTCGCCAAATGCTGGGCAGTTCCGAGCGTTTCCAAGGCTGCCAGTCGGTGAGGCTCAAGGTCATCTTGAGACTTTCGGCCAGCTCGTTATTCCACCACAGGAACAGCCCCGCGATGGAAAGGCTCACGGCGGCCGCCAAAATGAATCCAAACACGAATCGCCCGGCGCCGCGGTCGCGATAGAAACTGAGCCAAATGGGAACCACCAACGCCGGAAAGAAAAAACCGCCGGTCGCTATGCCCAGCAGTGCTCCGGACAAACTCGGGCGACGATAGCAATAAAGCGCCAAACCAGCAACGCCGCTGGCAGCGCATGCTGGGCTTGGCCAACATGATAGGCGGTGTACGGCAGCAACAGGTAAAACGTCCCCGCGGCCATCCCCGAGGTCGTGTTTTGAAAATGCACAGCGCCGATCAACACCAGACCCGCGACCACCGCCAGATGGCAAAGCAACGCCGTCGATTTCGCGACCCAGAATCCAACGTTTCCCTCCTCGGACCTTGGCTTGCCGGTTATTTGTTGCACTTGCTCGACCGTTTGGGTGCTGGCCTTGTCAAGCACATCGATGGCGGCGGGCTTTTTGCCCGCGGGCAATTGCTGGTCGCTGGGCGTTCGAATGGCGACCGGCACCATGCAAACAAACATCGCCGCGCCAAACCAGGCCAGCCCCGCAAGGTTCAAATTGGGAATCATCGCGGGCCGGCTGACGAGCGTCATGTCGAGCATGCAGCGAAGAAAGAACCAACCGCTGCCCGCCATCAGCCAAGCAAAGCCGTAGCGATTCAAGCTGGCAATCGTCGCTTGGGCCTCCACAGCCGCTTTCGGATCGTCCGGGATCGGGATCCGCATCGCTTCCTGCAGAAACAGGAAACCGGGCACCAGCAGGTACAGCGACAAGACATCCCAGTTTCGCAGATTGAAGAAGCGATTGAAGCGAAAGTAAAGGCCGACCGCGAGCATTAACGACAAGTAGAACCAGGTCGCCGGGTTAGGCAGGTTGAAGTCGAGAAAGAGCATGTCGGGTCCGCGGGCGTTGGCGAATCGGGCGGGAAAGGGGATAAGAATAGGGGTAACCCAGTTCCGCCGGAAATGCAAGGAAAAAGCGGCGGTCGCGAAGGGCGGCTTTGCCTGTGTCAAGCCGCCCCCGCCAACCAGATTAATCGCCGCGAAGCTTGAGGCCCATCGTGGAAAGCTTGTCGCGCACTTCATTGAGCGACGTCATGCCGAAGTTTTTGGCTTCGAGCAACTCGTCCGCCGTCCGCTGAACGAGATCGCCGATGGTGGCGATATTGAGCTTGTTCATGCACTTCCGCCCGAACTGAAAGGTTCATATCCATGACCGGGCGATTCAATTGCGCCTGCTCCTCCGGCGTGAGCGTCTGGGCGTGCAAATGCCGCGGCCGCGGTTCGTACGCGGCGCCTTGTTCGAGCGACTGACCAACGCGCAACCCCTTCGCCGACATGATCTCTTTCAATTCGTCGAGCGAAGTTTCGCCGAAGTTCTTGCTCGCCAGCAATTGCTGCTCGGATACACGGGTCAGGTCGCCGAGCGTCTTGATATTGAGCTTTTTCAAACAGTTGCGGCTGCGAACCGACAGTTCAAAATCGGTGACCGGGATTTCCATCACCTGGCGATAGGCCGCGTCCTGGGTCTCCTCGTCCGGGTGGTAATACATGGTCTGGGCGGCCTGGGCGTCTTTCAGAAACAGCCGGGCACGCTCTTTCGACTGCTCGTCGCTCGGATTGGCCTTGAGGATACGATTGTAGCATTCGGCGGCTTTGTCATACTTGTCGTTGTCCTCGTATAGCACGCCGAGGTTGTTGAGCGCGCCGAGGTGGATCGGCGGATGACGCAGGCAGCATTCATAAAGGTTGATCGCCGTGTCGTCGTTGCCGGCCAGGTCGTTCGCATAGCCGAGTTGGAACAGTGCCCCGGTATGCGACGGCTCCATCTCGACGGCTTTTTCGAGGTACTGAATGGATCGCGTCTTTTCGCCTTCGGCCTGCGCGATCCCCGCCTGCTGAAAGTGATATTCGGCCAGATGCCGGGATTGCTCTTCCTGCTTTTGCAGAATCTGCTTGGCTTCCTTGAGTTCGCCTTTCAGGCGATGAATCCCCGCCCGCTGCAACTGCACCAGGTTGGCGGCATAACCCGATTTCTCCGAGCGGTCATAGGCTTTCAGCGCCTCATCGAGTTGGCTCAACGAAGTCAGCGCGCGGCCAAGGTAAAAGTTCGCTAACGCGCCGTCGGCGTTCTTGAGATGTTCGATTGCCTGCTGAGTTTGCCCCTGAAAGTAACGGACAATGCCCAGCTTCAGGTGCAAGTTTTTCTGCGCCGGGCCGGAAGCGGCCTCGAGTTTCTTCGCCAGCGCATCGCCGATCTCGCGCAAGTTCTTGAATTGCGGGCCTCCCTGGGCCAATCCCTCACGTAACTTGGCAACCGTGCCGGCATTGCATTCTTCCCGCTCGACCAGCAAAGCTTTCAGGTCAATCAGCGAGTCGGCCATGAATCGGGTACTCCGGTTCTCAATTTCAATGGAATATGTCAACAGAGAATATTAACGTAAATAGCTGCAATGGCAATATGAAGCGGCGATTCCAGTCGCTGGCGTTCGCGCCGGTCCACCCGCTACGATTCCTCTTCTACAATTCGGATGTGAAGTTCCCTTAGCTGCTTCGGCGTCACCGCGCTGGCGCGCCCATCATCAGGTCCTGGGCCCGCTGGTTCATGGGGAAGGCGATCACTTCGCGAATGTTTCTCTCGTCGGCCAGCAGCATCACGATTCGATCGATGCCCGGGGCGATGCCGCCGTGAGGCGGGGCGCCGAGTTTGAACGCGTTGATCATGCCGCCAAACCGCTGGTTCACGTCTTCCTGCGAGTATCCGGCGATCTCGAAAGCTCGATACATGATGTCCGGCCGGTGATTGCGGATGGCCCCGGAGGAGAGTTCCACCCCGTTGCAGACGATGTCGTATTGAAACGCCTTGATTTCCAGCGGGTCGCGGGTGTTCGAGCGCCTCAAGCCCGCCCTGCGGCATCGAAAACGGATTATGGCTGAACGCGACTTTGCCTTCCTCGTCGAGTTCATACATCGGGAAGTCGGTGATCCAGCAAAACCGAAACGTGTCCTTTTCCACCAGTCCAAGTTCGTTGCCCAATTGCACGCGAATGCCGCCCAAGACTCTGGAAAGCTTGTTCATATCCGCGTCCGCCGCAAAGAAAATCGCATAGCCCGGCGAAGCGCCGCAGGCCGCCAACAATTCAGGGCCCATTTCCGGCGTGATCTGCTTGGCGAGCGACCCCTTAAACGAGCCGTCCGGCTGAATCGTGACCCAGGCGAGCCCGCCAAGTCCCTCCGCCTTGGCTTTGGCGTCCAGCGTGTCAAAGAACTTGCGACGATTTGTCGGCGGCATTCGGCACGGGCAGGGCACGAACCGTCTTGCCGGCGAAAAACGGCACCTTGTCCGCCAACAATCCGGTGACATCGCGAATTTCCATCGGAATGCGCAGGTCGGGCTTGTCGGTGCCGTATTTGAGCATCGCCTCGGCGTAGGGAATCCGGGGAAACGGCGCCGGCGTCATCTTCTTGTTTGGTCGAAATTCGGGGAATAGGCCCGTGAAGAGCGTTTCCATCGCCGCGAAAACGTCGTCCTGCGTGACGAAACTCATTTCCAGATCGAGTTGGTAAAACTCGCCGGGCGAACGGTCGGCGCGGGCATCCTCGTCGCGGAAGCAGGGCGCGATCTGAAAATAACGATCAAAACCGGCGACCATCAGCAACTGTTTGAATTGCTGCGGCGCCTGCGGGAGTGCATAAAACTTGCCGGGATGCACTCGCGACGGCACTAAGTAGTCGCGGGCCCCCTCGGGGCTGCTCACGGTCAAAATCGGCGTCGAGTATTCGAGGAAGCCCAGGTCGGTCATGCGCCGGCGAATGCTCGAAATCACCCGCGAACGCAGCACGATGTTGCAATGCAATTGCGACCGCCGCAGATCCAAGAAGCGGTACCTGAGGCGCGTGTCCTCGGGCGCCTCGTCTTCCGGAAAGACGCTGAACGGCAGCCGGCCGCCCAACTCGTCCGATCCCGACATTGCACCGAGCATTTCGTAATCGCGCACAGCCACTTCGATCTCGCCCGTCGCCATCTTGGGATTGAGATACTTGTCCTCGCGGGCGACCACCGAGCCATCGACACGGATCACCGTCTCCTTGGGCAACGCAGCAATGGCATCGGCGAACGGAGCATCGGTGGGAATAACCAGCTGAGTGATTCCGTAGTGATCGCGAAGATCGAGGAATAGAACGCCGCTATGTTCGCGCGCATTATGAATCCAGCCCGACAGGCGGACCGTTTTGCCGGCGTCGGACTTTCGCAGTTCGCCGCAAGTGTGTGTTCGGTAAGGATGCATGGACATGGGGGGCTCGAAAAGCAGGGGACTCCCGAGAGTCATTGGTATATGAGGGGCAGATTCACGACAAGGCTCGGCGCGGCCCGGCACTCCTGCGAATATCGCTCAACGGATCGCGAATTCGCGTGCCGTTATTCTGCCTCGGCACCTACCGAACGGCTGGTTTGGACAGAGCATTCATCGCCGGGCTTGAAATCACTACTAAAAAACAACCGGAAATAACCGGTCCGTTCGACTGGCTCGTTTGCTTGGGCGGTCGAAACCGCTTTCAAATCAAGAACTTGCGGCAAGAGCCGCCGGCGACCTCCCAAAGAACCGGTTGAGCTGGTTTTCGAGTCCGTCTGCCAGATCGCACCAGCGCCGGCTGTTTCTCTTAAAATCAGACTAGACACCGAGATCGGGCGACAGGACAGATTTCGAATGACCAAACGTCACGCCACACCTGAACTTCCCGCCTGCTACGCGATGGTGCAGCCGGGCCTCGAGGACATCGCCACCGATGAGATCGAACGCGATCTGGGCGGCGAGGTCAAGAAATCGGGCCGCGGGCTGATCGCCTTCCGCGTGCCGGAGATCACGCCCGACATATTGAAACTGCGGACCACGGAGGATGTCTTCCTGCTCGCCTGGGGCACCGACGATTTGTCCTTTCGCGCGTCCGATCTCGATCGCATCACCAACTGGACTCGGCGGGCTCATTGGGATCAACTTTTGAAAATTCACCATGCAATCCATCCAAGGCCGAAAGGCAAACCGACTTGGTGGCTGGTGACGCAGATGACCGGCGAGCATGCCTATCGCCGGGTCGATGCCCGCAAGGCGATGTCGCTCGGGCTCGAAGGCGCCTTTCCCGCCAGTTGGAAAACCTCCGAAGAAAACGCCTCGGTCGAAGTCTGGCTCACCATCCACGGCAATCAAGCCGTGTGCGGTCTGAGGCTCTCCGATCGGACCATGCGGCATCGCACCTACAAGGCGGAGCATCTGCCGGCGTCGCTGCGCCCGACCGTCGCCGCGGCGATGGTGCGACTGGCCGGCGCCTCGCCGGGGCAGGTAGTGCTCGATCCGATGTGCGGCGCGGGCACGATTGTCGCCGAGCAGGTCGAATTGGCCCGCCAGCGCGGCGCCGGCCGCGTCACGATCTGGGGCGGCGACAACGATCTCAACGCCCTCCGCGCCGCCTCGGCCAATCTACGCCGATTCGATCCCGAACTCCTGATGCACTGGGACGCCGCCGATTGCCATTGCCGGACGCCTCGGTCGAGCGCATCATTTGCAATCCGCCCTTCGGCAAACAACTCAGCCAACCGGAAGAAATCGGCCCGCTCTATCGCCGGTCGATCGCCGAATGGGACCGCGTCCTCAAACCCGGCGGCCGAGCCGTGCTATTAGTCGCCGACCCGCAACCGCTCCTTGACGCGATTCGTGTTGCGGGGTGGAGCCCGCAGAAGCAATACCGGGTGCGAGTGTTGGGGCTTTCCGCGATGATGGGGGTGTGGAGGAAGAGGGAGTGAAAGAGACGACTGGCGAAGCGTCGGATGATTGCTTTACTTGACCGAAACTGCGTTCTAACTTGGTAACGGCGGGGTTCTGAGACGACCAAAAAAAAGGCCAAGAACATTCCCGAAGCCTGGCTGAAGACTTTCTGAACTCCAGAAGGAGTAAGAAGTCATTACATTGGCTCCAGCAAATGTCCGAGTCGCCACAAAAAAAGAACGACGTCCGCAAACAGCGGATCAAACAGGTCTTTGAGTACCTCAGTGCGCTCAACGATCATCGCAATCCGGCGGTCCGGCAAGTCAAAGAGCATCCTTGGCACCTTTGGCTCGATAATCTCCCAGATCATCCGAACGTCGAACTCCTGGCGATTTGTGCTGGAAGACGAGGCGATGCCGACAAGAGCGAAAGGTCCACAGCACCGCCCTACTTGTTTCGAGTTCGGCGTCCAAAACTCACGCCGACACCCTCGCTTCCAACAGTTTTACGGGACTCGTTGCACACTGGCTGGGACGACCCGGAACACCTTGCCAGATTTCACATGTCGCGGAATAACCTCGATCGCAACGGTGAGACCCATGACAGTGCAATTCGGCGACAACCCGGCGCGCCCGCCGCTTTCGCGTTATGGGAACAAAGGCGGGAAATATCAGCGCACGGCGGACGGCCAGCTCGTCAGGCAATGGCACTTTTTCGAAAAGCTGTACGCGCTACATGGACAACTTGAACGCGGATCGGAATTGTTCGACTTGGTAATTGCCGACGGACTCCTCGACTGGCAACGACCTGAAGGCAGTATTTACCATCCAGTGCTCATTCAACGCGTTCAATTAGAGTTTGATTCAAAAGTGCCGGAGTTCAGAATCATTGATTCGGCTGTCGCCTGCGAGCTGTTATCTCGAGTTGCTCTCAGATGCCGATGCTGCCAGGATGAGGCAACTACGGCAAGAATTGGAAAACGGCGGGTACCATCCACTCGCGCGGGAAAGCTCGGCCTTTTTGCGAGGATTGGTCAATCAAATCTCCTCGCATGGCACATTCGTTGACTCGGGGCGACCTAACCAAGCTTGCGAGGTGCCGACGATTGGGCGCGGGCCTGTGCTGATGCTTCGATCGAGAACCAAGGGCTTCGGGAACGCAATTCGACAAGTGATTGAAAGTATTGATTCACGTGACGACTTTTGCGAAGCGATCGCTAACATTGTCGGTTGCGAAACGCGATGCCGTGACGACAACACGGCTGGTCGGGCGAATTTGGGTGAGCGGGATGTGCTTTTTGCGAAAAATGCCAACCACGAGCAGTTCCGTATCGCGCAGCAACTGAATCAGCACGGCTCGGTCTTGGTGCAGGGGCCTCCGGGAACCGGAAAGAGCCATACGATCGCCAATTTGATTGGGCATCTTTTGGCCAATGGCCAAAACGTGCTTGTGACTAGCCACACGACCAAGGCATTGCGAGTGCTTCGCGGCCACGTTGTTGAAAACCTGAAGCCGTTATGCGTGAGTGTGCTGGAAAGCGATTCCGAAAGCCGTCAACAGCTAGAACACTCAGTTTTGGGGATCTCCGCACGACTGGGCCAGTCGGATGTTCCAGAGTTGGAATCCGAGGCCAGTTGGCTAACCGACGAAGAGGATTGAATCGTTGGACGCCCTTGAACGAGCGCGAGGACCTGCGAAAGGCCCGTGCAGATCGATCTCGAGACATCGTTTTTCGGCGGCGGAAGCTTCGATCCGTCCGACGCCGCCCGAAGAGTCGCTGAACAGCGTCCCGTGGAGCATGACTGGATACCAGGACCAGTTGCCTTAGGCGAAGTGTTGCCACTGTCACTTGCCGAAGTCGAGGAGTTGTATGCGACGAACGCTGCGACCTTTCCTGACGACGAGCGTATGGTTACCTCGCCCTTGCCAGACCTATCGACTATCCCCTCCGCCTGAAGAATTCTAGCTCGCACTCAAGTCGCAAGCTGCGAGTATTGACAAAGGGCTTTCGATTAACTCTTGAGATTCTCGCTGGCAAAGAGCCGCAAATTGATCGAGTTGATCCAATGTTCGCGCAATCTTTCGTCGCGGAGTTAAACGATTTGCCGACTGGCAGCTGCAGCTATTGATGCGGGCGCGACAACTCGGGCAAGCCAGGCTTCAGAGGAACTGATTTTAGTAATCGAGGAGAGTTCGCCGATTTGGCCGCAAAGGCTCATGCCGATTTTTTCAGTTTCCAACCATGATTACAATGGCCCCCCCCTCGACATGCAATTAAACATTGCCGGCGAGATTTTTGCTCGCCTGCTCGGAGGGGTCGTGACTCAGAAGAGTGGTCATTTTTCTCCCTCGGCTGGTCGATGCCTACGTCTTGGCAAGAGTTCATCGACGCATGAGCAAACGCAACGGGTCACACCCCGAGACGATTGAAGAGGTGAATGCATCCGTAGGCGGTTGCTCGAAGAATGCATGCTGCTCAAGCGAGAAGTCAGCTTTTCAAAAACTGTGTGCGAATGGAATGATGACCAGCCAACGGCAAACTTCGCCAATTCACTCCCTAGCAAAACTCCAGAAAATACTGCAATTCGATTCTACGCAGATGATCAAGGAATTGCTTCCGTTGCTGGAATAGCCGCTGCTCGATTCTCATCGAATCAATTGCGCACCATTGGATTCAATTCAGCCGATTTCTTCGCCATTCGGCCCACCCGAGAACAGAGACTTCATGGCGAATTACTCCGTTTCGTCGAGCACCATTCGAGGATGTGCATGAACGACGAACTCTTGCAAATATCAAATCGCCTACACATACATGAAGCTGAAAGAGAAGGTCGCGAGTGCCAAAAAGAACATTTGAGACACTCGACCGTCTGAAGGTTGCGGGAATCCGCAGTGCCATCCAGAAGAGCGACGTAGCCGCCTATCGCTTGGCTCACAAGGAACTTATGCGAAGCAGTCGACCGTCGAGCAACCGCCGCCCAGCGGTGGCTTCGAGTTGCTCAGAAACTCGAACGTCGAACGCCATCAGGAGAGGTGATTGCTCTGGGATAGTCCAACGCCATTCGGAACCACATTGGCAGTGATTGAAGGAGATCTCCGCCCGGAGACGCTATGCGGGCATCGAAATAGCAACAACTCAATGATGAAGTGGATGGATCAGCAAGCCAAGATTTGAGCGGCAGTTGCAGACAGAATTGCGGTTCATCCGGGAAATCCGCGTTGAGTTCTTGAAAAATGGACATGCTTGCCTCTGATGGAGTTAGGTAAACAAGCTCCGCAAGAGGGTTCAGCATGTCCACGAGTTTACTGTATCACGGGTTTGGTCTGGTTGGCTACCGGTATGTGGGTCAGGAATTTGGCGCTGGCCGGGTGACGTTTCGCATCGAGCAGTCGCGCAAGCAGTTGCATGCCCGCATTGCCACGGGGATAACATTTGGCGGCAGGGGGCGGTCGAGCGGACGTTTCGCACGATTCCGATTGGATCCAAGCCGGTGCAGTTGAGTTTCGAGGTGCCGCGGGTGCTGTGCTTCGACTGCGGCGTGATGCGGCAAGTGAAGTTGGGCTTTGCGGACCCGAAGAAACGCTACACCCGCTCCTTCGAGCGGTACGCGTTGGAGTTGTCGCGTTACATGACGATCCAGGATGTCGCCACGCATCTGCAGGTGGGTTGGGGACACCATCAAGGAGATCCAAGGCGCGGTCGCTGACGCAGCAGTTTGGCCGGCCGAAACTGGGGAAATTGAAGCAGATCGCCATCGACGAGATCGCCATTGGCAAGGGGCACCAGTATGTGACGGTGGTGCTGAATCTGCTCAGCGGGGCGGTGGTCTTCGTCGGCGACGGCAAGGGCGTCGAGGCGTTGAAGCCGTTCTGGAGGCGGTTGAAGCGGTCGCGGGCCAAGGTGGAAGCGGTGGCCACCGACATGTCGCCGGCGTATATCCGAGCGGTGCACGACAACCTTCGCCAGGCGGTGCACGTCTTCGATCATTTCCACGTGATCAAACTGTTCAACGACCGACTGAGCGATTTTCGGCACAACCTGTACCCGGCAGGCGACGCGTCGCGGCGAGCGTCGGGTGCTCAAGGGAACCCGATGGCTGCTGCTGAAGAACCCGGAAAACCTCGATGCGAGCCGCA
>CAWFFC010000005.1:0-334361 GCA_963815035.1 uncultured Gemmataceae bacterium
GCATAGGTTTCATACTACACCTCTTCCTGTTGAGTGGCGGGAACTGGGTTTTGGGTTCGACGCGGATCAGTGAATTTGACGCCTTGCCATTTTCGAACGGTCGCAGGATCGACGGGTTCGTAGAGGAAGACTTTGCCCGTGTAGTGGCCCTTGAGCAGACCATGATGTCGCCAGATTTGAATTGTGTGTCGGTCCACCTCGAGCTGCTGGCGGATTTCCGTTAGCGTGAGCAATCCTTTCTCGCGGAGCCGATCGTATCGGCTCTTGATCGCGTGCGACTTTCGGATGTTCGTGACCGTCATGCCGGTGAAGACTTTGCCTTTGCCAGACCGATACCCCTGTTCGTTCAAGCGGGCGGCGACCTGCTGGTCCGACAACTCGTCGAGCCACTGATCAATCAGCGCGACGACTTTTGGATCTGTTTCCCAAGATTTATACGACGGCTGCGGGGCGGGGAGCGCAAGAGTCTGGGTTGCTCCTCCTCGGAAGCGAATCTGCACGGTGATCTGCTCGACACGATTCAAGGTGACGTCTTCGATTAACAACTGCACCATCCGCTTGCGATCGCGATGCGCGGTCTGCGGATCGTTCCACAACTTCGAGAAGCCGCTGGCGAGAGAACGGATCAGCTCCCGATTCTTGTCGGTGAGCGCCTGCCGGTCGGCCTGCCGCTGCTGCTCGAATTGCTTTTGCGCTTCCTGTAGGTCGCGTAGCTTGGCATTCCACTCGGCTTCCAATGTATCGGCCACCAATCGGTTACGCGGATCGACCTGCATGAATCGGTCGCGAGCCAAATCCGCTTCGTGACGAGCCCGTTGGACGTGCTGCAGGCGAAGCTGTTCGGCCTCGTCCAGACGGGACTCCAGCTCCTGTTGGACTGCGATGGAAACCTCCAGAGTCATCGGTTGAATCATCTGCATCAGTAAGACGCCGATCTCCTCGTCGATCGCCATGCCTGGGATACGTTGGCAGATCGGCTCACCGTTTTCGATGCCGTCGTGCTGGCAGAGATATTCGGGCCGCAATGTGTCTTTCCAAATGTGGTAGCGGACGGTCATTCGTCTGCCGCAGCGGCCGCAGATGGCAAGCCCTTGCAGCAGAGCCGGCCCTTCCCGCGGTGGGTGACGACGTTCGAGACCGTGGGCCCGTGAGTTCTTACGCAACACCTCGCGGTTTCGCTGGTACTGATCCCAAGTTATGAAGCCTGGATGGGCTTCGGGTAAAATGACATCCCAGTCCTCCAGCGCGAGCTTGGCCGTCTTGAGTTTGCCTTCGAGGGTCCGACGCGTGCGCGAGCGGCCGTGCACATAACAGCCGGCGTAGCGGGGATTGTGCAACAGATGCAATGCCAGACTGTGCGTCAGCGGCGCCCAGACCTGGCGCAATCCACGCCGGAGCCGCCGGGGGAACAGCAACTTCTTCTTGTGGAAGAACTTCACGGTCGCCACGGCCGAGCCAAGCCGCTCGAAGGTGCGGAAGAAGGTGACGAGCATCTGCCGGACCTGCCGATCCGGATCCAAAACCACCTGATCCTGAGCGTTGTAGATCAAGCCGGTCGGCAGTGGCTTGCGGAGTTCACCGCGCCGCGCTTTACTGAGGAGACCGCCCTGAAGACGGGCATGCAGTACATGAAGTTCTGCCTCAGATAAAGCGCCCTTCATTCCCAAGAGGAGCCTGTCGTTGAAGTGCCTCGGATCGTACAGGCCGTCTTCATCCAAGATCAGAGTGTCGGTCAGGGCGCAGATCTCCAGCAAGCGATGCCAATCGGTCGAGTTGTGCGCCAGCCGCGATACTTCAAGACCCAGAACGATGCCGGCCCGCCCGAGGCTCACTTCGGTTACCAAGCGCTGGAAGCCTTCGCGGTCCACGGCTGAGGCTCCAGATTGTCCCTGATCGCAATCGATGACGACCACCTGTTCCTGGGGCCAACCCAGGCGAACAGCTTGCTGCTTCAAGGCGTACTGCCGCTGCGTGCTTTCCGTATTCTCCAGGACCTGCCGGAGCGTCGATTGCCGGATGTAGAGGTAGGCATTGCGCTTCAGATGGCTCGACGTCACTTTTTGTTGAGCACCTGGATTCATGGCACAGTCTCCTGGGTTTGATCGAGGAACATGTTGACCAGAATGCGCGTGATCTCTTGCGACAGTTCTCCCGGTCGTTCCGGCGTCTCGGAGGATTCCGACCGCTGCGTCGCCTTCTCCTTGTCGGCATGGCCATCGGCAGCGGTCGGCCAGACCCGCAGCCACGCCACCAATCCACTTCGCAGCAACAGGGCCAAGCCCCCGCTGTGCCCCACATCGTCAAGCACTTGTCGGCGGATCGCTTCGTAACGGTCCGCCCACGCCGTCACCGCTTGTTCGGCGGCGGCGTCGCTCGAACGACCCGCTATTGCCCCTTTTTTTTCTGCCGCTTCAGGGCACGCTCGATGCTGCGGGGATGAACGGCCAGACGAAACTTCCGGCGCACCTTGGTGGCGATCTCGTGACTGGAGAGGTTCGCGTCCTCGGCACGCAGGACCGCAATGTACTGCATGACCTTGTCAGATAATTTGTGCGCCCCACGCGGCCCGGGCCGCTTGCGGATCAAGCCGGGCAAGCCCGCACTCGTGTACGCCTGGAGCGCGTGGTAGAACGCCGGCCGCGAAAAACCGAACAGTTCCGCGACCCGAGCGATCGAGAGCCCCTCGACCTGGACGCGGCGCAGCATCTCGTACTTGACCTGGACCAGATCGCGGGCATCGAAGAACTCGTTGCTCTGGAACAGGTCGTCCCGAACGTCTTGTGGATGCGGATTGAGAGCGCCGCTCTGTTTGAGGGCAAGCTGCTTGGCGGCGCTGGGCGGGTCTTCCGGAGACGGAGTCATCGGCGCGGCCCCGGTGGTGGGTAGGTGGGATCGTGTGTAATTGTAATTATGTACTGTGTCTCTAGCATCGTCGAGGGATTTCGTCGAGATCGCTTGGCAATTGAAGGGATATCGCGATCATTCATTGCGACTGTCCCCGGCCGCACTTGCAGCGATCGGCATAATTATCTTTACACAGTAGGCATAATTGTCTTTACACTTTGCGCTTCCTCCGGCGAACCGGCGCCGGTTGCAGCGCCGCGATCAGGCCAGCCAAATCCAGTAGGTCCCGGAAGTGAAAGGCGGCGCGTCCCGCCGACATCGCCACGAACGGCTCCAGGGGTTCGACGTCAGTCCAAGATGCAGGAAACCAGCTGGTTGCGCCCGAGTTGTCGGTGACGTAGACGCGGTCCTCGCCCCAATTGCGCTGGTAATCCACGAGCCGGAACGCGTGGCCGAAGAGAGGATGAAACGGGTGAGTTACCCGGACGGTTCGCTCCGGCGGATTGCCACCGCGCGCAGTTGACGGCTCAGTTGAAGGGCAAGGTCGAACGACAGTTCCATTACGTCGAGACGAACCTGCTCAACGGCCGGACCTTCCACTCGCTGGAACACCTCAACGAAGTCACCGCCCGCTGGCTGGCCGAGGTCGCCGACGTGCGCAGCCATCGCGAGACGAAGCAACGGCCCATTGATCGCCACGCCGAGGAACAGCCCCACCTGATCCCGCTGCCGGCCACACCCTATGCGGTCGCCGCCGTCGAATACCGCGTCGTCAACGTCGAAGGCTTCATCGCCTACCGGCAGAACTTCTACTCGGTCCCCTGGCGGCTCATCGGCCTGGCGCTGCCGGTGCGCGTCAGCGAGAGCGAGTTGATCGCCTACGGCCCCCAGGTCGAGGAGATTGCTCGACATCGACTGTTCCCACGCGGCCAGACGGGCCAGCGTTCCGAACAGAAGTCGCATCGGCCGGTGGCTGACCCCCGCGCGCAGCAAGCCCTCCTGCACGAACGCTTCGCCGAACTCGGCCCGCTGGCCGGGCGCTTCCTCGACGGCCTGATCCGCGACCAGCGCTACAGCAACCAGCAGGCGTTCAAGATCCTGGCCCTGCAAAGCACCTATGCCCGCGCCGATCTGCTCGCCGCCCTGGAACGGGCCGTTCGCTTCGGCGCCTATTCGCTCAACGCCGTCGAACGCATCCTCGCCGCCCGAGCCACCCCGCGGAGCATTCTGGATGCCCTCGCCGATCGCGAGCGCCGGCATTTGCCCGACCATCTGCGCGACGACCCGGTCACCCCGCGACCCACCACCGAATACCGCAACCTCGTGGAGGAATCGACCGCTCATGGCCCGCCGCAAGACCCCACGCCCGCCGACCCCGCCGCCGACGAACCCCACGACGATGCCGACCGACCTGCGTGAACGCATCCTCGCCGACTTCGCCGCCCTCAAGGTGCCGCTGGCCGCCGCGGCTTTCGACGCCGTCCTGGCTCGCGCCCAGCGCGAAGGACTGTCGCACCAGCAGTTCCTGCATCTGCTCGTCGCCGAGCAAGCCAACCAACGCCGCGAACGCTCGATCGCCCATCGCATCCGCGAGGCCCACTTCGTTGAACGCAAGCCGCTCGGCGAGTTCGACTGGGACTTCAACAAGTCCGCCATCGATCGCGTCCAGATCGAAGAACTGGCCACCGGCGCGTTTGTTCAGCGCCAGGACAACCTGGTTCTGGTGGGGCAGTCCGGGGTTGGGAAATCGTATCTCGTGCAAGCGATTGCCGAATCCGCGTGTGTCCTGGGTTACTCGGTCCGCTACACCACCAGTGCCGCGCTCTTGATCGACTTGACCAAGTCCCTGGCCGACCAGACCCTGCCCAAGCGCGTGCGCTACTACGCGCGCTTCGACTTATTGGTAATCGATGAATTCGGCTTCGAAAGAATTGAACGCGCCGAATCGCCGCAGGCCGCCAATCTGCTCTACAAGATCATCGACGCCCGCAGCCGGCAGCGTTCCACCGCCCTGATCACCAACATCGACTTCGACGCCTGGGGCGATTACCTCGGCGACCCGCCACTGGCGATGGCGTTCCTCGATCGTATCGTCGATGGAGCGATCATCCTGAAGATCAACGGCAAGAGTTACCGCGCCCATCGCGCTCGCCCGAACAAGGCCAAGCCTGCCCCCAACTGCTGAGCCAACAGACCGGATCATCCACCCTCCGAGTTCTCCGGTTCCGCAATCGCATTGCAAAGCCCGCCCTCGCGGCAACCTCCCATCAACATCGTCTAAACCGCGAAAGTGGTAAAGTTCCTGACCGCGAACGACAGAAGAACAAGCAGCTGAGTGATGATCATGTTCGCGCGAACATATTCCTTCCGGACGAAAATGCGCAATTTCTGAGGATTGAGCCCCAACTCCATGTGAAAATGAACAATCCCGGCGAACTTTATGGGGTTGTTTTGAAGCCCGGACAAGGGGCCACGGGAAAAGCATACTCGTCGGGCCATCCTCAACTTGCACTGCGGTTACCCGATGGTGCGGGCGGTGGATGGGACACGGTCTATGAAATTACACCCGATCTGGCGAAGATTATTGACGAAAAGCTGCGTTGGGTAATTTCAATGCCGCTCAAGGGCCAAGACGGGAACCCGATTGGCGTGATGAGTGTCGATGGTCTAGTAGAGGATTTCGACGTCGATGTTCTTAATGAATGCTCGCAATTGTTGACAACATACGCCCTGATCGCTGCAGCGCTTATAATGGGTTATTGACACTTTGTTCGAGGATTTCAAATGATTTCGAAATTTGGTGTAAGAGAAGTTCAAGCCACTCGCGATACGATCGCCAGAGCAGCCCAAGAGCCGCTTAGCGACAAGGTTCGGGCCGTTATCGAGGAATCGCAAATCCCGTCGCTTCAGAAACTGTTAAGAGCGGATGGGAAGACCCAATTGCTTGCAATGTGCGTTGACTACTGGAAAGTAGAGGACTAGCCGAATGCCTTCCCTCTGTGTGGACATCGACAACGTCATTGCACAAAGTGACTTCATCATGCGAGAGGTGATTCGGCAATTCACCAAAGGCCGAGTCAATTATTCTTACACAGACATCATCGAGTTCGAATACTGCCATTGCCGAGACGCCAATGGCTGTGCCATAACCAACGAAGAATGGCTGGAAATCCATGAAATCTTTTCACAGCCCGACCATTTGTTGTCGATTTTGCCAATGGAATGCGTCCAGGAGCATCTGGCTCACCTGTCGACAAGATTTGACATTCACATCGCCACAACTCGTCTACCCCAGGCACGGCAGTCTACCATTCGATGGCTGGAACTGCATCGCATCCCCGCACAAAACTTACACTTTCTGAAATCAGGCAAAAAACACGTAGCACTTGCAAAGTTTGCTGGCGCGGTCGAGGATCATTACGAGCAGGCAGTTGCTTTCGCTAAATCCGGCACGCCGTGCTATTTGATGCGTCATCCTTGGAACAATAGAAAACCCGAACATTCAGACGTGCACTGGGTCGATGACTGGAACCACCTAGCTGAACTGTTATTGGCGTAAAATTGCACCCGATAGCACGCGAGTCAAAGCGGAGCGTTAATCTTCGCGAAGAGTGTGACACTCTTCGAACGGTTCGCGCTTGAGTGCTGCGAAGCGGCGGGTAAACTCGTCGCGGTCTGCGGAAGTTCGCCGACGAATTAAGAATCTCGCAAGCGCTGACTGCCAGTTTGGCGGGCGATTCCACTTTAGGTTCCCGGAACAAGAACGTGCGGAAACACGATTTTCCGCACGCCGATCCGCGCGTAGGCGAGCTTGCCGGCCGCTGGAACGGTTCCATTGAGCCTATGCAGAGCATAGGGAAGACGCCGGACAAAAAAGTCTTGTCATGTGCCCTCAAACTGCTCCATGCTTCTGATGCCGCCGGCCATGTCGTGTGACGACTCACCGCACCGCGTTCCGGTGGACAACGTGGCCAGAACAGCGAAGGGAAATGACGGACAAGGAATGGCCCGATGCCGAGTTAATCATCGCCAGTTGTGCGAGTCTCGATGACCGGAGTCTTCAAATCGTTCGGCACGCGATCCCCGCAGGCGAGAACGGCTCCGTTGTTGTTAACCCAGGACGGCTTGGTTCGCATAGCCGTCCAGAAAGCTCCCCAAGAAGGATTCGAACCTTCAACCCATTGGTTAACAGCAACCGCTGCGTTGAATTAGCCAGAGCATGGCAGATGAATTTTTGTGGCGGTTTTGTGGCATTCGGATTCAGGCCACGCGGCATTGACGAATCCTTTGTATGATTGCCCGGATCCAAGAATTCTCGTATAATTCCGGGAGTTACTGCAATCGGGCGATGGCAGCAGGTCACACGTCAGGGAATCCCGCCCTCTCCGCTTCAAATCTCCGGTCGCAATCATTTCAAATTTCCCTCTGCACGGTCGCAACGGCGCGGCTAGATCGGCGTCTTGCCGCCGGTCGCGGCGTAGACTTCGCCGGTGACATAGCTGGCCTCCGGCGAGGCGAGCAGCACATAAATGGGCGCGAGTTCGGCGGGCTGCGCGGGGCGGCCGAAGACGGAATTTCCGCCGAATTGCTTGACCTTTTCCGCCGGCATGGTGGATGGGATGAGGGGCGTCCAGACCGGGCCGGGGGCGACGGCGTTGACCCGGATGCCGCGCTTCGCGACCATTCGAGCCAGCGCCTTGGTGAAGCCGATAATGGCCGCCTTGCTGGGAGCGTAATCGAGCAAATAAGGCGATTGCTCGAAGCCTTGAATCGACGCAGTGTTGATGATGCTGGCGCCGGGCTGCATTTCGCGAAGCGCGGCCTTGCACAGGTAGAACATCGCAAAGACATTGGTGCGAAAGGTTCGCTCAAATTCCTCCGCCGAGATTTCCTCGATTTCCTGATGCGTCATCTGGTAGGCGGCGTTGTTGACGAGAATGTCTAGACGGCCGAATTGGTCAAGCGTATTTTTGAGCAAATCGCGACAATGCGATTCGTTCTGAATGTCGCCGGGCAAGCGCAGGGCTTTGCGGTTCGCCTCCTGAACCAATTTTTCGGTCTGGCGGGCATCCTCTTCCTCCTCGAGATAGGCAATGCCCACGTCGGCGCCCTCACGGGCAAAAGCGAGGGCGACGGCGCGGCCGATGCCGCTGTCGGCCCCGGTGATCAGGGCCACTTTCCCCTTGAGCCGATCGTGGCCCACATACGTCTCCTCGCCGTGGTCCGGTCGAGGCCGCATTTGCTCCTCGTATCCGGGAGGCTGTTGCGGTTGTTCAGGGAAGGGCGGCTTGGGCGCGATGTTCCTCGGGTCCTTGGTCGCGGTCTTGGTGCTGGCCATGGTCAACTCCTGCCTCGATTATCAAATGTCAAATAGAATTTCAACGATTCAGGTGGGCGCGGCGACGGATTTGCACGCCGGCACGGCTGCCCGGCGATCCATCAAGTGCAGTGCAATTCGTGTGCCGCCGTTCGCCGTGGCCGCCGCGCGGGGCCCGAACAGGCCGTCTTCTGCTGCTTTTCGCTCGACGACGCCGAGCTTTACCGCGAGCGATTGATTGGCGACTGAAGCGTGATAACGACCGCCGAGTTGCCAGCGCAAAATTGCGGCATTTTCAATTACAAACTTGCTCGAGCCGCAATTGCCGGCCACAATGGGGCCAATTGCACCATTCCAATCGGCGGGAGGAATCGCGATGAGCGACTGGACACCTCTGGATGAAGATGTTTATTTGAAAGGCACGCTGACGGTGATCGTTCGCGGGCGCGATGGCCGGCCGCGCACCGGGCAGCGGGTTTCGATCAAAGCATGTGGGTTTGTGTGAGGCGGAACGATGGCCGTCACGGGCCGTGACGGATCGGCAACCGTTGAGGCGCCGCTTGGCAAAGTCGATGTCATGGTCGGCGACAGCCACGAAGAGGCGTGGGTGGCGGTGGATTTGGAAACGGTTGTCGAGATGGTTTGCTGACGCGTGCCGCGAAGCTTGAAATTGTTCGTTGGATCTAGCCGCGAGCAGTGAGCCTCAAGACGCTCGTGCCGCTTTCGAGGCCGGTTCAATCAGGGATTTACAAATGCGCAACTGGAGTGAGTGCATCGCTCTGTCCCAATCTGGATTGATATGCTCATTGGCGCTTCCATTCGCCCGCAAATGGGAGCGGTGGTGAAGATCATGGCCAAGGATTAACTTCCTTGGCAAAGTGAATTCATTGAACCGGTCGTTTGCGATCGCGACGAATGCCCTAAAGGAATCACCATGTCCCGAATGCCGGCGCTCATCTCGTTGCTGTTCCTATCGATCGCCGCGAACGCCGAGGAGAAGAAATCCCCGGTTAAAGTCTTCATCCTCGCCGGGCAATCGAACATGGAAGGCAAGGCCAAGGTTTCGTTGATGGACTACCAGGCCGAGCAAACGGCGACGCGGGATTTGTTCAAGCAACTGCGCAAGGATGGAAAATGGATCGAGCGCGACGACGTCTGGATCAAGTTTCTGGATCGCAAGGGAAAGCTCACGGTCGGCTTTGGGTCGCCGAAATGCATCGGGCCAGAACTCGGATTTGGAACGGTGATGGGCGATCATTATCGCGAGCCGGTGCTGTTGATCAAGGCGGCCTGGGGCGGGCGGAGTCTGTATCGCGATTTTCGTTCTCCGAGTGCCGGCTTGCCTGCAATGGCGGTCTTGGAAAAACAACTTGGTGACTTGAAGAAGCGAAAGCCCGATGCCGCCATCGATGACGTGAAGGCGCTGTACGGGAAGTCGTATCGGGAAATGCTCGCCGAGGTGCGATCGACGCTATCCAATATCAAGAAGTTTTTTCCCGAATATTCAAACCAGGGCTACGACTTGGCCGGGCTGGTTTGGTTCCAGGGTTGGAACGATATGATCGATCGCCAGGCCACCGGCGAATACGCCGTCAACATGGCCCACTTCATTCGCGATGTGCGAAAAGACTTGAAGTCGCCGAAACTGCCGGTCGTGATCGGCCAAATGGGAGTCGATGGGGCGAATGCCAAAGGCAACATTCGCAAATTCAAGGAGGCACAAGCCGCGGTGCTGGAAATGCCCGAGTTCAAGGGCAACGTGGCGATGGTCAAGACCGACGCGTTTTGGGACACGGACGCCGAGGCGGTGTTCAAAAAGGACTGGCGGCAACACCTCGATGAATGGAACAAGGTCGGCAGTGATTATCCGTATCACTATCTCGGCAGCGCGAAGACGATGCTGCGGATTGGCGAGGCGTTTGCCGAAGCCTTGATGAAATTGCGAGGCGAAGGGAAGCCTTGAGTTTGAGTGTTGACTACAAAAGTAACCGGAAATAACCGGTTCGTGCGGCTGTAGGAATTGACTATTTTCGTTGTAGGCCTTTGCGCCACAAGGGCATAGGATATCAGTGACCTGCGTAGGAATAGACGGGACCGGTTACTTTTTCATTTCGCGATTCAAACGCTGCGACGGGCTCTGGCTGCCGATTGCTTCGGCGACCCGTGCCCGTCGCAGAGCTTCAAGCGGCATTATTTCGCAGCGACGCTACTCTGCGTTTGGGGCTTGACGGCGGCTGCGGTGGCCGTGCTGTGTTCGAGCGTGATGACCTCGCTCGTTGTCGAGATCGGGGCGCCCTCTTTGGGCGTGTAGGTGACGACGAAGTGGACCTGCGAAACCACCGGCTTGTAATCCGGCCACGGAAGATTGACGGCGTATACCGGACCGACCGCGTCCTTGGTCAAAAGCTGCGGCATCACGTCCGCCGGAAAGCGCACGGTCTCGATCTGTTTCGTGGCGTTGACCCCGGCAGTGTCGTCGTAAAGCGCCACTTCGATCGTTCCGTCGCCCGTCAGCGGCACCGAAGGTTCCTTCTCAAAAAGATAAACGCGCCCGGCCAGGCCCGCCATTGGTTTCTGGTCAACGGGGTTGGTGCCGAATTGCACCTTCTTTTGCCACTGCATTGCCAGCCGTGCGGCGGGAGTGCCGGCGGGCGGCGGTTTCGGCGGCTCCTTTTGCACCGTGACCGGCGGCTCGTATTCGTTTTGCTGTCTCGAAAGGAGCTTGCAGCCCGAGTTGGAGACCAACGCCGACGCGAACAGCAAGCTCAACAGTCGCAAGCTCACGCCTTGCCAGGACGAACAACGGACCATGACTGGGACTCCTTTCCCGATTTTCCTTGATCGCTGGTTGGCGCCGCGGGCAGCGCGTCGAGCGCCGGCAACGCGTTGTTGCTCGGCGCGGCCGCGGCTTTCGCGGGCGCGGACGGCTGAGTCGCCTGGACCTGCTTGAGGGCGGGCCGCATGATAATCAAGTTGCTCGTGGTCGGGCCGGCGGGCGCCGGACCGGTTGCGGCGGCGCCACTTGCGGCGCTTGTAACGGCATGGCGTCGATCGGCATCGACAGGATCTTCTGGCTTGAGGTTGGTTCGGCGTCGCCGCAAGCGCCGCCATTGCGATCCCGCGGCTGCATGAATTCCGTGCCATGCTCGTGGACCTTGGCGACATTGCAGAGGTTCCAGTCCATTTTGCCGGCATGCTCCGCCAAGACGCGGTCGGCGTCGAACTTCGACCGGATCACGTGCGGCGTGAGAATAACGATCACTTCCGTCTTGTTCTGCGTTCGCGTGCGATAGCGGAACAGGGCGCCGAGGACGGGGATGTCGCCCAGGACCGGCACTTTGTTTTCGACTCGCGAATCGCGTTTCGTGACCAACCCGCCGATCATGACGGTTTCACCATCGTTGGCCGAGATGGTCGTGTCAACGCTCTGAACATTGAACACCGTGCCAATGATCGTGCCGGTGGTGCCGCCGGTGCTTAGGATTCGGTCTTGGCCGAGCGACGACACTTCCGGGGTAACTCGCATGAGCACGCGGCCTTCCGGGCTGATTCGCGGCACCACCGTCAGAATCACGCCGATCTGACGGCGATCAATGCTTTGAACGTGGTGTGCCGGCCACTCCGCTGAAGGAAACGGTGCCGAGATAGGGAACATCTTGCCCAGCGTTGATTCGTGCGGCCTGATTGTCCGTTGTCACCAAGCTTGGATAGCTGAGAACGTCCACCCGGCCCTGGGTCTTCAAGGCGCGGATCAGAACGCTCAACGATTCACTGGACGCGGAAGGCACCAGGCCGCCGATGCCGTCGGTGGCCGATGCGCGGCCGACGCCGAGATTGCCGAGGCCCTTGCAGGCCGATCAGGCTCGGGCTGGCAAAGTTTGTATTTCCCAGCGGATTGGTCGTGTTGAAGGGGAATCCCGGAGTCGCGGATGACCGGCCGTCAGCGACGGTCGAGCCATTCGGCGTCAACCCGCGAGTGAACAACACCGGCGTTGTGCGCCGATTTCGATGCCGAATTCCTGATTGTTGGTCAGGTCCACTTCGGCGATCAGGCATTCAATGATCACTTGCGGCGGCTGGGCATCGAGTTCCTCAATGAAGCGCGTGATCTGATCGAAGTACTTCGGCGTGGCGCTGACCAGGATGCTGTTGCTCACCGGCTCGGCGACTACCACCACTTCCCGCAGCAATTGTTGATAGGCGGAAAGCTGCCCGGCGTCGGAAAGCGGAGTCAGGGCGTTGGTGTAGAACGTGGACAGGGCGGTCGTCACGTCGGCCGCCGCCTGATTGCGGAGCTTGTAAACGCGATTTTGCCGCGGCGTCTCCTCCTGGGCTTCGAGCCGAGCGATGATCGCTTCGATCACTTCCAGGTCGTTCTTGCTGCCGGCGACGATGAGGCTGTTGGTGCGGGCATCGACCGTGACGCTCAGTTGAATGAGGGCTGCGCCCGGGGCCGGCTCGCCGGCCAGGGTGAGCATCGGTCGATTTTGACCCGTGGCGCCGATGCCGCCGATGCCGCCCGCGCCGCCCGCGCCGCCGGCCCCAGTCGTGCCGGTGGTGCCGAGAAACAGTTGCTGCAGCATTTGCGACACGATCGCCGCGTCGAGCTTGTGCAGTTTGAAGATGTTAATCTCGGCCCGGGCCACGGTCGTGACGTCGAGTTCTTTGATCAGGGCTTCCAAGAGCGTCATGGTCTGGGCCGGCGCGGAGACGACGAGGCTGTTGCTGCGGATTTCGGAAGTGATGTGCACGTCGTCCATGAAGCCGGATTCGACGATTTGGCCGGCGCCATTCATGAAGCGGATGGAGGTGGCCTTGGTGACGGTGGTGCCGCCGGAGATCGGCACGGCGGTGCCCGCGGCGCCGCCAATTCCACCCCCGCCGCCGATGCCTCCGCCGACTCCGCCGCCCAGCGCGGTCAATCCGCCGGGCCGTCCCGCGGCTCCGCCGCCAATGCCGGCGCCGATTCCGCCACCCGGTGCGCCGCCACCGATTCCGCCGGCGCCAATGCCGCCGGCGCCACCGCCTCCGCCAGGCGCTCCCGTTCCCGTCACCGGGACAATGCCCACGGTCGGCTGAACGACGCCCTGTGTCAGGGCGTAGACGAGCGTCTGGGCCAGTTCGTCGGCCCGGGCTCTTTGCAAGTGAATGACGCGAAGCTCGTTGGTCGCTCGTGGAGCACTGGAATCGACAAATTCGACGAAGGCCTTGATGTCGGCCAGGTCGGCGGGCGCCGCCTGCACGAAGATCGTGTTGGTCTTCGTGTCGTATTGCACGCGGACCTGATTCGTGTCATTCGGATAGCGGATGGTGTACCACTGCTGGATCTGCGTGGCGATAATCTGTGCCGACGCGTTTTTCAAGCGCATCGGCTCGGCCTGGATCCCTGCGTTTGGAATGTCGAACTTGTCGATCTGCGCCTTGATCGCCTCCATGCTGCTCTTGGGAGCGCCGATCAAGATGGCGTTATGGCGCACCAGGGGCAGCAGGAGCACCGACGACTGATTCTGCAACTGCTGGATGTTGACTCCGCTCGCGCCTTGGGCGCCGCCAAATCCGCCACCGAAGCCGCCAAACCCGCCGGTATTGGACGGCGGCAGCAGGCTGGTGGAAGTCGGGCCGACATTGAGGCGGGAGAAAATCGTCAGCAAGGTCGCCGTGATGCTGGTTGCATCGGCGTGCTGCAGCGGATAGATTTGAAACTCGACTTCCGATTCTTTTTGAAGCTTTTTCAAATACTCGATGATCTGCAGCACCAATTCGACGTCGGCTTTGCTGCTGCCGCGGATGATGACGCCGCCGGGCAATGGCTCGACGTAAATCGTGGCACCCGGGCCGGGCAGATTGGGCGAACCGAGGCCGCCCGGCAGTTGCGGTTGCTGCTGCTCTTCCTGGCCGAGCGCATCGACCAGGAATTCGCTGTTGTCGGGATTTTGTCGAGGACTGAGTAAGGCAGTGAAGCCCGGGACTTCCGTGTCCCCCGGTTCAAAAAAACGTGGCCCTCCCGGCGGATCGGACCGGCGTGATCTGCCGCCGGGCCGCCCTCCGGTATTTCCGCGTCCGCCGCCGCGACCGCCGCCGAAGTTTCCACGGCCGCCGCCGCCTCCGGGGCCGCCGCGACCACCGCCGGGGCCTCCGCCAAAGCCGCCGCGACCACCGCCACCGCCGCCACCACCACCGCCGAAGTTTCCGCGGCCGCCGCCGCCGAAATTGCCGCGACCACCACCGCCGAAGTTTCCGCCGAAGCCGCCGCGGCCGCCGCCCATCCCGAAACCACCCTGATTGGTCTGGATGCCTTGAATGGCGTTGATGGCCTGTTGTACCACCGACGGGTCAACGCCCGGCGTGGGGACGACTTTGACGACTTCGGTCGAATCCTTTGACGAATCTTCCAGCTTGGCGACCAGCCCCTTGATGTCCTCGAAGAGCGCTTCGGGGGCGGCCACGATCAGCATGTTCGAACGTGTGTCCACGCCGATGCTCAGTTGCGGCTGATTCTGTTTGTTGTTCTGGTTATTCATTGCCGCGCCGAAGCCGCCGAAGCGGAAGCCCCGGAAGCCGCCGACCATGCCATTCTGCGGTTGGGTGTTCATCAGATCCGCGTACACGTCCTTGATGACTTGCGCTACCTCCTCGGCCTGGGTGTTTTGGCACCTGATGAAGTTGGTCTTGATCAGGCCGCGCGGATCCTTGTTCGGCGCGTCCATGACGGTGAGCAGATTTCGGATCTTCAGCATGTCCAGCGGCGTGGCCCAGACAAAGAGCGAATTGCTCGACGTGTCGGCGACCACGCGAACGCGCTGCTCCTTCTGTTGCTGTTGCTGCAAGAACTGAAATGGATTGAAGCGGCCGCCGCGTTGCTGCTGCTGTTGCTGCGAGGTGCCGTTAAACACCTCATCGAGCACGCGCGCCGACTCGGTGGCGTCGGCGGTCTCCAGCTTGATGGTATCGAAGTCCTGGGCGGCGTCCTTTCGCGTGGACTGGCGGATGTACTTGGTGATCGCCTCGAGCAATTGCGGATTGTCGGTCTTGACGACGATTCGGTTCCCCTCCACGTGAATGGTCACGTCTTTGCTCGTCCCGGCCGGCGGCTGCTGCGGGTTCGGCGGCATCGGCTTCTGGTTTTGAGGCGGCTTTGCAGCCGGCGCTTGGTCCGGAATATCCGCGGTGACGAGCCAGATCGGATCGTTTGGATTCAGCCGCGAATCGGGCCCTTGGTCCGATTTCGGCGCTTGTCTTCTCGGCTCCGGCAGCGGAGGCGGAGCGTTGGGGCCCTCGATCCGAACCCGAACGCCGGAGTCCTTGAGCATTTGCTCGAGCAATTGACTGATGCCGCGGGCGGCGCTGCTGTCCATGTAAATAATGCGGGTGTTGCCCGGCATGGTGGCGCCGGCGACACCGCTGCCGTCGCTCTCCAGAACCTTAATCACCCCACCGACATCGGCGACCTGGTCCTTGGTGCCCTTAACCACGATGCCATTTCGATCGGCATCGCCGGCGATGTAGGGCACGCCCGGCGTCTTGGTTGGATCGCCAAACATTTCCTTGAGCTTGGTCGCGGTGTCCGTCGCGTCAAGGTTATTGAGCACGATCAGCTTGGTGTCGCTTGGCGAGAGCGGCGGCGTGGCGTTGCGGAGTTCCTTGGCGATGTCCAGTTGGTCCTGCGGCGGAGCGTAAACCAAGATCGAGTTATTGGAAACCACCGAGGCGCGCACGACCGGCGAGGTACTGTATTTGTCATAGATCGCGCGGGCAAACGCCTCGGCGGTGCCGGCGGGCACGATATAGGTCTGAAACTCCGGCTTGCCCTTGACAATCGGCTGTTCGCCTGGCTGCTGAACGTCGATTTTCTTGAGCGCCTCGCGACACCACGAGATTTTGTCAGGCGTGCCCTGGACAATCACCAGGTTCAGCCGATCGTCGCAGGCGACGTGAGTGGCCTTGCTGGCAGTTGTCGCGGCGGCATTGCGCCCGTCGTTGCCGCGATTGTCGCGTCCGTCCTGCCCGCGATTCATCATTCGTTCGGCCAGTTGCCGCGGGTCGAAACCACCGCCGAGATTGAGATTGAAGCCGTCCGGGCCGCCGCCGCCGCCGCGGAAGCGATTCCGGCCACCGAACGGATTGAACGGTTGATTGTTCTGCGGCGCCGGTTGCGGCTGAGTCGTGTTTGGCGCGGTGGGCGTCTGTGTGTTGACGGGCAAGGGATCGCCCAGCAGATCGCGGAGAACGCGCTCGGCGTAGCGCGCTGTTACATACTTGCATTCGTAAGTGAAATAGTCGCTGGTTCGGTCGCTGCGATCGATTTCCTTGAGGATGTCGATGATCCGCGTCAAGTTGCCGGCCTTGTCGAGAATCACTAATTGATTCAAAATGGGAAGCGGTTGCACCTGACCGAAGTTCGTGAGCATCTTGCGAACTTCAGGGGCCAGCACGTCGGCCTGTTGCACCTTGAGCGGATAGGCGACCGAGACCAACTCGGTTCTCCCGCGATTGGCCAATTCCTCGATGGTCACGCGCGGCAAGTCGATCGAATTGATCAGGTTTTTTTCGTCGATGGCGACGACGCCGTAGGAAGCTTCCCGGCGGAACAGCAGATAATGCTGGTCCTGCAAGGCATTATTGATCGCGTCGATCACTTCCGGAATCGTGTACTTCTTGTCGCGCGGGGACGGGATGTGCGTGAACGAGCCGGCCGGCTTGTGGATCGTGATCACCGGCAAGCCGGTCTGATCGCGCAGCCATTCAAACACCTGCGTCCAGGGTTTGTCCGCGAATGAGAACGACACTTTGCCCTTTTCCGACTTGGCGGGGTTCATCGGCTGCGAGCCGCTGGCGGGCGCCGCGGGCGGATTGGTCTTCGGCGCATCGAAGACGATCGGTTCCTGGGCCCGTGACTGAGCGATTCCCCCGCTCAGGGCGAGCGTAATTCCCAACCACCACTTGCGGCGACGGATCTGCTGCATTGAAATCATGATTTGTACCCTGCCGAAAGCCCCGCCCGGCCGGACGCGGGCATTCCCCCGATTTCGCTTCAGACCTCCCGCGAGGCGACGACAATCGCCGAGCGTGGAAATCGGCAGCCATGGCCGCCGATCAAGGTACCCCTACATCACGAAATATCGTCACGCTCCTACCATCTCATCACAAGTTTCCCCAGACTGCACGCTAATTCATAAAGATGAGAGCGGTTCTCACGCGCCGATCGTTGCCTATTTCTCCACGGTTTTCTTGTCGCTGGGCGCCGCCACTTCTTTGATGTCTTCCTGGCTTGCGCTTTCCTTCCTGGCGGACGCTTTTTTCTCCGATTCCTTCGGCGACGTCTGGGGCAGGCCCAATTCCTTGGCCTGGGAGTCGGTCAACTTTTCAACCTGCGACATCATATTGCCGAAATGGAGCCGGTAGGGCTTGCCATCCTCTTCCAGGTACATGTCCGCCAGGTCGATCCGCAAGACCTTGAAGGTGTGGTAGACCAGGCCGTTGTCGTCCTTGATGACGAGTTTCTCCTCGCCGATCTGATCGCGGATCTTCCGGTCCTTGACCTGGATGTAGGTGTCCACGCGGTAGCTCGTCGCATAAGGCCGTTTGCGAATGACATAGAAGTTCCGGTAATATTCGTCATACAACTCGGCTTTGGTGCCGCGCTCGTCGTTGGTGATCTCGTTGAAGCGGATATTCGCCAGAAAGCGACTGTCCTTCTTTGGTTCAGGCGCTCCGGAGTCGATGATTTCGATCGGCTTTACGTACGGGCCGTAAAAGACGTTGTTGCCCGCGATCATCGCATACTGGCTGGTGGTGCGGGCGAGGCTTTTCGGCAATTGTTCTTCTTTCAAGTCCGCGGCGATGAGGGTGTTGCGCTTTTCCGCGCCTTCGAGAATCATCGCCTCGATCGTGAGCAGAATATCGAGGCTGTCGGCGTCCCGCGATCGCCGCGAGGTCGAGGTTGAAGTTAATGGCCGGGTCACGGTCAGCCGCGTGATGCGATGGAGCAGGGGAGTGCGATAGAACTTTTCGAGGAAGTCGATCAGTTCGTTTAGATCGCCGGTGGCTCGCACATCAAACGTCAGCTTCGTGAACGGCGGCCGCTTGGCAGCCGAGGTGGTCGCGCGCATCTCGGTTTGTTTGAGTTTGACCGAGGGCGTGCCGTAAAAGCCGCTCTCGCTCAACAATTTGTTCAGCAATTTGCTGTATTCGCGCTTGGAGAGATCGACATCCGCGGGCAGGCTGAGCTTCTGCGCCAGCTTCAGGCGCGGCATGGCCTTGCTGAGTTCCATCAGGGACATGTCTTCCTTGAAATTGTCGTCATTCAGCGCGCTGAGCCGGTTGTCTAGCGATCGCATCTGGCCGGAGTAGTACTGGAAATAGAGCAGGCCGCCCAGCACGACGGTCATTAGCCCGATCAGGACCAAGGCCATGGTTTTTTCACGTTGTTTCATGGGTTGTCCTCCATGAAGTTTGCATTGGGGATGCCGAAGTTGGTTCGGCCGCCGCGACCTCCCGCCGACCGGCCGCGTGACCGTTTGGGCGGCGTCTCCGCCGTGAACGTCCGCGAGTATTGGTCAACACTTCTCTTGTGCACCTCAATCTTCTGTACGATTTCGATGGGGAACTCCTTCGGCTGAATCTGCTTGTTTTCCGCGGTCGAGGTCCGGGCGCCGACGGCGTAGGTGTTCACCTTGTCGGTGTGGTCGGCCACGAATCCGGCGATAAACTGGTTGGCCGCGACCTGGTTCGCGCTGATCAATTTCATTTGAATCGCGCCGGCGAACTTATCCTGGTCCTTGGTTTTGGTCTTGCTATTGCTGTGATCCTCGGCGGGCTTGAATTCCAGCGAGACGACGCGGACACTCTTCGAATTCTTGTCCATCCGGGCCGTCATGTCGTACAACTCGTCGAGCCAGTTCACGTCGGTCTGGTCCCAATCCTGTAGGGCTTTGATGCGTTTGGATTCGGGCTCGGCGTCGCGCAAGAGCTTCTGGCTGGCGGTCAACTGCTTCTGCTGTTCGAGAATCTTCGCCTTCTTGATGGAAATCTTGACGGTGGCGAACGCGAACAGACCGACCAGAAAAATCACCGCGGCGGCGGCGGTAAAGGCCAGGATTTTCTTGAACGGGTCCTTGGGCGCCCTGGGCTGGCGCGGCTGAATGAAATTGATCTGCAAATCGCCGGAAGCCTTGAGGGCGAACAAGCCGGCCGGGCCGGCCAGGCCGCCGGCGGCGCCATCCGGCACGGGCACGCCGACCGCCGGCTCATAGGCGTGGACGGGAATCGCCAACGAATCCTGGAGCCGCTCGCGCAGTCCGCCGGGCGTGTCCGGTTCGGCCAGATAGAGGGCCCGGACCGGAAACTCGGGATTCTGATTGGCGTGCACCGCGAGGTTGCGGCGAATTTCGCCGAGCAGGGCCGCATCGTTGGTCAAGGGCGGACCGGAGATCGACCGCGACAGGGTCATTTCACCCTTATGAACAATGGAGAACTCGCCCCATTTGTCGCCACGGACCAGGACCGCCATCGCGACATTTGGAGCGCCCGCCGGCGGGACGCGGCCGGCGGCAATCGCCTGGTTCAGTCCGGCAAGAATGGCGAACGGCCGCGGGGAGATGGTCGCCAACTTCAGGCCGGCGGCTTCCGCGAGTTTCTTGTAAGCGCTGATGATGTCCTTGCGAACCGACATGATCTGGACATGCCGCTCGGCGGCGGCGGAGTGAACCGGCACGTAGTCGATGACCGCGTCGTCGCCCCCTTCGGTCAATTCCCTCAGCGCCTGAAACCGGACGATCGCCGGCTCCTCGTGCGCGGGCACTTTTGGAATCTTGATGTCCTTGACGATGATGCGATCGCGGCCGAGACAGACCAACAGCGGGGCCGGCGCGATGCCGGCTTCCTTGAGCTTGGCGCGCAGCCGATCGCCGATCGCCTCGGCGTTGTTCTTGCCGACCGGCTGATCCTCGTCCCAAATCAGCGAGCGCTCCAGGCGAACCGCATCGCCTTTCACGTTTGCCGACAATAACTGGAAGCGATTGCTGTCGCCGTCCAGTGCTAGAAATCTTGCCATGATAAACCCGTTGCCTTGGTCGATTGTCGAGAGTTTGCGTTTCGCAGCATCGCGCGAACGCGAAACGTAAACATTCGACGATTCCTCTATTGCTGTTGTGTCACATCGAGTCCCTTGCCAAGCTCGGAAAGATCGCGCCACATGACGATGCGCGGTTTTCCGCCGTTGGTGTCGATGACCGCCTCGACTCGGGCGCTCGGGCCGCCCTGATCGAAGTAACCGACCGACTGCACGCGGTATACCTGCGTGCGGCTGGTCACGTAGCGTTCCAGCGCCTGCACCTTGGCAATGCTCAGCTTGGCGTCGGACACCAGCCAGGCGGGGGTCTGGTGAGCCAAATCCGTGGCATCGGCCGGCGACGGACGGGCCGCGATGATCGCCTGCACGTCGGCGTCGGTCAACTGAGTCGTGATGCCCGTCAGGCAGGTGAGCACTTCCGCCGGCGCGGTCAGCACATTGACGCGGGCCGGCAGTTCGCTTTGGTTCTGCGTCGTTGTCTTGTCGAGAAGCAACGGGAGCGATTGCTCCATTCCCGCCGAATCGCTCGATTTCAGCGGACTATCGACTCGCACCGTCAGCTGATTGCGTCCCGAGCCAATTGTCCAGGTCACGCTGGCGTCAATCAGTTCATACCGCGACGAGATCGACTTTGGATTGCTCGAGGTCGAACCGAGCACCTGGTTGAGCTTGTCCGAAATCTGTTGCGACGAGGCGGGCAGCGTCGGCGAATTATTCTGGCCCGAACCTGACGATTTCCCAGCCGAGAGCACAAGGGTAAAAGTGCCGCCTGGGCCGCTCTGCACGGCGGCGTTCATTGTCACCGGGGCAGGGGTGGGCTGCGAGCTGCTGCCGCCGCTTCCGGAACCGCCGTTGGTGCTCGAACCGGCGGTCTGGGTGCGATACAGAATAATGAAATCGGCGAGTTGCTGGCCGAGCACGGTCGTCAGCGAATCGTGCAGCGTCTTCAGGTCCGAATTGTTCAAAAACGTTCGCGGGTTGCGATCAATGTCGACGTTTTGTTCGCGCGAATAAACGGTAAGGTAGGACGCCCAGCCGGGGAGCCACGTGCTGGTGTCGCCCTCGCTGGCGTCTTGGACGCCGTTGCGATTGTAATCGGAGCCGAAGAGCAGGGCGGGAGTGACGCCGCGCACCAGCAGCAATTCCTCGATGCTGTCGAGCGGGCCGTTCTTGGCGCGATAGGGCGGCGAGAGGCCTTGATAGTAGGAAGTTTCGGCGCCGCCGGCCCGGGGTTCGTCGTCCTTGTCGATCCAGTCGACGATGGCGTCGGCGATTTCTTCGGTCATGTCGGGGAGCTTCATCAAGGCGTCATGGGCTTTTTGCGGATCCATCACCACCAGGGCATTGATGTTCAACCGGCCGGTTTCGTCGGTGACTCCGTAGCGAAAGGCCTGGCTGCCGCCGCCTAAGTCGGAGGGAACGGGAGCAAAGATGCTGAAGCGCCCGGTCAGTTTTCCATCCGAGCCGCCCGCGATCTGCACCGCGGAAAAGGCCGACTCGGCGTCGTAGGGATTGTTCGCGAGCGTGCCGGCCATGGTGTCTTTGTCGGCGAGCATGGCGGCGGCCTGGTAGACGCCGGAATCGGCCAGCGCGTGCGCTTGAATCGACTTGAGCGAACTTTCCGCGGCGGCATACTCCTGCAGCATCAATTCGCTGAACTGAAACGCCGAGAGCGACAGCAGAACGGTCACGATGAGCACGGCGATCAGAACGACGCCGGAGCGCGATTGCCGTTGATTTCGCGATGCAGGTCTCATGGCGTGGTGCTCGAGTCGGTCGTCGTGGGCGCGCGGGCGCCGACGGAAACGCAATCACATATTTGAATGTCTTCAGCGCGTCGGAACCTGGAACCTGGATGCCGAGCGTGATTTCGATGCTTCGCGGCGGGCCCAGCGGGGACATGCCGTCCGGTCCGACGGTCGAGCCGTCCCACGTATCGGTCCAATTGGTTCCGTCAAAGTAACTCACGCTGAACTCTTTCACTTCGCTGGCCAGGATCTTCGTAAACTCGTCCTGCTCGGACGGATACTGATCGACTTGCTCGGCGGTCACCATCTTGATTTCCTGCCGCGCCAGGCCGCTGTCGGTCATGAAATAGCAAATCCGCCGAATATCCGGGGCAAAGGCGGTCTGGTTGTTGGCGTCGGCGGGCCGGACAATCGCTCGCGACAGGCGCGTCTCGTAGATCGCGACCATCGACGAATCGCCCTTCACACCGACCTGGAAAACGATCTGACCGTTCGCGGTGACGCTGTTCGTCATGCTCGGATCGGTCATCGACGGGTCGGTCGTGCCGGTCATGTCGCCGGTCGTCGAGCTTGATGCGGAGGTCGAGGCGCCGAAGTGGGAGAGCGCGATCGGCGCCAAGCTCGCGGTGAGATCGTTGCTGATGCGGACGAAAATCGTGCGCGACAGCGAACTTTGCTCGACCACTTCGCGGCCGGCATCCATCTGCTGCAGGCAGGCGTCCATGGCGAAATAAAGGCCGCCCATCAACATGATCGAGATCGCGGTGGCCAGAAGCACTTCGAGCAGCGTGAACGCGGATCGCGGAGCGGCGGTGCGAAATTTCATATCACGGCCCTCCGCCGGTTGACGGGCTCGAGCCCGTCGTCGTGCCGGAACTGGACGATGTCGCCGGCGCGGCCGGGGCCTCGATGACGCCGCGGGCGGCCGGATCCAAAACCAACTGGTAGAGGCTCCAGGACTGGGCGGCGCCGCCCCCGCTTGCCGCATGATTCACGGTCACGGTGACATGCCAAAGGTTCGGGGCCGAGCCATCCTGTTCGCAATCCATCGACCAGTTAAAGTCCTGATCATCGCCGTCGAAGGGCGTTTCGCCCTGACTGCTCAGTGAGACTTCACCAGAAATCACCCGGTTCATTTGGCTCTGGAGCAATCGGGCGGCGCGATTGACGTTTTGCGTCTGGATGGCGTTCGTGGCGCAGATACTGAGCAGTTGCGTGATGCTGGCCAGGAACGCCACGAAGATGAACAACGACACCGCCACTTCGAGGAGCGTCAATCCGGAACGCGATGTGGGGGAAAGCCGTTTCATTGCTTCCCCTCCTTGACCCTTGCTACCGTAACGGATCCGGTCAACGCCCGGACGTTAATTTGAGTCGGCATCAGGTCAGGATATCGGAGAGTGATCACGCGGTCGGTGTCGCATGAGCCGTCAGGAAGGAAGAGCAACATGGTGTTCCATCCTCCGGAGCCGGCCGCCGCGCCGTCGATGGCATCGAAATGAATGTCGTTTGGGAGTTTTCCCTCGACGGTCAGTGCGGAATTTGTCGAACTGGTGCTATCGCCCGTCGACTGGCCATCGTCCCAGAACTCGGGTGAATCCGGCGCGAGGCGATAATCGCTCTGATCGGGCATAATCGCGAAACGATACGGCCGGCCCTCTTCGATCGCATGCGAGCGAGCCTCGGCGAATTTGGACCGGAGATGGTCCGTCGCTTCCTGCAGTTTGGCCGAATCGAGCATCCCCCGAATCGATGGAACGGCCGCGGCCATGATCATGATGATCACGGCCAGGACCAAAATCATTTCGAGCAAGGTGAATGCCCGACGCTGTGGGGAAGCAACCACGAGCCAACTCCGTTGAAATCAATGCTTGATGTTGTCGATCAATTCTCCGTCTTTGGGGCAAGTCGTGAAGATATGGACGGTGTCTTGGCCGTTCACATTGATCATTTCAAGCTGGTACGGCTGGCCCCACGGATCCTGGAGATTTGAGGCGCTGCCGCCTTCGACCAAATAGAGCACTTGTTGGAGATTGTCCGGCGGGGTGCCGGCGTTCTGAATCATGTAGGTCTTCGAGGCGGTCGAAAGCGTTTGGATGTCAAGGCGAGCGCGATCTTTCTTCGCTTGATCCAAATACTGGAAAACGAAGATGCTGGCGGTGCCGGCGAGGATCACCAGGATCGCCACGACGACGAGCACTTCCATGAGGGTGAAGCCGCGCCGATCCAATGGGCGACTTGCGTCTTTTCGCAGAATCATTGGAAACTCCTCCAGGAAACGAAGTTCACTCTTTTAAACCAGTATGTCACGTCCCCATGAGAGGGCCATGAGTATTTTCATAATTAGCGAATGTTACCGGACGGCGCTGCCCATCTTGAAGATTGGCAGCATGAGGGAGGCTACGACCAGACCGATAATGATGGCCATTACCAGCAACATGATGGGCTCGAGCAGCCGAACAAACAATTCCAGCTGCCTGGCTGTACGCTTTTCCAGACTTTCGGCGATCTGGACCAGCACATTTTCCAGGTTGTTGGATTCCTCGGCGACGGCAATCATTTCGACCACATCGCGCGGGAAATAGGGGCAGGCGCCCAGTGGGGCCGCGAGTTTTTGCCCCGCCGTCACGTTTTCGCCCGAGCGTTCGATTGCTTCCGCGAGAACCCTGTTGCCCGTCGAGTCCTTGGCGATATCCAGCGAGCGGAGGATCGGAATGCCATTGTGAAGCAACGTGCCGAGAATCCGGGTAAAGCGGGAGAGACCCAGGCTAAGGAAAACGGAACCGGCCACGGGAATGCGCAGCGCCAGCGGTCGGTGATGTAGCGGCCCTTGGGCGTTCGCGCCGACATGAAGTAGCCGACCAGCGCCGCGGTAATGAGCCCAAAGAGCCACCACCAGTTGCCCTGAAGGAAAGTGCTGCCGCCCATTAAGACCTTGGTGAGCGACGGCAATTCGCCTTTCTCTTCCAGCTTGGTAAAAATTGGTTTGAACTTGGGGATAAAGAAGATGAACAGGACCAGCAATACGCCCACGCCCGCGAACGCAAGGAAAACCGGATAAGCCAGCGCGCCGATGACCTTTCCTTTCAGGTCTTCCTGGTGTTCGGTGAAGTCGGCGATGCGCTTCAGGACGTCTTCGAGGAAGCCGCCTTCCTGGCCGGCGCGGACCATGCTGACGGCCAGTTCATCGAAAATGTGCGGGTGGATCGCCATCGCCTCGGCGAGGCCGGTGCCGTCGGCGACCTTGGAGCGGACGTCGCGGATGGCGGCCTGGAGGGCCGGTTTGGTGCCCATTCGTTCGAGGATGTCGAGGCTGCGAAGGAGCGGGACGCCGGAGCGAAGCAGGTCGGCCAATTGCGAGTAGAAGGCGGCTTTGTGGCGGCCGCCGACGCCGGTAAATCCGAAGCGGCGCAGACCGCGCGGGCTTGCAACGGGCTGATGCGGACCGGGTACAGACCGCGGGCGTCGAGCAGCGACATCGCCTCGCGCTCACTGTTGGCCGTCAACGTACCCTGACTGCGTTGTCCGGCCGCGGATAGCGCTTCGTAGTTGTACTCGGGCATGGTGAGACCGCAAAAAAAACCGGTGACGTTCCAATCCTAGGCCGCAGGTGATGAGAATTACATGATAATATCGCCAGCCGTCACGCGAGCCACTTCGTCGATGGTGGTCATGCCTTTTTGTACTTTTCGCCAACCGTCGTTGCGAAGCGTGATCATGCCATTTTTCAGCGCTTCGCGGCGGATGACATTGGCATTGATTCGCTGCGTCACCAGTTCGCGAATCTGTTCGCCGGTCACCATCAGTTCATGAATGCCGGTTCGGCCGCGGAACCCGGTTTGCCGGCACGCCCGGCACCCGGTGCCCTTCATGAGCGATGCGTTGCCCGTTGAGCGATCCTCGACTGGGAAATCGCTCGGCAGGTCGGCCAAGGGAAGTTCGTAGGCGGTTTTGCAATCCGGGCAGATCGTGCGCACCAGCCGCTGGGCCATGACGCCTTCGACCGTGCTGCCGACCAGGAACGGCTCGACGCCCATGTCGATCAAGCGGGTGAAGGCGCTGGGCGCGTCGTTGGTGTGCAGCGTGCTGAAGACCAGGTGGCCGGTGAGCGACGCCTGGATGGCGCTCTCGGCCGTTTCGCAGGTCGCGCATTTCGCCGATCAGGATCACGTCCGGGTCGTGACGCAGGATGCTGCGCAAGCGACGCGGCGAACGTCAGGCCGATCTTGTGGTGCACCTGAATCTGGCTGATGCCGGGCTGCTGATATTCGACCGGGTCTTCGACCGTGATGATCTTGAGCGTCTCGTCCTTGATTTCGTTGAGCGCGCAGTAGAGCGTGGTCGATTTGCCCGAGCCGGTCGGGCCGGTCACCAGCACGATGCCGTGCGGCAGATCGATCAGCTTCCTGAAGACGTCGTAGATGTCGGGGAACATGCCGACGTTGGCGAGGTTGAAGACCATGCGGCCCTTGTCGAGCAAGACGCATGACGATGCCTTCGCCGTGAATCATCGGGATGATCGAGACGCGGACGTCGATCTCGCGGCCCTGGACGCGCATCTTGATGCGGCCGTCCTGCGGCAGGCGCTTCTCGGCGATGTTGAGCCGCGCCATGATCTTGATGCGGCTGATGATCGCCGCCTGGAAGCGATTGATCTCCGGCGGCAGCATCTGCGTTTGCAGCATGCCGTCGATGCGGTAGCGGATGCGGAGCGATTTTTCCTCGGGCTCGACGTGAATGTCGCTGGCGCGCTCGTTGGCCGCCTCGATCAGGATCTCGTTGACCAGCTTGACGACCGAGGCCTCCTGGGCCATGCTTGGCCATCTCGCTGTCGTCGGCCTCGATGCCTTCGAGCAGTTCGATTTGATCCTCGCCGCGCTCCATGACCAGGGCGGTGACGGTGTCGCCGCCGACGCCGAAGTGGGTCTTGATGAGCCGGGTGATTTCGCGCGGGCTGGCCAGCACGGGCTGAATGTGCAGCCCGGTGAGGGTCTGCAGTTCGTCGATCGAGCTAGACGTCGTAGGGATCGCCGGTGGCGACGACGAGGGTGCCGTTTTCGCGCGACAGCGGCATCAAATTTCGGCGATGCACGATTTTTTGAGGCATGCTTGCCAGGATTTCCGGCGACACCTGCGCGTGCGAGAGATCGACCAGTTCGAGACCGAATTCCTCGGCGAGCGCCGCGAGCACGGCTTCTTCCTTGGCGAAGCCGCGCTCGATGAGAATCTCATGAGGATGGCGGTCCGGCATGGCCGCCATCGCGTCCGCGAAGCGCGGCAGATCGGATTCCGCAAGGGCGCCTTTTTGAATCAGACGTTGGGCCAACTGCATTTCGGCCTCGAAAAATCAAACGGCGGGAGCGATAGTCGTTAAACCCTAACCAGGGGTTATGGTAACGGGTCAGCGTACGCGGGCCAAGGGGACTGTCGACGCGGCAATGACGGCAAATTTAGCGCGAATTCTTATCCTCTCGCCGACCGCCTCCTATTAGCTTTGTAACGCTGTATTGACGATTGGGGCCGCGAAAACTTGCATGAACTGGATTCAGTCCGATGGATCTCGTCTCGAATCGCTTCGGCCCCAGGGTGTAGTTGATCGATCGGTTTTGTGCCTTCGGTGCGCGATGATCCGGATTTTCGACACGGCCCAAGCACGATTAGCAGCTCTAAAGCGCGATCCGCGCGAATTCACAGTGGATTCCGGACGATCCGATGACCTTGATTGAGCTGGCTCGCGATTCGACGCCACTTCGAATCTGTGCTCGAGACTTCCACGAATCGATTGTTGCCGCCGTCGTGTCGCACGCGAATCCGATCTCGAATTGATGCAAATGGCCTGATTTCCAGGGAATTCATGGACCGCGATTCGCGCCGGCGGCCGTCGCGGAATCGAATTCCATTCAGCCCGATTTCGGATGCCAGGCGTCCCGCATTAGTCGTTTCGATTTAAGAATATCGCTCGGCGACCCGCGGTGCGATTGTTTTCAAAACGGCGCCGCGGCAGGCGGCCGGCGCGTCACAGCTTGCGTTTTTTCCCGAAAAAAAGTGGGTTTTTTTTGCTCCAGCCGATTGACATTGGAGTCGCACCCCTTTTAATTGTTGCAATCAGCGTCGTTTTGTTTCCCCCGTGTCTCGGAGAGAGGTGCTTCATGGCCAAAGCCACGGCTGCCAAGTCAATGAACAAGTCTACTCTGTTGAATGAGATTGCCGAAGCGTCCGGCCTGACTCGCAAGCAGGTGACCAGCGTTTTTGATTCGCTGACGAACATCTTGAAGGGCGAAGTGGGCAAGAAGAAAGACGGCGTGCTCAACGTGATGCGGCTCGTGAAAGTTTACAAAGTGCAAAAGCCTGCCCAGCCGGCCGGCAAGCGTCCGAACCCGTTCAAGCCGGGCGAAATGATGGAAGTGAAGGCCAAACCGGCTCGCAACGTCATCAAGGTCCGCCCGCTCAAAGATCTGAAGTCGATGGTCTGAACCATCCGCGGCTGTGCATTCCCGCCGACGGCCGTCCGAAAACCAGTCTGTTTCGGGCGGCCACGCTTTTTTTATTGCCCGCGCCGTTGAGCCGGCGATCAACCATTTCGCCCCGTCCGATCAGGAGAAATCGCAATGGTGTCGCGCATCGCCATGATTCTCGTCGTTGCCGGCGTCCTTCCATTCGGTTCGTCGCGTGCCGACGAGCCGCAGCGTGACAAGATCCGGGTACTAATCGTTGACGGGCAAAACAACCACGCGTGGCAGCAGACGACGCCGCACATGAAAAAGTGGCTCGGGGCGTGCGGCCGATTTACGGTTGATGTCGCGACGTCGCCGCCGGCGTTGAATGTCCGCCCGCCCGCCAAACCGAAGCCGGACGCCGACGCACCGACCCGATCGCGATACCAGGAAAGCTTGGCGGCATTCCAGGCGGCCCGCGCGAAGCACGCCAAACAGATGGCCGGGTTTTCGCCGGACTTCGCCAAATACCAGGTCGTCCTGAGCAACTACAACGGCGAGCCTTGGCCGGCCTCGACCAAAAAGCAACTGGAAACGCTGCTGTCGGAAGGCAAGATTGGATTGGTCATTGTTCACGCCGCCAACAATTCCTTCCCCGACAGTTGGAAAGAATTCGACCAGATGATCGGGCTTGGCTGGCGCGGCAACAGCTATGGCGAACGCATCATGGTGGATGAAAACGGCAAGGAGGTGCGCGTGCCGAAGGGCGAGGGCCCCGGGTCCAGCCACGGCGCCCAGCATCCATTCCTCATTGAGATCCGCGACGCGAATCATCCGATCACGCGGGGCATGCCGCCGGAATGGCTGCATGCCCAGGACGAGTTGTATCATGGCCTGCGCGGCCCAGCCCGGCACATGCACCTGCTCGCCACCACCTTTTCCGACAAAAAATTCAGTGGGACGGGCGAACATGAGCCGATGATATGGACAGTGTCCTACGGCAAGGGGCGTGTGTTTCATACGCCCATGGGGCACGGCATGGAGGCGATGCGGTGCGTGGGATTCATTTTGACGTTGCAGCGCGGCTCGGAATGGGCGGCCACCGGCGAGGTCACCATTCCGATTCCCAAGAATTTTCCGACCGCCTCGAAAACCAGCAGCGTGCCAGCCAAGTGAGCGATTCCAGCAATTCGAACGAAGATTCCGCGAATAAGATAATAGCGGCGGAGGATTCGCCTGCCGTTCCGGAAGTTAACGATCGAGGCGCTGGGTCGATCATGAACGAAAACATGGAATATAGCGAGCACGTGATGGCGTCGCTGCCGGTTGCGCCGCTGGCGCCGCCGAATGATTACGACGATCACCACGAGCCGGAGACCGTTGACGATCGCTTGCGTCGCTTGGAGTCGGCGCTGGCGGCGATGCAGGACACGAAGATCATGGAGGAGCGGCTGCTCGAGCGGGTGGTGCATCGCATCGATCAGAATCACGCCAACGGCTCGGATGACGTGCTGGACGCCGGGGCCAAGCTGATCCCCGGGGCCATGCGCTATTTGGCGCGGCCACGAGCCCAAATGCCTCCAACAGCGGCATCCTGTCCGCCAAGTCGTGGCTTCTAACCGACATCCTCCAGGAGTTTCGCACGTTCTTCGCGATGTTCATGGATCATCGTTATCGAACATCGTGGTTGACGCGAATCGTGCCGATCGCCGCGTTTGTGTTGTTCATTCTGTCGTGGATCTTCATGCACGGCAATTTCTTCATTGGCAGCGTCTTCGATTACACGCTGGATTTCTTCCTGGTGGTTGTGGTTTACAAGACCCTGCAGCGCGAAGCCAACAGGTATCGGGCGCAGATTCCCTATTCCCGCTGATATTCGCCAATGATTCGACTGGGCGTCAACATTGACCATGTGGCCACGCTTCGACAGGCCCGGCGCGCGGCCGAGCCCGAACCAGTGGCCGCGGCGTTGCTCGCGCTGCTGGGCGGCGCCGACGGCATCACCGTCCACCTCCGCGAAGATCGACGCCACATTCAGGACCGCGACGTGCGACTGTTGCGGCCGCTGATTCCGCGTCTGAACCTCGAAATGGCCGCCACCGACGAGATTATCAACATCGCATGCGAGATCAAACCTGACGAAGCCACGCTGGTGCCGGAAAAGCGCGAGGAATTGACGACCGAGGGCGGTCTGGACGTAGTGAATCATCAGGAGACCGTCGCTCACGCCGTGAAGCGGCTGACCGGCTCCGGCATCATCGTGTCGCTCTTCATTGATCCGGAGCCGGCCCAAGTCGCCGTGTCGAAAAGCGTCGGGGCCACCGCGATTGAGCTTTGCACGGCTCGTTATTCGGATGTGAAAAGCGATGCGGAACGCGAAATCGAATTGGAAAAACTCAAACAGGCGACGAACCAAGCCATCGGTCATGGACTGCACGTTCACATGGGCCACGGCCTGGATTACTCAAACGTGAAGCCGATTGTCCGCATCCCGGGCGTCGCGGAGTTGAACATCGGCCATAGCATTGTCGCGCGTGCCGTCCTGGTGGGCATGGAGCGGGCGGTGCACGAGATGCGCGAAGCGATGGCCGAGCATTTCCCCAACCCGCGAAAATAGCGATCACATCGGCCGCGACGGGTAGTCGGTCGGGATCACCATTCGCTCGATCTGCCGGCGTTCGCGCAGGAAGGCCACCGTGGAAGGAACGCCGACCGGCAGCGATGTGAGCAGCTTGTGCAACTCATCGACACTTTCCGCCGGGCGATCACCGAACGTCACGATGATGTCGCCCTCGCGCAGTCCGGCGTCGTGAGCCGGGCCGCCTTCTTCCACGTCAAGAATTTCGACGCCGGTCTTCTGCTCGATCCCGAGATCGGGCGCAATGGGAACATTGCGAACGTGAATGCCCAGGTAGCCGCGCACGACTCGACCGTGCTGAATCAGCTGCGGCAAAATGTGCTTAGCCATGTTGATCGGGATGGCAAAGCAGAGTCCCTGAGCCGGCTGGATCACGGCGGTGTTGATGCCGATGACCCGGCTGCGGCTGTCCACAAGCGGACCGCCGCTATTGCCCGGGTTGAGCGCGGCGTCGGTTTGGATCACATTATCGACCAGATGTCCGGTGATGCCGCGGAGCGTGCGGCCGAGGGCGCTGACCACCCCGGCGGTCACGGTGGATTCGAACCCGAGCGGGCTGCCGATGGCGACGACGAGTTGGCCGACCCGCAGTTTCGCGGAATCGCCGAACTGAGCGAACGGCAGACCACCGTCATCGGATCGAACGATCGCCAAATCGGTCCACGGGTCGGCTCCAATCACCTGTCCCCGCGATTCGCGACCGTCATTCATCCGAACCCGCACCCGTTCGTGTTCGCCGACGACATGGTGGTTTGTGAGCAAAAACCCGTCGGGAGTGAAGATGACGCCGGAGCCGCTGCCGCCTCGGCGGCCCTCGCCGACGCGAATATTGACCACCGCCGGGCGCAGGCTTTCCGCGACGCGCATGACGACATTTGAAAAAGCGTCCAGGGCCTCGGCCTCCTCGCGCGGATTCGGCTCGTCGGGCAGGTCGCCGGGACCGCTGTCCCCGTTGGTGATGAAATTCTGCCAAAAGCGCGACGCCATGGTGCTCATCCTCGGATTGGGCGGGCAAACCATTGTAGGTGCGCCGCGTCAAGGGCTGCACCGCCGCGCGATCGATACAGTCGCTACGACCGCTAGTCCTTGCCGAGATTTCCCAGGCGATCAGGTCGAATGGTCTTTTAAGCAAGGTGGAGAAAGGTTTGAATGATGCTCCAGACTTCGACTCGCAACGCGTAGGTCTTGCCATGAATGCCGCCGATTCGCTCGTGCTGGAGTTTCTCGCCACACGCGCCGGGTTCGTTCCGAACCAGGTTGAGCATTTGCAATGCTGGTGGCGAGCGGTGCGCGGCGAGGAAGAATCGCTGGCCGAGTTTCTGTTTCGTCAGCGATTGCTGAGCGAGGCAACGAAGGAGTTATTCGCGCGGATCGCGGACCGGCATTTGAGCCGGCAAGTGGGATTTGCGCTCATCGATTTGGGCGAAATGGCGCGGTTTCGTCGCCGGCTGCCGGAGGCCGCGTCGCTGATCAATGCGGCCCTGCCGGAGACCACGACGCTTCTTACCGGTCAAGACACCGCAATCGATCTCGACCTGCCGACCAGCGATTGCAGCGCGGTCAGCGAATCGCCGCGCGTCGGCGCCAAAGTCGGGAGGTATCTGCTCACCGACTGGCTTGGCCAGGGGGCCAGCGGAATGGTCTATCGGGCGCTGCACCCAACCTTGAACATTCCGGTTGCGATTAAAGTGTTGCACGCTCCGAGTCAGAACGGCACGTCGCGGCGGCAACGCTTCGCGGCCGAAGCTCGCTTGTTGGCGCTGTTGAATCATCCCAATATTGTTCGCCTTTACGATTTCGAAACCGAGGCCGCGCAGCCCTACCTGGTGCTCGAACACGTCAACGGCCCGAGTCTTGCCGAGTTAATCGAGCAATGCGGCCGGCTGCAAGCATACCGCGGCGTGCGAATTCTGAAACAACTCGCCGGCGCGCTCGCGGCGGCGCACGAGAGGGGAATTGTCCATCGTGATATCAAGCCTGGGAATATTTTGATTTCGCGTTCGGGCGAGGTGAAACTGAGCGACCTGGGACTGGCCACGGTCATGAACCGGAATGGACCGGCATGCGAGAGCCCGGTGTCCGCATCGGCCCGAGTCGGGACAATCAATTATGTCGCGCCGGAAATGGTCGGTACATCGCAACTGCCGGACGCACGCAGTGATATTTATTCGCTGGGGGCGACGATGTATCACGCACTCACCGGGCGGCCGCCGTTTGAAGGCGACTCGATTTGGGAAATCATCGAACGCCAGACCAAGTTTTCCCCGGCCTGGCCCTGCTCAATCGCCCCAGACCTGCCCTCCGATCTCGCCGAATTGCTGATGCGGATGATGGCGCGCAATCCGGCCCTACGTCCCGCGACCATTCAGGATTTGCAATGCGAGTCGGCGCTGAATTCGGCAAGATGGGATGAATTCGGGTCCGGCTTCAAGCCGTCCAGTTCCAGTTGGCGGCGAATGCTGGAGAAGGTGGGGAATGCCGGTCCTGCGCGTGAGCCCGTGCAACCAGGCAATCCGGCGTTTGAATTCGACTATCCCATTCAAGAACCTTCCGCTATAGCTCCGCGCTGATTGGTCGATCGCCGCCCGGGCGACGCTGCCTTCGCTACTGACAAGGAGGTTTCTCTTGTTACGCATCACTCCTTTCGCCATCGTTGTGTTCGTGTTTGGGGTCGTTCCGGCAACGGGCGCCGAGAAACCTGCCGCCACGGTCAACGGCCAAGCGATTCCTGCTCCGGCCGTCGAGCGCACGTTGAAGCGACTCCACGACAAGGCTGAGCGCGAAAAGGCTCGCCCGGAGATCCTGGATTTCCTGATCGACAATGCGCTGATTGACCAATACCTGGTGCAGCAAAAAGTCGCCATCGACAAGAAAGAGCTCGATTCGCGCATGGCGGAAATCAAGAAGGAGATCGAAAAGAGCAACCAGACATTCGCCAAGGTGCTCGCGAGCCTGGAAATGTCGGAGGCGGAGTTTTCCGAGCAGGTAGCGGCCGATTTGCGCTGGGAGAAATTCGCCGCGACGCAGGCGACCGACAAGAATCTGAAGGCCCTGTTCGACCAGGGGCCGGAAATGTTCGACGGCAGCATGGTGCGGGCGCGGCATATTCTGCTGACGCCCAGGGCCAACGACGCCAAGGCGGCCGAAACGGCTCGTGCCCAGTTAATCCAGTTTCATCAGGCTGTGGAAGTCAAGGCCGCCGCGGCGATCGCCAAGCTGCCGAAAACGGTCGACAATCTCACGCGCGAGCAGGAACGGCAGAAACAGATCGAATTGGCCTTCGCCGAGATCGCCCACGACAAGTCGGCCTGCCCGTCGAGCAAGGAAGGCGGGTTGCTTCCATGGTTCCCGCGTTCCGGCAGCATGGTGGAGCCGTTCGCCAAGGCGGCGTTCGCTCTGAAGCCGTTCGAAATGAGCCAGCCGGTTCAAACGCAATTCGGCTATCACCTGATTCTGTGCACCGGCCGCAAGGCCGGCCAGGCGGTGAAGTTCGAGGACGTCAGGGACGAGGTGCGGGAAGTCTATTGCAATCGACTTCGCGAGTACCTGATTTCGCAACTTCGCAAGACGGCTAAAATCGAAATCGCCATGGCGAAGTAAGACGCCGGCGAATTCGCGATTCTCATCAGGCGTTCGTCGACTGGTGCGATTCGATCCCCGCGTGCTCCGCTGCAAGGCCAAATCATGCCAACCGTAAGCCTGCTGATTTGTTCGAATGTTTTCATGACCATCGCCTGGTACGGGCATCTCAAGTACAAGCACTCGCCGTTGCTGGCCGTCATTGTCGTGAGTTGGCTGATCGCGCTGCCGGAATATTGCTGTCAGGTGCCGGCAAATCGAATCGGCTATGGGCGTTTCTCGGCGCCGCAATTGAAGATCATTCAGGAAGCGATTTCGATTGCGGTCTTCGTGCTGTTCAGCATGATCTATTTGCGCGAAACGCCGAATTGGCGTTCCGGCATGGCGCTGGTGCTCATCTTCGTGGCGGTGATATTGGCGATGACCGGTCCGTCCAAGCTGCAAGAAGCCGAGCGCCAGCCGCCGTCAGCGCAGGCGGCGGTGGACTCGCAGTGAGTCGAGCGTTCGTTGCAGATCGGCCGGCAGCGGAGCGCTGATTTCCATCCATTCCCCCCGCCGCGGGTGCCGAAAGCGAATTCGATGGGCGTGCAACGCCTGCCGTTCGAGCAACAAGTCATCCTCGCCCAGGGCGATCGTTCCCGGCGGCGCCAAATCCGAGAGCATAACCCGATCGCGACCGCTATAGGCGGCGTCGGCCAGCACCGGGCAGCCGATGCTTGCCAGGTGCACCCGAATTTGATGCGTGCGGCCGGTTTTCGGCAGCACGCGGCAATACGTGAAGCCGCGAAAGCGCTCGATCACCTCGTAAAAGCTACAGGCGTCCTTGGCGTCTTCATCCTCATCGTCATCGGCGATGGCCATTTTGACGCGATCGTGTTTATGTCGAATAATCGCAGCCTCGATGTAGTCGCTGTCGCGATCGAGCACACCCGCGGTGATCGCCACATATTCCTTGAACATCTTGCGGTTTTCAAAGAGGGCCGCCAGGTCGCGGTGGGTCCGCTCCTCCTTGGCGATCAGGATCGCGCCGCTGGTGTCGCGGTCGAGACGATGGACGATTCCGGGCCGGTAGTCGCCGTTGACCGAACTCAACTCGGTGAAATGAAACTGCAGGGCGTTGACCAGGGTGCCGTTCCAGTTCCCCTTGGCCGGATGCACCACCATGTTCGCCGGCTTGTTGATGACCGCGAGAAACTCGTCCTCATAGAGGATTTCGATGGGGATGTTTTCCGCCTGGGGTCGGCCGTAGTGCGCCGTCGGCAGGGCGATGCGAATCACATCGCCGCTTCGAACTTTGTAACTGGCTTTGCTGGGCAGCCCATTGACGGTGACGGCATCCGCATCGATCGCCTTGCGAATCAGGGAGCGGCTGGTGGCATCGCCAAGTTGCTGTGAAACATACTGGTCAAGGCGCAGCACCTCGCCCTTGATTCGGGCGATCATCTCAAGCGGTTCGCGGCAATTGGTTTCGGACATGATCCACGATAACGGACCGCGAGCCGTCGGGTTTGATCGCCCGGCGGCTCGCAAGAGATCGTCAGCGACTTATTTCGAAGGCGGCGTGCCCGGCTTTGGTTTCGCCGGCTCGGGTTTCTCCGGCTTCGGCAGGATCGGCTTGGCCGGTTCCTTGCCATCCTTTGACTTCTCGGCGCCATTTCCGTTCTTCGGTATTTCCGTTTTCGGCGGCGGGGCCAATGGCGTCGGGAGCTTGGGAGCCGGCGACGTCTTCGCGGGTGGCTCCGACGACTTCGGCGGGGCCGGCAAGGGCGTCGCCGGAGTCACGGGCAACGACGGCGTCGTGCTCGAATTAGGAGTAAAACCTGGCGACGGCGTGAATTTCGGCTCGGGCGGGACCGGCAGCGACGTGGTGCTGAACTGCTTGTTCAGATCCACGTAAAACTCCTGAATCTGCTGCTTGTTCTCCTTAATTTCTTTGGCGCGGGCCGCGGCGTCTTTTCCCTGCGGCATGTCGCCGAACTTGTCGGCTGCGTCCTGATAGAGTTCCAACGCCTTATCGAGGCTGCCCCGAGTTTCCGATGAGTTGTCGCCCTTGGGAATGCCGACCAGCGATTCCTCGGCCCGGGCTTCGCCCATAGTCGCCTCGCGGACGAGTTGCTTGTCGTCCTTGGCTTCCTTACGAATCTGCTCATAAAGGTCGCGAGCCTTTTCGATCTTGGCGATGGCCGATTCGCGCTGCGATTGGGTATTGAGATTCGTCAGGCCCTCATTGAACGATAATCGGGCCAACTGGGCCTTGGCGGCCACGGCGACCTGCGTGCCCTTGTTGCTTTCAATAATCGATTCCAGGTCTTTCGGATCGGTCGCCTGCTCGATTTCGCGCCATTGCACGGAGCGGTTTTTCTGCGACTGGCTGGAAAAATATTGCCAGGCGAAAATCAAAACGCCGAGCAACGCGACAGCGCCGACCACGACCCAGACGGTGGAGGAAATCTTGTTGTCGCCCGAGCCTTTCCATAGGCCTTGCAGACGAGTCACCAACTCGTTTTTTTCGAGTTGTTTGCGGTGTTCGGCTTTCATGCACTCTCGCTCCTGGGTCGCTTGCATGTCGCGACACGAATTGAAGTTCGTTCAACAGTTGATCTTAGGCATGCGGGCGACGCAGGTCAACTCGAACCGCGGCCGCCAAAAAATGGCAAATCGGGGACCAAGTTTGCAATTGGTCCTCGATTTTCAACGTATCCGATTGGCCGCGGGACCGCTATTCACGGCCGGAGTCCGCAAGCTCCATGGTGCTGCCGCCCTGAGTCATTTTCGATTCAATTTTCACAAGGCCGGCCAAGGGCGCTGATTTCGATGTCCAGGTTTTGGTTTCACTCTCGATTTTCATGCCGCCGGCATCGACGGTGACTTTGTTCTTGACCCATTCGCATTCGTATTTCTTGCCGCCGACTTCAATCGTTTCCTTGCCGCTGTCGAGCTTCTCGATTTTGGCGTTGTTGGCGCCGGGAACCGATCCGCTGGCGGGATTGAACGGCTTGGTCAAATCGATTTTTTGCTCTTGCGCCGGTAACTCCATGCCCATGAATTTTGTGAGATTTCTCACAGTCACGGACTTTTCGTCCTTGGCCGTGACTGTTTGTTTCAAGCTTCCCTCAATTCTTCGATCGCCAAATTGGGCGGACACCTTGAACATGACCCAGTCGCCTTTCTTGGCGTTCTGATATGGATTGTCCGTTTCCGCCGCCCGTGCGACGACTGGGACGATCAGCAAGGTCAAAGCGACACCGGCATATCGAAGCGACATCAACGACTCCTAAAGGTTGGCGGCACCCCGCCGAATGAGTTTCGGAGCGGTCATTATGATTAAAGTTGCACTTCGGGCAACTGGGCTGGGGCCGGGATTTCATGGAGTCGTCGTAATGCCTCGGTCGCGAGCTGCAGGTACGCTTTGGCCACCGGTGAATCGGGATATCGGCGAACGATCGGCTCGCCGGCGTCGCCGCACTCCGCGACCCGGGGATCGATTGGAATTTCACCCAGGAACGGCACGCCGGTTTCGGCCGCGAGTTTTTGCCCGCCGCCGTGGCGGAAAATCTCGTAACGCTTGCCGTCCTCGCCCACGAAATAACTCATGTTTTCCACGGTGCCGAGAACCGGAACGTGCATTTCGCCGAACATGTTGAGCGCCTTGCGGGCATCGATCAGGCTGACCTCCTGCGGCGTGGTGACGATCACCGCGCCCGAAACCACGACCGTCTGGCACAGGCTTAATTGGGCGTCGCCCGTTCCGGGCGGCATGTCGATCACCAGCACATCGAGATTGCCCCAGTCAATCTGCGTCAGAAACAGCGTCACATACTTCGCCACCATCGGTCCGCGAAACAGCACGCCCCGATTGGCGTCGGGCAGGAAACCCATCGACATCACCTTGAGGCCATATTTCTCCAGCGGAAACGGCGTCGTCTGCGGATCGACCAGCCCCATCCCCAGCATCATCGGCATGCTGGGGCCATAGATATCCGCGTCCATCAAACCGACTCGTTGGCCGTGTTGGTGCAAGGCCAAGGCGAGATTGGCCGCGACGGTGGACTTGCCGACGCCGCCTTTGCCGCTGGCGACCGCCACCAGATGCTTGACGCCGGGAAGTGAAAGTTTTTGCGGTGCGGCTCCATGAGGATGCATGATGTGAATCTCCGGGTTGTTCGATCATTGTTTGGCGGGCTCGCACAGTTGCCGCAACATTTCGAGTCGATAAATGCCGGTGTCGTGGCCGTCGTTCCAGGCGATCTGGTAGGCGTAGGCACCGCGGGCGGGCATCGCCACCGGAATCGGGGCGCCCGTCTTGAGTTCCGCGTCGCTGAGAACATTCAACGGGTTCGGCGGCTGCAAGCGTTTCTCCGCGCAGGTCGCACATGGACAGGCGTCGCGCAGTTTGCGGAATGGGATGAATCCTCTGAAGCCGTCGCTCCATTCGATGAAAAGACGGTCGCCTTCGCGGCGGATTGAAGTGGGGCGAACGGCTTGTGTTGATGACTGCTCCATGAACATATTCTAGGAAGCGGCGCGACACACAGGAGTATTCATTTTGGCCGTGAGGTCACTCCAAAAGTTTGCGGCGTCACCTCCACTTTCACCTCGCTTTGAGTCGCCTTCACGGAGATCGTGTAGCGCTTGCCGCCGAATTCGAAGCTGTTGGCACTTTCGGGCAGCGATTGCCGCCAGGACTGGCCGGCGGCGGTTCGGATTTCGAGCGCCATCGTTCGCTGTGCTTGCACCGAGTTGGCCAATGGCGGCGGCAATGGCAGCGAGGCGGATCCCGGAATCGCCACCGCCGCCGACATGTCCGTCGGCGGTGCGATCAAATTCGAATGTCGCTCGATCGTGAGCACGACGGGAATCATCGGCGGCGTCGGGGCTTGCAGTATGGCCGATGTCGCCGACAAAGTGCCAGTGATTTGCACCGTCTTGCCGTCGGCGGCGATCGTCGCCTTCAGGTTTTGAAACGCGGAATCGGCCTGGCCGATTTTTGCTTCGAGGATCTTTCCATGTCGCCGTGGCGACAACGTGCGATCGATCGGAATCGTGCCCCGCGTCTGGCCGGACATGGTGATCGGCATCAATTCAGTCTGCTGCCGCTTTTCGGTGCGTGTGCCGCGGTCGGTGACTCGCAGCCGCGCGACGAGCGTGTCACTTCGCTGCGGATCGACCTGGACCGTGACCGTGCGTCGCACGGCGGCGCCGCCATTCAGGGCGACCAGTTGAATCACGCGCGGGCCGGCAGCGGCGAAGGTGACGAATCGTTCCTGCTTGCCGAGCGAATCCGCGGCGACTTCCAACGGCTTGTCGCCGCCAAAATCCCACAGGCAGCGCTCGGCGTTCGCGGTTTGCGCGACCACGCGGAACGTGGCCGGGGCCGTGTGTTCCGAGCCAATCGGCGTCGCTTCGAATAGCGTGATTGACGGCATCGCCGCGGTCTGGCTGCCCACCGTGACATTTAATGCGACGGCTCGTTCATGTTCCTCGCCGACAAAGTTCCGCACGATCAATTTGGCGGGATAAGTGCCCGGTTTCGAATAGGTGTGCGCAACCGAGTCTTGTTTCACGGTTGCGGGTTCGAGCGGCGAACCATCGCCGAAATCCCACCAACCCTCGCCGGTGTAGCGATTGTGAAACGTGGCGGTCAGGCCGTCGGTTTCGACGGCGAAATTCGCCAGCGGCCGAGCCGGCTTCGCGATCCGGTCCACCAACGGCGTCACGTACATGAACGCCGCACCGGAAATGAGGCCGGTCAATGTGCCCAGGATCGTCTTCAGCCACCCACGAAATGATTTCTGTTCGGCCATCGGCTCTCCAACTGCGACCCGGAGGCGAAAAGCATACGCGAAAAGCCGGTCGGCAGTCGAGATCGACTTGCGTTGCCGCCGGTCGAGTCGTCCGGCCCCCGTGACCGGGCTCGAATGGCCAAAAAAGCGGACAAAAGCGGACATTTCACTTCCGCACGGACCGACCTGCTTTTTGCGCAACTCCCGATTTGACCGCCAGTTACGCCGCGAATTCCGAGACATCAAAAAAGTTGTCCGGTTTGTCCGTCCGGATGTCCGTCCGGATGTCCGTCCGGATGTCCGTCCGGATGTCCGTCCGGTGTGGTGTTGTTGTTTGGCGACCGACATGGCAAATGACCTCACTCAAAAACCAACGCACGCCCGCGCAACCTCGGCGCGGAGAGCCACACATAAAGTATACACATGAACATTATTCAGTAAACCACGAAACACACGAACCACACGAAAAGAATTTGAGTCTTTTTTCGTGTGGTTCGTGTGTTTCGTGGTTGACCTTCCGACCGAATCCGCGTGCTATGCCGCGTGTTTGACGCCGAGCACTTCGATCGGCTCGATCGTGGGGCCTTGGCGAACAACTCGGGCGCCTTCGCCATCAGCGCCTGGGCGATCGGGCCCTTCAAATGCGTTTGCCGGCCGTTCTCGTCGGCGAACGCGTCGAAAACGCCGAACGTCGTCGGTCCCAACCGCAACGCGAACCACAGGGGCGTCGTCGGCTCCTGTTTCGCCATGGCCAGCCCGGCTTCCAGGAACTTCGCGACGTCGTTTTCCTTGCCGGGTTTGGCTTCCAATCGGACGAACAGTGCGAGGTTGTAGATTCCGTTGCTCTTCGACTTGTCGATGCGATCCATGGTCAAACTCCTCAAAAAGATGCCGGCCAAAGCCGGCCAACGCAGCCGGCGACAACCGGGCCAAAACAATACAGACAGGTCTGTATACTACCTGCACAAAAAAAGAGAAAGGCTACGCGCCCTCCCGTAGCTGAACTCGCCAGAGTTCAGATTCAAAATCCCACGTAGCTGAACTCGCCAGAGTTCAGGCCTTTCCAGAATGTCACTACGCCGCCCTTCTCCTGACTCACCAGCTTCAAGGCGGCGTCGCGGGCCACATCGGCGGCGTCAGGCCGGCCCTGGATCACCGCCGTGATCAGCGCGCCTTCCACCAGAATCGCCACGGCCGGCGCGACCTTCGCCGCCGCCTTGCCAAGCGACTCTTCGATCAGCCCGCGCAGAAACTGGCCGAACCGCTGCTTGTGCCCGCGCACAAACTCGGCCCCGGCGTGGCTCGGATCGGCCAACTCGACGGCGGCGTTCTGGAACGTGCAGCCCCGGAACCCCGGCGACTCGAAAAACTCCTTGAGCGCCGCAAAAAACGCCCGTAGCGGATCCTTGAACTTCTTGCCATGCCGCTCCATCGTGGAATGAAAGAATTCCAACACGCCTTCCTCGCGGTACTTCAGGGCCGCCAAGATCAGGTCGTCCTTGGACGCGAAATGCTTGTAGAGACTCATCTTGGCGACGCCGGCCTCGGCGATGATTCGATCGATGCCGACGCCCCGGACGCCCTCCTGATAAAACAGCCGGTCGGCGGTCTCCAGAATGCGTCGCCGGGCCTCGGAAATCTCACGTTTGCGTCCCATGCGAGAAGTGTACAGACCTGTCTGTTTATAGTCAAGCCCCAAAAAGCAAAAAGGGGACACTCTGATTTGTCGCCGGCTCAGGCTAACAGAGCCATCGAAGTCAACGTTTGGCGACAAATCAGAATGTCCCTTTTTTGTGTGCCGCCTTCGCCCGGCAGCACCGCCCTGCGCAGGTGCTCAATCACCTCGCTCAATTGCCGATTCGGCATATCACTACCCGGGTTCAAACGCGCGTGTTCTCTATGGGATTTGTTACCCGATGTGGGGGAATTGATGCAGGGAATTTGGGGGATTGGTGCGAATCAGCAACCGGTTGGTTAGGGGCTCAGCAAACACGCGCGGCCAATCGTGCACTGGGCACCCAAGCCAGGAATACGACTACGACCTCAGTTGAATTCTGAATTTCCTTGCGAACAGCGCGAGCGGTGTGTAACATGCGCGTCAGTCGCAGAATCGATGGTGAGCCTTGAGACCGAACTCTGTGAAATTGCTGGAGGTGGAATGCCCAACTGGCGTGACCTCGTACGACTCCCCGAACCCGAATTGGCCCTGATCGACATCGCGGTGACCAATCTCTGCTGCGCGGCAGGGCTGCCGGGGACGGACCGGATCAACCTCGGCTTGTGCCTTCAGACGCTCGATGCATGGGCAGCGCAAACCAGCGCGTTCACTGAGCGAGTGATGCCGTTGTTCTGGAGCGGCAAGTGCGATTACCCGGATTCCGAACCCCGGTTTCGCATTCAGGCGATGATTACTTGCCTACAGCGCGATATCGGATTACGGTTCCGACTCGACAAGCGATCAGAGGATGCGAACCTTGACCCCTCTGACAGCTTCTTGCACGGGGTTATGCAGGGAGAAGGCGGCACGTGCGGCTCGCTGCCCGTCCTTTATGCAGCGATTGGGCGCCGCCTGGGGTACCCGCTCATGCTGGCCATGACGCGCTGCCATCTGTACGTCCGCTGGGACGCGCTGCCACAGGGCGAAAGCTTCAACGTCGAGGCTTCGGGAGACGGGGTGAGCTTCTTGCCCGACGAGCATTACCGCATTGGCCGTTTCGAAATGCCAGCGGAGACGGTGCAGGCCTGCGGCTACTTGAAATCGCTTTCCCCGCGGGAGGAGCTCGCCAGCTTCCTGGTGCAGCGGGGCGAATGCTGGATGCAAGAACAAGTGTACGGGGAAGCTGTGACGAGCTTTGCCTGGGCGAACGAACTGGACCCGCGGCGGCAACAGCACCGGTTATTGACGGTGCAGGCCATGCAGAAATGGGACGAGCAACTGCGCGCGCAGCTGCCCCCCGACACTTCCCATCGCTTGATGTCGGCCCGGCGGCACAGTACTTTGCGCAGATGCCGCGCGATGTCGAGCGACAGCTGATCCGCATGCGGATCAGGGAGTGGCTATTGCGGGATCCAGACTACGAGCGGCGCTGGTGGGAGCCGCTGCGCAAGAATCCGCATCGACCTCCCCCAGGGTTGCCGATTCGATTGCGGGCGGACTATCGCTGGAAAGGCCTTTCTTCAGAGCAGAACTGAACACGTGAAAGGAGGTGCACATGTCCTTCTCGCCAAATCTCGGTCGGTGGCTACAGGAAGATCCGGAACGATCCAAGGCGGGCGACACGAACTTGTACCGCTACGAGGGAAACGGCCCGATCAGCCGGACCGACCCGGATGGCCTGGAGTGGATTGTTCCCGGACACCACGAAATCGGATACACTGTTCCGCCAAAGGAATCGCCGAAGGATGAGCCAAACTGCATGGGTGCGGCAATGGGAATCCCCAGAAAGCTTGGCTGCTCGGAGTTCGCTGACAAGAAGTTCGTGCCCTCAGGCTGCCGCGAAGTGACCGGCTACGGCATCACAAAACCGGTGAGCCCATGTCGGAGGGGAGAAACGGAACTAATTGTTGCATGGGTGGTCGATAAAAAGTCAAAGGAAATCACCTGCCACGCCATTGGGCGCCATTGGGGTAGCCTGGTCCTAACTTGGACGAGCAAGCTCGGAGACGTGATCACAGGCGGATTCCCGCCGGGAAAACCCGAGAGCATCGTGGGATCCGGAAACTATGTGCATGGAATCACCAATTGGCAGGCGCACTTTGAGTGGTACTTTGGGGAATGGGGATACAAGCCGGACGAGATTCATTACAGGGCGTTCTGCTGTGACAAGAGCAATCTCAATGTGGTAGGTGAGAATTTGAAGTGACCCCGATGCCGAACCACCGTTACTGCCGCCTAAGAGCGCCATGCGAATATATTCTCTTACCCTTGCTGCGGGGCTCACGCTGATGATATTTATTTCAGGTTGCACTCAACCTGATATCGGCTACGACTTGGAAGGCGGGGGGGTGTCTTTGGCCTTTCCGACCATGTCGGGTATGTCAGCAGAGTACAAGAAAAGCAAGGGGAAGAAGATTAGCTACCAGTCGGTCGGTTCTGGAGCGGGTATGCGGGGACTAATCGACAAGAAGTTCGATTTCTGTTGTGTCGATGCTCCACCGAATGGAGAGCAAATCAAAGAAGCGCGAGGCGCTGGCAGTGAAATCCTGCAAATCCCGTTGATGGTGACAGCCGTTGTGCCCGTTTACAATCTTCCCGAGGTGAGCAGTCCGTTGAAGTTTACCGGGCCCGTCCTCGCCGACATCTTCCTTGGAAAGATTACGCGATGGAACGACACGGCCTTAAGCGAATTGAACCCGACGACCAAGCTGCCGGACATTGGGATCACTCCCATCTATCGAAGCGACGCGAGTGGGACCACTCTTACGTTTACTCAGTATCTCTCTTCAGTCAGTCCTGAGTGGAAGCGGCGAGTCGGATTCGGCACTTCTGTCAACTGGCCGTTTGGGCTCGGGAGCAAACAGTCATCTTACTTGGAAGTCCACCGAATCCAGGGATCGATAACTTATCTTGAGTTCGCATTCGCCGCTCAAAATAACATTACATGCGGGATGGTGCGGAACCGTGCCGGGCGATTTCGCGAGGCCGCGCCCGGCACCCTGACATCGGCCCTCGAGGCTGCCGCGGCGGCTTCGCCAAAAGAACTTGACTTTTCACTTGCTGATCCGCCAGGTCAGGACTCGTACCCAATTTGTGGTTGCGTTTGGGTGGTCGTGTTTCAATCTCAGCCGAGCGCAAAGCGCGAAATGCTGCTGGATTTTCTGAAGTGGATCACACACGACGGTCAAAATGGCATTTCCCGCAATTCTCTTGGTCCGTTGCCTCAGCGTATCGTCGAGGCAATCGAGCGGCGATTGGCTATGGTTCAAGAAGTTCCGTGAGCGTAGATCGGGCCTCACGGCCAAAAACATCAATGGCCGTAAAGGGCATTAGAGAGACTCCCAACGTAGGAGACATTCTCTCCAATTTTTGCGTATCGCAGATCGGGAACGACGCTCCGCGACCTTCGGCGTCGGGGCATTCGACAATTCGGGCCTTCCGCCGCGAGGGCGGCAACCCCTCTCCCGCAAAGCCGAGCATGCGCAGCCGCGGAGCGGCGACCGATGGTCGCCAGGGATGAAATCCCTGAAGTTGTCGAGAGCAATGATCATTCGCGAGCACCGACCCTGCGGGGTCGGTGCTCGGGAGTGAGGAAGATTGACCCGGTTTCCTGGGGCTCGAAGACTCGCCCCAGGCTATTAACGGCCGCCCCTTCGGGGCTACAACCGAGCGGCGACCGATGGTCGCCAGGGATGAGATCCCTGAAGTGGTCGAGAGCAATGATCACTCGCGAGCACCGACCCTGCGGGTCGGTGCTCGGGAGTGAAGAAGATTGACCCGGTTTCCTGGGGCTCGAAGACTCGCCCCAGGCTATTAACGGCCGCCCCTTCGGGGCTACAACGGAGCGGCGACCGATGGTCGCCAGGGATGAAATCCCTGGAATCGTCGAGAACCGTGATCATTCGCGAACACCGACCCTGCGGGTCGGTGCTCGGGAGTGTGCGTCACGCGGGCCAATTTCCAGGGGCGTCGAAGACTGCGCCCCTGGCTATTGACGGCCGCCCCTTCGGGGCTAAATCCGCCCCTGGCTATTGACGGCCGCCCCTTCGGGGCTGAAGGAGTGCGGAAATGCTCCTGGCCTGGCGATCGAGGCCGCGGTAGAATCGGAGCGGTTGTTTGTCGAGGTGCTTTGTGAGCCGGTTGCGATGGGCGGCCCTTGGAGCAGTCGAGCACCAGTTTATGATAAAGCTCGGATCCTCGCACTCTGGCCTTACCCAGTAATTGAGTCGTGGCCGTTAAGTTTAGACGACCGGCATTTGCCGCGCGCAAGTGCGCGCGGCCATCCCGACGGTCGTTTGTGGTAGAATCACGAGAGGATGCGATTGTATGCCGGCCCCGGCATCGCCTGTGGCCTTGCCGCAGTATTACATCGCGAATGGCGTGCATCGAGCGGTGGCCGCCCGGCAAAACGGGATCTTGTCCATTCCGGCGAGGCTCGTGATACAAGGGCAACTTGATCAGTTGATTTACGTCCGGCTTGATCAACTCCATTCGCCGAAAATGTCGATCAGCCGAAAGGCGACTTCTCGGCGAAACTACCCTGCCTTGGAAGCTACCATGGGCACGGTTGCTGGAAGGGCCACAATCCCGCCGATTGAAATACAGCCCTTGGGAGCGCCGGGGCAAACTGCTTCGGCGCCGCTCGGTCAGGTTCAGATCACGAGCTGAGGAAATGCCATGCCGAGTCTTCCACCCGCCACGGTTCAAGCTCAACTATTGCAGGTTTTGCAACGTGCATTCGTACAGGCGCAACTTGGCCTTGCGAGGTGATTGTCAGCAACTGTCCGAACTCGCCGACACATTTGAACTGATTCCCGAATTGATGGCGAACTGGGACGACACGGCGCTCGAACGTATACGCAGCATCTTGAAAGAATACCAGTGCAGCCATGCGCAGTGTGGCTATGAATACGCGTCGCTGCTGGATGGGGACGATGCGGGCTGCCAATCGAACGGCTTCAACGTGGCCAAAAGTCAGGGAGATGAAACGAAATCATCGAAGCGACGAACACACATCGATGGCCGTGAAAGTCAATAGGCGCAACACAAACGGGAATGATTCTCTCGAATTCTTGCGTGTCGCCGATGGGGATTGACGTCCGCGAACCGCAACATCGGCGACAATCGGCACATCCGGCGTTCCGCCGCGAGTCCGGCGCATCTGGAACCGTCGAGAACACCGACCCTGCGGGTCGGTGCTCGGGAATGGGAGTGATGCGGGCCAAATTCCAGGGGCGTCGAAGACTCCGCCCCTGGCTATTAACGGCCGCCCCTTCGGGGCTGAAGTTGGCGGGTCACGCTACTTTTGCTCTTGGCGAACTTCGTGAGCATCGAATTGATCGATCACCCGGGCTGTTCGCTCACCGTTTGGTGCTGTCCCGTGGCATTGCCGGCGACGTTTGTTTACCTGTCGCTCATCAATCCCACGCGGACCTGGCACGATTGGCTGGCCGAAACCTAGCTGACGCCCGAGGGAAGCTTGGCTTGCCGCCTGCCGAGCGCCGTCTCTAAACTGAATCCACGAATCGAAATGCCTCGTCCACCGCGCGGGCAGCATGAGCGACGCCGTTTTTCAACGCTGTATTCATCCGCATTGCGGCGCGACCTTGCCCGTTGACGACACCTCATTCAGTTGCCCGAAGTGCGGCGGCCTGCTCGATGTAGCCTATGACTGGAATCGGCTCACTCCGCCGAAATCGCTGCGCGAGTTCGAGGGCAAATGGGCGCGGCGAATCGAGCCGCTTTGCTTCAGCGGCGTGTGGCGCTTCCACGAATTATTGCCTTTCGCGCCGCCGGATCACGTGATGACGATTGGCGAAGGGCAAACGATTCTCCAGCGCGCCGATGCCGTCGCGGCCTATGTCGGGATGAACCGCGGGCAAACTCTTCCTGCAATACGAGGGCATGAACCCATCCGGCAGCTTCAAGGACAACGGCATGACCGCCGCCTTCACACACGCCCGGCTGGTCGATGCCCGCGCAGCGGCCTGTGCGAGCACCGGAAACACCAGCGCGTCGTTGGCTGTCTTCTGCTCCGCCACGGGCTTGATGCGGGCGATCATCTTCATCGGCAGCGGGAAAATCTCTTACGGGAAGCTCGCCCAGGCGCTCGACCACGGCGCGCTGACCATTCAAATCGCCGGCGATTTCGACGACGCCATGGCCCGCGTTCGCGAAGTCGCAAACAAGCTCGGAATCTACCTGGTCAACAGCATCAATCCCTTCCGGCTGGAAGGGCAAAAGACCATCATGTTCCGCGTGCTGGAAGCGCTCCAATGGGAAGTGCCCGACTGGATTGTGGTGCCGGGCGGAAATCTGGGCAATGTCAGCAGCTTCGGGAAGGCGTTTATCGAGCTTCGCGAACTCGGCTTGGTCGAGCGCACGCCGCGTCTAGCGGTCATCAACGCCACCGGCGCGAACACGTTCTATCAACTGTTCGAACGATTCGGATTGCGCTGGAATGACGGCAAGCCGGACGAGCGGAAGATCGAAGGCTACTATCGCTCGCTCGAAATGGAGAACCTCGCGCGGCGACGCTCGCCAGCGCCATCGAGATCAATCATCCCGTGAACCTGCCGAAGGCCCTGCGGGCTCTGGATCGTTGCGGCGGCGTGGTTCGCGAGGTCACCGATCAGGAGATGCTCGACGCCAAGGCGAAGGTCGGCGCCGGCGGCCTCGGCTGCGAGCCGGCGTCGGCCGCGAGCGTTGCCGGCGTTAAGCGGTTGCGGCAGGATGGCGTCATCGATGCCGGCGACCGGGTGGTTTGCATTCTCACCGGCCATCAACTGAAAGATCCGACCGCGACGGTCGCTTATCATAGTTCTGATCCGAAGACGTTTGACGAGGTACTCGGCAAGCGTGGCGTTCGCCGGGCCAATTTCGCCAATCGCGCTGTGCAAGTTCCTAACGAGCTCGAAGACATCATTAAGGCGATTGAGCTTTATGCCTAGCCACGTTCGCCGCCGAGAATTGGAGGGCCTGACATGAAGACACGCATTGGAATCAACGGCGCCTGCGGCGGCATGGGGCAGCGCCTTGTCGCGATGGCCGTCGAGGATTCGGACCTGTCGGTCGTCGTCGCAATCGACGCGGCGGGCAATTCCAATTTGGGCCGCGACGCGGGAGAACTGGCGGGCATCGGTTCAATCGGTGTCAAAGTGTCATCCGACTTGTCGATGTCGGACCAGATCGACGCCATGATCGATTTTTCCACGCCGGAAGGCACCGCCGCATTGCTCAAAGCATGTTTGCCACGGCGGATTCCCGTGGTCGTCGCGACCACCGGCCACTCGTCCGAGCAAAAGGCGGAAATCGAGGCGGCCGCTCACGAAACCGCCGTGCTGCTGGCGCCGAACATGAGCCTGGTGGTCAACGTGCTTTTCAAACTCACGGAACTGGCGGCGCAACTGCTCAAGGGCCATGGCTACGATGTCGAAATCATCGAACGCCATCATCGCTTCAAGAAGGATTCACCGAGCGGGACCGCTTTGCATTTCGCGAAAATCGTTCAAGCCATTCAGGGTCAAACCGTTCTTCGCCACGGCCGCGAGGGGATGGTCGGCGAGCGGCGTCACGACGAGATCGGCGTGCACGCTGTTCGCTCCGGCGACAATGTCGGCGAGCACACCATCATTTTCAGCACCCTCGGCGAAACCATGGAGCTGGTCCACAAAGGCCACAGTCGCGACGCCTACGCCCGCGGCGCGCTCCAGGCCGCGAAGTTCCTCGCGGGCCGCCCCGCCGGGCGATACTCGATGAATGATGTTCTGGGATTGTGACTTAGTTCAAAAATACATGAGCCCCGGCAAGTCGCACCTGGGAAGCGACATGCCGGGGCATTTTGAATGCGTTGGCGTTTTTGTTGAAAGCGCTTTTGCAAAATTCCGCGGGCGGGGCATTTCAGCCAGCATGAAAAGTTAGAGCGCGATTGCAGGCCGGTCAAGGGACTATCCCCGCCCCACGAACGGCATCTGCGTCGCCATCACGGTCATGGACAGCACATTGGCGTCGAGCGGCAAACTGGCCATGTAAACGACCGCCCGCGCGACGCACTCGACATCCATCGTTGGCTCAGGGGCCAACTGCCCGTTTGGCTGAAGCACGCCGTCTTTCATTCGGGCCGTCATTTCCGTGGCCGCATTGCCGATATCGATCTGCCCGCAAGCAATGTCATATTTTCGTCCGTCCAGCGCGGTCGACTTGGTCAGGCCGGTGATGGCGTGCTTGCTGGCGGTGTAGGGGGCCGAGTTCGGCCGCGGGGCATGAGCCGAGATCGAGCCGTTGTTGATGATTCGCCCGCCGCGCGGATGCTGGCTCTTCATCACTCGAAACGCTTCCTGCGTGCACAGAAACGCGCCGGTGAGATTGACATCGATCACGCTCCGCCATTGCTCGAACGATAAGTCCTCGAGCGGAATCGCGGGGACATTCCCGCCGGCGTTGTTGAACAAGAGATCGACCCGGCCAAATCTCGACTTGGTCGTTTCGAATAGTTTTTGAACGGAGTCCGGCTTCGTCACGTCCGTGGCGACGGCCAGCGCTCTGCGACTTCGCATCGCCGGCGAGATGGATCGTTTGTTCGAGCGCCTCGAGTCTGCGCCCCGCCGCCACGACCGAATAGCCCTCGCGCAACAGCGCCCTGGCCGTTGCCCGGCCAATGCCCGACCCGCCGCCGGTGACAATCGCGATTTTGTTCATGTGGTGGATATACGAAAAATCGCGTCGCCAACCGCCGTTCTGATTGCCGCCGCCGTCGATCAATAGGCGGAGCGGCAATTCATATCCTGTCGCTGTTGGAATTTCAGGTATACCGAGCCATAACGGGATTTGCGCAGCGAAAACGATGCGGCGCTCGAAGCCGCTCGGCCGACGAGACTTCAAACCGGACACTTATCTCATGAGAAGGAGCGCGTCATGAAAACGGCCAGCCCCGAGGCGAAGCGGAAATCGAAGGACGAATCCCGCGGCGCGGCGATCGGGCCGCTATCGCCCGACGAACTGCAAAAAATGCATGCCTACTGGCGAGCGTCCAACTACCTCTCGGTTGGGCAGATTTATCTTTTGAACAATCCACTCTTGCGCGAGCCGCTCAAGCGCGACCACGTCAAGCCCCGGCTCCTCGGCCACTGGGGCACGACGCCCGGCCTCAACATGCTGTATGTGCACCTGAATCGGATCATCAAACGAAACGACCTCGACATGATTTACATCATCGGTCCGGGGCATGGCGGGCCGGCACTGGTTGCCCAGGCCTACCTCGAGGGCACCTACAGCGAGATTTATCCGAACATCGGCAAGGACGTGGAGGGAATGAAGAGGTTGTTCAAGCAATTCAGTTTTCCGGGCGGCATTCCCAGCCACGTCGCGCCGGAAACTCCCGGCAGCATCCACGAGGGCGGCGAACTCGGATATTCGTTGAGCCACGCTTTCGGCGCCGCTTTCGACAATCCGGATCTGATCGTCGCCTGCATCGTCGGCGATGGCGAGGCGGAAACCGGCCCGCTCGCCACCGGCTGGCAGGGCAACAAGTTTTTGAATCCGGCCCGCGACGGTTGCGTGTTGCCCATTCTTCATCTCAACGGCTACAAGATCGCGAATCCCACTATTCTCGCCCGCATCCCGGAGGAGGAACTCCGGAGATATTTCGAGGGCATGGGCTACAAGCCGCTGTTCGTCGAGGGGCACGACCCGGCGTTGGTCCATCAAGAATTAGCGGGCGCTCTCGATGACGCAGTCGCCGAGATCAAGAGAATTTGGGCCGAGGCGCGGGACAATGGCATCGTCGAGCGGCCCATTTGGCCGATGATTGTTTTCCGAACTCCCAAGGGCTGGACGTGCCCAGCGGAGATCGATGGAAAGAAGTGCGAAGGCTACTGGCGCAGCCATCAGGTGCCCATGGGCGACATGGAGAAGCCGGATCACATCAAGATTCTTGAGCAATGGATGAAAAGCTATCGCCCGGAAGAATTGTTCGACGCCGAGGGAAAAATCAACTCGGAATTGGCCGAGCTAGCGCCTGGCGGTCATCGCCGCATGAGCGACAATCCGCACGCCAACGGCGGCCTATTGCTGCGCGATCTGAAAATGCCCGACTTCCGCGACTACGCCGTGCCGGTGGCCGAGCCGGGCGCGGCCACGGCGGAGTCCGCGCGGGTGATGGGCAAGTTTCTCCGCGACGTGATGAAGCTCAATCTCGAAAGCAAGAACTTTCGCCTCTTCAGCCCCGATGAACTCAACTCCAATCGCTGGCAAGACGTCCTCGATGTCACCACCCGCTGTTTCATGGGGGAGATTTACCCGGATGACGACAAGCTCAGCCCGGATGGGCGAGTCGTCGAAGTGTTGAGCGAACACCAGTGCCAGGGCTGGCTTGAGGCTTACCTTCTCACCGGACGTCACGGATTTTTTTCGTGCTACGAGGCGTTCATTCACATTATCGATTCCATGTTCAACCAGCATGCAAAATGGCTCAAAGTCAGCCGGCACATTCCCTGGCGTCGGCCGATCGCCTCGTTCAATTACTTTCTCAGTTCGCATGTTTGGCGGCAGGATCACAATGGCTTTTCGCACCAGGATCCGGGTTTCATTGACCATGTCGTGAACAAGAAGGCTGAAGTCATCCGCGTCTATCTTCCCCCGGACGCCAACTGCCTGCTGTCGGTGACCGACCATTGCCTGCGAAGCCGAAATTACGTCAATGTCGTGGTCGCCGGAAAGCAGCCGGCGCCGCAATGGCTGACGATGGATCAGGCCGTCAAGCATTGCACGGCCGGAATCAGCATTTGGGAATGGGCCAGCAACGACAAGGGATACGAACCCGACGTCGTTATGGCCTGCTGCGGCGATGTGCCGACTCTCGAAACCCTGGCCGCCGTCGACTTGCTTAGGAAGAATTTGCCGCAACTGAAAGTTCGCGTGGTCAATGTGGTGAATCTCGATGAAACTTCAGCCCGCCGAGGAACACCCGCATGGACTTTCCAATCGCGATTTCGATGCCCTATTTACCAAGGATAAACCTGTCATCTTCGCGTTTCACGGCTATCCGTGGCTGATCCACCGACTCACGTATCGCCGCACGAACCATCAGAATCTGCACGTGCGCGGCTACAAGGAAGAGGGGACGACCACCACGCCGTTCGACATGGTTGTGCTCAACGATCTCGATCGCTTTCACCTGGCGGGAGACGTGATCGACCGGCTTCCCCAACTCGGTTCCCGCGCCGCCTACTTCAAACAAGAACTTCAAGAAAGACTGATTGAACACAAACAGTACATTTCGAAGTATGGCGACGACATGCCGTCTATCAGTGGCTGGAAATGGGGCGCGGCGCGATCGACGCCTTCGCGCCCAAGCTCGACCGCGGCTGATAACTTATAGGATTTCTCATCCCCAATCCGGCGTCAAACTCTTGCATGGAATGGTTCCGCATGAAGAATTCGTTCGTTCTGGCGTTTCCCATCTTGGCACTTTTTCAGGCGTCTGAATTTCGCGCCGCCGAGCCCGCGAAACCCACGTCTCGCAGCGTTCGAAATCTCGAAGGCTGGACCGTGCGCGTCGATGACCGCTTGCTCCAACCAGCCGAACGAGGAATTGGGTAAGCGGGCGCTTCGGTTTCTGGAGTACAAATTGGCGGACATCAAGATGGTGGTTCCGGCGGACCGGGTAAAAAAACTGCAGTCGGTCACCATCGTCCTTGACCTGACGCACGGCAAACTGAGACCGATGCAGTATCATCCCAGCGCCGGCTGGCTCAAGGCGAATGGCTACTCGACCGACCTCGCCAAGTGCGTCCACATTCCCCGGGCGGCGGACCTGCCGACGAAGCGAAACACCAACGAGCAGCCGTGGGTGATTCTGCACGAATTGGCTCACGCCTACCACGACCAGGTGCTCGGCTTCGATGAACCGCGCATCAAAGAAGCCTACGAGAAGTTCAAGGCGAGCGGCCACGGCGACAAGACGCTCTTGTACAACGGCAGGCGCGTGCGGCACTACGCCCTGACCGACCACAAGGAGTTCTTCGCCGAGATGACCGAGGCGTACTTTGGCGTCAACGACTTCTTCCCGTTCAACCGGGGGGAATTGAAGGAATCCGAACCCGAGATCTTGGCGCTCTTGCGCGAAATCTGGGAGCCGCCGATGAACGGGAGGCCGTGAAGTGGCAACCGGATGGCGAATCAGACGCCAGCGGATTCAGCTTGAGAAATCAAGGGTACCACACGTCGCGCGGAGTAAAGAAAAGCGAATCGCGGTTTATTTCCCAAGCGACCCGAGCAGTTTCCGGGCCTCGGCTGCGGCATTAGTGTTCGGGTAATCCCTCAGCAGCGATTCCAACGTCTTCCGGGCGTCGGCAAGCGCCCCGGCATTATAGCCGCCCATGCCGTCCTTGCCGGCGTCGAGATCGGCCTTGGCCAAACGCAATAAGGTGCCGGCGATCTTTTCGTCGCGTGCCAGCTTGGCGGCGGCTTCCTTCGCGGCCTGGTCGCGATCTGCCCGCTCCTTGGCCAGCCGGTCGGACTCCAACTTCTTCTCCGCCTCGATCCGGTCGCGCTGCTCTTGCTGGCGAAGCGCTTTGGCGAGATCCTCCTGGCGATGGGAGTCGGCAGACTTTGCCCCGATGCTGACCGGCGAGCGATGGGTCGCGTCGTTCGAAAGCATATATCGATTCGAAGACCCCGTTGCGCTGGGGATTGACCCGAGACTGCTTCCGGCCTGCCTGACGCCAATCATCGTGCAGGCGCCGAATCCGCCGCAGCAGAAGAAGACCATGGCTGCCACTCCGCCGACGATCAGTAAACCACCGAGAAACCAGCCGATGTATAATCCGCAACCCCATTTCACGGCGCGGCCGAAGTCGTCGGGCATGGCGAGGCTCACTAATAAGCGGCGGGGCGTTTTCGCGCCTCCCTCATTTCCCCAGCGAGTCCAATAACTTCCGCGATTCGGCCGCGGCCTTGGTCTTCGAATAATCCTTCACGAGCGATTCCAAATCCTTGCGGGCCTGGGCGATCGCCTCGGGCTTGTAGCCGCCCATGCCGTCCTTGCCGGCGTCGAGGTTGACATGGACCAGGCGCAGCAGGCTGACGGCAACGCGCTCGCCGCGGGCTGCTCTCTCGGCAGCTTGGCGATTGGCGTTTTCTTCCCGCGCCTTTTGTTCGGCCGCCTCATGGGCCCGGCGGTCGCGGTCCTCTTGCTGGCCGTTTTCCTTGGCAATCGCCGAATCGCGCTTTCTCCTGTCGGCGAGCCGCTTTTCCTCCGCCGCAATTCGCGCCGCACATTCGGCCTTGGTTTCGGGGCTGAGCACGAGAATTGTCCGCGTTGTCCCGACGAAACGAGCGGTCCGCGTTACCTTATACCAGCCGAGCGCCTCGAAGGGGCGGCCCGAGACGGCTTTGCTGGCGTCGATGCCATCGATCATAAAGGCGGTGATCTTGAAATCGGGCTCCGTCAAGCCATCGCCCCCGGAGCGATCCTCGACCACAAGCTGCGTTTTGCTGTTTACGCCGATGATCTTATATTCGTGCCGCGCATCCCGGCCGTTCCATTCCCGACGAGCCGGCGCCAATGGGCCATAATCGCCAACCCTGGCATCGCCAACGGCAAGCTCGCGGACGCGATTGAATCGTTGCGGTTCATCGGCGGCGAGAGCGAGAGACAGAATGAGAAAGGCAGGAAGTGCGAAACGCATCGCGGGCCTCCGTGGGGATTGAACCGCGCCATCGCTGGCGGTGGGCGCTCCATGCTGGAATGAGATTCGGAATAATCCGAGTGAGATTTTGAGGCGCGATCAGGCGGTTTACGGAGGCCCACTTTGCCCTCGCGCAAATCCTGTTGCAGCCGAATCCGTTCCGCGGGGCAAGAGGCAACGCAGATCGGACTCAGCCGCCGGTGCGGCTGCTCGCCAGCTCATAAACGACTCTTCCGCGTTCGTTGCTTCGGGGGCATCTCCGCTGTCAAAAGTTTCCGCTCGAGTCGCGACTGTATAACGCGCCTCAGCACGAGGTATTCGAATTCGACAAGCGTGTCGGGGTTGCTTTCGTCAAAACTACGAACAATCTGGACGAAGATTTTGGCTGCATCGATCTCATCCGGGCTCGGCACCGGCTTCAACGCCGATGGCCCATCTCGCAGATCTTTCCAGTCGACCTCGAACATCGAACCGACCATTGCGCACCTCCATGTGCATGTGAAGCCCTCCGGCGTGGGCTTCGCTCCCACGCGGCGGCTACTGATGAACAATTCATTTCCATCGTTTCAATCCGGAAGTGTCAACCTATGCGCACAGCGCTTCCGAAAATTACCAAGCAACAAGGCTAATAGTCATCGGCGGAGAGCGGGCGATCGGATTCGAACCGACGACGTCCAGCTTGGGAAGCAATTCAGGAACTTCGGAAAAAGTAGCGAAACTCCCTTGATTTCTAGCATTTTACACGACGCGAGAATGATTGCAAGGCTTGCGCGGAAGAATATACTGAAACATGAATTGCCGGAGTTCCGCGCCAACGGTGACATGCTGGCGTCAGTTCCGCGCCGGCGGAATTGGCCGCGGACGCGATTATATGCGATTTGCCGCGTTCGGTATGTCGGCGGCCGGTTGTTGGAACAAGACGCGGGAGCAGCGAAGCCTGACAGGCCAGCGGGCAAAAAACGAGGCGGTAGGCCGCGGTTCCCACCGGTGCCCCAACTCGCGGTGCCCGAGTTGTGCCTAAATTTCGCTTGCACGCAGCGCGGCCTTGACCGAAAATCTCTGCATCAGGAATAACCCAGCCTCTCCACAAGCGCTGACTCTAGCCCCGAATCGCCCCACAGCATCTTTGGAGTGAGCATGAACCCGTATCGCAAGATCCGCAAACTCGTCTGGCGCGTTCTGATGAAAGGCCGACCAGCGGCCCGCACGTCACCCGCTACTTCATGTACAACCGCTTGGCAGCAATCGGCCCGCGTTTGCCGAGCCATTCCGGTCGCGTGCTTTCGATCAGCCATTCGCAGAATTTGGCCGAACTGATGGGCTTCAGTGCGACCGAAGTTGTGGCTGCGAACTATCCCGAACACAACATTATCGCGCTCGACTTTCCCGACGAGTCGTTCGACTTCGTCTGCTCCGATCAGGTACTCGAACATGTTGAGGGCGACCCGCAGCAAGCCATCGACCAATGTCGCCGGCTCTTGAAGCCGGGCGGAATCACTGTTCACACGACCTGTTTCATCAACCCTGTTCATGGAGTGCCGAAAGACTTCTGGCGTTTCACGCCGGAAGCGTTGCGCTTGTTGCATAAGGACTTTTCGGAGATCATCGAGTGTGGCGGTTGGGGCAACTTCGACGTGTGGAAAGTGGTGCAGGACGGGATGAGATTTTTGGGCGTGCCACATGACAAGTGGCACCCGCTGTACAAGATCGCAATGCGAAACGATCCGCTTTGGCCAATCGTTGTCTGGGTTGTTGCAAAGAAATAAAGGAAACTGGCGGATCGAAGTTGCCGATCGGCAACGTCGATCCGCCAGAATTAATCGATCCGCATATTGCCAGACTCACGCAGTTTTGCGCGCGGCATCTACAGCTATTGTCTCGAAGGCGGACAGGACAAGGTCGCCCGCGATGATTGGCGTGTCCGCGGGTAATTCCAACTCGCGCTGTGCGGCCATGAGCGCCGCGATCGTTTCATCCGGCTCGCAAAAGATCGAGATTCCCTGACAATGCGGAGCGGCGCTTTCCTCGATGCCGGTCAATCCGCACAATTGCAGCACGGTCAAGAATATGCCGCGGCGCTCAACAGCCTCGACATAGCCCGCGGCACGCTCCGCACGTTCAAGCCGATTTTTGAAGTTTTGTCGCATGGGGGCGGGCCTCCAATGTTGCCTCGACAGCTGTGAGTCGCGTTTCGAGTTCCGTTGATTCCCGTAGCTTCGCGCCGAATTCAAAGGCGGATCGGCACGCGCCAAGCCGCACACGGGGATCGGCATCATCTAATAGCATTTTGAGTTTATCGGCGGCATAGGCCATCGTTGACGACAACTTGGCCGTCGCCTGTTCGACCATGCGGGCGCGAAGCCGATCGATCTTCGCTGTGAATGCAGGCTGTTTCAGCCATCGTGTCGCGGTGCGCCGGTTTATCTTCACGGCTTTTGCGGCCGCGGTGATGGTCTCGCCGCCGGCCAACAGGACAGCGAATCTCGCGCGTCGGTTTTTTGCGACATTTTGCGACATTTCGGGACTCACTTCGCCGCGGCTTCCAGTTTTGCCAACCGCTCACGCAAAGCCGCCTCTTTCCCTTCGGGCGATTCGAGCCATTTGTGCGCGCTCCGCTTCCTGTCGCCAGCGCTCTTGATCCTCGCGGGCAAGGCGGTCATTGCGTTGTTGGGTCGATAACTGTTGAGTGAGCGTTTGAGCTTCGCGGACTGCGTAAGAAGCCCGCGGCGCTTGCTATCATTCGCAAGTCCAAGCACGACGCAATCGCTTTCGCCGCGGCTCATGAAGGCATGCCGCGGCCAACCGTGCACTGGCTTCACTTGGCAGATCAGTGCATCCGGTCCGAACACGTCAAGCGGCGTGATAGCGTGCCAGCGCAGCCATCCGCCAATCGAGATTTGAACGATCTCGATATCGGCCGGTTTCATGCCCGCAGTCGCGATCGTATCCGCCGATGCTTTCGGCAGTGCCGTCGCCGCGGCGTCGAGGGTTTGACGGAGTGAGTCCGCCGCGGTTCGAAGCCGCACGCGCCAGTTCTTCAAGTCGAGCTACGAAATGCGCCGGATTGTTGCCGATTCCAGTCTCTCGAAACAGGGCCGCGATTCGATCAAGTTCCGCGGCGTCGCCGGTCGGGCGTCGAGGCGATGGGGCAGCGCCTTTTGGTTCCAGTTCGGCGAACAGCAGCTTGCAGGTGTTTATCCACTCGCTCACGTTATGGTCTCCGTTTGAATTAAAGTTCCCGGACAATGTGTTGGCATTGCGGCCAGACTTCGGCGTGTCGCGATGCGTAGTCGTTGCATTCCTGTTCCGAGCCAACCATGAGCACCGAATGATGGTAGCCGCCGATTGCGGGCAGGCAGGATCAGAGCATGGGATCGTCCGGTTGTCGCGGGGATAGGGGGATAGACGCCAGGCGAGCGGCTAGGTACAGCATTGGGAAGCCGAGCGGGATTCGGTCCCATGCCGATCGGCCGGCGCACTTGCGGAACGCCCGCGGTTTGTCCGGGCGGTTTGGGCAGCAGCGTCGATGTCGGATGTCGCGGTGTGTTCATCTCGGCAGTTCCTGTAAAGGTTGATTCGGTTTCGCCTCGACAGGTCGCACGTCGAGGCATCGAAGGCGGTAGCCGCGGAGCAGCATTTTCAACGCGGAGCGGAGCCGTCCGGTCCGACCGGCAGCGCATCCGGAGGGTCGATTATGTGAATCGCATTTACCAACGGCGGTTTCCGATGCTCGCCCGCTAGGCGTCTGCACAATTGGCAAACCGGCTCAGAAACTTCTGGGCCCACATCACCGGCCCGGACATGAAAAACCGACGGAATTGGCCAGCGGCCAGGGCAATCATCGCGAGCAGTTTCGAGCCGTCGTAGTCGTGAATGAAATCGCATGTTTCCATCCTCGGCGCGGAGCTTTCCGCAGCTTTCCGAATTTCAATTTCCCGCGAACCCCGAAAAGTCGCTGAACGGATCATCTACCGTGAATCCGCGACGTTTAGCTATCTCGGCTATTTCGGCCGGCCCCAAAACCAATGTCGTCGCGCCGGCCATCATTCGCTCAAATGTCGGGATCAACCGCGCGAATTCGTCGGGCGGAATGCCTGAGCCAAACGAAATAATCGTGCGAACCCGCTCGGGTTGATTCGCCAATCGCTTGCGTTCCAATCGCTCCAAACGGTTCCTGAATCTCATTTGACAAATTCCATTTGCAGCAGTTTGAGGATTGCTTGAATCGCCTCCAGGCGGGGCAATTCCTGCATGAGTCGATCGTAATGCGCCTGTCGAGCCCGCGTCCGTGGGTCCGGCGAATCTCTCCGGATTGCGTCAATCTGTTCTATCGCAGCAAACAGCTCGTCATCGGTCATCGATTCGATCCGACGCAATTCGGCGTCGGCTTGTTCACGTTCCAGTTGTTCCAATCTGCGTTTGAATCTCACGTCATTCGCTCCGCGGCAGCCGCTTCGAGTGCGGCGACTCGTTGCTCAATCTCAACCTTTGACCGTAAATCGGCGGCCGTTTTGAGAATACCGAGTGCGACGCGGGACGCGACGTTTGGATCTTCGCTGTCGATCAATTTGCTGAGCTTATCCACGGCGAGTTGCATGATGGAAGTCGCCCGCGACACGGCACGCGCAAAATGTCCGCTCTGAGTCTTTCGACTTCGGCCGCGAATTCCGGGTTGTTCGCTTTCTGGTAGGCGCGAGTCTCGCCGATGCCACACAGCGCCGCGGCGTCGCGGACTGTCGATCCTGTCGCCAGGGCGAGTTTGAAATCGTCCCAGCGACGTTTTGGCCGTCGCCTGCATCGCCCGTTATCGGCATGACTCGGCATGTCGGAACTCGAAATTAGCCAATCAAGCTATCTGTCAACGGTTCAGTTTCGTCGCCACGTCCAGACGATTCCGCCGCGTCGGTTGAGCCATCGACCGATAGCTGGGCGGAAAGTTCCGCGCCGGGTCCGATTTTTGAATCGGTGACGTGCAATCCGGCGTCGGCCGAATTCGGAACACTTCCGCGATTCCGCGCCGCTCGCGTTGCTTGGCAACCCGTTTTTTTGGCGGTCTGCCTGTTCCGGCCGAAACGTGAACCGCGACAAGTCTGTCGCAGTCCGCGATGCGACGGGCCAGGGTGAAGCATGAATCGACCGGACCGTGATAGCGACGACGCCAGCGGACTAATCCGAGCGGTCTGGTCCAGACGGTTGCGGTTTTGGTTTTGCTTGTCGGCATGCTATCCGCCTCCAAACTGTTCAATTCCTTCACGTTCAAGACGCGTGTATTCGGCGTTGCACGCATCGTCCGTTTGCGTGTCTGGCTCAGCGGGTGCGGGACATGCGGGGGATGAAGGACATGTTTCAACGCATTGCTTGGCAGGGTACGACGTTGTAATACGCGCAGTGCGCACCCGCGTAGGTATGCGTTGAAACGTGTCCTTCAAGTCCAGCATGTCCCGCACTTCCGGCTGTCTGATTGTCAGTTTGGGTGCCATTAGGTGCCGTCCCTGCCGTTTTGCTCGCGTCCGCATGTCCCGCATGTCCAGCAGAGACAACCCGCCATTCGGTGACGCCGTTGCGGTTGCGAACGCCGTCAAACAGCCGTCCGCCGTACACTCTCCCCTTGTAGCGCCGGAGTGCCGCGCCGAGTTTGGCCGCGTCCGGCAGACCGCCGTTGCGACCGGGAACGACAGTTTCTAGATTCTCCCGCTCTTCTTTCAGGTTGATCTTGTCGGCCTCCATCTTGCCGAGAAACGCCGCCACGGTGACCGAAATGCCGCCAGGGCAGATCGATTCCCATGTCGATAGGAGAGTTTGCAGCGTTGCCACGTCTTGATCGGCCGTGTCGGCAAGTGCGATAGTGGTATCATGCGGGTCCGGCATTCCGAGCCAAACAACACATTGCCGGACAAGATCGCTCCATCCTTCGAATGAGCCCCACGGCTTTAGCTTGGCTTGCGGCCGTCCAGCGTTGACGTATGCCGTCAGGATGGTAAGCGCTGCCCGCAGCAGTCGCGGGCGCACAGCAGCAACCCACGCCAGTAAATCCGGGTGCCGGAAGTTTTCCCGGTCTTCGGGCCGCTCTTCAGGAGATTCAATTCGGATATTGCACGTCCGCCGCGCCGCGTCCGCGCCACAAATCACGTTGTTGCCAGTCGCATACCAACAGCAAAGCAACGGCAACCGCGGCAATTCGGACTTGCCCAGAATCCGGCCCGCCCATTCCGTGGCGGTCAACGCCGCATCCATCGCGCCATTTCCGAAAGCACCTGAGTTCGACTTTGGCCATCCGATGCAGGTTTCGCTGATGCGATTTGCTGAAGCACAAAGAGCCTCCCTGCTGGTAAATTCGAGGTGTGTACAAACCTTGAATCTCTCCGAGCAAGGAGGCTCCGATGGCCAGTGTACCGCCGGGAGTGGGTTCCGTCTTTCAGGAATGGTCCGACGAGTTCTGCGCGACGGTCTGGCCGCGTTTCCGGGTGCTCGTGTTCGCGGCGATTGTGTGTGTCGGGCGGCACACGATCTGTCGGCTGCTGCGGATTGCTGGCGCGTTGGCCGACGGTCATTGGTCGAGTTATCACCGCGTCCTCTCGAAGCGGCGCTGGTCGATCTGGCGGCTGGCGCGGATCCTCGCTCAGCACGTAATCGACCGCTTCGTCCCGCGTGGCACGATCTCCATCAGTGGCGACGACACGGTCACGCAGCATCCGGGGAAGAAGGTCTACGGCAAGGGGCGGCACCGCGATGCCGTCCGGTCCACGCACTCCTACACGGCATGGAAGTGGGGACACAAATGGGTGGTGCTGGCGATTCAGGTGCAGTTGCCAGGTTTGAGCCGCCCGTGGGCCTTGCCGGTGCTGTGCGCGCTGTACCGGACTCCCGAAGAGGACAAGAAGCGGGGCCGCCGCCACAAGACGCCGTGCGATCTGATGCGGCAGCTCCTGGGCGTGCTCTTACGCTGGTTTCCCCAGCGGAAATTCGTGTTCGCCGGCGATGGGGGCTATGGAACACACGCCCTGACGCGGTTCGCTTCCCGGCAGCCGCGGCTGACGCTGATCAGCAAGTTCTACAAGGACGCCAACCTCCACGACGCGCCTGCGAAACGGCAGCCCGGCACCAACGGCCGGCCGCGCGTCAAAGGACGCAAGCGCCCCTCGCCGGAGGAGGTCGTCGCGAAGACGCGGAGCCGACGACGACTCAAGGTGGCCTGGTACGGCGGAGGCAGCCGCCGCGTCGCCGTCGTGACCGACACGAGCCATTGGTACAAGGGGGGCGAGGGGCTCGTTCGCGTGCGCTGGGTGTTCGTGGAGGATCTGACAGGCACGCATCGCGACGAGTACTTCTTCACGACGGACGTCGCTTTGACGCCCAAGCAAATTATCGAGGCCTACACGGGCCGCTGGGCGATCGAAGTGACTTTCGAAGAAACGCGCGAACACGTCGGGCTCGAAACAACGCGGGGCCGCTGCGAGCCGACGATCCTGCGCACCGAGCCGTGCCTGCTGGGGCTCTACACGCTGGTGGCTCTGTGGTACTCGGAACTGCCGGAAAAAGAACGCCGAGAGCCGGCCGTCCCCTGGACAGGGAGCGTGAAGCAGACGCAGACGTTCTCCGACGCGATCACCCTGGTGCGTCGGCACATGTGGCGATTCTGGGTTCTGGAAAGCCCTCGCCACGCCGCGGCCTTTCAGAAACTCACCACGAAGGAAAAGCACACGCTGCTCGAACTACTCACACAGGCCCTATGAGGGCCAAAGTCGAACTTAGAAACTAGCGGTTTTCCGCTTGGAAAACTCTAAGCGGACAGATCTCACCGGCGCGCCACCCCCAAATCTGTCGCCTTAGAAATGTTGATCTACTTAGTAAAGTTTCGATGCCGATCTCGAACCGGTGGCGCCGCCGCCGTGTCACTTGAGGGCACTGACATGCTGTTTGACAACCAAGCCCGTTAGAATCTGATTTGCCAGGGATCGGGCCGACACGAACCGCACGGGAAGCACTCGAGATTGAAAATGGAAGCCGTGATCTTCATCGGGCTGCCCGGAGCGGGCAAGTCGACCTTCTACCGCGAGCGGTTCTACGCCACGCACATGCGGATCAATCTCGACATGCTCAAGACGCGGCACCGCGAACGGCGATTCCTCGAAACCTGCATCGAGACGCGGCAGCCGTTTGTCGTGGACAACACGAACCCGAGCCGGGCGGAACGCCACGTTTATATGGACGCGGCGAAAAAGGCCGGATTCCGCGTCGCCGGTTATTACTTTCAATCGAAGATCGAGGACTGCAAACGCCGCAACGAGCAGCGCAGCGAATCGGAGCGGATTCCATTCGAGGGGATTCTCGGCGCCGCCGGACGGCTGCAGATTCCCAGCAGGGACGAGGGCTTCGACGAACTGTTCTACGTGCGGATCGACGAGGCGAACCGGTTCGTGATCGAGGAGTGGAAGGATGAAGTTTGATGAAGTTGAATAAAGACTGCGCGTATCCGTGATTTGGGCAATTAGTGCGGTAGTTTATTGTGCATCCGAGCGATCAACAAAAGTCGAGTGGCAATTATGGAAAACTGGAATGCCGAACCGCCGTCTCGGCCGGACGCATCAGATGTTCGAGACGCACTTAAGAAAGGACTTGGGAGAGCATACTTTTGGGCTAGAGATGGCCTATTGACCGACAACGGCATCCTGCTTGACGCCTGCTTGCACGACATGCGCTTCGACCAATCGGTTGAATCGCCGCGTGGCGCTTGGCTGTGGGAGCTGATGAATGTCCTGGGGGTTGTCGATGAGTTTCGCGAGCCAATTTACGAAGCGACGGGCCGAATTCAAGATGGACTCGCAGGACAACAGTTGTGCGAATTTTGCGTTTTTTACGCCCGGCGCGGAGATCCAAGATTTCGCGTGCGATTGCAAGAAATCATCAAGAGAAAACCTGATCCGGCAACGCCATGGCTCGGTGAAAAGGAGTTGATTGACCTCGATCGCGAGACGGGCTTCCTTTTTGCCGCCCGACTTCGTGCGGAATCGCTCGCGCATCGCGAATGGGATTGGGATGACGCAGTCCTGATTAATGCAGCGATCGAAAAACTTGGCGAACAGATTGTGACCGAGCTTCTCAATCATGAGTCGCAATCGTCCCCAGTTTTTGCTCGATTTCGCGATCGCTGGCATGCCGCTGCTCAGGCGATAGGTAGTGCCACCGCTGAAGAGTACCGAGAACAATTACGGTCACATTCGGTGACTGACATCATTCGCGACGCGGAAACGATGCCAAATCAGGCTGGGGTGTTTCGCGGATGGGGCAGGTACGCTGCCGACGCGGACTTGCAAATCGTACTTGATCGACTGCTTCAGTCGACCAATACAGATGTCATTGTCAACTACTTGCGAGTTTTTTCGAATCGCACGATGCCGAATTTCGATCGCAGATTTCTGGGGCTGCTCGATCATGCAGATTCGAATGTTCGGGCCAGAGCATACGCGGCACTCGGGAAGTCCTCGCATCCGGAAATTCGAAATTTTGCAGTTGGCCAAATCGCGAATCGCATAACCGAACCGAGTTTCCTGGAACTCTTCGTTCGAAACTTTCAATTGGGTGACGAGTCATTGCTGCTGGCAAATCTGGTTTTCCCCACGGACGCTGACGAACGCCATGGTTTGTTGATGGATGTGAAAGAAATCCTCAGCGAAAACCCGAAAGCGAATTGCGAGAAACTCGGGCTGTTGGTTTACCGGTTTACGCCGTGCGCGGAATGCCGATATGACATGGTGAAGTTGCTTTTCAATCGAAATGTTGTGCCCGATTGGATGGTTAAGGAATGCCAATTTGATGTCGTCGAAGAAACTCGTCAATTGGCTGAGAGTTGCGATTCGCAGGCAAATGCCGAGTGTTCGAATGATGATAGCCGGCCCTGAAGTTGCCGGCAAGCGTCGCGGCGTAAGCCCGGTGTGTGAGCGAGAGAGCGCTCGGGTCGCTTGCTCGCGCACACGTCGCGCTTACGTTGCGCACACGTCGCGCTTACGGTGCGACGCTCGCCGGGCTTTGATTGGGCGTCCAGCAAGTGCGGGTTTACACGTCGCGCTTAGGCAACGACGCTCGGCAAGATCTGGAGGTGCATTATGAAATTCACTCGCGAATTCCTCAAATCGCTGCCGGCGCATGACGTGATCAATCTCGCGATTTTGAATCCGGACGATGATGCTTTCGATTCACCGCACTGGGATTGCATTTCTGAGTTGCGGGATCGCGGAAACCCCGAAGCGTATGCCGCCGCTTGCTCGCAATGTCGGTCGGATTGTCCGATCGAGCAGCGGATCGGCTGCGACATCTTGGCTCAATTTGGCGAACCGACGTCGGCTTTCGTCGCCACGTCGTTTCCGGTGGTCGTTTCCGTGCTTCAACGAACGAGCGATTTAGGCACGTTGCGAAGCGCGATCAGCGCACTCGGTTGCTTCGGCGATCTTCGCGGAGTCGATTACATCTTGCCGTATGTCGAGCATGTGGATGAGAATGTTCGCGACGGCGTGGTTCATGCACTGACACACTTGAACGCCGATCCGCGAAGTATCGACGGACTGATTCGGCTTAGCGTTGATTTATCTGACCAAATTCGCGATTGGGCGACGTTTGGTTTGGGCACGATGTCCGATCAAGATACGCCTGCGATTCGAAGTGCCTTGCTCGCGCGGCTCGATGACAGCGATGCGACGACCCGATACGAAGCTCTCGTGGGGCTCGCACACCGAAAGGACGGTCGAGTGATCGAACCGCTGGTCCACGAATTATCGCACGCCGAGGTGCACGAGTACGTAATCGAAGCCGCGGCGATACTTGCCCATCCAAACTGTTTGCCGATGTTGGAGCAGTTGCGGGATGTGAATCCGGATGCTGAAGATGTTCGGCGAGCGATTGAGAAGTGCCGCACGTCGTCCCGCTACGATACGTGAATTGCCGTCGTTTCGCGATCTGAAATCGAAAAAAATGGCGACGTACGTCGCAGTCTGTCAAGTAGAATACATCGTATTGAGGGGTACGAGTCATGAGCGTTAACCAAATATCAATCGGCGGAACTTTGGGCCCAAACGGCACGGTTCAGCTTGATCAGTTGCCGAACCTTCCACCAGGGCGGGTGCATGTGACATTGCAGCCGGCCCAAGGCGCTGCGCCGCCTTTGTCGCGACTTGCGGATCTGATCGATGAGATTCACAAAGAGCAAAGGGCCAGAGGATTTCAGGGTCGAAGCGAACAGGAAATTGACGCGGGGCTGCGCGAAGGGGAAACTGAATATGAGGCGAGAGTACAAGCGGCTCGAAACCAACCTCAACCGGGTCGCCCAACCGGGAAAAGCTGATGCGTTATTACCTCGACAGCAATATCATCATCTACTTGATTGAAGGCGACCCGGCCTTGCAACAACGCGCCAGGAATCATGTCGCTGCGCTGGAAGCTGCGGACCACCATTTTGCCATTAGCGAGTTAACCTGGTCTGAATGCTTCGTATTTCCGTATCGGACCAGCAATGGGGCCCTGTTGCTCGACTATCAGCGCTTTTTTTCCGGACCGCGTGTAACGATGCTTGTCCCAAATGGAGCAATTTACCATCGCGCCGCGATGATTCGCGGGGTTCACGGGTTCGGGCTGCCGGATTCCATACACCTTGCAATCGCTGTCGAGCATCGACTAGACCGGTTTCTGACCAATGACCAACGGCTCGCCGGTTTTCCGGATATCCAAGTGGAAATGTTACCATAGCGGCGCGTGATCGGGAGAGGCAAACTGTCGCTCGCGCATCGCACTGATGCTGCGGCACTCGGCGGTTTCTCATCGGGCTATGCGCCAAGCGGGATTCGCACGTCGCGTCGATGCAATGACGCTCGCCAAGTTGAGAGGCTCGGATGATGACCGAACGCGTTCATTCCAATCCGACTTTGATTTTCTCCGTCGGCACGCAAATCGTGACGTTGGCCGACATTCCCGGCGCCGGCGGTAGTCATTTTTCACCCGAAGGGCACGGTGGGCGTGATTGTCAAGTCGCCGACCGATCATGCCCATTCGTATCGCGTTCGTTTTCCAGACGGCTTCGAGGCGGCGTTGAAACGCGATGAGATCACGATGCTGGCACAATTTCAAGAAGGCGCGATCGGCGATCCGGACCATGCAGTTGCTCAGTCTGATCCTTATCAGCGGGTCATCTATCGTTGCATTATCGGCTCGCAGGCGTATGGCCTGGCGGGGGCGGAATCGGACATCGATCGCCGCGGAATTTATCTGCCGACCGCCGAGATGCACTGGTCGCTTTATGGCGTTCCCGAGCAACTCGAAAACGAGGCGACGCAGGAGGCCTATTGGGAATTGCAGAAGTTCTTGGTGTTGGCCCTGAAGGCGAACCCCAATGTGCTCGAGTGCCTCTACTCACCATTGGTTGAGAAGGCGACGCCGTTGGCCCAGGAACTCTTGGGCATCCGGTCGATTTTTCTGTCGCGGCTGGTGTACCAGACTTACAACGGCTATGTGATGTCGCAGTTCAAAAAGATGCAGGCCGACATTCGCAACCATGGCCAGGTGAAATGGAAGCATGTCATGCATCTGATCCGGCTACTTCTCTCGGGCATCGGCGTGCTGCGCGACGCCGTCGTGCCGGTGGCGCGGAGAGCCAGCGCGATCAACTGCTGGCGATTCGCCGGGGTGAAATGCCGTGGGAAGAGGTCGAAAATTGGCGGCTCAGCCTGCATCAGGAATTCAACGCTGCCTTTGAGAGCACGAAATTGCCGGAACGGCCCGACTATGATCGCGCCAATGCGTTCCTGATCAGCGCCCGTCGGCGGGCCATCGCGGAGGAATTGCCATGAAGGAAATGCCGCTCTTGAAGAAGCAGGTCGAGCAGCACCCCTATCCGTTACTGTTTGCGACGATCAGCGGGGCGCACTTGTATGGCTTTCCGTCGCCAGATTCCGATTTCGACCTTCGCGGCGTGCACATGTTGCCGTTGAAGGAAGTCGTCGGACTGAAGACCGGCCCGGAGACGATCGAAGAATCCGGCATTCACGACGGGCTCGAGATTGACCTGGTGACGCATGACGCCGCGAAGTTCTTCGCTCTCTTGCTCAGGAAAAATGGCTACGTGTTGGAGCAGTTGCTATCGCCGCTGGTGGTGCACACGACGCCGGAACACGCCGAGCTGAAGGCAATCGCTCCAGATTGCATCACGAAGCACCACGCACATCACTACCTCGGCTTCGCGGAGACGCAGTGGCGGCTCTTTGAAAAGGAGAACCCGCCGCGCGTGAAGCCGCTGCTTTACGTGTACCGCGTGCTGCTCACCGGCATTCATTTGATGCGGACTGGCGAGGTTGAGGCGAATCTGCTCCGGCTCAACGAGGTCGAGAAGTTGCCGTACATCGATGAGTTGGTGCAGCGAAAACTCGCCGGGAAGGAGAAGGAAGGACTCGGTGATGCTGATGTCGGATTCCATCGCGGCGAATATCAGCGTTTGCGAGCAAGACTTGAGGACGAGCATCACGCGAGCCGTTTGCCGGAGTCGGCACGTGCAAACGAGGCGCTGCATGACTTGCTGGTGCGGCTGCGAATGAAGTCGTGAATTCTGACGACCGTCGTTGCGTCAGCGCGGAGTCTCAGCGCCGCGGGCGCGCCACAGGTCGCCGACGCAGCAGGCTCGCCAGACATGCAGTGGATTCTGCAAATTGAAATCCTGCAATTCCAGCACGATTCAAACGCCGCGTCCGCAATGACCTTGCCATCGATGCTCACGCGGCTCCGCCACGCCATATTTGCAGCCGAAAGTACAATCCATTCTGAAAATGCGAACCATCATGCCCTCGGCAAAGAAATTGCTGGCTGTTCGCCTGCTTGTTTGTGGTCGACTCGTTCCGAACGGAGGCAACTTGGCATGCGAAAACTCTGGCTCGGATTCGTGGCGGTGCTGGTTTTCTCCTTTTCGATTCTCGGCTGGGTGGGGAGCCGGATTTATCAAGAGCGCCGCCGCTGCCGGACCGGGTGGTGACCACCGATGGGCATGTCATGATTCCCAGCGGCGACATTTCCGCGGGGCAAAATGTTTGGCAGGCGATGGGCGGAATGGAATCGGCTCAGTCTGGGGGCACGGCAGTTATGTCGCCCCGGACTGGACCGCCGACTGGCTGCATCGGGAAGCGGTTTTCATTTTGAATGACTGGCGCAACGAGGCGCCAGAAAAACTATGACCAGCTTCAGCCGGAAGAGCAGGGGGCCTTGCAAAAACGACTCGAAGCGTTGATGCGAACGAATACCAACGACCCCGCATCAAACACAATCAGGGTCGATCCGATTCGGGTCGCGGCATTCGAAGACAACTCCGGCATTACGCCGAGGTGTTCAGCAATGGCAACCCGGATTATGCGATTCCACGGGGAGCGCAGAGCGATTCGGAAAAGTTGCGACAGCTAGCCGCATTTTTCTTCTGGACCTCGTGGGCCGCCTCGACCAATCGGCCAGGCGAGCAGATTTCCTACACCAGCAACTGGCCGCATGAGCCGCTGGTAGGCAATCGCCCGACCGGCGAGGCGGTGGTTTGGACCGGCGTGAGCGTGATTGTGTTGCTGGCCGGCATCGGCGCGATGATCTGGTGGTACGCGTCACGCGGCCACGGTCAGCCGACCAGTCCGATCCCCGCCGTCGATCCGATCATCGGCTGGCAGGCGACGCCCTCGCAGCAGGCGACCGTGAAGTATTTCTGGGTCGTCGCGGCAATGATTCTCGTGCAAATCCTACTTGGCGTCGTGACGGCCCATTATGGCGTCGAGGGCGACGCGTTTTATGGCATTCCACTTTCCCGAGTGCTGCCGTACAGCGTCGCGCGAACCTGGCACCTGCAACTGGGCGTGCTCTGGATCGCCACGGCGTGGCTTGGGGCCGGGCTGTTCATCGGACCGCTGGTCAGCGGCTCGGAACCGAAGTGGCAGAAGCTGGGCGTGGACGTGTTGTTTGTGGCCTTGCTCGTGATCGTGGTCGGTTCGATGGCAGGTCAATGGTTAAGCATTGAAAACCAACTCCCCGCCGGCGGCTCGTTCTATTTTGGCCACCAGGGCTACGAATACGTCGATTTGGGTCGAATCTGGCAGATTCTGCTCTTTATCGGTCTGCTGTTGTGGTTGTTCCTGGTTGTTCGCGTGGTGATTGGAGCGTTTTGCAGCCGGGCGATCAGCGACACTTGCTCTTGATCTTTGTGATCGCGGCCGCGGCGATCGGTTTGTTTTACGCCGCGGGACTTGTCTGGGGCCGCCACACCAATCTTTCGATCGTGGAATACTGGCGTTGGTGGGTGGTGCATCTCTGGGTCGAGGGTTTCTTCGAGGTTTTCGCCACCGCGGTGATTGCATTCTTCTTCGCCCGGTTGAATCTGATTCACCCACGCCTTGCCGCGGAGGCGTCGCTGATGTCGGCGACGATCTTCCTCGCGGGCGGCATCATCGGCACGTTGCACCATCTGTACTTCGCGGGCACGCCCACGGTCGCACTGGCGTGGGGTTCGGTTTTCAGCGCGCTGGAAGTCGTGCCGTTGATCCTGGTCGCGTATCCGGCGGTGGAAGACATTCGCATGTCGCGGTCAACGCCCTGGGTCCGCAAATACAAATGGCCGATTTACTTCTTCGTGTCGGTGGCGTTCTGGAACATGGTGGGCGCGGGGCTTTTCGGCTTTATGATCAATCCGCCGATCGCGCTGTACTACATGCAGGGTTTGAACACGACGCCGGTGCATGCCCACGCGGCGCTCTTCGGCGTCTACGGAATGCTGGGCATTGGCCTGATGTTAATGTGTTTGCGAGCGCTCTAGCCCAGCCTGGTCTGGAAGGAAGGATTGCTCAAGTTCTCATTCTGGGCGATGAATCTCGGATTAATGGCGATGGTCGGGATCAGCTTGCTGCCGGTGGGGTTGATGCAGACTTGGGCATCGGTGGACAAGGGCTACTGGTATGCTCGCAGTCCCGAGTTCCTGCACACGCAAGTCATGCAGACACTGCGGTGGCTGCGTGTTCCGGGCGATACCATTTTCGCCCTCGGGGCCATCGCTTTGGTCCTGTTTGTCGCGGGTTTAAAGACGGGGCACTCGGTTCGCCCGCAGGAACCAACCGCCTCTGCCGAACCATTACAGAATCTTTAAAAAGGCGACGCGTCGAAACTGCCAAATCCTGCGCGGCTGCCCCCGTTTGGTCTATTCCACAAACTTGAACGACCGGAACGGCACGAATCGCGTGGCCGAGCCGTCGGCGAAGTAGAGGTCGGCGACTTCGACCGGGCCGATGCCGGTCTCGACGACATAGGGTCTGAGTTGCACTTTCACTCGGCGCCGCGCCGAATCAGGATGCGTTCCAACCATTGTTTTGGGGAGATTTCCAAGTCGGCGACGAGATTCGTCGAGAATTCAATCGTGTGGTACATAATGCCACCCTCACCTTGTCAGGGACTGCGCGTCACTGGCCGTTCATTTAGTCGTCTCCCCTCGTTGCGCGCACCCTTTATCGCCTCTGGTTTTAAGAGTTGCAAATGATATGCCGCAACCAGAGGATATGAGCAATTGAAGAGTCCCCAGCGCGGGAATGAATTGATTCGCAGCGACGGATGATTCACCACGAAAACACAAGAACCACACGAAATCACTTCTGTTCAGAATCTTGCGCCAGACGAAGAAAACCAGAAATATGAGGAAACCAGGAATGCAGGAAATTAAAGCGGGTTTGATTCCTGCATTCCTCGTTTCCTGATGTCACTTTTTGGAGCGTGTGGCATTCCCGCGAGAGCTTGCAAGAACCAAAAGATGGTGCTACGACGACGGGCACGAACGACGGCTGTTTAGAATGTTCGCCAGACGAAGAAAACCAGAAATATGAGGAAACCAGGAATGCAGGAAATTAAAGCGGGTTTGATTCCTGCATTCCTGGTTTCCTTATGTTTCGTTTTGAATGGGATGGCCTTCCCCCGATTGGTTGCACGAACCAACACCTGGCGCAACAACGATTCGACGGGCACGAACAACGGCTGTTCAGAATGTTCGCGCCAGACCAAGAAAACCAGAAATATGAGGAAGCCAGGAATGCAGGGAATTAAAGCGGGTTTGATTCCTGCATCCCTGGTTTCTTGATGTCACTTTTTGAAGGGCTTCGGCGCGCCAGGGGTTTCGAAGTTTCATAAGAATTCGTGCTATTTCACGCCGCTTTTTTCGCGTGCCGGGCGGAACTCATCTCCCGGCGACCAGATCGGCAGGCGCTCGGCGTTCGCAACCTCGCGCACGATGTCGCTTGCGAATCGCACCAGCGTCACAAAGCCGGAAAAGTCCCAATCGTCGCGAAATTGGTCCTGCGGCGTGTGATAGGTCCTGGCGATAAATTCGCGGATCGCATTGTGGCCGAAATCGGCCGGCTTGCCCTGGATCCGCTCGCCCGCGGTCACCGAAAAGGCCGGGACGCCGGCGCGGGCCAGGGCGAAATGATCAGAGCGATAGAACGTTCCCTCACTGGCGCGCGGATCGGGCTCGATTTCGAGATTATGCTTTTGGGCCATCTTCTTGACGGTCGGATAGGCCGTCGTCCGGTCGGCGCCATTCACGACCACCGACGCCGGCACGCCGAGCGGCAGGATCATATCGAAATTCAGATCGATCGCGGTCTTGCCGAGGGGAACGACCGGGTGGTCGGCGTAGTACATCGCGCCGAGCAGCCCCTTTTCCTCGGCGGTGGTCGCGATGAATAACGCCGAGCGCTTCGGCCGCGGCGATTGGGCCGACCAGGCACGGGCCAGTTCCATCAGGATTGCGCAGCCGGTGCCGTTGTCGGCGGCGCCGTTGTAAATATTGTCGCCGAGCACCGCCCGGCCAACGCCGAGATGGTCCCAATGGGCCGTGAAGATCACCGCCTCCGATTTCAGCTTCGGGTCGCTGCCCTCGATCATGCCGATGACATTCTTGGTGACGATGTTTTCAAGCTTCGTTGGAATGCGGCCCTTGATTCTCACGCCGAGTGGGACCGGTTTGAATCCGCGCGTGTTGGCGGCCTCCAAAGCTTTTTCAACGGTGAGGCCATTCATGCCGAGCAGTTTTTCGCCGGCTTCCCGCGAGAGCCAGCCGGCGAACGCCAGCGCCGGTTCGCCGGGCGCGAGCTTGAGTTGGGCCGCGTCGAGCGGCTGCACCACCGAGAAGGGGTAACCGGCGGTTTCGGTGGTGTGGATGATCAGGCAGGCCTTCGCGCCGCGCCGCGCCGCCTCCTCGAACTTGAAGGTCCAGCGGCCATAGTAGGTGAGCGCCCGGCCGCCGAAGTATTTGGGATCGTCCGATGGCGGTTCATTGGTGAAGAGGACGACCGCCTTGCCTTTGACATCGACATTCTTGTAATCGTCCCAGTTGAATTCCGGGGCGGTGATGCCGTGGCCCATGAAGATCGCCTCAGCGTCGAACTCCTCCAGCGGCTGCTGGCTCAGTGAGGTGCCGGCGAATTCATCGACGCAGCGGAAATTGATGCGCGCGGTCGCCCGCCGAGGCGCTGAGGGTCGCCTTCGAATCGGTCGTGACGCGGATGAGAGGCACCGGTTGAAAGTACGAACCGCGACGGCCCATGGGCGTGAGGCCGGCTTTTTTGAATTCGCCGGCGATATATTCGGTGGCCAGTTCCTCGCCGCGCGTGCCGGGGCCGCGGCCCTCGAGACGATCGCCGGAAAGGTACTTCACGTCGGCCCGCATGCGCTTGGCGGCGGCCGCGGCGTCGACTTTCGGATCGGCCGCGAGGATTTGACTTGAAAGAACGACGGCAATTGTCGCCGGCAGTGAAAAAACGCGCAAGCGCATGGTAGTTGTCTCGGCAGAATGATCTGATCAATTCTCAATCAGAATATTCGGAATTCCAGGAATTCATGTCAATGGCCGGGCGGCGAGAACTTCCTCGGCGGCGCGAACGCCGCTGGCGATGGCGCCGGCGACGGTGCCGGTGAGCCGTGGATGGGTTGCCTCGCCGGCAAAGAACAGCGTGTCAGCGACCGGCTTGGCGAGTTTTTCCGGCAGACCGAGTCCGCCCGCCGGTACATAGGCATAGGCCCCGCGACTGAACGGATCCGCCTGCCAATCGAAGATCATCCAGCGTTCGAGCAGTTTCGAGAGTTCCTCGCGGCTGATGCGAAAATTTTCCTCCAGGCTTGCCAGCCCGGCTTCGAGGATCGCCGGCGGAGACGCGTGCGGCAGCCGATCGACTTGCGGACCGCCGCACCACCCGGTGAGCAGGGGCGCCTCGGACGGCAACGCGGTCCACCAGGTGACGACTTGGCTCGCGGGGTTGTGGAGGAACGCGAGGTCCGGATCGCGGTCGATCCAAAACCGTTCGCGGAAGAGGAGCACGAGTTTGACGACGGGGCCCATGGGCATGCGTTGCCACACGTCGCGCTTTTCTGGAATGTCGGGAATGAACTGCACCGCGCCCGCGGCCCCGCGCGGCGCCTGAAGGACGCCGAGCGGGAGCGTAACAATCGCCGCCCGCGCGGTAAGCCTTTCCTCGGTTTCGCCGGGCCCGATCGCTTCGATTTCCACCGAGCCGTGCTGCCAGCGAATCGCGGCGACGCGACGATTCAATCGCAAGTCGATTGGAGTGTCGCCGGTTTGGGCGAAGTAATCGAACAGGCGGTCGTAGCCGTCGCGAATGCGTCGGGCGCCCTGATCCTGACCGATCGCCGCGTCTGATTCCCGCAGCCAGATCGAACTGACCACCCTCGCATCCGCCGCGTCGAATCCCTCGACGTAGGCGAGAACCTGGGCCCGCTCCTCCTCCGAAACATGGGGGCAATCGCGACGAAGGAATTCAATGACCGGCAGGTCGTCGCGCAGTTGCGCGAGGCGATCGGACACGTTGCTCCAGCCGGACTCAAAATTGGCCGGGACAATGCGATCGCCTTGCGGTTGGGCGTGACGCTCGGGGACTTCATCGGTCGCCAGCCGCAGTGCGTCGATCGGCACTTGAGTTTCCGGCGGATGACCATGGACAAACTCGGCGCCGGTCTCGATGGGCAGCGGCCAGTCGGGCTCGCGCAGGGTATGGACGCGTCCGCCAATGCGGTCGCGCGCTTCGAGCACGACGACCGCGACACCTGCCATAGCCAGATGGTGCGCCGCCGCCAGCCCCGCCGCTCCCGCCCCCACCACAACAACTTCAAGCGCGGCTGGATTCATGGCCGACCCCCCAAGAGCAACAACCAACGCGGACGCAATTTACGCGCCAAGTGGATAGGCGGGCGTATTCCATCATCTGATTATGTATTGAATGATTGCCGGCGAACCCACCGCGAGCGCGGTGAAAAGTCGAGGGTTTTCATGGCGGCCATCGCCGGCAATCACTAGGATCGGCCTAGCGGCGACTCCCGTCGGCCGCGTGTTGCAGGAGAACCAAACCATGCATGCTTCCCGGTTCGTTATTGTTGTTGCCGTCGCTCTGATGTTGGCTTCAATCTCGGCTCATGCGGACGACAAACCGGCAAGGCCGAACGTGTTGATTTTGTTCACCGACGATCAGCGAGCCGACACGATCGCCGCGTTGGGAAATCCGGTGATCCGAACCCCGAATCTCGATCGGCTGGCGAAGCGCGGCGTCGCGTTCGACCGGGCCTACATGCAGGGCGGGCTGCAAGGCGCCACCTGCGTGCCGTCCCGGGCCATGTTGCTTTCCGGAAAGTCGCTCTTTCGAGTCGATGAGAAACTGAAACGCCACGACACCTGGCCCGCGGCCTTCGGCCATGCCGGCTATACGACGTTCATGAGCGGCAAATGGCACAACGGGCCGGCGTCGCTTCCTGCCTGTTTTCAAATCGCCCGGTCGGTATTCGCCGGCGGCATGACCAACCCCCTGCACGCGAAACTCAGTAACCTCGCCGGCGACAAACTGGACAGACCGGCCATCGCTCCAAAGCACGCGTGCGCGGTCTTCGCCGACGAGGCGGTTCAGTTCCTCACGAGCCATCGGGGCGGTCCGTTCCTTTGCTATGTCGCGTTCGACGGCCCGCATGATCCGCACATCGTGCCGGACGATTTTCCGATTCATTACGATCCGGCGAAGATTCCGCTGCCAGCGAATTTCTTGCCGCAGCATCCGTGGGACAACGGCGAAATGGTCGTCCGCGATGAGCGATTGCTGCCGTGGCCGCGGACGCCCACGCAAGTCCGGAAGATGCTCGCTGACTACTACCGATATATTTCGTTTCTCGACGCGCAAATCGGGCGAATTCTCGATGCGCTCGATTCGTCGCAATACGCGAAGAACACGATCGTCGTCTTCACCGCGGATTCCGGCGTCGCTCGCGGCAGTCATGGCTTGATCGGAAAGCAAAATGTTTATGAGCATTCGATGCGCGTGCCGCTGATCGTCGCCGGGCCCGGCATCCCCGCGGGCCGGCGCACGCAGGCGATGTGCTACCTCTTCGACGTGTTGCCGACGCTCGGTCAACTTTGCGGAGTGCCCGCCTTCAAGGACAGCGAGGGAATCGACTTCTCCGCCGTGCTGCACGCCCCGGAAAAACCCGGCCGCAGCCAGATCATGCTCGCCTATCGCAACGTCCAACGAGCCGTCCGCAACAGGCGCTGGAAATTGATCCGTTATCCGCAAGTCGATAAGACGCAGCTATTCGATTTGCAAAACGATCCCCTCGAGACGAACAACCTCGCCGGCAAGAATGGATATGCCGCGAACGTTGCAGAAATGATGACGCTGCTCGAAAAGGAAATGACCGAGTTCGGCGACAAATCGCCGCTCAAGGTCCCCAATCCGAAATCGGGTGACTGGACGCCGCCAAACGGCGAGAAGTAGTGAAGCTGGGGTACTAGGATTCGAACCTAGACAAACTGATCCAGAGTCAGTTGTGCTACCGTTACACTATACCCCAAGTCGTCACGTTTTATAGCGTTTTCCAATGGTCGCGATTTTGTTGCATGTAATAACGACAACTGATCCGACAACCGCTAACCCAAAACCGGGGAAAAACACCGTGTCAAATAGGAATTTATCAGGGCAGGGCATTTGCGACAACCGCAAGTCCGTTGTCGCGACACGGGTCAACGCGATATCGCATGACAATGGGGGCTCGAGGCGGTAAAATCTCTGTTATACTTCACCGGACGTGCTATCTACCTGCCTGCGCTTCCTTTCCGCCTGCCTGGGAGAATTTCATGTTAAGCATGCCCTTGGGATTCGAAGGGCCTTCGCTGTCCGGTAAACTATCACGCCGGCAACTGCTTCACATGGGCGGACTCAGCATGCTCGGGCTGGGCCTGCCAAGTGCGCGTGCGCGAACGAACCGGCAATACCCGCGCGTGCTCGCGAACCGGGAACGCAGGCGCCCGCGTCCGACAAGTCCTGCATCTTCATTGTGATGGGGGGCGGTCCCTCGCACGTCGATATTTGGGACATGAAACCACTGGCGCCGGTGGAAATCCGCGGTCCATACAAGCCGATTGCCACCTCGGTTCCTGGTGTGCACATCAACGAGTTGATGCCGCGCCTGGCCGGGCTGAGCCAGCACTTCAGCATCATTCGTTCGATGACGCACACCGCGCCGATCCGCAACCACCCGGACGCGATGCACAACTGCCTGACCGGGACGGCGAAAGCCCCGGACGACGCACCCTGCTACGGCTCGGTGATGGCCAAGCTGCGGCCCTCCAAGCGCGTCCTGACTCCGTATGTCTGGCTGCATCGCTGCGATGGCAACACGACGGTTTTCTGCTCACCTTTCATCTCGCTGGGTGGCTTCCTGGGACGACCCTACGCTCCGTTTTTCGTCGGTAACTCCGCGAATCACCCAGCGATGCCGAATTTTCGACTGTCCGAGCTGGATTCGGTTGTGGGCACGTCGCCCCGGAGGACGCTCGATCGTGAAGAGTTGCTTGGCCGTCTCGAGCCATCGTTGAGCAGCACAACAGGCTACCGGGCGGCAACCGGCTGGGACGAGCTTCGGCAACGCGCCGTGGAACTGGCGACCGGCCCGGACGGCCGGCTACCCTTTGACCTACAGCAAGAGCCCGCCAAGGTGCGCGACCGTTATGGCCGTCATCCTCTGGGGCAATACTTGCTCATGGCCCGCCGGCTGGTGGAGTCCGGAGTGGGCTTTGTGAGTGTCAATGGCTGGTGCGGTTTTGCTCCGGGCGAGGGTTCCCAGGGCGGGGCCGCGAGTTTTACCTGGGACATGCACGGTGGTGGGATGGGCCAGGGCAATATCTTCGGCACTGGATCCTACGGGCTGGGCTGGGCGCTGCCGCGACTGGATGAAGCGCTGTCCGCCCTGCTGGAAGATCTGCACGAGCGCGGTCTGCTGAAGAGCACGCTGGTGGTCGTGGTCGGCGAGTTCGGGCGGACCCCCAAGATCGAAACCAACAAGGGCATATCCGGCCGGAGCCACTGGCCGGCCTGCTTCTCCGCAGTGCTGGCAGGCGCCGGCATCGGCGGAAGCGTCTATGGCGCGTCCGACAAGATCGGCGCTTACGTGAAGGATCGTCCGGTCCCACCGCAGGTCCTCGGCGCTACGCTCTACCATGCGCTAGGTGTGCCGGTCGATACCAAAGTGGGCGCGCGTGCGATCACCACGGGCGAGCCGATCCACGAGTTGTTCAGTTAGGCCCGACGTTGGCCTCGACCGAATCTCGTTGTTCCTGGTTATGGATTGAGGATCCCGCGATACCGTGGCCGCGTCCTGGCCTGCCGGAGATTGCAGCCCGGCTTCAGACTAATGTGATGGCCGCCATTCCCGTTTCTTTCGGAGGAGTTCAAGTATCGGCGCGTTCGGTTGATCTTCCGGAATGATCGGGTCGTCATCCGGGCCAATTCCCATCAAGTCCACGTCGTTCGGCCCTATTTCCCAAGCTTCGCGAACGTGCAGATGCAGCTTACCGATAACAGCATCGCCGAGAATCACTCCGTCGGATGCAGGATCGCGAGTCGCGTATGTAAGCAAATAGCGCCCTGCCTTAGTGTAGCAATCAAGAAAGCGTCTGAGGTTAATGTCTGAAGTGGGCTCCATGGTGTGTGCACGCGCCACGAGGACCGTCAGTTTTGCATCCGCATCGGGCTTCCCACGCTCGGGGTTCGAACTGAAGACAACGCGATACCAGCTGGGCTTGTCGCGCCGGATACCACGAATCACACTGACCCGAAGCCGATCCGCGGAGTCCACCGCGCCGAACTCCGACGACCAGCCGGCGAATATCTGTGCCGCCTTCGACGCATCCGTGAATACAGGCGCGAATATTGGGATTTCGCCCGGTTCGAACAAGAATGCATTTCCGGACCAGACGGCTTCGTCCCACAATTGCAAGCGAATCGGCGACAGCGTTTCCACTTCAGAGTGTTTAAGCTGTCCCAACCTCATTTTCTCCGGACCGCTGGGTTCACCAGACTTTGCGGGGACTGGCTCGCTCGGCTTTGCTCGATTCGCCGCAACGTCTGCGTCCCATCGTTTGTCCCGTCCCAGTGGATAGTCCTGAGCATCCGGGTCACGCCACAGCGAAATATCGGTTCGCGGGTTATGACCTAAGACATTCCCTAGCGCGACGAAACTACTGGTGAAGGCGATGGCACGTTCCAGTCCGCGGTCATCCCCAAAAACTCTTTCCAGACCCTGCTCCAAATCCGAAAAGTGAAACACCCGTCCGACCAAAACTGCGATGAGGTCGGTCAAGCTTGATCGAACCTGTTCCTGTATGTCAGGGTTCATTCGATGAGGATCGAAGTTACTACAGCGGACTTCGACGTGCGGTCGCCCTGCCCTGTCTTGAACCTCGAAGGAGAACAGGCCTTCACTTACGCCCTTTTTCGGACGCGGATGGTTAAATGAGGTTCGCGTGCGATGATCTTATCGACAAGGCCGGATGCCAGCAAAGCTTCCAGTGCCGCGAGTATTGACTCGGTCAATGCGACGCAAGCAGGCTCATTGTCGCATTCCGCTGTGATCCGACAGCCGAGAATATTGGAACTCAACGACAAAGTCTGCTCATCGCAGAGCATGGCGGCAGAAGGAAGTTCATCCGCAACAGGTTGGTTTCTCAAACGAAGGAAGAACTCCTTTAGAGCGTTGCTATCGGTGCCGTCCATCGTGATTTCAGGCGGCATTGCGTCTTCGTGGCCAAGAGCATATCGGAGTGCGTCGGCTGGTATGAAAAGCTCCAGTTCATCGAGCACGTCGGGAAGTGAGGACAACCATTTCAGTTGCCAGACGTCGGTTCTCAGAAGCAAAATGCCGAGGATTGCGTTAAAGTCGACTTCGCCGGCTCGCAATTGCTTGCGATCGTTTCCGGCTCGGAAAAGAACGCCCCGGACCGCGTAGTCAACCTGATGCCACTCTAACAGGTGCGGCAGGCGCCCGAGCTGAAGTTCTAGCCACTTCATACGATTGTAGCATGACGCCTGCAGGATGGTCACGTCCGAGTACGTCCAGTAATCGTTGGCCGCGACAGACGCTGCGGCGAGGGACGTTCCGCGAGCGGCCCACAACAGACCAAGGTGTTCGTACGCTGCCCCGCAAAGCACTACGCGCTTGCACGAGTTCGTGCCTGGTTTCATGCTTGTATAGTTTGCTCAGTGCCTTGCCCAAGAGACGTACGGCCTCGACTGGACGATCCGCGTCAAGTTGTTGCGCCCGCGCTGAAGCAAGAGTCGCGCAGCGGCTATGTCGCCTTCTCGCTCCGTCACGACTTCGATGATTGTGTCATGCAGCGCGTCATACCCGGCATAGGTTCCAAGTGAGCCGCCGACCTCGGTAAGTGCTTCGACCAGGCTTTCAAGCGGGAACCCCACCAGCCCCCGGCTTTGAAGGATCACTGCACGAAGTTCTTCGAGGCGATCGTCAATCTGGTTGGGCTCCGGTTGTAACAACTGCATTACGGCACGGATTGAGCGTGCCTGCAGAGCGTTACTCGGTCGCTCTTGCTCCGCGCTCAGCCTGTCTAGTTCCCCGATTAATAGTGACGTTCTTGCGTCCAGGCTCGCCGTCGCCGCGTCGAGCTTCCCGATCCGAACCAGTGCGAACAGGACCTTCCACAGATTCGACAGAAGTTCCAGTTCATACGCATTGTGCGTCCCCTTCGCCTTGCTCTCGACGCTGCCATACAATTGCGCGGCGAGCAGAAGGTCTTCGTGCCAGAAGATCGCGGTCCAGGCGTATTCGTAGGCGCATCGAAGCTGTTGATGAGCTGTGCCAAACTGCGATGCTGCACGGTCAGCACGAATGAAACGACCGTCGGTCTCTGATCTCGGTTGCTCCAAGCAACGCGAGAGATCCGCGGCCTGAATACAATCGTCGACGAACTGAAACCCGAATTGTCCGCTTTGCGTCGTTGCCTGAATCCGGGCTTCAAGTTCGTCGAGTGTCTGCCGACGCTCCAAATCACGAGGACCCGTTCTGATCTGTGTTCGGAGCGACGGCTGCATCTGAAGGTCTTCGATAGCGATTGTCTCATGGTGGCCACCGAAGACTTTGTCCAAAATCCAGGTTCGATCGTGGATTCGAACGTCCATCCCATGCAGTTTGCTGAGTTCGTCTTCGATATCAGCGCGATCGCGGTCGCGTACAAACTGGTTTGAAACGAAAAAGGCCTTGGAATAGCCGCGCTTGGTTTCGGCGATTTTCTTGACGTCGGCGCGGACTTTGGTGCGCCAGTCGGCCTTTGCGCTGATAGCGAATGCCCAGCGCTCAGAGGCGGACTCTCTCCCTATTCCCGTATACCATCCGAGAGAGAGATCATCCGCGACCGGATACGTTTCAGAGTCGACCTTGCTGTCGCCGCCGCCAGTTGGACCCGTCTGAGGCAGCAGATTTGGGCAGATTTCCTTCTCAGCCAAGTGCCTCCCGAAAGTCTGAAACGCGGTTTCTTGGCTTCTGCTGGTGAGGGTGTCAAGCTGATACTCAAGGAGCGTTCTGTCGAGTTGCGGATCGCTCACCGCCACTGAGTCGGAAAACCTCTCCGGCCGCCGTCCCTTAAGGAAGTCTCGTGGGGAGAAGGCATTCGGCTCGGTCATTTTTGGCGTCTTGGTTTGAGTTTGAGCAGGCTTCGAAGAAAAGGGCGCTTGTTTTGAAGCATTGTATACGGTCTTGAGTGTAACCGGACACACTCGGCAATTCGAACAAGGGCGAGATCAAAGTGCTGCTGGCGGTCGATACCGGCGAATTCGTGGGCGTGGGAGAACTCGCGGTTCGCTGATGGAGTCCGTGGTGGGCTTCGTGAGCGTCAATGGCTGGTGCGGTTTTGCTCCGGGCGAGGGTTCCCAGGGCGGGGCCGCGAGTTTTACCTGGGACATGCACGGTGGTGGGATGGGCCAGGGGAATATCTTCGGCACCGGATCCTACGGGCTGGGCTGGGCGCTGCCGCGACTGGATGAAGCGCTGTCCGCCCTGCTGGAAGATCTGCACGAGCGCGGTCTGCTGAAGAGCACGCTGGTGGTCGTGGTCGGCGAGTTCGGGCGGACCCCCAAGATCGAAACCAATAAGGGCATATCCGGCCGGAGCCACTGGCCGGCCTGCTTCTCCGCAGTGCTGGCAGGCGCCGGCATCGGCGGAAGCGTCTATGGCGCGTCCGACAAGATCGGCGCTTACGTGAAGGACCGTCCGGTCCCACCGCAGGTCCTCGGCGCTACGCTCTACCATGCGCTAGGTGTGCCGGTCGATACCAAAGTGGGCGCGCGTGCGATCACCACGGGCGAGCCGATCCACGAGTTGTTCAGTTAGGCCCGACGTTGGCCTCGACCGAATCTTCGTTATTTTTTGGTCGATGGATGATCGGCGAAAAGGTGCCGCCGACTACATGTGATGCCCATCTCGCAGACCAATATTACTGCCGAACCCGATTCTTCTTGCGCACTTCGATCGCATCGACCGACGCATCGATTCGATGAGTTTGTAAGCGCCTTCCTGGGCAAGAGAGCGCCTCGCAAAACTGCAACTTCGCCACAAGGTGGCGAATTCGGGTCCGGGCGGGCGCAAGCCACGGGGCGCAGCTCGCTGCCATGCTGTCATCACTCTTCATCGGTGACTGAGCGCTGCGATGACCGAACGCGACCGAATGTGACCCTGGACCGGAGATGCATATAATTGCGACCGTGGCAAGCGTTTCAATTCGGAAGCTGCCACATTTCGTGTCCGATCCTGACTCACCAGAATTGGCGAAGGCAACCGTTGGGAAGTTTCGGAATTGTGTAGACACGCGGCTTCTGAGGGCGGAGGCTGCCATCCATTGAGAATATTGCAATCAGTTTGCGGCGCTCGGACAAACTGAAATCCTGACCAAGATGGGAATGCAAGTTTGCAATACGAAACTGCTAGCCCTGCGATGTTTTTCATGCCGTCACGTTCGGTCGCTGCCTTCGTACTGCTCGCTTGCGGAATGTTGGTGCGAGCGGCCGATCAGCCGATCGTCATTCACGGATCGGTATTCGATTCAATCACGGGCAAGATGCTGCCCGATCGCACGATCCTGATTGAAGCGAAAACGATCAGAGCCATCGGTACTTCTCAATCTCCGCTCAAAATCCCCAAGAACGCTCGCGTCATCGACGCCAGAAAGTTGTTCATCATTCCCGGCCTGATCGATGGCCATGTCCATCTGGTACATCGCCTGAATTTCGCCCATGTCACTGCCGACGAGATACTGCCGGCGTTTCTTGCCGCCGGCGTCACCAGCGTCCGCGATACCGGCGACGAGATCGTCGCTGAAACTCTGGTCGCTCATTTCGCCGCAGCGCATCCCGATCGCTGTCCACGCGTGTTCACGGCCAGCTTCCTGCTCGATTCCGATCCGCCAATCCATCGCGACATCGGATTGCCGATCAGCGATCCGAAACGCGTTCCAGCCATCGTGGCTGACATGGTTGCCTGGAAGGTCACCACCCTGAAGATCTACGCTGGGTCAGGTCGGGCCGTGGGCCGCAAAATCATCGAGGAAGGCCACAAACAGGGATTGGTCGTCACCGGGCATCTTGGCGGCTACAGCGCTCAAGACGCTGCCGAGGACGGGATCGACTGCATCGAACACATTTCGTCCATCTTTGACTTCATTATTCCACCGAATTTCCGTAAGCAAGCGAACCACCGAGCCACGCTTGATCTGAGCAATCCAATGGCCAAATCGTTGATCACCACACTTGCGAAGCGGAAGATCATGGTCGATCCGACCCTGACGGTTTTCAAGAACATGCTGTTGTTGTCGGACCTGGAAGAAGTGAATCGACATGCCGACAACGCTCGGATGCCCGAACGGTTGCGGACCTACTGGGACAAGTATCGGTCCGGACAAGCGCAGCGCGCCGGCCACTCGCGATCGCCGCCGCAAGGAATTCCAGAAGTATCAAGAATTGACCGGCTTGCTTTTTCGCGCCGGGGTGCCTCTGCTGGCGGGCACCGACGTACCCGAGCCGTATTGCCCGCCGGGGCTCGCGTTGCATCAGGAGCTGGAGTTTCTCGTCGAATCGGGACTGACGCCGACGGCCGCTCTGCAAGCGGCGACGATCAACAATGCGCGGGCATTAAAACAGGAAAAGCATCTCGGCAGCATCGAGCCGGGCAAGGTCGCGGATTTGGTGATCCTCGACGCCGATCCGACAATCGACATTCGCAACACGCGGAGAATTGTCCGCGTGATTCGCGACGGAATCGTTTGCGATACTCAAGCGCTCTTGAAATTGGTGCCGGTTCAATGACAGGGGGAGTCATTTCATGAACCAACATGTTCCGGAACCCGTTTGCAAAGGATTCCTTGTTTGCGGTTGGGCGGGCACGGACCCACAGACCGGCGAAAGCAAGCTGCTGTGCCTTCCAATGGCTTACCGGCATCAGCATTTTCCCTGCCCCGCGATGCTCGGGTTTTGCGCTCGCTTGTCTGACGCCCGTGGAGATTACGAGGTCGAGGTTCAATTGGTCAATTCGGCGGGTGAAGTTGTTTGGCGTGATGGACCGCCCGGTTCGCTCACGATGGACGATCCGCTCATGTATTTGCGACATGTTGCTTAACCTGAACGTGGTATTCCCATCACCAGGCGAACATGAATTCGTGTTGGTTGTGGGTGGCAATCCGATTGCCCGGCAGCGATTCAAGGCGGTTCGCGATCAAAACCAACACACATGAACGCCACATGGAAACCTGCGAATCAGTGCTGACTGGTATCAACCGGATTGGCATGTCGTGAAAGCTTCGGATGTCGATGCAGACAAGTACCAATGGGATCGGACAGGGAACTACTAGTTGCATTATCTTGCGCGAAGATCTTCGCCGAGAAGGCTCCCGCAAAAACGACCCAATCCAGCATCAGCGAATTCATCGCTCGCCGTAGACAGTTCAACAAGGCGACATGCGATGCCGACTTGGTTGACTTGATTCCACCAACAGAGGGATCTTCCAGGGTCGCGCGTTGTCACGCCAGGATCGGCTTTACCACCTTGCCATAAACATCCGTTAGTCGATAGTCGCGGCCGGTATGGCGATAGGTGAGTTTTTCGTGATCGAGTCCAAGCAAGTGCAGGATCGTGGCGTGCAGATCATGAACATGGACTTTGCCCTCAACCGCATCCCAGCCAAATTCATCGGTGGCGCCATGGGCCATTCCGCCGCGAACGCCGCCGCCAGCGAGCCACATCGAAAAACCGTAAGGGTGATGGTCGCGTCCGTTGGCGCCTTCGGCTGCCGGTGTGCGGCCGAATTCACCTCCCCAGATTACCAGTGTTTCGGTCAACAGCCCACGTGCTTCCAGATCCGTTAGCAAGCCGGTAATCGGGCGGTCGGTGGCCAGCGCGTTCTTGGCATGCCCACCCTTGAGGTCGCTATGTTGATCCCACGGCTGAAAACCCCCGGTGGTGTGGTAAAGCTGAACGAAACGGACACCGCGTTCGACAAGTCGACGAGCCAGCAAGCATTGTCGACCGAACACTTCGGTCGTTTTATGATCGATGCCATAGAGCCGGTTGGTCGCCTGGGATTCGCGGGTCAAGTCGAAGGCATCGGGAGCATGCATCTGCATGCGATAGGCCAATTCGAAGGAATCAATGCGAGCGTTCAACCGGCTGTCCTCGGTCCGGCCCTCGCGATGAAGCTCATTAAGTCGCCGCAACGCGTCCAGTTCCCGACGTTGGCGCTCCGAGTCAATCTGTGTGTTCTTCAGATTACGGATTGGATTTTGCAAATCGGAAACGAACGTTCCTTGATAGGCGGCAGGCAGGAAACTTGCGCCGTATTGCCGGGCGCCTTCGATCAGTGGCCCGGGACCGATGGCGATGAAGCCCGGCAAGTTCTGATTCTCGGTGCCAAGACCATAGGTCACCCAAGCGCCCAGGCTCGGTCGCGAAGCCACGCGTTCGCCCGTATTCATTTGCAGACAGCCGCCGGGATGGTTGACATCATCGGCCACCATCGATCGGATGACGCACAAGCGATCGGCGCACGAGCCGATGTGCGGAAATAGCTCGCTAACCTCAAGCCCCGATTGGCCGCGCTGGGCGAACTTCCACGGCGACGCCAAGAGATTGCGTTTCTGGCCGAGATAGAGTTTGGGCGAAGGCTTGCCATTGTCCCGCGTCAAACGCGGTTTGGGATCGAATGTATCCACCTGCGACGGACCACCGGGCATGAAGAGAAAGATCACCCGCTTCGCCCGTGCCGCGAAATGTGGAAGCCGTGGCGCAAGCGGATTCGAAGCGGGTTCTGAAGCGTTCGCCTCATCAGCGAGAAGCGCCGCCAAAGCAAGGGAGCCAAATCCTGCACCCGTTCGCAACAAAAACTGCCGACGATTCGAGAGGCTTGCTGTGAACATGTTATTAATCATCGGCTATTCCATTTTCGTAAGGATGGACTTCGCCCATCACGCGATCGGGATCCGAATCCGGTCCCGTGATTCAATCAATGTACACAAACTCATTCGTGCACAAGATCAAGTGGCAGTATCGTTCCCAGGCGTCACGACCGCGAGTCGGAGCGAGCAATTGCCGTGCAAGGTCAAGCTCCGGCTTAGTGGGCAAGCGGCCGAGTACAAGACCATACAAATGGCGAACACGTGCTTCAGCCGCCGCCGGCGCTTCGCGTGCCACGCGCGCAGCCAGGTTACGCGCCAGGCATTGACCGTCGCGTCGTTGAGAAAGAATAGTGCTTGCGGGGCGATGATGGACTGTCCACGCCGGTCAACAATCGAACACGGATCAGCACGATCGAATAGGCGACCGAAGTCGGATGTGTTGGCCCCGGTCCGCGCGGACATGAGGTACAACGTCCGGCGCGAGATCGCCAAATCAGTGAATGCCGGCCCGCCGACGGCGGAGTTCAGTTGGCCGCTTACGGACAGTAAACTGTCGCGAATCGCTTCCGCATCCAGTGGCCGGCGGTTCATACGACCGATCAAATGATTATCCGGGTCGGCGGCGAGCGTGGCCGCATCGGCACGACTGCTTTGTTGATATACCGACGAGAGCATAATCAGCCGGTGCATCGCCTTTACGGACCATCCCGACTCAACGAAGCGTGCCGCCAGGAAGTCGAGGAGTTCCGGGTGGGTCGGCCGTTCGCCGCGCTGGCCAAAATCGTTGGGCGTCCGAACAAGTCCCGCGCCGAAATGGTGCTGCCAAATCCGATTGACCATGACGCGAGCCGTCAGCGGGTTGTCGCCCGCGCCAACCAATCGGCAAGCTGGAGCCGACCGCTCCCCATAGTGATCTGCTCGCGGCGGCCGCCCGTGAGCACTCGCGGAAAACCTCGCGGAACTTTTGGACCGAGCCGTTTGTGGTCGCCGCGGATGAAAATGTGCGCGTCCTGGAATCCTTCGTGTCGAGTGCCTTTCGGTCCGCCGTCCTGCACCGCGACAGCTTCTTCGTTCGTCAACGGTGTCTTTTTCTTGAGATCGGCCAGTTCTTGGCTTTGTTTCGTTAGACGAATTCGAATTTCCGGAGCCAGGCATTTCATCCGTTCGTCGACGGATAGCCAAAGTGGCCCGCGCGGCGAAAGTAACTCATCGTAAAGATCGGCCACAAGGTCGCGTGGAGCAGGCGATGCCGGCGCCGATTGCTTGAACCAGGCAACGCGCAATTCCGTTTCCACAGCTTGCCGCTCGGCGTCGCTCAGTTGTCGGTCGTACACGCGAAGCTCGGCGACATCGCCGCGAAATCGTGGCGCGGACCCAGAACCAGGACCGCCAATGCGTAGCGATGCAATGGCGGGGTCTGACGAGAGCCCGACAATGCCCTTCTGCACGCCGGCGGCCACTCCGTTTCGGTGCAGCAGGGCGCCCCTTGCACCCCAACTGACGCAAGCAATCTCGAAACCGCCCGTTTTGTTTGCATTGACAATGTCGCCCGATTGTCCGTTGTTTCGTAGGACCACGTGCAACCGGCCATCAGGAGCGGGAATGAGCCCTAACCCATGCTTTCCCACATCCGAGTCTTCCCAGCCGATCAATCGCTGCCCGGAATTGCCTTTTTCATCAGTTCGATAAACGACAAACAAATTGCCGCTTGGCGGTATGTGGCCCGGCGCTTCCAACAAGGAGCGGCCATCGAACCTCAACACACTCTTTGTGTGGCCATTGATGGCGGCGCTGGCTTTGAAAGGACCGCTGGCTTGGCTCGGTGCTTTGGCATCCGCAAGCGGACTCGCGCGATTCGGCCAAATCATGACTTGGCCGGCCGAGTCTGTGATTAGTTGCGGATCGCCTGCTTGAAAACTCAGCAGCAACGAAGCGGCCAAGGCTCGCTTCTCCGGTGGCTCGGCGCCTCGCTTCGCCGACAAGTCAGCGAATGCTTTCTGCATCTTTTTCGCCGCGCAATCAAGTGCTGTGCCCGTCAGTTTTCCAGCCGCTGCATCGTGCAAATACTCGGGGCGAGTGCCCGGTGTCGCCATTTCCACGCGATCGAGAAATCGCACCCAAGCAGCGAGCAAGCTCACTTGAAGCCGATTTTCATTGGCCAATTTGGCCAACGAAACTCACATGCGCTGGACGCCTGTTTCCGATATTCGGAAGCCGCCACGACATAGCGGGCCGATTGTTCGGACACGTGCGCTTCAAGTGTGCAAGATACTCTCGGTCGGCGCATCGCGGATCTGTCGTTCAAGTTCCGTTCGGCGTCGCTTGTCCGCCGCGTCTTGGGCCAATTCGGCTGGGGAGTGCAGCGATACGCGAATAAGCGGCGTGTTTCCGGCCACAGGTCCAGGGATTAGTCGAGTGCTGAAGAAGATCCCGGCAAGCGAGTAATAATCCTCGGTGGAAATCGGGTCGAATTTGTGATCGTGGCAGCGCACAGGCGAGTGTCAGTCCCAAAAACCCCCGGCCGATTACGTCGATCTCATCGTTGACGTAGTCGGCGATCATCAATTCTTTATCCACATCGCCTGGCACGAAATCGGCGATCGCAAGCATTCCGGTTGCAATCAGTCCCTTCTTGTTAATTCCGCCGGGCTTGGGCGGTGGCAACAGATCGCCCGCAATCTGGTAACGAATAAAGTCTGAGTACGGTAAATCGCGATTGAACGAATCGACAACCCAGTCGCGGTAGCGCCACGCCTCGCGGAAATCGCTTGCGGGCGGCAATTGAATCAAATCGCGGGCATCGGCGTAGCGAACCACATCGAGCCAGTGCCGGCCCCAGCGCTCGCCGTAGTGCGGCGATGCCAGCAGGCGATCAACGACCCGGGCAAACGCCTGCGGCGAATCATCGGCCAGAAACGCATCGATTTCCGCTGGCGTCGGAGGCAGACCGATCAGGTCAAACGTCGCTCGGCGCAACAGCGTGCGTTTGTCCGCCGGCGCAGCGGGGCGGAGTCCTTTGGTTTCGAGAGTCCTCAGAATGAAGTGATCGAGAGCGGACCGAGGCCAAGCCATATCGCGAACGGCCGGAATGAAAACGGGTTTCACCGGCTGAAACGCCCAAAAATGCCGTTGCTCCTGCCTGATCGTCGATCGACTGCCGACTTGCGAAGGAACGGGAGGCTCGGCCCCGTGGAGCAATCCAATCGACGCGGATAGGAGCACAGCGAAACCAATCGCGTGGGCCGATTCAGATCGCAACGCGCACCTCCGCTCAACAACGCTTAAGCAAGGTAGGGCCGAGAAGGCTCCGGGGACATTGAAGCTTACCCTGTCGTTTGGCGTCGGGTGTAAGATTTCGCCAGCGATGGTAATGCTACATCGGCCAATTCGTTGGGACCACCCATGTGCTTGCGGCCAGTGCGAATCAGAATCAGTTTTGCGCCTTGCGGTGAGCCGATGGGCTTGGCGGAAGCTCCAAAGCCCCGGACGTACCGCCATGCGCGGGGTGCAATGCGAAAGAGCCTTTGCCGGAATTTGCCATTCTGCTCAAGCCAGGCTCCCATGTTCTGTTCAGTAGCCACCGCGAAATCTTTTCAGCGAACCGCCGTCATTCAGGTCGGCATACAAGTCTGGGCCGCTCGAAACCTTTTGCTTGCTGACCACAGACGCAAACGCGAAGGCCGCCGAGGTTCACGATCGAATGCGGGTGATTCTGACCGGCAAGGCAGCGGATGTTTGGCTGGACCATTCGCTCAAGGATTTGAAGCCGCTCGCGGACTTACTCAAGCCGGCGCCAGTGAAGTTGCTTACGCCTGTGAGACTGGTGCAGTGCAGATTCCATGGCGGCGATCAATTCTGGCGCGTTCGCTTGTTGAGCCATTCGCCGAGGCGTTTCAGGCCGTCGTCGATGCTGATGGCGGGTTCGTAGCCGAGGTTGCGCCGGGCGGCGGTGAGGTCGAACCAGTGTGATGTGGAAAGCTGCTTTGCCAGGAAGCGGGTCATCCGCGGCTCGGTTTTGATGCCGAGCAGTTTGTAAATAAATTCAAACATCGCGCCGATGGCGTACGCAGTTTTGGCGGGAATGCTCTTGGTGACCGGCGGAATTTCCGCCTCGGCCAGGATGCGATTGATGAGATCCCAGAGGACGACCGGCTCGGCATTGGAAATGAAGTACGCCTTGCCCGCGATCGGCGAACCGGGTTGCAGGCGGTCGGCCGCGAGGAGGTGAGCGTCGGCGGCATTGTCGATAAAGATCGTGTCGATGAGCTTCGTTGCCGTCGCCGATGCGGCGCAGCTTGCCGGCGCGGGCGCGGTCGATCAGGCGCGGGATCAGATGGTTGTCGCCCGGGCCCCAAATGAGATGCGGCCGCAGCGCCACCGTCGCCAGCGCCGGGCCGTTCGCTGCGAGTACCATTTTCTCGGCGGTAGCCTTGGTCGCCGGGTAGGGAGCCTGGTAGTGCGAGGGATACGGCGCCGATTCGTCGACGCTTCCATGTCGCGGCCATTGAAGACGACGCTCGGCGAACTGGTGTAAACCAGGCGTCGAATCCCGTGATGACGGCAGGCGGACAATGACGTTTGCCGTGCCGACGACATTGGCACTGGTAGTATCCTCGTAGCGGCCCCCAGACGCCGGCTTTGGCCGCGACATGAAAGACGATGTCGCAGCCGGCGACGGCTCTCGGTCGCCATGGCGTCATTCAGATCGCCTTGAAACTGTTCGACGCCGAGAGCGTCCAGCTCGGGATAGACTGCGCGCGACAGGCTGTGGACGCGGTCGCCGCGATCCACGCAAAGGCGAACGATGGCGCCGCCGAGAAACCCGCCGCCGCCGGTGACCAGCGCGTTCATGCGCAACCGCTTGCGCGGCCCAGACGGCCAGTTTTTCGCGGAAAATCTTGGCGTTGTGCCGGATATCCACCGGGAAACTCGGATGAAACAGGATCGTCTGGAATATTCGCGGTGTGCGGATGACTTTGCACCGAGTGCGAGCAATTCGCGGCCGCAGTTTCTCCTCCGGCGTCGAGTCGCTCCGTTCTCGCTCCGACGCAAATGACCGGCTCGGTGACGCCGTTGCGCTTGACGCCGACCAGGGCCGTGCGAAACACCGCCGGATGCGCGTTGAAAACGCCCTCGCAGGGGATCGTGAAGAGCGTCCCGCCGGCGTGACGACGCGCTGCGATTTGCGGCCGCAAAACCAGAGCCGGCCGCGTTCGTCGAGATAGCCAACATCGCCCATGCGATGATAGAAACCGCCGGCGGGATCGGCGATCTTGGCCAGCGCGGTCGACTCGGGACGATTGTAATAGCCGCGCGTGACGACACGGGCCTTGGACGGCGATCTCGCCGATCTCGCCGGCCGGCAGTTCGAGGTCGTTCGTCCAGGTCGGGATCGGTTCGTCGCTGATGCGGATGATCTTGACCGTCGATGCCCGCGACCGGGCGGCCGACGCAGACGCCGCCGCCCTGTCGGTCGTGTGCCGAGTCTCGGCCAGGATCTCGTCGCTGCCGATGACGCGACCGGCAGCGATTCGGTCGCGCCGTAGGGCGTGAAGACCTGCACGCCCGTCGGCAAGCAGCGTCGCGAAGCGCTCGATGACCTGCGGCGGACACCGGGGCGCCGGCGGAGATGACGCGCCGCAACGACGGCAGGCTGACCCGGTTCTGCGCGCCGTACGGCCGACGCGGTTGAGCAGGGCCGGCGAGCCGAACAGGTTGGTGACGCCGAAGATGCTGATGGCGTCGAGGATCTTCGCGGATCGACGCGGGCCGGGCCGGGTCGGGTCCATCTCGGGAATGATCGCGGTCATGCCGAGGGCCGGGCCGAACAGGCCGAACAGCGGAAACGTCGGCAGATCGATTCGCCCGGCTCGATGCCGTAGAGCCGGCGAAGCGTCTCGACCTGGGCGGCGAAGATGCCGTGCGTGTAAACGGCGCCCTTGGCGACGCCGGTGCTGCCGCTGGTGAACAGGATCGCGGCCATCTCGTCGGCCGTCGCGTCGGCGACGGGGAATGGCTTCCAGTCGTCACTGCCACCGAGTTCCGGCGGACGCCGAATCGAGCGTGCGTGCCGCCCCAGCCGAACCGTCGGCCGACGGTGACGCTGGTGCGAATCGTGCGCGCGAGCCCAGCCGAACAACACGCCGCGCGAGATGCGCTTTCGGGATGCCGACGAACGCCTCGGGCGCGGCCTCGGCGAGACAGACGCCGAGATTTTCGATGCCCATGCCCGGATCGATCAGCACCGGTGACCGCGCCGACCTTGAACAGCGCGAAGGTCAGGGCGAAAAACTCCAGGCTCGGCGGCACCATCAGCACGGTGCGCATGCCGCGGCGGATGCCGATCGCTTCGAACGCCGCGGGCGAGATGGTCGCTCGCCCGATTGAGTTCGCGAAAGGTGTAATGCGAGTAGCGGATCGCGCTTCAAGCGGTCGCGGCCGACCGGGTGAACGATGGCCAGCGTTTGGCCGGCTGGCGGCCAACGCGGGCAGGATGTGCGCGCCGACATTGAGGAGTCACATCGTCACTCATCGGCAGCGGATGACGCCGCAGGAAATGTCGCACATCAGCGGCAGATCTCTCGCCCGCGTCTTCGAGAACGTAATGCCCGCCGTCGGCGAACCGATGAACTTCCGCGCCGGAAAGCGCCGCTGCCACTCATCGAGAAAGTGGCGATCGAACACGAAATCGTGTTCGCCCCAGCAAATCAGCATCGGCACGATCAGCGAAGCGGTGCAGGCCCTCGCTCGACTTCGTTGACGAGGTCGAAGCCGGGATCGCCCGGCGCAGCGGGATGTCCTGCACGAACCGCAGCACGGCGATGCGATTGCGCCACGAATCGTACGGAGCGAGATAGCCCGTCGCGAACCGCCGGCGGCAGCGGTTTGCGCTGCACGCCGATGCGGGCCGCCGCGGCAGAACGCGTTGAAGCCGCGCACCAGCAATGGCCGAGCAGCGTATTGCGGCCCACCACAGCGGCAAGGGCAAACGCTTCGCCTTCGGCAGATGGAAACGCCGCCGTGTTGAGGATGATCAGTCGCTTGATCGCGCTCGGGATGGCGACGCGCGAAGGCCATGCCGATCATGCCGCCCCAGTCGTGCAGGACGAGCGTGAGATTGTCGCGCAGATGTCCAGATGATCCAGCAGCGCTCTCCAGATCGTCGACGCGGCTGCGCAGCGTGTAGTCATATGCGAGTCGTCGGGCTTGTCGGACAGGCCGCAGCCGATGTGATCGGGCACGATGGAGCGATAGCGATCGCGCAAAGCCAGGACGAGGTTGCGATAGTAGAACGACCAGGTCGGATTGCCGTGCAGCATGACGAGCGGGTCGCCCGTGCCCTCGTCGAGATAGTGATAGCGCAGACCGCCGAGATCGAGGCAGTCGGACTGGCGAACGGATACGTGCGCGGTCAAAGTTCATGGCCGAGATTCACCACTCCAGGCCGAGCATCAGACAATTCAGCCCGCTGCCGATGCCGAGAAAGCCGACGCGGTCGCCCGGCTGCAGGAAGTCGCGTTCCTCGGCCAGCGCCGCGGTCAGCGGCAGCGACACCGTGCCCATGTTGCCGAGGTATTCGAAGGTCGAAAAATCCTTGTCCGGCGAGATGCCGAGGGCCTTCAGGATCGTGTCGCGATGGATCGCGCCGACCTGGTGGCAGATCACCTTGTCGATCTGGTCGCTGGCCCAGCCGAGCTTGCGAGGAAACGCCTGCCAGGTCCGCAGGCCGAGATCGACGCCGTGCTTCAGCACCGACGACGGCGTCGGTGGACATGAACTGCGTCACGACGATTTCGCATGCCGAAGTCAAACCCGCTCTTGATCAAAGCCCGGTGTGTTGTTCGCCACGAACTGCCCGACCGCCGAGGGCAAACCGGTCGGCAGCAGATTTGTAACGGCGCCGGGAATTACGCTTTGCAGGCCCCAGCGGCACAGATCGTGAGTACTGCGGGGTCGGCCTGAGTCGGTCGCCGCCGAGCAGCCGGCGGCGCTTATCGCGACGAAACGAACCGTCGGTGACCAGCACCGCGACGGCCCCCGATCCGCCGGTGAGCGTGGCGAGCGAATTCGTGAAGTGCTCCATGTCGGGATCTCATCAGGCGGTCGATGATGATGTCGTTGATCTCGCGGGCCGTTTCGCAGGAGACGACCAGGCCGGCGCGGATCTGGCCGAGTTCGATGCGATTGGCGATATCGACGATGCCGTTGAGCACGCCGAGGCAGGCGTTGCTGATGTCGTAAACGACGCGTCCGGGGCTGACGCCGAGGCCCGCGCGCGACGCGGCAAGCGGTCGCCGGCTCGAACTGCTCGCGGCAGACACCGGCGTAGATCAGGACGTCGATCTCGTGCGGCTGCACATGCGGAAGCTGCCAGCGCCTTGCGAGCGGCGCGGACGGCGCCCTCGGACACGGGAAAGCCCGGCTCCCACCAGCGGCGCTCGGCGATGCCGGTGAGCGCTTCCAGTTGCCCCACCGGCAACTGCAGGCCTGTCGTAGACCGGCCGCAGCCGGCTCTCGAACTCGGCGGTGGTGACGACGACCGGGGCCAATTCGTAGCCGATCGCGTCGAGATAGACTCGTGAGTATCTCATAAAAAAACGCTTCCCTGGTCGGGCGAGCTAATTTTAGCTTCTAGCCCTGCATGGTGAAGTCCTTCATCTGGTAGATCGCGCGACCATCAACGCTCAAAAATCCGTCTGCGCAACGATCCGGCGCTGGTCATCCCATTCCGCAATGCCGCCTGAGGCGGTCACGTCGCGGTTCCGTGGCGTCACCTGCCCGCGATAGATCCACTCGTGCGGCCGGCTCAGGCCGAGAGTCTGCTGGTCCGGGCGGTAATCGGGTCCCCAGCGCCGCCGGACGGCGAATTTCAACAATTGCAAGAATGCTTCCAGCCCCAGCGAGCCGGGCCAGACCGGGTCCTGAAAAAAGTGGGCCTTGAAAAACCATTCGTCCGGGTTCACGGTTTTGCCGCCGCGAATGAAGCCGAGCCCGTTCGGGCCGCCGTCCGGCATGTGCAAGTTTCGATCGGAATCGAGCATGCGCGAGCATCGGTCGCCGGGAAATGGACGTTTCCTGCGGATAGGCGATCGATTCGAATCGAGCCATCGCTTCGGCGCGGCGGAACAAACATCCGGCGTCGCGAATGCCGACCTGGTTGGCCAGCGCCTCTTGGAGAAGAAACCGAAGTAGGTCGTCGCCCTCGTAGATCTTCTGATTTCCCGCGAAGACACAGAAATCGAAATTCTGAATGATCATGCCGCCGGAGCGCGACACTTTCGTGATCTTGACCCGCGTCGTGAGCGTGCCGGCGTCGGGCCGACGGGTACAGAACTGCATTGCCTTGCCGCCGAGATTGCGGAAGGAAAGATCTTCGTTTGACTGTCAACGCGGAGCCGAGATAGGCCGCCAGCCAGCCGCAGGGTTGCAGCGCGATTTCCAAGAGCACCGCGAACGGCATGGTCGCCTGCCGATTGGCCGCGAAGTACCAGCGCATCCGGCGGCACGTCGTACTCGGCGATGATTCGCCGCCGGCTTCCAGTTGCCACGGCTCGACATCGTTGAATGTCGACGATGCGGTCGAGAAACTGGAACGGCGGGCCCGGCAGGCGGGCGATCACTCGCTCGGCATCGAAAACCTGGTAGCGATCGCCAAACGCCTCGGACGGCTTGCCGATCGCGAAGGCCAGGATGCGATCGCGATCGAACAGCACCTTGCGAGGCAGCGGAGCACTGGGTCGTTGCCACGAGCGCTTCGATTTCCTGCCGCGTCGCGCCCGGCCATGCGCAGCGACATGTTGGTGATTTCGACGATCGGCTTGCCATCGGCATACATCAGCGCATCGCAGATGGCATACGGCTCCGGCCGATAGCCGATTTCTTTGAGCGACACCTCGTAGGTCACGCGCTTCGTCGAAGCGATCACTTGCCCACGGCATTTGAGTTGGCTCGCCACGCCGGGCACCGGCTCATAGGCGACTTCTTCCTTTTCGCCCACCCAGCCCATCCGCAGCAGGAAAATTCGCAGCGTATGCAGGCAGCATTCATACATCAGCGTGCCGGGCATCACCATGTCGTCAACGAAATGGCACGTCAGGAACCAGTCGTCCGGCTGGATGTCCGTTTCGGCGCGGATGCGGCCCATGCCGTAGCGGCCGCCCGCTGGGTCGAGTTCGATCACGCGATCGACGAGCTTGAGCATGCCGCCAGGCAGCGTGAACGGCTCGCCGAGCGAGAGGTTCGCGAATTCCGGGCCGAAACAAGTCGCCAGGTCACCCGATCGCAACGCCGCGAGTTGGCGATCGTCGTATTGTTCCACGCGCGTCATTGGCGTCAGGTCGCGCCAGTCGTTCGGGCGCGTGCCGGGCATAACTCGTCGTTGAAACTCGGTCTGCACGATGCCTTTGCCGGCGGCCAGTTCCTCGGCGGTGAAGAAGCCGGCGCAGCCGTCGCGCATCGTCAAGAGCGGCTCGCCGTTGACGGTTCCCTCAAACTGGAATCGGAATAAATGCGTTTGGCCCTGGCGGAAAAAGCGATCGATGTGAATGTCGTAGCGAATGATCTCGCCGGGACGCGGCAAGCGCGCGATGGAAGGTGACCACCGCGTCGAGCAGGCGATAAACCGCCAACCCACGCGTGACAAAATCAATGCCGAGATAGCCGGAGAGAAACAGGTCGGCCTGGCCCGCCTCGACGCAAATGCTGGTCGGAATGTGGCCCTCGGCGATGTACCAGCGCTGGTTGTGAACGAGGTGATCGGTCACGACGCGGCCCGAAACCATCGAGCGGGCTTCGCCGTCGATTTCCAGCACATGATCCACCAGCATCAAGGGGCCATCGGGCAGCCGCACGCGCGTGGGGAAGGAATCGACTGGGGCGAATTCGGGTCCGAGTACCTTGGCGATCGAGCCGATCGCGAACTCGCGGCACTGGTCGGTGTCCAGCACGGGCCGCGTCTCGATGATCGTCGGCGCATCGAACTCGGTCTGGCTCGGCCACGCGGTGGCCGCCAATTGTGTCGAGAACCGCATCAGTTTTTCGAGCAGTTGTGTCCCGCGCTGGTTGAATTCGAGGAACTCACTTTGTGCTTCACGAATCGCTTGTTGCGAAGCGACAAACGCGTCCAATATCGGCGAACTCGACTCGATTGATGCCGGGATTGGCGATGCGGTCGCTCCGTTTTGTTTTGGTGAGTCCGGGACGATGCGAACGGATTCGAGCGCCGGAGTCGGCGGCAGAGGAATGACAATCGGTTTGCCGCCGACGGGAACGCGAATCATTCGCGTGGTCGCGAAACCGAGTTCACGACGATCGGGAAACAGGGCCGACAAATCGACATCGACGCCTTCGGCAAACAGTTCCGCCAGCACGGCCTGGAGATGCGCGATCGGCTCACTTCGTGGGATGCAAATCGATCGAGCGAAGTGCGGTCGTTCGTCGAGGATTCGCGAAATCATGCGGCTGCAAGAATTTCCCGGTCCGACTTCGACGAAGATGCGAAACCCATCGGCATAGGCCCGTTCGATCAAGCGCGGGAAATCGATTGTGTTCGTCGCATGGGCGAGAATTGCATTGGCCGCCGAGTCGGACGTCAGGTCATAGGCGTGCCCCCAACCGCCGCTGTAGTAGCGAATGCTGGGCGGCGGATTTATCGGCAACAGGTGCAACCTGCGATACTCATTGGCAACGGCCCGGACGATCTCGCAATGGGCAATGCTCACCGCCGGCAGCGGAATGAATGACTTTCCAAGGCCACGCAACAGTTCGTCAATTTCGGTTCGCTCGCCGCCGATGACGCACTCCTCGCGTGTGTTGACGATCAACAGGTAAACGCGTGCACCGGTCGAAATCGCGGCGCAGGATTTCCTCGGCGGGGCAGGGGACCAGGCCGGTGACCCAGTCAACCTTTTCTGAGTCAGCCGCTTTCCAAATCTTTCTCGCCGCGTCGAACCGTCCGGCGAGGTCATTGACGAACAGGGACGATTCCATTGTTCGCTTGAACATCTCGTCCCGGGCCTTCCAGGCGCACGTCGCGAACAACGCGGCCGATTCGCCGAGGCTGTAGCCGATCGATGCCTCGGGTCGCACGCCGAATCGCGCCAGGAGGTCCGTAATCAGGCAGCCGAGACTGACTTGGCCAAACATCGCGTGGATCGGATCGACATGCTTGCTCGATTCATCGGTCCAGAAGAAGTCGGGTGCAAACTGATCACGGAGGCGATTGCTTTCCGATTGTTGCCGTCCCAGGATGGCCGGGAATCGGGCCGCAGTTCGCACCCCATGCCGCCAAAATGATTGCCGGAACCGGGAAAGACAAATGCGAGCTTGCCGCTCGAACGCTGCGGCTCCGGTGAGTAGGTGATCTTGGCAGAATCGCTGCGTTGGATTCGATCGCCGGGCCGATTCAGCAAATGCGTTCGAGCGAGTTGAATCGACTCATTCAATTCTGCGACTGAGCCGGCCTCGATGACAATGCGACGACGGCCCGATCGATTGCGTTGGTCGGAATGCCACCATTGCGCCGCCAAATCGCTGACGGTTCGCACGGCGGTGGGTTTCGCCAGGCGGTCAATTTGCCGCACGAGTCCGGCGGCATCGCCGGCAGTGAATGGGAAGATCGCCGGCTCGGGCCCGGAGATGAAAGTCGGGTTTGGTTCCTTCGCCGTGGCTGCGTATTCCTCGAGCACAACGTAAACGCAGTTGCCATCCACGCTGTGGCCGACGACGGCGGCGCGTCGAGGCTCATCCTGCCGGCTCGTCAGCCAGAATCGCGGACCTTCGCGGGCGGGAAGAACCTTGTCGTGGAGTACGACGCAGACCCGAGCCAACGATGCGGCAAACGAGGCAGCGCCGGCGAAGCCGACTCTCGCGGCCGCCGATTCGATTTCGCGATCAGCCTCCGGGAAAGCGCTTTCGACAAAGGTTATCGAATCGGCGTCGACATTCGCATCTTCGTGCGCCCGTTGCCTCGCGGTCTGGCGAACAGAATCGCTCGGCGTCGAGCCGACTTCGCCGCCCGCGACGCCAATTCCGTGAATGACCGCGTAGATGCGATTGCCGTCGCCCTCGGCGTCGCGGAGTCGCTTCACGACGAAGATGGCGGCGCCTTCGCCTACGATTTCCGGTCGATTGTTCGCGCGAGCACGGCGCGAACATCGCCGGCCAGGTCAACGGCGCCTGTTAAGGCGAGATCGATCTCATTTCGCTGCAGCGAACGAACAGCGACTTCGAGCACCCGGCCGCCGGAGCTTTCCTCGCTGCAAATCGTGAAACTTGGTCCGGCGAATTGAAAGGCGCGGGCGATGCGGCTCGCGGCGATGCTGCCGAGCGCCCCCATGGTGCGATTCGCATTCAACGCCGAGTGCGCGGCGTCGCGAAGTTGCTTCAGCCAGCCGGAAAACTCCTGTTTGTCGATCGCGCCAGGATGCGCACCGCCAAGCCCGACCGGCCTCAATTGCCCACCAGCGGAAATGATAATTCGTCGTGTTCAAATCGAGTCCGAGGCCGAGAAACACGCCGGCCCGGCCCCGGTCTTTTTGCCAGCCATCCGCGTCCGCCAACGCTGCGGCGGCCAGTTGCAAGGCAAGCAACTGCTGCGGCAGCATTTCCTCAATTTCCTTCGGCGGAATGCGAAATTGATCGGCGGGAACTTGGATCTCGTCGATGAAGTGTCCCCTCAATTCGCCGCCGACACCAAGATATTCCTGAAGCAACTTACTTTGCTCAATGCCCCACCAGGATGGCGAGGTCGGCGCGACCTCAATTCCACATCCCAGCAGCCGGTCGCGAACCTGGCTCAAAGTCTTCCAAGGTCCGAACCGTGCGTCGATGCCAATGATTGCGACCGGCTCATTCGCGATTTCGCGATGGATCACGACCGATGGGCGAACAGAGTTTTCGAAATGTTCCTCAAGTAAGACATGCGCATTGATGCCGCCAAAGCCGAAGCCGCTGACGGCGAAGCGTCGCGGATCGCCATCCGCCCGGCGATGCCAGCGCTCGGCAGTTTCAAGAACACGGAATGGGCTATTTGCCACATCGATTCGAGTCGACCGCGAGTGGAAATTCGCCGTCGGCGGCAGGGTTTCATTCTTTAACGCCAGCAGCAGCTTGATCAGGCCGGCCGATCCCGCGCCGGTCAACAAATGACCGACCGTCGATTTCACCGAGCCGATGACGCACTGGCCGGCATGCCAACGTTCACTTTGCCAGAGTTGCTGCAGGCTCGAGAATTCGATGGCGTCGCCGACCGGCGTGCCGGTCGCGTGGCATTCAATCAAATCGATGTCCGAGGGTCGCCAGCCGGCCTGTTCATAGGCCGATCGCATGGCACGCAACTGCCCCTCGCTCGCGGGGGCGAGCAAGCCGCCCTCGATGTCGTTGGAAAGGCCGATGCCGGCAATGGTCGCGTAGATTCGATCGTCGTCGCGGATCGCATCATCCAGTCGCTTCAGGGCGACGATGCCGCAGCCTTCGCCGACCATCAGGCCGTCCCCGGCCGCATCGAATGGCGAGCATTTGCCGCTTGGCGAAAGCGCCCGCAACTGGGCGAAACCCATCTGCGTGTACAGGCAATCGGGGCGCGACAGCGCCGCCGGTCAACATCAGGTCGGCGCGGCCCGCTCGCAATTCGTTCGCCGCCAGCTTCAACGCGTAAAGCGACGAGGCGCAGGCCGCATCGAGCGTGAACGTGCCGCCGCCCAGGCCGAGCGCTCGCGAGAACGCCCGCCGGCAGCCCGGCGACAAAGCGGTTCAGCCGCTCGACGCGCGGAAGGTCGGCGCCGATTCCCAGTTTTTCCAGGAAGGATTGACCCAAGATTTCGACGGCCAAAGCAGATGACTTTTCGCTCGGCAGGGCGATATGGCCGAGTATGACGCCGACGCGCGAGCGATCGATCGACGCCGTCTTCGCGTCGCGAAACGCCTGGACCCCGGCGCGGAGGATAAGATGAAAGACCGGATCCATTCGGGCCAGCCATGCCGCATCGATTGCCAAGTCGGTCGTTTGTTGCGGGATTTCGTCGAGATAGTACGCTCGCGAATGTGGAACATGATCCTCAATCGCGGTTCCGTCAGCGATGGCATCGGCGGGATCGAGCAGCCAACGGCCGGGCGGAACGGGCCGCGAGCAATCGACCGCATTGACGATGTTGTGCCAATATTGACCGAGGGTTCGCGAACCGGGAAAAAGGCCGCCGATGCCGACGATGGCGATTCGGGGCTCCGCTGACATGCTCATCTTGCTCCGGGTCTCGATGTTCAAACCGCCGCCGCCAATTGATTGTTGCGAAATGCCGCCGTCAAATGCGGATCACTGACAAATTCCGCGTCGTCCATGCGCACGATTAATGCTCCACCGCCATCGGAAAACTCGATATCAGCGTGAATCAAGTGGCCGGCGACTTTCGTGATTCGCACCGAAATCCGAATTTCGCCGGGCGGAAAGCCGCGGCGATATTGCCGGTAGCTGGCGACACGCACCGGTAGGTTCGGGGCGGCCTTTTGCGCACGCCCCAGCAAATCACAAGCTGGAAAGCAGCATCGATGACCAGCGGGTCCGTGAGCCATGAACTCCGCAACGGATCGGCGATCCACTCGGCGGGCGGCGGCACGGTCCGCGAGCCCGACAATCGCATCCGCCGATAGACCCTCGATCGCGGCCAGTGCTTGAAAATCCTCGCCATGAAACAACACGGAATTGTAAGCCTCGGCGACCGTGCTCGGATATGGTTTCAATCCGGTTGCCGGCTGCGACGCCGGCGTCGCGGGCAGCGCGTTTCGCAAAATCACATCTCCGCGCCAATGGAAGTGGTCGATCGTCAGCCGCCCAGCACTCGGAGTTCCACGGGGACCCTGAAGTCGCCGTCGCGTTTTTCCATCTTGCCCGCGAAGAGTTGAAGCGGCTGTGATTCGTCCGCCGAGAGTCGAACGCCATGCAACACTCGCACGTCGTTTAGACCGTGAAACGCCAGTCCGGGGTTTTGATGCAAGGCGGCAGTGGCCAGCCATTCGATGTGCAGCGCCAGTGGCAGGACCGCGCGTGCCGTCGAGCACATGAGAGCCGAGGACCGGTACTCGCGCGATGCTGACTTCTCGGTCCAGCACGTGCCGGAGTTTCGTGTTGAGGACGGCGATCGGTGCGGCATGATGCATGGTTTCCGTTGCCGGCAACGAGACGCCCGCGACCACTTCGACCGGCCGCTCAGTCGCGGAAAGTTCCGACAACAAGAAGCGAGCACGGCTTTTAGCGGGATCAAACCGACGCCTTCCTGTTCAAAAACGCGGCGCAGGCCGGGCGTGACCATGCCGCCTTCCCAGGGGCCCCAATTGATCGAGACGACGCGGCAATTTGGCCGCGCGCCGCCTCGGCCCGAGCGATCTTGTTGAGCGCTTCGTTCGCGACCGCGTAGTCAACCTGGCCTTTGCGGCCGAATCGCCCGGTGGAGGACGAAAACAACGCCAGGATTTTCAACGGGTCGTCGTTTGTCGCCTGGAGAAGATTGACCAAGCCTTCGATTTTCGTTCCCACGACCCGGTCGAACTGTTCGTCCGATTTATCCTCGATGAGGCGATCCTCAATCACGCCGGCGCCATGAATCAGGCCGGTGATCGGCCCTTGTTCGCGGCGAACCTGCGAGAGCGCCTCCAGCACGGCATCCGCCGAGCGCACGTCTACCGAGCGATAGACCACTTGCGATCCCGCCGCGGCGATTCGCTCGAGATTGGCTCGCAGTTCGCGGGCAGCACGCAATTCGTCGTATTGGCGGCCAATCTCGCGCGGCGACGCATTCCCATTCGAGCGGGCGATCAACGCTCGCTTGATTTCCGCCTCGTCCGACAAGCCGTGCAGCCAATCCGGTTCGGCGTCCGGCGCGGGAGAACGTCCCAACAGCACCAGCGTCGGGCGGTTAGTTTCAGCGAGAGCCAGCGCCGCCTCGGCCGTCACGCCGCGCCCGCCGCCGGAGATCACGATCACGTCCGACGGCGACAGCAGTCCGGGCCGGATGGGCGGAGAAGTCGAATCGCAGAGTTCGATCGTCATCCGCGATTGCGAGGTGACGCCCACTTCGATCGGCGTGGCTCGCAAAAGCTCGTCGGCGAGAGCCGCGGCGAGCGCGTCGAGATTGGGATCGTCGGGGCTGACGTCGATCGCCCTGCAGGTGACTTCTGGCCATTCGTGCATGGCGGTTTTCGACAGCCCGGCAAGCGCGCCGAGAGCGGCGATGCTCTTCGCGACAACGAGCCGAGTCCGAACGCTCCATCGAGACGCGACACGGTGGCGAACAGGGCCTTGCCCTGTTCGCCGCTTTGCCGCAAGTGCGCAGCGCACGCGCGCAGCCAGCGAAAGCCGGTGCGAACTGTTTCCATCGTGGCTTCGATGGGCGAAAGCAGAATCAGTCCGGTCGCTTTCGCAGATCCGGCGTCGATCGGCGAGTCCCAAAACATGCGGCGGACCGAATAACCCAGCGCGCGAATCATTTCGTTCAATTGATCGGCCAGCCGATCCGCGCCCGCCACGAGGACGATCTCCGATCCCCGCGGCAAGTTTACTACTGGCCGATCCAGGTCAAAAGGAGGCGCGGCGACTCCTCAACGTCTTGCGACAAACCGTTGAGTCATGAACGGATTTCGGCACCGTTTCAACCGAGGCCGCGACGACGGCGTCGCCATTCGATAGAAACGTGGCGATTTCCCGCAGCGTATTCAACGTGCCGAGATGCTCCGATTTCACGACTGGGGCATGCGGCAGCCGTTCCTGCAGCGTCGAAAGAATTTCGACGCGCTTGATCGAATCGATCCCTAAGTCGGCGTCGAGGCCCATGTCGAGATTGAGCATCTCCGCCGGGTATCCCGTCTTTTCCGCCACGGTGTCGAGGAGCAGTTTTTGCACGTCCTGGGAGTGCCCAATGCGATCGCTCGGCGGAGCAGTCGGTCGTGCGGGCCGAACGTCCGCGGCGCGCCGCCGGCAATGAAATCGATGATTTGAGCCAGTGTGTTAAGCGTGCCCAAGTGTTCCGACTTGACCACCGGGGCGTCGGGCAGTTTCTCTTGTACTGTGGACAAAATCTCAACGCGCTTGATGGAGTCGATGCCGAGGTCGGCATCGAGCCCCATTTCTGGGTTCAGCATTTCCACCGGGTAGCCCGTTTTATCAGCGATGACTTCCATCAGGATCGATTGAATTCGATGGCGCTCGGAACTCGGAGCCGGCGCGAATGCGATCGGTTGAGGAAGCACCTTTGCCGCTTGCGGCTTTGCAGGCGATTGGTATGTCACCGGTTCGGGCGCCGGCAACGCCGCAAGCGGCGGCGGAGTTGTTTGCACCGGCGCAGCCACACCAAGCGAGGAAAGAATCAATTGTTGCTGCTGCTCAATCATGCGATTGAGCGTCTGCTGGGCAACTTCCTGGTTTTGCAGGAATTGCCGATGCAATTGCGCGGTTTGCTCCTGCAGTCGCTGGAACGCGGTCATGCCTTCCTGCGTGATGTGCAGGGCCTGGGCCAGGGCGCCGCTCGGCGTCGGCTTGCTCGGTTCATTCACAGTTGCGGTCCTTGTCGGAGTCGTGCTCGGAGTCGGTGCGATCAGTTTGGGTTCTAGTTTAGCCGGCGCGGGTTTGAGAGAAACGGGTGACGGCGCGGAGTTCGCGGCGACGGAAGCGGTCTTGTTTCGCGGCTTCACATAATTGGCCCCACAGATCGGCACGGTCAAGGTCGGGCGATCGGATCGCGGTCGCGGCAGAGGATGCGGCGGATTCGCCTCCCATTCATTCAGTCGAACTTCATGGCCGCGGGCGGCGAGCCGCGCAGGACTCGCGCCAGGTCAACGATGCCCGAGCACTTGCCGGTCGATGAGTCCAGGGAAGCGGCATCGACGCCCTGGTTTTTCCGCCGATTTTCGAGCGTCGATTCGACCAATTTCGTGAGCACGCTGCCAGGGCCGACCTCGAGGAACGTGCGAACGCCCGACTCGTACATGTTGGCGATTTCTTGAACGAAATTGACCGGCTGCGCCAATTGACCCGCGAGAATCGCTCGCGCCTCCTCCGGATCGGTCGGGTAGGGCTGGCTCGAGCTATTCGCGAACACGGGCAACTTCGAAATCTGAAACTGAATTCGCTCCAGCGCTTCCTTGAACGGCCGCTCGGCGTGGGCGATGAACCGGCTGTGAAACGCCGCCGCGACCGGCAGTTTGGTCGAGCGCATTCTTCGCTGAGAAAACAGCTTCGCGGCGCGATCGATTTCCGTGGTCGCGCCGGACAGCACCGACTGGTTCGGCGAGTTGCGATTCGCCACGACCAGGTCCAGGCGCTCGTCGCGGAGCGTGCATTCGATGGCGTCCGCCGTTGCGTGGACGGCGAGCATCGAGCCCGGGTCGCCTTCGCGAACCTCGGCCATCAACTGGCCGCGCAATCGAGAAAGTGAGTGAAGCGACGGCGAATCGAACCAGCCGGCGGCGCACAGCCGCGGTGAGTTCGCCAAAGCTATGGCCCGCCACCGCATCAGGCCGCACGCCAAAATCGTTAAGGATTCGCATGGCTCCGATGCTGACCGCGCCAAGCGCCGGCTGGGCGACATGCGTGGCACGAAGGGCTTTTTCCTGCTCGGCGCCTGCTCGGCGTGAAAGCCGGCCGCGGATAAATGAAGTCACTAAGAAATTCGTTTACGTTTCGCGCACGTTTGCCCCTGGAAGACGAAGTTCGCTTCTTCCAGAACTTCCTGCATCGCGGGGAACTGACAGGCCAGATCGCGCAGCATGCCGATGTATTGCGAACCTTGCCCTGGAAACAGGATGCCGAGTTTCCCGAGCGGTTTGCCGCGGCCAAAATAGATGCCGTCGGGCGACTGCCGAACGATTCATTCGCTGACTTCTCGATCAACGCCAGTACGGCTTCGATGGTCGTGCCGATTGACGGACCATCCTTCGCGAGCACAAAGACGCAACGATACTCGGCGTCGGTCTGGAATTCTCTGCGTGATGTCGTGGCCTTCGTCGCCGCCGCGTCCCAGTTCAGCGATTTCCATTCGTTCAATGCTGATTTCAGGTCGGCAACCGAATCCGATGACACCGCGGCAATTTGCACGCCGCCGTCCCAGTCAATGCCCGGCTTTGGCCGCTTGATGCTCTTCGAGCACGCAATGGAAATTGCTGCCGCCGAAGCCAAAGGCGCTGACGCCGGCCCGGCGCGGATGCTCTGTCGACGGCAGCCACGGACGCTTTTTCGTGTTGACGTAGAACGGCGATTCGTCCGGACTGCGAGCAACTCCGCCGGCGATTCAACCTTGATCGTCGGCGGCAAAACTTTGTGATAGAGCGCGAGCGCGGCCTTGATAAGGCCTGCGACGCCCGCCGCCGCCTTCGTGTGGCCGATTTGCGATTTGACCGAACCGACGCAGTTCGCATCACCAGGGGCCACGCCGCCCTGGCTGCGCCGTAGAACACTTCGGTCAGCGCCGTTGACCTCGGTGGCATCGCCGACCTTGCGTGCCGGTGCCGTGGGCCTCGATCAGTTCGATCGTATCGGGTGTGACATCGGCCACGCGATAGGCATCGCTGCAGGCAGTCGGACCTGTCCTCGCGGTCGGGGCATAAATGGCGTTGCCCTTGCCGTCGCTCGACGTGCCGATGCCGCGAATCACGGCGTAAATGCGGTCGCCGTCGCGCTCGGCGTCGGCCAGTCGCTTCAGCACGACCATGCCGAGCCCTTCGCCGAGAATGGTGCCGTCGGCGTTGGCGTCGAACGGCCGCGCGTCGCCGGTCGGCGACAGGGCCGGCGTCTTGCTGAAGCACATGTACATGAAAATGTCATTGAACGTATCGACGCCGCCGGTCAGCGACCATGTCGCCGCGGCCGGCCGTCAGCTCCAGGCAGCGCCAGGTGCATCGCGCTCAGCGAACTGGCGCAGGCGGCATCGACGACGCAGTTGGTGCCGCCGAGATCGAAGCGATTGGCGATGCGCCCGGCGACCACGTTGCCAAGCAAGCCCGGGAATGAGTTTTCCTGCCAGCCGACGTAGGATTCGCCGATGCGTTGCACCACGTCCTCGGCTGACGTCTTCCGCCACGCCCGCGTCTTTCAGGGCCTGCCGCCAGATGGGATGGCCCAGGCGAGCGCCCAGCGGGATGACCAGTTCCAGTGTGCCGGTGACGCCAAGAATGACACTGATGCGCATGGAATCAAGTAGCCGGGGTCTCTGACCCCGGTCCGTGCACTCGTCATTTTGTAGCCGGGGTCTGTGACCCCGGTCCGAGCACTCGTCGTTCTGTAGCCGGGGTCTGTGACCCCGGTCCGGGCTCACAGAGCCCGGCCACAATGATTGCTCCGGGCCATAGCCGGCGTCGCGCAGCGCCATTTGTGCCGCGACGAGCCCCGAGAAGCTGCGACCGTGTCGGTGGCTTCGAGATCGTTGGGGGCGATGCCGAATTCGCCGGGCGGGAAGGGCGTACGGATCGAGGAACCCGCCGCGCTGGGCGTAGATGCAGGTCCGGCCTTTTCGGGTCGGCGTCGAAGTAATCCTCCGGCTTCCAATGCGTCGCCGGAATCGGCGTGATGGCATCGGTCCCGTTCTTCAGCAGCGACCAGTATTCGCCCAGCGAATTCGCCTTGGGAAACAGGCAGCCGATGCCAATGATCGCCAGGGGAGTCGAAGGCGTGTTCAAAACCAGTCCTCAGAATTCGATCGAGTCAGTCACTTTTTTAACCACAGAGTCACAGAGATCACAGAGGCATCGGAATTGTTTTCTCTGTGATCATTGTGACTCTGTGGTTCGATCAAAGCGCGAGTCCATCATTGTCCCGCGACGTCGCAAGCGGCGGTTGGGCGATTTGTCCATTCCTCCGGCAACTCGACGCCCTGGCATCGCAGCGTCTGCAATCGTTGCGTCCGTGCCGCTCCCTGCAACAAATTCAGGGCGACGGTGACTACCTTGCGATTCTTCGGCTGCTTCCAAAAAGCTCCCTTTGGTCCATTCGTTGAATGCGCCCATCGCGGGGCCGCACCAGACCTGGTAGTCGAGCCGGCGGTCGGGCACGCCGGCGTTGGCCCAGCGCGACGACTGGCCCAGATACCAGCGAAAAACCAGGGCCATCTTGTGCTTCGGGTCGGCCTCGGCCTTGGGCACCTGCGTCGGATCGCGTTGCAGGAAGAAATCGCGGGTCTGCCCCCAGACTTCCTCCAAGGGAAACCGGAACAGGTTCTTCTCCAACTGGACGCGCTCCGTCGCCGGAATCGCGTCGATGCTCGCATATGAACGATATAGCTCGAAAAGCTTCGCCGCCCGCATGGCGAACATGGTGCCGCGCTTGAGCACCTGCACTTTCACGCCCATTTCGAACATGTCGGCGGCGGGAGCCATGATCACGTCGGCCTGCTCGGCCTGGGCGAGCATCTCGCGCACCAGGTCCGAACTGCCGGATTCCACGCAGGCCTGATTGATCGAGCCGGTGACGATATAGGCCGCGCCCATGGCGAATGCCGCGGCGGCCGATGGCGGCGTGGCGATGCCGCCCGCCGCCCCGACTCGCAGCAGCACATCAAACTGATTTTGCACCCGCGAGCGGAGCGCGAGCATCGTGGGAATGAGCGTGATCGCCGGCCGATTGTCGGTGTGCCCGCCGGAATCGGCCTCGGCGGTGAGATCCTGGGCCATGGGGATCCGCGACGCCAAGCGGGCCTGCTCCGCGGTGAGGAAGCCCTGGTTTTGCAGATCGCGGAGGTATTTTTCCGGCGGCGGAGCGAAGAACTTCGACGCCACCTCGATTCGCGAAACCTTGGCGATGATGCTGTTGGGCGTTACGATTCGCCCATTGGCGTCGCGATGAATGCCCCGCAATGCGATATTTCACGACCGGCAGAGTCAAATCGAGATAGGCCGACGCCTCGACGAGGTGGACATTGCGGCGCAGATACAGATCGACGATTTCCGCCTCGAGGCGCGGCTCGTTCGGGCTGTGGATGAGATTGAAGCCATAAGGAATATCGGCCAGACTCTGCTGCAGGCGATCGATCGCCTGCTCGACCCGATGCGGCGAAGACCCGCGGCGCCGAAGAAGACCAAGCATGCCGGCCCGGCCCATTGCCTCGACGATTTCGCAGGAGCCGATGCCGTTGGCCATGGCGCCGGTGAGATAAGGATATCGCAGGCGATGATCGGCGAGAAAGGTCGGGTCACCCAGTTGCTCGGGGCGAATCGCGGGGCAAAAGGCGATGATGGGAATCGCATCGTCATCATGCGCGTCGCCGCCGAGTTGAATTGACCCGCCAGTGGGCAGCGCAAGACCAGATTCGGCCCGGAGCAGCACGAGGGGCTTGCCAATGTCGCGGACGGCGAATTCGATCGACTTGTGGTCGCGATCGGCCGATGAGCCGTTTGGCGTCCACCAGCCTAGGGCGAGCGACGAAGAGCGGCTCGGAGATGATCTGCTGATGCTCATCGTCATGGACCAAACCGCCAACTCCGTGTTCCGTCGCAAGCGATAATTCTAGGATCGCAGGGGAATTTCGCCAGCGGTGCACCGGGCCGGGCTATCTGAAATGGACATGTCTTCGCCGCGATCTCGCGGTGTCATGCCGTTCGAAGCAGCCGAATTTGCTCGCCCGATTCGGTGCAGCGATCGAACGCCCGCTCGATGGGAAGGACGCGCCGAAGTTCTTCGGGCCGGCGGCGGAACCAGCCTGCCACCAGGAGCACATGGTCGACAAACTGGCTGGGCACGACGCCATGCCACGCCGCCTTTTTCGAATAGATCTCGCGAATGGTTTCGGCGACTCGGCGGCGGCTGAGCGGATCGCTCGGTTCGGCAACCGCCGAGCAAACTCGGCCTTGGCGAATCAAGTACCAGATCGTGCCGCGATCGGCGCATTCGACCGGGTAAACGAACGAGTGATTTTTGCGGGCCTCGTCGAGCCCGGTGAGACGGAGGCGCAGCCATTGCACGGGGGCAATCTTGTCGCGAATCGCCGCGGCCAGCTCGAAATCCTGCCTCTCCGCCGCCGCGTACATCTTGTTTTCGACGCGAGTGAGCACCGTCAAATCGCGGCCTTCGAGAAAATCCTTGACCGCGCGACACGTGCCGCGAATAGGTCGCCCGCGTGGCGAAGGCGGCGCATGGACCCAGGCAGGTGCCCAGTTCATAGCGCAGGCAGCCAGCGGTTCGCACGATGGGAAAAAGTTCGGCCTGCTCGGCGAAATGCATCGATTGATGCTGGGAGCAATCACGCAGGTGAAACAAATCGTTAAGCCGGCGGGCCGCCTCGCGCGCCATGCCCGCGCCCTTGATCGGACCATAGCAGGCGATTTCGTTTCCCTTCGGCTCGCGCGTCGCGTACACATAAGGCGCCGGCTTGCGGCCGACGCAAAGATAGACCTGGCGTTCGCGGCCGGGCTGACCCTGCACGTTGTAACCGGGCCGCCAGCGGCGGATCAGTTCCAGTTCGCGGATTAAGGCCGCGAACTCGCATGGCCCCGGCTCCCAGACAATCGTGCGGGCATGATCGATGATGCGGCCGGCTTTCTCATGGCGATTGCCTTTGACGAAATAGCTCAGCAGGCGGTTTCGCAGGAGTTTCGCCTTGCCGACATAAATCAGCCGGCCGCGCGGGTCGAGCATTCCATAGACGCCGGGCAGTTTCGGGCAATGCCGGCGAACGAGTTTGCGGAGTTCGACTCGGGCATCGGCCCGGACGTGTTCAAATGGCGGCGATTCGAATTGCGGTCGTAGCGGGTCAGTCCCAAACCCGGCAATCGAGTTGAGCGGAAACAGCTCGCGCATGAGTGGATCCTTCCAGGCGGTCCGTGGGCCAAGCGTGGGGGAGATTGTAAGGACCGGTGCGCATCTGAGTCTAGAGGAAGATGGTCAAGTTTGAAATGAATCTCGTTTACGTCTCGCGCTCGGAATGAAATCACACCAGCGCGAGACGCAATCCATTGCTAGCTCCTTCCTTTTTCTTTCTCTTCGTACGCTTTCACGATTCGTTGAACGAGGGCATGTCGAACGATGTCCGATTCGTTCAAATGCACGATGCCGAGCCGCTCGATGTTGCGGAGCCGATGGACCGCGTCGACCAGGCCGCTGCGAATCGTTCGTGGCAGGTCGATTTGAGTGATGTCGCCGGTCACGATTATTTTCGAGTTTTGACCCATGCGCGTGAGGAACATTTTCATCTGCGGAATGGTCGTGTTCTGGCCCTCGTCGAGAATCACGGCGGCGTTGCTGATGGTGCGGCCGCGCATGTAGGCGAGTGGTGCGATTTCAATAATGTCGTTTTCGAGATAGCGCCGCACCTGTTCGGGCTCCATCATTTCATTGAGCGCGTCGAAGAGCGGGCGAAGATAGGGATTGATCTTGGCAGTGAGATCGCCGGGCAAGAAACCGAGGCGCTCGCCGGCCTCGACGGCGGGCCGCACCAACACGATGCGTTTGATCAGCCCTTGGCGGAGCATGTTCACCGCCATGCCGACGGCAAGATAACTCTTGCCGGTGCCCGCGGGGCCGACGCAGAGCGTGACGTCGTTTTCGCGCATCGCCTGGATATAACGGGCCTGGCCATCGGTGCGCGGGCGGACGAAGCGGCCGGCGTTTTGCACGGTCAAGCTTTGCGGCGAATTTCGCTCGTGGCCATGCTGGACAATTTCCAGCACCGTGCGGACTTCCTCGGGCGAGATTTGATCCTGCTGCCGCAACATCTGGCGAAGTTGCTGAAAGACGCGTTCGGCCCTGCCGACAGCTTCCTCGTCGCCATCGACTTGGACGGTGTCGCCGCGCGCGATCAGGCGCACGCCCAGCGTGTCCTTGATCATGCGCAGGTAAGCATCGCGACTACCGAAGAGGAGCAGCGCTTCGTCACGGCTGGCGAGCGGGATTTGCAAGCTTGCGGTTGGCTTTTCAATCATTCAGTAATTCCAAACTAAATAATCCGGAAAACGCGAAAGTACGAAAACGCAAACGTCTTCAGTTTATTATTCGTGCATTCGGACTTCGTGCTCCGATTTTCAATTTCCCCTCGATTGGACCGTTGAATCACCGCGGATGTTCGCAGAATCCATCATAGCGGCGAAATTGCGGCAGTGGTCAGCCAAAAATAGGAAACCGGGGCGGCGAACAGCACCGAATCGATGACATCGAGCACGCCACCGAAGCCCGGCACCGCCTGCGACGCATCTTTTTTTTGTCCTTCGCGTTTGATCAGCGACTCGGCGAGATCGCCGAGCATGCCCGCGATTGCGAGGACGACGCCAAGGGTGATCGCCTTCGCAATCCAGAAATCCGGCCGATAACCAAATGCGCAAACTCCAATGGCGGTGACGGCAGCAAGCACGATGCCGCCGACAGCGCCTTCCCAAGTTTTCTTGGGGCTAAGCAGCGGCGTCATTTTGTGCCGGCCAAACAGCCGGCCGGTACAGTAGGCGCCGATGTCGCCGCATTTCGGCACAAACACGGTCAACAGCAGGGCGTGCCGCGAGCGATTCAGATCGCCGGCTAAGTCGGGGAGCCAACGCAATTGAATCAGAAAGCTGGCGAGCACGCCAAGGTAAATCACCACAAAGGCGGCGCGGGCAACGCGCGCGGTCGCTTCGCCGGGCTCGCGGTAAAGGGCCATTTCCTGCAGGAACGCGGCGATGACGACCGCGGCGACGATCCCGATCATCAATCGCCACGGATCGCTCCAAGGAATTAATCGTGGGGCTGCGTCGTGCAGAGGCTGCGCCCAATTGGCGACGATGATCAGGACCAGGCCGCCGACGCAAATGTAGCGGTTGGGCCGGCGCCGGCGGGAATCAATTGCGAAAGCTCATGGCCGCCGGCCAGGCCAACGAGCATGACGATGCCGAAGAGAAATGGAAACCACGGGGCCAAATAATCGTCGCCGATGAGCACGCCGATCATCAGGGCGGCGAGGAGGCTGCCGACGAGGGCGCGGGTCCAAAGCATGTTACTTCAACCCGCCGAAGCGTCGCTCGCGCACGCCGTAATCGCGCAAAGCCTGATGAAAAAGGGCCGCGTCGAAATCGGGCCAGCACTTGGGCGTGACCCATATCTCGGCGTACGAAATCTGCCACAAGAGATAGTTGCTGACGCGCATCTCACCGGCGGTGCGAATCAGCAAATCCGGGTCGGGCATGCCCGCGGTATAAAGCGATTTGCTGATTTGCTCCTCGTCGAGTTGATCGAGTTGCAATTCTCCCCGCTGCACTCGGCCGGCCAATCGACGCATGGCATCGACGATTTCGGTCCGCCCGCCGTAATTGATTGCCAGGCAAAGCGTCATTCCGGTATTCGTTTGGCTAATGCGAATGGTTTCATCAATCTCCGCCAGCACTTCGTCGGGCAATTCCGCGCGGCGGCCGATCGTTGCAAATCGAATGTTTTGATCCATGATCTCGGGCCGCTCGGCGATGAGATACTCGCGGAGCAGGGCCATGAGAAAGTCGAGTTCGCTTTGCGGCCGCTTCCAGTTTTCGACGCTGAGGCAATAGAGCGTGAGTTGTTCGATGCCAAGCCGGCAGCCTTCCTCGACGACCGCGCGGACGCTGGAGACGCCGCGGGCGTGCCCCTCGACGCGTTCCTTGCCGCGTTCGCGGGCCCAGCGGCCGTTGCCGTCCATGATGATGGCGACGTGCCGCGGCATCTTCGCCGGGTCCAATCCCGCGGCGACAATGCGCTCCAGTGTCTTTGCGGATTTCGGTGGCAATCGAAGCCTCAAGAACAGAACGCGGATGACACGGATTTCACGGATTTGCGCGGATCGGAAAGATTCAGTTCAAAACCTAGATCGACTCATTCATGTTCCTTCCGCGAAAATCCGTGAAATCCGCGTCAACCGCGTTCGATCACGTCAGAATCGTTTGTTCGCGGTCGGGGCCGACGGAAACGATCGTCGCCGGCAAGCCCATCAACTGGGCGATTCGGTCCAAATAGCGCCGCGCCGCATCGGGCAAGTCGCTCAGTTTCCTCGCCTGGGATATGTCTATGCGCCAGCCGGGCATCGTCTCGTAAACCGGTTTGACCCGCTGGAGCAGGTACGAGTCGGCGGGGAATTCGTCGCACTGCTTGCCATCGAGTTCGTAGCTCGTGCAAATCGCCAGTTCATCGACGCAACTGAGCACATCGAGCAGCATGATGGCGATTTCATCCGCGGCGGCCAGGGCGGCGGTATCGCGCGTGGCGACGACATCGAGCCAGCCGACGCGTCGCGGCCGCCCGGTGACCGTTCCGTACTCCCGGCCAGTCTTGCGAATTTTCTCGCCGAGCCCGTCGAGACCGTCGCTTAACTCGGTGGGGAAGGGGCCGTGTCCGACCCGCGACGTGTAGGCCTTTACGACGCCGACAACGCGCGTCAAGAATCGCGCGGGCACGCCGGAACCCGACCAGATTCCCGCCGGCGAACTGTTGGAGCTGGTCACATATGGGTAAGTGCCGTGATCGACATCAAGGAGGCTGCCCTGGGCCGCCTCAAAGAGGATGCCTTTGCCCTCGCGGAGGCCTTGTTGCAAAAGGTGCGCGGTATCGGCGACGAATGGCCGGATCTGTTCGCCGTATTCGAGGTACTGATCGCAAACGGCATTGGCATCGAGTAAATTCACGTCACGGTCGTTTGCCAGCGCCTGGTTGATGCGGTTTTTCACCGGCACAATGAATCGCAGCCGTTCGCGCAAATAGTCGGGTGCGCAATAAGTCGCCGACACGAACGCCGAAAGCCCGCCCAGCCTTGTCCTGGTAACAGGGGCCGATGCCGCGGCCGGTGGTGCCGATCGCGCCTTCGCCGTTCGATTCACTCAGCCGTTCGGCCTCGAGGTGATAGGGGAAGATCACATGGGCATGATTGCTGAGTACAAGGTTCGAGCCAACCGAAATGCCGCCCTGCGCGAAGCTGCTCAATCTCTTCGAGGAATCGGGGCGGATATACGACGACGCCGTTGCCAATAACGGATTTCAGCCTGGGATTGAGCACGCCGGCGGGCAAGAGCGACAGTTTGAATTTGCGATCGCCCCAGACGATCGTATGCCCGGCGTTGGCCCCGCCGTTGTAGCGCACGACGAAATCGTGCTGTTCACCCAACAGATCGACGAGTTTGCCCTTGGCCTCGTCGCCCCATTGCAGGCCGACCACGCAGGTGCAGGCGGGCCGAACAGATTTTGCATCAGGGGAATTCAACGACATGATGGATCGCTGCCGAGTCGCGGGACCGAAACCGATATAAGGGTAGAGGGGTAGGGCGAGGCCGTCAAGGCGACGGGCGACGGCATTATCGACGGTAGCACGAATTTGCATTCGAGATTTCTCTGCCTTAATGATTGACCCACGAAGGCTTCGGCGGCTAAACTATTATTCACACCTGCCTGCGTAACCTCTTCCCTCCGCGAAGGAGACTGCCGATGTCGAATCTCAATCGTCGTGATTTCATGGCCGCGTCCGCGACGGCGTCCGGATTATTGGCCTTCGCCGCGATGGACGGAACCGTTGATGCCGTCGACAAACCACACGAAACTGTCGCACGAGTGGGCGATGCGAATTCGCGAATTCGCGTGGCGTGCGTGGGAGTGCACGGCCGCGGGATGGACCATGTCGGCGGCTTCGCCGGAAACGACAAACTCAACACCATGGTCACCGCGATTTGCGATGTGGACACCGCCGTCGTCGGCAAGGCGATCAAAGCGATTGAGAAAAAGCAGAAGCAAATGGTGCGGGTCACGCAGGACATTCACCGTCTGCTCGACGACAAGAACATCGATGTGATCAGCATCGCCACGCCGAACCATTGGCACGCTTTGGCCGCCATCTGGGCGATGCAGGCGGGCAAGGATGTGTATGTCGAAAAACCGGTCAGCCACAATGTTCGCGAGGGCCGGATGATCGTGGAGACGGCTCGCAAGCTCGGCAAGATTTGCCAAACCGGCACGCAGAGCCGCAGCCAGAAGGGCATGCGCGACGCAATCGACTATGTCCATTCCGGAAAGCTCGGCAAGGTCCATCTGGCGCGAGGGCTCTGCTACAAACGACGCCCGAGCATCGGCAAGGTTGACAAGCCGACGCCGATTCCGGCCAGTTGCGATTACAACCTCTGGTGCGGGCCGGCCCCAATGAAACCGCTCATGCGCAAGAACCTGCATTACGATTGGCATTGGGTCTGGGACACGGGCAACGGCGACCTCGGCAACCAGGGCATCCATGAAATGGACAAGGGCCGCTGGGGACTGGCCAAGGGGGAACTTCCCAAGTCGGTGATCAGCGTTGGCGGCCGCTTCGGATATATCGACGACGGACAGACGGCGAACACCCAGGTTTGCCTGTTCGACTACGGCGACTGCGAATTGATCTTTGAGGTCCGCGGCCTACCAACGCAAAAACTGCTTGGCGCGGGCGTGGGCAACATTTTCTACGGCAGCGAGGGCTATGTGGTCTGCCCGAGTTATTCGAGCGGCATCGCCTACGACAAGGATGGCAAGAAACTCGAGGAATTCCGGGGCGGCGGCGACCACTACGGCAACTTTATCCACGCCGTTCGCGAGCGCAAGCACGAACTGCTCAATGCCGACATTCTCGAGGGGCACCTCTCCAGTGCGCTTTGCCACCTCGGCAATGTCAGTTACCGCCTTGGCACGCAGACGCCGCTCGCCGAGGCGGAGAAATCGTTTGGCGACGACAAGGACGGCCTCGATTCCGCCAAGCGGATGATCGAGCACCTTCGCCAAAACAAGATTGAACTGGACACGACCAAGTTTTCGCTCGGCCGCAAACTCATGATCGATCCGAAAACCGAAACATTCCTGAACGACAAGGAAGCCAGCGCGATGTTGACGCGTGAATATCGCAAGGGCTTCGTGGTGCCGGATAAGGTGTAAACTTGACCTCCGCTTGCGGCGTTGCAGGATTGCTCATGCAACGCCGCAAGCGGGTCAGATCATATCCAATCTTCGTTTGGCATTTCGCGCCCGGTTGCACTCGGGGCAGATTCCGCGGACGACCAGCGTGTGCCCGCTGACCTGAAAGCGATGTTGGGCCGCCACCTCGCGCAACGCCGAAGCAATCGTCTCATTTTGAAACTCGAACATCTTGTTGCAGCGCTCGCAGACCAAGTGCTCATGTTGCGGATAGCCGTAGTCGTGCTCGTAAACGGTGCGCGAGCCGACCTCGATTCGCCGCAATAGCCCGGCATCCACCAACTTCGTGACCGTCCGGTAGATGGTGGCCCGGCTAATGCGCATGCCGGCCTGCTGGGTCTCGAGGATCAGCTGGTCGATGTCGAAATGGTCGTGGTGCGAGAAGACGTGGCGAATGATGTCGCGTTGCTGATCGGTAAATCGCTGCGGCTTGGCCCGGCTGGCCAAGTATTCCCGAAACTTGTTTTCGGGACTTTGCGCGACGGGTACATTCGGCAGCGACACGGATGCGGTCCCAGTGTTTCGAACGAAATGCAAAAAGGAAGGGGCGGATGGGTCCCGCCCCTTCCCGGATCCTGTTTCCCCCGATGGGAGTTTGCCCGGATCAAGAATCGTTCTTGTCAGTTATTGTACAGTCCCTCGCCGGGTTGCCAACCGAAACGGGCCGAGCCCCGACTTTCCCTGTCGGAGAGCGGGTGCGTCCTAAGCCTGGTCGTGACGCTCAAGCAACCTTGCCAAGGCGGCGTCGAACTTCTCGGGCGTGTCGTAAGTGCCCGCCGCGATCTCTTTGCGAACCCGAGCCACCAGTTCATACCGGATGGTCGGATCCTTCGCCCGGGGTGGAGCGCCGGATTGGCACAGCCCCTTGCGCGAGACGGCCGGCCGGCTCAGAAGCAACCGGGTCGGCAGATGCGGGCCTTGCAGACACGTAGTCGAACTGTTTTGCAACATCTTTTAACGATCTCCCCCAACGTTGGCGGCCGTGTTCGTCGAACCGGGGAAGCCACCGTCAGGTTCCTTGTGTGGTCGAAGGGATCCAGATTCCCTTAGCAGCCGCTCGATGACGGGAACGGCGCGACTGCTTCCTTGACGGGTCATTATACCCATGCGCTTCGGCGACTCGTTGCTAAAAAAATCACCAACCGCACGTTATTTCGTGTATCGACTGCGCAGGCCAGTTGGTTGAGGCAATTTGGCTTGCACGCCTGCGCCGGCGGTCGCTTCTGGAAAGAGCTACCCATCAGACCCGACATGTCCGTCGGACGGGTTATAGGCAATTGCGGCCATGTGAATTGGCTGGTTATGGCGCAAGTTCCTTGTCGGAAGAGGCAAGCGGCGAAACTCAGGCCAGTTGGCGGCGAAGAGTCGGTTTGTGATGTTTAATCAGGCGCAAAACATTGCCTTTCGGGCAGCGCGGTTCGCTGGCCAACTCGTCCACCATCCGGCGCATCAAGTAAACTCTGCGCCCGCCAATCCTCATTTCGCCCGGCTCCAGGTAAGGTACGTTGGACACGTCGAACGGCTTGCCCTCGTCGAGCAGGCGAATTTCCAACCCGCCGTCGATGGGGATGATGTGAATTTCGAGCAGTGCGTCGGCACGGCCGTCGTGGGCGTGTCGGATAATGTTTTGCAATGCCTCGTGAACCGCCAACTGGATCGACTCGACGAAGCAGCAATCGAAGTGGAGCGAGGCGCACGCGGTCTCGATAAACGTCCGCGCCAGCGCCAGCAAGCGCAGATCGCTTGGCAGCGTTAGGGCAAACGGAATTTGATCGGAGGACATTCGAAACTCCGACGGCGCGGCATCGAGGGGATGCCGGGGCAAATCCTAGAAACTTGCCCCTGAATCAGCAAGACGCCTGCCTCCGCAACTCGTTCACGCGCAAATGCGCCTGCCGCGTCGGTTCCGGAATGCGATAACCTCGAGTGGTTTCCAACACCACGCGCACACTGCTGGCCAGGTCGATCAGGTGTCCCGGCGAGACAAACACCGGATTCACTTTCGTCTTGGTGCGCACGATGGAGCCGATCTGCTCGTCCTTGTCCATGAGCGGGGCGATTGACCCGGCGGCGAGTCCGGGTTCCTTCATCTTGCCCGTCAGGCGACTCTTGGCGCAGCCGATGCATGGCACCTTCAGCCATAGTCCAATATGCGAGGCAATTCCCAACCTCCTCGGATGGGCGATTCCCTGGCCGTCGATCATCACCACGTCGGGCCGCGTTTGCACCTTGGCGAATGCCTTCAGCAGGGCGGGGCACTCGCGAAATGACAACAGGCCGGGCACGTAGGGAAACGTCGCTTGGTCGGTATCATCCTGGGCCTCGACAATCGTCCCATCCGAAGCCCGATAAACGATCACTGTGGCATAAAAGGTCGGGTCGAAGCGGTTGTAGGAGATGTCGGCGGCGGCCACCAGCTCCCATTTACTCAGAGGGGCGCGCGCGTATCAATGTCCTTGGCCAATTGTCGCTGCAATTGAATGGCGTCGGAGATTGCCAGGTTCCAGGAATGGAGTGGGTAAATCTGCATGGGCACTCGGCGGCGGCTCAAACCATCGCCGAATGGCGAAACGCGTGGCGAATCGCCTCGGCGGCGCGCTCGGCGTCGGCGGCGGAGACATCCAGGTGCGTGCAGGCCCGGCAAACCTGCTCCGCGGTGCTGTTGAACAGGACCCCGTGCGTTTGCATTCGCTCTTGAACGTCCTTCGCCGTGCCCAGTTCGGGGTCGACTTCCATCCACACGAGATTGGTTTGAACGTCAGGCGGATCGAGCCTTAGGCCGGGAACATCTGCAACCGCCTGGGCGATCACGCGGGCGTTGCGATGATCCTCGGCCAAACGATCAATGTTGTTTTCGAAGGCAAAGAGCGCCGCCGGCGGCGGCAATGCCGGCCTGCCGCATCGCGCCGCCATACAGCTTGCGAACCCGGTGGGCCCGCCGAATCAATTCTTGCGAGCCGACCAGGCACGAACCGATGGGCGCCCCGAGTCCCTTGCTGAAGCAGACTGAAATCGAATCAAAATGCTTGCCCCACTCCTTCGCCGAAATCCCGCTGGCGACGACGGCGTTCCAAATTCGCGCGCCGTCGAGATGCATCGCGATCCCGTTTTGGCGGGCCCAGCGGCTGATCGCCGCGATCTTTTGGATGGGGAAAATGCGCCCGCCGCCTCGATTGTGCGTGTTCTCCAGGCACACCAGCCGAGTGCGGACATAATGCTGATCGTTCGGGCGAATCTTTCCCTGGAGTTGGGATACATCGAGCACGCCGTAGTCGCCTTCGATGATGCGGCACATGACGCCGCTCAGCGCCGCGGGAGCGCCGGCCTCCCAGACATAAACGTGCGACGTGGCTTCGCAAATCAATTCGTCGCCGGGCTGGGTATGCACGCGAACCGCGATCTGATTCGACATGGTGCCCGACGGCACGAACAGCGACGACTCCATGCCGAAATAAGAGGCGACCTTTTCCTGCAGCAAATTGACGGTCGGATCTTCGCCTGACATGTCATCGCCAACTTCGGCCGCGGCGATAAACGCTCGCATCGCGGTGCTCGGTTTCGTCACCGTGTCGCTTCGCAGATCGATCAAGTGCTCGGCCATGATCCCATCCTCCGGCCGCGGAAAGACGCTCAGCCGCGCGGTTTCCCCGCCGAGTTGTCGTTGAGCAGATACCAGCGGCCCTCGATTTGGCGAAACGACAAAACCAGGTCTGGCACATCCTTGTGAGTCACCTTCGCGGCGGTCCCCGCTTCCTCGATCGCCCCCTCCTTGAGGAGCTTCATGAGATATCCGGTCTGCTTTTCCTCGTCCGCCATATGTTTGTTGGCTTCCTTGACGAAGTCGCCGAATGCTTCCTTGAGGCGAGCCGCATAATTCGGGTTATCGCGGTCCTCGGCCGGAGTCTTGCCGAATTTTACCCCATAAAACTGGGCCACCTTTTCATCGACAAACGCCGGATCGGTCACTTGGGCGATCACATAGTCGAGGCGGTTTCGTTGCAGGGCCTTGGTAATGGAAACCATCGCGGCCTTGGGCGAGGTTTGCGGATAGAGTTCCAATTCCGCCGCTACCCCATAGCGCGCCGTGGCTTGCGGCGGTTTGTCCTGCGCCCAGCCCGCGACGCAAAAAATCAGAACGGCGATTAACGAGTAACGCATCGGCATCAGACTTACCCCCGAGTTAGTCGCACTTCGATTATCCTTACCGTTTATCGAGCGTCAGGCAACCGTTCGCGCGATCGGCGCTACGCCGCTTGCCTCATGGCAAGTCGCCCTGTATGGTCAAGGGCACGCTGCCAAATTCACGAGGGGCTCATTATGCGCTGGTCGCTGTGCTTCGCCTGTTGTGGGTTCGTCGTGGTCCAGCTTACGCTCCAGGCACAGGACTTTTCCCCGCCAAAGGCCAAGAAGCCGGCCGGCCCAATGCTCGACCAGATCGTCCAGGGGACCAGCCGCCTGGATCGGGCCGTTTCGGCCCTGTCGATCAATGGCGTGCGCGACCCGATTCTGGCGGATATCGAAATATACCTCAAGGCGGCGCAGTCAATTCAAAAGCACAACGAGTACTACAGTCCGCAATCGGCTCAATGGACACTGGACGTGCTCGATCGAGGACTGCTGCGGGCGGCGTTCGCGTCGCGCGGTGATTCCCCGTGGCTCGCCCAGACCGGCCGCACGATCGTTCGCTGCTATCGCTCCCGCGTGGATGGCTCGCTCCAGCCGTACGCCGTGACCTACCCAAAGGACTATGGCAAAGATGCCGCGGTGAAATGGCGGCTCGATGTTGTTTTGCATGGCCGCGATGCGACGATTTCCGAAGTGAAGTTCCTGCATTCACATGCCGGCGATGCCCCAGCGCCGGATCACCCCTACGTGATGCTCGATATCTTCGGCCGCGGCAATAACGCCTATCGCTGGGCCGGCGAAACCGATGTGCTCGAGGCGATCGAGTCGTTCATCAATTCCGAACGAATGCTCGGCCGCGATTTGCTGGACACGCATCGTCTGGTGCTGCGCGGTTTTTCGATGGGCGGCGCCGGCACGTGGCATTTAGGATTGCATCGCCCGGATAACTGGTGCGTGATCGGCCCTGGCGCGGGCTTCAGCACCACCCGCGGCTATGTGAAGGACCTGCCGGAGAAACTGCCGCCATACATCGAGAAGTGTCTGCATATCTACGACGCGGTTGACTACGCCGAGAATGCGTTCAACGTGCCCATTGTGGCTTACGCGGGCGACCAGGATGCCCAGTTGCAGGCGGCGCGAAATATCGAGGCGATTCTGAAGCCGAAGATGATCCCGATGACGCTGCTAGTCGCGCCGGGCTTGATGCACCGCTTCCCGCCGGAATGGCAGAGAAAGGCCGAGGCGGAATACGTGAAATTCGCCGGGCCGGGGAAGGGGAGGGCGGCTTACCCGCCGAAGGTGCGATTCGTGACCTATACGCTCAAATACCCCAGTTGCGACTGGGTGGAAATTGGCGGGTTGGATGAGCACTATCGCCGCGGCGAGGTCGATGCCGAACGCATCGAGATCGGCTTCAAGGTGAAAACGACCAACATCCGCATGCTGCGGCTGACCATGCCAACCGGGCAATCGTCGGCCCAAATCGTGGAAATCGACGGGCAGGAGGTCCCGGTCAAACCCGCGAACGTCGGCGGCGGATCAATGGCCTTGTTTCTCGAACGGCAACAAGGCCGATGGACCGGCACGCTGCCGCAGAAACTCAACACCGATCGGGCCCGGAAACCGCAGAAAGTCGCCGGCCTGCAGGGGCCGATCGACGACGCGTTCACGGACAGTTTCCTTTGCGTCCGTGGCACGGGAACAAACGCCTGGCATCCCGCCATTCAGAAATACGCGGACGACGATTTAAGACGCTTTCAGGGGGAATGGTCGAAATTCATGCGCGGCGATTTGCCGGTCAAAGATGACGTCGATGTCACCGATGACGACATCGCATCCAAAAACTTGATTCTCTTCGGCGATCCATCGACCAATACCCTGATCGCGCAGGTAATCGATCGCCTTCCAATTGCCTGGGCCAAGGATTCACTTATCGTCGCCGGAAAGTCGTTTGACTCGGCGACTCATCTGCCCGCGCTCATATACCCCAGCCCGCTCAACATGAGCCGCTATGTCGTGCTCAACTCCGGGCACACCTTTCACGCGAAAGAGTTCATGGGCACGAACGCATTGCTTTACCCTCGCCTGGGAGATTACGCCGTGCTCAAACTTCGCTGACGGAGAAGGATCCGCTCGGGGTTGAAGTTGCACTGGCAGGATTATTTGACGATTTTTGGAAATGATTTGCCGCTTGCGGCTGTGCAGGGGAATTCTCCTGCAAAGCCGCAAGCGGCGAATTCTATTTCGCTGGATTGGCCAGCCGCCCGATGAAGAGAATGCTGCCGGATTTGTTGTCGCGAATGAAATACAGGAACGGGTGATCGGCGCGGAAGTTTTTCATGACCGGCATCGCGGTGGCTCGAATCACCGCGCCCGTCGCGGCGGCCGCCTCGGCGCCTTCCTCATTGACCACGACAAACGCCTTGTGAATCACATCCGAAATCTGCAAGCCCTCCTTGTCCGACATGCCGGAGAAATCGGCGGCGTCACTGAACGGCGCGGTCATGCCCATCGCGCGAAGCGTCGGAACCAGCTTGAATTCCCTCGTCATCTCAAACTTGGGCAACGCCACGACCACGTTCGAATGGCGGATGCCGGCGATCCACGACTTCAGGTTTTCGGGCGCTCGATCTTGGATTCGAGGTCCGCCAACCCGCCGATTTTGCGCGGCAGCGCGAAGATCATCGAAAGCTCGTTGCCCTTGAATTGGATGGACAGCAACTGCACGATTTCGTCTTCAAAGTAGCCGTAGTCGCCGCTGCGATGCATCATTGGCGTCTTGATCTTCTGGCTCTCGCTGATCGCAAAGAGCTCATCGTGCGTGGCGCCTTTGTTGAATTGATCGGCCCACTTGCCCTTGAAATAAATGGCATTGGTGAGCACCAAGCGCGTACTGGGCATAATCGATCCCTGCGGCAGCAGGTCCTTGATGCGATCGTTCGTTTGTTTTTCGACCCACTGATTGATCGTTTGCCGGCTCTTTTCCGCTTCCGCCGTGAAATCCAATTCCTTTAAGCTGGCTTCGTAATTCTGCTGCAGGAATTCGAGAAACGCTTTCTTGAAGCCGTAGTCCTTTTGGCCCCACAACGCATTGGCGACCGCCAGCGCATAGCCGCGGGCTTTCTGATTCGGGCCATTGCGTTGCTGGATTAGCCGGGCAAACGCGGCATGCGCGGCGTCGGCATTTTCCGGCAGGTGCAGTACGTTTTGCATTTGCTCCGCGGTCTTGCCGCGTGCGCCGGCCGCGGTCATCGCCAGCGCCGTCGACACGCTGAACGGCGAGCAAATCAGATTGCCTTCCTCGTGACGAATCTTGGAAAAGAATTCGAGGGCAAACTGATTATTGCCCGAAACGACTTCGACCGGTTGCATTGGTGGCTCCTTCGAATATCCAAACCGGGCCATCGCGGCGGCAGCGAACGAAGACTTGAGAAAGATCCGACGGTCCATACGGAACTCCGACAAGAAATGGGATGTGAAAGTTATCCTATATATCTGACGATGACCGCCTGCGCCCGGATGGGCTTGAACTTCGTTTCTCGATGGGAATGCTCGTCATTTCGATGACTTTTCTTCGCGCAGTGCTTCCTCAACTTCGGTCACGAGATCCGGCGTGCGTTTTTTCTGCTCGGCGACGAAGCGAGCCGCTTCCGGACGCGGGCAACTCAGGGCATAGCGCAGGATCGCGCGGCGAACGATCTCCGAATCGTGCGACATCCGCGCGTAAACCGAGAGGACGTCGCGGGTCAGGTCCCAGCAGTTCCAGCGGCGAAGGTCTTCGACGGCGATGTCGGCTAGATCGCCTTGCAACACGCCGGCTTTCACCGTCAACATCAGCGAATCCCGATGATCCGCCTGCTTCCGATTCCAGAAGAATTCCGCCATGCCCAAAATGGCGTGCCGCTCCAGGAAGCCGCGCGTCGGATCGGCGATGATATCGAGCGCGCGCTTCCAGCCGTCCTTCGGTTTCAAACAGACGTAGCCGGCCATCATGCCGCGCAACGCCGAGGGACTTTGGGCGCCGTGGATTTTCATGAGCTTGAGCAACAATTCCGCGTCGCGTTCGCCGCCGCTGCAGCCCAAGAGAAAGCCGACGAAGCCGAGCCGCTCGGCAGGGGTTTTGGGATCGGTGAGCAATCGCCGCAGCCGCTGAGCATCGAACGATTTCGCCGCGCGGGCCACCTCGGCGTCCGACGCGCGGGTGAGTTCGAGAAACGCATCGGCCGCGACGTCGGCATCGGTGCTGTCGAGTTGCCGCTGGCAATACTCAAGCAGCCGCGGCACGTTGCCGTTCGGAAGCGCCAGCAACTCCGCCGCATAGCGGGCGATCGCGTTGCCATTGCCGGTGCGAATGCCAACAAGTTCCAGTTTTTTGCCGCGGATTTCGAAAAAGGCCAGGGCGTGCGTTGGACCCTTGGCGTCGGCGGGATAAAAGCGATGGATGCGGATCGCGGCGCCGACCGCGACGCGGTCAGTGCCTTTCAAAACCTGTTCGATTTTCAAATCGGTGGAGCCGGTGCCTGCCAGCGGATCGGGATCGAGCTTGGCGTTCGCCAGCTTGGCGAACACCACCACCTGGGCCGATTGCACGCCCTGGCGAATCGTCGGGCGATTGCGAAAATCGCCGCCGCAAATGGAGCAGGCAAAGGCAGGGGAGGCGACAAACCAGCCGACAACCAGCGCTGCGAGAATCCGCTTCATGAGACCATCCTTGGTCAAGTAAGTTCGTCATGCGAAGTCCGCGGAGCAAACCCCGCGTCACTTCTGGTTTTTCACATTCCCCTTGGGGGCCGTTCCCGCAGTCGATGGAGTGGCCTTCGGCTTCGTGTCGAGTTCGAGCAGGAGCAGTTCCTCGACGTCCTTGACCCACTCGGAATCGCGCTTGCGCTGGGCGGCGACAAACTCGGCCGCCTTGGGGTATTCCTTCGGCGGGCAATTCAAGGCAAAGCGAAGGATCGAGTCGCTTGATGATCGGCTTATCGAGCGACTTATCGTCGAATAGCGCGAGCACTTTTGCGAGCATCTCCCAACGCTGCCATTTGCGTAAATCCTCGATTGCCAGGTCGGCGATGTCTTCCTGAGTCATCATGGGCACGACCGTGGCGACGATGTTCTTCTTTGCGACCAGGTCCGGCCGAAAGTCCCACAGGAACCGAGCCGTACGCAGCGCGGCGTAGCGGAGCATGAAATCTTTGGACGAATCCTTGAAGATTTCACTGACATATTTCCAGCCGTCCTTCGGCGTGATCATCACATAGCCCGCCAGCAGGCCGTCCATGCCGGTGCCATAGCGCTTGTTCGGGTCGTCGAGCAGCTCGCGCAGCACCTTGGCGTGTTCCGGTTTTCCGCAGTGACCCAGCATGGAGCCATAAAGTCCAAAGCGTGCCGGCGACGTCGATTCGTCCTTGAGCCACTTAACCAACAGATCGGGCGACAATTTCTTGGCCAGGTCGCGATAATCCGAGTATGGTGCATTGGCGAATTCGCCAAACGCATCGTTTGACAAGTCGTATTCGTCGCAATCGAGGTATTTGAAGAAATAGGCGAGCCGCGCCGTTGCATCCTTGTCCTTGACGGCGAGCGCTCCCTTCAAATAATCCGCGATTTTGCTGCCGGCCTTCAGTTGCACGCCGCGATAGGCATCGAGCTTGCCGTTATAGACATCGCAGAACACCAGGTACTTGGACGTATCATCTTTTGTTACCGGGATGTAGCGATTCAGCGTAATTGTTTTCTTGTCTTTTAAGAATGAATGCGGCTTGATAACGATCTCGATGTTCAAATCGGTCGTGCCTTGCAGGCTGGCATTCGGGTCGAACTTCGGGTTCGCCAACTTTCCAAAAACAATGAACATGGCCTGCGAAGCGTCCTGGGTCAGCGTCTGGCCGGCCGAAGCGCAGAACGGGCATGCCGACAGCGATGGCACGGCGACCGAGATGCAAATCAAAAGCGCGGCAAGCCAGCGGCAGCATGCGGCCATAGTCAAAACTCCTCGAAGCGAGTACGCGATGGGGCAAGGGGTCAGTTCATCGTTAGAGACATTATGCCCGGTCGGGGGCGGTTCAGGCAAGATGCAAGTCGGTTTTCGCCGATATGCCGGCCCGCAGTTTCTCATAAAGTGCGAAGGCGATTTCGAACGGCCGCCGCGCCGGCTCGGGCAAGTTGATTCGCAGGGCGTCGAAGTAAGGCAGCGATCGCGCTAGCGATCGCTCTTGTCGTTCCGCGGGCAACGATTTCGAGTCGGTCAGATTGTCGTAAATGTCGGCCAGCTTACAGACCCGCACCTGCCACGGCGACTCGCTCAGGCCCCTGCAATAGGCCGCTTCGCGTTCGTCGTCTCGCAGTCGCTTATCCTTCGACACGGCGGAGACCCAGCGGGCAACTTCGGCTCCGAAATGCTCCTCGATGTCGTCGAAATCGGTGGTGGTGTCCTCGATCGTGTCGTGCAACACGGCCGCCATCAGCACTTGTTCATGATCGATTCCGAACAAGTGCCGCACGATCAGGCAAACGCGAAAAACATGGCTGACGTACGGCGTCTGCCCATCCTTACGGACTTGATGCCGATGGGCTCGGGCCGCGAAGGCAATCGCGTCGAGCAGGGTAGGGGAGAGCGAATCCATCAGTTGTTCTTGTCGTAAACCTGTGCCTCGCTGTCGTAAGTCGCATCGTCGGGGCTCTTCAGGATCATCACGGGAAAATACTGGTCCCCATTGACAACTTTGCGGAACTCGATTTTTCCTTCCACGCTCACGCCTTCTCCCGGCTTCAGCCCGCTGCGCGCCAGGCTCCCCGGCGAAATGATGCGCACCTTCACCGGCACCGCGTCCGAAGCGCAACAGGTCATGCGCAATCGAAAAATGGTGAACTGATTGTCGCTGATCGGACTATACAGACCCTCCAATTTCCCGACGCGGCCCTCGAAGAATTGTCGCTTGGTCGCGTCGCGCGATATGGCCGCCTCGCTCAATTCCTTGAAGCCGAGAAAGACTCGTTCGGATTTTTCCGCGACCGCGCCGCCCACGGCCAGCTCAACATCCTTTCCGCCCTGCTGGCGGAGCAGCCAATCCTTGCTGTATTGAAGCTGCAATCCCTGGAAGTGGTAGTAAATCAGCAAAGCCGAAAGCATCATCGGCAGCAACAGCACCGCATATCGCCACGGGGCGAACGCATGATCGTGCCCCTCGTGCGAGTGAACATGCGTGTGCTCGTGCTCGTGGTCATGCTCGTGGTCATGCTCGTGGTCATGATCGTGATGGTGGTGATCATGATCATGATCATGGTCATGGTCATGATCGCAGACTTCCCCAGGCGCGTGCGAGTGATCGCATTCATGATCATGATCATGCTCGTGATCATGGTCATGGTGGTGATGAACATCGGCGTGCTTCTGGGCAATTGCTTTCTTCTTGGCGACGGTTGACCAAAGGCTGACCGCACGCAAAATCGCGATGACAATCAAAGCGGAGCCGCCAAAAAGAACCGGCCGCGTGAATTGATCGGTCAGGATATTGAATCGCGACAGCAGGTCAGTTTTCCAAATCAGGAACGAAATCCCGCCCAACAAACCGCAGGCGGCAATCGTGCTGATCTGGTCGAGATAGTAACCTTCCATGGTGCTGTGGTCGTGGTCGTGTCCCATCGGGCACTCCTGAAAAAATGGGCGGTTAACCGCCAGTCACCGCGCGGCCAGCCGAGCGGATCCCAAAGGTAATGAACGATCAGCGAGTAAATCAAAACTTGAACGAGGAGGGCGATAATGATGGTCCAAATTAGCCGCGGCCGAAACACGCGCGTGAACATCATATAGAGCTTGAAGTCGAGCATCGGCCCGAGCACCAGAAACGCAATCTTCGCCGAGGGATGCATCGAGGTAAAGCTGGCCGCGACAAACGCGTCGGCCTCGCTGCACAGGCACATGATCACGGCCAGCGCCATCATCACCAGGATCGCCACGATCGGGAAACTCATCGACAGCGACTCGATCTGCGCCGGCGAGATAAATTGTTTCGATAGCGCCGCCATGACGGCGCCCAGGCTCAAAAAGATGGTGATATCGACGAAATCGGTCAACGCGGTCTCGGTGATATTGCCCAGGCGGACCATCCACGGTTTCTTCGGTTCGGGGATTTCCTTTCCATCCTCGCCCAGGACGGGCAGGGCCAGATTCGGCTTGGACGAGTCGGTGATCAGCGAGTCGCCATACTTCTTGTACTGCCAATCGACGACCACGGCCGTCCCGACCGCCACCAGGTAACCCAAGCCCATTCGGAGGGCAATGATGTGGTAGCCGCCCAGGTGTTGATAAAAGGCGACATAGGTGCTGAGGAAAACCACGACGTTGATAATCGGTCCCGCGAGCATGTAGGCCACGCAGCAACTCAGCGGCAATCCCTTGCGCAGAAGCCGCCGCATCACGGGCACGATGCCGCACTCACACATGGGGAAAACGATTCCGAGCAGCGCGCACAAGCCGATGGCGAGTTTGCGGTTTTTCGGGACGAAACGCGATATCAGTTGCTGCGGCACCATTTCCTCGAGCACGCCGGAGATGACCGAGCCGAGCACGATAAACGGCATCGCCTCATAGAAAACGGCGAGGAAATTGATGATAAAGTTTTTTACATCGTCCACGATGAACGCTCGGGGTAGGTGATGGAGTATTTGTCGTTACGTCAAAGAACGGGCGGCGGTTCACCTCTTGTCCGGCATTCTCTCCCGGCTCGCTTCAGGCGGCAAGCGACTTCGCCGGCACTTGTTGGCGAATCAGCCACGGCCCGAGGAACATCGAAACGGCGAACGCCGCGACGCACAACAACACGATCCAACCCCCGGTGCCGGTCTGGATCGGATGGCCGCGAATCGGAATGCTCACGCGCAGGCTCAACTCCATGCCGCCGAGGCCCGCCGCGAGACTGATGCCGATCGTCCACCAAAACATCTGCCGGAGATTTCGGCTTAAATTGATCGCCGCGGCTGCCGGCACGATCAACATCGCGTTGATCAGCAGAATGCCGACCGCCTGGATGCAGACGTTGACGATGACGGCGAGCAAGATGATGAACAGATAGTTGTAAAGTCGCAGCGGAATCCGCCGCGAACGAGCCAAACTGGTGTTGAAGCTCGCGAAAACCAATTGGTTGTAACGCAGAATCATTGCCGCGCAGGTGATGCAGCGCCAGCAGGCCCAACATCACCAGATCGAATTCGGTCACGTTGACCACGGCGCCAAAGAGGAATTGCTCCGGGCTCTTGTTAGCGATGATTTTCAGCGCCGAACAGGACGGCGCCGAAGCCCAGCGCACGGCAAAAAAGACGCCGATGACCGTGTCGCTGGCCAGCGACGTTCGCTCGCGTACGTAAACGATGCCGACGCCGAAAACCACCCCGGCCAGGATCATGACGACGGGCAACAGCCAGTCGATCTTCTCGTCGTGCCGGGCGCCGCCCACCAGGACCGCGCTGATAATTCCCAGAGCAATGCCGGCGAACGAACAGTGAGCCAATGCGTCGCTGAAGAAGGCCATGCGATTGCCGACCACGAGCGCCCCGACGCTGCCGCAAATCAGGCTCACCAGAACGATCGCCGCCGTCCCCTCGACTACGAATAAATTGGTGTCGAGGGAGTTCGCGATCCAGATCAGCAGGCTTTGAATTGTTTGCAACATGAAACGCGCCTCAACGCGGGGCGAGCGAAGACAATAACCGAACCATCAGATCCATCGACGCGCGAGCCTCGTCTTCCGTGATCGCGAGCGGCGGAGAGATGCGAACAACTTTCTTCGCCAGGGGGCCGAGCAGGTGAATGCCGTCGCCGCCGTCGCCCAGGTAGCATGTTAACACAAATTGGTTGGCCCAATCGGCGGCCGATTTCCCATCGTGGTCGCCCGTCTCGATGCCCCAAACCATGCCGCCGCGCTCGCCGCGCGACATGCGCGATAAACGGCAGTTCCTTCAGCCGAATCAGGCCCTCTTCGATGATCGCCGAGGAGCGCCGGCACTGGGCCAGCACATCGCGGGCGGCGAATTCGTCGAGCGTTGCCAAGACGCCGGCGCAGCACATCGGGTTGGCGCTCCAGGTGTCGGAGCCTTCGCCATAATCGAGCGCGGCGAAGATGTCGCCGCGGCCCACCGCGGCCGCGCCGGGCACGCCGTTGGTCAGCCCCTTGCCCAGCACCACGATGTCCGGCTCAATGCCATAAGTCTCGAAAGCGAACATGTTGCCGGTGCGGCCAAAATTCGATTGCACTTCATCGAGGATGAACACGATATCGTTGGCCCGACAAAAGTTTTGCAGCAACTGGAAGTATTCTCTCGGCGGGTGATACGAACCGCCGCCACCGAGATAAGGCTCCGTGACCAACGCGCCGATTGTCGCGCCATATTGCCGGGCGACCGTGTCGAGTTCCTTGAGGTAGGGGATCGGGTCGAACTTGGCTCCGCGAAGGCTGACGTCGCGGCATTCATCCATGGGAAAGGAAATAAAACAAACGCGAGGATCGCGATCGTGGTCGTTTTCGCTGCCGGTCACCGCGCCGGCGAGGCCTTTCTTGCCGTGAAATCCAAAGCGCGTCGCCAGGATCATCGGCCGGCCGCGATCGCGGGCGATCGCGGCCCAAAGCGCCTTCTGAATGGCCTCGGAGCCGGACGCGGCCCACATGACTTGCTCCAGCCGTTTTCCGCCCGGCGATTTTTGAACCAACTCGCACAATCGCCGGCTGGCCTCGGTTTCGACCGGCGTGATGGCGTTATACGCCGTCAACGGAACCGCCTGGACGTAATCCGAACTTCCCCCGGAAACCGGCGGCCAGCCCATGTATTGATTGAAGCGCTCGAGCCACGACCGCGAATTGTGCCCCAGATTGGCGACGAGCACGCCGGAAGTGAAATCGTAAAGGCGGCGCCCCTCGGGCGTCCAGTGAAAGACCCCCGCGCTCTTGGCGATCACCGTCTGCGTCGGCGTGTAGGTTCGCAGCGCTTTCGGTTCTGTGCGAACAATCGATTCGCGATCCAGATTCGATTGGGGTTCGTGCGGATGCTCAATCGCCGGCTGCATCGACCGCTCCCAGTGGGACAAGTGGCTGCCGCTTTTCTACGAGAAAACGACCCGAAGAAACTCCGGTGGAACGCGATCGACCAGCCAGACGCCGTTTGCCGAGCAAAAGAAGACGAAGGCAGCCGAATGCATGGCCGCGGCGTTTACTTCGAGGACCACTGGTTTTCCGCGTCGCCGTCCGACCTTGGCCGCGCTTCGGCGTCGGCGGAAAGATGAACATGATGCCGCCGCATCTTTTGCAAACCTTCCCGCAAGATGATCGCGACGAACTGTTCGGGAGTGCCATGAAATAGCAGGGCAGGCGGCTGTTGCGGGGTCAACTGCAGATCGACCGCCGTCGAGTGGCCCTGGTTGGCCCGGATCTTCGTGCCCGTTTCATCAAACGAAAACCGCTGCTTGTCGTTACGCCGCGCAACCTCCGCCAGTTCGTCGGCGCTGATGCGGAAACCGGCCTCGTCGCAACCGGCGAGCAGATCGTCCACGAACACCCAGCCGCCCGGTTCGAGGACCAGGCCGAGCGCTTCGGGTTGATGCCGCAACTGCTTGCTCAGGAATTTGCTCACGTGCACGAGTCGCCGGTCATCCATATTCAAACCCGACCTTGATAAAGCACTTCCGCGTCGGCGTGCCCGGCGTCCGCAACACAAGGCCGCCCGCAGGCGAATTCACTTCCACGACACAACCCGGACGTCCGGACGCATGCCGCTTTAAGATGGCCTCGCACGCCTGAATGATCGCAACCACGTTGCGGTCGGCGGACAAATCGTTGTAGGCCAGGGCGTTCATCGACTCCAATCGGCCGGCTCGTTCCGCTTCTGGGCCGCCGAATTCGACGAACGCGGCCTCTTCAAAGAATCGCCGCAAGATGTCGATGCCATAGCCGCGCTGCGATCGTTCGCCCCAGGGCTCGATAAACGTCCCATTGTAATGATGGTTCGGCGTGATCTTGAGTTCGCCCGGCGTGCGGTTTTCGACCGTCATTTCCACGCCGCGTTTTCGCTGGTGAGCGTTCCAGACGCCGTTGTCGAAGCGGAATTGCACTTCCTGTTCGACATAGCCGGGGAAATTGTCGGGCGTGACCCAACTGGTGTGAATGTCGAACGCCGCCTCGCGGTCGTCCGGGTATTGGTAAACAACTTGAAGTTGAACTGAATCCCAGGTCGAACCGGTTGCCGGACCGACGAGACCGCGCTGGCCCGTGGCGGCGATGCGGGCCAGTTTCCAATCCGGCCCAAATGAGAAATCGATCAGCTTCAAATAATGCACGGCGACATAGGTCGCGGGGTTGCGCCCCAAAATCCATTCCGCGAATTGCTCGCCGCTGATCGATTTCGGCTCCAGCAGCGAGCAATAGCCGTTGTTGACATGCTGCAAGACGCCATCGACGACGTGCGTTCGCAATTTCTTGTGATCGGGGTCGGCTAGTTTGTGATAAACGACCTTGGCGAGCACCCCGTTTTGCCGGGCCATTTTCAAAAGAGTGTCCAATTCTTGCAACGACAGCACCGAAGGCTTTTCGATCAGCACATGCTTGCGCGCAGCAGCGCCTGCCGGGCGGCTTCGAAATGGCGATCGTCCGGCGTGGCCACACAGACGGCATCGACGCCGGCTTCGATCAATTTCTTTACCGAGTCCGGCTCGGTGAAACTCGCGAAACGGCCGATGCGGCCGGCGTCCTCCCGTTGAATCCGCGCGGCACCGGCCGGTGCGGCTGGCGACCGCCGCCAGTTCGACCTCGACCAGGCCAAAGTCGCGGCGAAACAACCCCTCGGCATGAAGCTGTCGAAAGAGTGGGCGGTAGGTGTCGTCAAAGATCATCCCCAGGCCGATCATCCCGGCGCGCAGGCGATTCTGGCTCAGCGGAGCAGAACTCATGTTGAACCGGCTTTCTTCTTCGGCCGGTCGGCGACCCGAATCACGAACCGCAGACCGGACCAGGTCTCGTCGAGCGCACAAACCTTGTTATCGACCAGACCCGCCGCCAGGCCAATATCCCGGATCAAGTTTTCGGAAACGTCGGTGGCGACGCCGGAGGATTTCTTCGGCCAGCCGATCCAGAGGCCGCCCGCGGGTTGCAAGCGTTTGGCCGCGGCCTTGAACTTCGTTCGAAGCTCGGCTCGCCGCATCGTCAACAAAATGATCACATCCAACTTCCCCGATTTGGGCAACCCATCGAAAATCGAGACGTCATCGGGCAGGGGGACGATGATCTCGCGAAAGCCCTCCGGCACATCAACCAACGCGACCATATGCCCGGCTTTGATTCCAAGTTTCTGCGGCAACGGCGTCCCCGAGTAACCTGCCATGCGAACGCTCCGAGAATCGAAATTGGCCTATTCTGCAGGGATTTCCGTGAGGCACTAATTGAACATAAGATACATTATCGGACGTTGTTGCTAGTGCCCGAAATCGGTCACTCAAATCGACGTCCGATAAGATAGGTTATGTTCAACTGATGGCTACGCGGATCGCCGCGGCACTTTGATCCAATTTCCACACGCCCGCCAGTTTCGAGCACGTTCTTGAGCTTGCTCAATTTGCCCGCTTTGCTTATTGAGGTGTAAACGATTTGCCATAGTAGCCATCTCGCTCCGCGAGATGATCCTGCGAGCAAAGTAGCCAAGCCATGGACGGAAAGCGATTCACCAACTGGACCGATTACGCCTGGCTGCTGATCGTCGGTTTGGCGAGCAGTCTTTATTGCGCCGCCGAGGCCAATCGCCTCGGCCCGACATTCGACGAGCCACTTTACGTCCGTTGCGGCCTCGAACGTTGGCGAACCGGCAGTACCTACGAACTCATGCGCGTCGGCACCATGCCCCTGCCCGTCGATGTCGCCGCCCTGCCGATCGCGATTTGGGAGCGTTGGCGGGGAATGCCATTTGACGCCGACGCCGACTTGGGCAGAATCTTGCCGGTCGCGCACCTGGGGACCCTCGCGTTCTGGTGGCTGCTTTTGGCTTATGGCTGGCTGATCGCGGGACGAATCGGCGGCGCACTGGGCGGCCCGCTTGGCTGTGATGTTGCTCGCCGCGGAACCGAATCTGCTCGCTCACGCCGGCCTGGCCACGACCGACCTTGCGCTCACCGCGGCCTTGCTCGCCTTTTGCTATCACTACTGGATCGGGCGCAAAGGCGCCTGGCGGAAACGCGTCGGGATACCCGCGATTTTTTGCGCTCGCCGTGTTGGCCAAGGCGTCGGCGCTCGTTTTCGTCCCCATTTGCATGGTTGCAATCGAATTTGAACGGCTCTGGTCGAAATCGACCACATCCCACATCACGCCACGAGTTGCGGAATCGATTCGGGGCCTGTTCCGCGTCGCAACTGGCTTGACGCGATGGTGATGTTTCTAGTCGCGCAAGTGATCGTCTTCGTTTACTGCGGCAGCGACTGGTTGCCGCATGACCGCATGGTGGCGGCGGCCCATGCACTACCGGAAAGCCCCTGGCGGGCACCGGCGATTTGGGCCGCCGAGCGCGTTCGCATCTTCAATAATGCCGGCGTGGCACTTTCGCGGCAAGTCATGCACAATGCGCAGGGCCATCGGGCCTATCTGCTTGGCGACACCGCCCGGCGGGCATTTTGGTATTACTTCCCGGTCGCGCTCACCATCAAGATGACCCTGCCGATGCTCTTGCTGCTCGCCGCGGTCGCGATCGTTCGGGTGCGGGCCATGTTCAACTGGCCCCTGCTCGCGGCCGCCGCGCTGCTCGCATTCAGTCTCACTTGCCGGGTTCAAATCGGCATCCGATTCTTCCTGCCCTTGATTGCTCTGGCATCCGTTGGAGTCTCGATTTCGCTGTCCGAACTCTGCCGAAAAGAATGTTCCTTTCGCCGGCGATGGATGGCCGTCGCCATGACGGCACTTGTCGGCTGGTCGGCGGCGGCAAGGCGCCGCGATTTTTCCCAACGCGCTCTGCTTCACCAACGGCCTTTGGGGATCGCGCGATCGCGGCTGCGAGCTTTTGAGCGATTCCAATTACGACTGGGGCCAGGGGATTCCGGAATTGGCGAAATGGCGCAGACCAAACAGGTACCCAGAGTCGCGATCTGGTATTTTGGAACCGACCCCGCGGCCGACCGCGAACTGTTCCTCCGCGTATCGCCGATCGGCACGTCGCCGAGCACCGTTCGCGAGGAGGTGAAGTGCCGATACCTGGCTGTCGGGACAACGATTCTGTACGGGAGTTATGTCGATCCGGAGCAAACGCCGATCATCGGCTGGCTGCGTCGGCAGCCGATCGTGGATCGCACGCAAACGTTTCTGATCTTTGATTTGGATGCCGCTCCAGCGGATCCGCATGCGATTCCCGCCGGGCCGAATCAGCACCCTGCTCCGTAAATGCCCTTCAGCTGAAAGCGCAGACAGCGCGACCGCTTTTTTGTCTTGGAATCGTGGACGTTTGTTCACAACACCTTTGACCGCAATAAGTTGTGACGAAATTGACGCACGACAAGAATTGAAAAACAGGGTCATTATCGGGCGCACCGCGATTAGACTTCGACCGCTTCCGACGGTTGTTCCGCGCGTCCCGGGCCGAGCAGTTCTTCGAAGTGCCCCATGTTCCGAAACTTTTTATAACGTGATTCGAGCAAATTCGCCGGCGACAGCGGCTTCAACTCGCGAAGATATCGCAACAAGTAGCGCTGGAGGACGCGGCCCATTTCGTGCGGGTCGCGATGGGCGCCGCCGAGCGGCTCGGGGATGATGTCGTCGATGACGCGCAGCTTAAACAGGTGCCGCGCCGTCAGGCAAAGGGCCTCCGCGGCCTTCGGCTTCGTCTCCTCGGTGGCGGTTTTCCAGAGAATGCCGGCGCAGCCTTCCGGGCTGATCACGGAGTAATAGGCGTGTTCGAGCATGCTGACGCGGTCGCCGACGCCGATGCCCAGCGCCCCGCCGGACCCCCCTTCCCCGATCACAACACAGACGATCGGAGTTGGCAAGCGCGACATTTCATACATGCTGGTGGCGATGAGTTGCGCTTGCCCGCGCTCCTCGGCGCCGATTCCGGGAAAGGCGCCCGGCGTGTCGATCAGGCAAATGATCGGCATGCGGATCTTCGCCGCCAGCTTCATCTTCGTCAGTGCTTTACGGTAGCCCTCGGGGTGGGCGCAGCCGTAGAAACATTCATTTCGTTCTTTGAGCGTGTGGCCTTTTTGATGGCCGACGAGCATCGCGCGGAAATCGCCGATGCGGGCGAAGCCGGTGCGAATCGCGCGGTCGTCGCCAATGGCGCGGTCCCCGTGCAGCTCGACGAAGTCGTCGAAAATCAGGTCGATATAGTCGGTGGTCTGGGGTCGGTTGGCGTGGCGCGAAACCAGGACCGTTTCCCACGCCGACAACTCGCTGTATTTCTTGCGGATCAGGTTCGCCAACTCCCGGCGGATGCGGCGAATTTCCTCGGAGTTGGCCCCATCGGCGCTGCTTTCCTCCAGGCGGCGCAGCAGTTCCTCCATCTGGTGGATTTCTTGCTCAAAGGGCAACGGCGACGCACGCATCGAACCCGCTCCAAGTGTGGGTGAAATGGCGAGTGGCATTTCATCGAGAAGTGTAGCAAGTCAGCGCGCGATTCGCCAGCCGGATCGCCTTCGCGTCAATCGAAATTGGACAGACTTATTCCTTCGTCTCGCTCGCCGCCGGCAGGTTTTTGAAAACGCGAACGTTTCGAAGCGCCATGAGCACTTCGTGGAAATCCTTGGGGCGGTCTTCCTTTTTCTTGGCGAGCATGTGCAGAACCAGGGCGGCGAAGTCGTCATTGACGTTTGGATTGTAGGTTTTGGGAGTCAGCGGAACTTCGAGAATATGCTTGGTGAGCAACTCCTGCGCGTCGCGGCCACGGAACGGCGGCCGGCCGGTGGCGAGTTCGTAGGATGTGACGCCAAAACTATAAATGTCGGCGCGGCCATCGAGCGCGAGTCCGCGAATCTGCTCCGGCGACATATAGCTGCGCGTCCCCTGCGCCTGCTTCTTGCCGTGGAACATCTTCGCCAGGCCGGTTGGAATCCGGCAGGCGATCGCGAAATCGATGAGGCGCACCTCCGCCGAGGCGTTGACCAGAATATTGTCCGGCTTCACGTCGCGATGGACCCAGCCATTGGCGTTCATGAACGCCAGCGCGGTGGACGCTTGTTTGAGAATGTTGTGCAAGTTTTCATGAACAAACGTCATGTCCTTGGTCATCAGCCGATTCCGCAAACTGCCGGAAGGAAAATACTCCATCACGAAATAGGGATTCTTTGGCGAACGGTTTACTTTTACGATGCGGATGATGTTCTGGTGCGACAGTTGCTTTCCAACCTCGGCCTCGTGAAACAAAAGCTTGCGGTGTTCGGGGTCCTTGGCCATTTCCGGCAAGAGCATTTTCATCGCGAAGTGGCGATTGCTCGATTGCTCGACCACTTCGTAAACTTGCGACGTCTGCCCGGTCATCAAGTGCGATCGAAGCCGATACCCGTCGATCACTTCGCTGCCAGTGCTTTCCACGACTCACCTCACCAATACTTCTCGTAATGAATATTGCCGCGAGTTTTGCAGCGCGGTTCATCCACGCGAAAACCGCGATTCTCCAACAGTTCGATCACGCCCGGCGGCTGCGGGTAAATCTTCTCATTGGTCTCGTGATCGAAGCTCGGGATGCCGATCATCTTCGGATTGCCGCAAAGGTACACGTGCGTTCGGGCCGGATCGAGCGGCCGCTGCAATCGCTCTTCGAGCTGACCGCTTTCGATGAGATCCTGAATATACACTTTGTGCCCGTCTTCCACCGCCTCGCGCGTCGTTAGGCACAAATAAGTGTAGTTCGGAAACTGCCTCATGAGCGATTCGTGGGCCCTCAGGTAACCGAGGTCGCGGCGGTAGCGAACGCAACAGGCGGCCAGGATGCGACCGCGATGCCCGCGGCGCAGTAAATCCCAGAGCATGTAATTGTGCGGCGCCTCGCCCGTTCCGGTCGACAGGAAAACCACCGTGTCCTCGGGGTCAATGCCCTCCAGCGTAAAGCTGCCGGTGATTTTCTCGTTGAGTTTCAGCCGGTCTCCCGGTCGCAGCATGAACAATCGCGGCGTCAATCCCGGCGCCCGGCTGCCCGGCGGGGCATGCTTCACCAGCACGATGTAAAACTCAAGCCACTCGCGGCATTCGCCCTCAACCAGTTTACCATCGATCAGGACGGGATGGCTGATCGAATAGGCGCGCAGCACCATACGCGATTCCTCGCCGTCCTTCAACTCTTCTTCCTGCGACCCCGGAAAGCGCGGCTCCCAGTTGCCGAGGCCCAGCGAGGTGTATTGGCCGCTCAGGTGCAGCGGCACCGGAAGATCCGGTTTCACGCGGATCATCATCAGGTCGGGATTCGGCTTGTGAAGATAGACCACCGTCGCGTTATAGCGCCGGCGACGGAGGTCATCGATTTGTTCGGGCGTCATTGGGATTTTGGAATTCGAATCTCGGACCTGTCGTATCGCGAAACATGGTCGGGGCCGAAGCATTCGCCTCGGCCCCGGCGGCCTGCTAGGCCAGTTTCTTAACGGATTCTTTGAAAACCGCAATGCACTGCTTCACGTCGGGCGACGGATCCTCTTCGTGATACTCGTATTCGATGCTGATGTAACCGGCGAATTTGACGTCACGCAATGCCTTCAATACCTCGGGAACGTTGAGTACGCCCTGGCCGATGATCACGTCATGTTTGGCGACGTTGTCGTGATCTTTCAAATGAATGCCGAAATTGCGAGCACCATGACCCGCACTTGCGCCGCGGGATCGAGTTTCTTGCCCATCTGGGCCGCCCGAATCAAGTGCCCGGTGTCGAGGCAAGTACCGATTAGCGGATGATGATTCTTGACCGCTTTCATGATCACTTCCGCCGAATACCAGCGGTGCAATCCGCGGCCGCTCGGTCCATGCGGATGAATGCCGATGCTGATCTTGTATTCCTCGACCAGTTTGTCGAGGCTGTTGAAACTGTCCGGCGTCGGGTCGGCGATCAGCGTCTTGATTCCGAGCGCCTTGCCGAACTCGAATTTTTTCTTGTTGGCGTCATGATCCTTCGTGAACGACTCGACGCCAAAAGCCACCGGCGTAATGCCGTATTCGTCGCAAAGTTTCTTCACGGCCTTGATCTTGTTTTCGTCATTGGTGATCGGCACGTGGCCGTTGAAAAACTCGACGTATTTCAGGCCTAGGTCATGGGTTCGCTTCAGCGCCTGTTCGAGATTGAACTTGCGAAAGGTGTAGCTTTGCATCCCGAGGATAAATCCGCCGAAGCCGTCTTCCGGCTCGGCGATCAACGGACGGGCAACGGCCAGCCCGGCGACAACGGCGCCGGACGCTCGCAAAAACTCACGACGACTGGACAACATGGCGGCTCGCTCCGGGTTGCAGGTGGGCAAGGTGCACAATTGCATCTGGGGCATTGTGCGCCGCCGCCTCCTTTTCGGCCAGATGCGAAACGTTCCCAAGACCAAGCCGACGCCACATCCGGGAAATCACAGCGCCGATGCCATCCAACAGCGAATAGGTCACCGGCGTCACCAACAGGGCAAGCAACAGACTCAGCATTTGCCCGCCGATGATCACTTTCGCCATGCTGGCGCGGGCCCCTGCCCCGGGGCCGCGGCCCAGCGCGATCGGAACCATGGCCGCAATCAACATCACCGTGGTCATTAAAATCGGCCGCAAGCGCGTGTGATTCGCCTCGACGATCGCCTGCTCGCGCGGCATGCCCGCGCGCCGGAGTTCGTTCGTTTTGTCGATTTGCAGAATGCCGTTTTTCTTGACGATGCCGATCAACATGAACAAGCCAAACATCGCGTACAGATCCATCGGCTGGCCAAACAACGTCAGCGAGATCAAACCAAACGGAATCGTGACCGGCAGAGCCGCCAGGATGCTTATCGGCTGGATCCAGCTTTCAAACTGGGCCGCCAGAATCAGATACATGAACAGCACGCTGAGGAATAAGGCAACCAGGAAGTAGTAGGCCGTTTCGCCAAGCGTTTTCGCCTGGCCGCTGAAAGAGATCTCGTATTCGGGCGGGAAACTCAACTCGGCGGCGGCCGCGCGCGGCGCGGACCGCCTCGTTCAGCGACGCGCCGTCCGGGTTGGCCAGGATCGTCACCGTGCGCTGACGGTTGAAGCGGTCGATTTGGCTCGGGCCGCGCTCTTCGTGCAGTTTCGCCACGCTCGCCAGCTGCACCAGTCCCGCCGTCGGCGACGGCAGCGTCAGGGTTTCCAGCGTTTGCGGATTGGCCCGGAACGGCTGATCGGCCCGCAGCCACACGTCGTATTGCTCCGAGCCTTCCTTGTAGCGCGAGACAATTTGGCCGCCCACTAAGATGTTGAGCGTGGAGGAAATCGTTTGAACCGGAATATTGAGATCACTGGCGCGATCGCGATCGATCTGCACCTGAACCTCCGGCTTGCGCATGGACAAGGTTGAATCGACGTCGGCCAGACCGCCCATCGAGCGAAGTTTCGTCTTGATGGCTTCGCTGTACTCTTGCAATTTGTCGAGATCGGGCCCCTGCACCGTCATTTGGAACAGCCGCGTATCCTGGCCGGCCGCCTGAATCGCGGAAACGTCGGTGACCGCCAGGCGAACATCCGGATAGTCCTTGAGAATCTCGCGCGCGCGCTTCATCAAGTCGAACTGCGAGAATTTTCGTTCCTTCAAATCGGCCAGCCGAAGATAGATCGACCCGCGGGTGACGTCGCCCTGCCCTTTCGCCGCATTGCCATTGTTTTGGCCAACGACGGTGAAGCGATGCCGCACGCCCGGCAAGGCCGCGAGCCGTTGTTCGATCTCGGTGATCACCGCGTCGGATCGCTCGAGCGTATATCCTTCCGGCGTAATGAAGTTGACTTGAAATTCGCTTTGATCGTCGCGTGGCACCAGGTTCATGCCCAGGTTCGCCATGATCGGTCCGGTCGAGAGCACGACCAGTCCGCAGCCGATTACCATCAAAATCCGGTGCCGCAATGCCCAGCGCAGCGCCCGCCCATAGAGGGAATTCGTCGTCCGGAAGAACCAGCCGTCTTTCGACTTCGCATGACCGGCCTGGCCCGGTTCGAGCTTCAGGAATTTCGCGCACAGCATCGGCGTCAGTGTGAACGATACAAACAGGCTCGCGAGCACCGCGAACGCCACGGTCATGCCGAAGCTGCTGAAGAAGCGACCCACGATCCCGCCCATGAACGCGACGGGCAGGAAAATGACGACCAGCGACAAGCTTGTCGCCAGGACCGCCAGCGCGATTTCGCTGGTGCCCTTTCGAGCGGCGTCTCGGCGTCCATGCCGAACTCTTCCATGTAGCGGAAGATGTTTTCGTGCACCACCACCGCGTCGTCGATCACGATGCCGATCGCGAGGATCAGGGCGAGCATCGTGATGTTGTTGAGGGTAAAGCCCATGAAGTGCATGAACAAAAACGTCGGAATGATCGACGTCGGGATCGCCATCGTGGCGATCAGTGTCGTGCGCCAGTCGCGAATGAACAGCAGAATCGTGAGCGACACCAGGACGCCTGCCAACAGCAGGTGAAACTTCACCTCGGACATCGACTCGCGCACGAAGCGCGATTGATCCTGAATGATTTCGATGTGGATGTCATTGGGAAGCGACTTCTTCAGGTGCGCGATTCTCGCCTGCACCGAGTCGGAAACCTGAATCGTGTTCGTGCCGGACTGCTTTTGAACAAAGAGGCTGACTGCGTTGTTGCCGTCCAGCCGGGTGATGCCGCGCGGCTCCTCGATGGAATCTTCAGCGCGGCCGATATCGCGTATTCGAATCGGGTAGCCCTTCCGATTTGCGACAATTAGTTCGTTGAATTTCGCCGCGGTGGGAATGCGGCCGAGCGTGCGCAGCACCAGTTCCCGCGACCCCTGCTGCACGATGCCGCCGGGCAGTTCTTGGTTTTGCGAAACCAACGCCTGGCGCACGTCCTCAACCGAAAGGCCGTACGACGCGAGCGAATCGGTGTTGAGAATGACATTGATGGCGCGGCTGCGGCCGCCGGAGAGAAAGACGGCGCCGACGCCGTTCACCGTTTGCAACGATTCCTGAATCTGATGCTTGGCGATTTCCGTGACCTCGCGCACGTCGCGCCGCCCGGAAATGCCGATGGTCATGATCGGGGCCGCGTCCAGATCGAATTTTTGCACCAGCGGCGGGTCCATGCCTTTCGGCAGCACGTTGGTGATTGCGGCGATCTTGTCGCGCACTTCCTGCGCTGCCACGTTGCCGTCTTTCGACAGAAGGAACTGCGCGACGACCGTCGTTGTCCCCTCGCGCACGGTCGAGCGCAGTTCGTCCACGCCGGAAACGGTGTTGATCGCTTCCTCGATGGGCCGCGTCACATCGGTTTCCATTTCCTTGGCGCCGGTTCCGGGGAGATTTGCCGTCACCGACACGACCGGAAAATCGACTTTGGGAAACAGATCGACGCCGAGTTCGAAATACGAAACGATCCCGAGCACCGCGGGAATCGCCGCCAGCACCCAGGTAAACACGGGTCGCTTGATGCAGATATCGGAAACGGTCATGATTTCTCACACGGGACTCAACTCGCTGCGCGAGTTGAATGGGCGACTCGCGCAGCGAGTCGATTCCAGTCAGTTCGACTTTCGTTCAAATACCGGAGTGCCATCGGCCAGCGCGGACTGGCCGCTGGTTACGACGCGAGCGCCTGGCGGCAGTTTGGGACGAAGAATTTCGACCCATTTTGTGTTCTGTACGCCCGGCACCACTTGCACTTCTTTGGCCTTCCCATCCTCGATGACGAAGATTTTCGTAATGCCGGCGAATTCCACGAGCGCCTCGAGCGGCACGGTCACGGCCTCCGCGTCAACCCGCGTGCGGATCGCCGCCTTGGCGAAACTACCCGGCTTCAATTCGCGACTCGAATTGGGAACGTGAATCTCCACGTCAAAAGTCCGCGTGTTCGGATCGACCGTCGGGTAAACGAGTGCGACCACGCCGACGAAGGGCTTGGCATAAGCCGAGGTGGTGACGTCCACGGCTTGCCCCTTTTTCACGTCCGGGCCAAATCGTTCAGGCACGGCGACGCGCAACTTCAAAGTCTGATCGATCGCCAGGCGATACAGCTCCGCGCCGGGCCGCACAAATGTTCCTTCCGAAACGTTTCGCTGGCTGACGACGTAGGAAATGGCGCTGCCGTCGCCGGGAACGGCCTGGGTGGGCGTGGGCACGACGACGAGCGTGTCCTTCAATTGTTGCTCGGCGATTCGCAGCGCCTCTTTCTTCAAATGAATGGTCATCAGACCGGCCCGCGCCAATTGAACTTGGTTGTTAGCCTCGGCCTCGGCGATGCGGAATTCGGCCGCCTTGTCGCCCAGTTCCTCGCGCGAAACGGCGGTGCCAACCGCCATGATGCGCTCATACTTGCCGCGAGCCTGCTCGAGTCGCGTTTTCGCCTGAACGACCGCCGGCAAGTTCGACACGTCAAAGCTCGGGGCCGGCATTTCCTTCAGTCCAAGTCGCGCCAATTCGACCTCAAGCGATTTTTCCGCTTGGCTCTTGGCGAGATCGTAATTGATCGGATCGATTTCGAGGAGTAAATCGCCGGGCGCGACGCGATCTGAAACATTGCGAACCACGCGCCTGACTTGCCCTTCAACCTTGGCGCTCAGCACCAATTCTTCAAAGCCCCAGAGCGTGCCGACGGCTTCGACGGTGCGCGGCACGGTCCTGGTCTGCGCCGTTTCGGCCGTGACCGCAACCGCCGCGGCATCGCGATTCTGGAGCGCCGGATCGGGAGGTAATTCCAGCTTCTGGGCGCTCTTGGATGACGAGAGCCAGACGAGCGCTCCGATCGCCACCCCCACCGTGACGACGGTTCCCGCGATCCACTTTTTCAGCCGGCTCATGCTTGTTTACCCTTGCTCGATTTTGGTTCGGGTGGTCGCCGCAGGCGTTCGCTGGGCGAAAGGATTCCGTGAAAAACCAGATCAACGATCCCCTGGGCCTGGCTCGCGGCATGGCCACGGCGCCCGCGGACCGTATTCGCGATAATCGTTCCGTATAGCAGCGAATTGATGGCATCGCCGGTTTGAACCACGTCCAGGTCGCGCATGCGGCCGGCGGCGACAAGGCCGCGAAACATCTCGCGCCACGGTTCAACCGACGCCTCATGATGTTGGAAATAAAGCGGCTCCGAGCGATCTTTGAATTCGGCCCGTTCCTGAATGAACAGCTCAACCAATTCCGGCTGCTCGTCGAAGTACTCGAGGTAGGCTTGGATCGCCACGACGATGCGATCGATCGGATCGACAGATTCGGCGGCCGCCTGGTTCACCCGTTCGTCGAGCCGGCGCATGCCGCGATCGACCGTGGCCAGGAACAATTCACTCTTGGTCGGGAAATAACGGTAAATCGTCCCTTTGCCTACGCCAAGTTTGTCGGCGACGGAATCGACATCGGTATTGGGGTATCCGCGTTTGGCAAAGAGAAGGGCCGCGGCGTCGAGGATTTCCTCGCGCCGCCGAACTTGCAACGATTCGTCTTTCGGACGGCCGGGTTTTCGCTTAAGAAAAGAAGTCATCACGACCACTCGCTAATTATTTGACGGACTAGTCCGTTAAATAATATGTCCGAGCGGTTTCTTGTCAATGCCAAAAGCCGCTTGCGGCGCTGCCGGGAATCTTCCGGCAACGCCGCAAGCGGCAAAGGTTGTGAAAATTACATCACTTTTTGAGGGCAAACAAGTCGTCGATCTCGTCGTCGGTCAGCTTGTCCTTGCCGTTATTGGTATCGATAATCAACGCCATCTTGCTGGGCGCGACCCAGACCAAGTAATTCCCGAGCCGGAAGACATTTTTCATCTTCGGCTGTTTTTCCAGGATCCGGAAATAGGCGTCGCTCTGGGCCTTCACGGTCACGCATTTCATCTGCGGATCGAACTTGTCGTCGATCCAGACGCCGCCCAGTTCGACGCATTGACGACCATTGCAATTCACACACGCGGTTTGCGACAGCCGCGATTGCGAGCGCAAACTGTTGTTGGCGACCGACAAATCGACGCCGACCTTACCGCTCTGCGTGGCGCGGAACTGGTTTTGGTCGAGCATCTGTTTTGCTTTATCATACGCCTCCTTTCGATCGCGCGCTTGATTGATCGTATCAAGCACGCGACGCGCCTCTGCATCCTTGGCGGCGCCCTTTCCTCCCAGCGCGTCGGCCTGCTTCTTCAGGGCTTCGTCGACATAGCCGCTGCGATTCTTGGCGATATCGCCCGGCGCGCGTTGATTCTCGCGAGCGTAATCGGCAACAGACTTGGGCGGTCCGCCGGGTTGCGCGCGCAAGTCCAGCCGGCCGCGTCCCCCGAACCGGGCCGAAGCCGCCGCCCCCATAACCGCCAAGGCCGCCGCCGAGACCGGCGCCGGGTCCGCCCATCGGAAATGCACGCCCGCCGCTGGCGCCCTGGGCCACCGGCATCGGCATGTCCGGCACAATCAAATGACTCGTATAGGGCGTCGCGATGCCGTACTTCTTGGCGAGAGTCAGCACTTCCATCATCACTTCCTTGCTTTCGCCATTCAGGCGAATCTGGTCGAGCAGGTAACCGACCTTGCGGCGGGCCCAAAGTTGCTCCACGAAATCGCGATCTTCGCCGGTCCGCGTCTCGAATTTGGTTTCATAAACAAAGTCGCGGCTCTCCTTGCCCATGATGCCGCTCAACTTGATCGACGCGGGCCCCTGACCCGAGTACCGGCCGAGCACCACCAGTTGCCCGCCATGAAACAGGTCGGGCAAATTCGGCGGGTAAACTTCCTCCAGTCGAATATTGTCGCTCGTCGTCAGCCGAAGATTCGCCAACACCGGATGGCTGATCTTTTCATAAAGGCCGCTCGCCTTCACCTCGATGTCCTCGGCGGGCCGGACATAGCTGCTGACGGCTCGCGTTTGATCCGCGAGTTGATCGAGCAGCGTGGCGTTCACGTCGTCGCCCACGCCGAATGTGAAAATGCGGGTGTTGACCTGGTTCTTTTCGGCGACTCCCTTCAGGATCTTTTCCGGGTTTCGCTCGCCGACGGTGGGCTCGCCATCGGTGAAGAAGACAATTTGAAACGTCCGATTTTCGTCCTTGGTGCGCATCTCCAAGGCGGCGGTCAGCGCATCCTGAATCGCGGTGCCACCGGCGGCTTTCAGGTCATCGACCCACTTTTTGGCGTGATCGATCTGCTCCGTGGTGACCGATTCCACGTTGTCGCGATAGCGCGTCACCGTCGTCGAGAAATTGATGACCGCGAAACGGTCCTGCGGGTTCAGATTGCTCAGGCAATACTTGACGGCTTTCTTCGCCTGATCCATCTTGATGCCGGCCATGCTGCCCGAGGTGTCGAGCACCAGGACCAGGTCGCGGGGAATTTCGGTCGATTTCGACACCGTCATGTCGGGCGAAATCAGCATGAGGAAGTAGCCATTTTCGCTGCTGATCGGTCGATAAAACATCGGGGTCAGGCCCACCTCCTTGTGCCCGGTCGAAAAGAACAGTTGGAAATCCTTGTCCAGCAACGCCTGATTGCGTTCGAACGTCACCTCGGATTCCCGGTCGCTGATCTTCTTGACATCGATCGCGTGCGTCGGGCTGTAAATGTTCTGCACTTTGCTCTGAGACTTGATCTTGGCCTTGATGCTGAAGTCCTCGAGCGTGCGCGTGGCTCGCCCGTCGGTCTTGAGCGGGTACACATATTCGACCACGCCGGCTTCCGATTGGATCACGGCGGTGAAGCTCAGAGTGACTTTTTGATCCACTTTCGGCTCGATCGGGAAAATCCGCAAGCGCATCAGATTGTTGCCGATGTATTCCAGCAGGCCTGGATCCTGCGTGCGGCGAACGATTTCCGTGTAGACCTTGCGGGCCTCGTCGGATTTCACCAACTCCGCCGACTGCTCTTTGCCGTTGACCGTCATCGTGAACTTGTTGACGCTGGCCCCTTTTGGAATCGGGAATACATAGGTGGCTTCGAGCCGCCGATCGGTGTGGTTGCGGAAGACTTGTTCAATTCTGGTGACCGCCACCTGTTCCTCAATTGAGATAGTGACGCGATGGTTGACCATCGCGAGCGGTGGAAGCGTTTTGTCGTCGGGAATCAAGAGACCGTGGGCTTGGACCGGAGCGGCCAGCGCCGCGGCCAGCATGCAAGCGGAGAGCGCGTACGCATAATTGAATCCTCGGTTCGGGACCGCGAGTTTTCCTGTCTGAGACTATAAACGAGTGGGAACGAGGTTTCGATTGCGAAATCGAGCAGAAGTTACAGACGGGTGACATGAAAAACGCTTGCGGCGTCGCCGGCGAGATTTCGTCCGGCGACGCGGCAAGCGAGAAAATCGGCTCAATCCAGATTCCGCAGCACGATCATTACGGGCAGCGTGCCGGGCTTGCGGTCCTTCCCGCGGCCAGGAATTCGCGAACTTCCTTGGAAAAGGCCGGATTGGGCCGGACCGGATTGAATGACACGGCAATCAGGACCGGCGTGGCGGAGCCGCCCTTTTCCTTCTCCGACAGAGCCTTCGCCAGGGAACTGATCGTGCTACTGGAAATCGGCTTTTGAATATCGACGCCGGCCGCCGGCTTTGCCTTGTGCATGAACACCTTCGGATCAACGCCCAACAGCAGGGCCATCGTCTTTTGGCTGGTTGGCGACAACGGCATTGCCACCATCTTTTCCAGGTCCGTCTCATTGCGGGCCTCGGCCTTCCTTTCTTCCGCCGCGAGAACGCTCAGCAATTTCATCACGTCATCGACAGTCAGCGCTTCCGAGTAGACGACGTAGTTGGTTTTCAGTTTCAATTGCGATCGCCGCTGCGCCAGCGCCTCGACCAGCAGCCGTTTCCCCTGCGCGCCCAGCGCCCGTTTGATCATGTCAAACGATCTGTTCGCGTCCTTGGCGAACAGGTCGAGATGCAAGGCATCCTGCCCGTTCATCGCATCGACCAGCACGCTCTTCTTAAGGCGATCCAAATCGCGGACCGCGAGAATCGGCGGCAGTTTCGGCATCCCGACCGTGAACAATTCGATCTTGGGATTGAAAGGAATCGTCAGCACTCGATCGCTCTTGGACTCGATGGTCTCCGGAAGCTCGGGCAGCGACTCGACCGCCAGCAATTCATCGCGCGGCGCGGGCAGCGGTTCGATTTCGGATCCCGCGGCCTTCGAAACCTTGGCCACATGAACCGCCGGCGGCGAAATCGACGGCGACCGGACCGGCGCCGGCGGTTTCACCTCGTTGCGATGTCGCGCCAGTTGGTTCGCTTTCTGCTGCTCGGCGGAAACCGCGATCAAATAGGTTCCCAGCGAAATGGCTAACATAACGGCGGCGGCCGCCGCCACGATCGCCCACATCGGGAGATACTTTTGCGCCGCCTGGCCGGCCAGCTTGGACAGCGGCGCCGGCCGGCGGCCCACCGACTGAAGCACCTGGCTGGAGAAATGTCCGGGCAGTGATTGTTTCGGCAGGCGCTTGAGTCGCTTGGAGTCTTGCGACATGCGATCGAAAAGCGCCGCGCCTCGCTGTTCTCGTTCAGGAGCTTATCGACGGCGCGGCGCTGTCGCGGCGTCAATTCGCCATCGATGGCCGCCGCCAAGATTCGCGTTACTCGTTCAGAAATCATGTCTTCATCCGCGTTTGTCTACCTCATCCCGTCGGACGAGGCGATGTGTGATCATGGCTGCTCGGTTTCCTGCAATAGATCTCGTAACTCCAGCCGCGCCCGATGCAGTCGGCTGCGGATTGTTCCCACCGGCACGCCGACGACCTCCGCGATTTCTTCATATTTCAGATCGTCGATGTCCTTCAACACAATCACGGTTCGGTGCTCGGCCGACAGGCGATCGAGTGCTTCCTGCAATCGGCACTCGTCTTCTTGTCGTTCCAGGGCATCGCCGGGCTGATTATCGAGGGACTGATCGAGCGGATCAATCACAATGTCGAGTTTACTGCCGCTATCCAGGCTGACAGCTGTTTTCTTTTTCCGCTTCAGGCTGATCGCCGCATTCATCGCGATGCGGTATAACCACGTGAAAAACAGCGAATCGCCTTTGAACGAGTTCAGGGATTGAAAGGCACTGATGAATGAGTCCTGAATCACGTCCTGGGCGTCTTCGGTATTGCCCAGCAATCGGAAGACGGTGTTGTAGAGGCGATCCTGATAACGCCGCACCAACACTCCGAACGCTGCCGATCGCCCATTCAGGCATTCGGCAATCAAGCGGCGATCATCCCACGCATCCACTAAATACCGATCCTTCGACGGAGAAATATGCGCGAAAGTTCCCGGAGCGGCCTATTGAATGATGGCACGATGGCTAGACCTTGTCAAAGCAACCGCCTTGATGCGCTCAGCTCACACAACGCGCAATTTGGGTAAATTCCGAAGATTGGGAGTGAGACCGCGATCCGTCGCAACGATTCACCGACTCCATTGTATTATCCCGGTTTTCCTCGATTCGGGACACTTCCACAACACCGATTCCAACGCGTTGTTTATCAGACCTAACTTGACCAAATTAGTCATCTTACGCGAGCGCATCCGCAATTTACATTAATCTAGGCGAACCCGGAGCAGTCGCAACGCCCTCGTTCGCGGGTTTCGAAAACCTCCCCGCCGACGCGACAGGTGTATACTATATCTGCTACTGTCTCTGGGAACCGGGAACAAGTCGGTTATGGAAAACGACGCCATCGTCGTTCGCGGAGCGCGCGAACACAATCTCCAAAATGTCAGCCTCGAGCTTCCGAAGGATTCGCTTGTCGTCTTTACCGGCGTCAGCGGATCGGGAAAGAGCTCGCTCGCCTTCGATACCCTCTATGCCGAGGGACAACGCCGCTACGTCGAATCGCTCTCGAGTTATGCTCGCCAGTTCCTCGGGCAGTTGCCCAAACCCGAAGTCGATTATTTGGGCGGTCTCTCGCCCACCATCAGCATCCAGCAAAAGACGGCGGCCCGCAACCCACGCTCGACCGTAGGCACGATCACCGAAATCCATGATTTCCTCCGCGTGCTCTACGCCCGCTTGGGTCAGGGGCATTGCCCGAGCTGCGGTCGCCCGATCACGGCCCAAAGCCGCGAACAGATCATCGGCCGCATCATGGCCTTGTCCGCCGGGACCAAGTTTCTCGTGCTCGCGCCGATGGTTCGCGGTCAGAAGGGCGAATTTAAAGATTTCTGCGCCGACATGCTCAAACGCGGCTTCGTGCGCGCCGAATCGACGGCCGAATCGTTCGCCTGGCCGACGATCATCGCCTCGACAAGCGCATCAAGCACAACATTGAAATCGTCATCGATCGGTTGGTCAACGAGCCCAAAGTGCGAACGCGGCTCGCGGAAGCCGTCGAGCAGGCGCTGTCGTTGGCCGACGGCTCGCTGATCGTTTCCGTCGAAAAGGATGAGCGCTCGGTCCCGGAGCAAGACGACGATTCAACGTCTGACGATGTGCTGTTTTCCGCCCATTACGCCTGCTTGCATTGCGGCATCAGCTACGATCCGCCCAGCCCGCAGATGTTCAGCTTCAACAATCCGATGGGCATGTGCCCGGATTGCGATGGCCTGGGCACGATGTACACCTTCGACCCGGCGTTGCTCATTCCCGATCCGAGCAAGAGCTTTCATGAAGGCGTGATTCCGCTCGTCGGACCAATGAAGGGCATGGGGCGCTGGCGCAAGCACATCTACGAGGGCGTCGCCAGGACATTTGACATCGATCTCAAAGCGCCCTGGCAGGATTTGCCGGCCGAGCATCAAAACGTCCTCCTGAACGGCGCCGGCGATCGAGCCATCACCTTTGAATGGAAGCAGCGTCGCGGCGGAGTCTGGAAGCATGGCGGCAAGTGGGAAGGAATCATTCCGCAGATGCTGTCGAGTTTCAAGAAAACCGCCGCCGGCCCGCGACGGCTGCAACTCGAAAAATACATGCGCGTGATTCGCTGCCCCAGTTGCCAGGGTCGGCGGCTGAATCCTCAGGCCCGCGCCGTTCGCGTCGCGGGCAAGACCTTGATCGAAACCGAGTCGGCAACCATCGGCGAGCTTGGCGAATGGTTCGCCGACGATGGCCCGCTGGTTCGCAAACTCGAACCGGTGCAACGGCAAATCGCCGCGGAACTGCTCAAAGAGATTCGCGCTCGATTGAAGTTCCTGCTCGATGTCGGGCTTCATTACCTCACGCTCGATCGGCCCGCGCCGACGCTTTCCGGCGGCGAGGCCCAGCGCATCCGTCTCGCCGGACAGATCGGCTCCGGACTCGTCGGTGTCCTCTACATTCTCGACGAGCCGAGCATCGGCCTTCATCCGCGCGACAACGAACGCCTGCTGCGAAGCCTCGAACGCTTGCGCGACATGGGCAACACGGTGCTCGTCGTCGAGCACGACGAAGAAACCATGCGCGCCGCGGATTTCATCGTCGATTTCGGCCCGGGGCCCGGCGTGCGCGGCGGCGAAATCGTCGCCTCCGGCAAGTTTCGCGATGTGGTGAGCAACCCCAAAAGCTTGACCGGTCAGTATCTGAACGGGACCCGCGAAATCGAGGTTCCCAACACGCCCCGAAAGCCCAATGGCAAGTCGCTCCGGATTCTCGGCGCTCGCCGGCACAATCTGAAGAACATCAACGTTGAAATCCCGCTCGGCACATTCGTCTGCGTCACCGGCGTGAGTGGCTCGGGAAAGAGTTCGCTCATCAACGACATCTTGCTCGAAGGTTTACGTGAAGCGAATCGCGGCGTTCGCAACGAGGAACCGGAAGAAGATGAATCCGAGGCGCCGGACGAACTGATCGACCCGCGATCGGAGATTCGCAGCCAGTTCGATCGGATCGAGGGCGCACAGCATATCGACAAGGTGATCGCGATCGATCAATCGCCGATCGGAAGAACGCCACGAAGCAATCCGGTCACTTACATCAAAGTCTTCGATGAAATTCGTGCCCTCTATGCCAGCGTGTCCGACGCGAAAGTCCGTGGCTATCAGCCGGGCCGGTTCAGTTTCAACAAGCCGGGCGGCCGCTGCGAGGCTTGCGAGGGGAACGGCTCGAATCGCCTGGAAATGGACTTTCTCGCCGACGTCTGGGTGACTTGCCCCGTGTGCGAGGGCCGGCGCTTCAATCGCGAAACGCTGCAAGTCCGCTATCGCGGCAAGAACATTCACGACGTGCTCGAAATGGACGTGCAGGAAGCCCTCATGCACTTCGAACATGTGCCGAAGATTCAGGCGATGCTGCAAACGCTGCACGACGTGGGCATGGACTATGTCAAACTCGGGCAGCCCTCCCCTACCCTTTCCGGCGGCGAGGCCCAGCGCATCAAACTCGCCCGCCAACTTTGCCGCCGCAGCACCGGCAAGACGCTCTACGTGCTCGACGAGCCGACCACCGGCTTGCATTTCGAGGATATTCGCCACCTGCTGCAGGTGCTGCACGGCTTTGCCGAGGCTGGCAATACAGTCATCGTCATCGAGCACAATTTAGATGTGATCAAGACGGCCGACTGGCTGATCGATCTGGGTCCGGAGGGCGGCTTCGAGGGCGGAAAGGTCATCGCCACCGGCACGCCCGAGCAAGTGGCAAAGCGCGAGTCATCGCATACTGGAAAAGCATTGAGGCCGGTTCTGAATGCAACAGTTGCCGAGAAAAATCAAAGTGCGCACGCGGCGACTCGACCGCGAAACGGTAAGCAGGCGGGGAAACTCACGCACCTGGAGGTGCGCGGCGCCTGTGAACACAATTTGAAAAACATCACCGTTCGCATGCCGCGCGAGGCCATGACCGTCTGTTGCGGCCCGAGCGGCTCAGGCAAGAGTTCCCTGGCTCTCGATACGATTTACGCCGAAGGTCAGCGGCGTTATGTGGAGTCGCTTTCGAGCTATGCCCGGCAGTTTCTCGGCCAGGTTCAGAAGCCGCGTGCCGAACAAGTGACCGGTCTCTCGCCGGCGATCAGCATCGAGCAGAAAACCGCGAGCAAATCGCCGCGCTCGACCGTCGGCACGGTGACTGAGATTTACGATTACCTGCGAATCCTTTACGCCCGCCTCGGCCAGGTCTATTGCCCGGCCTGCAACATTCCGATCGGCACGCAGACCGCCGATGAAATCATCGAAAAGATCCTGGCGCTGCCGGAGGGTTCGAAACTTTACTTGATGTCGCCGATCGAGCGCAAAGGGCAAGAACGCTACGAAGCAATTTGGGATGAGATTCGCGCGGTCGGGATTCGCGCGGATTCGCGTGGACGGCAAATCGTATTCGCTCGACGAACCGCCGGTGATCGATCATCGCCGCAAGCACGGGGTGGAAGTGGTCGTCGATCGCCTCGCGGTGAAATCGAGCCTGCGGACGCGCATCGCCGACGCGGTCGAGGCCGCACTCGACTTGGGCCGGGGCGTGATCCATGTCGCCTATGTGGAAAACGATCGCGACGAGTCGAAGTGGAAGGTCGAGCGCTTCAGCCAACACCTGGCGTGCGAAAAATGCGGCCGCAGTTTCGAGCCGCTCAATCCGCATCATTTCTCATTCAATAGTCCGCTCGGCTGGTGCCCGACCTGCGAGGGCCTGGGCGTCCAGCAAGGGGCGAATGTCTCGCTGCTGATTCGCGACCCGAAATTGTCGTTGCGCAAAGGCGCCATCGCCGCCTGGCCCGACCTGGACCCGGGAGCGATGTTCACGCGCTTCGCCGAGGCCCTGGCGAAGTATGTTGGCTTCTCGCTCGATTCGCCGTTCGAACGACTCGAGCCCGCCAAGAAGCGCGCCATCCTGCACGGCGCGGGCGATTCTTGGATCGAATTACCGGCGAAATCGGAAAGCGGAGGTCCCAAATTCCAGTACAAGGGCCTGTTCCCCGCCATCGACGAGGCGGCCCGTGTGAGCATCGCCTATCGTCAAAAGCTCGACCACCTGGTCAGCGAAATTCCGTGCACCGCGTGCCACGGCTCGCGATTGCGGGACGACGCCGCGGCTGTCCGGTTTGACGGACTCACGCTCGGCCAAATGGGCGACCTGCCGCTGGAACAGACGCTGCGAAGATTTCGTGAATTGAAACTGACGGTTCATCAGCGGCAAGTCGCAGGCGAGGTGTTACGTGAGATCAGCGACCGCTTGCAATTCCTGGTCGACGTGGGGCTCGATTATTTGAGCCTTGCCCGGCCCAGCCCGACGCTCTCGGGCGGCGAGGCTCAGCGCATTCGCCTCGCCAGTCAGATCGGTTCGGGGCTCACCGGCGTGCTCTACGTTCTCGATGAGCCGACAATCGGGCTGCACCCGCGCGACAATCGCCGGCTGTTGAAAGCGCTGCGAAATCTTCGCGATCTCAACAACACGCTCCTATTGGTCGAGCATGACCGCGACGTCATTTCCGCCGCCGACTATCTGCTCGATTTCGGACCGGGCGCGGGAGATCGCGGCGGTGAAATCACCGCCGAAGGTCCGCCGGCGAAAGTGCTCAAGAACAAGTCGTCGCTGACCGGCCAATACCTATCCGGCCGAAAGCATATTGCGGTTCCGAGTAACCGCCGGATCACCGATTCGCGGCGGGTTCGCGACGGCAAATGGCCAAGCCTGGCGGTTCGCGGCGCCCGGCATCACAATCTCAAGAACATCGATGTAACATTCCCGCTGGGCACATTCATCGCGGTCACCGGCGTCAGCGGGTCGGGCAAGAGTTCGCTGATTTACGACGTGCTCGCCAACACGCTCGCCCGCAAACTGCATCGCGCCGCACCGTCGGCGCCGCCCACGACGAAATCGTCGGCCTGGATCGCATCGACAAAATCATCAATGTCGATCAGGAGCCGATCGGAAATTCGCCCAGTTCCAACCCCGCGACGTACACCGGCGTATTCGATCTCATTCGGCAACTGTTCGCCCAATTGCCCGAATCGAAGGTTCGCGGCTATCAACCGAGCCGATTCAGCTTCAACAAGAAGGGCGGCCGCTGCGAGGCCTGCGAGGGAAACGGTCAAAAGAAGATCGAAATGCACTTTTTGCCCGATGTCTGGGTGGAGTGCGACATCTGTCACGGGAGCCGCTACAACCCGGAAACGCTCGCGGTCCGCTACAAGGAAAAATCGATCGCCGATGTTCTGTCGAGCCGCGTCAGCGAGGCCCTGGAGCTGTTCGCCAATATCCCGAAGATTCGCGGCATTTTGAAAACATTGGCCGACGTTGGCCTGGACTATGTGCAACTGGGCCAGCCCGCGCCGACGCTCTCCGGCGGCGAGGCGCAACGTGTCAAACTCGCCGCGGAGTTGGCCCGCCCCAGCACCGGCAAGACACTCTATTTGCTGGACGAGCCGACGACCGGTTTGCACTTCGACGACATTCGCAAGTTGCTCGAAGTGTTGAATCGCCTCGTTGACCTCGGCAACACCGTGATCGTCGTCGAACACAATCTCGACGTCGTCAAGACGGCGGACTGGATCATTGACCTCGGTCCGGAGGCAGGTGATCGCGGCGGCGAAATCGTCGCCGCCGGCACGCCGGAGGAAGTCGCTCATGGAAAACACGATCCAATCTCGCACACGGCCGAATTTGTCGCCGAGGCCCTGAAGGTGGGACCGTACGCCGAGCGCCCGAAATACAACCCAGACGCTGAATTCGTGTCCCGCGAAGGCGACCTGGAACTCGAGGCAGTCGGCCGCGACGCGAAACTGCCCTGGGAAGAAGATCCGATCGGCTGGCACACCCGCGACCGCATCACGACCGGCGGCCGACCCTGCCGTTGGGATGGCGAAATTCTCCCGTGGGTCATCGACCGGATCCAAAAGCTCGGCGACTTCTCCGAAGCCAACTGGAACCATCGCACGATTGTCGAAGTCCCCGCGAAGAACAAGTCGCAGGGCTGGTTCCTCCACGCCATGACCGGCCAGGAATGGCTCCTGCGGCTGGTGTTTCGTGTCGGGCGAAATGCCTTCAAACAAGCCGATCTCGAACGCCGGCTCGGATTGAAGCCGTTCAACGAAGCCGACGGCGCCGCATCATGCAACCGCGAGGATCGCGTGCAGGTCGCCAATCGAAAAGGCCCGTGGCAGGAAGTGGCGCTGCTGGTGAATCAGCGCGAGGAAATCGACACGCCCGCATTCCACCAGTTTTTGAAAGAAGCGGCCGCGGCCTTCGAGGGCAACCACAAGAAGATGCAAGTCCGCCCCGAGGACGTGATGCCTTGGAAAGTCAACGGCGAGCGCTGGCACCTCAGCGACAAGGGCTTTCCCATCGGCCGCAAGGTCCGCTGGGACCGTGCGATTCTGCCGCGGATGCTCAAATTAATCCGCGAAGTCGAGCCCAATATCGAGATCAGCTGGGACAACCGCGAAACCATCTCGTTCTACGTTCCGGGGATCAGCCGCGCCTGGTCGCGCTGCGCACCAAGGATGAATCCGGCCTCGATTGCCGCTTCGCCGGAAAGCCGGGACAAATCAATCTCGGTCGGGTCGAACACTTGGGCGCAAGTCAGAGTTTAAGCGACGATCGATCCGACGGGAGCCAGAGTTTACAGCTGGTCTTCTTGAATGAAGGCCATTTGGACGCCAAGCGATTGAAAGAAGTGCTCGGCGAACAACTCGCCGGTTTTCGGGAAATAAACGGGAAGTGAAGTCTGGCGCATGGCGTACAGCACTGCTTGGCCGCCAGCGACGGTTGGGACTAATGGTCAAGTCCCCGAAGGCGGCCAAGTGGCAATCGCGAACGCGGGTGCCAGCAATCAAAAAAATCAGACTCGATTGCCACTGCTTGGCCGCCTTCGCGAGACTCGCCATTTTGCAAAATCGTCAAAGGCGGCCAAGTGGCAATCGCGAACGCGGGTGCCAGCAATCAAAAAAATCAGACTCGATTGCCACTGCTTGGCCGCCTTCGGGAGATTCGCCATTCTGCAAAATGTCAAAGGCGGCCAAGCAGTGCTCGAACCTGGTCGGGCCGCGATGGTGTGTTGCAATCGTTCCATCGTGGTCAATAAACTCTCGCATCACAGGATTGGAATCCTGTGCCACGTCACGGTGGCACAGGATTCCGATCCTGTGAATCTTTGGATCGCTGGTTACTTGTCCTTTTTCTTGTCCGACTTGGTTGTCGGCTTTTCCGCCGGGGCTTTTTCGAGCAAGATTTCTCGCAATCGCGTCTTCTGGCCGTCGGTGAGCACGGCTTCGAGTTCAGACTTTTCCTTCTTTTTCAAGTCATCGATCTGCTTGGCCAGGGCGTCAATCTTCGCTTTGTAATCCGTTTGAATGTTGTAGACTTTGGTCTTTTGCTCGGCGGAAAGCCCAAGTTTTGCCCAATTTGCGGGCAATTGCCGCGTCCGTCCCGATCCTCTGCGGTCTTGTGCCGAGAGGCTCACGAGTCCGATGCAAAGCACTGCCGCCGCGACATACAGTTTTCGCCAGCGCATGAGTCAATCCTCCAAAGGGTGAGACGAATGAGAATTCTCGGCTTCCCGAATTGGGCGTGGGCGTCCGTTAAGCCGGCCGATTCATCCGAGAGGATTCGGGCGTGCATGAATTTTTATCCAAGTGAAATCCGTCTGTCAAACAAAAAAAGAAATGAAATTGAGACGTCGCCGTGCGTGCCGCCAATTGCCTCGGACTTGCTCCGCCGAAACTCCGCAGTAAGATTGGAATGTGATTGGTTCGTCGCCCTGGCCGGATGGATTCCGACTTGCCGTGTTTCGGGGATAAACGCATGGAAATGTCGTTTGACCGAGGCCGTTGCCAGACACGATGGTTTAGCGTTTACGACGAAGGTCGCGACGAGGCGCTGCGATTCAAATGGATCGAAAGCGAAAAGGCCCACTGCGACCTGGGTGTTGTCGCCTTGAGGATCTGGTCCGATCGCCATTGGCGCTTGTTTCTGCGCTCGCGCTGGATCGAACATCTCGAAGGCAACCGCTTCTGCCCGAGTTCAGTGCCAAGCAATTTGGTTTGCTTCAGCAGCCCATCACCGACGACCGCACGCTGCTTGAAAAGATCGTCGAGCAACTGCGGATGGGCTATGAAAACCTGGAAATCATCTGCTGGGCCGTCGAATGGGAGATCCCGTGGGGACCGGTTTGCGAGATTCTGACCGTTCTGAGAGTTAACGACGCGCGGCTCCCCTCCCCGTTCGAACATCTCGCCTGCTGAATGACGAATTAACAAAAATAACCGGTCCGCGACGCGCCGCGCTCAATCACGACGTCTTAAGATTCTCTTCCCGAATGGTTTACGTCAAAAAATTGGTTTCATGATACGCGAACGGACCGGTTAAAACCGGTTACTTTTTCACAATTCGGTTGATCTTCCATGATTCACCGGCGTGCTCGTCGCCAGGCGGCCAAAAAACGCATTCTTGGCCGGAAAAATTCTAAGATGACAGATTCTGTGTCGCGCGCGCGGGCGGTGTGGCGCCCTGACACTGGCTCAAGAACAACGCGGCATTTAGCGGACGACTCCGCCATTCACCCGAATCACCTGCCCGGTAAGGAATCGCGCATCGTCGGATGCGAGCCATTTCGCCGTCGCCGCGATGTCCTCGGGCGTGCCCCAGCGCTTCATTGGCGTTTCACGCATCACGCGATCGTGCCACATTCGCGACGCGGTTTCGCCCCAGGCCGTCTTGGTCCATCCCGGTGCGATGCAATTGACGCGCACTTGCGGCGCGAGGCTCAGCGCCAGGCTGCGCGAAAAGCCCATGACGGCGTTCTTGGTCGCCGCGAACAGTTCGCCGCTGTCGCCTTCCATGCCCGTGTCGGCCTGGTCCCAGCCGATGGTGATGATCGATCCCTGCCCCTGCGCTTTCATTCGGAATCCGATCGATCGCGACAGTTGGACGGTCGCGCGAACGTCCACTTCCCAAAGTTCCTGCAACTTGCGTTCAAACGACCACTTCGCGGCGTCGCCCGTGAGCGTGTCCGCCCCGGCGTTGCAGACCAAGACATCCAGCCCGCCCCACCGTTGCCATGATTCGTCTGCAAGGCGAGCCAGTTGACCGGCATCGCGGACGTCCGCAATCATTGCCGCCGTGGCGACGTCGTGAACCCGAAGCTCCTCCGCGAGGCGAGCGGCCTTCTCGGCGTTGCGAAAGCCATGCACCATCACCCACGCGCCGGCCGCCGCGAACGATCCGGCGATCGCGTTGCCGATGCCGCTCGACGAACCGGTGATTAGGGCTCTGAGACCCGCAAGCGGCAGCCGTTTTCGGGCCCCAGGTTTGAGATTCTCGGCCAAGCGGCGAATCGAGACGCCAAGAATTGGATGGCGAAGGTCGGGCGCCAACTCGGCCAGCGGATCCAGGACGAAGGAGCGTTCGTGCATTCTCGGATGCGGCACGATCGGGTCGGGACTCGACCGAACCATGTCGCCATAGAGTAAAACGTCGAGATCGAGCGTCCGCGGCGCGTTTGGCTCGGTTCGAACGCGGCCAAAGTGCGATTCAATTTCGAGCAACGTTCGCAGCAGTTGCTCGGGCGCTAAACTTGTTTCGATTTCAACGACCCCGTTCAAGTACATCTCCTGCCCCGTGGGACCGCCAACCGGTTCGGTTTCATGGAAGGTCGAACGCTGTTCACCGCGATATCTTTTCGTTCGCGCAACTCCCGCAGTGCGCCGTCGAGATTCGCCTGGCGATCTCCCAGGTTGCTGCCCAAGCCGATATACGCGGTGACGGTTTTCATGGTTCCGCCGCGATTTTAAGAAAAAGTTCGTGACGTTTCGGCCAGTATATTGGAAAATGATCCTTGCCTGCCTGACTTTAACTCCTCTCCACGACCGAGGGCGACCTTATGAATTCCGAAGGATTGATCCTGCCCCAAGGCGATCGGCGAACCTTTTTGAAGACCGCGACCGCGGCGGGCACGCTGGCGGCTCTTGCTCAATTTCCCGCCGGCGTCCGCGCCGCCGGCGGCGATACCTTGAAGATCGGCCTGGTCGGCTGTGGCGGCCGCGGCACCGGCGCCGCGTTCAACGCCTTGCACGCCGACCCGAACACGAAGATTTACGCCATGGCCGACGCCTTCAGCGACCGGCTGCAAAGCAGCCTGGGGACGATCAAGAAGAAGTTTCCGGATCGCGTCGATGTGCCACAAGAGCGGCAGCACGATGGCTTCGACGGCTACAAGAAGGTGATCGACGCATGCGACGTCATTTTGCTCGCGACGCCGCCTCACTTTCGACCGATTCACCTGAAGGAATGTGTCGCCAAGGGCAAGCATGTCTTTTACGAAAAGCCTGTCGCCGTCGATGCACCTGGAGTGCGCTCGGTGATTGAGACCGCCAAGGAGGCCGAGAAGAAAGGAATCTGCTTCAAGTCCGGCTTCTGCTATCGCAGCGATTTCGCGAAGCGGGAAACCATCAAGCGCATTCACGACAAGGTAATCGGCGATGTGGTCGCCATCCACGTGAACTACAATACCGGCCCGATCTGGCATCGCGGCCACAAAATGGAGTGGAGCGAGATGGAGTACCAGATGCGCAACTGGTACTATTTCACCTGGCTTTCCGGCGATCATATCGTCGAACAGCACTGCCACAATCACGACAAGGCCGCCTGGGTCATGAACGGCGAAATGCCGATCGCCGCCGTGGGACTGGGCGGCCGGCAAGTGCGAACCGAGCCGAAGTACGGCAACATTTTCGATCACTTCAGCGTCGTTTATGAATATGCCAGCGGCGTGAAGCTGTTTTCGTTCTGCCGCCAGATGAAAGGCTGCACCATCGATGTTTCCGACCACATCATGTGCACCAAGGGTTCGGCACAACTGATGGAGCACCGCATCTCGGGGGCTGTGAATTGGTCCTACAATGGGCCCGAACCGGACATGTACGACCAGGAGCACAAGGAGCTGTTCGCGACCATTCGCGCGGGCCAAATCGTCAACGACGGGCTCGCGGCGGCGCACAGCACCATGATGTCGATCCTCGGCCGCATGGTCTGCTACTCGGGCCAACGAATCGCCTGGAAGGAGGCGATCGAATCGACGATCGACCTGTCGCCGGCGAAATATGAATGGGGTCCGCACGCGGCCAACCCGGTGGCGAAGCCCGGCGTGACAAAAGTCGTTTGAGAGATCCAGAACATGCGGGGCGGTTCGCCGCCCTTTTCTTTTTTTCAGGGACAAGCACCATGAATCGACGCGACTTCATTCAAACCAGCGCCGCGGCCGGCGTCGCAATGGCCGCGGGAAAACTGCTGGCCGACAACCCCGCCAAACTCAAGCTTAAAAAGGCCGTGAAATTCAGCATGATCGGCATCAAGGGCCCGATGGAAGACAAGTTCAACCTCATCAAGAAACTCGGCTTCAAGGGCTGCGAGATCGATAGCCCCAGCGGATTGGATAAGGACGAAGCCGTGAAAGCAATCGAATCGACCGGAATCAAAATCCACGGCGTGATCGATTCCCGCCATTGGCAGGACACGCTTTCACATCCCGATGAAAAGGTTCGTGCCAAGGGACTGAAAGCATTAAAAACCGCTTTGAACGACGCCAAGCATGTCGGCGCCACCACCTGCCTGCTCGTGCCGGGCGTGGTCAACAAGGAGGTCACTTACAAAGAATGCTGGGACCGGTCGCAGGCCGAGATTCGAAAAGCGATTCCGCTCGCCGAAAAGCTGGGCGTGAAAATCGCCATCGAAGTCGTTTGGAACAACTTCCTCACCAAGCCCGAGCAATTGATCGAGTATGTCGATTCGTTCAAGACGCCGTTCGTCGGCGCCTATTTCGATTGCAGCAACATGATCAAATACGGGGTGCCGTCCGCCGACTGGATTCGCAAGCTCGGCAAGCGCATGCTCAAATTTGATTTCAAGGGTTACAGCATTGCCAAGGCGAAGGCCGCCGGCAAGGACGGAGCGGGCTTCAACGTCGGCATCGGCGAGGGCGACGAAAACTGGCCCGAAATTCTCAAAGCCTGCGCCGAAGTTGGCTACAACGGCTGGGCCACCGCCGAAGTCGGCAGCGGCGGCGAGGACTGGCTGCGGGATGTCTCCAAGCGGATGGATAAGATTCTGGAGTTGAGTTGACGATACACTGGCGAGCGTCGCGACGTCAGCGCGGCGCTCGCCAAATTGATTTCACCCTCGGCTGGCACGAGTCCGGCGCTTGCGGCCCGGGATCGGCACCGGCGCCGTATCGAGCGAGCCTTCCCACGTCAAATTCTTCGGGAAGCTGTCCTCCTCCGAATTCAGCGCCGCTTCCCAGGTGATCGCTTGGCCCGAATAGGCGGCCATGCGGCCCATGATGGCGGTCAGTGTGCTCTCGGCGACCCGCTTCAACTCATTGATCGGCTCATTCGCACGAATGTGCGCGATCAGATCGGTGTGTTCCTGCACATAGGGATTCACTTCATTGCCGGAGAATACTTTTTTGCCGTTGATCGTGTAATCGTTCACTTGGCAAGTGCCCTTGGTGCCGACCACGGCTTCGGAAACGTTGTCCACGCCGGGCATGTGCCGGCAATAGCTGTGTGAAATCACACCGTTGTCAAACGTGTATTCGATCGCGAAGTGATCGTAGATATTCCCGACGTCCTTGGATTCGCCGTGCGGACGCAGGAAGCGGCCGCCCATGCCGACCGCCATCTTTGGCGTCTGATTCATGACCCAGTTGATCACGTCCAAATTGTGGATGTGCTGCTCGACAATGTGGTCGCCGCAGATCCAGCAAAAGTGATACCAGTTATGAATCTGGTACTGCACGTCGCTCATCTTGGGCTTGCGCTGGTGGAACCAGATCCCGGCGTTGTTCCAGTAACAACTCGCCGCGACGATGTCGCCGATCTCTTTGTCGTGCAGCCGCTTGATCGTTTCGAGATAGCCGGCCTGATGGCGCCGTTGCGTACCGCCCACGATCTTCAGGTTCTTTTTCTTCGCCTCCTCGGCGGCGGCGAGCACCCTGCGAATGCCGGGGCCATCGACCGCGACCGGTTTTTCCGTGAAAATGTTCTTTCCCGCCTTCACCGCCGCTTCGAGATGCAGCGGGCGGAACCCCGGCGGCGTGGCGAGGATCACGAGATCGATGTTTTCCTTCAGAACTTTTTCGTAGGCATCAAGCCCGACGTGGCAGCGATCGTCGGGCAGATCGGCATGGTCCTTATAGCGGCTCGTCAGGAATTTCCGGCACCCCCCGAGCCGATCGTCGAATACGTCGCCGAGCGTCACGACCTTCACGTTCTTGGACGACTGGATGCAGTTTTCGGCGGCGCCGGTGCCGCGGCCGCCGCAGCCGATCAGGCCCACTTTAATCTCGTCGCTGCCGGCCGCATAGGCGTTGTTGACGATTGCCGCGGCCCCCAACGCCGCCGCGCCCACGCCCGCCGTCTTCAGAAAATCGCGTCGATTCTGGCTCATCAGAGAGGTCCTCGAAAAAGGGAAAAGACTTCCACGCAGCATAATCGATCGAGCGGCGGATGCAATGGGCCGCCGCGTTTTTCCTGCGGTTCAATCGCTCTCGCGAGTGACTTTCGAGCGCAATCCGCGAAGATTGTCTTGCTCCTCGACCGCCCGCGCGACGCGGAAACCGATCACGTCGAACTTTGTCAGCCACCAGATGCTCTTGGGTTGCTGCGGGTCGTGTTGCATCCAACTCGGGTCGGATGCTCGCCGTGCCGCGCTGCGGCATTGCGCCGCGGCGTCGGCCCACGAGCCGCCCCGCGCCACGTGTGACCAACGCTTGTCATTTGGGACCAACACCGGCCAAAGCGCCGGGCTCATTTTCGCGACGCTCGAGTAGTAATCCTTCTGATATTGATCCACGCACCATTCCATGACGTTGCCGTACATGTCGTGCAGGCCCCAGGGGTTCGGCTTCTTGGTTCCGACCTTGTGCGTGCCGCCGTTGATCTTTTTTTCCGTGGCGGAATTCTTCTTGTACCAGGCGTAGTCGCCGAGCTTTTTCGGATCGTCGCCGAAGAAGTAAGCGGATTTCGAGCCGGCCCGGGCGGCGTATTCCCATTCCGCTTCGGTCGGCAGGCGATAGGTCTTGCCGCTCTTCTTCGACAGCCAGCGGCAATATTCCATCGCCGCGTGGTGCGTCATGCACAAGGCCGGATGCCCATGATGCGGATGGCCGTAATTCTTGTCGACATAGGGCGGCGTCGGCCCGGTGATGGCGTCGGCATCAGCCTTGAGTCGTTTGTCGTTCTCTTCCGGATCCTCAACGCCGAGTTCATCCTGGAATTGATCGAACTCGTCCCAGGTCACTTCGCATTTGCCCAGCCAGAAGGGCCGAACCTTGACGAGGTGCCGCGGGCCCTCGTCGGCTTCGCGGCCGGGCTCGTTTTCCGGACTCCCCATCTCAAACTCACCGCCCTTGATGCCCATCATCTCGAATTCCACGTCCGTTCCGGGGAGCTTCTCGATGTAATTCTTCGGCGGAGCCGAATTGTCCGCGACTGCTTCGCGCATCGGTTGCTTGAGAAAGGCAATGGCAGCTAGTAATGCAATGATCGCGGTCGGTCCAACGAGCTTTATCAATCGAGACATTTTTGTTATTCTCGGAGGAGTCCGGAATGGCGTGGCAATTCGCGAGTTATCTTATGAAACTCCATCTGGCGATTCTCGCATGGGCGACGGTTTTCGCCCTGGGCTCAATTGCCGAATCACGAAGCGAGGTTGTGCAGAACAAATCTTCTTGCCGGATGGTCGCTGGCTTCAACGCCCCCCTTCGCCCCCCGAGTCGGGGGGCGAAGGGGGGCGTTGAAGCCAGCGACCCAAGCGACGCCAGCAAATCAAAATCCACTCAGCAAAGTGTTCATCGCTTCGAATTTGCTGAGCCGCATATGGGCACGCTCTTTCGCATCGTTTGCTATGCCCGCGACGAGTCAACCGCGAAAAAGGCCGCCGCCGCCGCATTCGCCCGGGTCGAAACACTCAACCAGATCATGAGCGATTATGACCCGTCGAGCGAGTTGATGCGGCTCTGCAAGCATGAGGCCGGCAAACTGATCAAAGTAAGTCCAGAACTTTTTCACGTACTGGCGACCGGTCAACGAGTCGCGAAAGAATCCAATGGTTGCTTCGACATGACCATCGGCCCGTTGGTGCGGCTTTGGCGGCAATCGCGGCTGACGCAGTGCCTGCCCGAAGCGGATGAACTCGCCGACGCCAAGAAGCGAACGGGATACAAGAATCTGGTGTTGAATGAAAAGAATCTGACTGTTCGTCTGCTGGTTCCCGGGATGCGACTTGATCTCGGCGGGATCGCCAAGGGATACGCCGCTGACGAAATTCTGACCATGCTGAAAAAGCACGGCATCACGTCGGCGATGGCCGTCGCCGGTGGCGACATCGCCGTGGGCGATGCTCCACCGAATCAAAGAGGTTGGAAAATCGAAGTCGCCACGCTGACCAATACCAAGCCGAAGCACATGCTGTTACTTAAGAACGCCGCGGTCTCGACCTCGGGCGACAAGGAACAATTCACCTTAATCAAAGGCAGCCGCTATTCGCACATCGTCGATCCGCGATCGGGCCTCGGCCAGACCGGACGCCGCATGGTCACGGTCATCGCACCCAAAGGAATCCTTTCCGATAGCCTGACCAAGGCGGTCGCCCTGATGGCGCCGGAAAAGGCCAAGACATTGATCGAAAAAACTCCCGGCGCCGCTGCCCTGACCGTCATCCAGTCCGATCACGGCGATGAGAGCTTCCAAACAGAACGCTTTAACCAATTTCTGATCAAAAAGTGACGAATAGCGACTCGGCCAGCCATGACCGTTTTGGGACTCAATGAGTGTCACATACCGGTTCCTTCCTTTCGGCCGGTAAGTGTGGCTGGCTTCGAAAAGATCGCGCCGGAAGGCGACGGCCGAGTCCGACCATCCTTTCCGAAATTCGTCGATCGAAATTCGGCTTCGCCACATCTTGCCATCGTTTGAGGTGAAGAAAAGATAGGCGATCGTCGCAGATGACCCAGAAGTCGAGCCAGTTGTTGACCTCGTTCGGCCTGCGGCCAAGCATCGGCGTCAACTTCGACCAGCCGCGCGGATCGGCGAGATCCTTCGAAGTCGCGAACGCCGGCTGATGCTTGGGCGACCATGCCTCGTCCGACGCCTGACAGATCAGGTACCCATCTTTTTCCGCGGCCGGAAGAAGAACACCCGCGCGCGCAAGAGTAGCCCGCGTGCAGCGGCAACATTGTTTGCGCCGCCGTGGACGCTCATTTCCGGTCGGTGACCGTCAGGTACACGATGCCATGACTTCGCTTTCGCCCGTGCGCCGTGAAGAACAAATGCCAGCGCTTGTCGTGATAAACAATCGAAGGATGGTTCGGACCCGTTCGCGCTAGCGCGTGCCGTTTCGGGCAGCCTGGCGCCTCGGCTCCGACAGGATTCGATTCAGGATGCTCATGTCGACCGGCTTGACCAGGTGATAGTCAAACCCGGCCTCCTGGGAGCGGCGTTGGTCGTCGGTCTGGCCCCAGCCCGTCAGCGCCACGATCAGCGTGTTTGCCGACCAAGGCTGCTCGCGCAACCGGCTGCAGACGTCGTAGCCGCTCATCCTGGGCAAGCCGATATCCAGCAGGATGATGTCCGGCCGAAATGATTCCGCCGTTTCGATCGCGGCTAGGCCGTCGTGCGCGGTGCGGATTTCGTGTCCCATCAGTTCGAGCATGATTCCGAGGCTATCCGCCGAGTCGCGATTATCATCCACGACCAGAATGCGCCAACGGTATGACGCCGACGAGCTCAGATTTGCCGCCACGTCCGACGACCCTGCGCCGCGATCCACCGAGATCGGCAACTGAACCGTAAACTCGCTGCCTTGGCCGGGGCCCTCGCTCCGCGCTTCGACGCTGCCGCCATGCATCTCCACCAATCGCCGCACCAGCGTCAGGCCGATTCCCAGTCCGCCGTGTGCCCGTTCCAGGTTGCGATCGACCTGCGAAAACATCTCAAAAAGTCGGGGCATCGCCTCGGCCGGAATGCCCAGGCCGGTGTCCGAGACGCGAACGAAAACCGACTCGCCGTGCACCTCGGCGACGAGGCCGATCCGACCGCCTGGCTCAGTGTATTTTGCGCCGTTGTTGAGCAGGTTCGCGAAAACTTGAGCCAGCCGCATCGGATCCGCATCAACCCAGATCGGCCCCGGCGGCAGCGACAAGGTTAATGTGTGCCTCGCCTTCTCGATGAGCGGCCGGCTGGTCTCGATCGCGCTGTCGAATCACCGTGGCCAGCGCCACGCGCTCCTTGCGAAGCTCGAGCTTATTCCGAGTGATGCGGCTGACGTCAAGCAAATCGTCTACGAGACGAACCATTTGGCCCAGTTGACGCTCCATCATCGCCCGCGCCTCGGAGACAATCCCTTGGTCCGAGTGCGACAAGCGCAACACTTCCAGCCCGTTCCGGATCGGCGCCAGTGGATTGCGAAGCTCGTGCGCCAGCATCGCCAAAAACTCGTCCTTGCGGCGATCGGCGTCCTTGAGCGCCTGTTCGAGCCGCAATCGTTCGATCAAATCCGCGGCGTGGCGGGCATACAAATCCAAGAGCCGCAGGTCACGCTCGGAGGGCCGGTGCGGTGCAGCGCCAGTGCGCAGACAGCATGCCCAAGATCCGGCCGTCGTGAGTGCGCAACGGCGTGGACTGCACGGCGCGGAATCCAGTCTTGGCGGCGATTTCCCGGTGCGGCCCGAAATCCGCGTCCTGCTCCACGTCCTCGATGATGATTCGCTGGCCGCTCGACATCGCCTGGGCGCAGGCTGAGCCATCTTCGACCCGCACTTCGCGAAAATAATCCAGGAATTCCTGGCCAAACCCACGGTGAACGACGATTTCCAATGTCGCGCGCTGGGCATCGAGCATCTGGATGTTGCCAAAATCCGCCGCCGCATGTCTCGATGGCGTTTTCCAGAATATCGTACAGGGCGGACGTCAGGTCACGCGCGGAAAGCAAGCGGCTGCTGAGCGCATGAAGCCGACTGATTGCGGCCAGCTCCAACGCCAGTCGCCCCTCGCTTTCGCGAAGCGCGTCCTCGACTTTCTTGCGCTCGTAAATGTCGATTCCCGTCGGATGCAAATAGCGCACGGCGCCCGACTCATCGCGAATCGGATGCATCGCGTATTCGGCGATCCGCGCGCTGCCGTCGGCGAGCCAATAGGGCAGCACGTCGCGGTAGACCGCGCCGGACCGGGCCTGCTCGATTGAGGCGCGAATCCGCCCTTGCACTTCGTCCGATCCGCGCCACCACGGCGTCTGCCAAAACGGCAAATTCACGACCTGGTCTCGGCTATACCCGCACCAGTCTGCGGCCAGGTCATTCACTTCGCGCAGATTGCCCTCGAGGTCCACAATCCCCGCGAAAATACCGGCCTGATTGAACACCGCCTCGAACTTGGCGGTCGCAGCCAGCGTTTGTTCGATCAGCGAGCGTTCGCGCTCCTCGGCCAGCTTGCGCTCGGTCACGTCGCGCGTGAAGCAGCGGCGTGTGCACAAAGCCACCGTCGCGCCATAGCGCGCTCGAATCGATTAACACATGTTTGATCGAGCCATCCTTGCACCGCAAGCGGCGGAATATTCTTCGAGTCGTTCGCCCTTTTTCAACCGGTTCAGAATGTCGCAAATGGCGTGTTTATCGACGTGGAAGTCGGCGATGGAGCGGCCGACATATTCCTCGCGGCTGTAGCCGAGCATTTCGAATTCTGCCGGATTGGCGCGCAGGATGACCCCGTCCGGGCCGACCCAGTGCAGCCCGATCGTGGCGTTCTCGAAAAAATCCGACAGTTCCTGCTCGTTGCGGCGCAGCGATTCCTCGGCCGACTTGCGTTCGATGAACTGCCCGAGCCCGCCCGCCACGGTCGCCATCATCTCCAGCAAGTCTTCGTCGGCTTCGCGAATATGCTTGGTGAAAAACTCGATGACGCCGAGCGTCTGTCCGCCAACCACCACTGGGCAGGCGACGGCGCTATGCATCCCATGCACGATGGCGGACTTCAAGCGCGGAAAATTCGAATCTTGCCGAATGTCGAGGATCCAGGCCGGTTTGCCGGTGGCCCAGACCCGCCCCGGCAGGCCCTTACCTTGAGCGAACGTGCGGTTGCAACTGGCCGTCTCGAACTCCTCAACCGAGACGCCCTCCTTGTGCCAGCTTTGCCTGCAGATCAGCGCCTGGCGAACGGGGTCTACCGTCCAGAAGAAGCCAACATCCCAGCCGAGGTTTTCGCACACCGCGCGCAGGACCCCGCTCGCCCCATCGTCCGCGCCGGCCGATTCGCTGAGCCAGTGCGTCGCCGCCAAGCGCACCGAGCGATGCTGCTCGGCCCGCCGCCGCTCGGTGATGTCCCGAAACACCAACACGCTGCCGACCACTTTGCCGTCCGCGTCAAGAATCGGCGCGGCGCTGTCGTCAATCGGCCGCTCGGTGCCGTCCTTGGCGATCAGCACGGTATGATTCGCCAGCCCGACGATCACGCCCTCGCGCAGGGCGCGCACCGCGGGGTTCTCCACCGGATGGCGGGTCTGTTCGTTCACGATCCGAAAGACATGCGGCAACGGTTGACTGACCGCCTCGTCCGGCCGCCAGCCGAGCAGGTGCTGGGCCATCGGATTGAGAAAGTCGATCCGCCCTTCGCCGTCGGTGCTGACGACCGCATCGCCAATACTGGAGAGCGTCACGCGCAAGCGCTCTCGTTGTTCGGCGAGCTGGCGGGCATTTTCCTCCGCCACGCGGCGCGCCGTCGCTTCTTCGACCAGGCGCCGGGCGTTTTCCTCCGCCTTCCTGCGCTCGGTCATGTTGCGTGTGATTTTCGAAAAGCCGAGCAGCCGGCCCGATTCGTCGCGGAGCGGGGTGATGATGACATTTGCCCAAAACGGCGTGCCGTCTTTGCGAAGTCGCCAGCCCTCGTCCTCGAACCGCCCTTCGGTCTTGGCGACCTTCAATTCATGCTCGGGCCAACCCCGGTCGATCGCCTCCTGCGGATAAAACTTGGAAAAGTGTTGGCCGATGATTTCGTCGGCGCGGTACCCCTTCAGTCGCTCCGCCCCCGTATTCCAGCTAATGACGCGACCATCGGGATCGAGCATGAAAATGGCGTATTCGGTCGTCCCTTGCACCAGTAATCGAAGCTGCTCGGACTGATGCCTGGCCTGTTGTTTCTCCTGAAACAGCCCGACCAAGCCCGCGACCTTCGCCCGGACAATAACCGGCGACAGCGGCTTGACAAAGAAATCGACCGCGCCCAGCGCATAACCCTCCTCGATCTGGGCCCGGTCCATGTCGTTGGCGGTCAGAAACATGATCGGCGTGGTGCGCGTCCGAGCGTCCGCGCGAATCTTCTTGGCCGTTTCAAATCCGCTCAAGCCTGGCATGAACAGATCGAGCAAAATGACTGCGAAGTCATGCGTTCGCACCAAATCGAGTGCCTCTTCTCCCGATCGGGCTTCCACCAGGTTTTGGCCGAGGCTATCAAGAATCGCCCGCAACGCCACGAGATTCGCCGGCGCATCGTCGACGAGAAGGATGCTGGCTTGTTCCGAAAACAATTTGGTTGGACGATCCAGTGATTCCGGCATCGTCGTCATGCGCGGTCTCCCGGGGTCAAGACGAACGGCGCCTTGTCGGATGCGTCCGCCTGGCCGATGCGCTGGAGCGATTCCGATACAACGTCACATTCTATGGACCTGGATCGCGGCCTTCCCGCCCACTTTCCGCGCGAAAAGCCAATTAATCGGCCTCTCCGCGGCTGTCGCCGGTGCATGTTGCTTCGCGCCGCGACATGCGTTAGTCCGGTCACTGCCAAATCGTTGGAAGCCCTGTCGCCACCGGGGTGGCCGAATGCTGAACCGAGCAGGGTCGCAACTGAAAAGCTCGAAGCGAATCTCGCGTCTTCTTGGATCGCGGGTAGCGCCGACGAGGCGATTGCCAAAACCGGGGCGTTATTCTCGGCGACGGTGATGGTCTCGATCTCTTTCGAAAACGCGCTGGAAGCGGCCGCAATCGGACTCAACGCGCCCGGGGTGCCGACGATTTGGTCCCACGCCTCGAAATGAATCGAAGCGACGCCGCGGAAGTTGGCTTTCGGGACAAATCGAATCAGCGCGTCGCCATCAAGCAAACGGCCCGAAAAAAGGGACACTCTGCCGATCGCCGAGAAGCTTTTCCCGCCACCGAATTAGCCTCGCTTTCGAATCGTCGCCGAAGCAAATTTGTGCAAATTGGAATTTTCAGCATTTCCAAAGCCGACGTGCGATGATAACTTGTCGTATAGCCTCCAAGAATGCACTCGCACGGCCGACCACGATTTGACCGCGAAATGTCCGACTGGAGGCTCCGGCGGCCAATCGGCGGTTCGAACTCGCTATACTTCCGCTGATCCCCACCTGCCGCCCACGATTGCAACTTGAGAGTCGCGAAGCTCCGATTTGGGGAGAATGGCCCATGCCGCGCTTCGGCAGCGTCCGCGCCGATTTCAGGAAGAATCCGCCGCTAACGCCCGCGACGCTGGTCGCCTTGTCTGCCCTCTGTCTGGGCCTACTCTTAAGTGGCACATATCTTTGGCGCATCGTCGTGCAATCGCCGTGGCAAGCGGTCGGGGTCGGGTTGTTCTTCGTGACCGTGACGCACTGGGTGCTGACTTGGCAGGGCGCGAGCGAATTTCCACTCCAACGCGGCCCGACGACAATCGCGGCCGGCCTGCCGATTCCGTTGCTGGTCGGCTTTAAGGCGGTCGTTGACATTGATTCCATCGACGTGCCGCGCTGGTCCTATTACATTGTGCCGGCCGGAGTTCTCGGCGTTGTGGCGGTCTACTTCCTATCTCTCTGGCGCCGCGGAGCCATATCGCTATGTGTCGGCTGTCGGAACGGCCGATCCTCATGCGTACGTGTACGTGTGGCGCGACAAGTTCAACCTGGTGCGGCGCAGCATCTTTCATTGGCGATCCGCCGGGCCGCAAATGTGGCTAATGCACACGACCGGATTGGCCGTCACCTTGATCTATCTGCTGTTCGTTCCGACCACACAGGTGGTCGATTTCTTCCAGCGCGCGACCGCACGCGGCCAAGACCGGGCGATAATCGCGGACCGGCAACGAATTGAATCCGATCCGACCGATCCGTGGATGCCGACCGGTCAGTCGTGGGCCGCCGAGCATGCGCGCACGACCGCACTAGCCCTTGAAGCCGACGCCGACTTTGCCTGGGGCCGGTATATCTCCGCGCCAACGGGACCTGTCGAATCATGGCGCCCGAAAAGCGCAACGGCGCGAATCGTCGAGTTGCCGCCGCCCAAGGGGGCCGTTTCCTCCACCCGCCTGGAGTTTTCGGCTGAAACTGATGACCACCAGACGCCGGTCGGCGTAATGCTGACCGAGACGATTTACCAGCCCAGCGACGAAAAGAGACCGGACGCCACACTTCAGTTCGACAAATCGGTGGCGGCGCGATTATTGCAGTTCGTGGCGACCGCCGAATCATCATGGACGCCCGCGCCCACGCTCGCGACCGCCAAACAGTTTGCCGGACACCGAAATCGTCAGTATGAAACGGAAGTTCGAATCGCGGTGTTGAACGATTGCTCGCGAAGTTATCGGCTGACGTTGTACTGGCCAATTGGCCGCCAAGTGAAACAGACACGGCAACTTCGAGAACTGTTGAGCTCGTTTCGCATTCGAGTCCCCGAGCTGAGATCGCCAAGATAATTCAGGGCTCGGCGAATCGCAACTCGTATCGCACTCGCCCGCAATTAACTCCGCTTGGCAGTCAATTTCCATTCGAGCGCGCACCCCGCACGCGGCCGCACACAATTGTTGGCTGGGCGCCGCGAATGTCAACTAAGTTGACTGACAATTCTAAGAAGACAGATTCCGTGACATTGGGAGGTGGGAAGCTGACCACCTTAGAGTTTCTCAGGCAGAAGACCACGGATTCCGCCAATTCTAAGGTGGTCAGGCGGCTGTCCTAGATCCCCCGCTTGGCGTCGATTTCGTGTAGAATGTCGATAATCCACGAGCATTGCAATGGAAGTGATTGAACTTCGAGATCTGGACGAAGCCAGGAAATTTGTGCTGCAAGGGCTATGGCTGCACCGGGGGATCATGCCTCCGCCCGCCGCATACGTCCGCATGTATCTCGAATGGGCACTTGAAATCGCCTCGAGCGGCGAACCGTTGTTGCCGGTCGGCTTTGTGGCCGACGTCGGCGTCGCCGCCTTCGGCATGGATCGCGGCGAAAAGTCAAAGAACAGCGCTCCGGAGCAGATCGGGCTGCCGTCGCAATTGGCCCGTTCCTATGAAGACAACGTGCTGGGCAAAATCTATGGCGACTGGACATTCGAGCGGGCATCCGACGCGCTGAAGAATTACGCGCCGGGACGCGAACGGGCCCGAGGCTTGGCCTTCCTCGTGGCAAAATTCCGCGCTCAAGCGCAACTCGGGGGTGTTCTGCTTTCGCCCTCGGTGATTCGCGGCATGCTTGATGCGCCGCCCGACGAAACCTTGAAAAAGGGACTTGAGTCGATCGTCAATGACGGGTTGATGCCCATTCTCTCGCTCGCGTACCACGAGATGGTCGCTGCCTCCCGTTCAACCGCGGAGTTGCTCACCGAAACGGACGTTCGTTTACTGGAAATCCGTGTGGCGCTCGCCGATCCAAGCCAGCAATTCGCCCAAAGACAGATCGCGGACGCGTCGAGCATCATGCTTCGGCGAATCCCGGAAAGCAAAGTCAAACCACTCGCATCCCGCCAGGAAGTGCCGACGCGCGTTATGGACGAAGACACCTATCCGGTCGGCGGATTCGCCTCGATTTCAACCCGCGGCAGCATCGAGAGCTTGCTGCATTCGCAACTGGCCTACATGGAACCGGCTTCCCGCCCGGACATGTTCGATGTGAAGTATTTGCGCGACGAGTTGTATTATTACTCGCGCGACGAAAACCAATTCCTGCGTCGCAGGCGGTCGTTCGTCTTTGTGCTTTACCCCGATCTTGTCCAAGCCCGATTCCAAGATCCGGACATTGCCGATCGCGAACTGCGCTATCAGCGAATTATCCTGCTGCTCGGTTTGATTGAGGCTTCAGTTCGACGGCTGACGCAGTGGCTCAGCGGTGACGCATTGAGATTTGATTTCGCGTTCCCCCACGAGGACGGAACATTTCCACTCAAGCTCGAATACGAATTGCTCGAGATGCTCTTCCGCGAGCAAATTGAGAATCAAACGATCGCGCCGTCATCCCGCCCCTGATTTTGTGCCGGGTGCGGCGAAGGAAGGCGGCAAGCTAAAAACCGAAGACAAGTTCGCGAGAATTCGCACCGAAGGCGGCGCGGTGGAACTCTGCCGCGATCGAGCGCGCAAAAGCATGTGCCAGTGCCTGACGCTTTCGATGCGCGACCACCGGCTTGAGATTGAGGAAGCATCCGTCACCCGATTGATCTTGGCCGAAGCCAAGCCAACAATTCTTCATGGCCACGATGATGAACCGCTGCTCGCGGAAGAATGGCACGAAGCGCTCGAACGATTGCTGCAGATTTGGGTGTAATTGTCACTTCAAGTGTTGCTGTCGCAAGTCGCGGAGCACCGCGAGCGCGGGCTTGGCCTGATCGGTTTCATCCAGCAGTCCGCAGTGAGGAAATCGATGCGGGGCGGCGTCGCTCAAATTTGCCCAAAAAAGTCCGGTGACGTACGGTTTGCTCAACGCCACGCCGACAAATTTTGAAGCCCACTCGGACTGAAACTGCGGCGTAAATCCGCCTTCCCACGACCCGAAGCCCGCGGTCAATCCAGGTTCGGCAAGCGGATCCGGACCTTCGGCCGATGGCGCTGCCATGGTGATATGCAGCGGCGCGCTGAGCACCGCAAATGAATCGAGCAGCCGCGATAGCTCCAACAAATCGCGGCAATAGCTGCCCCGTTGTGCAACCCCCATTACAATCTCGATATTGAGCGCTTTCATTCGCAAACCGGTGCGAAGGAGCGTGTCGAGAAACACGATCGGCGTGTAGGTGTGTTCTTCGCGGGCCATGTATTCGGCCCAGGGCTGAACGACGCCAAAGCTGATGTCGAGTTCGGGGGCCATTTGCAATGCCGCTTCCGCCAACCGCGCCGTGAGCCAGAGCATATCATCTTCACTAAGGCCGAGCGTGCCGGCGATATTGCATGCCGAAGCCAAGTACCAATGGTTGACGCGGCGGCGATATCGGGCAATGACCGTTTCGACGTAGTCGCACATGAAATTGGCAATATTCGGCAGATCGCCGCGCCAAGAGTTGATCCAATCGGGCAGACCCGACGGCGAAAAGTCGATCAGCGGGCCCGCGACAATCGGCATGCCGCGGTCTTCCGCCCAATCGAGCACTTCATCGACTGCGTCCCAGTGATAGCGGGCTTCCTCGGCTTCGATCAGCCGCCAATTAAACGAGGGGCGAATTACATTGAACGAGTCGGCGAGTTCATCCGGCGACTGAGGCAGTCGATTCAATTGAGCCCCGAACGCCGTTTCCAATCGCGGGATGCGCTGATGCCGAAGCTTAAACAATTCGTTGGCAAAGAAGGGGGCGAACTCATCGACGAATCGAAAACTGTTGGTCAGCACGCATTGGGCCGACTGGTCCGCCTGCGCGGATGGATAATCGCTCATCACCTGGCCGAACCCGCGCGACATATCGCTGAACTGTTGCTGCAAGGCTGGCGGCAATTGGACTCCGAGGGGCGCCCATTCGGAAAGATGGTTGCGAATTTGATTGACCTTGCCGCGGGCCAACTCAACCGCGGCATGGTAAGGCGCGCTTCGCTCGACCAGAGTGGCCGTCGAGGTCATGAGACGGCCGACCCCTTGGACATGCCAGGGCGTGATTAGAAAACCGCTTTCATCGAGCGTGCGTTGAAGGATCAGCGTTTTGCCATTGGACTGGACTTTGGTCGGCGATGGCGCGTGATCAAAACCGCCAGCGAGACATGCGCTCTGAAAATCTCCGGCCATATCGGGCGGCACGTCTGACGGCAGCAAAAAGCTCATCGTGCCCATAGGCCCTCGGCGAGGCAATTCCAACGCAAACCAACGGTCAATGAATGATTACATTATAAAACGCGCGACGGGATCGGCTCAACGATTTTCAACTACCGGGCCACGATCGTGATGCCATATCGATCCGCCAGATCGATCGTTTCCGCCTCGTCCAACAGAATCGTTTTGCACGCTTCAACGGCCAAGACCGAGCCGCCGGCCCGGTGAATGGTCTCAATAGTCGATTGACCGACCGTCGGAACATCAAATCGCATGTCCTGCTGCGGTTTTGCGACCTTAACGACGGTGAACCCGCCGCGAGGGCACAAGTCGCCGGCGCGAAGAATCGCGTGATCAGTTCCTTCGATCGCCTCGACAACCAAAACGGCCAAATCCTTGACCGCGACCGACTGGCCGATGTCGAGCCGGCCCATTTCCTTGGCCATTTGCCACCCAAACTCGACGTCCCGCCATTCCGCGGATGTTGGTTTGCGGTGCGTCAATACACCCGGCTTCACAAGCAACTCCGGACAAAGCTCCAGGGCCGATGCACAATGCAATCCATCCTTGGCGAATTCCGCCACGACATTCAGAAGGATTGAGTCATCGCGATTATCGCGACGCCGCCGGCTAAACCACATTTTCGCGGCTCGCCAATCGGGCAACAGTTTGACGACGGTCCACGGCGTTGAAAACACCGGCAGTTTGTGGACTTTTCCCGCCATCACGAACGTTTCAACGCCCTCGCGACGGAAACAATTAATCATGCGCGCCAGTCTGGCAATACCGCACCAATAGAAGCGGTCGACAAGTTCACGTAGTTCGGGCGCGGCGATTCCCCGAAACCCCACGCAAACAACACGCAGACCCAAACGCCTCGCTTTCGCCGCGAAATGAACCGGAAATCGCCCCCCGCCCGCCAATAATCCGATGGGCCGCGAGCGATCAACTACCAGACATGGCGGTGGCGAATCTTCCTGAATCATTGTTGTTCGTCATCTGGGAGACCTAAATGCCTTTGAATTCTCTTGAGCATCTTTCTCATCCGCGGCAGGCGCTCAAACGTGACCCAGATTCGGCGCTGAATCGATTCCGGGAGAGCCGGTGTGCCGAGTACATGCCCGCCGTCGGGGACCGCAGCTAGCACGCCGGATTGGGCCGAAACGATGGCCCCGGCGCCAATGTGGATATGGTCGCGCACGCCTGCCTGACCGGCCATCACCACGTAATCGCCCGTGCTGCACGAACCGGCAATTCCGACTTGGCTCACAAGCAGATTGTGGCGACCGATTTGACAGTTGTGCGCAATCATCACCAGGTTGTCAATTTTCGTTCCGGCCCCGATGCGCGTCGCGCCAAACGTGCCGCGATCGATCGTCGTACAGGCGCCGATTTCAACATCATCGCCAATTTCGACATGTCCAAGCTGAGGGATTTTCACATGGCGTCCATCTTGCAAGCGATAGCCAAATCCATCGGCGCCGATGACGGAATTGGCATGAATCACGACGCGCTCGCCCAAAATTGAGCCTTCATAAAGCACGACATTTGGGTGAATCGTCACATCGTTCCCCAGCTTACAGTTCGCACCGATCGCCGCGCCATTGCCGATTCGACATCGGCGACCGACGATGCAGCCCGGCCCAAGTGCCGCAAAGGCGTCAACCCGCACGCCCGGAGCCACGCTCGCGGTCGGATGAATGCTCGCGGTGACGTGAATTCCTTCCGGCGATGAATCGGAAGGCCCACGCAGTCGTTCAACCACGGTCGCGAATGCCATGATCGGATCGTGACAGCGAATGATTGGCCTGCCATTGGGCATTGTCGCCGCCGGCACGATTGCGGCCGCTGCGGGGCTGTGATGCCACTGTTGGAGGTTGCGCTCGCCATCGGCGAACGTCAAATCACCCGGCTGGGCCTCGCTGAGGGGCCGCGCAGCTTGAATGGAGAGATCGCCATCGCCAACGACCTCCCCGCCAACCAGGTCGGCTAGTTCCCGAAGTGTCGCGCTCACGTGGAATTCCCTTCATCCGTGAATGCCGGAATTGGGCACGATCATAGCGAAAACGCGCAAGTTGGGGCAAGTCGAACTTGTGGGATCCGAGATCAAATCACCACGGGCTTGCCGAGCTTGCGCCGCATGACGACAAATTGTCCGACATGCATCATGGGATGATTCGCAACCAGTATCCACATTTCCATGAGTGCCGGTGCAAAACCCGCGAACCGCCCTTCCGTCGCCTTCGCAAAATTCGGTTCGTCGAAGTTTTCGAGCTGCTTTAGGGCATTTGCACGCGATCTCTTGTAGAAATCAAGATACTCTGCTTTCGTCCGGAAGCCGTCGGGCGATTCATTTTGCGACTTTTCTTTCGAATGCTGTTCGCCCCAGCCGGCTGGCAGCTCGATTCCCGAAGCGCCCGGAATTGATTTCAGCAGCCCCTGTTCGGAACCGATCAGGTGTCCGAGCTGCCAGGCAATGTGATTGGCGCCGGGTACGGGCCGAACCAATAGGTCGGCGTCCGATAAATCAGCAAGATATGATTTCACCACCGAATCATTGCTGGCAAACAAAGCGCGAATCACATCCTTCGGTCCCATTGTCACGCCCTCGGGTGGAAAATTGGGTGAGTGTCCGGCACATGGTACATGCTCGATGCACGTTGGACAAGTCGCGCCGCAGCTTGACCGGTCGGTTGGGATTGCCAGATTGACTTGGAGCATGGCGTTGATCTAGGGAGCGTGAAATGAGCGAACCTCTTCGTTGTGTCGAACCGGAAACCGTGGTTGCAGGATGGGACTTCAGCACGGGGGCCGTGAAATGTCTCGCGTTCGATCTCCAGGGCAAGTCGATTGCCGAAGTGCGTCTGCCGACCGACTTATGGACGGAAGACGGGGTCTCCGAACTAAACATTATGCAGCTTGAGGGGCAGGCTCGCGCAAGCACTCGCGAACTCGCGTCGAAACTTCGCGATTTGAATCGGCTTGACCATTGGGTCGCGGGCGGAATATCCGCGACCCATCACACAGCCGGCCGAATCGACGCCCAGGGCAATCAAGTTCGACGCTGCATTTGCTGGAACGACCCCACGCTGGCTGAGTACCACGCCATTGGACTCGCCCGGCTCGGCGGCCAGGAGCGCGTAAAGGAACGAATTGGCGGGCCATGGGCGATTCGATACTCATTGAGCCATTTGGTCAAGGACGAATCTCGATTGAGCCAAGTCGATTGGCTGCGCACCCAGTGGATATTGCCGCACGGGGCGCTCGCCGCCGGCTTTCTGACCGGACGATTCGGCGTAATCAGCATCTCCGCCGCCGCCTCCACCGGCATCATGGACCTGCGCAGCAATCAGTGGTGCCTCGCCATGCTCGACGCGCTGGAATCACCGGCTCATCGTCAATTGGCAGCGCACCAACTTCCTCGAATTGTCGCCGACATGAATTCACCGGTGGGCCCGCTTGCTGATCACGTCGCACTTGAATCGGGAATCGCCGCGGACCGGCGACCGCTGATTTTTCCAACGTCAGACGATCAGGCGGCTGGCTTGGTTGGCGGCGGCGCGGTCGACGCGGGCCAGGTCGCGATCATTCTTGGCAATTCGGCAGTCGTCAATTCATCATCGGATCAATTGCCGGCGTCGGGCGTCCTCGACGCGATGAAGCTTAACTGGGGCCCGTACTTGTGGATGCGATGCTACAACAACGGCGCGCAGTTTCTGGACGCGGTGTTGGGGTCGCGGCCGGACTGGGCCGCGATCGAAACCGCGGCGCGAGTCGTGCCGCCCGGATGCGACGGTTTCGCGGTGCTTCCATTCCTCCATCCGGAACCGTCTCGGGGCATCCATCAGCCGATGTTTCGCTGGATCCCAAACCAGCCAAACGAGCCGGGGATTCGATTCCGGGCGTCGCTCGAGGCCATCGCGTATCTCATCGCGATGGGAGTGCGCGAGCATGTTGACGCCGGTCAGAAAATTGAGCAAGTGACGATTTCTGGCGGGATTGCCCGAAGCGATCTGATGGGCGAGATTCTAGCCTCGGTCTTGGGTCGGCCCCTCAAGCGATTGCAATCAAGCGAGGGACCCGCGCTCGGCGCGGCGGTAACGGCGCTGGCGGCCGTCGAACAGTCGCGTCGACGCACTGCCGGAATAAACGAACCATATCGAGTCGCCGACGCGGTCGCGGCCATGGTCAAATTTCGTGATCCAGTCGAGCCCAATGCCGAGTGGCAGTCCGCCTACGCGTCGGGCCTGCGGCAGTTTGAGACGCGAATCCGATCGGCCGAGCCTTAGCGATTGGCTCAATGTCGTCTGGAGTGCCACGAACCGGCGAAATGGTTTTTCAACGCGAACAGAACAACACGCCGGCGGCGCTCGGACTTGTCGCCGGTGCCATACGCATAAAATGGGCCTTGAATCGCACAGCTTGTGCCCCGCCTGGATGAGTTCGAGAGGAACGTTTCATGAGACTGCTTCGTTGTCTGCTGCTTTGTTCTTTGACTTGCTCGATCACTTCCACTTTCGCAGAGGAACCCGGTGACTCGGAATGGCAAATTCCCAACGATAAGCTCAAGCTCCCGTTTGTCAGCGATACCCCGATCATATTTGTCAGCCGGAACCAGAACCCGGCTGAATGGGACAAGCTGAAAGGTTATTGGAACGAGACCAGGGAATCCGGGCTTGATCCAAAGACGGGCATGAATGTGCAACGCAAAGTCGTTAAGATCAAGGTTCCGTTGGGGTTGAATCCGCCGACGGTTCCACCGGAGAATCCGCCCACGGTCGCGAAATGGATCGTCGGCAAGAAGCTATACTACGACCCAATTTTGTCAGCCGATGGCACGGTTTCATGTTCGAGTTGCCATGACCCGAAGCGAGGTTTTACCGATCAGGCTCGCGTGTCGACGGGAATCGCGGGCCAGCTTGGCGGCATGAGCGCCTCCGACAGTAATGAATTCGGCTTACAACTTCCTTCAGTTCTGGGATGGGCGTGCTATTTCGCTCGAAGACCAGGCCCAGGGTCCGGTCCAAAACCCCGTCGAAATGTTTGATAGCAAGGGAACGCCCTGGCATCGGGCAGTCGAACGCGTCCGCGCCAATAAGGCGTATGCTCGCATGTTTGAGAAGGCCTTCGGTACTCAGCCGACTCGCGATGCGATCGCCAAGGCGGTTGCAAGCTATGAGCGCACGGTGATCACCGGAAATGCGATCGTCGATCGCGCCGATCTTGCCATGCGGCTCCGCATCGATGACGACGGCGGCAAAGCGGAAGCCAACGCCAAGGATTATCAGAAAGTGCTTCAAGAGACCTTTGAAGGAAAGAACTGGTCCGAACTAACGCTCATGGGCATCGGCGAAAACGATAAGGCCAAAATCCCAGCCGTGGCGTCCGCCTTGTCGCGTGGGCGCTCGCTTTTTTTCGGCAAGGCGCGTTGCAATAGCTGCCATGTCGCCGAGAATTTCACCGACAATCAATTCCATAACCTCGGCGTCGGAGCCAAGGACGGCAGGCTGCCCGCAAATGAACTGGGGCGCTTCGCACGACTCCCGACAGGGCACAAGAACCCGGACATGATCGGCGCGTACAAGACTCCGACCCTTCGCGGCCTCGCCTCCACCAGGCCCTATTTGCACGACGGGAGCGAAGATACGCTTGCGAAGGTCATCGACTTCTACGATCGCGGCGGAAATGCCAACGAATTCCTCGATTTGAAAATGCGCGACTATGACGCCGAGAAGAAATTCGAGCAAGCACGTGCCGCGGGCAAGAAGTACGGTGGCCCGCCCGTTCAACTATTCTCCGCGGATGAAAAGCCGATCGTGCCCCTGAAACTGAATTTGACGCCGCAGGAAAAGAAGGACCTGGAGCTATTTCTGTTGGCGCTGCAGGGTGAGCCGATCGACCCAATTGTGTCCGATCCGAAAGTACTGCCGCCATTTCCCGGCGGCGAATGATCAAATACGAATCGGCCTGCATTTGGCGCAAGTCCGAATGCAGGTGTCATTCAGCTTGCGACAAGCGAAATTCGAAAGCGGAACCGAATCCGCCGAAGGACTGCGATGAGTCCTGACTCTGCCAATCCATGGCGACCGCTCAGCGTCATCGAACGCCGTATTCTTGGCGTGCTTGTCGAAAAGCAAAAGACCACCGATACGTATCCGCTTACGCTGAACGCGATTGTCACCGGCTGCAACCAAAAATCAAGCCGCGACCCGATCCTGGAACTTGATGACGAGCAAGTCGAGACGGTCCTTGGAGAACTCCAGAAAACGGGCTTGGTGACTCGCCTGATTGGCGGGCGAGTCGACAAATGGAAACACAACCTCTACGACGCATGGAAGGTCAGTTCGGTTGAGATTGCGATTCTCGCGGAACTCTTGTTGCGCGGGCCGCAAACTGAAGGCGAGCTTCGCTCGCGGGCCAGCCGCATGGAAGATATCGCGGATCTTGACGCGCTACGACAATTTCTCGCACCGCTCAGGGATCGAAAGCTCGTTGTGTACTTGACTCCCGAGAATCGCCGCGGATCAGCGCTCACGCACGGTTTTCATGAGGCGAACGAACTTCAGCGGCTCGCTGCCAATCAAGCCGTGGTCCCGGCCGACGAGCAGTCCATGCAGACCGAATCGGCGTCCGGGTCGCTTCCATTCGATGCTCAACTGAAGGAAATTCGCATTGAGATCACCGAAATTCGCCAGTCGATCGAAACGATGCGAGCCGAGATGGCGATGTTGAGCCAATCAGTTCAGCGGCTTTATCAGGAGCTTGGCATCGTCGCCAAGTAACATTGGGTGATCATTCGGAATGGACTGGAATTTGAAAGAATCGTCAAATCTCTCTTGCATCCCGGCGGGTCGCCCGTTATTTTCCCGGTTCGATTTCAGATGGGCCCTGCGCGAATGAATTACTCCGCAAGCAGACCAGGGAGGGTGCTCGAGTGACGCCTCTGCCGTTCTGACCGCTTCGATGGCCGCCTTGACAGCAGCGAACAGATCTTTCCGATTCTGGCTGCCGAGACGTTGCGCACGCCCAAGTCCCACTCCGTTCAAAAAGAAACCGACAAAGGCGGGGATGAGAAGGTTTCGCTATTCTGGCGAATTTTCGGCGGCACGCTTTTGAGCATCGTGGCGTTGCTGGTTCTGACGGCGTATCAATCAATTACCGGCAGCATTCACGACCTGCGCAGCGATCTTTCCATGTTGAAGGAGGCAAAGGCCGACCTCGTCAAAAAAGATGAATTTTCCGCCAAGACGAACAAGTTGTGGGACAAGATCCAAGATGTCGAAAAGCAGACGGGCGCCGCCGTCGGCCCGGTCCAGCAAATGAAGGACCGGCTTGGCCAATTGGAGGACCAGGCCAAGACTACGAGCCAGGAACGCAAGGAAATGCACGAACTGCAGGCGACTGTCAAGGAGCGAATGCTTCAGTTCGAGCAACAATTAAATCAGGGCAAGACGACTCAGAAAGATTTGCAGACGGTCCAGCAGACCATCAGCGGCCTGCAAGAAAAGTCGGTTCTTCGCGACCAGCAGATCAAGCAGCTAGAAGACGAACGCAAAGATTTAATGAAGGAAATTCAGGCACTGCGTGAGCGGCTGGCGCGAGTGGAAGCCACCAAGGATGCTGCGCCGAAAAACGACAGCCCGAAATCGGACAAACCGCGCAGCGGCGATTCCGGCAAATAGCCGGACCGCTGGCTAATCGAGACCCGGCAAGGACGGCTGAATTTGCCGCGGGGAGGTTTTCGAAACGCCGCTACTGCGTGGTTTTGAAGGCCGTTTCCGCGAATCCAGCGTGAGGATGGGCCCAACCCGATCCTGGCTCGCCGTGTGGATCGCCATTTCACACTCTAATTGACGAACGACATCAATTGCCGCCGCCTGCGCCAGGGCCGGCCGATTGCACTCCCGGCTGAGGTGCAATTGCACGAGATATTTTGGCGCCTGGGAGCCCGATTTCTGAAGTACTTCTTTCAGAAAATTGGCGGCCTGCTCGTTCGACAGATGGCCTTGATCTCCCAAGACACGTTCGATCAGTTCCGCCGGCCGATTGCTGGCCCGCTCCAACCGTTCGTCGTGATTGAACTCCACGGCCAGTACATCAGTCATTGCCGCACATTCAATTTGCTCGCGCGACCAACAGCCGAGATCGGCGAGATACCCGACGGACCACGGCTCATCGAACAGCCCGCTTTTGCCTTCCAGCCGAAAGCCAAATGTCGGCACGCTGTCATGTTTCACTTCGACGGCCCGGACGTGAATCTGCTCGCCGATGTTGAATAATTCACCGTCATATGAATGGACGAGCCCGGCCTGCTTTAAATGGCGGAAATTCTCGCTCTGAACCTCCAGCAGTCGATGGTGGTCCGGATGACAAAAGAGCGGAATTCGATGTTGGACCAATTGTTGGAGCGTTCGGTCTTTCCAGTGATCCGTGTGCGTGTGAGTCAGCAACACGGCATGCACGTCACGCCAGGTGGCTCCGATTGTGGCGAGTCGCGACGCAAGCACGCGCGGACCAAGACCGATATCGATGAGCAGCCCAAACTTGTTCGCTCTCAATAGAATCGAATTGCCGCCGCTTCCACTTGCCAGCGTGCAAAACTGCATTGCCATCGACTCGTTCCTGCTTTCCGACTCGCTCATTTCAAATGGGTCCACCAACGCAGTGTATACAACAGCTTGAATGACGTAAATTGCACCGATGGGAACTGCGCGATGATCGACCCAGTGCAGCACAACCCAATTGGTGCTTTGAAGGGCTGGCAAACATTTATGACCGTTATCGGCCGGATTATCCAGATTCCGCAATCAATTACATCCTATCCCGAGCGGGGTTGAGGGTTGGCGATCGGATCGCCGATGTAGGATGCGGCACCGGGATTTCGTCGCGTCTGATGGTCCAACATGGCCTGCAAGTCATCGGCGTTGAGCCGAATTCGGACATGCGGCGGCAAGCACAAGCAGTGTCTGGGCCAAGCGAGCCCGCGCTTGTGTATTGCGACGGACGTGCCGAGGCGACCGGCTTGGCGGCCAATTCCGTGGATTGCGTCTTGGCGGCGCAGGCGTTTCACTGGTTCTCGCCGGCCGCGACGTTGCCCGAATTCATCCGCATCTTGAAACCAGGCCGCTGGGTCGTCTTGGTTTGGAACGAGCCCGATCGAAGCGAGCCCGCGACCCGGGAATACATGCGTCTGCTAGAATTGCATTCGCCTGAGCCCGAAGTGGCGAGGCGGGTGCAGAGTGAGACCGGCGTCGCCCTGCTAACATGGCCGGCTCTCGAACAGGCCGACCGGGTGGAATTCGCCCATTCGCAGAGAATTGATCGCCAGGGCCTGCAGGGGCGAGCGTTATCCGCCTCGTACGCTCCCAAGGATTTTGATGCTCGGTCGCGACTGTGCCAAGATCTCGACAAACTGTTCGATCGATTTCAACGCGACGGCCAATTTGAATTGCAGTATCGCACGCCGGTTTACTGCGCGAGAAAGCCGGCCGCGATCTCATCCCGCTAGGAATCCCGGGCATCGGCCGGTTCACTGCTTGTAGCTCCCCTGTACTCCTGATATGCTGGTGAGGGAAATCCCACCGAAAGCGCCCACATTTTGAGGAATGCTCATGTCCGAAAAGAAAACGATTCTGATCGTGGATGACGATCGAGAATTGGTCGAGGCGCTCCGTGCCGTGCTGGAAAAGCAAGGGTTCAACGTAATTCAGGCGCACGACGGACACCAGGGTAAACAATTGATTTACGCGCACAAGCCCAATCTGGTCATTCTCGACATGATGATGCCGCGAATGGGCGGCTACCCGGTGCTCGAGCATTTTCGCGACAAGAGATGCTCCGCCCATCATCATGATGACGGCCAATGAAGGGACGCGACACAAAGCGTACGCCGAATACCTCGGAGTGGTCGATTACATTCGTAAGCCCTTTGCGATGGAACGGCTGCTGGAGTCAATTCAGAAGTGTTTGAACCCCGAAACCGCGCCTGCCAATAACGGACAACAGGCCTGAGTGCCAGTCTGAAAGTAACCGGTTTTAACCGGTCTATTCAGTCACCGCATATCGATTTTTCTGACACAAGTCTTTGCTCCTAGAGGAATTACGGCGGCTTCTTCTGCCCATGGACTCGCGTAAACCGGTTACTTTTCCAAGCCGGCAAGCTAAAGCAACTAACCCTATTTCGAACGAAGTCCGTCATTTGCTTCCAGGCGCAGCTCAAGTTCCGCCAGGCGCTGCAGGTCGCGATCGCGCTGGCCGCGGACGAGTTGATAAATCCCTGGAACCTCAAGCGATTCGCCGGCCGCCAGCCGGCAAGCGGCTTGCTTGCGGCGGCTGGCCCGGAATTCCGCGGGGAGACATGATTCGCAGCAAAGGGAATAGGTTTTCAGTTCGCCCGTCAATCCGTCGCTCCAGCGCGCGGCGACCTTGAACGCTGCCTCGTTTGTGCAACCGGCCGAGCAGCATTGAATCTGGTAGTTGGTCAGCGGCATGGTCAATCGGCTGGAAAAGGGACCGGTTCGCCATTGATTTGCGCAAGCGCGTTCATCGCGGCTTTCAGTTCCGCTTCTTTTTTGTTGCGGCCCCACGCGGCGCGATAGTTCTGATGCCGAATCTCCGCCGCGACTTTGAAGCACTTGTTGTGATCGGGCCCCTGCTCGTCCAAGACATGATATCGCGGGGTTTCGCCGAATCGTTTTTGCGCCACCTGTTGCAGCATGGATTTGAAATTACCCGCGTGAGCCGCCGCGGCAACGCGTTCAATGATGGGCGTCAGAAACTTCAGAATAAACGCCTTGGCCGGCTCGATTCCACCGTCCAGGTAAATCGCTGCCACCAAGGCCTCGAATACATCCGCCAAAATGTTTGACGGCAGCTCCTCCCGTTGCGCCATTCCCTTGCCCATGAAAAGGAATCGACCCAACCCAAGCTGCCGACTGATCAGCGCGCAGACTCTGCGACTGACGACCAGGGATTTAACCTTGGTCATGTCCCCTTCCTGATAATCGGGATAGCGAAGGTAAAGTTGCTCGCAGCAAACCAGACCCAATACCGAGTCTCCAAGAAACTCGAGGCGTTCATTCGATGCGGCGCGGGAGTTGCGCCGGAGGTATGCGTCAGCGCGGCGCGCAACATTTCGGGTTGGCGGAATCGGTAGTCGATTGCCAGTTGGCATTGTTCGAGGATTTCAGCCTCGTCGGCGGTATTCCATTCCGATGGCATGATTTCTGAGGGAATTAGCGGACATTCGGATGTTCCAACGTAACAGGTTCGGGCGGACGATGTCAATGAGTTCCCGAGTTCAAGGCATGCATTAGTGTTGCGCAGAGATCGCGAACTCGGGCGCGGGCCCCGGACCAATCCGCCGACTCGGCGTTCTCTAGACAGCGTACGATCGCACTGCCCACAATGACGCCATCGGCCTCCTCACGCAACATATGCACATGCTCGGGTTTACTGATCCCGAATCCGACGCACAACGGCAGATCGGTCTGCGACCGCAACCAGCGCAGCTGGCCCAGCAATTCTTCAGGTAATTTGTCGCGCTCACCGGTGATCCCAGCGACACTGACGCAGTAGACGAACCCGGTGGTCAATTTCAGGATTTTCTTGGCGCGTTCCGGCGGGGTCGTCGGCGTGATCAGCAAAATATTTCGAATGTTGTGCCTGGCGCAAAGTTGAGCGAACTCCTCGGCCTCCTCGGCGGGAAGATCCGGGACGATTATCCCGGAAAAGCCGGACTTTTTGGCATGCTCGACAAACGCTTCTGGTCCCCGGCGAAATACAAGCGTGTAAGAGACCATTGCAATCAGTGGAGCGGCGAGCGGCTGGGCCGCTCGCGCACAACCGAATACATCGCCGAGTTTCACCCCCCGATCCAAAGCGCGGGTATACGACGCCTGAATGACCGGGCCATCCGCAATCGGATCGCTAAATGGGAAGCCGATTTCGATCAAGTGGCAGCCCGCCGAATCAAGATCACGAATCATCTCGGTGATGGCGGAAATTGATGGGTCGCCCGCGGTGACGAACGGAATGAACGCCTTCTGGTTGGCGCCGCGCAGTTTTCGAAAGACATCATCGATCGGATTCATGGTGTATTCAATGTTCAAGCATTATTCGATCTGTTCGCCTTGCAACCTGGCTACCTCAAAGCAGTCTTTGTCGCCCCGTCCGGAAAAGCAGACTAATACAATCTGGTCTTTCGGCCGAGCGGCCGCTACCCGCATTGCCTCAACCAGGGCGTGCGCCGTCTCCAGCGCGGGCAATATCCCTTCAACCCTCGAACAAGTCCGAAACATCGCCAGGGCATCGGAATCCAGTACTTGCGTGTAACGCACGCGTTCGGAATCATGCCAAAGACTGTGCTCGGGTCCGACTCCCGGGTAGTCCAAGCCCGCGGACACGGAGTGGACTGGGGCAGTCTGGCCGTCGTCGTCTTGAAGCACGTAGCTAAAGCTGCCATGCAGCACGCCGGGCTTGCCGAAATTGAGAGTCGCCGAATGATCTCCGCAGCAACTGCCTCGCCCGCCGGCTTCCACGCCGATGAGTTCGACGTCGCGGTCATGAATGAACGGGTAAAACATTCCAGCCGAGTTGCTGCCACCGCCGACGCACGCCACAACAACATCGGGAAGTCGCCCGGTTTGCTCGAGGCACTGCTCGCGCGACTCGCGGCCAATGACCGCCTGGAAATCGCGAACCATCATGGGAAACGGATGCGGGCCCACCACGCTGCCGATGATGTAATGGGTGTTGGTTACGGACGCCATCCATTCGCGCATTGCTTCATTGATCGCGTCACGAAGAGTATGGCTGCCGCTGGTGACCGGCACGACTTCCGTGCCCAGTGCCCGCATCTTGAAAACGTTCAGTTTTTGCCGGCGGACGTCCTCCTCGCCCATATAGACGCGGCATTCGAGTCCGAACAGTGCTGCCGCGGTGGCGGTTGCGACGCCATGCTGACCTGCCCCGGTTTCCGCAATGACGCGTTTCTTCCCCATTCGCTGGGTAAGGAGGCCTTGCCCGATGCAATTGTTGATCTTGTGGGCGCCGGTATGATTCATGTCCTCGCGTTTGAGAAAGATGCGTGCACCGCCGGCTTCGCGCGTCAATCGCTCGGCGAAATAAAGCCGCGAGGGGCGGCCGACGTAGTTGAGAAGCCGCCCATGAAACTCCTGCTGAAAGTTCTGATCGTTTCGGGCCGACTCGTACGCCTGGGCAAGTTGTTCCAGCGCGAACATGAGCGTTTCGGGTACGTACTGTCCGCCGTAGGGCCCGAATCGCCCTTTCGAGTCTGGGACCATTGTCATGGGGGTCATCGTTAGAATCTCGTGGAGGCGGACGGACATTGTTGTTTTCGGGAATTCGTCGAATGAGTCAAGCGGATGCCGGCCTTGCTATAATCGCATCACGGCCCCAGGAGGCGGTTGATGCCAGAATTGCCTGAAGTCGAAACCGTCGTTCGCGATCTGAGGCCGCTGCTGTGTGGCCGCCGAATTGTCGCGGTCAAGGCGGGCTCCAAGAAACTGCGCTTCGCCTGGAAACACCAGTGGAACGTACGCATTGTGCGGCGCGAAATCCAGGCCGTTCGGCGGCTGGGTAAGTGGCTGTTATTCGATCTGGACGATCGCTCGGCCTTGGTCGGACACCTTGGCATGACGGGGCAGATGCGCGTTTTCGCTCGACAGGAACCAGCCGAGCCACACACGCATTTGCGATTCGAATTGGACGATGGGCAGGAGTGGCGCTATCGCGATGTACGCCGATTCGGCGGCATGCGCTATTGCGCGAACGCGGCCGAGGTCGATCTCGTCGTGGGCGATCGCATCGGCCCCGAACCGTGGCAACTCCAGCCCGCGGACTGGCATCTGGCGCTCGTGCGCTCGAAGCGGACATTGAAGGCGATCCTCCTCGATCAGTCGGTGGTCGCGGGAGTCGGCAACATTTATGCCGACGAGTGCCTGTTCGTCGCCGGACTTTCGCCACGGCAGCTTGGCCGTGAAATGTCGAATGTTCAAGCCGAGAAACTGCGCGTGGCCATGATTGCCGTGCTCGACCGGGCCATCGCCTCTCGGGGTTCGACCATTCGCGACTATGTCGGCGGGTCAGGCCTCAAGGGAGAATATCAAAACCTCTTGAATGTCTATGGACGACCCGGTCAACCTTGCCCCAAATGCGGCAGGTTGGTCCAATGCATTCGATTGGCGGGCCGGTCGTCGCATTTTTGCCCCGGCTGCCAACGGCTGTCCAAGCGGCGCCGAACCGCCGCGCGCTGACATGAGTTGAATGGATGTCGCTGCGAACACTGAAGCGATTGTTGGGCGAATCGAGTTTGGAGCGAAAGTGCCGCTTCTTCCTCGGCGGCGGCATTCTCATCCTCGTTTCATGCAGCTTCTGGCTCTACGCCCGACAGACCGAAAACATTGCCTACGACCAGGTCGTGACCAGCGGCCGTCTACTGGTCCAACCATTTCTGGTTACGCTGCACTTGAACAAGGACGATCAGAGCGCCATGCAGGCGTTTAATAAGCAATGGGAAAAAAACTGGATGACGGATGAAAATGACTACCATTATGAATTGCTGAAATTCGACGCGAAGGAACCGAAAAATCGGCCGGCGGCCGATGAAATCAAATTGATGGAGCAATTTCGCGACGATCCCACGAAAAACGAAGAAGTTCGCTCGCATCGCGGTCGCGAAAACATTTATTACTACGCGCCAATTCGCGCCCAAGAATCGTGCGTGAAGTGCCACCATGGCGGTCCGGGCGCGAGCGGCCGAGCCGTTGCATGAAAACTCGCTCATGGGGGTGGTTCGCTTCGACTTCAATACCGAGGCCATTAAGAGCAACGTTCATAAGAATCGCGCCTACTTGATCACCAACGCCATTGTGACGGCGCTTTTGATCACGGCCGGGAGCTACCTGATCATTCGATACGTGATCGTAAAGCCGGTGCGGCATTTAAAGGAGGTCAGCAACGCCATCGCGGACGGAAAGATGACCGTTCGCAGCGATATCCATACCGGTGACGAATTCGAAGACCTGAGCTACGCGTTCAACCGGATGCTCATGAATTTGGCCAGCACGCAGGAACGGCTCAAGGCCGTCAACGTCGAGCTGGATGCCAAAATCGACGAACTCGCTCGGGCAAACATGGCCCTTTACGAATCGAACCGCCTCAAGAGCGACTTTCTGACCACGATGAGCCACGAGTTGCGAACCCCGCTCAACAGCATCCTTGGCTTCAGCGATTTGATTATCAACCACGTCAAATTGGATGAAAAACAAAGACGCTGGATTGAAAACATTCAATCCGGCGGTCAGCAGTTGCTGATGCTCATCAACGACGTTCTTGATCTTGCCAAGATGGAAGCCGGCAAAATGCAGGTGCGGGCCGAAACATTTGCGCTGGAGGAAGTCGCCGAGGCGGTGATCGCATCGCTTCGCCCGCTTTCGGAGCGCAAGAATATTGACCTGCGCCAGCAACTAGACCCCAGATTGCCGAATGTCTTTCAGGATCCGGGCAAGGTGCGTCAAATCCTTTCCAATTTGGTCTCGAACGCGCTGAAATTCACGCCCGAAGGCGGCCGAGTCGTTGTAAAAGCTCGTGCCAACAGCGAGTCGATCTTCATGGATGTGATCGACAACGGCGTGGGAATCCCCCCGGAAGAGCAGGAACTTGTCTTTGAAAAGTTCCGCCAGGCCGCGAATCCGCTGACTCGCGAACATGAAGGAAGTGGACTTGGCTTGTCCATTGTCCGCGAACTCTCGAAACTCCTTGGCGGCGATGTCCATCTCCAGAGCGACCTCGGCGGCGGAAGCACGTTTACGGTGCAACTACCTCTCCGACTGCCGGCCGATCGCCAGGTCGAACTGGCGACCTGAACGCAACCTTGCCCCATCCAGCGAATGGCCCAAGCAGATCCGCTTCGAGCGACGACGAGCGATCAGCCGGGCGGCCAGGTCATATGCCGGCCGCCGAGAAGGTGAAGGTGGAGATGCGGGACGGTTTGGCCGCCATCGGCTTTGCAGTTGACCACGAGTCGATAGCCGTTGGCCAGACCCAGTTGCGCTGCCAGGTTTTTCGCGACAACAAACAGGTGACCCAGCAATTCACGGTCGCCCTCAGTCACATCGTCGGGCGTGGCCAAGACTTTTTTCGGAATGATCAGTACATGGACGGGTGCTTGCGGATTGATGTCATGAAAGGCCAAGCAGCGATCGTCCTCATAGGCGATTTTGGCGGGGATCTTCTTTTCAATGATCTTCAAGAAAATGTTGTCGCTGAGCATGATGACGACACCGTAAGTCCGTTGATTCCGTTGGTGGCTGTTGTATGACGAATCACGTAGTCTGAGCATCAAGGGCGAATTGAAATGCCGTGGTTGTTTGGTATTGACGAAGCCGGCTATGGGCCGAATTTGGGGCCGCTGGTGCAAACGGCAGTGGGCTTTCGTGTGCCGAACGCGCCGTGCGACATGTGGGAAATCCTTGGCAAGATTGCGCGGCGGCACGGTAAAACCGACGACAAGCGAATTGCGATCGACGATTCGAAGAAGATCTATGCCTCCGGCAAGGGACTGTGCGGCCTCGAAATCGGCGTTCTGGCCGCCCTCGTCGACAACGAGACCGGTTCGCCGGATACCATGGGGCGGCTCCTCGAACGCATTGCTCCATTTGCAATACCCGAACTGATCAATGAGCCGGGATTCAACCTCGATGATGCCATTCCCGTCGCGGTCGATTCCCAACTGTTGACTGATCGGTCGCGGCTGCTGAGCCTGGAGCGAGAGGCCGCACAAATCTCACCGGCATGGGTTCGATGCCAAATTACTCCGGCATCGGCTTTCAATACTCGCCTCGACCATCGCGACAACAAGGCGGATGTCGCCGCACAAGGCTTGTGCTTGCTCATCCGCGAGGCGTGCGCGGCAGCCGCAGGTGATGAACCGATCCACTTCGCGATCGATCGCCAGGGCGGTCGTGTTTATTACTCGGCCATGTTGCAATCGGCCTGCCCGGACGGGTGGGTCGAAGTGATTGAAGAAACCGAGCCGCGCTGCCGCTATTCGCAACGGACCAGCCGCGATATCCACTGGGCGTTTGAGGTCGAGGCGGAGTCCCGGCACTTTTGCGTCGCGCTCGCGTCCATGGCTAGCAAGTACGTGCGCGAACTGCTGATGCGACAATTCAACCGCTACTGGCAGACGCATGTGCCGGGGCTGAGGCCGACCGCCGGCTATCCGCAGGATGCGGTCCGATTCTTCGATGAAATTGAGCCGGCAATGCAAAAACTAGGGATCGCAAAGCACAAGGTTTGGCGGCGAAAATAGCACTCAGTCGCCCTGAGCCACAACGGGGTTGTCGAGTTCTGAGTCGTAGTCGAGCACTGGCGTGCACAGCGTCAAAAAAGCAGTTTTAGCCGGAAAAAGCGTAAGATGACAGATTTGGTGTCGTGCGCACAGTTCGACTTTGGCCCTCATAGGGCCTGTGTGAGTAGTTCGAGCAGCGTGTGCTTTTCCTTCGTGGTGAGTTTCTGAAAGGCCGCGGCGTGGCGAGGGCTTTCCAGAACCCAGAATCGCCACATGTGCCGACGCACCAGGGTGATCGCGTCGGAGAACGTCTGCGTCTGCTTCACGCTCCCCGTCCAGGGGACGACCGGCTCTCGGCGTTCTTTTTCCGGCAGTTCCGAGTACCACAGAGCCACCAGCGTGTAGAGCCCCAGCAGGCACGGCTCGGCGGCAGGATCGTCGGCTCGCAACGGCCCCGCGTTGTTTCGAGCCCGACGTGTTCGCGCGTTTCTTCGAAAGTCACTTCGATCGCCCAGCGGCCCGTGTAGGCCTCGATAATTTGCTTGGGCGTCAAAGCGACGTCCGTCGTGAAGAAGTACTCGTCGCGATGCGTGCCTGTCAGATCCTCCACGAACACCCAGCGCACGCGAACGAGCCCCTCGCCCCCCTTGTACCAATGGCTCGTGTCGGTCACGACGGCGACGCGGCGGCTGCCTCCGCCGTACCAGGCCACCTTGAGTCGTCGTCGGCTCCGCGTCTTCGCGACGACCTCCTCCGGCGAGGGGCGGTTGCGTCCTTTGACGCGCGGCCGGCCGTTGGTGCCGGGCTGCCGTTTCGCAGGCGCGTCGTGGAGGTTGGCGTCCTTGTAGAACTTGCTGATCAGCGTCAGCCGCGGCTGCCGGGAAGCGAACCGCGTCAGGGCGTGTGTTCCATAGCCCCCATCGCCGGCGAACACGAATTTCCGCTGGGGAAACCAGCGTAAGAGCACGCCCAGGAGCTGCCGCATCAGATCGCACGGCGTCTTGTGGCGGCGGCCCCGCTTCTTGTCCTCTTCGGGAGTCCGGTACAGCTGCGCACAGCACCGGCAAGGCCCACGGGCGGCTCAAACCTGGCAACTGCACCTGAATCGCCAGCACCACCCATTTGTGTCCCCACTTCCATGCCGTGTAGGAGTGCGTGGACCGGACGGCATCGCGGTGCCGCCCCTTGCCGTAGACCTTCTTCCCCGGATGCTGCGTGACCGTGTCGTCGCCACTGATGGAGATCGTGCCACGCGGGACGAAGCGGTCGATTACGTGCTGAGCGAGGATCCGCGCCAGCCGCCAGATCGACCAGCGCCGCTTCGAGAGGACGCGGTGATAACTCGACCAATGACCGTCGGCCAACTGCGCCAGCAATCCGCAGCAGCCGACAGATCGTGTGCCGCCCGACACACACAATCGCCGCGAACACGAGCACCCGGAAACGCGGCCAGACCGTCGCGCAGAACTCGTCGGACCATTCCTGAAAGACGGAACCCACTCCCGGCGGTACACTGGCCATCGGAGCCTCCTTGCTCGGAGAGATTCAAGGTTTGTACACACCTCGAATTTACCAGCAGGGAGGCTCTTTGTGCTTCAGCAAATCGCATCAGCGAAACCTGCATCGGATGGCCAAAGTCGAACACAGGCGATGTGGCGCCCTTACAGTTTTCAGCCGGAAAAAAGGTAAGATGACAGATTTGGTGTCGCGGCGCAGGCGGTGTGGCACCCTTACACCGGCTCAAGTAAAACGCGGCTCGAACAGGGCGCCATGAGGAAGATCATGGTTGAGATTTCTTTTTCGGCGGCTCGCTGGCGCGAATCAGCGATTCCAATTCGTCCGGTTTGAGTTTACGCGATTTCCCTTTTGGTAATTTGTCCAATTCGATGGGGCCGATCGCGGTGCGGCGCAATCGAACCACCTTATGCCCGGACTTGGCAAGCATTCGGCGGATTTCGCGATTCTTACCTTCGGACAGCACGATTTTCACCCAGGTGCTGTCGCCCTGCGATTTAAGACGCTTGACATACTTTGCCCGGACCTTGCCCTCCGCAAGGTAAACGCCGCGAAGAAGTTGCTGCAATTCGTCGCGGGTGGGAAAACCCGCCACTTGGACCAGATATGTCTTTTCGACGCCATACTTGGGGTGCATGAGCCGAAACGCCAAATCACCATCGTTGGTCAGCAACAGCAACCCCTCGCTGGCCTCATCGAGCCGGCCCACGGTGTATACTCGCTGCTCGACATGGGGAATCAGATCCAGCACGCGCGGGCGGCCCGACGGATCGAAATTCGTGCACAGGTAACCCGGCGGTTTGTTGACGAGCCAGTAAACATGTCTCTCGACTTTGATGGGCACGTCATCGACACAGATTTCATGCGCGGCGGGATCGACGCGAATGCCAAGTTCGCGGACACGGTTGCCGTCGATCGAGACCCGTCCCGCATTGATCAGTTCGTCGCAATGCCGGCGTGAGCCGACGCCCGCGTGAGCCAGAAGTTTGTTTAACCTTTCCATTTTGAAATTGTATGGCGGGAGCGCGCGGCCGATTATGAAAGCGCCTCGCGCAGGCGCGTGATTTGTTCCTGCATTGGTCGCGGCGGCGCCGGTGTCTTTTGCCCGAAGCGGCCCTCGAGTTTGAGCCAGACGAATACCGGGCCATCGCCGTCGAACACTTCCCCAGCAGCCGATTTCCAGTCGAAGATATTGTCGAATGCGTAAACGCGGCCGATGCCCGCCGCGCGGGCCAAACTGGCATAGTCGGTCTTCGCCGCGCCGGCTACCGGTTGTCCGCCCGTGACCTCGTACAGTCCGTTGTCGAGGAGGATTAGCCACAAATTCGCCGGATGTTGGGCGATCGTGACCAGGCTGCCGAGGTTCATGAGCAGGCTGCCATCGCCGGAAAGCACAATGACGCCGCGTTCGGGTTTCGCCAACGCGAGACCTAGACCTAGCGCGGCGCCCTGGCCCATGCTCGATGGCATGTAGGCAAAGTCCAATGGCGTGTCCGAAAGCGCCGGCCAGAATTCGACCGAGGCCATGGTGGGAATGACCACCCGATTACCCCGGTTCGCGGCAATCGGCTCCAGCCCTTCACGAAGTGGAATTGCCATCGCCTTTACTCCCCGAGCAAAACGACCCCGGCTTTGTCGGAGTCGTAAATGTTTTTCAGAGAATCGTGCAATTGATCCGCCGTGAAGTTCTTTTCTAGAATCTGATAGGTCAAGCGCCAGGCTTGAAGGATCGGCTCGGTGAAAACCGGGCAAGTGTCGGTCGATCGGCCAGCTTTGTAATTGGTGTAGCTCCGCAGGCCGATTAAGAACGCGAGCGGAAGTTTCAGGTCATGCACGAAGTTCCGCAGTGAATCGCCGGCCTCAAATAACCCGGTGCACTGAATCGCGATCAATGGCCTGGCGCCGCCGAGATGGAGACCGCCGGCGATGGCGATCGCCTCGCCCTCGCGCGTGGGCCGAATAAGCCGGGGCGCCGAGCTTGCGGACAGCGCCGCGCTCCAGGCGCCCACCGCGCTGTCGGGAATCCACACGACATGGGTGACGCCTAGGCGTTGAAAAACGGCAATGGCCTGATCGCCCGGAATCATCTCGCGTCCTCGGAAATGGAGCGAGCCGGCACGGCGGCCGGCTCACGCAGAGATCGAATGCGAAACCGCCCGATCACTTATGAACTTTATGGCAACTCATGCAATTGGTGGCCCGGTTCAACTTGGTCAACGAAGCCTTGTCGCCCTTTTCAACAACCGCTTCGGCCGCCGTCACAATGGTCTTGGTCAACTTTTCCCAAGATTCCTTGCTGCCTTTTTCCGGACTATCGGCGGCCAAGTCTTTGTACAGGGCCAACAACTTTTCTTTGTCTTCCTTTTCAGCCTTGCCGCTCAACACTTTTGCGCAGGCTGTTCCTGCCGCCGCCATGTGCTTCCTTCATCACGACTTTGATTTCCTTCGGCTCGGCCGCTCGTACCATCGAGATTAAACCTGTTGCGGCCAATGATACGACCGCGACCGTAAGCAGCTTCCGCATTCGTTCCCCCTCGGATCCAATTTCGCAGAACAAAGAAACAACCGCCCCCGCCATGAGGACGGAATAACCCCAAACATACGACTCCAACCGCTCGCAAGCTATTCGTAAATTGCACGAATTTTCGCAATCATCATAATGGTGGTATGCCGCAGTTGGAAGAGTCAATTCGGGAATTTGCCAACGCCGCCGGGTTTAGCCTGGTCGGTTTCGCACGCGCCGCGGAGGCCGATGGATTTCATCGGCTGCAGGAATGGCTTTCTCGCGGCTATTCCGGGGAAATGGCGTACATGCAACGCCAGGCCGAAGCGCGCCGACACCCGGCTTCGGTTTTTCCCAACGTCCGCGGCGTGATCATGCTGGCGATGGAATATGGCGGCGATGGTGCACCGATTGCGACCGCAGCAGGGGCCGGCCCAAGTTCAACCCCCCCCTTCCCGCCCCGACTCCGCGCGGAAAGAGGGGCGTTGAACTCCGGTAAAATCTCTCGGTATGCAGTCGGGCCGGACTACCACGATCTGATCTGGCGGCGAATGGGCAAAGTGGTTGATTGGCTAAAGGCCGAGCATCCGGGTTTTCAGGCACGTGCCGTCGCCGACACGGCCCCCCTGCTGGAACGCGATTTCGCACGGCGCCGGGCTTGGGTTGGATCGGCAAAAACACGATGTTAATCAACAAACACCGAGGAAGTTACTTCTTTCTCGGGGCGATTTTAACAAATCTTGAATTGGAGCCGGATGCGCCGCACGAAGCCAACCATTGCGGCACTTGCACCGCCTGCCTGGACGCCTGCCCGACCGGCGACTTTCCGGCTGCCGGATGGCTCAACGCGCGAAAGTGCATCAGCTACTTAACCATCGAGCTTCGCGGCCCAATTCCCGATGAGCTTCGCGAGGGCGTCGGCGATTGGTTGTTCGGCTGCGATATCTGTCAGGAAGTTTGTCCCTGGAATCGCCGAGATGCCACCGAGCCCCAACCGGTCAACGCGATCGAACTGCTTCAAATGACCGACGAGGGCTTTCGCAAAATGTTTCGCGGGACGGCGATCACGCGAACGAAACGACGCGGACTGCTGCGAAACGCGGCGATCGTCCTGGGCAACACCGGCGATGAGCGCACATTACCTGCATGCGGGAGGCCGCAAATGATCCGGAGCCGTTGATTCGGGAAGCCGCCAGGTGGGCGATTTCCCGAATTGAAGCGCGAAAAGTTGTCAGCGAATCAACCTGATGCCGAGCATGCCGCCGCGGGCGATTCTATAGGATTTCCTACGAAAATGACAAGATTGTCGGCTGCGAAGTGGCTCATACAGCCCACGAACGCATGGGCTTCAGTTCGATCGGCTCCGTCGATATGAAGGATTTCAAATTGAAGGAGGGTAAACTTTCTGCCACGATCAAAACTGACGGTGAAGTGAGAACATTCGGCCAAACCTGGGAACTGAACATCAAGCTCCAGACCAAGGCGCCTTAGGGAGAGATTCTCATGGGGATCTTCGACTATTTTTGGAACACAGACCAAGACCATCGGATCAGCGATCTGAGGCGCAAACTACACGAGTTGGAAATGGATCAGGAGCTTGACGCTCCCAGTCAAACGAAAATCAAGGAATTGACCGAGGAGAATTTCCGTTTGCGGTTTCGCCTCGGCGTGCTGGTCCGTCTGTTAATTTCGAAGGGCCTCGTTACAGCCGAGGAATATACCGAGATGTTTGACCGACTCGCCAAACGAGATGGAATGAATCCATGACCGAACCGCTGATTCGCAATATTTCCGACACGGCTCGTTGGGCGGCGTTTTATCGCGCCAAGAAACCGAGCGGCCCGACGCGCTGTTTCATGATCCGTTTGCAAAACGACTGGCAGGCGAACGCGGTCGGCGGATTGCGGCCAACATGCCCTTCTCCGAGAAATCGACCTGGGCCTGGATAACGCCGCACTTATCTTTTCGACCAGTTCATTAATGAACAGATCCAGCATGGCGTCGAAATGGTCGTCAACCTCGCGGCGGGACTCGATGCCCGGCCATATCGCATGACGCTGCCGGCGACGCTGCAATGGATCGAAGTCGATCTGCCCGAACTGCTCGCCTATAAGGAAGAAATTCTCGCCAATGAGCGACCGACGTGCCAACTTGAACGCCATGCCCTGGACCTGGCGAACATCGAACAACGACGGATACTCTTCGAACGACTTGGCCGGCGGGCCAATCGGGTCTTGATCGTCACCGAAGGCCTGCTGATTTACCTGTCGCCCGACGAAGTCGGCGCGCTGGCTGATGACCTCGCTGCACAATCAAGTTTCCAGCGCTGGGCCTTCGAGATCGTCTCGCCCGGCTTGCTGAAGATGATGCAGAAGAACATGGGCGACAAATTGGATCAGGCAGGCGCCCCCTTCAAGTTTGGGCCCGAGGAAGGGCCGGACTTCTTCACGCATCACGGCTGGAAGCCGATTGAAGTACGCTCGATGCTGAAAACCGCCGCCCGGTTGAAGCGAGTTTCATTCTTCATGCGACTGATGGCGTTGCTTCCGGAATCGAAAGGCAAGCAAAGCTCGCGTCCGTGGTCGGCGATTTGCCTGCTGCAACGGTGCTAATCCATGATCCGGCCGTACGCGTCCCTGGCAGCTTGGCGCCGGTGTAAAAGCGCCACAGCACCTGCGCACGCGACACAGAATCTGTCATCTTACGCTTTTCCCGGCTAAAGGTGCGTTTTTACCAACGGCAGGACGATTCGCTGAATTGGCGTCGGCGTCATCTGCGTCGACTCGGGAACTTCCGTACCGCAGCTGCCGATGTGCTCGCCGGTCTCAATATCGCCAAAAAGCGTGAATGAAGACGCCTCGTCGATGTGGATATTCACAAACTGGCCGATCAGCCGCGGATTGCCGTCAAACACGACGATATGGTCGGTATTGGTGCGGCCGGTCAATTGAATGGGGCCGTTTGCCGCATCGTTGGCGGAATTCTTGCTCGGTCCCTCGACCAGGATCTCGGCGGTGCGGCCGATCATCGCCCGATGATCCGCCAGGCTTTCGGCGTTTTGGACCGCCAGCAAATCGTTGTTCCGGCGGCGCTTGATTTCATCCGGCACGTCGTCGGGATACAGCTCGTCGGCCTTGGTTCCCGGGCGGGCACTGTATTTGAAAATGAAGCTGTTCTTAAAGCGTGATTCGCGGACCAAATCAACCGCGCGTTGGAACTCCGCCTCGGTTTCCCCGCAGAAACCGACAATGAAGTCGCTGCTGATGGCGACATCGGGAATCTCCGCCCGGCATTTCGCCAGCATTTCGCGATAGAACTCGACGGTATAAAGCCGCTTCATGCGCCTGAGCACGTCGTTGCAGCCATGCTGGGCCGGCACGTGCAAATACTTGCTGACCTTCGGCAGATCGCGGACGGCCTCCAGCAGATCGTCGCTCATGTCGCGGGGAAAGTTGGTGATGAACTTCACGCGGCGAATACCGGGAACATCGCAGATCATCGACAGAAGGTCACTCAGGAGGGTGATTCGCCCGTCGCCATATTTAAAGCGGTAACTATTGACCGTTTGACCGACGAGCGTGATTTCGAGGCAGCCCTGGTCGGCCAACTGTCGAACCTCGGCGAGCATGTGCTCGGGCGGGCGGCTCTGCTCCGGCCCGCGCACGCTTGGAACGATACAGTAGGTGCAAAACTTATCGCACCCGAACTGCGTGCGCACATAGGCTTGGAAAGCATTCGGCCGCATGCTCGGCTCGCGCAGCGGATCGTAACTTTCGAAACTGTGCGTCACTTCCGGCGCAGAGCCTCCGCGCGGCCGAGGCTCACGGCCATTTGATGCCGGCCGGTTTGTTGCACTTCACGAATCAAGTCGGGCAACTGGGCGAGTTGGCCGGTTCCGCAAATGATATCCACGTGCGGGGCGCGCTTGCGAATCAGTTCCTGATCTTTCTGAGCCATGCAGCCGAGCACGCCGACGACTTTGTGCGGATGTCGCTGTTTGTGGCCGCGGAGCCGACCCAGCGCCGAATAGATCTTGTCCTCGGCATGTTGGCGTACCGAGCAGGTATTGAAGAGAATGACCTCGGCGTCCTTTGCCTCGTGCGCGATTTCGTAGCCCATCCGCCGCATCGCGCCGACAACGAGTTCGCTGTCCAACACGTTCATCTGGCAACCGACGGTCTCGATGAAGAATTTTTGCGTCATGGCAGGGTGATTCTATCAGAATCGGCGTGAAAGATAGAACGCGGATTCCACGGATTCGACGGATTAGCACGGATAAGACATTCCCTTTTGATCCGTGTGAATCCGTGAAATCCGTGGCATCCGCGTTCTATGAATGACTCAGACTTTCAGGGCCAAACAGGTCTCCCGGCTGGACCGGGTGCCCGCGCAGGAACTCGTCGGCGGTCATGCGGCGTTTGCCGGCGGGTTGAAGTTCCAAAATGCGCACAAACGTACCCTCTCCGGCCGAGACGACCAACACGGCGTCGCCTTCCTCGTTGATGGCGGATTGCAGCGAACCGCAGGGGCCGGCGGCGTCGCGAAACGGCGCGGGTGTCGCATCATTAACTATCAGCCGCAGCGGTTTGTGCCCGCCGCTGTGCAAAAATGTGTAGGCGGTCGGCCACGGCTGCATTGCTCGAATCTGATTCCAGACCTCGCCCGCCGGCCTCGACCAGGCGATGAGTCCCATTTCCTTTTTGAGCTTCGGCGCCTTGGTCACGAGATTGGGATCCTGCTTCACGCCCGACAAGGGTCCCTGCATCATTCGCTGGACCGTTGCGAGCGCCAATTTCGCGCCGACGGGCGCCAGGCGAGCCTCGAGTTCACCTGCGGTTTCGTTTGGAAAGATCTCGACAGATTCTTGGATGAGGATTTCGCCGGCGTCGAGCCCAGCGGACATGCGAATGATGGTCACGCCGGTTTCGATTTCACCTTTCCAGATCGCCCAGGCGACCGGGGCCGCGCCGCGATACTTCGGCAGCAGCGAGGCATGAACGTTGATGCCGCCCTGTGCTGCAACCGCTAAGACTTCCGGCTTCAGAATCTGGCCATATGCGGCGACCACGAGCAGGTCCGGATTCATGGCGCGAAGCGCCGCGACGCCTTCCGGCGTATTGATGCTCTCGGGCTGAATGACGGGGATGCCGGCCGTCTCGGCGATCGACTTCAGTCCCTTTCCGGTCTGGCGAGTGCTGCCGCGCTTCGCGCCAACGTCGCGGTCGGGTTGCGTGACCAGGCCGACGACCAGGTTGGGCCGACTGAGCAAGAGTTCAAAGGCAGGTTCGGCAAAGGTGCCCGTGCCCATCATGACAATGCGCATGCGGACTCTCTCCTGCAACGCCGCAAGCGGCAATTAAGAATATTTTTCTTCGAGTTCTTTCAAAATCGTCTCGATGTCGGCGTCGGATTGGATCTCGCCTTTTTCCTGGGCGCGGCGGAACTTGCGCTCGAATTCCTGCAGTGCCCCGCGTGCCGAAATCTTGCCGAGGGGGCCCATCTTGTCGATGTAAAGAACGCCATTCAGGTGATCGACCTCATGCTGCCATAACCGGGCCGGCAGCTCGCTGCAGGTCATTTCGTACTGCTTTCCTTCAAGATCGTAGGCTCGCACCACGACGCTCCTATGACGACGGACTTTCTGATACAAGTCGGGAAAGCTCAAGCAGCCTTCGCTGCCGTCCTCGAGCCCGCCCTTCTTTTCGACAATAACGGGGTTGACGGCGATGCATTCATGCTCGCGATCGGCTGGATCGCCGGTGAAATTCATGACCAGGATTTGATAGGGCAATGCGACTTGCGGCGCGGCCAACCCCAGGCCCTTGGCGCCGTACATGAGTTCGAGCATCTCATTGGCGTAGCGGCGCACGTCGGCATCGATCCGGGTCAACGGCTTGGCCGCGTGGCGCAATGAGGGGTGCGGATATTGAACGATCTTCATCACTTTAATTATATATGGCATCATTGGAAGCCGTCGTTCGTCGGCGCGAGTTTGCAACTTGGCCGCCGGCATCTAGAATATAATCGCGAGCCGCCGATAATCGTTGATAGAAACGCTGCTGTGCCGCGCGCGTTATTTCGGCTGTTTGTGGCCCTGCTTGCCGGCCGATCGTTACGAGTGAATACACTCCTTCGGTAGCGCGGCCGACAAGCAGTGGCAATGAAGCCGCGGTGGAGTAGGAACTAGCCGTCAATTGAGGTGAACGAATGTCCGCACCGGCCGCCAAACCCGCGCCCGCCAAGCCTGCGAAGAAGAAGTTTTTCAAGGAAATCGCCGTCATCAACGCCGACAACTGCACGGGCTGCGACGCTTGCGTGGAGGTCTGTCCGGTCGATTGCATTTACAAGGTTCCGGGGCCCGACCTGCCGTTCTTACAGGCGTTTTGTGACATTGAAGTCGATCGGTGCATCGGCTGCTCGCTGTGCGAGAAATGGTGCCCGTGGGACGCAATCGAAATGATTCCGACCGCGAAGCTCGCCGAGGCGGTATCGAATAAAGGCGGCCCGCCGGAATATGTCGAAAAGAACTGGGATTGGCTGGTCGGCACGGCTCACGAGCTGGCCACCTTGTATGTCGAAAACCAAGCGGCGAAGGCAAAGAAATAGCATCACTGGTAGTCGTTGCGCCGAATTGGCACGGGATACCGTGCCTTTTTCGTTCATGTAGGCCCGTATTCGCTTGCGTTTTCAGGCAATTCACCATTACAATCCCTATTGCCCTCCCACCCAGGCCACAGGGACATTGCGCCCTGGAGGCCGGTTTTCAGCCGAAACTGCCGCATGTTTTGAATGTTTGATAAAGGAATGGGCCTCGTTTCTAATAGGACGTTCAAACCGGACCCCGCGGGAACAATTCCATGGCCACCGTTGCCGCCCTGCCCAGTACGCTTCGCGACAAAATTAATTCACTGGCCCGCAGGATCGCCTTTCTGCGCCTGACGCGGACCATCGCCATCACCGCGTTGGCGTTGTTAAGCTCGGCCGGACTTCTGTGGCTAATGGACTACTGGCTGCGACTGCCACGCGGCGTACGCATCGCCATGCTCGGCGGCTGGTGCGTACTCGCGGTCTATGGCGTCTTTCGCTGCCTGCGAAACCTCGGCCACAGGGCCGACGCGGACGCGCTGGCCGCGCTGATCGAACAGGAATATCCGAATCTTGCCGAGCGCCTGCTTACGTCGGTCGAACTGACCGAGGCGGCGGAAGACGCGCACGGCTCGCGGGCTTTGATTGAAATGCTCGTCCGCGAAACGGAGATTCGAACCAGTTCGCTGAATTTCCTCCAAGCGGCGCCGGAAAAACCGACTTACCGATTGACGGGAATTGCCGCAGGAATTGCCGTTGTCCTTTTGGTTCCCGCCGCGATTTGGCCAAACTCGTATGCTCGGCAGGTCGGCCGCTTTTTCGCTCCCTGGCGGCCGACGATTGTTCCCTATGAGATTTCGACGAATCCCGGCGACTTCGCCATCGCTCGCGGCCAAAGCCTCATTCTCACCGCGAGCGTGCGGGCGAGCGGCAACGCCGAATCGCTGCCCGATTCGGCCACACTGATCATGACCGGGGCCGACGGCAAGTCGATTCGCCTGGGAATGAAGTCCGATCAGCCGCAAGTGTTCTATGTCAAGATCAACAGCGTCGCCGACACGTTTCAGTTCCATGTGGAGTCGGGCGACGCTGTGTCGCGCGAGCATCAGGTGACCGCGGTCGATCCCGTTCAGTTGCTGGCGGACAGTCCCAGCATTACGATCGTGCCGCCGGCATACGCCCAAAAAGCCCTGGAAACCAAAACCATTCTCGGTTTGGGCGACTTCTCGGCACTTCAGTATGGAAGGCTCGAATTCAAATTCCAGTTCACCAAACCGGCCAAGAAGGCCGAAATCGAATGGACTCCGCTGTCCAACGGCGAGGGATCCAATGGAAACGGCCGCTCCTTTCAGCGCGAACTCAAATTGGCGGACGACGGCAAAAGTGCCAAGGCCGAGTGGAACATCCTGCGGCCCGGCCGGTTTAAACTGGTTCTTGAGGCCGAGCATGGAATTCGGACCGAACTGCCGCCCCAGTCGTTAAACGTCATCATCGATCGTCCGCCCGCGTTCGTGAAAGTCGCGGGGACGACCGAACAGATGCGCACGGTCAACGCCGTGGAAACGGTTCCGCTCGATCTCTCCCTGGCGGACGATTATGGCGTCGAGAAGGCCGAGATCGAGTATCGAGTCAACCAGGGGAAAGCTCAAACCGAAACAATGAAACTGGAGGGCCTGGGGAGCCCGTTGGTATCCGGCACGTACCCGCTCAAGCTCGCGGGCAAGGTCAAGGCAGGCGATACCTTCGAATTTCGACTGCGAATCGCCGACAACCGTCGCGTCCCCGAGGCCAAGCTGAAACCGCATATGGTTTATTACCCCACCGACAATCGCTGGCTGACGCTCAAGATCGCCCGCTCCGCCGAACCGCTCAAAAAGCAGGAAATCCTGGCCCAGCGCGACGACATTAATCAACGACTGGACGCGTTGATCGAAGCGATCAAGAGCGAAGCGCGGGGCGTCTATGGCCGGCAACAAGAAGCCTCGCGCGAACAAAAACTGGACATTGAGACGGCCTTGAAGCTCAAGGAACTGCGCAAAGAGCACTCGGCGAACGAACGCGGCATAGGCGATTTGGTGCGCGATACGGGATTGATTCCGGAACTCAAGCGACTTTCCAATCGATTGCAGGACGTCAACGATCAGGAAATGCGCAATGCTTCCGCGGCGTTGCAACAAGCGGAGAAGGAACGCGCCGCGGCGGCCCCGCGCGACAAACAACTCAAGCAGGCTGATTCCGAACTGGGCGACGCCATCAAGAAACTTGAGCAATTGCAGAAGCAGAATGAGCAGATTGCACAGCAGCGGCTCGATCAGATGAAACTCGAACAGTTGGCCGAGCGCGAGAAGCAACTTGCCGAGCAACTCGCAAAGGAAACCGATCCGCAAAAGGCCAATCAACTCACCCAGGAACAACAGCGGCTCAAAGACGAATTGAAGCAGATTACCCAGGACAGCGAGTCGTTGAAACAGGCGATGGATGCCGCCCAGGCCGAAAAGAGTCAGGAACTCGCCGACAAGGCCCGCGAACTGGCCCAGTCCCAGCGCGATCTCGAACAAGCCATGAAGCAGGCCGATCAGCAGGTCAACCAGCGTCAATTGGCCGACCTGGCGAAAAAGCAACGCGAATTGGCCGATCGAGCGCGGCGGTTGGCCGACGAAACGCGCGAACCGAGCAAGGTGGCGCAGTCGCGTCCATTGGACGCCGAGAAGCCGAAGGAAGCCGCCGATGCCCTGGAGAAAGGCGACGCCAACCAGGCGTTGACGCGCCAAGAACAGACGGCCCAAGATCTCGACCGCCTCGCCAACGATTTGCGCGGGCCGTTGACCTGGCAAAGGATCCGCGCGAGGCGGCGCGGCAACTGGCCCGACTACAGGAAGAGTTGAAAAACCGCGCCGCCAACGAAGATCGAAAAACGCCGCTCGCGCAAATGCCGCACGAACGCCTCGAGGAATTGCGCCAGGAACAGCAAGCGATCAAACAGGCCGCGGAATCGCTGTCGATTCCCGAATCGAATCGCGAGGCCCAGCGCCTCAAGCAAGAAGCTGTCGAACGCGCACAAAAAGCCGCCGAACAACTCGCTCGAAAGGACCAGCCAAAGGCCGATGCAGAAATGGGACAGGCGAAACAAGCGCTTGAGCATTTGGCGGACAAGCTGCCCACCCTGGCTCAGCGGCTCGGTCAGGCGCGGGCCGAAGTGAGCAAACTGCGTCGCGAGCAGGAGGAAATCGCCCGGCAAGCCGAACAGGCCCTGAAGCAAGCAGAACAGCAAAGAGCGAACAATCCGGCGCGAGCTCGAAGCGATTTGGCCCAAAAACTCGCCGACGTCTCGCGAAAGCAAGCCGATGTGGGCGACCGCGTCGCCAAGCTCGATATGCCGGCACTTGAACGACGCCAGGAAAAAACGGTGGATGCGGCCAACCAGGCGCTGAATGACCTTTTAGGCGCCCGAGCGCAGGACGTGCCGGCCTCCCAGGGCGAAATCAGACGCCAACTCGAACGGCTGGACCAGGCGTTGAACGGTCAAAAGCCGATCGATGAAAAAGTAGCTGAGTTGGCGCGGCGACAACAGAAAGTCGCCGATCAGGCGGCAAGACTCTCCAAGGAGCAGGCCGGCGACAAATCCAGATCAGTGCGACAACTTCAGAATGAACAGCGACAAATCGCGCAAGAAGCATCCGCCCTGCCCGCGACGGAGGCCTTGCAACGGCAAACCGAAGCGCAAGACGCCGTCAAACAAGCCGAACAAGCCGCCAAGCAAAACTCTCCCGAACTCGCTCGAAAGACCGAGGACGCAGCGAAATCACTGCAACGGCTCGCCGACCAGCTTCAAGGCAAGGAATCGGACGCCCAAAAAGCCGATCGCCTGGCGAAAAAGCAAAAGAAACTCGCCGACGAAACGGATCGGCTTGCCAAGACGCCGGAACGCGAGGCTCAAAAGGAGCTCCAACGGATGCAGCAGCGTTTGCAAGAAGAGGCGCGGCAACTTCGCGGCGGCGAACAGGCGGCGAAGGAACGTGAACAAGTTGAGAATGCGCTGCAACGCCTGTCGCGGCTGAGTCAACAAAAGATGGCCGAGGGGCAACGACAAGCGGGCGATGCCCTCAAGGACCTGGCGAATCGGCTGAACCGCGAAAACAACGAACGGAACGCCGCGCAATTGCAACGGCAGCAATCCTTGACGCCGCAAGAGTTGGCGCGGCGGCAACGAGAACTTGGTCGCGACACCGAGAACGACCGTCGCGATGTGCGCCGCAATCCAGCGCGGGCGACCGAGGCGGTGCGGCAATTGGCGAACCGGCAGGCCGAATTGGGCCGCCAGGCTGAGCAACTCCCGGCGGACGGCCGGGCTCGGAAACTGCAGGAAGCCCGCCAGGCGATGAACGGCGCCGAGCAGGCGCTGAACCGCGGTGATTGGGAAAAAGCTCAGCGCAGCCAGCAGGATGCCGCCCGCGCTTTGGACGAAATGTCCCGGCAACAACCGGCGCTGAATCGCGACAGTGCGCAAGCGAATCGAGCCGGCCAGCGGCAGCAATCTCCGAATTTGCCAAATCGCAATCAGGTTGATCAAGCGCGCCAGTTGGCGCAGCAGCAGCGCGACTTGCGCGACGCGGTCCAGAAAGCCATGGATCGCCAGCAGGCTGCTCAAAACCAGCCAAATCAAAAGAACCCAGTTGGGGAGTTGGCCAAGGAACAGCGGTCGATCGCGCAGGCGGCACAACAAATGGCGGGACAGCAGGCACAGCAAAATGGCGAGCAGTCTCCCCAGACTCAGCAAGCTCAGCAGGCGGCCCGAGCCGCCGAGCAGGCTTCGAACCAATTGCAAGCCGGCGCAATGCAGCAGGCAAAGCAATCGGGCCGGCAAGCCGCGCAGCAAATGCAGCAAATGGCGCAGAACAGCCGCGGCGACGGCCAACGCCAGGCGCAGCAGCTTGCCCGCCGGCAGGAGGCGGTGAATCGCCAGTTGGAACAAATGGGCAATGACTCTCAGGCGGCCCGCGCTCAACAGCGGGCGCAGCAACAAAGCCTGCAGCAGCAGGCGCAACAGTTGGCTCAGCAGATGCAGCAGCAGGCCAACCAGACGCGCAATTCGCAGGCACGGCAGTCGATGCAACAGGCCACGCAGGCCACGCAGCAGGCCAATCAGTCCATGCAACAGGCCTCGCGAAGTCAGCAACAGGGCAATTCGCGCGGCACGCAGCAGTCGCAGCAGCGGGCGGCTCAGGATCTGGATCGGGCCTCACAACTCGCTCAGCGAGCCGCGCAGGCGGGTCAACAGCAATCGGGCCAAGCGCAGCCGGGCCAAGGCCAACAGCAGACCGGACAGGCGCTTCAGCAGGCTCAGAATCAAATGGGCAACGCCCAACGCCAGCTTGGCCAGCGCCAGCAGCAACAGGCGCAAAACTCGATGCGGAATGCCGCCCAATCGCTGCAGCAGGCGGCCCAATCGCTCGCCCAGCAGCAGCAAGGGCAGCAAAGCGGATCGCCGCCGCGCGGTCCGACGATGAGCGGCAATAACGACGGCGGAGCGGCGAACGCCGCGATCGATCTGGCGAAATACGGCAAGGATGCGAAGAAATACCAGGGCAAGACGTGGGGCGAATTGCCCGGCGAATTGCGCACCCGAATCATCCAAGACATGCGCGCCCAGTATGGCGACGACTATGGTAAAATGATCAAGTTGTATTTCGAGCAACTGGCCGAGAAAAAGTAAGCGGCAAGGCAAGGAGTCGCAGGCATGCGGAGATTTTTTGTCGCGGCCCTATTCGTCGGATTGGCCGCGGCGCCCGTCGTCGCGGATGAACCGAAGCCGAATGACAACGGCGCCAAGACCAAATCGGCGCTCGATCAGGCGGTGGACAGCGCGCTGACGTTTTTGGCCAGCACCCAGGACCGCGAGGGGGCCTGGAGTGCCGGCTACCGCGGCCAAAATCCGGCCATCACCGCGCTCGTCGTGATGGCGTTCATGTCGGCCGGCAACGTTCCCGGCGAAGGCCAGTACGGCAAGACAGTCAAACGCGGAATCGAGTTTGTCCTTGCCGCGCAGGCCCCCAACGGATTGATCGCCTCGGAAGGCCACTATGAAATGTACCAGCATGGGATCTGCACGCTCATGCTGGCGGAAGCTGTGGGAATGACCGACGGCAAGTTAGGCGAGACCGTCAAATCAAAGTTAGAAAAAGCGGTTCAGATTATTCTGCGCGCCCGACGCAAGACCGGGTACCACAAGGGCGGCTGGCGCTATCGGGTCCAGGGCGATGACGGCGATATCAGCGTGACCGGCTGGCAACTGATGGCCCTGCGGGCGGCGAAAAATGTCGGCTGCGACGTGCCGCCCGAGGCCGTCGAAAACGCGGTGGAGTTTATCAAACGCTGTCACGATCCGTACAACACCGGCGGTTATCGCTACCTCCCCGCGCGCAAGTGACCGTCGCCTGCACTGGCACGAGCATTTTGGCTCTTGAGCTTTGCGGCAAGAAGTATCACCGATCCGAGACGTCCCTCAAGGCCGGCTCCTACCTCCTCAAGAAGCCATTGAGCCGGTCGCGAGCCCACTATTATTACGGCATCTATTACTGCTCGCAGGCCATGTTCCAGTTGGGCGATAACTATTGGAACACCTTCCGGACGCGGCTCCATGAGCAGTTGTTGCCGAATCAGAACCCCAACGGCTCTTGGACCGGCCGCGTCAGCGACGATGTGCAATTCGGCGCGAATTACTGCACGTCCATGGCCGTGCTGGCGTTGACGGTCGAGTATCGCTTCTTGCCGATTTATCAGCGCGATGAGCAGCAGGACGACGAGAAGAAATGAAGTGGGAGACTGGCTGAATGCCTTATTTTGGCGTTTCAACCGGTTTCGGCTTGTCCAGGTTGCTGTATTTTCCGGTCGCCTTATGACCGCCGGCGCAACCGACCATTCCAGCCAAGGCGATCAGCAGCAATACAGTTTTCCATAGATGGCGCGGCATGCGTGACATTGTAGACTCCGAAAAAAAAGCGAGCCGGCCAAAACCAGTTTGGCCGGCCCCGTCATTTTAGCGAACAGCGATTACTTCTTCGTGCCCGTCTTGGTGCCGCTGCTGTTGTCGCAGCCGATGCTGCTGGTCACAGCGCCGACCGCCAACAGGCCGAGCAAAACCGCCAGGATGATCTTCTTCACGTTTGGATCCTTTCACCGGGATATTGGGGACAAAACAGAAACGTCTGGCGCCTCATGACGCCAGACAGAAATCGCAGGTCAATCAAAGCCAACCCATTCTCAGGGCTTGTCTTTCTTGGTTTCCTTCTTGGTCTCTTTCTTGGTTTCCTTCGGCTCTTCTTTCTTGGTCTCTTTCACAGTCTCTTTGTGGGTGACGGCCGGAACATTTCCGCCGGTGCCGGGCTTCTTGGTTGGAGTGCTAGTGGTTTCATTGCAGCCGACTGCGCCGAGGAATGCGGCCAGAGCCAAACACGATAACAACTTCTTCACGGTTGTCCCATCCTTTGTTGAAGGAGTCTAATTACCCGATTACCGAAACGGCCCCCGCGGCCGGTGGTCTCCGCATTCATGATGCGCTTGGTCGTAAGTTATTCCCAAGATATTTGCGGCCGAACTGTTGGCAAGGGAATTGGGCCTGCAACGAAGAAAAGAATGGGGATGCCGGGCAAACCAGCTCGGTGGGAATAAAATGCCAGTCCGCGGATCATGATTCAAAGAGGGCGCACCATGGGACGGCCGGGAGCGCAACCGGCGCTGCAGCGACTCGTCGATGACCATTATGCAGCGCTCTATCGCTATGCCTGCCGTCTGAGCGGCTCGGCGGATGAGGCCGGCGACTTGACGCAAGAGACGTTTTGCAAGGCTCACGCCCAGTTCGGGCAACTGCGCGACCCGCAGCGGGCGAAAGCCTGGCTTTACAGCATTTTGCGAAACGCTTACTTGCACCGGGTGCGGGAGAGCAACAATCGCCGTTGCGTGTCGCTTGATCAAATCAGCGATCCGCCGGTCGAATCGCCCGCCGAGCTTCCCGACATTGAGCCGGCGAAGCTCCAGGAAGCGTTGAACGGACTGCCGGAAGGCTTCCGCACTCCCTTGATTCTTTTTTATTTTGATGATTTCAGCTATCGCGACATTGCCGAACAGATGGAACTGCCGATTGGGACGGTAATGTCGCGGCTGGCGCGGGCGAAGGCGTACTTGCGAGAACGACTATTCGCGAGCACGCGTGACGGCGGGCGGAGGCATGAAAATGGAATGTAAGACGGCTCGTTTGCTGATGCCCTATGTGCATTGTCCGAGCGAACTGCCCGCGGACGAATTCGAGGCGATCGAGCAACATTTGACGGTTTGTTCACAATGTCGCGCGCTATCGGCATCGGAACGTGCGTTCGATCGAGCCGTGTCGAAAGCCATGAACGACATCATGGCGCCGAGCGAGCTGCGGGACGCCATTTCAATTCGCCTCGCCCAGGAAAATGCCCGGGTCTGGCGGCGGCGTCTGGCCCAGGTTGCCTCGTTGGCCATCCTCCTGCTGATGATCGCCACGGTCGGATTTGGTTACTGGCGATCGAGAATTGAGTTCACGCCCGAACAATTTGCCCAAAGCGAAGACGAGCAATCGTGGCAGCATTCGCTGGAATCAGCCGAAGAGTTTTTCAAGGTGCGAAATCTTCGCACCGACATTCCCCGCGATTTCGACTATCGATTGCTGCAGAGCCTCGACGTGGTCGAAATGAGGGGGAAACCGGTGGCGCGTCTGGATTTCGCCAGGGACGGAAAACGTGCCAAGGTTTATGTCCTGCCGAAACGCGACTTCAAGTTGAGAAAGGGCGCGGGGCTGGTGGCGGCGGGCAGCAGCGTAACGGTGGAAGTGGTGGATGCTCGATCCGCCGATTTTGTCTTCGTGATTGTTTACTCCGGCGGCGCAAACCACCAGGACTTTGTTGTTCAAGCGGTCGTGGGTTAAGTAAAAAGGCGGCCCAGTCACGCGTGGAGCCGCCCTCATCCCATTCTGAAGCGATCGCGATCAGCCGTTCTGTCCAAACAGTCTTCGAAAGACGCCGCTTTCGCGGGGCCGCGCTTCCTGTTGCGGCGGCGGGCTGGCGCCCGGTCCTTCCGGCACAAAGCTGGTGGGTTGCTGTGCCGCGGGCGGTCCGGGCCGAACCGCCCCTTCGGGAGCGCGGCGTTGAAACTGCGCCATTCGATCCTTCAACGTGGCGTCGCCTCGCTGCAACAAATCCAACTCGTGGCGAACCTCGACTTGCATTCGGTGCAGTTCGGTGCGCTGGCGGGCCAATTCGGCCCGGTCCTTCGCCATTCCCACTTCCATCTCGCGCATTTGCTTCATGAGCGACTCTTCATCGTCCTTGAGTTGTTTTCGCTCCTGGTCCAGTTGCTTTCCTTCCTGGGCGAATTGACTGCGTTCCTTGTCGAGTTCGTCGGCCATTTGAGCAAGATCATCGTCGCTGGGCACGAATCGGTGCGTTTTCAGTTTCTCTTCCCATTCCAGAACTTGCTTTTGCAGCGCTTCGATCAGGGCATCCTTTTCCGTGAGGAGTTGCTCGGCTTCCTGAATTTTTTGTTCCCAGTCGTGAAGTTGATTCGACTCGACGTGCTCGCGATACTCGGCGACCATGGCTGTTAGTTCGGCGTTTTCGGCCCGCAAGCGCTCCAACTCCGCGTTCCCCGCGGAGGTCAGCGGCGGCAGGCCCCCGGAAGCGCGCATCCGGGGTGAGTCGCCGCGCTGTGGATCAGAAGGCAGCGCTCGGGCGCCGTTCATGCCGGGCCGCCGAGAACGGGACGAATCGCCGACGCCCTTTTCGGCCTCGTATCGTCGCAGTAATGCGTCCACTTCGTTAAAATCCTCGGCCGGCGCGGCAGGCCGGCCAATCCGTTGTAACTCCTGAAGGATAGCCGAGTCCTCGCTGCCGTTGTTGAAATCGACGCTGTCGGCGCTGAGATCGTTGGCGGGCGCTGGCTTGGGAGCCTCGGCAGTCGCCGCCAGCAGGCGACGGCGAATCACGCTTTTGGAAGGGAGACTTTGCTCAGGGCTGGCCATGACCGTGGCCTCATTTAATGAAATATGCCGCTCGCAACATTCCGCGTCATTTCGGGCGAGGCGGCCTGGCGAAAACCAATGGGCGTTTCGGCGGATCGACACAGGCGTGACAACCGGCACGCCAGCGCCTTCGCGGCCGACTCGAATCGCCACGATTCACGGTGTAATTGTGCTAATCCGCCTTACAACCCTAGTTCGCCGGACCGCGATGTCAAGTCGGCGCGGTTTAACCGTCGCCGGGCGGGCGGGCATTGCGGCTGATTCTGGAGGAATTGCCGCATCCGGGAGTCACGGCAGCTGTTATGCTTAGCTCGAGAGGAAAATCCCTGCGCTCGGCCAACGAATTTGGCATGCAGGTGTTGTAACGTGGGCGAGAGACAAGTAGCCGCCTGGCCCTGATTTTCGCCGACTTCGGCCGCGGATGATCCACAAACCCTTCAATCTGGGGGGTTATGGTGGAATCTTGTGGCGGAACGGCCGGATCGAGGGTTAAAATGTCTCTTGTGCGTAAACTCGTTGGCGCTCCGAGGCAGGGCACCACTGATCATATTTTCATGAGTTGAGGAGAGTCGGGACATGTCCACCGTCCACAGGCTCAGACTCGCTGGCGCGGTGTTATCGCTGGCCGGCGTTATTACCTGTACCCAAGTCTGGGGCGACGCAGGTCGCAACAGGAAACCGATGCAACCCACGCGGAGCGGCACGGACAAACCCGCCGTCAATGGCATTACGGAAGGGCTCGCCGCCGCGAAGTTCGCGAAACAACCCGTTGTGACCTACGTGCCGCAGTCCGGCGAGCACCTGTTCGGAGCTCAGCTGAAGCCGAATTTGCCGGCAGTCAGCGCCCTGCCCCGCGACTTGCTGGTGCTGGTTGATACGTCCGCCAGCCAAGCCGGTTTGCCGTTTGGCACGGCTCGCCGGCTGGTCCGAGCCTTGACGGAGAATCTCGCCGCCGCCGATCAAATCGATCTTTGGACCGTCAACATTCCCGAAGCGACCCGGAGCCTAACGGGCGGCTTCCAGCCCGCTCGTTCCGACGCCGTGGCTGGCGCCGTCAAGAATCTGGAAACAAGCGAGTACGCAAGCGGCGTTTGCGATCTGAAAGGCGCGATCACCAAGGCGATCAAGAATTTCGATATTCGCGCCGACCGCCAGCCGATTGTGCTGCTGCTGGGAGACGGCGAAAGCGCATACGACCCGATCACCACAAGCGAGCGTTATCAAATCGCGCAGGATTTGGTCAATCAGAAGATCGCGTTCTTCGCCGTGCCGCTCGGCCTTCAGCTCAATCCCATGAACCTGCACGGTTTCCCCAGCGCGACTGGTGGAATGGTGATTCGCATGGCCGCGAACGAAAAGGCGTCCGAGTTGAGCAACCGCGTGTTGCATACGGTCTCGGCGCCAATCCTCTATCCGACCAGCTTTAAGCTTGGCAAGGGAATCACCGAAGCCTACCCAACGAAGCTCCCGCCGTTGCGCGGCGATTTGCCGACCCTGATGATTGGGAAGTACACGGACGCCGCAAGCTTTGACATGACGATTGCGGGAACGATTGCGGGCCGCGACACCAGCGTGGTGATTCACGAAGCCATGGCGCCTTCGGAACATGAGAATATCTTTTTGGTCGCGATGGTGGACCAGTGGCGACACGCCAACAACAAGGCCGCGCCGGCTCTGATCCGAGCCGATCGCGCTTTTGCTTATGCCTATCAGCAGACCAAGTTGACGCACGAGGAGTACCTCACGCAGGCTCACTGGGCGTTGAGCGAGGACAAGATCGCCGTCGCCGGCAAACTGTTTGAGTTGGCCTCCAAGGTGGACCCATACGATCATGAAGCGGTCAACGGCTTGGCCGTTGTGAAAAAGCTCCAGGATGGTTCGATCAGCCGCAAGCAGTTGCTTAATGCGTTCAAGACTGCCAAGGCCCAGGCGGATAAGATCGACGCCCCATTCCAGAGTGTGCGGACCGATCGCGTCGATTTGGCGACGCTGCTGGTGAACGTGGAACAGGCGCCGCCGCCCGCTCCGGGGGCGGCGCCGCCGGCGCCGCCGCCTCCGCCGAGCAATGAGGATCTGCTGCGCTACGCTCAGCAACAGCGCCGACTCGCCGAGCAGCAAATGGCGGATTCGGTCGATCGCGCCATCAAGAACGCCAAGGCGGAACTGCAGAGAAATCCCGACTTGGCTTACGAACTCTTGAAGCGTCAGTTGGAAACCGTCCAAAACAACGTCGCCATCAGCGAAAAGGAAAAGGATCGTTTGGCCAACACGCTCCAGGCGCAGCTTCGCGACGTGGAAGTCCGCGGCCGAGAAATCAAGCTTCGTCTGCAAGAAGAAGAGCGGCGGTTGATTCTTGCCGCCAAGGAGGCCGAACGACAAGCGATTGCGGTCAGCCAGGTTGAGAAGACTCGCGAGCGCATCCGCGCGTTCGTCGCGCTGATGAACAAGGCGCGTTACGACGAAGCCTACAAGGAAGCGAACCTCCTTCGCGAGGAATCGATCAACAAGGGCGAGCCGGTTCCGGTCGAGGCGACCGCGGCCTATGCGATGTCGCTTCGGGCCATGAACTTGAAAGAACTGCGCGAACTCAAGCGAATTCGCGAAGAACGATTCCTGCTGACTTTGATGCAGGTTGAAAAATCGCACGTCCCCTACCCCGACGAGCCGCCGGTCCATTTCCCGCCGGCCGCGACTTGGAAGGAGTCTGACGCGGATTCGCAACAAGTATTACGACTACTACAGCCTCGGTTACAATAAGTCGCCGAATTTCTCCAAGGTGATTCGGCGCTTGAACGAGCCATATGGCCCGGGCGTCGATCGCGAAATTGAACTGCCGCTCGACAAGTGGTTTGAACAGTTCAACAACAAACTCGAGGCCACCGGCTTCTACATTCTTCCCAACATGAGGGTCTTGAAGGAAGCGGAAAACCCGATTGAGGATTTGAATTCGAAGTCGTCCAAGATCCCGGCCATGCCCGGCGCGACTTTGGGCACCGTGATGGCGATGGTGCTCAACAACGCCGACCTGACCTACTTCGTCAATGCGGACCACATTGAAATCACCACGAAGAAGATCGCGCGGAAAAACTATAACCACGCCCTGCGCGTATATGAGGTGGCCGACCTGGTGATTCCGATTCCAAGCGCGATTAATTCGCTTGGCGTCGGACAGACATTGTCGGTGCTCGGCGGGGCCTTCTCCTTCGGAAGTTCGGGCTCGCCATTCAATGCCTTTGGCAACGGTGGGGCGGCCGCTGGCTTCGCCGGACTCGCGGGTTTGGGGGGCATCGGCGGCATCGGCGGCGGGCTGGGCGGCATTGGCGGCATTGGCGGCGGCCTGGGTGGCCTCGGCGGCGGCCTGGGTGGCCTCGGCGGCGGCCTGGCCGGCCTCGGCGGCGGCATTGGCGGCGGCCTCGGCGGCGGCCTGGCCGGCGGCGGCATCATGGGCATGGGTGGACCCCCGAACTTCGGTGGCGGCGGCGGCTTCCTGGGCTTTGGCGGCGGTCAGGCTGGCCAGCTTGGCAACCTCGGCGGCCAATTCGGCTTCCAGGGACAGACCTTCGAAAACCACCTGGTCAATTTGATCACCGACACGATTGCCCGCGGCCACTGGGCTCGCGTGCCCTCCTATCTGCAGGTAAATCAGATGGGCGGTCAGAACGACATGACGGACGACGAAGGCGGAAGCTTGGTTCCAGTAGACGAAAAGTTCTCGCTGGGCTTTTATCCGCCGGCGCTGGCACTGGTGGTCAGCGCTCCGTCTCATTTCCGGCCGACCGTGAAGTACCCGCGCAACCCGCGCCGGGGGCCGGCGGCGGCATGGGCGCGTTGCCGGCTCGAGGCGGCGATGCGTTGGTCCGTGTCGAGCGAAAACCTCTCAACAACGACCCGATCAAGATCAACAAGATCAGGGAGGAATATGCCAAGGCCAAGGGCGCAAGGACCCGAAACCGATTGATTGGCAGATGGCATTGACCGACAAGGATTTGCCCGCGGAATCTCGGCCGAAGATGCTCCTGGCCGCGGTCGATTTCCTCGTTCAAGTCAAGGAATTCGGTTATGCGGCCGACTTGCTCAAGAGCAGTTTGCGCGTGGGCGTGTGCAATGATCCATGGGTGTTCGACGCCCTGAGCGTTGCTTTGGAAGAAACCAAGGGTTCGACGCTGGAGCTGGAGCGAGCAAAGCTTTCCGCCATCGACCTCGCTCCGAAGAGCGCCGACGCCTACTTGCAAGCCGCCAAGGCCATGAACGAAGCAGGAAATTCGGAGCGCGCAGTGGCGTACTGCCGGATGTCAGCCGCGATCACCCCCACGCAGGCCGATCCATACGCGAACGCCTTGGTCTATCTCGATAAGGCCAAGACGGTCGACAGCGACGCGGTCAATTGGGCGGTCAGCAACCTGCTTGGCCGCGATTGGGTTGTGGACAAGGACATGTATTTCAATCAGGCCCACGAGGCTCTTGACCGAGCCAAGGTACGGCTGCTGGCGGAAAACCGTCAGGCCGACGCCAAGAAGATTCAGGAGTCGGTCGCCGAGCAGCAACGGCGCGATCTGGTCATCGAGCTGATGTGGCAGGCGCCGGCCGATCTGGACTTGGTGGTCGAAGAGCCGATCGACACGGTCTGCTCCGCGACACAGCGTCAGACTCCGGCAGGCAGCCTGCTGGTTTGTGACGATCTCCGATCGCGACAGGAAACCTACACGGTCGCCGAAGCCTTCTCCGGCAGCTATGTGGTTAAGGTCAATCGGGTGTGGGGCCAGCCGCTGGGCGGCAAGGCGCAGATTAAGGTAATCAAGCACGGTGGTACGCCGCAGCAGGAGGTCGAGTACCACACGATTGCGGTTGACCGCGGCGGCGAAGTGAAAATCAATCTGGCCGGCGGCCGACGCCGACATCTGGCAATGGTTTCATTGCCGGCGATGGAACATGGCCACCCCCTTAAGGAGAAAATCGGGGCCGGACTGACCCAGGCGATCGAGAAACTCCGACTGTTGGCCGACCCAACCTATCGCAATAGCATGAGCGTGCGGGCGGGCGGCACCGGGGCATCGGCCACCGCGCCGGTCACGGTCTACGACATGGCCCACACGCCGAAGGGCACGGCACGCTTCTCCTACCAGACCAAGGTGGAAGGCGTTCCGATCGGCGTCGATTTGAGTGCCAAGATCGATGTCCTGAGCACCGGCGACGCGACGTTTAAGATCACGCCGGCGTTCGAGACCGTGAACCTGCTCAAGGACAAGCCGCGAATCTCCAATCCGCTGATTCCAGGCGGCAATTGAGTGAGTGTGATTGGGCGATCATTCCCCTGCCCCGCGTGGCTTTTTGAGCCACGCGGGGCTTTTTCTCTTTGGAGCGTCGCGGTTACAATGCTTGGGAGTCGCATTTCGGCAATGCGCTCCAATGGATTCGCATCAATCAATAGGCGCCGACGAGGATCACAATTCCGAATGCCACTTGACGTGAAACGCGATGAACTGACGGTTCATCAGGAAAAAGCAGTGCTGCTCAGCGTGGCGCTGCCGCAGCGGCCATGGATCAGCGATGATCCGCTCGATGAACTCCGTGGCTTGGCCACGACGGCCGGCGCCGTCGTGGTCGGCGAACTCACCCAAAAACGGCCCGCGGTGATTCCCGCCACCTATATCGGCCAGGGCAAACTCGAGGAACTGACCACGCTGGTGCAAGCCAGCGACGCGGATGTGGTCGTCTTCGACAATGATCTGACGCCGGGCCAGGTGCGCAACCTGGAAAAGGCCACGAACGTCAAAGTGCTCGATCGAAGCGAGCTGATTCTCGATATCTTCGCGACCCGCGCCCGGACCGTCGAATCGCGGCTGCAAGTCGAACTGGCCCAACTTGAATACTCATTGCCCAGGCTCCGAAAAATGTGGACCCACCTCTCGCGCCAAGCGGGCGGCGGGATCGGTCTGCGCGGACCTGGTGAAACCCAACTCGAAGAAGACCGCCGACTGGTCGACGCCCGCATTCGCGATTTAAAGGCAAGACTCGTCGAGGTCCAGGCGCGCAAGGACCGCGAGGTGAGCACCCGCCGCGAGGAGCACACCGTTTCGCTCGTCGGATACACCAACGCCGGCAAGAGCACGCTCATGAATGTTCTCACCGGCGCCGGGGTCGTGGCGGAAAATCGATTGTTTTCCACGCTCGACACTCGCACGCGGCAATGGCATCTGAAGGAGTGGGGCAAGGTCTTGCTGAGCGATACGGTCGGCTTTATCCGCGATTTGCCGCACCATCTCGTGGCCTCATTTGAGGCGACGCTCGCCGAAACCAAGCAGGCCCGACTGCTGCTTCATGTCGTGGATGCAAGCAACCCCCACGCGGAAGAGCAAATCGCCGCGGTAAATCGGGTGCTCGAGGAAATCGGTTGCGGCGATAAGCCCACGCTTCTCGTCCTCAACAAAATCGATCGCGTCAAAGACCCAACGGAACTCAGCATCCTCGAGAATAAGCATCCGCGATCGGTGCGAGTCAGCGCCCATCGCAAGTTGGGGCTGAATGAATTAAGCGCGGCGGTGATTGGCGCCTTGAGCGCCGACTTCGCCGAGGCTGAAATCGTGACGGATATTGCCAATGGACGGGTGTTGGCGTTCTTGAACGCTCACGCCGAAATTTGCCGGCAGGAATACCACGACAGCCGGGTGACGATTACCTGCCACCTGCCGCGGCAGCTATTGCATCACATCCAGGGACCGGACGTGCAGGTTCGATTTGTTTGATCAAACAACGTGGGCTTTAGCCCACGTTGTTTGATCAAACAACGTGGGCTAAAGCCCACGCCTACAGGAGTCGTAGATTACCGTAGGCGTGGGCTTTAGCCCACGTGGATTTTACTCGCCGGACGAGGATTTCTCGGCGAATCGCTTCAATTCTTCCTGATCCACAATCGTGAGCTTGGCGTCATCGCGGAGTTGCGTGATGATCTCGGCCCGGGCTTTTGCACGTTGCCGTTGCAAGAATTCACTCATCAGCGGGTCCGCCCCGCGCTCGAGACCAGAACGCTTGTAGATCAAGTCAAAACTGAACTTTGTCGGCTCCGTCTTCTCGATCAAAACCGCGACATACTGCGTGTCCTCCGGATCGTTGGGAAGAACCATCGTCGAGCCAAGTGGTTTTTCCCGCAATTCCATTAGCTTGACTGCGAAATCCGTGGCTCCGTAGGGCACCTTATTGCGCGGCGTCTGGGGCGGTTCATACATGGTGATTCCACGAGCCATGCCCTGGAAACTCTCCTGTCGCATGGCGATCGGCCCGACCTCGAGCAACTCGTACTTGCCCTGGGCGAAATCCTTGAGGCTGGCGAGATTCTTGATCCCCTTGTCGTTCAGTTCCTTGTTCAGATTTTCCGCCGCTTTCACGGCCAGTTCGCGAGCTTTTTCCGATTTCCAGGCCTTCTGGACGTCGGCTTTCGCTTCAGCAAACGTCCGACTGTGGGGCTCCTTGTCCTCGGTTCGCCAAACCACGAAGAATTTGTCCTCAGGCTTCGTGAACCCGACGATGGGGAATAGATCGTTGAACCAATGAGCCTGGAAGAGCGGAATCGGCATCGCCTGACCCACCGACCGGTCCACCTGCTGGAAGAATCGGGAGCCGAAGAAATAGCCTTTTGGATCGCTGGACTTGAAGTCCTTCTGGTACAGTTCCTTTAACGGCTTCAAACTCGGATCATGAATCATCTCAAACTGATTGTCGAACTTGGCACTGACGCCATGCGGCAAGCCAAACTTCTTGACGAACTCGTCCACGTATTTTCGAACTTCCTGCTTGATCTCGGGCTTCTTCGGATCCTTGGCCTTTTCCGCCAGGTTCTTCATGAACTGGTCCGTCTCGTTCTTGAAATAATCGTCCACGATTGACTTGGTCACTTCGTCATTCAGCTTTGCCTGCAATGCTTTCTTGGGCAACGGCCGGGGAATGAAAGCGTCGGACATGGCGAGCATGCCATCGCTCCCCGCTGCCCCAGAGCAAGCGGGAACAACCCAAATCGTACCCGCTCGCGCATTTCCTGAACGACGGCCTGCGAGCCGATCGCGACAAACGGAGTCAAAGCGCTGCCGCCGGTGCCGCGAGCGCCCATCGTCGCAGCAACCGCCGCGGCAACGGCCTTCGGTTGATAAAGGCTCGTGTCGTGCACCTTGAACAGTGCGAGTGCCGGCTGCACCCAGTAAAGGGCACTATTCTCGCTTTTCACGTAGTCGGCATATTCCTTGTCCGTTCGCTTCTCGATTAATTTTGGATCATCGACGACCGCGATCGCGCCGAGGCGGCCGAATATTGCCGCGGCGGATTCGCCGGGCGGCGTCATGATCGCCTTGCCGATTGCCGCGGCCGATGCCGTTTTCTTCGCGGCGTCTTCCAGGGCCGCCTTCTTGATCAGCGGTTCTTCGCCCTTGAACCCGACCCACTCGACCTTGGTCTCCTTCGCCGCCTTGAATCCAGGCCTTTCCGACAATGGATTCGGCTCGTCGCCGCGATACTTGTTGAACAATGCTTTCAGTTCATCTTCCGATGGTTTTTCGGTCACCTTGTCCAGGAACGAGTCGGCCGTCACCGGGAGAAGATCCACGCGGATGGCGGTCCGCATGTCGCGATAGAACTTGTAAAACTCGTATGGCGTGATATAGGCGCCGATTGTCCCGGGGAGTTTCGACGTTTCGCCTAGGATTGCGGTTTTCGCCAACCGAACTCGGAATTCATCGATCAACGCGGCCAGCAATGTCCCCTGGCTCATTTTCGTGTATTGGGAGCGAATGTTCTTCATCGCCTGGTCGGCGGCCTCGTCGGCCTCGCTGCCCCCGATCTCCTCGCGCAGCATTTTCTGGGCGGCTTCGGTGGATAGCTCGATCTTGTGTTGGTCGGCCTCCCATTTCCAAACCTCGAAATCCAGCAAATCCTGGCCCGTTCGCGCTGAGCCGCCGAAATAGAGCTGGCCGTAATAGTCCGGCCGATTGTTGTCCCGCACCAAGACCTGCTGGAATCGGCGAAATACGTCGGCGACGCCGCCTTTCTTATCGCTCTCCAGTATCTTGATGCCGGTGTCCAACGAGCGGAGAAAGCCGGGAATCATTTGCAGATATTGTTGGAGCAACTGGGGATGCTGCAGTCCAAACTGTTTGTAAAACACGGCTTGGCGGACCTGTTGCCGGCCAATTTCCGGGAAATCATCAATCTTGGAGTTCACGGCGTCGAGGACCGACATATCCGAGAAAAACAGGGCTTGTCGGATGAATTCGTTCGCAAGACGTCTCTGGTTGGCGACCATCTGCATTTCCTGGGTGTCGATGCTTCGACCGCCGACCTTGGCCACCGTGGGGTAACGGCTGCCGCCCAACCAGGAACCGCTGAGAAAATCGCTGTGGCCGCCGAGTCCGCTGGACAAAACGAACACGAACATACACAAAATGGTCAAGACGGCGAACATGGTCTTGCGGTATTTTCGAAAGCCATGAAACGGGTTGAAAGCCATTGGCATTCCTCGCGTTATGACGCGCCGTTCCGTCATTTGAACGGCGACGGGGCTTGACGCTCTGCGTTATCGTGTACTAACAGTGAAAGTCAGACCAGAATCCCCAAGGTTCCAATTGTATTGGTTCCACGGGTTGAAACAATCGCAACCTGGAGGCCCCCGTGCCTGCAAGGAAGACTAGCAAAACGACGAAAACGGCCGCAAAACGAACGGCCAAGAAACCGGCGTCGCGGACGGCGAAGTCACCCGTGACCGCCGTGGCCAAGGCGACTCCGCGCCGGCAGGCGGCCGAAACCCCCATTTCAGATGGGACTCGGGGAAAGCACGATCTCGTCATCGTCGAATCGCCGACCAAGGCGAAAACGATCAACAAGTATCTCGGCCCGAATTTCCACGTGCTCGCGAGTTACGGCCACGTCCGCGACCTGCCACGGAAGAAGCGCCGCGGCGAGGAGATCGCCGGCGTCCGCATCTCCGAAGGCTGGGTGCCGACTTATGTGGTCGAAGACCCCGATGAAAAGAGCGGCAAGGGCGGCTTCAAGCGAAAAACCGCTCGGCAAATCCTCGCCGAGTTGAAGCAGGAAGCGGCCAAGGCCAAACCGTTTACCTGGCGACCGACCCCGACCGCGAGGGCGAGGCAATCGCCTGGCACATCGCCGACGAACTGAAGCTTGACGAGTCGCGAACCTGCCGCATCACCTTCAACGAAATCACCAAGTCGGCGGTGCAGACAGGCGCTGGCTCACCCGCGCAACATCGACAGCAACCTCGTACGAGCCCAGGAAGCGCGGCGCGTGCTCGATCGCGTCGTGGGTTATCCGCTGTGCAATCTGCTGGGCAGCAAGGTCACGCGCGGTCTGAGCGCCGGCCGCGTGCAGTCGGTCGCGGTCCGGCTGATCGTCGAACGCGAACGCGAAATCGAGGCGTTCAAGTCCGAGGAGTATTGGCGGCTCACCGCCCTGCTCTGCCCGGAGGAATTGCGAGCCGGCATCGATTACGCATCCGAGCCGGCGCGCACCAAGATCTACTCAAAGAAGAAAGCGAGCGATGCGGCGGACGATGACGTCAAGGACGAACCAGCCGCCGAAGAGAAAGAAACTGAGGAGAAGGGGACCGACGAAGCCCCCGTCGAAGGGCCGGCAATTCCCAAGCCGCCCAAGGACGCCTTCGCGGCGGTGCTTTCCAAATGGAATGGCCGTGAAGCGAAGATCACCAACGAGCAGCAGGCCGATGAATATCGCCGCCGCGCTGGACCGTATGTCGTGGGTTATCACGAAGCTGGAGCAGACCGATCGCGCCGCGCAGCCGCAGGCCCCATTCACCACGTCGACGATGCAGATGGAGTCGAACCAGCGGCTGCGATTCTCCGCCGATCGGACCATGAAAACCGCTCAGCGGCTGTATGAAGGAATTGAAATGGGCGGCGAGGGCTCGATCGCGCTCATTACGTACATGCGAACGGACAGCACGCGGGTCTCGGCCGAGCGCTGAACGCTGTTCGCAGCCACATTCAGACGACATACGGTCAGAACTATCTGCCGGCGCAAGCCGCACGCCTACAAGTCGGGCAAGAGCGCCCAGGAAGCGCACGAGGCGATTCGGCCGACCGATCTGCAGTACACGCCGCAACGGGTTCAGCCGTACCTGAAACCGGACGAGCACAAGCTCTACACGCTGATTTACAATCGTTTCGTGGCGAGCCAAATGTCCCTGGCGATCGACGCGGTCACCGATGTTGAGGTGACGGCCGGGCCCGGCATTTTCACCGCCAAAGGCCGTGTTGAGAAATTCGACGGCTTCCGAAGGGTTTGGCCGCAGAAGCACGTCGATACCCAGTTGCCGGCTCTGCAAGTGCAGCAGGCGTTGGCCCGGCTCGATTTGTTCCGCAGCCAGCATTTCACCCAGCCGCCGCCGCGGTTCAACGAGGCGTCGCTGGTGAAGGCGCTCGAAAAGGAAGGGATCGGCCGGCCGAGCACCTACGCCAGCATCATCGAGACGATTCAGAAACGCGGATATGTGAAGCAGGAGACCCGCCGGTTCTTCGCCACCGAAGTCGGCAAACTCGTCACCGATTTGCTCGTACAGCATTTCGAACAAGTGATGAATCTGAAATTCACCAGCCATATTGAGGACGACCTCGACCTCATCGAGAACGGGAAGGCCGAGTATGTCGATGTGCTGAATGAGTTTTGGGGCCCCTTCTCGGCGGCGTTGACCACCGCCGAGGAGGCAATGCCCAAGGCCAAGGGCGTCGAAACCGGCGAGATGTGTCCGAAGTGCGGCCAACCTCTGGTTGTTCGCTACGCCAAGAAAACCGGCAAGAAGTTTATCAGTTGCTCCGGCTGGAAGAAAGACGGCACCGGCTGTGACTATGTGAAACCGCCAGAGGGGCAGCCGGAGGCTCCGCAATTGAAAGACGAAGTGAAGTGCCCGAATTGCGGCAAGCCGATGGTGCAGCGATTCGGCCGCGCGGCCCATTCCTCGGCTGCAGCGGCTATCCGGAATGCAAAACCACGATGAAGGTCACCGCGGAAGGCACGGCGGAGTTGACGACCAAGCCGACCGAGTACAAATGCGAAAAGTGTGGCTCGCCGATGGTCATTCGCGAGGGTCGACGTGGCCCATTCTTGGCCTGTACCGGCTATCCGAAGTGCAAAAACGCGCTCGATGTGGACGCCGAGGGCAAACCGATCAAGCCGGTCGAAACGGGCGTGAATTGCGACAAGTGCGGCTCGCCGATGATCGTTCGCCGCGGCCCGCGGGGTCCGTTCCTGGCCTGCAGCGCCTATCCGAAGTGTCGCAGTTCAAAACCGATGACGGCGGAGTTGAAGGAAAAACTAAAGGACGCCCTGCCGGCGCCGGCGGCCAAGAAAGACACGCCGCAAATCGAGGTATCGGAAACTTGCCCGCAGTGCGGATCGCCGATGAAGGTCCGACAGGGACGGACCGGTCCGTTCCTGGGCTGCAGCAAGTATCCAAAATGTCGGGGCACGCTGCCGGCGTCGGAGGAAGTGCTGGAGAAACTCGCGGATGCCGCGAAGATGTAACGGCTATCCGCGATCCAGCAAGTCGGCTTCGCGATAGCGCCGGTCGGCATCGAAGACCGGCGGGGGAAGCGCCTCGGCCAGTCGCAAGGCCTCACCCTCGCTCAATCCTGTTTTTGCGCGGCAAACGCCGCGAAGTATTGGCAGTCCCTTTCGCCGTGCGACGATTTCCCGCCGCGTGCGCCCCTCGGGCGCATCCGGCCATGATCCGTGATGCTCATCGAACTCAAAGAACATTGGCACGACGGACTTGATATAGCGCCAATAGCCGGGGTTGTCGGTCTGAATGATCAAGAGCCCTCCAGGCAACAGCGATCGGTGAACAAGGGCCAAAAAGTTTGGCGTTATGAGCCGGCGATGCACCTGGGAGGGATCGTAGTACGGCTGGGGATGATAGCAATGAATTTCGGCGACGCTGACCGGTTCGACCCAGCGATCCAGCAGTTCCCACGCCCCGCCAACCGCGAATCTCAAATTCGCCAAACCGCGCTGGTTGCCGCGCCGCCGGGCATAACGAATCACCACCGGAAGGGTATCAATTCCTAAGTGATCGTGGTTTCGTCGCTGAAGCGCACTGCCGAGCAAGTAGCGGCCGTTGCCGCATCCCAGGTCGATCACGACCGGCGCGACGCGGCCAAATAATTCGCCCCAATTCAGCCGGCCATTTTCCGGCATCTTTTTCAGGGCGGTTTGTGTCCACTGCGGCGGCTCGAGGATGTCACCGGGTATCGCGACGCCGAGCTCGCGTTCGATTCGGCGGGTTGTCGTTGTCGGATTCATGACTTGGAAAATGTCCTGCGGTCACGGACGACTTCATCCCTGTGAGAACTCAATTAGTATATACTGATCGGACGCCGCATTGGACGTCGTTCGCCGAAGATCAATTGGCTATCTCCCAATTGCTTGATGCCAACACCAGTCAAACAATAGCTGCCACTCCAGCAACTGCACGCGGCGTGCGAGAACCTCTTCAGGCGATTTGGTCCCCCGCACTCGTTCGCATAGATCCACAAACGCTGGCGGCGTTGAGTACGAATACCCGAGCACGGGACTGTACTGGCTCAGCAGGTCGAGAACGGGATGCGAGCCGACGCTTCGCCACCAGTAGTTCGAATTATCCGCGTCCGGCTCGCGGCGATGCATGATCGCATGCCAGTAGCTGCCGGTTGGCGATTCAATTTCCTGGCTGATCGAATGCGATTCGTCAAGAAAATCGTGATGCAGCCAAAGTCCCGCCAAGCAACAGCGGGCCATATCGGAATCCTGGATCCGACGATCGTCGAAAATCGTTGCGCGGTCCAGTAACTCGAACTTGGGCCGGAGCGCGACGTTCGGCGAACCGGGTCCCAGGTCCGGCAGGCGGTCTTCGGCCAGCAGTTCCGCCACGGCGGGCGAATAGGCGTTGCGATTAAATGACCAGGTCATCTTGCATTTTCCGGTTGACCTTGGCCGTGCAAATTTCGGCCGGGAATCAGCGGCCCATATTCCAGATCTTTCGCCGTTTGGGCATGGTTTGCAAGGCCAGTTTCTCTTCATTGCTTAAGACCGACCAGGCTTTGGCCGCGGCGCGCTTGTCCCTTTCGTCACGCCAGCGGGCGATTCGCCCCTGGATCACCAGGCCGGCCAGAGCAATGACCGCCACGACCAGATTTAGGCTCAGGAAATTCGCCCGCGCCCAGTCGGCTGCGGCAAACTTCGTTGTGAGTTTTTCCACGAGCAACAGCAACGAATGAGCAAACAGCAAAGTTCCCACCAGGCTAAACAGCAGCATGAGTTGCAGGCGATATAGGAACATGCCGAGGATTCCGCCGCACATGATGCATATCAGCGGTTCCTGAAATGTCGGCAGCACTTTATGAACGATGAGCCATGCGCTCAGTCCTCCGGCGGAGAACGCCAACAAGCGTGAAAGATCCACGGCCAACATGCCGGCGGCAATGGCCAGCATCACGCCGGCGGCCAGCATCCTCGGGCTGATCGATGGGTGCACACTCAGCCCATAGAGCCCGGCCGCGACCGTGCTCGCGGCGACAATCCAGAAGCGATGCCAGTGCCAGCCGAGCACCCAAAGCAGCACTCCAAGCAGCATGCCGGAGACGCACGGCAGAATTGACAGCCCGTTGGCCTCGGTGAGAATGTCCGGCGCGATCAGATGCATGGCGGCGCTCCTTTCCGGCGGCCGGAAATAACCTCTCCGGCTCGCGGCTGTCAAGGGCGCAAGGACAAGCCAAATCGCCCCAAGGGCGTAACCCGCCGAAAATGTCGCTACCCCTTGCACGTCCGGTGGATAGAATTCAAAGACCGGTCAAGTCAAATTGCTTTGGCCACCGTATCCAGTGGATATTACCGCTTCTGGGAGAATCTCATGCGTCGCTTGTTGGTTTCGTTCCTGGCGTTCGGTCTGGCCGTCGGGCTTGTTTCTCGCGCTGCGGCCCAGGACGACCCGAAGGAAATCGTCAAGAAGGCGATCGCCGCCCATGGCGGAGCCGACAAACTCAACAAATACAAGGCTTCCCGAAACTCGAGTAAAGGCACAATTTCGTTGATGGGTGTCGATCTCGATTTCACGTCGGATACGGTGAGCATGTATCCGTCGAAGCAAAAAATCGTCATCAAGATGGACTTCATGGGCCAGTCGATCACCGTGGTGCAAATGATCGTCGGCGACAAAGTAAGCCAGACCGTCAACGGCACGGCTCAGGAAATCCCCGACGCTCAAAAAGCGGAATTGAAGCAATCGATGGAAATGCAGCATGCCATGAATCTGACGCCGCTGCTTCAGGACAAGGAATTCAAGCTGAAATCGATCCCGGCGATCAAGGTCAATGGCAAGGAAGCGGCCGGCGTGGCAGTCACCGGAACGAATCTGAAGGAAATCAAAATGTACTTCGATCGAGCAAGCCATTTGCTCGTGAAGCTCGAGCGCATGGGCGCCGACCCAACCGGCGGCGGCGGCGAAGTCAAACAGGAAATGTTTCTCAGCGATTACCAGGACGTGAGCGGCCTCAAAAAGCCGACCAAGGTTTCCATGACCAACGACGGCAAGAAATTCATGGAGAGCACCGTCATTAGACAACAAGTCATGGAAAAAATCGACGACAAGGAATTCGCCGATTGACCGTCTACGTTTGCGATTCGCGTTCGCGCGGCATCGCGCGAACGCGAAATCCGATTCGTCAAACAATTGCCATGTCTTCAGCGTCGTTCATTGTGAGCCCGCCGGAACGGGGCCAGACTCTCGCGGCCGTTCTCAAGAAACGATTAGACCAGTCCTGGTCGCAAGTCCGGCGGTTGATCGAGCAGCGCCAGGTGCGAATCAACGGCCAGGTATGCGTCGATGCAACTCGGCGTCTGCAGACCGGCCAAGAGATCGACATCGGCGCCGGCCGCCGCTCGGCGCGGGCGCGAATGGCGGCCTCCACCAGTCAGGCGAACGTGAAGCCCAAGCCGACGCCCGTGAAATCGAAATCGTCGGACCACCCGCGGTTGGTTCACCTCGATGAGGCGATCGTCGTCGCCGAAAAACCGCCGGGCCTCACGACCATGCGCCATGCCGAGGAAGCGGAGGAATTTGGCGCGCATGGCAAAAGATTTCTTCCAGCGACGCTCGCCGACAGACTGCCCAAGCTGATCGGCGACTCACGCCCGGTCCGAGCGGTTCATCGACTCGACAAAGAAACCAGCGGCCTGGTGGTTTTCGCGCGCACCGCGGAAGCGGAACGCGACCTTGGCCGGCAATTTCGTGCTCACACCATCGCTCGCAAGTACCTGGCGTTGGTTCGCGGCATTCCGGAACCGGGCAAAATCGAGTCTTGGCTGGTCCGCGACCGCGGCGACGGCCGGCGCGGCAGCAGTGGCAAGCCCGGCGCCGGTCAGCATGCGGTGACGCACGTCGCGGTTCGAGAGCGGCTCGGAAAATTTGCCATCGTCGAATGCCGGCTGGAAACCGGCCGCACGCACCAGGTCCGAATTCATCTCGGTGAACACGGCGCCCCGATTTGCGGCGAAACGGTTTACGATCGGCCGCTGCATGGCGCGCCAAAAGCGGATGAAAGCCATTCGCCGAGAATTGCCCTTCACGCGGCCTTGCTGGGTCTTCGACACCCGGTAAGCGGCGCTTGGCTCGAATGGGAGTCGCCGTTGCCCGAAGACATGGAGAGACTTTTGCGACAGATGCGCGAGCAATCGCGCGGAAGTGGCGGATCAGATCAGCAGCAATAACGTCAGCGCGCCAAGAAAGAAGCCGGCAATCGCCGCGGCGGCGAGTACGCCGATTGCGATCCACTTGACATTGAGTTTCCTGGCTGTTGACGGCGCCGGCGATCCCTTCAATCGCAAACTCAATTGCATCGGTGTCGCGGACATGTCCGACGGCAATGTGCTAATGAGGGCGTTTTGCTCGTCGGCATCAAAGATATCGGCCCAGGGCGATTCGCCTGTCGCCATCTCTTCGTTTTTTTTCGAGCCAAGATTTAGTGTGGGAAACGAGCCGGTTCCCTGCAGGGCATATGGCGTCAGAGCGTTGGCCAATTCCAGCGGCGTCTGAAATCGTTGCTCCGGTTTCTTCGCCATCAACCGCGCGACGATGTTTGACACCTCGATGGGCACATCGTTGCGAACTTGATGCACCGGCGTCGGCTCGTCGCTGCCATGGCGAACAAGTTTTTCCAGCGCCGTTCCGCCCGGATACGGAACCGAACCCACCAAGAGGTAATAAAAGGTGCAACCCAGGCTGTAAAGATCGGACCGAATGTCCACCGAATGCAAGTTCGCGCTTGCTCGGGGGAAAGGTAATCGGGAGTCCCCATCACCTGATGCTCGACGCCCGGCAACGAATCATGATGCGGCGCCGTCGCGTTCTTGGGCTCGTACAGACGCGCCAGACCGAAATCGAGAATCTTGACCACGCAAGGTTTGCCCGGAATTCGTTGAACCAACAGATTCGAGGGCTTAATGTCGCGATGCACCATGCCCATTTCGCTGGCGTATTGCAAACCCACCGCCGCTTGCCGAACGAAGTCACAGGCCTGGCCGATCGGCAACGGCCCGCGTTCCTTGACCAATTCATGCAGATTCGGTCCGTTGACATGCTCCATCACGAGGTAATGCCGGTCGTCGAGTTGATTCGCGTCGTAGGCGGTGACGATATTGGGATGGATCAGACGCGCGGCGGCTCGCACCTCGCGTTCGAAAAGCGTTCGCGCCCGATCGGTCTTCATGAGATTCGCGGCCAAGACCTTGAGGGCCACGATTCGGTTCATGGTTCGATGTTCGGCTTTGAACACTCGGCCCATTCCACCGCGCCCAAGCTGGTCCAACACGCGATATTGGCCAAGCACGAATCCTTCCGTTCGACCGCGATAGATCATTTCCGCCTGAAAGCGCGTGAGGATGCCTTTTTTCACCAACAGGCGCGCCGTTTCGCTGCCGCGCTCGCAGGATCCGGCAAGTTGTTGCGCATGCTCAAACTCGGATTGCGACAGCAGGCCGCTTTCGCGCAGACGCCTCAGGAACTTCTCGCGACCAACCTGCTGCGTCGGCATGGTTTGACCCAAAGTGAAGAACTCAATCGGGAAACAGCTCTACCCTAGTGATGCCCGAAGGAGCCAAACGGATTCAAAAAGGTTCGCTCGCGATCGCAATCAATAATAGGACTGTCAGCCGCGAAAAAACGAACATCTCGGCGTGTAACGTGTTCGTAACCGTTCGCCAAGTTGAAGGCAGAGACCGGTCGAAGCGCACCGCCGTTCTATCACCCGGCGATATCCGACCCGTCCCACCACCACTTCTACCCTTTAGTTCGTTATGGGGCGATGAGAATTACTCAAAAAAAACTTCGCAATCGACCAGAAAGTTCGCTAGACTTCATATTGGTTGTATCCTGGCTTCGGGAACGACACACCCGCCTGGCATCGACATACCCGCCTGACCCCGTTTTACTTCATTCAGTGACTGCTTTGGGGGCTCCGCATCATGCAAGGCTCTCTCCTTTGTCTTAGACGATTCCAATTCCGCGGAAGTTTGGCGTTTTGCGCGCTCCTGGCTGTTGGCGCGCTTTCCGTTGCCGGCGCGGCTCCGCCCGCCGGCACAACCGCAAAATCCGAACTGATTGGCAAGCCGGTCGCGCTCGTCATCGAACCGGCCACGATTAATTTCGCCGGTCCCCGATCCGTGCAACAACTGGTGGTGACCGGCAAATACGCGGACGGCTCGGTGCGCGACCTCACGACCGTCGCCTCGATTCGAGTGGAGCCCGCGAGCATCGTTCGTGTTCGCGATGGGTTTGTTACGCCCCTGGCAAACGGCAGCGGATCAATCGTGGCCGAAGTGGGCGGTCAGTCGGCGGCGACTGCGGTGATCGTCAAGGAATTCGAAAAACCACAGCCGATCAGTTTCCGGCATCAAGTGATCGCGTCGCTCAATGTCGGCGGGTGCAATCAAGGCGCCTGCCACGGCACGCCAAGCGGTAAAAATGGTTTCCGACTCAGCCTGCGCGGCTACGATCCCGCCGCCGACTATCTGCAACTCACGCGCGATGTGCTCGGCCGCCGAACCAATAAATTGGATCCACTCGCCAGTCTGATCATGGTTAAAGCGCTGGGCCGCATTCCTCATGAAGGCGGCACTCGTTTCGGCATCGATAGCCTTCCGGCTCAAACGCTCCTCGGTTGGCTAAAGGAAGGCTTGCGCGACGACCCGGCAAATCTTCCTGCCCTCAAAAAGATCGGCGTGCTGCCAGGAAATCGCGTGCTCAACGCGCCGGCTCGCTGGCAGCAGTTGGCGGTCATCGCCCAGTTTGCCGACGGCACGATCAGGGATGTCACGCGGCTGACCGTCTTTAGCAGCAGCGACGCCGCCATCGCCGACGTCTCCATGCACGGCCTGGTCGAATTCAAGCAGGCCGGCGAAGTCGCGATCCTGTGCCGCTATCTCGATGAAATGCAGGCGGTGCGGTTGACCTATCTCGAACCGAAGCCGGGCTTCAAATGGCCCAATCCAACCGAAGTCAATTACGTGGACAAGCATGTCTTCGCGAAACTGAAGATGATGGACATCGCGCCGTCGGACGTGTGCACCGACTCGGAATTCATTCGCCGGGCCTATTTGGATCTCTGCGGTCTGTTGCCGAGTTCGGACGAGACCAAGGCCTTTCTTGCCGATTCGAGCGGTGATAAGCGCGTCAAGTTGGTTGATCGCTTGCTGCGACGCCCCGAGTATGCGGATTTCTGGACGCTGAAATGGTCGGATGTTTTCCGATCGAGCCGCAAGACGATTCAGGTCAAGGGCGTTCACGCATTCCAGAATTGGCTGCGCGAGCACGTCGCCGACAATACTTCGTTCGACAAGATCGTAAAAGAATTACTGACCGCGAATGGCTCGACGTTTGCGAACCCGCCTGCCAACTATTATCGCATTGCCCGCGATCCCACGAGCCTGGCGGAAACGACCGCCCAACTCTTCTTCGGCATTCGCATGCAATGCGCCAAGTGCCACAACCACCCGTTCGAGCGATGGACCCAGGACGATTATTACAGCCTGGCCGCGTTCTTTGTCCGCGTGAAGCAGAAAAAGGACCCGAGCTTCCCGGCCAAATCCAACGAGGGGACCTCGGAAGTCATTTTCTCGGTTCGCGCGGGCGAAATGACGCAGCCTCGGACCGGCCAGACCATGCCGCCGCGATTCCTCGGCGGCAAAGTTCCTCCCATTCCCTCGGGAGAAGACCGCCGCGACGTCTTTGCCGACTGGCTCGTTCGGACCGACAATCCGTTTTTTGCCAAATCGGTCGTGAACCGCATCTGGTTCCACCTAATGGGCAAGGGCATCGTCGATCCGGTGGACGATTTCCGAGATTCAAATCCATCCGCGAATGACGAATTGCTCGATGCGCTGGCGAAGGACTTCGTCGCCAGTGGCTTCGACATGAAGAAATTGATTCGAACGATCATGGTGTCGCGCTCCTATCAATTGAGCGCCCAACCCACGCCGTCGAACAAGGATGATTCGCGTTATTTCTCGCACGCCGTGACGAAACTGTTGACCGCCGAGCAACTGCTCGACGGCATCGGCGACGTGACGGGCGTTCCGGAGAAGTTTGCGGGCCTGCCCGCGGGCACTCGCGCGATCCAACTGCCGGACGGCGAGGTCAACAACCCATTCCTCAAGACGTTTGGACAGCCGGCCGCGAGTTGGCCTGCGAATGCGAACGCGAAAGCGACAGCAACCTCGCCCAGGCGCTGCAATTGATCAACGGGCCGACGATCAATGACAAGATCCGAAATCCCGGCAATCGGCTCGGCAAAATGCTGAAATCCAAGACCCCGGATGCCGCGATATTGAATGACCTCTATTTGACCGCTCTTTCGCGGCCGCCATTGCCGGGCGAGGTGGAGGCGGCGCTCGGTCACGTCAAAAAGGGCAGCGACAAGCGCAAGGCCTGGGAGGACGTGCTGTGGGCCCTGCTCAACACGCGCGAATTCTTGTTCCGGCACTAATCGATGGCCGTCCCGGGCGCGTCCTGGCCACGGGCGGCTTTCCTAAAGCCGGGAATGCCTTAAAATAGATGCATGAACAGTTCGAAAACGCATCGTTTTTTGCTCGGTTTGACTTTCCTTTTGGTTGGTACACTGGCGGCCGCAATCCTATTGGGCTGCGGCCGCTTCGGTTCAGTGACCGAGACATACCTGATCGGTCATGTGGCGCCGCGCAGCGGGTCCGATCGCGCCGAGGGCGTGCGCCTAGGCGAGGCCATCGCCCTGGTGGTTGAAGCATTCAACCACGACGAGCCAAATGGCATCGACAACCACCGCGTCAGCGTCATTCATGCCGACTCCGGATCGGGCGTAAGTGGCTTCGCGAGTCAGGCGACGCGGCTATTCACCATCAATCGCGTGCCGGTTTTGATCGGCGGCGTCAATGTCGCGCAACTCGACGCCCTGATTCCACCGACCAAGACCGAAAATGGCTTGCTCATCTCGCCCTCGGGCGGGTTGCCGAGCGCCGGGGAAAAACATCTGGCCCATCGGTCTCCACCCGACCGAACGCGGAAAGTATTTGGCGAAGTTCGCGGTGGAGCAGACGAAGATCGCCGACATCGCCATCATCGTCGACCATTCGCATGCGATCTACCCCGCAATTGCCGGCTCATTCAAAGCCGAATTTCAAGATCCCAATCGGCACATCGCGGGCGAGTGGACGATTCGCGACAGCGCCGAGTTGCGGTCGCTTCCGGCAAAGATTGTCGCGGCTGAGCCCAAGGCGATCATTTATTGCGGAAAGGCCCGCGATTTGCTCAGTCTTCTTGCAGAGGTTCGAAAGGATCCGAAATTGGTCGCGACGCCGGTATTGTTCGGCGGCGAGGAGGAAGAAGCCATACTTTTGAATGACGCGAAGCTCAGCCAAGGAGTCGTGTACACGACGGCATTCACGGCCGCTGACAAGTCCGAACCCGTGCAGAAGTTTTGTACGGACTTTCGCAGCCGCACCGGCCGGCTTCCCGATGTGGACGCGGCGATGTCGGCGGACGCAATGCGAATCTTGCTCGCCGCCGGCCAGAAAGCCAAAACCCTGCGGCACGATCCGGCGGCCAAAGACGATCCCTTGCTGCGGGAGCTGGGGTCGCTCGAAACCGATAGCGTAACGGGCCCGTTTTGGTTCGCGAAGGATCAAGTCGCCATGCGAACCGTTTACTTGATGCGCATTGACGCGGGCGCGGCATCGTTGGAAAAGTCTTACACGCCGGAAAAGAAGTAGCGGTTTCCGCCCGCCACGTTATACTTGACCAGGCAAGCATTTTTTCGTTACTGAAGGTGTTGCAATGTTTGAATTGGCTCCCCCCGGCCGGCCGCCTCGAGTCGCGATGGCCGACCGTCCGAATGGGGGCTTGCATACGCGCTTACGCCTGATTCTTTATTCGGCAGTGACCATTTTTCTTACCGCTTGGTTTTGCACCATGGGTCCGATCCCGGCCATCTTATCCATCGTTGTCGCCAAGCATGTTCTCGTGGCGATTTTGCTCATGGGCCTGGGCGTGGATCGCGCTCGGAATCAGCCCGCCTGACGCGGTGACTCGGTCATCTACACAAAACCTTCATCATTTCTACTTCTTACTCGCTCGTGCGGTCTCTACCCTTTCATAGAGCATCGCATCCATGTCGCAGTGTTTTTCGATAAGGGAGAAATCCAATGCCAAGAATCCGATTCGGTTTAATCGGCCTTGCGATGTCCGCGGCCGCGGCCCTAGTCGGCTGCAACAGCGCAAACAACTCGGGTGGTTCGGCCACGCGGTTAAACGGCGGCGGATCCACCTTCGTGTACCCCATGATGACCACTTGGGCTGACGAATACAGAAAGGCAAATCATGTCGAAGTGAATTACCAATCGATCGGTTCCGGCGGCGGCATTCAACAGATGACTGCAAAGACGTTTGACTTCGGCTGCACCGACGGCCCGATGAATCAAGAACAACTCGAAAAGGTAACGGCAAATGGCGGAGAGGCAGTCCACATTCCGCTGGTGATGGGTGCGGTTGTTCCCGCGTACACGCTGAAGAATGTGAAGGAACAACTCGTTTTCTCAGGTCCCGTTTTGGCCGACATTTACCTCAGCAAAATCAAGAAATGGAGCGACCCAGCAATCAAGAAGCTGAATCCAAACGTCAATTTACCGGAACTGGATATCGCCGTTGTACACCGGGCGGACGGGAGCGGCACAACCTATATTTGGGCCGACTATTTGTCAAAAGTCAGTCCGGAATGGAAACAGAAAGTTGGCGTCGGCACGTCGCTCAAGTGGCCTTGCGGCGTGGGCCAAAAAGGCAACGAAGCGGTTGCTCGACAAACCAAGCAAACCGAGGGCGCCATCGGCTATGTTGAACTGACTTACGCTCTTCAGACGGGCATTAATTACGGCTCGGTGATCAACAAGGCTGGAAAAACAATCAAACCCAGCCTGGAGTCGGTGACCGCCGCCGCCAACAGTTCGCTCAAGGACATTCCCGACGATCTGCGCTATTCGATCACGAACGCGCCAGGCGACGACGCCTACCCGATCAGCGGCACAACCTGGGCCGTGATTTACAACAAACTCCCGAAGGACAACGGCAAAACGATTGTCGATTTCCTTCGCTGGTGCACGCACGACGGGCAGCAGTTTCTGCGCCGAATTGCACTATTCGCGATTGCCCGAGGGTTTGATCGCACGCATCGACAAGAAGCTCGACGCGATCAAGGTGGGCGATTGAGCGGAATTCACGACAGTAGGCTTTGATGTCCGTTTCATCAGAACAACCGCCGATTGCTCCGACGCCGCCGGTCGCGCGGTCCGAGGAATCGCGGCCCGCGGCCCCGGTCGGTAGCTTCGGCGATTTCCTTTTTCGGGCGCTTTGTTCGTCGGCAGCGGCTCTGGTTATTGCGGTCGCCGTGCTGCTGGTTTTGGTCTTGACCTGGAAATCACTGTTGTCGATCAAGACGACAGGTTTGCACTTCTTCTACAGCCGCGTTTGGGATCCGGAGCCGGGCCACCGGGTTTTCGGGGCCTTGGCGTTTGTATTTGGAACCGCCGCCACGTCCCTCATCGCGATGATAATCGCCGTGCCGCTCGGCGTGGGCGCCGCGGCCTTTCTGGCCGAAATCGCGCCGCCTTGGATGCGGCGAGTCGGCGCATTCTTGGTCGAAATGCTCGCTGCGGTTCCCAGCGTCGTCTATGGCTTCTGGGGACTGTTTGTCCTCGCGCCGATGATGCAAGATCTATTTAACGCGCTTGGCGGGCCCAATCAGGGCGGCGTCGGCATTCTGACGGCGAGCGTCGTGCTCGCCATCATGATCGTGCCCTATATCACGTCGGTCAGTTTCGAAGTTTGCCGGGCGGTGCCGAGGTCGCAACGAGAAGGCGCATACGCTCTCGGCGCCTCGCGCTGGCAGATGATTCGCCACGCCGTGCTGCCCTACGCCCGCCCCGGCATTTTCGGCAGTTGTTTCCTGGCACTCGGCCGCGCTCTTGGCGAAACCATGGCCGTGACCATGCTCATCGGCAACCAGACCGCCATTCGCTTCTCGCCATTCGCCATGGGCAATTCGATCGCCAGCGTCATCGCCAATGAATTCACCGAGGCCACCTACGACCTTTACTTGTCCGCCCTGGTGGAACTTGGTTTGGTCTTGCTGCTGGTGAGCGTGATCATGAACGCGCTAGCCAGGTACTTGATTTATCGAGTGAGCCGAAAGCAAGCCCGCAAGTCGCTGTTTTCGCGATTGTTCAAGTTGCCGATGCCCGCTGCGATGCGTTCCGCGGATGCCGCTTCGCCGCCGGCGCGATCCGGAAAGCCGACTCCGGCTCGCCGATTGTTCGTCAGCGTTACGGATCGGATTATGACCGTCGTGCTCGGAGCTTGCCTCGCTTTTACGGCCGGGATCCTGATCGTGATCCTTGGCTACATCACCTATCACGGGGTTCGCGCGCTGAACTGGTCCTTCTTTGTGAAGCTGCCGGCTCCGGTTGGCCGCACCGGCGGCGGACTCGCCAACGCCATCGTTGGCAGCGCCATGCTCGTTGGTTTGGCGACCGTCATCGCCGTCCCGATTGGTTTGCTGGCCGCTGTCTACGTCGCCGAGTTTCGCAGCGAGCGGCTCGGTCCCGCGGTTCGCTTCGTTGGCGAGTTGCTCGGCGGCGTCCCCTCGATTGTGATCGGCATTTTCGCCTATACGGTCGTGGTGCTGCCGATGGGCCATTTCTCAGGCTGGGCCGGCTCCGTCGCCCTGGCCGTAATGATGGTCCCCATCATCCTGCGCGCCGCGGAAGAAGCACTTAAAATCGTTCCCCAATCATTGCGGCATGCCAGTTACGCGCTCGGCGCATCGCACTGGCAGACGGTGGTGCATGTGGTGATTCCCACCGCCTTGCCGTCAATCATCACCGCGGTCTTTCTCGCAATTGCCCGCGTCGCCGGAGAAACCGCGCCGTTGCTGCTGACGGCGTCGAGCAATCAGTTTTGGCCACGATCCCCAAACGATTTCATGCCCTCCTTGCCCGTTTACATCTTCACGTATGCAACCGGCCCCTACCCTGACTGGCATCGGCAGGCCTGGGGAGCCGCGCTCGTGCTGCTGATGGTGGTCATGCTGCTCAATTGCGGTGTTCGCATTGCCGCGCGCCGAAAGGCGGTCGCCGGCGGCCGCGCGGAATAGACCACCAACTTCTCGACATCGTTTCTGCCGCAAATCGTGCCGCGACCATAACATAGACTTTGAAACCGCATGTCCAGCCGCAGATGGCTGACGCCGATGGCGGTTTGGCGCGGAATTGAAATGCAGGGATGTCGCGGAAACTACTTTTTTTGTACGGCATATTCGTGTTTCTCGGCGGGGAAACGCTGGCGCTCATCTTGTTTGGCGACACTCCGCACTACCGGATTCTCATTCTTGCGCTCGCATCGACATTGATCGCGCTGTTGCCCGCATGGTTGTGGCGAATTCGGCTGCTTCGCGCGCTTCGGCAGTTGTGTCAGGCGGTGCGCGACATCACGGCCGGGCGCTATGGTGAAAAAATCTACGCCCTGGGCGACGGCGAGCTGGGCGTGTTGAGCCGTGCTTTTAATTCCATGAGTGAACGGCTCGACGAGCAATTCGCCGAGCTCGAAGAAGACCGGCAGCGGCTAAGAACGATTCTCGGGGGCATGATCGAAGGCGTCGTGGCGATCGACGCCCGCCAACGGATCGAGTTCGCGAACGAGCGCGGCGGACAGCTCCTGGAATTCAACCCGAGTTCCGCCATCGGCCGCAAGTTTTGGGAAATGGTTCGCGAACGCCAGGTCGTCGGCATCGTTGAAACCGCCCTCGAGAGCGAGGAGCCGCAACGGGCCGAATTCGACTGGAAGGGCGCCACGACCAAAAGTTTGAGTGTCTACGTGTCGCCGGTCAAAAAGCGGGCGGGAGGCGCCATCATCGTGCTGGCCGACACCAGCGAGTTGCGCAAGCTCGAGCGGCTCCGTCACGAGTTTGTCGCCAATGTGTCGCATGAATTGAAAACGCCGTTGGCGGTCATCAAGGCCGCCGTGGAAACGTTGCAGGACGGCGCAGTCAACGACCTGGAAAACCGCGACATGTTTCTTGCCCAGGTCAGCGATCAAACCGACCGGCTGAAAAACTTGATCCTCGATTTGTTGAGCCTGGCCCGGATCGAATCCGGGGCGATGTCGCTCGAGGTCGCGCCCGTGCCGATCGCGGAGGCGGTGCACGGCTGCTTCGAGCGCCACCTGGCCCGTGCCGAGGCGAAAAATCAGTCGCTGGAAATGATTGAGCCCGCCGAACCCAGCGCCGCCGAGATCCGCACCGATGAGGAATTTCTTGGCCAGATTCTCGATAATTTGATCGATAATGCGATCAAATACACGCCGCCCGGAACACGAATCGCCGTGCGCTGGTATGGATTGGGCGATCAAATCTGCTTCGAAGTGGAAGACAATGGGCCGGGCATTCCCGAGGAAGATTTGCCGCGAATCTTCGAACGATTTTATCGCGTTGACAAGGCTCGATCCCGTGAGCTGGGCGGCACCGGGCTCGGACTGGCCATCGTGAAAAATCTTGCGAATCTAATGAAAGGCAACGTCAAGGTAAGCAGCAAATTAGGACAAGGGACCACTTTCACTGTTTGCGTGCCAAGAACGCCGCATTGAATTCATCATTCCTTCACCGTTTCTTCACACAACCCCTATGTAAGCCTCATTGAATAAGTTCGTGAAAGCCGATCTTCGGCGCAATGCAACCTGGACGCGGGGCCCCAAGCGATGGCCGTGATGTTTCAAGAGTTGGTCGCAGCCCGCGCGGAAATCCGGGCCGCCCTCCGATCCAGAACTGATCTCGCCAAAGATTGAGATTCAGGGCCTGTCGTTTTGGTACGGCGCCAAACAAGCACTCGATTCGGTCACGCTCAACATTCCGGAGCGCACCGTCACCGCGCTGATTGGACCATCGGGTTGCGGCAAATCGACCTTCTTGCGGATGCTCAACCGCATGAACGATCTCATCGACGGCGTGCGGCACCGGGGCACGATTCTTCTAGACGGCAGGGACATACACGACCGGCACGTGAATCTGATCGATTTGCGCCGGCGGGTCGGCATGGTCTTTCAAAAATCCAATCCATTTCCCAAGTCGATTTTCGAAAATGTGGTTTTCGGTCCACGGCTCGCGGGAGTGAGGGGCCGGGCCGTGCTCGACGCCTTGGCCGAGGCGCTGCTTGCGCCAGGTCACCTTATGGGACGAGGTCAAGGATCGGCTGGACGAATCGGCTCTGAATCTCTCCGGCGGCCAGGCCCAGCGCTTGTGCATCGCCCGAGCGCTCGCGACCGATCCGGAAGTGTTGCTGATGGACGAGCCGACTTCCGCGTTGGATCCGCGGGCGACCTCAGCCATCGAGGACCTGGTTTTCGAACTCAAGCGCGATTACGCCATTGTGATCGTGACGCATAATATGCAGCAGGCAGCTCGGGTTTCCGACGTGACCGCTTTCTTCTACGAAGGCCGGCTAGTTGAGTCCGGCGCCACCGATCGAGTATTTACACGTCCATTGGTTAAGCAGACCGAAGATTACATCACGGGCCGTTTTGGTTAGAATGTAGCGAGATGTAAGCTCGGCCCCCGCAAGGTGCTGCGGCCGAGGCCATTACGGACGATGAGTAACCGAACATGAAACACTTGGAACGCGACCTGGAACGTCTACAGCGCGATGTTCTTGGTTTGGCAGCGGTCGTGGAGGAGATCATCCATCGATCGATCAGCGCCGTACCAGCGCGATCCGGCGCATGCGCAAGAATTGATTGACAGCGACGAGGAAGTCGACGCGCGCGAGAACAAGGTCTGCGAGGAGTGTTTCCAGGCGCTGGCGCTGCATCAACCGGTGGCGGGAGATCTGCGCCGCATCGTATCGATCATCATGATCTCGACCGACCTGGAGCGCATGGCGGACCTGGCCGTGGAAATCGCCGAGCGGGCTCAAGCGCTCGCAAAAGAAACTCCGATCCCGATTCCGGTGAAATTGCGGCAGATGACCGACCTGACGACGACCATGGTGCATCAGAGCCTTGACGCCTTTGTCAATCAGGATGTCGAACTCGCCAAGCAGGTTTGCCGAATGGACGATGTCGTCGATCGATTGAATTCGGGCATCATCGACGAAATCGTCGGTCTGATGAAACAATCGACGGCTCAGATCGAGCCGGGGCTTTCGCTGTTCTCGGCGGTGCGACATCTGGAGCGCATCGCCGATCACGCGACCAACATCGCCGAAGACGTGGTCTATCTGGTGGAGGGGCGAATTATTCGCCATCATCCGGAAGCAATTGACGTTTCCTAGCTGGACGCCATATGAGCAAGCCACGAATTTTGATTATCGAGGATGAACGCCAACTCGTCAAAACCTTGGAGTACAATTTCCAGCGCGAAGGATATGAAACAATCGTGGCCCATGACGGCGGCGAGGGATTGCGCAAAGCACAGACAATTATTCCCGATTTGATTCTCCTCGATTTGATGCTCCCCGGCTTGTCGGGTCTCGACGTGTGCCGGGACGTTCGCGGCGGCGATAAAACCCGCGATATCCCCATTATCATGATGACCGCCCGCGCCGAGGAAACCGACCAGGTGGTTGGCTTCACGATGGGCGCCGACGATTACGTCACCAAGCCATTCAGCCCGAAAGTTCTGTTGCAGCGAATCAAGGCCCAGTTGCGCCGTCGCGACGGCAAGCCTGAGGAGACCGATCTCATCGAACATCGCGGCGTCCGCATCGACCGCGTCCGTCATCAGGCCACGATCCATGGCGCACGCTCGATCTGACGCCGACCGAATTTCGCCTGCTCGAATGCCTGGTCAAACAGCCGGGCCGAGCCTTTTCCCGACACCAACTCATGGACGCCGCCATCGGCGAAGGCTCGATCGTGCTTGAACGCACCATCGACGTTCACATCAAGACGCTGCGCAAGAAACTCGGCGACCCCGATCTGATCGAAACGGTCCGCGGCGTGGGGTATCGCTTCACGGAAAGCCAACCCTAATCGAGTCTCGCTCAAATCCAAACTGCCCGACGGAAAGGAAGGCCTCCGGCGAGACCCAATCAAGGCGTTCTTGTATTCTTTGGAAAAAACAAGGCAAAAACAGCAAGTCGGTGCGCCGGCCGCGTTTGACTATTGACGTAAGCCCCCGCATCGCTTAGTCTTTCGTCCAATTCGCCTGCTTTCCGCGAGTCCGCTTCCACGATGCGCACATTTTTCATTGTCGCGCTGGGCATGTTGTCGATTGGCTGCTCCAGCCCCAGCGCGGACTATTCGATTGTCGTCATTCCGAAAGGCCTTACGCATGAGCATTGGCAGTCGGTCCATCGCGGCGCAATGAGGGCCGCGGCGGATCTTGAACGCGAAGAAGGATTGAAAGTTCACATCATTTGGGACGGTCCTTTGCGCGAGCGCGACATGCTGTCGCAGATTCGAATTGTCGATCGCCGCATCAGCGCCGGCGTGAATGGCGTCGTGCTCGCGCCGCAACACAGTAAGACCATGTGCCCGCCGGTCGCCCGGGCGAATGAACGCGGCGTCCCGGTGGTCGTAATTGACTCCGGACTCGACGAAATGGAACTCGCGGCGAAATATGTCGCCACCGACAACTTTCACGGCGGCTATCTCGCCGGCGATCACCTGCTCAAGGTGCTCGCCGCGGACCAGTCGAGGAAAACCCGTAACGTTGTGCTGCTCCGCTACCAGATCGGTTCCGAAAGCACCGAACAGCGCGAAGCGGGATTTCTCAAACGGCTTAATGAGGCGATCGAAGCTCAGAAACCCGGTGAGCCGCCGATTAAGCTACTGGACGATTCCAAGTATGCCGGGGCCACTCGCGACAGCGCCCGCCGCGAGGCCGGCCCTCTGATTCAGCGCTTTGTCAATGCCGATGGCTCCTGCCAGATCGACGGCTTCTTCGCACCGAACGAATCGTCGTGCAGCGGCGTGCTCGATGAATTAAAGGCTCTGGGTTTGGACAAGAAAGTTCATCTCATGGGCTTTGATTCCAGCCAGCCGTTGTTGGAAGCGGTCGAGGATGGCAATGTCGACGGGCTGATTCTCCAGGACCCATATCGGATGGGCTACATGGGGGTTTGGGCCGTCATCAAACACCTGCAAGGATACGACATCCATGCCAAGGAATTCTTCAGCACCGGTGAATTCGTCATCACCAAGGAAAACGTGAACGCACCGGAAACGATTGCCCTGTTCAGCGCCGAGGCGCAGGCTCGCCGGCCCAGCACTGGCAATTCACCGACCGCCCTTCGCAAAGATGTCAATTGGAGCAAGCCGTGAGCGAGTTTCGATTGACGATGTCCGGCATCCGCAAGAGTTTTGGCTCGACCCAGGCGCTTCGCGGCGTTGAACTGCAGGTCGCCCGCGGCGAGGTGCATGCGCTGATCGGCGAAAACGGCGCGGGCAAATCCACCCTGATGAAGGTGCTCAGCGGCGCGGTCCAGCCCGACGGCGGTTCGATCGATCTGGATGGCAAGCTGTATTCGCCGGCCGGCCCGAAGCAGGCTTGTGCGCTGGGCGTCGCGATGATCTATCAGGAACTGACCTTGGCCCCCGATCTGACGGTCGAGGCCAATGTGCTCCTGGGTCTGGAAAGCAGTGCCTTCGGCTTCCTGCAGACTTCCGAGAATCGCCGCCGCGTTGCGCGGCCCTTTCAGCGCTGGAGCATCCGGAAATTGAACTCGACACGCCCGTGTCGTCGCTGGGCGCCGGCGGCCGCCAACTGATTGAAATTGCCCGGGCGTTATTGGTCGATGTGAAACTGCTGGTGCTCGACGAGCCTACCAGCGCCCTGGCCCGCGAAGATGTCAAACGGCTTTTCGCTTTGGTACGGCGCTTGCGCGATCGCGGCGTCAGCATTATTTACATCAGCCATTTTCTCGAGGAAGTCGAGGAAATCGCTGACCGATTTACCGTGCTCCGCGATGGCGAGACTGTCGCGAGCGGCTCCGTCGCCGATTTTCGCGCGATCATATTATCGAACAAATGGTTGGCCGAAACCTGTCGGAGCAGTTTCCGCGCATCTCGCACTCCATCGGCGAGCCGATCTTGCTCGTGACCGCCCTGTCTGGTGTCGAGCGGCCGCATGATGTTGACCTGACCCTGCACCGCGGCGAAATCCTCGGCATCGCGGGCATCGTCGGCGCCGGACGGACCGAGTTGCTGCGGGCCATTTTCGGGCTCGACGAGGTCCTCAGCGGCGCGGTGAAAGTCAAAACTGTTTCATCGCGGCGCGCTTCGCCCGCGAGGCGGATCCGCGAGGGTCTCGGTTTGTTGAGCGAGGATCGCAAGGCCGAAGGGCTGACGTTGGACCAAAGCATAATCGACAATCTCACGTATAGTCGATTGTCGCCATACGCCAAATTCGGCGTTTTGAGCCTCGGCCGCCGGCGCGAGGCCGCTGCCAACTGGCTGCAGCGCTTGAATGTTCGTTATTCTGATGCCGATCAGCAAGTCGGCGAACTGAGCGGCGGCAATCAGCAAAAGGTCGCAATTGGCCGCCTGCTGCACCAGGAGGCCGACGTGCTCCTGCTCGACGAGCCGACCAAGGGCGTCGATATCGGCAGCAAGGCGGAAATCTACCGGCTGATCGGCGAACTCGCCGCCCAGGGGAAGGCGATTCTCTTTGTCAGCAGCTATTTGCCGGAGTTGCTGGGCGTTTGCGATCGGCTGGCGGTCATGTGTCGCGGCCGGCTCGGAGAAATTCGCCCGATCGCCGACTGGACGCCCGAACAAGTAATGTCCGCGGCCGTGGGATCGACATAACAACGTAGGTTTGATGATGAGCGACAAGAAAGCCAGCAAACGATTTACGCTGCCGACCGGGCCCTATGTCGGCCTGCTGGCCGTGTTTCTAGTTTTCGTTCTGATGATCGGGATCAAGGGCGAACTCGCCCAATTTCTTCGTTTCAGCAACCTCCAGATTCTCCTGCACGAGGCGACCATTCCCGGCATCGTTGCTCTCGGCTCGCTCCTCGTGATCATCAGCGGCGGCATCGATTTGTCTGTCGGCTCCGTCGCCGCGCTGGTCACGGTCGTCACCATGCAGACGTATCGAGCTCTTTATCATGGCCCCGAGTCCATCGCCGCGGCGAGCGCCGGGGCGATTGCCGCTGGAATTGCCGCCGGCGGCGCCTGCGGCCTGGTCAATGGGCTCGTGATCACCAAATTGCGCATCACCCCATTTGTCGCCACGCTCGGCATGTTCGGCGTGGCTCGCGGCCTCGCCGTCTGGGGCGCGAATCGCACCCTGGTGACCTTCAACCGCGGCACCGCCCCGGAATGGGTCGCCGATCTGTCGCGGGTGCATGTTCCGATCGTTCAGTTTAATCCCGGCTTCTGGAGCCTGGTGCTCCTGGGCATTCTCGTTGCGGTATTGTTGCACTGGACCGTCTTGGGCCGTTACATTTATGCAGTCGGCTCCAACGAAGCCACCGCGCGGCTGTGCGGCGTCTCCGTCGATCGCGTCAAACTCGCCGTCTACACGCTTGCCGGCCTGCTCACCGGCTGGGCCGGCATCCTGCTCTTTTGCCACGGCACCAGCGGCGACCCCAGCGCCGGCGAAATGCTTGAACTCGAGGTCATCGCGGCGGTGGTCATCGGTGGCGCATCCCTCACGGGTGGCCGCGGCACCGTCATGGGAGCCCTTACCGGCGTGCTCATTCTTTACGTCCTTAAGAACGGCGTCAGCCTCTTTAACGTCCCCGTCGAAATGCAATACATCCTCACCGGGGCGGTGATTGTGGCCAATACGGCCTTGAGTCAATGGCAACGCGGACGCCAGGAATAGCCGGCAGCTGCGGAATGCTCGGCAAAGTTTTCCTGCACGGTAAACTCTCGCGAGTTTCACATGTGCCAGGATGTGTTTGCTGCTTGACAAGCGTACTTCCGGCGGTAGGCTGGTAACAACTGAATGAAAATTGCTTCATTTTGGGATCACGGTTGTCTCCAGCATCGCATGGCACGTCTTGGAACAGTTGAATTGAGGTTGCGGACTATGAGCAGCGATAGCAAGACGCAGGAACGACGCAAGCGAAACATTCCAGTCGCTATGGAGCGGCGAAAAATCAATAGTGCGGAAAAGCGCCGCAACAGTGAACGTCGCCGGCTCATCGATCCGACCACCTGCGAACGCGATTACACCGATGAGGAAATCGCCTTTATGAAGGCGATGGACCAATACAAGCGCGATAACCGCCGGCCGTTCCCGACCTGGAGCGAGGTGCTCGAAGTGCTGCGGGCGCTGGGCTACCGAAAAGTTGCCGAACCGGGCGCCATGCCCGGCCTGCCCTCGCAGCCTCCGCCGAAAGGGTAATTGTTCGATCGATCGGGCTGGGGAACCACGTCCCCTGCCCTGCCATGTTGCAAGGACGCAACCATGCATCTCTTCATCACGCCGGCGAGCCCAGCGGCGATCTTCATGGTTCCAATCTGATCGAGGCCTTGCGGCAGGCCGCACCGGGAATTCAGATTTCCGGTTTTGGCGGTCCGCGCATGGGAGCCGCGGGCGCTAGCCTGCTTTATCCGCTCGCCAATCTCTCAGCAATGTGGTTTCCTCGTTTCGTCAGTTCGATCGATACGTACCTGAACCTGCTCAAGACCGCCGATCGTTTCTTTCGTTTGCAGCGGCCCGATGCCCTGGTGATGATCGACTATCCGGGGTTCCACTGGTGGCTGGCACGCAAGGCCCGCAAGCACGGCATTCCGGTCATTTATTTCGTCCCACCGCAACTTTGGGCCTGGGCCAGCTGGCGGGTGCAAAAGGTACGCCGCCTGATCGATCACGTGGTCTGTTCGCTGCCGTTTGAACCGGCCTGGTACCGCAAACGCGGCGTCGAGGCTCATTATTTCGGCCACCCCTATTTTGATGAACTTCATCGGCAACAGTTGGACCAGCAGTTCCTGGCCGAACAGCGCCGAGACAATCCGATCATCGCCGTGTTGCCCGGCTCCCGCAAACAAGAAGTGGCGATGAATTTCCCATCCCTCCTCAAGGCGATGCGCATCATCCACGCCCGGCGGCCGTCTGCCCGCTTTCTCGTGGCGTCGTTGAACGACGAGCAACGCCAAATGGCTGGAGCAATGCTTGCCGGACTCAACCTGCCCGTCGAACTGCATGTTGGCCGAGTGAAGGAGATCATTCACGTGGCCGAGCTTTGCATGTCGGTTTCCGGCTCCGTTGGCTTGGAACTGCTGCATGGCGAATTACCGTCGGCGGTGGTTTATCGAATTCGGCGGCAGGACGCCGTGCTGCTGAAAATCGTGAAAAACACCCCCTACATTAGCTTGGTCAATTTGCTGGCGGGCGAGGAACTGTTCCCCGAATTCCTTTCAGTCGGTTGTCAGGCGGAGCGAATCGCCCAGAGGCTGCTGCAGTGGCTCGAAGAGCCGTCGCTGGCGGATGCAACGCGGGCAAAATTGGCCGCCATCAAACGGCAAGTCGAGATGCCAGGCGCCTGCCAGCGCACGGCCGCCTTTATTTTGGAGCAAATTGGCCGCGCCGCGCAAGGCAGCCTAATGGCAATTGCCGTTTTCTGACGGCGCAGAATCCGGGCGTCGTGCCCGCTCGTCTGTAAAGTGTATCTCGCGGTTAGTTTCTGATGGTCTGGTCGTTTCAACCGCGGCGTCGCAGCGGCGGAGATAGCCCATTTTCCAGGGGTCACACGATGAAGCGTCTATTAGCGTTCCTGGCACTTCTTCTCCTGCAGTCTTCCATCTCAGCGGGTGAAATCACTTTCGCCGAGGAATTCGCACTGTCCAAGAACCGCGCGGAGACCCTGCGAAAGCTGATCCCGGGCACCGAGGACTATTACTACTATCACTCGCTACAGTTCTTGAACACCAACCAATTCGACAAGGTTGAACAAATCATCCGCCCGTGGCTCGAACGCTTTGGCCAGACCGCCCGGCTGACTGAGATTCAGACGCGCCACGCATTGCTGATCTACGACAAGAATCCGGAAAAATCGCTTGCATATCTGAAGAACCATTTGGGCCTGCGGTTTGATCATCAGCGCGAGTCAGTCGGCGAAACGCCGCGACTTGCCCATTTCGCTCGATCAGCGGCTGATCGCCCGGGCGACGCTGAAGGCCGATTCGCTCGCACGCTGGTCGAATCTCGACAACTTCGAGGATGTCGCCCTCGACTGGCTTTCCGGCGAAAAGCTCAATTGGGAACGCCGGCGTAACTTGATCCAGCGCCTGTCGCGGCCCGACATCGCCGACTTGCCGCAACTGATTGCCAGCGATTTGGCCTCGCCGCATTCGTCCGGGTTCGGCTCGTTCCCGATTCACGGCCAACTGACACTCGCTCAACTTCAGGAACTGCTGCGCCTGAAACCCGATTTGCTCAATCAGTCGTTCTTTGTGAACACGCTGATTGCGAAATTGCATCCGGGCGACGACGAGGACTGGCGGCATGACCCGGCCCTCACGAAAGCGTATCTCGAACGGCTGCTCGGCTTCGTTCGCAAGCTCGATGCGGTTCACAATTCCTTGAAAGCGCATGTGCTGTTCCACCGGCTTGTGCTGGACCAATCGCTGGGACAGTATGACAAGGATTTGTTTGTCGAATACCTGAAACTGCCGCGGCAGCAAGGCTACATGTCGCGGGCCATGCTCGAAGCCGAATCGTCGCGCCGCCATCCGGCCAACTTGAACGCCAACTATGGCCAGGTGACGCTGCTTCCGGTTGTCGGCAACGACGAACCGCTAGTTCGCGAGTGCCTGAAACACTTCTTCGAAAAGGCCGAAGGGCCCAAGGAGTTCGAGCCCTACATCAACGACGTTTACCTGAAGCACTTGTACGCGGAGACGAGCATTGAACTAGGCCGCGGCGATCCGGAAACCTGGGCCTCGCAGCTTCCGCCGGAAATGTTTCGCCAGTTGAAGGAGCGCGTTGACATCGATTTCGCCAAGACCAACAAGACCAGCTTCGCCGCGAATGAACCCGTCACGCTCGATCTCAATGTCAAGAACGTGCCCACGCTGATCGTGAAAGTATTCGAGATCAACGCGCTCAATTTCTACCGCGCGCATCAACGCGAGGTGGACACCGATATCAAGTTGGACGGCCTCATTGCGAACTCCGAGAAATCGATCCCTTACGCCGACCCACCGCTGCGGCGCGTCGAACGCAAATTCGAGTTTCCGCAACTCAACAAGCCCGGCGTGTACGTGATCGACTTCATCGGCGGCGGCAAGAGCAGCCGCGCGCTCATTCGCAAGGGCCGTTTTCGCCCGCTCGTGAGCACCGGCACCGCCGGCCAGAACGTCATCGTCGTGGACGAGGCGAATCAGCCGGTCAAAGACGCGTCGTTATGGCTGGGCGGCCAGGACTACACCGCCAACGCCGCCGGTGTAATCACGATTCCCTTCAGCACCGCCCCCGGCCGACGCCCGATCGTCATTCATCGCGGCGATTTCGCCTGCCTCGACCACGTCGACCACCAGGCCGAAAGCTATCACCTCGTCGTCGGAATCCATGTCGATCGCGAATCACTGCTTACGCGACGGATCGCGCCGGTGATGATTCGACCTGGACTCTTCCTCAATGGCCGACCGGTCTCGGTAAACCTGCTGGAGGAAGTGCGACTCCGCATCACGGCGATCGACCTCGATGGCATCGCGACCTCGACCGAAGTGCCCGATTTCAAGCTCTTCCAGGATCGCGAATCGATTTATGAATTCCGCGTGCCGTCGCGTCTGGCCTCACTGCAAATTGGTTTCATGGCCAAAGTGAAGAGCCTGAGCCTCAACCAGCAAATCGATCTGGCCGCGACCGAATCGTTTTCGATGAATGGCGTCGATAAGACCGACAGAATCGAAGACTTGCATCTGGCGAAATTCGGCCCCGAAAACGTTATCGAACTATTGGGCCGCACCGGCGAGCCCAAGCCCGATCGGCCGGTGCAACTGGCGCTCAAACATCGCGAATTCCGCGAGCCGGTCCATGTCACGCTCAAGACCGACGCCCAGGGCCGCATCCATCTCGGCGCTTTGGCCGATATCGCCAGCGTGACCGCGACGGGTCCCGAGGGCACAAGCCACACCTGGAACCTCGCCGGCGCACGGCACACTTATCGCCAGTTGGTGGACGCAAAGCTCGGCGACGTGATCGCCCTGCCCTACCTGGGTAAAGCCGCCGAGCCCGATCGCGAGGAATTGGCACTCTTTGAAATGCGCGGCTCGACAATTCGGGACGACAAGTTCGAGGCGATCACGCTCAACGAGGGAATGATCGAGATCAAAGGCCTCGCCGCGGGCGACTATGACCTCTGGCTCAAGCGATCGGGCGAGCGGATTCGACTCCGCGTCGTCGATGGCAGCCTTTATTCCGGCCAGGTTTTGGGCAAGCTGCGGCATTTGGAAATGGCGGGCTTGAAGCCCGTCCAGATCAATGGCATCACCGCCGATGACAACATGGTTGTGATCAGCCTCAAGGACGCGTCGCCGTTCACGCGCGTGCATGTCTTTGCGACTCGCTATCAGCCGGCCTACTCGGCCCATGCCAATTTCAGCCACGTTCGCGACTCGGAATTGCAAGGCGTCATCCCGGCTCACGCGGAATCGGTCTATCTCTCGGGCCGAAATATCGGCGACGAATATCGCTATGTGCTTGATCGCCGGCTGCAAAAGAAGTATCCGGGCAATCTGCTCGATCGCCCGTCCCTGCTCCTGAATCCCTGGATCGTCCGCTCGACCGAAACCGGCGAGCAGATGGCCAAGGCGGGCGGGGAGTTCCAGGCCAAGGGCGTGCCGCCGCCCAGCGAAGCCATGCCGGCCCCCAATGAGCCTCGCCAGGCTGAACGGGACGCGCCGCCCTCCCCGACAACGGTTTCGCCGATCTCGATTTCCTCGCCGAGGCGACCGGCGTCGCCGTCAATCTCATTCCCGACAAGGACGGGATTGTCAAAGTCTCGCGAAAGAAACTCGGGTCGAAGTCGATGATTCAAGTCGTGGCGGTCGATCCGCTGAACACAACGTCGCGCTCCACATCGCTGCCGGAACTTCCGGCGAAGTTCGTCGATTTGCGGCTGCATGACGGCCTCAACCCGCAGGCACATTTCACCCAGCAAAAGCAGATCAGCGTTTTGCAGCCGGGCAAGCCATTTGTCCTGGCGGACGCCGCCGGCAGCCGCTTTGAGGTGTATGACAGCCTGGCGAAAGTGTATTCGCTTTATTCGACTTTAACGAAGGATCCCAAACTCGCCGAGTTCTCCTTCATCCTCACCTGGCCGACGCTGAAGAACGAGGAGAAGCGCAAGCTCTATTCGAAATATGCCTGCCACGAGTTGAACTTTTTCCTTTCGAAGAAAGATCGCACGTTCTTCGAACAGGTGGTGCGGCCTAACCTGGCCAACAAGAAGGACAAGACCTTCCTCGATCATTGGCTGCTCGAGGACAATCTGAGCGATTACATGACGCCGTGGCAATTCGAACACCTCAATACCGTTGAACGCATCCTGCTCGCCCAGCGCATCGCCGGCGAACCCGCGAAGACCGCCCGTCACGTCAATGACATGCTGCGATTGATGCCACCCAATTCCGATCGATTCGCAATGCTGTTTGAAACCGCAATCAAGGGAAATGCGTTGTCTCCGGAAACCGCGGCGCTCGCCATACACGAAAGAATCAAACAAGAAAAAATCATTGAAGCTCGCGAACCACAGGCCCAGAGATTCCAAATGGCAACACCGGCCTTAAATGGGCCAATGGGTGGCATGGGCGGCCGGTCCGGCGCCAAGAACGGCCGCGCAGCAAGCGAAGGCCGAAATGGATCGGATGGAAAGCAAGAAACGGGACGGCAAAGGCGGCAAGGAAGCTGATAAGGAGCAATTCGCGCTCGAAGCACTTGAGAAAGCCAAGGACGCGCCGGCCGAATACTTCGACGATGCCCGGTCGAAGTCCAAGATTCCGGCTCAGCTTTACCGCAAGCTCGATCCGACTCAGGAACTGGCGGAAAACAACTACTACAATCTTTTGATTCAGCAGCAGACCGCCGGGTTGATCCCGGTCAGCGAGTTTCTGGCTCGATTATGCCCGGCATACCGGCGACGGGCCGTTCCTGTCGCAGAATCTGGCCGAGGCGAGCCGCAATTTCACCGAGATGATGTTCGCGCTGTCGGTGCTCGATCTGCCGCTTAATGCCGGCAAGCTCGAAGCAAAATTTGATAATGGCAAACTGACGATTGTGCCGGCGACGACCGCCGTGGCGTTCCACGAGGAGGTCCACGCGGCCGGCGCTCCGGCGAAGAATGTCCAGATTCTGGTCAGCCAGAATTTCTATCGCAACGGCGATCGCTTCCGCGAGGAAAACGGCGAACGATTCGACAAATTCATATGCGACGAATTTGTCATGCAGACGGCCTATGGCTGCCAGTTGGTGATTACCAATCCGACCTCCTCGCGGCAAAAGCTGACCGTCCTGATCCAGACGCCGGTCGGCTCGATTCCCGTGGCCAACGGGCAGCCGACCAAGAGTGTGCAACTTGACCTCGAGCCGTATCGCACGCAAACGATTGATTATTTGTTCTACTTCCCGCAACCTGGCCGCTTCGCTCACTTCCCGGTGCAGGTCGCGAAGAACGAGAACCTGGTCGCCGCGGCGGCGCCGTTCGTTTTCAACGTCGTCGCCAAGCCGTCGAAGCTCGACAAGGAATCGTGGGATTACATCTCCCAGTTCGGCACGTCCGAGCAGGTGCTGAACTATCTCGATCGCGAAAACGTCAATGCGCTGAATCTGGAAAAGATCGCCTTCCGTATGACGGATCGCGACTTTTTCACCGCTTGTACGGCCCTCTTGCAGAGCCGGCATGTGTATCAGCACACGATTTGGTCGTATGGGCTGATGCACAATGCCTTGCCGGTCGCGCGTGAATTCATGCTCCACGCCGATTCGATCGTCGCGGAATGCGGCGGGCCGATCGAATGCCGCCTGCTCACGGTCGATCCGGTCGCCCGGCATCTATACGAGCACCTGGAGTATCGGCCGCTGGTCAATGCCCGCGCTCATTCGCTGGGCAAACAACGCCAGATCGTCAACGATCGATTCTTCGAGCAGTATCACCAATTCATGAAATTGCTCGGCTATCGGCCGCAATTGACTGACAGCGATCGCCTCGCGGTTTGTTATTACCTGCTGCTGCAGGATCGGATCGAGGAGGCATTGGCCATTTTCGCCGCGGTGAACCCGGACAACGTGGCGACGCGGCTCCAGTACGACTACTGTGCCGCCTATCTCGACATGTACCGAGAGGATCCGCGCGGCGCTCGGACGATCGCCACGAAGTATGCGAACTACCCCGTGGACCGCTGGCGGAATGCGTTCGTGTCGATCGTCAGCCAAGTCGACGAAATCGAAGGCAAGGCCATGAAAATCGCCGATAACGACGATCGCAACCAGCGCCAGGCACAACTCGCGGCCAGCGAGCCGAATTTCGATTTCGCGATGGATGCGAAGACGATCAATTTGAATTGGCAGAATCTCGATGCGATTCACGTCAATTACTATCTGATGGATGTCGAACTGTTATTCAGCCAGAATCCATTCGTGCAGCAATCGGGTGGGCAATTCTCCTCGATCCGGCCCAATTTCACGCAGGACGTGAAACTGCCGAAAGGTCAAAACAAACAGAGCTTTGTACTGCCCGAGAATCTCGCCCGCCGAAACGTTTTGGTCGAGATCACCGCGGCGGGGAAGACCCGATCGCTGCCTTACTATGCCAATGCCATGAACGTGCAAATGATGGAGAACTATGGCCAGATCCGGGTCACCGACCCGGTCACCGGCAAACCTTTGTCGAAGGTCTACGTCAAGACCTACGTGCGGCAGGCGAACGGGCAGGTCAAATTCCACAAGGACGGGTACACCGACCTCCGCGGGCGCTTCGATTACTCGTCGGTAAACACGCCGGAGCGCTCGGCGATCGGCCGCTTTTCCATTCTCGTGCTCAGCGACGAGCACGGTGCGCTCATCCGCGAGGCCGCGCCGCCGCAACAGTAGTGCCTGTCACTTGCATCCCGGCGGGAGCCATCGAGCTCCCGCTGGTTCCATTTTCCAACTCATCAATTGTGGCAAGCTTCTCGATTCAATTTTGATTCAAATGATCGAACTGTTCTCGTGTCAACCTCTTCGGCATCGAGATTGCATTTCCCATTTGCGGAATTCGCATGCGGTTGCGGGTTAGGATCGACGAATTCTCGCGAATTCGCAAAATCGCCGAAAACCCCATGCATTTCAAGGCTTTGAGGTGGATCGACTGCCTCAGTTTTCGCGCAATCCGATGCCCAATATCGCTCTGGAAACTGCGCGGCTGAAGTGAAACTTGAAACTAAAGGAGGCGAGCGATGGCACGCGGCGACAAGAGCAAATACACGGACAAACAAAAGCGACAGGCGGAGCATATCGCCGAGGGCTACGAGAATCGCGGTGTGTCGAAGCGCGAGGCCAAGCGTCGCGCTTGGGCGACCGTCAACGAAACGACCGGCGGCGGCAAAAAAGGCGGCTCCGGCCGCGGTAAGAAAACCAACCCCGCTCCCGCTCATAAAGGTGGTAAGAAGGGCGGCGAGGCCTCGGCGGCCCGACCGGCCGCGGAGCGCTCGGCGTCGGCCAAGAAGGCCGCTCGCACCCGAGCACGACATCGTTCGCACTCCAAGTCGAGCTAAGCGAGGGAATCAACGTGGCCCGTGCGGATGCCGCCGGGCCATTTCCGTCATATGGAGAGCAGCCCGTGAAATACCGGAGGGGGCCCCTGGAGCGGTTTTCGGCGGCGGCCACGCGCTGGTCCGGCAGTTCGCTGGCGTTTGTTCTGGCCGTTGTGACGATCGTCGTTTGGATCGCGACTGGGCCATTTTTTCACTACTCCGATACCTGGCAACTGGTGATCAACACCGGCACGACGATTGTCACGTTCCTGATGGTTTTTCTGATTCAGCGGGCCCAGAACAAAGATTCCAAGGCAATTCAAATCAAACTAAATGAGATTGTGGCGGCGATGGAGGGGGCCAGCAATCGGCTCGTGAATGTCGAGGATCTCAGCGAGGATGAGGTGGCCGCGCTACACAAGTACTATAAGCGGCTGGCGGACTTGATCAAGCGCGATTCGAAACTCACGGAATCGCATTCAATCGAGGAAGCGGAACGCCGGCATGTCAGCAAACGTGAACGGTCGGCCACCCGGAAATGATCCAGCGGCCGACCAAAACGATTGCTGCGACAATCATTGGCGGCAACCGCCGCAGCCGCCAACGAACAGGAATGCAATCAGCACGATCGGCAATGGCAAACCGAGCAACGGGGCAACTAGGCCCCAGCGGGCATTTCCCAACCGCCGTTGGAGTGAGGCTTTCATCTTTTTTCCCAAAAAGGATTGACTGGTCGGACCGATGAAGCCGGCGTGCAAATGCCGGCGCGGCTTTGAGCCGAGCCAGAATGCAAAACGGATGCCGGGCTCGCCATTCGCCGATTTGCGGCCGTTGGGCGCGCCCTTTGCGTTTCATTCGTGCACGAGTGTGCGATCCGGAATTCGCCCCTTTCCGGAGGTGAATCGATGATGCCCAATTACGAATTCGAATTACTCAACGGGTTTCTTCGGGGCGAATTAGCTGCCGTCGAGACATACGGTCAGGTTTTGGACAAGTTCGACGGCCCGCATGGCCGCGATGAGTTGAAATTGATTCGCGCCGAACATCACAACGCCGTCAATATCCTGCGGCAGCAAATCGCCCGCGTCCGCGACGACGACGATATCGACTCCGGCATCTGGGGCCGATTTGTCGAAGCCCTGATCGGCGCATCGCAGCTCGTCGGCGACTTCGCTGCATTGCACGCGTTGCGGGAAGGCGAGGAAAGCGGCGTGCAGTGGTACGAAAAAGTGCTGGGAGATCCGAACATCTCGGACGAATTCCGAACCATGATTCGAATCCGGCTCCTGCCGCAAGCCCAGGCGCACATTCCCATTCTGAATCGCCTGATGGATACGCGAGCTTAGACGCGTCGCCCGCAGCCGGGGCAGTGACCATGTCGATCCAGCCGCGGGAGCGGAGAAAGCGGGGCGGCAAACGGCCGTTCGACATTCGTCGTGCCGTCGAACTCTTGCGCGAAGCCGTCCGACCGTTGCCCAAGGCGGCGATGTTTCAACTCGCGGACGAGGGTCATCGCTCCGTCTTCCAGATGCTGGTCGCCTGCATCATTTCGATTCGCACTCGCGATGAGACGACCGTCCCGGTGGCCCGGCGGCTGTTTGCGCAGGCCGCGACGCCGGCTGAGATGAGCCGAATCAGCGCCGAAGAGATCGATCGATTGATCCACGAATGCACCTTTCACGAAGCGAAAGCCCGCCAAATCCGCGACATCGCGCGAATCGCCGTGGAGAAGTTCGGCGGCGTTGTCCCCTGCGACGCCGACAGCCTGAGGTCATTCCGTGGCGTCGGTCCCAAATGCGCTAATCTCGTTCTTGGCATCGCCTGCGGCGAACCCGCCATCGGCGTCGATATCCACGTTCACCGTGTGACCAACCGCTGGGGAATCGTTCGCGAATCGACCCCTGAAAAAACAATGGCTCGACTGGCCCGGATGTTGCCAACGGAATTCTGGATCGAAATTAACGCCCTGCTCGTTCCATTTGGAAAACACGTTTGCACCGGAACGTTGCCAAAATGCTCGACCTGTCCCCTGAACGCCATGTGTCGCCAAATCGGCGTGACACGCCACCGTTAATTTGCGCTCTCTCGGCATGTGTAATTCCGTTTTTCTGAATCCGCGCTGGGGTTAGTCTGCTGGCACGGTCTCGTGGCCGTTCAGCACATGAACGCGGCTCAACGACCGTCAGACGGCTCCTACCGAAATGCCGCCGAGAAGGCTTGAATCAAAAGCCAAAAAGCTTGTGATTTCCGACCGGTCCGTGCCGTTGAACAATTTCACGAGCGGCTCAAAGCCGGGACCGGGGCCAGTGACGATGTCGGGCACGCCGTCGCCGCTCAGGTCGTTCGCCGCGACGCGCACTCCGCCCAAGAAGCCGGCTGGATAGCCGGGGTCGAGTGTAAACAGCGAGGTCAAACTGGCGCCGCTAAATGCTTTAACCACCTGCGGCGGCCCCTCGCCGCCGGCGGTCAGTATGTCGGGCGTGCCATCGCCATTGAAATCGCCGGTGGCGACATGCACGCCGCCGAGGAAGGAACTGTCATAAGCGCGGAATGAGAGCAATTCCGTGTAGATCGACGAGCCGCTGACAACCCGGACATCCGAGTAGTTCCCTTCGCCCTGGCCGATGACGATATCGTCGAATCCATCGTGGTTAAAATCGCCGGCCGCCACGTTCACACCGCCGCGATTTAACCAGTTCTTAAAGGCCTGGAACCCGCGCAGCAATCCGCCGGTCTTGCCGCTGTAGACGGCGACCCACGGCGTCACGTTCGGACCCGAACCGATGATGATGTCGCCGACGCCGTCGGCATTGATGTCGCCAATCGCTACGCTGGCGCCGGTGGAATAATACGGCGCGGTAAATCGGCGTACGATTGCGTGGGTGACGCCGTCGAGCACTCGCACCTGCGCGAGACCGCCGGGACCCTCCGCGGCGACCACGTCCGGGATCCCGTCGCCCGTCACGTCGCCGACGGCGACGGAAAGTGGGTAATTGAGATACTGGCCATTCGAATCGGCAAAGGCATCAACGGAGTAAACGAGCGATCCATCCGGACGCAGGACTTTGATGGTGGGCGAGCCGGTATCGCCGCCGCCGCCAACCACGATGAATCCGCTGGTGTTGGACAGGTATTCGTCTACGGTTGCGACCGGCAACACGGCCGCCACGTGGGTGAGGAATGGCTCGAAATCAACATAGTCGGTGACTGCGTTGCCCCACCCGCCCGGATTTGAATGCGAATGCGGACCGAGCGGCGAACCCCACCAGTTGTTGGTGGCGTCGACCATCGCCGATTTCGAGGTCACCACCATGCCGAAGTAATAGTTCCCCGTAATGTTGTTGGAATTGGCAACGACAGTGCTCGAATCGTTGTCTCCCTTGTGGCTGCCAACAACGATTCCATTCAAGTTGTTGCTGACTTGATTGCTCAATATCGTCGCCGACGTTCCTGGCGCGAGCAATGTATTGACGAGTATGCCGGCTGATTCGAGTCCAGAATAGGCCAGGCCACGGCAATTCTGAATCCTGTTGCCGGAGACCAACACGGATGCGCCGTCGCCGATCTCGACGCCATAATCGACCCAATTGCCCCACCCTTTGCCGGTGTAAGTGTTCCCCAAGAAGTGCCCGGTCGTGCCGGCGTTCAGATATTGTGCGCCCATGCGCCCCATGACGTAAAAGCCGCAACTCAGCACATCGACATTGCCGGACATCACTTCGACGCCGATGCCATCGTAGGTGGACCATGGCGGGCGGATGTACTGAAAGCCGACGCTTTGAACCGTGCCGCCAACGGCGCCGGTCGAATAGCGAATGCCCTCGCTGATCCAGTGATAATACCCGGTCATGGTCAGTTGGCTCATGTTGAGCGACGAACCACTGAGGACTTGAAACCAAGCGCGGGCATCGCCCGAACTGCTGGTATTGAATCCGGCGTAAAGCACAGTCCGCGAAACGCCCGCGCCGATAATTGTCAGCGATTTTCCGCCTGAGATGACGGTCGGACCAAGCTCGGTGTAGTGGCCGGCCGCCACCAGAATGGTGTCGCCGGATGCGGCGGCGGCCGCGGCGTCACGAACCTTGAGAAACGCATTGGTGCCGTAGGTCAACCCCGCCACCTGATCCGCCTGGCCAAAGTCCCAGGTCACGATGTCGCCAGGCGAAAGATAGGTCGGCGCAACGTTGGTCGTGATGCGGTAGTAATCGTCAACGTAAAAGGTGGCGGGCGTAACCCGATCCTCGAGCCGTTTCACGCCGGGACGGAATATGTCTCGGTCAATTCTTCGGTGAATTCGCTTCGCGAGTTTTGTCGTCGCATTGAGGTGAAGTGAAGCAGCCATCGTAGCTTTCCTTTCGGGTCATCGGATCGGCATTCGAGTCGATCCCTGATCGATTCGAAGGCATTGATCGGTTTTGGTCGACTAATTCGAGTGCGCACGCATTTCCAGTGATTCTGACGATGCAATTGCGAAAACTGCCTTGGGGGAAGCCTACGAACATGAGCACGGGCACCGCGCAGACTCTTGCCAGCGAGATTTCTGGCGCCCTCATTCGTTGCAATCACCGGACTGCCGTCATTGCAAAAACCGCACCACAAGTTCATCGATGATCGACGGAGCCATGCGGGAAACCCGCCAATTGCTTGATTTGCCATGGCAAATTGAGGTTGGACGCGCTGAACCGACCAACGCCGAGGGGCACGCGCAACGGCGGCGCTACGAAACCGCACACCTGCATCGACCGTTTTGTCCCGGCGCGTCGCCGATCTTCAGAAGCGCTGAGTGGGTCACGCATTTCGCAATCGCTTCCACGCCCGTTTGGCCGTATTCCTTGACAACGTCATCTGAGCTGGAATTCAGATATCGACTTTAGTACACTAACTCCATCAAGAGCGCCTAGCTTTATTGAGGATGCAACCATGAAAGCCACAGCGGACAAGAAAATGAGCCAAGTGCAATCGATTACCGACGCGCTGGCAGCGCCTTTCGAGCTCGATGAGATCAAGTTTAAGCCGCAAGTCGTGAAAGGAAACCGAGCCATGGCGCTGGCCTATGTCGATGCACGCGTCATTCAAGACCGGCTTGACAATGTCTTGGGCGTCGAAGGATGGCAGGACGAGTACACCCGATTGGAGGATGGCTCGGTCATCTGCAAGCTGCGATTGCGGCTGGGCGGCGAATGGATCACCAAGATGGATGTCGGCTCGCCCAGCGAGCAGCCGGATGGCGGCGACCGCACCAAGGCCGCCTTCAGCGACTCACTCAAGCGGGCCGCAGTGAAGTTCGGCATCGGGCGATATCTTTATCGCTTGCCATCGAACTGGTGCGATTACGATCCGGCAAAGAAGAAAATCACCAGCATGCCGAGGCTGCCGGATTTCGCCCTACCCGAAAAGGCCGCGACGATCAAAATGCCCGAGCCCGCATCGAGCAAGCAAGCCAAACCGACTGCAGCCGCCGAACGGCACAGTCTGCCGGCACATGGCGAGGAACTACAACGGCGTCTTCACGACTACGACGCCAAGTTAGCAGCTCAAGGAATATGCGGAATAGGCGCCCTGCTGGAGCACTTGAGCGAAGTGGGCGTCCGCGCGGCTATCCGGCGGATTTGGCAGCATGGGAGGGATCGGCAATCGAATTCGCCGCCGAAAAGACAAGATCGTTCGAGGACGCCATGCGGCGCAAAGCTTCCGAACGCAAGGCCGTGGCCTAAACGCGGTTGCGGCGTTTTCGAGTCGCGGCGCGCCCCAACGTCTGCCATTCCGCCGCGACAGCGGTGATCATAAGTCTATGCCAATAAGCATCTTGTGACCGAATTGCGCAAAGCGCCAAGTTGAAAAACAAGGTCATTTTGTGGCGCACCATAACAATCGCCTGGATTCGAATGAAACAGCAATGCCGCGAGCTGAAATTGATTGTTGAACGATGAGCAGGAAGTTACGCTAGACTTGTGAGCAGGAAGAGTTTTTGGCGGGCCGCGCAAGTTTTTCGGTCCGCTGCGTCTCTGATTTACGTAGCCCTCCGAGTCCGAGGCGTCTCGCCCCGACCGAGGCCCAATAGCCATGTTCCGAGTCATCCGCGAATATCGACTCGCCCTTACGATCGGGTTGACGCTGATCGCGAGTGGCGCCGTTGACTCGGCGGCACGCGCGGCCGGGCTCGTCGGGTATCGCAACGATACCAGCAAGATTCTGGTCGTGCAGAGCGTCGTCACCATGAACGGCGCGACTCGCCGCAGCCGGCCCCAGATGCTCTACCCCGGCGAGGTCGCCGTTGACGGCATCGTCTTGCAAGGCCAGCGCAAAATCATCATCGGCGATCCGAAAAAGCCAAATGTCGTCCTCTTCCAGGGCGATGTCAATTGTGTCGGCGATGTCTTCTTCTCAATTCGAGTCAAGGTCGCCACGGTTCCCATCAAAGGGCAGCCGGCCAAAGAGCCCGAACTGGAACTCGTCAAGACGCGACCTCCCGCCTTGCGCAACCATCCGAACGGCGACCAGAGCAAACCCAAGAAGCCCTGAACCCCGCTTTGCACCTCATTTTGCACTTGCTATTGCGCGCGCCGATTCGCATTCTTCACCTTGTAACTTTCTCTCCAAGCGGGCAGTTTGATCATGTCCCAATTGAAAAATCCCACGCGCGTTCGTTATGTCGTGCTCGCGTTCGTCGCCGCGCTTTCGATGATCACCTATCTCGATCGGGCCGCATTTCCCAATGTGCAGGACAACGTTCGCAGCGCGCTGGGTTTGGCGACGCTCGAGGATTTGACCCTCGCCTTGACCGCGTTCCAGTTTTCCTACGCGCTGTTCGAAATCCCAACGGGATGGCTGGGCGACGTGTTTGGCCCACGAAAGACGCTCATTCGCATTGTCCTGTGGTGGTCGTTTTTCATCGCGGTCACGGGCTTGGTCGGCGAGATCAGCGGCGTGAGCATTTTCGGCTCCAAGCTGCCGGCATTTACGATTTACGGTTTGACCGCGCTGGTCGCTGTCCGCTTTCTGTTTGGCATGGGTGAGGCCGGCGCCTATCCCAATATCGCCCGGGCAATTTACAACTGGTTTCCGCTGCACGAGCGCGGCAGGGCCAGCGGAGTGGTCTGGATGACGGCCCGCTTCATGGGCGGGCTGACGCCGTTGATCATGACGGTCCTGCTCACTCGATTCGGCGTGCACTGGCGGGCGGTGTTTCTGCTGTTTGGTTTGCTCGGCGTGATGTGGTGCGTGGCGTTTGCAATCTGGTTCCGAAATCGGCCCGAGGAGAAACCAGAAGTGAACGATGCCGAGCGCGAGTTGATCGCGTCCGACCACGGACCGGAGCAGGTCCATACCGGCGTGCCCTGGGGAAGAATCTTAAGAAACCGAAACGTCTGGGCATCTGTCTGATGTACATCTGCACGAACTACGGCTGGTACTTCAGCATGAACTACCTGCCCGGATTTCTCCAGGATCATTTCGACGTCGAAAAGAACTCGCTCATCGGTTCGATCTACAAGGGCGGGCCGCTGCTTTTGGGCATGTTTGGTTGTTTTTTCGGCGGGATCGCAACCGACTGGTACGTTCGCCGCACCGCGGATCGCAAATGGGGTCGCCGAATTTGCGGCATCTTCGGCCATGGTCTTTGCGGCCTTTGCATGCTGCTGTTGGTGCTGATTCCGACCCGGGCCGAGCTGGCGTGGCTCTTCGCGCTGACAATCGCTGTGGCCGGGCTTCTCAACGACATGACCATGGCGTCGGCCTGGTCCGCGTGCCAGGACGTGGGCAAGCGTTATTCGGCGATTGTTTCCGCCATCATGAATACCGTCGGCAATTTCGGCGGCGCGCTGACCACGCTCCTCAGTGGCTTCATTGTGAAATGGCACATTCAAGCGGCCGCCGCTCACCAGGGCGTCACGGAGCAGATCCTGAAGAACACCACGAATCTGCGACCGGTTTTGCTCGACGCGGAGCGTACCGGTTGGCACCTCAACTTCATCATTTATGGCGGCGTCTATTTGCTGGCAGTCGTTTTTTGGATGATGCTCAACGCTAACAAGCCGGTCGAGTCCACAACGGCATCGCCGAGCACCGTTTGATTGTTTGAAACGAGAGAATGTAACAGCCGCAGTCAATCGACCGCGGCTGTTGCATTTTTGAACAGTTTGCGTCAGGCTTAGTAGCCGAGGTAGCCCGAGTAATAGCGAGCCGGCAACGTATAGCTGACCGACGGCACGGCATATCGACGCAATCCGGCGTATGGGCTGTAGCTATAGCCGAAATAGGCCGGTGAAGTCACACTGAGCAAGTAGCCGTACCAAGCGTTGTAGCTGTAGGTCATCATGCTCGGCGAACGGTAAATCGACGACACGGTGCTGGGGCCATAGGCGAAGTGGTAGCTCGCCGGGTAGAAGTAATTGGACGAAACCCCCCATGGCGTGACAATCGGCCGATAGATCGGCATACCGGAAGTCGTGAATGCCCCGTGCGCGCCAAACTGGTTCAAATTCACGTTCACCGGACCGCGTGCGGTCATAATCCAAAAAGCCTTGGCGCTCGAAGGTGTAGCGCCGACAATCCCGATTGCTCCCAAGCCCAACACCAGACTCAGAATCAGGTTTCTCATGGAAAACGCTCCCTCCCTTGTCTCAATTTGATGCATCAATCTGCGGTTCGGATTCAATTAGCAACGCCTGCGCCGAAGTTTGCCAATTCCCGTTCGAGATTCGACCACCATCAATATTATGCTTTTTCGAAGCGAATTGGGACAGATTTGGCAAGAAATCGTGACCAATCCGCGTTTGAAGCGATTGCGATCGGCCGCGTCGCCGGTTAGAATGTTTTTGCCTGCCGAAATGTTTTCTCACGCGAAGATCCACTTATGAACGATCGCGAACTTCGTTTGTCGCGGCGGAAATTTCTAGCCAATGCGGCGGCCCTGACCGTGGCCGGCGCCACCGCGACGCCTGGTCTGGCCGAGCAGCCAGTCTCCGCGTCGCATTTTCGCACCCGTCCGCCGAAACCCTCGACCAACGGCCGCAAGCCGCTCGCCGTGATGACGACGGTTTACCGGCCGATGTCGCATTCGTTTCATATCGCGGGCCGATTCCTTGACGGCTACACGAAAAATGGCGCGTTTCACGTGCCCTCGTTCGCGGTGCATGGCGTCTCGGTCGAGCAGACTCCGGAGAACGACTTGTCGCGGGATCTCGCGCGCTCGTTTGGCTTTCGCTGGACGCGCGACGCCACGGAGGTCCTGCTCGAAGGCGACAAACTGGCCGTCGATGGCGTGCTGCTGATCGGCGAGCATGGCAACTACCCGCGAAACGAAAAGGGACAGATCCTTTACCCGCGTTTCGAAATGTTTCAGAAAATCGTCGAGGCGTTTCGCAAATCCGGACGCAGCGTGCCGGTTTTTTCTGACAAACACCTCTCATACAGCTGGGAAAGAGCCAGACAGATGGTTGCTTGGTCGCACGAGCTAAAATTTCCGCTGATGGCGGGTTCGAGCCTGCCGGTGACCTGGCGTCGTCCGGAATTGGAACTGCCGCTCAATTCGCCGATCGAGGACGCCTTGGTCGCTGCGTACGGCCCGATCGAGGTCTATGGCTTTCACGCGCTCGAGACGCTGCAATGCATGGTCGAACGACGCAAGGGCGGCGAGACCGGAGTCAAGGCCGTCACCTGCCTGACCGGCCGAGATGTCTGGAAAGCAGCGGACATGGGGCACTGGAGTTGGGATCTGCTCGAGGCGGCGTTCGGGCGCAGCGAGTCGGTCTGCCCAGGCGATGTCCGCCGAAATGTGGGCGGCTACGCCGTTCAGGGCATGCCGCAATCCCCCGCGACCGCGTTCCTAATCGAATTTCGCGATGGATTTCGCGGTACGGTGCTGCTCTTAAACGGACACATCCAGGATTTTGTCTTCGCGGCGAAGATCAAAGGAGAATCGAAGCCGGCGTCCTGCCTTATGCACCTCCCGCCGCCACCCGGCGCGAAGTATTTCGACGCCCTGGTGATGAACATCGAAAAGCTCTTGGAAACCGGACGGGCGCCCTACCCGGTCGAGCGAACCCTGCTGACGAGCGGTGTTTTAGATTTTCTGATGACCAGCCATCAAAAGCGCGGCCAGCGAATTGAGACGCCCGAACTCGATGTTCGCTATTCGGCCCCCGCCGACAGCGGCTTCATCCGCGGCAGCGTGGCGGCGCCCGTCTAAAATCGTAGACGCCGGTTGGAACAGGAATCGTCCCAACCGGCGTCGCGTCGATGAATAAGAAAGGTCCCGACATCGAAGCCCTTGGCGTCGCCCAGTCACCAGTTGCTACGAACGTCGGGACAACCAATCTGTAGCTCACCGTTTTTGAAAAGCAAATCGGAAAAATCGATTTCTTCTTTTCGACCTTTGCAACCGGCCTGTTCGGCAGCAGCCGACGAGATTTGAAACTGTTCCGCCTACAGGCCTGACTTTGATTGAATATTGCAGCGGCAAAGCCGCTGGTTTCCCAACTGCCATGCGTTAAAACCGGCACGGCAGTTATTTCACGCCCTGCGCCGTATGCTGACGACAAGAGCTTTGGGGGGCCGTGAATTGTTACAATTCGTGGCGTCCAGTGCCTCAATGAGGATGCCATGGCGGAACCGCCAGCCACGCTTCGCGACGAAATTGAACCATTTATCTTGTTTCGGGCTCGGGACGGCCAAGCCGACTGCGCAACTTGGCAAATCGAGACTGGAGAACGAGCATTCGCGCTTTTTCTCAGCCGGGAAGCGGCCAGCACCTACGCGGCTGCCACCGGACTCGGCCCGGAATGGCGCGTCTTCGTCCCCAGCGTGCCGCCATGCTCGAACTGCTGCGGACTAGCCAGGCGTCCGGTATTGCGTATGCCGTGCTCGATCCGGATCAGCAAAAGGCTCGGCGGATCTTTAACATCAGCGACATTCTTTCAGCCGTCAACTCATTGCCCCATCACTGAACGACAAATGAGGAGCACGCATGCCTCGACTGATCGCCGCGCCGACGCGCATCACGGCGGCAGGCAACAAGCCGAAATTGATCGATGAGTACGTGGGTCGGGTGAACTCGGGCACGGACGCACTGAGCATCGCGCACATGCGAAGCCCCTCCGGCTGGGTCGAACCGGGGCAAACTCCCAAATTCGATGAATACACGTTGGTCTTGCGCGGCATGCTGCACGTTCGCTCGGCCGGCCGCGTACTCGAGGTGCGAGGCGGCCAAGCCGTGATTGTCGTGCGCGGGGAATGGGTTCAGTACAGCACCCCCGGCCCCGAGGGCACTGAGTATATCGCGGTTTGCCTGCCGGCGTTTTCACCCGAATCGGTCCATCGCGACGCGACATGAACAAACCAGTCTCAAGAGCATCAGGCGGGGAATTCCCTTGAAGTCGGCTGCAACGCGATGTATTCAGAATGGTGACAATTGAAAAAGCGGTCGCGGTCGCCGCGATTTGAGGCCCGGCCCCGTATGCCGTGGCGGAAACCTATGTCCGACGCCCAAAGCCAATTTCAGCGACTGCTGGCGCAGGTCCGATCCGGCGACGAATCCGCCGCTCAGCAGCTTTACGACCAGTACTCCCATCACGTCATTCGGGTCATTCGCAGGCGCCTTCATCCGGCGCTGCGGCGCCGCCTCGATTCCGCGGACGTTGCTCAATCGGTCTGGGCTTCCTTTTTTGCGACTTCGAGAGATGAATTCGAGTTTCGAACTCCCGCCGAATTGATTGGTTTTCTTGGTCATGTTGCGCAAAACAAGACGGTCGATCAATTCCGGCGTCAGGCCTGCACCGCCAAGCGGCAACTGCTGCGTGAACGCCCGCTGGATGGACATGCACTCGGCGACCCATCCCAGTGCACCGCCAGCAAGATCACCATGGCGGAAGATCAGTGGGAACGACTGCTGCGCGATCAACCGCCGATGGTTCGCGCAATCCTGTCGCTGAAACGATTGGGCTACAAACCTGAAGAAATCGGCGAAAAGTTGGGTCTACACCCGCGGACGGTGCGACGACAACTGCAGAAGCTCTCGGAGACCCGCGATGATGGCTGATGCTGCAAATGCACTATCAACAGGCGCCTCGGTCGACGATTCGGAAACGCTTCGCTCGGTGCTCGCCTCATCGTCGGAAGGACGCGAGCCGGATACGCTCGCGGCGCTGGACCAGTTTCCGCGGCTTGGACTCGAAAAGTCCATGCTTCTGGACCTCGCCTACGAGGAATACACCCTGAAATTGAAACAGGGCATGGACATCGATCTCGACGCGTTTTGTGCCCGGTTCCCCGAACACCGATCATCGGTACGCAAGATGATCGAGGTCCACCGCGACCTGCAGGGGCTTTCGGGGGAACTCGCGGCGGTTCCGACCGCGTGGCCGGAAGCCGGCGCGTTGCTCGGCGATTATCGCCTACTGCGGCAACTGGGACGCGGCGGCTTTGCCCGTGTTTTCCATGCCGTTCACCTGCTCACCAGTCAGCACCTGGTCGTGAAAGTCGCGCCGGGCAACTTCAAGGAATCGCGGCTCCTGGGCCAATTCAACCATCCGAATGTGGCGGCGATCCGCGACGCACGCGTCGTTGGCGGCTTCTGGTCGGTTTTGGTCATGCCCTATGTCGGCAACTCAACCCTGGTTGATTTGCTCGATGTCGCGTTTCCCCATCACGGCGCCGTCGCGCGAGGCCGCGGCTTGGTGCTTCGCGCCGCCCGCCGAAATCGGCAACCAGACGATCCGCCCGTCGGCGACCCGCAACGCGACGGACCGTTCACCGGCAGCGAGTATTTGCCCGCCGTCCTGAGATTGGCGAGCGAAGTCGCCGAAGGACTGGAGTATCTGCATTCCAGAAAGATCCTCCATCGCGATTTGAAGCCGAGCAATGTGCTCCTATCCTGGAATGGCCACCCGATTATTCTCGATTTCAACCTGGCTGAGAGTTCGGACGACGAGCAGCCCGGCGTGGCGGGCACGCTCTATTACATGGCCCCGGAACAGATCGAAGGCGGCCTTTCGAAGGAAAATGCCAAGGAATGCACCGAGCGCGCCGACCTGTTTTCCTTTGGCGTAATTGTTTACGAAATCCTGACCGGCATACATCCGTTCTGCCTCCCGGATTCGAGTGACGCCTCGAATTCGAACGAGAAAAGCGCCGAGTTAGCGCGGCGGTTGCTCGACCGGCAGCGCGCCGGAAGCGCGTCGCCACGCCAACATGACTCAGCGATCGACCCGGCCGTCGATCGCCTGGTCATGCGCTGCCTTTCGTTTGAACCGGCCGGCCGCCCGGAATCGGCCCGCGATATCCGGCGCGAATTGCAACGAATCCAGGGGCTTGGCCACCGCTGGGTCAGGACGCTGCGAAACCATTTCAAGCTCTTCGCGCTGGGCGGATGCATCGCCGTAGCAGGCGCATCCTATCCGACTTATTCGCTCGTCACCCGACCGCCATACAAGGTGCGAGCCGTCGAACACGCTCGGCGACTCGCCGTCAAGGGGAAGCTGGAGCAGGCCCGGGATGAACTTGATGAGATATTGAACAGTGACAAGGACAACGTTGACGCGCGGTTTTTGCGAGGAAGGATCCGGCTGCGGTTGAAGCAGTATGAATACGCGGTTTACGATTTCTCTGCAGTTTGGGAACAAGCACCGGGTGGAGATATTCACGCGCTGTTGGCCTACGTTTATGGGCTTCGTGGCGCTGCAGACGCCGCAATTGCCCATGCCGATATCGCCGAAATGAAATTTCAAGTGTCGTCGCCGGCATTATTCAACAATCGAGCCTACTGCCGGTATAAGTCTCTCGGCGGCGGTGGAATGGCCACGAAAATCGAGGCCATTCACGATGACCTGAAGAGATGTCTGTATCTCGACCCCAATTTTGGCCCTGCGTATTTCAATCGCGCCGAGTTGGAGTATTACCAGTATCAGAACTCGCGAAAGAACGCGGCTTTTCTGGAGCGAGCAATCAAAGATATTGACCAGGCCATCGGACTAGGGTTCATCACGTCAAAGTCGTCTTATTTTGCAGCGATCATCCACATGGCTCACTCCAAGGGCGGCGCCGAACAGGCAGCGGTGCTCGAACACCTACGCCGCGCCTGCGACTTGGGCCGTGATCTCAAACCGCTCACTCAAAACCGCAATTTCAAGCCGCTTTTGGCGGATCCGGAATTCCTTGCTCTCGTTCAAAAGTCGCAGGGCGGTCAAAATGGTGGCAATCTCGAAGGCCTCGTTGACCCGCTGCCGGAACGGGTCCCCTAAAGCTGTTACACGACCCCGACAATCATTCAAACCGGCGCAACTAAACCGGTCATAAATGGCCGGCGGTGCCGGCACGTCTTCCCTGTGGCCGGCCCGGCTTGCAGCTTCCATTTCGATTCAACCAAATTCTTGCCAGTTTTTCGATTTTGGATGTCCATTTTCCGAACCAATTTCGATTTCTAGGACGCGGCGAATGGTAATCGCTCGCCGAACTGTCCAGCCTTGGACAGTGCTCTTTCCCCCAACGATGTCTGAGGTGATTCATGTTTTGGTTAAAAGGTCGCGCTCGAAATGCTTCTGGTGTCCCCGTCGGTCGAATTCCCGGCCGCCGATCTCGCTTGTCGTTGGAAATACTCGAAGCTCGCGAACTTCCAGCAGCCCCAGTGATCTCTTACATGTCGACTGAGATCGTCGCGGGCAACTTAATCGTGTCCGGACAAGTTCAGGACGAGGTGCCGGCCCAAGTCACCATACAAATATCCGGTTCGGTGGGGGGGTCGGTCACAACCGATGTAGCTGGAAGATTCGTGTTCGTCCGGCCGTATTCAAGTCTTACTGCCGCGGTCCTAGCGCAGGCCAGCGATCTCGAAGGGCTGCTCTCTGGCCAATTGGCCGTGGCGATACCCCCCATTATTGGCGACCAAGCCCCCTTCGTGACGTTATCCGTCAGCTACGGCAGTCAACGAACCGTGACGCTCTTCGGGACTGTGTACGACGAACACCCGGCTGGCTTGACTGTCGCGCTTAGCGGTGTGATTGGAAATCACAATGTGACAACCGACAGTAATGGCAATTTCACTTTAACGACGCAAGCGAACAGCCTCGGCGTCGTCACGGCCCATACCACCGACTCGGCGGGTCACGGTTCGAACACCGCGTCGGTTACCTTGACAAGCGCCCCACCGGTCATATGCGGCCTTATCGTCGAGCAAGTCGGAGAGAATATGTTTAAGATCTCAGGAACCGTGTCAGACGAGTCGCCTGGTGGACTTGTCGTGCATCTCACCAGCTCGGTCCAGCAATTTCAACTCAACATCGTTGTGAATCCGGACGGCTCATTTTGCGAAACTGTGACGATTGAGGATCCCAATGCCTGCGGGACCATTTACGCTCAAGTCATTGACTGGTGGGGGCTTCCTTCTGAAATCGTGGATTACGAATTCAACCGTTGACGCGCCGTAGAATTTGAATCTCTTGCCGTTGAAAGGATGAATTATGTTTGACCAAGCTGTTCACTTGGGGTCTGGATCAGAGCGGTTGCGCAATCTGGCGGCATTCCTGCATCGTGATGGAAGCGATCTCGCCCAATCTCAGCTCGAAGAGCGGCTTCGCCCGATCGTGCGGTTGGCGTTGCGAAGGGGCGAGGGCATTCCCGAGGTCGTTGGCTGGGTGCGTCGCGCCCAGGCAAATCTCGTAGGGACTGCCTCGCGGCCGGACCAGGGCGCGGCGGAAATCGCACGCATGCTGTCGGCGACGTTGATGCAGGCGGAAGCGGCGCGGCCGCGACCGTCGGCGCCACGCCATGCCGATACCGTCGTCGGAATCTGATTGTCGCACGGCGGAACCGGGCGGCCGGTTTTTCGGCCGCCCGCGTTCGCCGTGCGTATTCATTTGCCACTATTTGGTTGCTCTTCCTGATAGGGTTGCTATCATCTCCGGCATCCTGAAAGTTCAACCCCTACCCAGGAGAATCGCAGATGTCCATGTACATTGGTGAAGCGCTGGCAGGCGAAGGCAATGAAATCGCCCACATCGACCTGCTGATCGGCGACAAGAACGGCCACGTGGGCGCCGCGTTCGCGAACGCCCTGGCCGACCAAAAACAGGGTCATTCGAACCTGCTGGCGGTGCTGACCCCCAACTTGATTTGCAAGCCCGCCACGGTGCTCATCACCAAAGTGACGATCAAGGGCGCCACGCAAGCCGTGCAGATGTTCGGACCGGCCCAAGACGCCGTCGCCCGCGCGGTGACCGACTGCGTCGCCGACGGCACGATCCCCGCCAGCGAGGCCGACAACCTCGTGATCGTTTGCGGCGTGTTCATCCACTGGCAAGCCAAGGATGACAAGAAGATTTTCCAGTACAACTATGACGCCACCAAATTGGCAATTAAACGCGCCATGGCCGGCGAGCCAAAGATTCAGGAAATCATCGCCAAGAAGGACACCGTCAAGCACCCATTTTCGCCTGGGAAAGGTTGAGAAATCGGAAGTCAGAGGTCAGAGGTCAGAAGTCAGAGGTGAGAGATCAGTCTCTGTGGCTCACCCCTGAACCTGTCCTCTGACTTCTGCTCTCTGACTTCTGCTCTCTGACTTCTGCTCTCTGACTTCTGCTCTCTGATTTCTGCTCTCTGACCTCTGATCCAATGAGCGACAAACCGAAAATCCTGATCCTGTTGGATAGCGATCCGCAGTCGAGTTCATTCGATCGCGTGGTGGCGGTTGACTCGGGCTGCGATCATCTATTCGCCTATGGCGGCGTCAAACCCGATCAGGTCATGCCGCTGGTTCACGGGGCGATATTCACTCGTGGCCCCAAGGATCTGCACCGTACCGCCATTTTTGTCGGCGGCAGCGACGTCGCATCCGGTGAAGCGATTCTGGCGGAAGTAAGGAACCATCTCCTGCCGAAGTGGGGTTTGCAAGTTTCGGTGATGCTCGATTCAAACGGGGCGAACACCACGGCGGCCGCGGCGGTTCGTGCTGCCGCCCGCCATCTCGAATTGAACGGAGCGCCTGTACTCGTGCTGGGCGGCACCGGCCCGGTCGGACAGCGCGTGGCTCGCTTGCTGGCTCGCCAGGGATCGGAAGTCGTAGTCGGCTCCCGGCAGGCGGCTCGGGCCGAGGCGGTGTGCCAAGCGATTCGGGCGCAAGTGGCGAACGCAAACGTCCAGCCGACGGCCACGGGCTCGCCGGATGCCTTGGCCAAGGCATTGGCGGGCCGAACGCTCGTGGTCGCCGCGGGCGCCGCGGCGCGGTGTTGCTGCCGAAATCCTGCGCGATCCGAGTGCCCCACCCTTCGCGTGGCGATCGACCTGAACGCGGTTCCGCCGCTGGGAATTGAAGGCGTTGAAATGGGCGACAAAGCCAAGGAACGCGACGGCGTCATCGGGTACGGCGCCATCGGCGTCGGCGAAACCAAGATGAAAATTCACAAGGCCGCCATCGCCCGACTGTTCGAACGCAACGATCTATTGATCGACGCCGAACAGTGCTACGAACTGGCAACTCAATTCTGAAATTATTATCCCTGTTTTTGCTTCTGGCTCTCTTCGGCCAACTTCGCCACGGTCTGCTCGACTCGTTTGGCGCGCGTTTCGGGTTTCCGAGCCTCGGTCACAAACTCGACATATTGATGCCGGTGCGATGGCGGCAACCGCTCGAAATAATTCTTGGCATCCGCGTCGCGATCGATTGCTTCGGCCAATTCATTTGGCACTTCGACGTTTCGCGGCGCCGCGTCCACTTGCATGACGACATCCACCATGTCGCCGACTTCGACGCCTGCGACGGCGCAACGATCCATTGACCACGAGATAGTGCGTCCCATCGCCGTTGGGCATGAGCGAATTGCGGAACGGCACGCTGTTGATGGTGCCTTTCACCGGCACGCGCGATTTTGAGCCAAACACCTCCTCGACTCGAAAAGGCACGGTCAACGTAACCCAGGAGCCCTTTCCACCTTCGCGTCGGAGAGTGGCGCGAAATACCTGCTTTGCCATGGGAAATCCTCGTCATGGGCTTACTACCGAATAGTTCGCGCCCGCTCGGAAAGAATTTCAATTAAAAGTGGATGGCGGCCGATCGGATCGGCGAGACGAAACTCGACCCCCGAAAAGCGCCGGCTCAGGCGTGTGCGGGCGTCGCCCAAGTCACGCTGAACATGAACGCCGGCCGAAAGGAAATGCGGCAGCAACACGACGCGTCTGGCCCCGCGCGCACGCATTCTGCCGCCGCCGAGTCAATGTTGGGCTGGGCCAACTCGAGAAACGCCTCGCGCACGATGCGGCCCGGCTCGCGCTTGGCCAACTCCCTGACTATCAACCGCGTGTCGAGGTTCGCCTCCTCGTGACGGCTGCCGTGAGCGATCAACACAATGGCGGCTAATTCAGACATGTTCTTGAACGGCGCTGCTCTTTTCCGTCATGTTATGGAAGTGTCGCGCGGTTACGATATGCTGAACTTCGGCCAGTCGAAACCGGGAACAGAGCATGATCGGAACGCAACTGGGCCGATGGATCATCGACCGGGAACTCGGAAAAGGCGCAATGGGCAGCGTTTACCACGCCCACGCCGCCGATGCTCCGGACGAGGTTCGGGCGTTGAAAGTGCTTGCCCCCGATCTGGCGCGCGACCCGATGGCCCGGCAGCGCTTCCAACGCGAATCCGACGTACTCTGCAGCCTCGATCATCCCAATATCGTTCGCTTTGACGGCGCGGGCGTCCACGATGACATGCTCTATTACGTGATGGAGTTCGTTAACGGCCCCGATTGCGAATCTCGCCTCCGCGAACTCGGCCGTTGGCCTTGGTCCGAGGTGCTCGACCTGACGATCCAGGTCACCCGAGGACTGAAATATGCCCACGATCAGGGCATCGTTCATCGCGATATGAAGCCGGCCAACTTGTTGCTTGCGATCGATCCGGATGCGGAGGATGGCGTCGGAAAATTTCAGGTGAAAATCGCCGACTTCGGCGTGGCCCGGATGTTCTCGCAAGGGCAGTTGACCGGCTCGGGCCAGTTTATCGGCACCGCGCTGTACATGGCTCCCGAGCAAGCCGCTGGAAAGCCAGCGACAAAGAAAAGCGATTTCTACGCGCTTGGCTGCGTGATGTACACACTGCTCACGGGCCGGCCGCCCTTCAACGGCACCAGCCTCGCCGAACTGGTCCACAAGCATCAATTTGCACAACCCGAGCGGCCCTCTCGGCTGCTCGTCGATCTGCCGCACGACATTGATGATCTGATTGTCCAATTGCTTTCAAAGGAACCGGCGGCTCGGCCGAGCGATGGTTCGGTCCTGCTCAAGCGGCTCGAAAGCATCCGCGGAAAACTCATTCGCAAGCACAATTTGACCGGTACCGCGTTTCGCCCGGCGATCCGCAAGCGCGACAAGAATGCGGCCTGGGCTCCTTCGAAAGCCTCGCGCGACGAGCCCGAGCGGGCCTCCCTTTCCTGGGGCAGATCGTTGCGGGCGGTTGGCCTATTTGTCGCCCTGTTGGTGGTCGTGGGACTCATCGTTTGGAAATTCAGCAAGCCACGGATGGCGGCGGAAGATTACTATCGCGAAGCCAAGCCGCTTATGGAGTCGCATAGCCCCGTCGATTGGGACAAGGCCTGGCGCGATTACCTGGAACCAATGACGCTGCGCTATCCGGACAACCCGTACAAGTCCGAGGTCGATACGTTTCGCCGGCTGATGGAGGACGACGCGGCCATGCGGCGTTTGCGAACGCGTGGCCGCCGCGGCGCGCCCGGAAGCGAGGCACAGCGGTTTTTCGAACAGGGCCTGGCCCGCATTCAGACCGGCGACATTGCCGGCGGTCGCAAAATCTGGGAGCAATTGGTGGCCGCCTTTGGCGACGTCAAATCCGAACAGCGCTGGGTGACCTTGGCCCAGCGTGGATTGAGCGAGCTACAGCCAGCCGCCATCGATGCCGCCGGCTCGCCGGGCGTTCATGCCGCCTTGGAAAAGGCCCGAAAGCTTCGCGACGAAAATAAGCGCGGGCAAGCCGAGGCGATCTGGAAGGCCCTCGAAATCCTGTACCGCGACGATCCCGCCGGCCGCGAAATCCTGGACGCCATTCGCGCCGACCGCGGCAACTAGGCCATGACCGGAGCAAGCAATGCCGGCGACCATCTCGGTTCAGGCGATGTGCAACCTCATGGCCAAGCTTCGCCTGCTCGATGCCGACCGAATTCAATCGATTATTGCCAACTGGTCGCGCGAGTCGGCTTCGCCCGAGGACGCGGAACGTTTTCGCCGCTATTTGGTGGATCGGTCGCTACTCACCGACTATCAGGCCACACTCCTGGCCCACGGCCGCACCGAGGGCTATTTCATTGGCCGATACAAAATCATCAATCGCATCGGCCAGGGCCGCATGGCGGGCGTCTATGAAGCCGTCACATCGGACAACCAGCGCGCGGCGCTGAAGGTGCTGCCGCCCTCGAAAGCCAAAAAGGCGCAAATGCTGGCCCGATTCCAGCGCGAAGCCAAGCTTGTGACGCAGTTGACTCATGAAAACGTGGTGCGGGGCCTGGAGTATGGCGAGGCGATCGGCCTCCACTACATCGCGCTGGAATATCTCGAAGGCGAAACGCTGGAAGAGGTGTTCCAGCGTCGAAATCGACTCGCTGTCGGCGAATCCGTTCGCCTGGTATTTCAGGCCTTGCAAGGGCTGCAATACCTGCACGGGCAGGGCATCGTCCATCGCGATCTCAAGCCCGCGAATTTGATGCTTGTCCCCGGCCGCGCTGGAGGGGAGCCGGACACGACCTTCGGTTCGACGCTCAAAATTCTGGATGTGGGCCTCGGACGGCAAATCCTCGATGACGATGAGGACGATCAAGAAACGCAACTGACGACGGAAGGCGTGATGCTGGGCACGCCCGACTATTGGGCGCCCGAGCAGGCGAGAAATGCACACGGCGTCGATACCGCGCGGACATTTACAGCCTTGGTTGCGTTCTTTATCACTGCCTGACCGGCCAGCCGCCCTTTCCGGACACGCATTTGCTGAATCAAATGATTCGGCATGTGACCGAGGATTTGAAGCCGCTTCGGTTATTTAACCCAGAAGTGCCGGACGGACTGCAACAGGTGCTAAGCTTCATGGTGGCGAAGGACCCATCGCAGCGGTATCCAACGCCCGAGCGAGCCGCGCGAGCCTTGCAACTGTTTCTGCCGGCTGTTCAAACGCCCGAGGAGATCATGCCTGAAAAGCCTGCCAAACCAACGACGGGCACGCCCGAAATCCCGACCGGAAAACTGGTCACCGGCAACGCGAGGCCCGAAAAACCTGCGATCAAGCCAAAAGCGAAGCCCGTTGAGCCGACGGCACCGGTGCCCCTGCCCGATACGGCGGCGCCGCAAGTGACCGCGAGCCCCGGCGACTTTGATGTCGAACTGGTCGCGATTCCCGCACCGCCGCCCGTCAAGCCGAGGCGGCCGGGCGACAAACGAAGCCTGCTCGAACTCGATCAGCGCGATTTCCTCTTGCTGGGCGCCGGCGTGGCGGGCACCATCATCGCCGTGCTCATGGGACTTGTCCTCGCGAAGGCCGTCAGCGGCAAAAAGCCGGCCGAATCGCCGACAGCGATCGAAAGCACGCAAAAGGAACAGACCTTGCCCGCATTCCACGAAAAACCCGCCCGCACGAAGAAAACCGGCACGCGCTAACCGGCACGGCCAGTGTTAAACTTTGCCGGTTCTCCGGTCCGCCTTTCTTTCCGATTCCCGTGGAACAATCAACACCTTCGTCACATTCGGCCGATATGAGAAATGCGGCATCTTCCGCATTCTTCGTGTAATGGCCGAGGTTCGCCATGACCGCCGACTCTCCAGATTCTCCAGCCATTCACGACCAGGATGCTGTGCGCGTGATCGCGGCCGCGCTCGTCGCCCAGCAGGCGTCCGCCGACGAACGTGACATCGCGTTGAATGAACGAACGCAGGCGCTGCAAGAGCAGGAGATGCAGCTTTCCGAGCGTCTGGCCGAAAAGCAACAACAGCTTGAGCGCCTCCACGAACAACTGGCCGATGCCCGCGAGCAATTTCGCCGCGAGCGCGACCGGCAATCGGCGACGCTCGACGAGGCGGCCAAGATTCATGGCGAAGCGGTCGCCGAACGCGAACGACTGCGCGATCTTCGCGGCAAGTTTCTCAGGCGCTGGAAGCGTCACTGGGCCGGCGAACGAAGTCGCTGGCAGAAAAAGAGCGGCGAACTCGACTCGGCGTCATCAAAATTGCAATCGAAACTTGAGGCCATCGATTCTAGGCATCAACGTCTCGCCGAGGAACGACAGCTTTTCAAAGCCGAACAAGCCCGCTGGTATCACGAGACCAAACGCACGGCCGAGCAACTTCAAATCCTTCGCGATTCACTCAATGAAAAGCAGCGGCAACTTGGCGATTTCGAATGGCGGCTTCGCGATGAAAAGGCTCGCCTCGGAAGCGAATGCGAATCGCTGCGATCCGAGGCACGTGCATTGGAAAAGCGGATCACCAGTGCTCGCCGAGTGCTCATTGCCCAGGCGTTGCAACCGGGGCCAGCACCACAAACCGAGATTGCGGAGATTCCGCAACCGCCAAGCGAAATCCCGTTGCCCGAGGCGGTCGAAGATCTTTTCGCCGAGCGCGAGCAATACCACCGGCACTGCCACGAGGATTTGCAGCAACAGTCTGCGACGCTCGCCGATCAACGGCTGCACTTGGCCGAAATGTTTGAACGCTTGGCCGAAGCCGAAAAGGAGTGGCACGGGAAGCAAGTCGAGGCCGTCACGGAGATGGAGCGGCTCGCAACCGATCTCGAACAGCGTGAAGCGTTCGCGATTGAGCAGCATCGCGAAATGGACGCGGCGACATTGAAAATCCGGCCGGCATTCGAACAATTGGCAAATTGGCGGCGGGAACTCGACCGCACCGCGGCGGATTTGGCCCTGCGGCAATCCACGCATCGCGGCGAAGCCGATCGCCTCCGCGCCGAATTCGCACGGCGCGAGCAATTGTCGCAGCGCCGCGAGCGAGCCCTGAACGACTTGCTCGAGCGCTGGCGGAAGCGGCGGCAGGCCGAAGCCGACCGCCTTCGCACGCTGGCCCAAGCCGCGATCGCGGCCCGCCAGGCGTTCATGCAGAGCCGCGATGAATACCGCGATCGCGCGGAGTCATTACGCGAGGCACAACAGGCACTGGCGGCACAGGCTCTGGCGCTCGAAGAGGTCAAACAGGAGTTCTTGGCCGAAACCGATCGGCCCAAGGCCGCGGCAAGACGGTTCGAACGTTTGCGCCGCCGCTGGGAACGCCGCAATGCCCGCGTCAAACGCGAAGTCATTCGCACGCGCGAGGCCCTCGCCGCCGAAGATGCGGAATTGCATCGGATTTACGAGGAGCTTTTGCTCGAGCAGTCGACCATCGTCGCCAAGGAGCAAGAGCTAGGGCAGAAGGAAACGGCACTTGAACATGAGCGCCGCAGCCGAGGAGACGGCCCACCAATTCGAGGCGGCCCGAAACGCCTGGCGTGACCAACGGCGGGCGTACGAATTGCAACTCGTTGATTTGAAAGCCGCCGTCGAGCGTTGGCGAAACTCAAATACGGAATCGGTTCGATCGGCCGCCTGACGGGTTGACGCGACAAGAGCTTCGATTGCCCGTAGCGGCGGCATCTTGCCGCGTGTTCGGCGGCAAGATGCCGTCACTGCCGGAATAGCAAATCGACTTTACGACTCGTTCTGTAATTCCTTCGCCATTTCGCGGCCCAATTCCTCGGCCTGCTCCGCTCTTCCTTGCACTTCCCCCGCCCGGCGTTTCGAACCGTCGGGTTCCAGAATTGCGGCATACAGGCGGCAACATGCCGTCCGTGACGATTCCTTGCGCTCCAAGCGGGATCTGGCAGCCGCCGCCCAGGGCTCGCAGTAATGATCGTTCGGCGGCGGTCGCCTGGTGCGTCGGCGGATCGTCGAGCCGGTTCAAAATCGCCATCAATTCCCGATCATCGCTGCGGCATTCGAGTCCCGAGCCCCTGCCCCACTGCCGGCAGCATCCAGCCTTGATCGAGCAATTCCGTAATCGATCCATCGAGCCCGAGCGCACCAGGCCGGCCTCCGCGAGAATGAGACCGTCAAGATCCTGCTCTCTGAGTTTTCGCAAGCGGCTTTCGACATTGCCGCGAATATCGACCAGATTCGGCTCCGGTCGGCGATGCAGGATTTGCGATTTTCGCCGCATGCTGCCCGTGGCCACGCGGGCGCCTTGCGGCAAGGCGTCGAAGCTCGCGAATTTGGTTGAAAGAAACGCGTCGCGTGTCGATGCCCGCGGCGGAACGGCTGCCAGAATCAATCCTTCGATCGGAATCGTCGGCAAATCCTTGAGACTATGCACCGCGACATCGGCGCCGCCGGCCAAAACGACGTCCTGAATCGCCTTTGTGAACAACCCGTCGCCGCCGATCTGGGCGAGCGGTTTGGTCGCGATTTGATCACCTTGCGTCTGAATGATCACCATTTCAACTGTTCGGCCCGCCGCCACCTCCCGCAGCCGATGGGCGACGAAATTCGCCTGCCAAAGCGCCAACGGGCTGCCGCGGGTGCCGATCCGAATTGTTTGCATTCCCTAAAGTCCGCTTGCATGTTTTCGGCGTCGCGATCCGAACGAAACAACCCGCGACTGCCTCTCCCCGACTTGTATGATAACCAGTGTCGAGGCGATGGAACAGCGCACCGCTGTCCGATGAGTACAGACGAGTCGCGGAGTGAGTCGAGTACGTTCGAGAACGAATCGGTTCAGACAAGGAGAACCACGTGCAGCAAATGCATGCGACCACGATTCTCGCGGTGAAACACGGGGGAAAATCGGCCATCGGCGGCGATGGGCAGGTCACGCTTGGCAACGTGGTGATGAAGAGCGACGCCCACAAGATTCGACCGCTGTACGAGCGGCAGGGTCATGGTGGGATTCGCCGGCAGTGCGGCGGATTCGTTTGCCTTGCTCGAACGGTTCGAAGCCAAACTCAAGGATTATCAGGGCAGCGTGCCGCGAGCCGCCACGGAACTTGCCAAGGATTGGCGCACCGACCGCGTGCTGCGCCGCCTCGAGGCGATGTTGATCGCCCTGGACAAGGAAAGCCTGCTGGTGCTTAGCGGCACCGGCGAGGTGATTCAGCCGACCGACGGCGTCGCGGCGATCGGTTCCGGCGGCGCTTATGCCCTCGCCGCGGCGCGAGCGCTGAAGGCGCACGCCGATCTCTCCGCGGAAGAAATTGTCCGCGCCAGCCTGGAAATTGCCGGCGACCTGTGCATCTATACCAACCGAAACATCGAAGTCGTCGAGATATGAAAGGTCGATTATGGATCTGACGCCGAAACAAATCGTGGCGGAGCTGGACAAATACATCGTCGGACAAGGCGCGGCCAACGCGCGGTTGCCGTGGCGATCCGAAATCGCTGGCGGCGACAGCAACTGCCCGACGAACTTCGCAAGGACGTGACGCCCAAGAATATCATCATGATCGGCCCGACCGGCGTCGGCAAAACCGAAATCGCCCGCCGGCTTGCCCAACTCGTCGGCGCGCCGTTTCTCAAGGTTGAAGCGACCAAGTACACCGAGGTCGGCTACGTCGGCCGCGACGTCGAAAGCATGATCCGCGACCTGACCGAAATGGCGGTCGGCATGGTCAAGCAGGAGCAGCGCAAGTCTGGTCGAGGAACAGGCCAAGCAAAAGGTCGTCGATCGCCTGCTCGATCTACTCTTGCCGCGTTCGTCCGCCTGGGACGAGGAGACTCCGGAGGAAAACGATCGCCGGCAGCGGACGCGCGACAAGATGAAGGCCCGCCTGGAAGCCGGCGACTTCGAAGATCGCAAGGTCGAGCTAAACATCGAACAGCGCAGGCGCGCCGGTGCAAATCCTCGGCGCCGCGGCGTCGGTCTCGAACAGATGGAAAGCGACCTGCAGGGCATGTTTGAACGGATCCTGCCGAAGTCACAGCAAAAGCGCGAGGTCACTATTCGCGAAGGCGCAGAATTCTGATGGAGCAGGAGACCGACGCGCTCATCGACCGCGAGACCGTCAATGAAAAAGCGGTGGCCCTGGCGGAGAATCACGGAATCGTTTTCCTGGACGAGTTGGATAAAGTCTGCGGCCCGGCCTCCGGCCATGGCCCCGATGTTTCCCGCCAGGGCGTCCAGCGCGATCTCCTGCCGGTCGTTGAGGGCACCACGGTCAACACCAAGTATGGCCCCGTTCACACCGACCACATTCTCTTCATCGCGGCGGGCGCTTTTCACGCGTCAAAACCGTCCGATTTGATGCCCGAGCTGCAGGGGCGATTTCCCATCCGCGTGGAATTAACCGATCTGGATCGCAACGATTTCCTGCGCATCCTCACCGAGCCGAAACACTCGCTGACGAAGCAGTACGCCGAGTTGCTGGCGACCGAAGGCGTCACGCTCGAGTTTTCACAAAACGGCGTTGAAGCGCTCGCCGACATCGCCTTCGAGGTCAATCGGACCACGCAAAACATCGGCGCCCGGCGACTGCATACGATCATGGAACGAGTTGTCGAGGAGATCAGCTACGAGGCGCCCGATCTGCCCGACAAGCGCGTGACCATTGACGCGGATTATGTCCGTGGCCGAATCGAAGGAATCCTGCAGAAGGAAGATCTGAGCAAGTTCATTTTGTGATTCGTCAAAATATGACGCCGGACGTGATCACCGAATTGCCGCGCCTGCCGCCGCGGCCGCGCGACGGCCACAAGGGCACGTTCGGGCATGTGCTCGTCGTCGCCGGCAGCCGCGGCATGTCGGGCGCGGCCAATCTCTGCGGCGGCGCCGCGCTCTCGGGGCGCGGGCACGGTGCAAGTCGCCGTGCCCTGTGGGATTCAGTCGATCGTCTCCTCCGCGCAGCCATGCGTGACCAGCGCCGGTTTGCCAGAAACCGATTCGGGGCAATTCGCCGCTCATGCTCTTCCCGAATTGATGGTACTTTCCGACAGGGCGAGCACCCTGGCGATCGGCCCCGGCCTAGGTCAAGGCGCCGCCATTGGCTGGATTGTGCGCGGGCTAATCGGCCAGACTGAGTTGCCGATCGTGTTGGATGCCGATGGGCTGAATGTGCTTGCACCGTTGAAATCGGACGAAAAACTTCGACCGGGAAAGCCAACGATTATGACTCCGCATCCGGGCGAATTCGGCCGATTGATCGGAATTCCGACCGCTCAAGTTTTGAGCGACCGCGAACCGCGAGCGGTCAATTTCGCACGACAGCAGGAGTTGGTTTTGGTCCTGAAAGGGGCAAATAGTCTGGTCACCGATGGCCGCAGGCTGTACGTCAACCGAACCGGCAACCCCGGCATGGCGACCGGCGGCAGCGGCGATGTGTTAACTGGCCTGATCGCGGCCTTGCTCGCTCAACGGCTCGAACCGTTCGCGGCGGCCCAACTGGGCGTTCACCTGCATGGCCTGGCCGGCGACTTGGCCCGCGACGCTCTCGGCGAGCAAGGCATGATCGCCACGGATTTGCTCGCCTGGCTGCCCAGAGCGTTCTTGAAACTTCGCTCGAGTTAATCGATTCCAGTCACGGAGAGACTGCATGCGCGTCATTTTGCCCGAACTGTTCCGAGCCCATCAATATTTCGGACGACCTGGCCGGCAAGGCGACGGTGTGTCCGTTGTGCAAGGCGCCGTTTTCAGCGCCGGCGCTGTTCACTGGAGACAGCGCCACGCCGGCCTCGATCAAGTCGTACACCCCCGCGCCGGCGCCGCCCGCGGCGTCTTCGACTGCGTCGTCCGCGCCGCCGCCTTCAAACAATGATGTGAAGATGTCCTCAGCGCCGACGGCAACGCTGCCGGCAACATCGGCGACCAGTTACCGGACGCAATCCGCGAGCGAGCCACCGCCGCCGCCGAGCGAGCCAGAAAACTATTCGCGCCGCTACGGCTTCTCGATATCGCCGGAGGCGATCCAGTGGACCGCGGCCGTCTGCCTCGCGCTGGCGGTCTTTTTCACGTTCTTCAGTTGGGATGGGGCCTATCCGGGCGGACATGGCGTTTACACGCAGGGGCCGTACCGGGCCATGTTCGGCATGATCCACACCGACAATCCCGGCGAGCAGGTTGTGAAGCTCAATCCCGAGAAACCGGCCGAGGGACAGACCCGGCTGGAAGATAAAGTTGGGTGGAATCTCCTCCTCCTGCTTTATTTGCCGCTCCTTTACGCGACGTTCGGACTATCGATTTTCTTTACCCTGTTGCCGAAATTGGCGGTCAAGGTGCCCTCGAATCTCAAAGAGTTTTTGCCCTGGCGAATGCTGGCGATCACGGCGATTTCGATCGTGCTGATCTTCTTCTTGAGCATCGTCTCGCTGCGCGGATTCGGATTGGAAAATGCGCTACGCGAACGGACCGCCGTCAAGGAGCCGTTGCCGGCCAACGCCACGGACCAGGATGTGCTGCAGCGGGAAATTAAGGATGGGATGGAACTCGGGCAATACAACGTGCGGCGGACGACCGCGTTCGAACTTGAGTTCGTGACCTTGATCCTCGCCGGGCTCGGCGCCGCCGCGACTTGGGCCATGATGCACCGCAGCGATAAGCCGCATCCGCGCCTGGAAGTGATGTGGTGAGCCGCGATTACCAGGCCGCCGCTTCCTCGCCGTCGAGCCGGAGCGTCAGGCATTTGGCGCTCCCGCCCGCTTTTAAGTATTCATCCAATTCCACGCCGATTGGCTCGTAGCCATGCGCTTTCAGGTCGGCGGCCATGCGCTCGCAACCGGCGTTGGTGACCACGCGCGGCCGACCACCACGGCATTGCAGCCGAATCGGAATGCGTCCGCCTCTACCACCCGAATCAACTTGGGAATATGCGTTTCGATCACCTTTCGGCCGTAGGAATCAAACGCCTCCGGGTGCCAAAGCGCTTCTCCGGGAGCCAACGGGCAAAAGCAGGTATCGAGGTGATAAAAGCGCGGATTTACCAATTCCAGCGGCAGCACCCGGCGGCCGATCTGCTCGCCAAGCCAAGTGTGGCCGTAGACGTCGCTGCGAAAGCGATAGCCGGCAAACAGGATATCGCCACAGAACAACGCATCCCCTGCCCCTTCCTGATACTGCCCCTCGGGGAAATGCTCGACAGCGAAACCATGCGCGGCGAACCACTCGTCATTGACCGGCGATTCCTTCGCGCTCCTCATGCCGAAATCGCGCTGAAAAACCGGTTCTTGAATATAACCCCCGCGTTCGCCGTAAAAACCAGGTCGGGCAAGCCTTGGCGAGGTTTCAATAATTCGATGCGCACTCCGAGTTTAACCAGCGTATCGTGCAATCGCTGCCACTGCTCGCGAGCCAACTCAGATTGGCTTCCGCGCGAGCGGCTCATCCAGGGATTAATTTCATATTCGATGCCGTAATAGTCCGGCGGGCACATCAAAATTCGCGGATTCGGACGCATGAACTCTCCTTGGCGGTCGGTCCTCCATCTACCTGCTATTCTACAGGATGCCACGGTTGGCCGGCGGAACTGCCATGCTCACGATTCAAACTGACTTCTGGTACATCGACCAACTGCGGTTCTCACACGCATCGAACAACCTCATCGTCACGGGCCGCAAACGCACCGGGACCGACAATCGCCCGCTGATGGTCAAGGAATTCGACCCGCGCGCCGCCTCGCCCGATCCCGAACAGTGGCTCCAGTTTCCGCCAACCTCGCTCGTCGCGCTCGATCCCGCCGGCCGGCACGGCGCCATCTGCAAACGGCAATATCGCGACGACTACATTTACTTCTTCCAATGGCGCAATCGCAAGCCGGGGCTCGCGTCGCAGAGCATCTCGGTCGCGTCGGCGGAATTGTCGGCGATCGCACTTTGCGCCGATGCAGACAAGGTCGCGACACTGGTCGACGAGCGAACGGAACGGCCCGCTTCGATGTCGATCGATATCTGGCACACGTCCGACGAATCGCTCGCCCAGCGGCTGTCTATCTTTCCCAATGCGGTGCAGTTGATCTGGTCGCCGGACGGCCGCTTCGTGGCACACGCGGCGGACGACGGCAGCCGCGTGGAACTGACGCGGGTAACCAATCCCGTCACGACCAGGCTGGCTTCCGGCGATGCCTACCGTCTCGCCTTCAGCCCACAGGGGACTTTTCTGGCCAGCGGCGGACAATTCATACGCTGCTGGGAGGTTGAAAGCGGCGAATTCATCTCGCGCTTTCGCGGCCAGGACGAAGACGTGCCCGACCTCGCCTTTGCCCGACGAACGGCTGCTCGCAATCGCCCGGAACGACGGCCCGGTCGAGTTTTGGGACTTTCAAGCGCCCCGGCTGATTCGTTCGTACTCGTGGCAAATCGGCCGGTTGAGCGCGATCGCGTTCGCTCCGGACGGGCTGACCTGTGCCGTCGCGGGCGAAAACGGGAACATCCTGATCTGGGACCTCGACGACCTATGAGGCGCCGGCCATGCTCATGCTGAAGACGGCCGGTGAAGTTCGGCAATTGGTCTACACCAGCGACTGCTCGCGACTGGCGGCCTGGGCCCAGGCCATCGATGCGCCGCCCGTCGTCTCCTGGTGGGACCTGCAAACCGGCGAAGAACTCGCGCCCACGCACCTTTCCGGCTGGCCCTCGCATGTCGCGATCGCCTCGCACGCCGATCGCATCGCCTACCAGACCGGCACCGGCGTTTACTTCTTGAAACGAAACGACGAGTATGTCGGCCGCGGCGACAGCGGGCCGGCCCGGCGCGACACCATGGCGATCACGCCCGATGCCGGGCTGCTCGCCGTCAGCGGCGCACTGCGATCGCAACCGCTGCAACGATCCGTCGTCGAAGTCTTTCGTCCCAACCAATCGCTCACGCCCGATCGGCGTTTCAGTTCCTCGCTGCATGTCAAACTGCTGGCACTCAGCAACGACGGCCGATTCCTCGCCAGTGCCGGCGAGGGCGGACTCTCGATCTGGGACCTGAATGCCGGCGAATCGATCGCCACGGTTCGCAGCAACCTGGTCGATTGCGTCCGCTTTGCTCCACACGGCTTCAGCTTTGCCGCGGTTCGCGGCGCCGAGCTTTCCCTGCACGAGACGATGACGGGGAAAATCCGCTGGCTGCTGCGCGGACATGAAAACAGTGATTTCACCGGCGTCGATTTCTCGCCCGACGGCCGAATCGTGCTCATTGCCTCGAAATCGGGGCTGGTCGAATGGTGCGATTCGACCGATGGCCGCCCCATCGCCAAGTTCGATTGGCAAATCGGGCCAATGATGTCGGTGGCCTTTTCGCACGACGGACTGACTTGCGCCGCCGGCAATTGCGATGGCCAAATCGTCGTCTGGGACGTTGAGGAATAGCGGCTTCACTTCGCCAACTGGTCGACCAATTCGCGCAAGAATGGCTCGGCGTCGGAAACCATGCCGACCGTTTGAATGCTGCCGCGGTCCATGAGCTTGGTGACCGTCGACGGATTGATGTCGATGCAGGCGACCTTGACCCAGCCCGGCAGAAGGTTGCCGGTCGCGATCGAATGCAGCATCGTGGCCACCATCAGGCAAAAGCCGACGCCGGGGATATGCTTTCGCATTTCGTTCTGGGCGACGAGCACATCGGTGATCACGTCCGGAATCGGGCCATCGTCGCGAATGCTGCCGGCCAGGACAAATGGCACCTTATTCTTGACGCACTCATACATGATGCCGCTCTTGATCAATCCGGAATTCACGGCGGCGGCGATTCCGCCGGCGCGGCGAACCCGATTGATCGCCCGCAAATGATGCTCGTGGCCCTCCTCGGTGGGCAGTCCGCGATCCATCGAAATGCCGAGGCTGGTGCCGTATAGTGCCTGCTCGATGTCATGGGCGGCGAGCGCGTTGCCGGCGAAGAGCACATTTAGAAGGCCGTTGCGAATCATCCAGGCGATATGTTCGGCGGCGCCGGTGTGAATGACCGCGGGGCCGAGCACCGCCAGGATTTTTTCCTTCGACTCGCGCGTGCGCTTCATTGCCTTGGCGATTTCGCGCACGGTCACGCCCTTGGGCTTTTCGCTCGACACGGGGCTGGCCATGAATTCGAAGAGGCTATTCCGCGCCAGGGACTCCGCGGGAAAGACGCGCACGCCGGCGTGGCCGACGAGGATGCGATCGCCCTTGCGCACCTCGGTCATCGGCACGCAACGCGCCGCCGTGCCTTCCGAGTCGATCGCGATGCCGCAGTCCATTTCCTGGTCCTCGACATCGATCCATTCGCCGGTGAGCCGCACCTGCGTGCGAAAATTGGTGGTCGCGTAAAAGTCTTCGGGAAAGCAGCCATCGAGATCGGCGGCAGCAACCTTGCAGTTCGACGCGTTGATCGGCACCGCCCCATGCTCGTGAATCTGACTGAGGATTTCCTCGAGTTGCTCGGCGGTCTGCGCCCGCACTTCCAGCCGGGCATGGCTCGGGTCGGCTTGGCTGCGGCCGATTTGCATTTCCACAACCTCAAACGATCCGCCTCGCGTCAGAATTTCATCCAGCACCTTGGGCAGCAACAGCGAATCGATGATATGTCCGGAAAGTTCGACTTCCTCGACAAACGGCATGGTTTCCGCCATTTTCATCCTCCCGGCGCGCCGAGAATCGTCACGCTCGATTTCACGTAGACGCCGTTGCGGGTCGCGGCGCCATTCATTCCTTTGTGAAAGCCATTCGGAATGCTCCCGGTGCGGTAAACCTGAGTCAACATTTCTTTTGCTTGGTCGGGAATTGGCGCTTCCGCGATGGAGCGGACCGCGCGTTCGACGTCGTAGGCGACGCGCCGGAAGGCGACGGCCCCGTTTTCCCAGACGGCGTAGCTGGCCCGCGGGTCGCCGTCGCGCGACAGGCCGACGCTGCCCGGATTGATCACGCAGGTCCCGCCCACGATCAGTTCATAGGCCTGGTGCGTGTGGCCGACGCAAATCACGTCGGCTCCGGTCCCCTCCACGCGCTTTTTCCAAAACTCCGCATCGGTCACCGCGTATTCGTCGAGTGGGTCGCGCGGCGTCGCATGCACTAGCAAAAACGTTTTGCCGTCGATCGTCAGGTACTTGGTGATCGGCAAACCCGCGAGAAATCGGCGCTCGGCCTCGGAAATGCGCGCGCACGAAACCGGCCGCGTGACGCCCGAGAGATAACGAAAACCCGTCGTCCCATGCGTGACCACATTTTGGGCCACGGCGTGGTCGTGATTGCCGCGAACGCAAATGGCGTGTCGCCGCACCCAATCGATCACCGGCGTCGGTTCGCAGCCGTAATCGACCAGATCGCCCAGGCAAAGGCACAGGTCATGCGGCTCGTTAATCGCCTCAAGCGCCGGCCAGTTGGCGTGCAGATCGGAGAGGATCAATACGCGCATGTTCGCCACGGTGTCGGGAATAGGTGCCGATCAGAACTTGAACAGGAACCGGTTCAAATCGACCGCGAACGTCAGCAGCATGAGGCCCAAGATGATGGCCAGGCCGATCACCGTGGCAATCACGCCACGCGGTCGGACGGCGGTTTGCCGCGTAGCCATTCGTAGGTCAAAAAGACCATGTGCCCGCCATCGAGCACGGGAATCGGGAGAAAGTTGATCACCGCGAGATTAATATTGATGAGTGCCAGGAACACGAGGAATTCAAAAATGTTTTCGCCCGCAATGTCGTAGGCGGTTTTGGCGATGCCAACCGGTCCGTAGGTCTGCGCGATTGAAACGCGCAAAGTCACGAGCGCTCGCAAGCTCTGATAAATCATCTGAATGGTGTCGCCCGTTTTCTGCAGGCCCATCACAACCGCTTCGCCGAAGTTGCTCGCCTTCTGAACGTCAACGTCGGGCTCAAAAATCAACCCGCGATCGCTTAACGGCCAACTCGTATCCTTGGCCGGTTTCAGCGCAATTTTGCGATCCTTCCCGATCGTTAGCGTGACCTCCGCCAGGTTTTCGCCCTGGATCAGGAACGGCAAAATAGCCCCGGAATTGGCGCAGTTTTGGCCCGTCGTTGGTTGATTCGCCATCCGCGTCCCGCCGGCGCGTTGCGATCGCCGTAATTTCGTCGCCTTCGTGCAATCCCGCCTCGGCGGCGGGCGAGTTCGGTTCAATCGAATCAATGACGGTCTGAATCTTGTATGCGAGGCCAAGACCGTTCAGAGCATTTGACGAACCCGGAGTAAATGGCTCGCTCTCTTCCCAAGTCCAACTGTCGTCCCAATCGATGGTTAATGTCGTCGACTTGCGGGCCTCATGTCCCTCCGGGCACAATACCGTCAGCTTGACCTTTTTTCCAGCAGGCTTGGAAGCTGCCCAACGCATCAGTTGGTACGGTAGTTTCGCCGCGTCGAGCGGCAATTCGCCGGACGCCAGATCCTTGTTGCTGGAGAACTTGAGCGGCGTCCCGTCCGCGCCGATGACTTCAACTCCGACAATGATGTCGCCGGGATCTTTCTCGGTGTGAACGCGCACGCCCGCCCGTTCGGCCGGCGATCCCTCGCGAACCGCCGATACTTCGCCCATCCGCAGGCGAAGTCCCAGCGTGTTGTGATAGGCGGGCTCGAGCGTCACCCGAGTTTTTTCGTCGCTCCCCGCACTGGATTTCGAGTTGGATCGGGCGGTCCGCCAACTTCTGAAAACGCCGATCCAATTCGAAGTAATCGAGACGATTTGCGCGGGATTGCGGGTCCGGCGGCAATGGCTTCATTTCGGACGGATCGTCCGGGTCGGACGTGGAGATGATCCGATCGCCGAAATGCAGCTGATCCCCCAACTTGGCCGCGGGACTTCCCTCTCGGTACGGCTCTTTCAGATCGCATGCGCTTGGCCAACTGCGCTTTCCGCGGCGGGTTCACCATGATTCCGATGATCGGCTTCCCGCTGTCCTCGGTTTTGATCGGCTCAATTTCCGTTTCGTGGACCTGACCGTCGGGGAACGTGCGAAAAACGAACGGGATCTGTCGCCCCTCCCGGCTGGTCATGATGACCGTGATGATCTTCATGTAGTCGGGGTTCTTGCGATGACCGATCTGCTGGATCTCGGCGCCGGAGCGAAGCCCCTTGACCCATGCTGGTCCGCCGGGATCGACGGTGCTGACGATTCCGGGGACATGGCGGATGCCGTGCGTCATCAACACGCCAATAAAAAAGACCGAGCCCAGAATGATGTTCATCGTCACGCCGGCGGAGATGATGATCATTCGCTGCCAGACCGGCTTGTTCTTGAACGAGCGCGGATCGTCTTCTCCGCCTCGGATTCGTCGCCTTCGCCGACCATCTTCACGAAGCCGCCCAGCGGCAGCCAGCCGATCTTGTAAAGCGTTTCGCCCCAGCGATAGGCGGCCACGCCGAAGATCGGCGGACCGAAACCGATACTGAAGGTTTGCACGTGAACGTCGCACCATTTCGCCGCGAGAAAATGGCCAAGCTCGTGAATGAAAATCACCAGCCCAAGCCCGAGGGCGACTTTGGACCAGGTCACGATTTCATGAATGGGTTCGCTGGTTCGTCTCAGCACAACGATGAGGGCAGCCATCACCATTGTCGAAACCACCAGCGTCGTCAGATTGCGGTAAATCCAACTGGGCTCGGGCCACCACCGGTGCGGCTGCCGAGGATGAAGGCACGGCGTTATTCGAATCCAAGACCGGCTACCTCCTGTCTGGCCCACCGATCGGCTGCCAGCAAGTCTTCCAGCGACGGGCTCTCGCTAAAATCATGCCGGTTCAGCACTTCGCGGCAAACCAGGGGAATATCTAAGAATTTCAGGGTTCCGTTCAGGAACCGTTCCACCGCCGCCTCATTCGCGGCATTCAATACCGCCCCACAGGTCCCCCCGCGGCAGCACGGCTTCGTACCCCAGATTGTAGGGCCGAAAAGGTCTCTTGGTCGGGCTGTTCGAATTGCCAGCAGTTTAATTCGTCCCATTTCAGCCGCCGGGCCGGCCCGCCCGCCACCCGCTCCGGATAGGTCAGGGCATATTGGATCGGCAATCGCATGTCGGGCGGCGACAATTGCGCCATCACCGAACCATCGCGAAACTCCACAAACGAATGAATCACCGACTGCGGATGCACAACCACGCGAATGCGATCGGCGGCGATGCCAAACAGCCAGCGGGCTTCGATGATTTCCAGCGATTTGTTCATAAGGTCGCCGAATCGACCGTGATCTTCTTGCCCATCTTCCAAGTGGGATGCTTCAAGGCTCGGCGGTCGCCGATCGAGCTGGCTCGCGGTTCCTGCCACGAAAAGGCCCGCCGCTCGCGGTCAGGACCAGCCGTTCGACCTCGGTCGGCAGGGCCGCCCAGCAACTGAAAAATCGCGCGAATGCTCGCTATCGACCGGAAGATCGCGGCCCCCTTCTCCGCGGCGAGCTTCATCACGTGCGGCCCGCCGAGCACCAGCGTTTCCTTGTTCGCCAGCGGCGACCGTCTTGCCCGCTTCAAGGGCCCGCACCGTGCCGCTCAGCCCCGCCGCACCAACTACCGCCGAAACGACGATTTCGACGTCGGGATCGGAAACCATCGCGGCGACGCCATCATCGCCGATCAACAGCCGCGTTTCTTTCGGCAGCAATCCGCGATCGACTTTCGCCGCACATTGCCCATCGCACAACGCCACCCATCGCGGCCGAACCGCCCGGGCCTGTTCAAAAAGTTTCTCCCATGATGAGTGGGCGCACAACCCGACGATTTCGATCCGCTCCGGCAGCGCCGCGGCGACTTCCAGACAACTGACGCCGATCGACCCGGTCGAGCCGAGCACGACCACCCGTCGCCGGGCGGAGCTCGAACGCTTGGAAGAAGTTGCGTCAGCCAAACGGCACCAAGGACAAATCCATTTCGAAGAAAACGATGCCGTTATTGTAGAAGCGCCCCGCGGTAAGCCGCAACCGGCTGGGCTATTGGCGCGAACGCGAATGTTCGTTACCTTGTTCGCGCGGCACCGTGGGAACAACGACCAAGTTGATGACATCAAAGTTGCCGCGAGACCACATCGCGGGCTGGAAGTTCGAAGGCGTCCTGCCCAGTCACGACACCGGAGCCGAAGCGCAACCGCGATTGGCGCCCTTTCGCCCTTCGCCCCGCGGCCTTCCGGAAAGCAGCGGTTTTCTGCTTGGAAAACGCAAAGGGCGCCAAGAGCGCCAGACTGTCGCGCGTACCACGCCGGGCGGCCTTCAACTTTGTCGATCTACAAACTTGACATTCGCGACCCGCACCCAACGATTGATTGCGCCCGCGTTCGGAGTGCGCGCCGTCGCGTAACTTGACTCGCCAAAGTTTAGGTTCGAAGTCTTCTTCCCCAAAATCCGGCGACTTCGGCTGACCGGTAGGTTCCGCCCGGCAGGCGGAACCTACCGGTCAGCCGAATGTAGGTTCCGACGCCCGGCTGCGGATGGCTGCGAATCACGACCGTGCCCAGCCCCAGGTACGAATGACCCTCCAGCGTCCCGCTCGTGTCCGACAGCGACGACAGCCGCGAGATCGCGTCATTCAAACCGGAACTATAGTTATCGTTCACGACGAAGCCGTCCGGGTAAGTCATGCTCGTCAGCCGGCTGTGGTTCGCCCGGCCGGACATTTCAGTAAAAGCATCCTGCACCTTCGGCGGCGAGTTGGCCAAGCCCGTTGTAGTCTGCTGGCCATGGGTGCGTGTGCGCGGCTGTCGGCGACGCCTGCAAATTGCCGTCTGACCGATTTTCGACTAATGCCAAAGCGCGCAACGCGTTAAGTAAACTGTCACCGATTTTGCCGCCACCGATTTTCAAGAACAAGAGTCGGAACATTGTTCTTCCATTTTTTGATCTGCTTCTCCACGGCGAAGCCAATCCGCACAGCGATCGGACCTAAGTGTGCGGTTTTGCCAAGCGGCGCGCGCCATCGGCGTTCGCAACGCACGCAATAAATTGAAATAACCACTGTTTTTTCAGCGAGATACGCTGAAATGAAGTCACGTCATCAATTCGGCATCAGGTCTGCATGACACCGCGCACAGAACAATGAGGTCACGAAACCGGGCAAGCTGCCCGACACTTCGCGTGAGAAGCAAGACAGCCAGGGCCTTGCTCCAGTCCCTCATTCAGACGACTGATTGACGTCAGCGAGCCGTCGAAGGACGGATATCGGTCGAAAAACACCTAAAGAGAGGGAATTGCTATGAGCAGCGCGGCGATCGGCGTTAACGAGGCCGTCAAGGCACAGGCTGAGAAGATTGTCACCAGTGGGGCGGACGTCCGCCCGCGGCTCGCGGAAGTTGTGACCAAGAACGCCTCTCAGTCCCAGGAATCCGGGGAGGGGCTCATCGGGTTGGTGCGGGCGGTCCTGGACGGGGCGCGAGCGGGGCTCGCTCGGGCGGTGCCGAAGGACCGCGACGATGCACTCCGGCAGGTGGTCGATGCGTTAGGGGACGGGTTGTCGCAGACGGCGCTGGCCAGCCGCCTCGCCGTCGAGGAAGCGGTCTGCGCCTCTCAGCAGTTTTCAAAAGAGGACATGAGGCGTCTGCGCGAAGACCTGACGGCCATTCGCGATATGTTCACGGAGACCGTCGCCCGCGCGATGGCGAGCAGCCAGGCGCTGACGGCCAATCAAATCGCCGCCGCGCGGAAGCATGCTGAGCGCGTCGCGGAATCGATCCGACCGGCGGTAGCGGAGGCCCTCGGTGCCATCAGGCAACACCCCATCGAGTCGGCCCGAGAGGGCTTGCACGCCGGCATCGCCGCGGGGCAGGGCGCGGCCGCATCGCTGTTTGAAACCCTCGGCCGGATGCTGGAGCGTGCCGGCCATCAGATTCGCCCGGAAGGTAAACCGCATTGAGCGAAAGGAGCAACGACAAACAAGGCATGAGCAACAACAAGACAGGCCATTCAGTGGCCAATTGCCATGATTCGTGATCCAACAAAAGGAGTTTCCCCATGAGCGAGCGAGTGGACAAATTCTGTGATGGACTGCGGGACCGACTCAACGTCATTGAGAAGCGAGTCGAGTCTGTCAAAGCCAATGTCGAGGCCCTTCCGAAGAAGGCGCACAAGGCCGTGGAGGAGAAAGCCAACCAAGCCCGAGCCAACCTCCAGGCGCAGAAGGAGCGCATGGAGAAGACGCGGGCCGATCTCAAGGTATGGGCCGACCAGAAGAAGGCCGAGACTCAATCGACCATCCGAGACTGGAAGGTGAAGCAAGAGACTAAGAAACTGAACGCCCGCGCGGACCGGGCCGAGGAGTATGCCGGCGCCTCCGTTGCGTTCGCTTTGGCCACCATCGACGAGGCGGAGGAGGCGATCCTGGAGGCGGTGACGGCCCGGATGGATGCCGACGGGGCGCACTAGCATCGTATCGTTCGCGGTCAGCGTCCTGCTGACCGCCGGCAAGCGCTCGCCGCCGGGAGCGTCCCGGCGGCCTCGCCTTCGAACAATTGGTGTCGCTTCATTTACTTTTCCAAGGAACGTCGATTGAAACAGTAAGATTTAGCGACACCAATTGTTCTGGAAGCGATCCGTCGCCGTGCCGCTCGACGTCTTCATCCAGCGCTGATCGACCACGCGGCCAAAGCGATCCAGCCCCGGGTACTGGTCGCCGGCATCGCCGTTCGATTCCCCGGACTGTTTTACATAAGTGAGATCGACGCTCGGCTGTGAATGGCTGCGAATCACGACCGTACCCAGCCCCAAATAGGAGTAGCTTTCGAGCGTCCCGCTCGTGTCCGAAATCGAACTCAAGCGGCTGATCGCGTCCTCTAACCCGCTGGCATAATTGTAACTCAGCGTCATGCCGTCCGGGTAAACAATTCCGGTCAATCGCGAATGATTCGCGCCGCCGGACATCTCGCTGTAGGTGTATTGCACCTTCGGCGACGTGCCGGTATTGACGGCGCCGCCATGCTCCTGATACTCGGTGACCAATTGTCCAAGCCCGTTGTAGGCCCGCCGCACCTGGCAGAGCCGGCGGGGCAGTCACCAAAACCGTAAACTGGCGATCGCGTCCAGTTTGGCTAAATGCATTCGCTCGCTGAGGTCTCACCAAGCGTCTCACCACTCCCTCGCGTGGTCCGGGCGGGCGATCATCTTCGCACCGACTGCGGGCGCCAACATTCCAGCCGAGGGAGGCTAATGCCCGGCGCCGGCGAAATTCCAAAGCTTTTCATGAATCTGCTTTTGACGCTCCTCATCCGAGTCAATGACCGCCTTCACCAGTACGCAGAATGCCGCGGACTCGGCTATGTAAACTCCGCCAACCGGTACATAATGTCCGCTTCTGGTTAGTGGCGTTCGGCCATCAAAAGAAAAAAGCATGGGCTGCTTGCTATCGTACCAAATCATTACTTGAATCTCATGATCCTCATCGTCGACGATTCGTAGACGACAAACCTCTTGTGTTGCCTTCGGACTGTAGTGTTGCTCGAGTACTGGCCCGCGAAGGAGCGCCTTGATCAGTGCATGGTGCTTAGTTGGTATTACTACTTCAACAGAATCCGCTTGCGGAAGATAACGATTAGCCAACAGCCTCGCGTGGACGCTCCTGATGTCGAGCGTAGAAATGTCGACTACTCTAGCAGTGCGTGGAGGTGGCGAGTCACACCCAACTGCTAAACAACAAAGTAGCGCCAACACTTCGAAGTCAATCCGTGCTATCACGAGACGCCCCCTTCCAATGTTCTCAGAGTATGTCCCATTGATCGGTTTTGTCCCGAAATCGCTGAAAAAACTAGAGACTGTTGCAAGACCTGATTTCACGGCCCAAGACGGCCCAACTCCTATTGCGTGTCATGTCGGCAGGCAGTCCTGAAACGATCATTTGAATTCTTCTGCGTCTTACGGGACGATCTCTCAACAACGACTGCGCCATTCAAATCCGGATTATCGCGTAGTGCGCCGCCGTCTTGGTCAGGGCCGTGCTCGCGGCGGGCGATTGTTGATTACAAAAGTGAGATCGACGCCCGGCTGTGAATGGCACGCTCGGCGCAGGTCTCCCGACCTCGCCGCTCAGCCAGCCCCAGGTACGAATAACTCTCCAGCGTCCCGCTCGTGTCCGACAGCGACGACAGCCGCGAGATCGCGTCATTCAAACCAGAACTATAGTTATAGTTCACGACGTAGCCGTCCGGGTCAGTCATGCTCGTCAGCCGGCTGTGGTTCGCGCCGCCGGACATTTCGCGACGAACATTTCGCACCTTCAACGCCGTGTTGATATCCAACGCACCGGAATGGCACTGGCGTCGGTCCAGCTGGTATCGCCGCCGTGGTCGGTCATCGAAAACAGAAGGGACACCATTTGTTTCTCACGCCCTCACCCCACTTATGGGACAGTCAGTCACTCAGGGCGCAGGGTCGTTCTTGACATCGATCGGGATCAGCACTTCAAGTCGCGCACTAGAAGGCTCTGGGTATCCCGCTTCCACTGTCTCAAGCACTAAGCGCTTACCATGCAGTTCCTCAATATCTTGCGGATATGCAAACAGGGTGAGACCGGCTAATTCCAATCGGACAAGTGCGCGGGCTATCACGCGTTCTTTTGTCGTCAACCAAATTGTGAAGTGAGCATGAGGATAGTATTCGAGTATTCGACCCTTTTCATCCAGCGCCGAATAATCCAAGGGGTGACTGAGTACGGGGACCAGCGGTTTTTCCCTCTCTCCCCAATGAACTCGCTCTGCGATCCACTCGAGCGCCTCAGGTGATATTGTGAACGGCAATTCGGTCATGACAATCTGCCTATGGTGCGTGGAGTTTAATTATGGCTGAAACAGGGGCCCGGAAGATCTCCGGTTAATGGGCACGACCAGGTAGGATGCGGGTATTCTTTTCCGCAATCAATTTCTACGGGGGTGGTAGCCCGGATCTCTTTGGTCGCTCCCGTATCCGGATTGGTGCAGGTCCAGACACAGCAATGGTAGCTTTTGGGCTTCGGCGGAACGGGTGGATCGTGGCTTTCGACTGGCTTCGGTCTTGGCTCTGGCTTTGGCTCCGGCCCTGGTTTCGGAAGCGGCGGGGGAGGAACTGGCCCCGGACCCGCACCCGGCCCCGAGCCAGTAATCGCGTCGATAATTGTCACAATAATCGCCACGATCACCACGATCACGACTACCACAACAATAATCGTGATAATCGTTTCCGCAACAGCACCTAAACCCAAAATCCCCACCAACAGCGGCAGAATGAGGCCACTCGGATCCCGGTACCGCGTCGGGTTGTTTGCCTCATGCCGATTCAAATTCGCGTCGCGGGCCTTGTAACCTATTGGATCTCGTTGCACCCAACGCCCCAGCGACGCACTATAGTCCCGAAAACGGAAATTGTACAAGCCAGCGATGGCGTTAAATCGGCCGCCTTGGTATGAATAGACCCATGAATAGGCAGTCCCGGCCGAGCGGACGATCCAGTTTGCATCATAGGTGGTGGATACCGCGAACGGATCGTAGGCGTATCGCTCGACGACGTTCCCGTTGTTGTCAGTCAACGCCGTAACATTGAAATTACCATCTTGGTGCACCCAGAGTCGCTCGTCGAGCGTGCCGTTTCCGTCGGTGTCTCGATCACGTGTCACCATCGCATCCACGTCGACTGCCGACCAGACATACTGCGTTGTCGTGTTCCCATCAATCTGCTCCTCCAATACCTGCCACTCGGCGGAGTAGTACAGGTCCGTGGTCGTGCTGCTGGCGGTCGTGCTCACCCGGCGATTCACGCCGTCGTAGGCGAACGACTCCAGCACGTTGTTGCCCGAGTCCTTCACGGTGGCGAGCCGATTCCAGGCGTCGTAAACGAACTTCCGGCCGGTCTCGTCGCCGGTCATGTTGCCGTTGGCGTCGTATGTCGGCGTCGTCGCGCCAGAGATCGAGGTGATTTCGTTCTGGTCATTGTGCGAACGTGTCTCGGCGTTTCCGTCCGTGGTCACCGAATCGAAATTGCCGAGCGCATCGAAGTCCCACCCTTGCTGGCGCGTCGGGCTCCCGGAAATTCCATCTTTATTCGCGTTGAGCGTGCCGCGATCGAACGAGGTGATCTGATTCAAATTGTCGTACGAATACAACTCGCCGAAGGCCGAGTTCACGAGATTGTCGCGCCATAGGCGATTCGAGTCGCGATCGTAGCCATACTGGAAGCGGTCCAAATCCACGGGGACAAGCCCCGTGGCTCGCCATCTTTGGTCCACCACGCGGCCAAAGCGATCGAGGCCCGTGTACTGGTCGCCGGCGTCGCCGTTCGATTCGCCGGACAGTTTCACAAAAGTGAGATCGACGCCCGGCTGTGAATGGCTGCGAATCACGACCGTGCCCAGCCCCAGGTACGAATAACTCTCCAGCGTCCCGCTCGTGTCCGAAATCGAACTCAAGCGGCTGATCGCATCGTCCAGCCCGCTCGCATAATTGTAACTCAGCGTCATGCCGTCCGGGTAAACAATTCCGGTCAAACGCGAGTGATTCGCCCCGCCGGACATCTCGCTGTAGGTGTATTGCACTTTTGGCGATGTGCTGGTATTGACGGCGCCGGATTTGATCCGTGAAAATCCGCTGAATCCGCGTCGCCCATCTTCCCTCGGAGTTTAAGCGTTGTTCCATTTGTTGCTCCCAGCCGCGCGAGCTAAGATGGGTTGAAAGACAAATGAATCGGAACCTTCGGCGAGAGAAGCATGGCGGTTGAATCCGTCACCGCATTGATCGAGGAATTGCGCCGGTGGCGCTTGCTCGGCGAACCGCAATTGGCGCTCCTGGAGCGCGAGGCCGGCGAGCAATTCTCTGAGCCCAAGCAACTCGCCAAGAACCTCATCGGCCGCGGCTGGTTGACTCGTTATCAGGCGAAACAACTCCTCGCCGGCCACGGCCAGGAATTGACGATCGGGGTCTACCGGATTCTCGATCGCGTCGGCTCGGGCGGCATGGGCCAGGTTTACAAGGCGCTGCACGTGCCGATGAACCGCATCGTGGCGTTGAAGGTGGTTCGCCCCGAACTGGTCGCCGATAGCAACACGCTGAAACGCTTCCGCCGCGAGGTTCAAGCGGCGGGTCAACTCAATCATCCAAATATCGTCACCGTCTTCGACGCCTCGCAGATCGGCAACACACATTTCTTGGCCATGGAATTCATCGATGGCGTCGATTGCGCGAACCTGGTGCGCGACTCCGGCCCGCTGGGAATCGCCCTCGCCTGCGATTGCATCCGCCAGGCCGCGCTGGGCCTGCAGCATGCTCATGAGAGCGGCGTGATTCATCGCGACGTCAAGCCGAGCAATTTGCTGGTCACGCGCAATCCGCCGATCACGGTGAAGATTCTCGACATGGGCCTGATCCGCCCGGCCGGCGTCCAGAGTGCGAATTCGGAACATCAATCGGCGCTCACGCTGGACGGCACCGTGGTGGGGACGCCGGATTTCATGTCGCCGGAGCAGGCCAAGAACTCAAGCGCGGTCGACTGCCGCGCCGATATTTATTCGCTCGGCTGCACATTTTACTACCTGTTGACGGCGCGCATGCCGTTTCCCGTGACCAACGTCATGGAGAAATTGATCAAGCATCAATTTGAACAACCCTACCCGGTGGAAATGATCCGGCGGGAAATCCCCGCGCCCGTCGCGGCGATTTTGCAGCGGATGATGGCGAAGGACGCGGCCGATCGGTTTCCAAACGCCGATGAGGTGGCCGCGGCGCTGGCGCCATTCGCGGTCGAAACGGCCGATCGCGGGGCAGCGGCCGCGGCAATTGCCCGGTCGAAATCCAAAGCGGCCGCCGCGGACCAGGCCACGCCCGTGCCGACGACTTCCACCGATTCATCGCCGTTTCGTTTCGAGCCGGCATCGCGAGCAGTTCGGTCACTGTCTCGGATTATCGCCAGGAATCGGCGGCTCGGATGGCTCCTGGCCGCGGGAGGCATTCTGATTGCGGTGTTAATCGTCGCGGTGCTGCTCATCGCGATGGCAGTTGCCGGCAGAAAAGACCGAACCAAATCCGAGTCGCCTGGAACGCCTGGCAGCCGCCAAAGCGGGCAAGCCTGGCGCGGGTAGCGATATCGTGGGACAGCATTCCAATGCTGTCTCGGATGCGCCGACAGGATCGGAATCCTGTCCCACGATATCGCAGGTTTGGAATTCTGTCCCACGATATCGCTATCCGCAGCCAACACAAAACGGCACAATCTTCACTATCTTGATCAAGAATTTCTAAGAAGACACATTCCGTGGCAGTGGGGGGAGGGAATCTGTCCGCTTAGAGTTTTCCAAGCAGAAAACCGCAAGTTTCTAAGAAGACACCTTGTAAGAAGACAGGTCTTCTTTGGGCGCGTTCAGGCCGCGTACGTATGATAACTCTTCGCTGGACGGGCGAACCGCACGGGTCCGCCGCCGCTCCTTGCCAGGATGAACGCCGAATTGACGATGGATGCGCATACACTCGAATTGTTGGAATTCGAGAAGGTGCTCTCGCTGCTGGCCGGTTACGCCGCCAGTTCGATGGGCAAGGAACTGGCTCTGCGCATTGAGCCATCGAGCGATCTGGAAAAGATTCGCGAGGACCTGACCTACGTTTCAGAAATGGTTGAAGCGCTTGGATTGGGCCAATCGCCGCCCTTTGGCGGATTTCACGACATTCGGCTGACCGTTCGCCGGGCCGTCATCGGGGCGATGCTCACCGCCGAGCAATTGCTCGAAATCGCCGAGACGCTCAACTGCACCGGCGCCATGTATCGCTATCGCATGCGGCTGAGCGAGCATTGCCAACGCCTGATCGAACTGCTGATGCCGATCGAGGATCTCGGCCTGGTCGCCAAGTCAATCGCCGGTTGCATCGATTCGCGCGGCCACGTGCTCGACATGGCCAGCCCCGAATTGGCCCGCGTGCGCCAGGAACTCGCCGCCGTCGATGAGCGCGTGCAGGAAGAGATTCGCCGCCTGCTTCGCGATCCGCGTCTGCGCGACATTCTTCGATATCCCAATGCCACGGTCAGCGGCGATCACTATGTATTGCCCGTCGCGATCAATCATCGCCAGAAGATTGCCGGCGTCGTGCATCGAACCAGCAGCACCGGCGAAACCGTCTACATCGAACCCGCCAGCGTCTCGAAACTCAGCGCCGAGCGCGTGGTCCTGAAAGGCGATGAGGACCGCGAGATCAAGCGCATCCTTCGTCGTCTCACGGCGGAAGTTGCCCGCATTGCCAAGCCGCTGTCGTTCGCCATCGACATCATGGCCCGGCTCGATCTCATTACGGCCAAGGCCCATTTCAGCCGCGACTATTCGATGTACTGCCCGGAAATGAACGCCGACGGCCGCCTCTGGCTGCGGATGGCTCGCCATCCGCTGTTGGATCATCTCTTTCGCAATCAAAACGCCGCCGGTGAAGGCCCGCCTCGCCAGGTTGTCCCAATCGACGTTCGCCTGGGCGACGCATTCAATTTGTTGGTCGTGACCGGACCCAACACCGGCGGCAAAACGGTCGCACTGAAAACCACGGGATTGCTGTGCCTAATGGCCCAGTGCGGCATGCATATTCCCGCCGCGGAGGGCAGCCGCGTGCCGGTTTTTCGCCAGGTGTTGGCCGACATCGGCGACGAGCAGAGTCTCGAACAGTCGCTGAGCACATTTAGCTCGCACATGTCGCGAATCGCCGACATTCTTCGCATCTCCGACGCGCAGAGTCTTGTGCTCCTCGACGAACTCGGCGCCGGCACCGATCCGACGGAAGGGGCAGCCCTCGGTCGCGCGATCCTCGACGAACTGGACGGCATTGGCTGCCGCGCGATCGTGACGACGCACTTGGGTGATTTGAAAACGTACGCCTTGTCGAACAATCGCGCCGAAAACGGCGCTGTTGAGTTCGACGTCGAGTCGCTGCGTCCGACCTATCGCCTGTTGATCGGTCAGTACGGCATGAGCAACGCGATTCAGATCGCGCGGCGGCTGAAATTGCCGCGGGATTTGCTTCGCCGAGCGCATCGGTACCTGCGGCGACGCAAAAAACGGGCCCCGGAAATTGCTCGCCTCCAGCAATTGAGGGCCGAAGCCGAATCCGCGCGAACGGAAGCCCTTCGCGCACAACACGAAGCCGACCGACAGAAAGAGGAATATCAGAAGAAAGCGGACGAGATCGAGCGCGAATCCCGAAAGACCGCGGCGCTGCGCGACTTCCGCGCCAAACTTCAACTCAATGACCGCGTGAAGGTGATCCGATTCGATCAGCCGGGACGAATCGTCCGCGTTGATTCGCGAAAAAACATCGCCGTGGTCAGCGTGGGACTGGGGCAATGGGAAGTGCCGATGGACGAAGTTTTTCCGCTGGAATGAACGGAACTGCTTTGCCCATCCGCAGCAACTCCGGCTTCACGTGCATCACCAGCTTAACGACTGATCCCACCGCAAATCCTTCAATCAAGGCGACCGGAATATGCGCGGCCAGGACTACCAGCGCGACCGGCTTCCAGTTTTCAAGACCACCCGCCGCCAAAACAAAGCTGTTCAGCGAGGCGGTGAGTAATACGGCGGCCGAACCCGCGACAAAGCCGCCGCGAAACTCAATGGTTGTGCGCAGCCGTTTCTCGGCAATCGTCAGCGGAGCGACGACCGCAAGCGACCAGGGCGAAAGACACCAGGACACTGCCAGAATTCCTTCCGCGATGCCGAGCCGTTCCGATTTCATGGCTGTCCGCATCAACGGGCCGGCGATCAACGCCGGAATGGTCATAATGCAACTATTGATGCCCCAGGTGGAGAGGTCGCCATGCCCAAGAAGGCTGGCCTGCAAAAGTAAACCGGCCGGGATCGCGACGGCGGCGCGAACGCCCAGCACCACGCCGACGAGTCCGTTGAGAATCAGATGCACGCTCGTCGGCCCCAGCGGAAGATGAATGCTGGAGGCAATGAAGAAAACGGCGGTCAGCAATCCGACGCGCGGAATCTCCTCCTCCTGGATGCGCCAAAGCCCGATGGCAATGAGAATGACCATGCCGACGAAGCCGCCGACAATCCAAGGCCCGGTCAGGACCAACGCCGAAATATGAACGGCCCAGATCATGGTCAATTCGGTTTTGCAGCCCGTCAGGCGAGAATGTCGGTCACCACGTTGCCGTACACGTCGGTCAGACGAAAGTCGCGTCCTTGATGACGATAGGTCAGCTTCTCGTGATCGAGGCCAAGCTGATGAAGGATGGTCGCGTTCAAATCATGAACGTGAACGGGTTTCTCAGTGACATTTAGCCCGAAATCATCGGTTTGCCCATAGCTTAAGCCGGCGCGGATCCCGCCGCCGGCAAGCCAAGTGGTAAATGCGTCCTTTTGATGATCGCGCCCCGGTTTGGAAATCGGTCCATTTTCATCCAATCCCTGCCGCATGGCGGTCCGCCCAAACTCGCCGCCCCAAACAATCAACGTTTTGTCGAGCAGCCCGAGCGACTTCAGGTCGCGAATGAGGGCCGCGGACGCTTGATCGACCTGCTTGCATTTGTGTGGGAGTTTTCCCGTAATGTCGGCGTGGTGATCCCAATCGGCATCATATAGCTCGACGATTCGGACGCCGCGCTCGACCAATCGCCGCGCCAACAGGCAGTTATTGGCGAATGAACCCCGGTTGTGAGGCTGCGCTCCGTACATCTTCAACGTTTGGGCCCGCTCTTTGGTCAAGTCCATTAGTTCGGGCACGCTGGTTTGCATTCGAAACGCCAGTTCGTATTGATCGATTCGTGTCTCAATTTCCGGATCACCTGTTTGCGCGAATTGCAATGAATTCAATTCGCGTACCGCGTCAAGAACTCGGCGCCGGTCACTCGCCGTATGACCGGCCGGGTTCGACAAGTAGAAAACCGGGTCGCCATGCGAGCGAAATTGGATGCCCTGATAGATGCCGGGCAAAAAACCGGGCGACCATAGCGCGGTCCCCGCCCCCGCCATCACGCCCGACTGCAAGACGACGTAAGCCGGGAGGTTTTGATTTTCCGAACCCAGCCCATAGGCGAGCCACGAACCAAGGCTTGGCCGGCCAGGACGACCGAAGCCGGTGTGTAGCAGAAGCTGACCGGGGGCATGATTGAATTCGTCGGTCCGCATCGAATGGACAAAACACATTTCATCGGCCATTTGGGCCATGTGCGGTACCAGTTCTGACAACTCGTGTCCGCTTTGACCGAACTTGCGAAATCGATAAATCGATGCCCCGAGCAGCGATTTCTTATTTAGAAATGCGAATTGCTTGCCGCGCAGCAACTCCGGTGGACAAGGCCGCCCATCGTATTTCCGCAGCACCGGCTTCGGATCAAAAAGGTCCAATTGCGAGGGCGCGCCCACCATGTGCATGTAGATGATGTGTTTGGCTCGGGCTTCGAAGTGCGTCTTCTTCGGTGCAAGCGGATCGACGCGATGAACCGTGTCGGCGTGCAGCAGCGAAGATAGCGCGGTTGCGCCCAGCCCTAATCCGCATCGGCTGAGAAACGCTCGGCGATGAAGAGAGCGGACCAGTGACGTCATTTCGACCAGCTTTCCCACTACGGCTTTGTAATCGTCTCATCAAGATTCAGTAATGCGATCGCCACCGCCTGCAACCCGGTGAGCTTGGACCCGGCGGCATGCTGACGTTCGCACAACCGAATCAAAGTTGCTAATTCCGCGCCCGTCGGTTCGCGTGCGGTGCAGAGTCGGAAGCCAAAACGCACTTGCGCTTCGGTTGAATTTAAGGGACATTCACGTTCGATTCGGCGTGCGAGAAGCTGCGCGGCCTCGACAAAGACCGGGTCATTGAGCAAGGTCAGTGCTTGCATGGGCGTATTCGATCGAGCGCGTTTCACAGTGCATGTCAATCGAGCCGTGGCATCAAAGTTTGCAAGACTGGGGTTCGGCGACGATCGTTTCCATAAGACGTAAATCCCGCGCCGATAGCGATCGCTTCCGGTGGACGCAATGTATTCCGATTTTTCGAGGCTGACCTTCGCCCACAGACCTTCCGGTTGCGGCGGTTTGATCGGCGGCCCGCCCATTTTTGCATTCAACGCGCCGGCCAAACTTCGCGCATTGTCGCGAATCGCCTCCGCGTCGAGCCGAAACCGCGGTCCTCGCTCCAGCAACCTGTTTTGTGGGTCCCCCGACTGCATCTGGGCGGTTCGATCCGATGCCTGGCGGTATGTCGCCGAGGTGACGATCTCGCGAATGATTTGCTTTTGCGACCACCCGCGATCCATGAATTCCGCCGCCAGCCAGTCGAGCAGTTGCGGATGCGACGGCGGATCGCCCTTGCTGCCAAAATCTTCGAGAGTCGTTACCAACCCACGGCCGAAGATTTCGCCCCAAATTCGATTCACGGTGACGCGGGCCACCAGCGGATTGTCCCGCGAAACGAGCCAGTGAGCCAGCGACAGTCGATCGTGATTGCCTTTTGGAAATGGATGGAGGACGGCCGGAGTGCCGGGCTGCACGACCTCGCCCGGATGCAAATGGTCGCCGCGGAGAAAAACATGCGTCACCCTCGGCTTGGGCAATTCTTGCATGGAGAGCGTCGAATAGTCGTGAAGCGATAGTTTCGGTCCGACAAAGCGGATCGAACCGGGGAAGTTCTGATTTGCACGCTCGGCCTCGATTGCGGTCGAATTGAAAAAGGCGAACATCTGGTAATATTCGCGTTGTGTAAACGGATCGTACTTGTGGTTGTGACATTGGGCACATTCGAATGTCACGCCAAGCCAAACCGTCGCCGTGGTGTTGACTCGATCCAGCACCTGCATGACGCGTGCGTCTTCGGGGTCGGTGCCGGCCTCAACATTGATGGTGCAGCAGCGATGAAAGCCGGTGGCGATCCGCTGCGATTCCGTTGCGCGAGGCAGCATGTCGCCGGCGATCTGTTCAATCGTGAATTGGTCGAACGGCATGTCGGAATTGAGCGCCTGAATCACCCAGTCCCGATACGGCCAGATTTCTCGCAAGTCATCTTTCTGATAGCCATGAGAGTCCGCATACCGAGCCAGATCCAGCCATTGCCGTCCCCATTTCTCGCCGAATTGCGATGAGGCGAGTAGACGGTCAACCTGGCGCTCATAGGCATCCGGTCGATCGTCAGCCAGGAACTCGTTTAGTTCATTTGGGACTGGCGGCAAACCGATCAGGTCGAAACAAAGTCGCCGAAGTAGAGTCGCCTTTGGCGCTTGAGCCGACGGTTTCAGACCTTCCCGTTCAAGTCGCGCAAGAACGAATCGATCGATTGCATTTCGTGGCCAGTCGGAATTCGAGATCGAGGGTAGTGCCGGGCGAGTCGGCGAGACATATGACCAATGGCCAGTCGGTTGTTTCTGGCCGCTCGCGGCGGTGCTTGCCAGGATCAACGCCAGAATCGCCGCCGTTTCCTTGGTCATTCGCATCCAGTCAAATCAGACGGGCGTCGTCAAATCTCCCAAATCTATTTTGCGCTATCCGCGCTCGATTGGCACGTCCAAAAGGAGCGGATCGGTTCGTTTCCAGGACGCTCGCAGCCGCGCGGCCAGGTCATCGGGCTCGGCGACTTGATATGCTTCGACGCCAAACGACTCAGCCAACTGGCAGAAATTGATTTCTGGGCCCACCAGGTCCATACCGAGATAGTTTCGTTTTTTCATCTCCGGCAACGGCAACAGATCGCCGCATACTTTGAGAATCTTGTACTGGGCGTTGTTCGCGATCACAAATGTGACCGGAATGCGGTACTTCGCGGCAGTCCAAAGCCCTTGAATGCCGTATAGCGACGCGCCGTCGCCAATGAGTCGCCAGCACCGGCCGGTCCGGCCATGCAAGCTTGACGCCGATCGCGCAACCGATTCCCCATCCGAGCGCCCAACCGCGGTGCGCAAACAATGCGGTGGGGTCCTTCAATACGCCGAGTCGCTCGAGCAAGTGCTGAGTCGTTGTGGTCGCCTCGTCAACAAATGCAAAATTCGGTGGCGCGGCCTCGGCGATACAATCCATCAAGACCGAAGCACTGATTGGGCGGCGTGTCCTTTCCGAAGCAATGGTCGACTCCAGGTCGCGACGCTGTGTTTCCTTCTCTCGGCGACGCGACTCAACGCGGTCACGAACCAGACGCTTTCGATCTAATGTGAGTTTCAATGCAATTTCATCGGAAATGAATGTGAGCCCCTCACGAATGTCGCCGAGCAAAGGAACATCCACCGGATAGTTCTTGCCAATCTCAGCCACATTGACATCGAGGTGAATAATCCGCGTGGATTCGGAAAATGGATTAGCCGCTTCCTGCCAAATGTAGAGCCGAAGGAAATTCATTCCAACCACAAACAGGACGTCATGGGCATTTAACAGTTCCCGGACATGTGGCGTCCACAACGGCAGCGGACCGCAATAAAGCGGGTGATCGGCCGGCATCGGCAGCCGCCCATGGGAGGTGTTGCATTCTGAATATACCGGAGCACCGAGTTGCTCCGCCAATTTGACAAGTTGGTCGCAGGCGCCGGATTCGGTGACTCGACTCCCGGCGAGAATGACGGGAGCGCTCGCGTTGGCGATCATTTCCGCTGCCTGGCGAATCGATTCCGCGCCGGGTCGCACACGCGCATCCGGCAATGTCGGCGGCCGAAGGTCGAATCCGCTCGCCACTTCGCTCTGGAGATCAAGCGGCAGAGAGAGGAACACCGGACCCGTCGGGGGCGTCATTGCGGCCTGGATGGCGCGGCGTGTCGCATTGGGAATATCCTCCAGGCGATGGACGTCACACGCCCACTTCACCCAGGGGCGAACGACGCTCATCATGTCGCCGCTCAACACCGGCTCGCCGAGCACCAGACGGCGATCCTGCTGGCCCGCCACAATCAGGATGGGCGAGCCCTCGACATGGGCGTTGTAAATCATTCCCATGGCGTTGCCGAGGCCACAGCAGATGTGAACGTTCACGACGCCCAGTTTGCCGGACGCCATTGAGTAGCCGTCGGCCATCGACGTGACGGGAATCTCGTGAAGTCCGAGAACATAGCGAAACCGATCGTCTCGCGCAGCGCGTCGTTCAACGGCAGTTCGGTCGTGCCCGGGTTGCCAAAAATGTATCGAACGCCCGATCGGTGCAGAATCTCCAGAAAGGCGTCGATGCCGGTCATATCCAAATTGTATGAAGCCGCCCACGCGGCCGGGCGATAAACTGACCGTGTACCGCGCTCGGATTCGTCGACCAGGAGTATTCCGCATGCCAAGTCGAATCATGATTGCTTTGGGTTGCCTCGTGTTTTGCACCGGGTTGGTGCAGGCGGGGAAGTACAACTCGACTCTCAACGTTGGCGATTCGGCGCCCGCCTGGGTGAATCTGCCGGGCGTTGACGGCAAGAAACATTCGCTTGCGGATTTGAAGGACAGTCCCATCGTGGTTGTGGTTTTTACGTGCAATAGTTGTCCCGTGGCGGAGAGCTATGAAGATCGGATCATTGCGTTTGCGAAGAAGTACTCCACCAAGGTCAGCGTGGTGGCGATCAACGTCAATAAGGTCCCCGAAGATCGATTGCCCAAAATGAAAGAGCGGGCGAAGGAAAAAGGCTTTGAGTTTCCCTATCTCTATGACGAAACTCAAAAGATCGGCAAACTGTTTGGCGCGGAATACACTCCGGAATTCTTTGTCTTGGATAAGGACCGCAAGATTGTTTACATGGGCGCCATGGATGACCACAGCCCGCCCGCGATGTCCACGAAACATTTCCTCGAGGACGCCGTTGACGCCGTGCTGAAGGGTCAGAAGCCGATGACCGGCGAGACGCTGGCTCGCGGATGTAAGGTTCGATATAGCCGGCGTCGTTGATTGGTGAGTCCTGCACGAAACTCCCTGTTCGCTCCCGATCAAAGAACTCGGCATCGAAATGGCACAAACGATTCCGCCTCGCGACGCCTATCAGTCCCGCCTTTCGCAATATCGCCGCGAGGAAACGCGAATCGAGTCGCGGCTGGATCGCCTCGGCGTCGCGCGATTGGCGCTCGCGATCTTGGGTCTCATCTTCATTGCCTTCGTCCTCACGATTCAACTCATCTCGTTTTGGTGGCTGTTCGCGCCGGTCATTCCACTGATCGCGCTCACCATCGCGAGAAGCCGCTCCCTGGCGGCTCGCGACCGCGCTCGCCGGGCGGCCGCCTTTCATGAGCGAGGACTGGCTCGCATCGACGATCGTTGGATGGGCGCCGGCGATGGCGGAGAACGTTTTGCAAACGACACACATCTCTACGCGGCGGATCTTGATCTCTTCGGCAAGGGCTCGCTTTACGAGCGGCTCTGCGAGGCACACACCCGCGACGGGCAACGCAATCTCGCGGACTGGCTCAGCGGGCCTGCCGCGCCGGCCGTCATTCGCGGACGGCAGACAGCCATCGCCGAACTGAAGCAGCGACTCAATTTGCGAGAACGCTTGGCGTTGCTGGGAGAAGCAATTCCCGGCGGCATCGATACCCAATCGATTCGCAACTGGGCGGCGACTCCGCCGGAATTGCCGTTCAAGCAAGGGCGAATGATTATCAACGCGTTCACCATCGCACTCGCTCTGTCGGGTCTGGTATGGGTTTTCTTCGACCTGGGCATGTGGCTGGCAATCATTGTGCTGGCGTTGCAAGCAAGTTTCGTTCTCTGGCTGAGTAAGCCCGTCAAACGCGTGCTTGGCGATGTCGAACGCCGAGCGGGCGAATTGCTCCACCTCGCCGGCATCCTGGCAGTGATCGAAAATGAGACCTTTGACTCGCCGCGATTGACCGAACTTCAACAATCGTTGCGAACAGCAGGCGATCCGCCTTCGCGGCAACTCGCCGATCTGGTCTGGCTGATCGATCTGCTCAACTCGCGGCGAAATCAACTCTTCATTCCCATCGCGCTGCTGCTCGCCTGGGGCACCCGGATGTCGTTCGCCATCGAGGCCTGGCGAGCGCGGTGCGGCTTCGCGGTCGGGCGCTGGTTCGAAGTTGTCGCCGAGATGGAAGCGCTCATTTCGCTCGCCGGATACGCTTTCGAAAATCCCGCCGATCCGTTTCCTGAAATTGTTGAAGGCCAGTGGACCTATCATGGGCTTGAACTGCGGCATCCGCTCCTGCCGCGAGCCATTTGCGTGCCCAACGATTTGCAACTCGGCCCCGAACTGCGACTGCTCGTCGTGAGCGGCTCGAATATGTCGGGCAAATCGACCTTCTTGCGAACGGTGGGCATCAACGCGGTGTTGGCGTTCGCGGGCGCTCCGGTGCGAGCGGCAAGCTTGCGAATCTCGCCCTTTGCGATCGGCGCCACGCTCCGAATCCAGGATTCGCTGATGGCGGGAAAATCGCGATTCTATTCCGAGATTACGCGCATCCAACAGATTGTCGAAAAGGCGAAGGGGCCCTTGCCGCTGTTGTTCCTGCTCGATGAGTTGTTGCACGGCACCAATTCGCACGATCGCGGCATCGGCGCCGAGGCGATCGTGCGGGCCCTGGTCGAGCGCGGAGCCCTGGGTTTGATCACGACCCACGATCTCACTCTGGCCCACATCGCCGAAAGCCTGGGCAATCGCGCGGCGAATGTCCATTTCGCCGACGTGCTGATCGATGGCAAGATGGTGTTCGATTACAAAATGCAGCCGGGAGTCGTCCGCCACAGCAACGCGATCGAATTGATGCGGGCGGTCGGCTTGCCGGTTTGAGGAGATTCGATCATGGCTGACGTTCAACCGCTCGATGTCGCCGCCGTCGCGCCGCACCCGGACGATCTGGAAATCCTCTGCGGCGGGACGATCGCCAAGCTGGTGAAGCAGGGCTATCGCGTCGGCATGTTCGATCTCACTTCGGGCGAACCGACGCCGCGAGGCACTCCCGAAATCCGGGCCGCGGAAGCCGAGGCGGCCCGCAAGGTGCTCGGCGTGCCGTTGCGAGTCAATGTCGGCCTGCCGAATCGGGAATTGATGGATACGCCCGCCAACCGCTATGCCCTGGCGACTCAGTTTCGCCGCTACCGGCCGCAGATCATCATGGGCGTCGCCGGACGCACTCCCGCGGCGTCGCCCGATCATTACCAGGCTCAACTGCTCATCGAGGCGTCCCGATTCTACTCGCAACTCACCAAGTGGGACGATCGCTTCGAAGGACTGGCCCCCTACCGCGTGCCGCAACTGGTCTACGCTCCATTTCCGTTCGACGCCGAGCAACGCCAGTGGCAGGGCAGCTTCATCATCGACATCTCGGACACCTTCGAAACCAAGCTGGAAGCCATCCGCTGCTATGAATCGCAGTTCGACGCCGAGCGGTTTGAGCGGATCAAGCACTTCATGAGCGGCCAGTCGGCGGCGACCGGCGCCCGTTGCGGTTTCCGCTATGGCGAATTCTTCGCCATGCCCTCGCCGGTCGGCGGGGAGGACCTGGCCGTGATTGTCCGTGGCGGAAAAGGCTCGCCGGCCCCCGTCCAACTCCCCGGCAAAGATCACCTGCCGATGGGTTAGTCCGGACAAACCGAGTGAAAAAACCGGACAAAAGCGGACATCTGTCATTGCTGCGGGGCGACCTGCTTTTGCCGTAACTTCTTGTTCGACTTGCCAGTTGCGTTCCGTTTTCGAGGTCATCACAAACTTTGTCCGGTTTGTCCGTCCGCTTGTCCGTCCGGTCCGTGGCCGCTTGGCTTTCGCGTGTGCGCCCGGGCGAAAGTTTGCATCGGCTCGCACCGGTCCGGCAACGATTCCGAAAAGCAACATGGCAAGTAGGTGACTCATGACAAACCCTCCGCCAAAGCGCGCACCGCGAGTGCTCGACGCGAAGAGAATTATACACATGTACATTTATGATTGCAATCTTGTCAGAATGGACCACAAGCGCCGCAACTACCACGATTAACGTGATTGCCACTGCTTGACGGCCATTGCTGTCGACGACGCGCTGCCGCGCACAAGCCAGCCGTCATGCAGAATGCCATTTAAGAGGGAACTAGAACACGGATGACACTGATCACGCGGATCTACGCGGATCAGAATCCATTTGTCTGATCCGTTTCAATCCGTCAAATCCGTGTCATCCGTGTCCCGAGTTTTGACGCAACCGCAATAGAACACGGATGACACTGATCACACGGATTTACGCGGATCGGAATCCATTTGTCTGATCCGTGTCAATCCGTCAAATCCGTGTTATCCGTGTTCCGCGTTTTGACCCGACCGCAATAGAACACGGATGACACTGATCACACGGATTCACGCGGATCGGAATCCATTTGTCTGATCCGTGTCAATCCGTCAAATCCGTGTCATCCGTGTCCCGAGTTTTGACGCGACCGCAATAGAACACGGATCACACTGATCACACGGATTCACGCGGATCGGAATCCATTTGTCTGATCCGTGTCAATCCGTCGAATCGGTGTCATCCGTGTTCTAGGTTTTGACCCAGCCGACGAGCCGATTCAAATGCCCAATCAAATCCGGCCCGATCGGCGCATACGCATGAACCGCCTGCGAAATCTCTGGCAGCATTCCTTGTGGATCAACGCCGCATGGATATGGGCGGGATCAGGGTGAGGAGGCGGCGGAGGGTTGTCATTTCTTTGGTGCGCGTTCGAATTCGATCACGATCGCCTTGTTGCTTTCCGTCGATTCAAACTTCGAAGGGCGATCTGCGGAATCCGCGGAGAGGCACAATCGGAACTTGCTATTCGAACTATCAACATCGAATATCCCATGCAGGTTTTCCGTGAAGACCGCGTTGGCCGAGAACTGAAGTGTGCAATCGATCGTGCCATTCAGCGAGTTGGCCGGAAGGGAAAGAGTGCAATTCCATTTTGCCGCTGGGGCCTGCAAGTGTACGTTGCCGTTGACAAAGGTCAGCATCCACTGTGAAACAGCCTTTGTCGAGTCAGGTTTGCCATTTCGCTTCACGGTATTTGCCTGCCAAGTTCCTGTAAATGCATTTGAAAGCGCCCTGTATGGAAACTGAATGTACAAACCTGCTTGCCGATAATCGAGAACGCAGGAATAAAGCTTCAATAACTGCGCACTCAAAAAACCGTCGAAATCAACGTCTGCGATTTGTTTGGCCCGAGACCGCGTAGCGGACAAATCGAGCACAGGAACACCGCCCAAGCTGATCGAATCGGGTCCATCGATGAATCGTATGGCACTAAGTGACGTCTGCTTCGCTTTGAGCGGCTTGTCACCTAGCCATACAGTTTCCGTCGTCGAGTCCGTCAGATTGAGTGCAAGTCGTTGTGCCGTCTGTTGCGAAATGGAAACCGTGCTCGCGCCGGAATCGATTTGCAGACAGAGTGGTTTTCCGTTCGCTGTGCAGTTCAGATAGAGTTCCGGGTCATTCTGTCCCCGAACTAACTTCAAATAGGTGTACCCGTCTTTGATCAGCGACTTTGCGAACGATGAACCAGAGGATCCATCGTCATTTGCCCGATGCTGGCGGCCGATTTCCTTGGAACTCAAGTGATCGATCGTGGCTTGATCTGGATTTGGTGTGAAGCTCGCGATGCGCTGCTGTGGAGAGCGCAAGTAAAGAACATCGCACTTGAAGTCGATCACACACTGGTGGCTAGCGAACCAAGAGCCGCCGAGAACTCCGTCCGGTACGGTCAGGCCCCTTTTCTTGGCCTCAGCGCGAATCGCGGAAAAATCGGTCACATGAAAGTCCAATGCCGCCGCTGGCGCATCGCCGATGCGAAAGTTGCTAATTGTGCCAAGTCGCGTTTTGTGCTGCTCTGAGCCTGCGGCGATGAGGACCACGTTCGACTCTGTAATTTTCAAATTCAAGTCCTTCGCAACTTCGTTCGCAATCGCGCAATCGGTGAACCCCGTATCCAAATTCAGGCAAATAACCTTTCCATTCGCGACGCAGTTCACGGACAGCTTCGACGAGCTGTCCCGCATGAGTTTCATGTAGCTGTAGCCTTCGTGCAGCAGGATCTCGCCAGCGGCGGAGTGTTTGACGGTCGCGTTCGCCTCGGCCTGCTTTTTGAGGTGTTCGTCGATCGCGGTCTGATCGGCGGGCGAAATCACGACGACCTGCGTTGGCTCTTCCTTGGGCGTCGTCACGACCGTGACCGTTCGGCTTTGGCAAGCACAAATTGAAAGCAGCAAAATACCGATATGCAGGCGTTTCATTCGGCGAGTCCTCGTTGGCGAGATAGCAATGAGGTTACCAGTGGTTTGGGCGACGTTCAAGCATCATTCAATTCGTCCCCATACCGCCTTCAGATACCTTCCCTCGGCGACATGCGCCAGGAACGGATGATCGCCGCCAGCGCCGGAGATGCGGATGATTTGCATGCTGCGGCCGGCTTGCCAGGCGGCTCGGCGGAGCATGTCCAGGAACATTTCCTCGCTGATCAAGCCGGTGCAGGAGCAGGTGAGAAAGAGGCCGCCGGGGGCGACGGCTTGCAGCGCCAGGCGGTTCATGTCGAGATATTTCTTCAACGCCAGTTCAATCGAATCGCGATCGCGGGTCTGCTTCGCGGGGTCGAGCACGACGACATCGAAGCGCTGGCCGCTGGGAAGGATGTCGCGCAGCCAGGCGAATAGGTCCGCCTGCACGAAACGGATTTGTGATTGGTTCAAGTTGGCGTTTTGCTTGGCCAACCCGAGCGCCTGCTCGTCGAGATCGACGCCGATCACTTCCTTCGCGCCGCCGAGCGCCTTGGCGTAAACGGCGAAGCCGCCGGAGTTGCAGCATAGGTCGAGCACTTTGCGGTCGCGGCAGAATTCGGAAAGGGTCTTGCGGTTTTCGCGCTGGTCGAGGAAGAAGCCGGTCTTGTGCTTGCTGCCGGGGGCGACGCGAAAACGCAGGCCATGTTCGTGGATTACCGCCGGCACCGGCGCCTGGAGGGCTCGGCAGTCGAACGATTCCTGCTTTTGCACATGCTCTTCCGCGAACCAGTAGACACGCGAGCCGGGATAGCGGGCCAATAGTTGCTCGCGAATCGTGTCGCGGAACTTGAACATGCCCGCGGCGAAGAATTCCAGCACCAAAACGTCCGCGAACTTGTCCACCACCAATCCGCTGAGGCCGTCGGCCTCCGAGTGGGCGATGCGATAGGCGTCGGTGACGGCGTCGAGATTCAGCCAGTCGCGCCGCAGTTCGATGGCGCGATCGAGCTTCTTCGCGAAGAAATCCGCGTCGATTGCCTGCACTGGGTCGGTAGTGAGGACTCGCAGTGTGATGCGCGAATGGCCGTTGTAAAATCCGCGGCCGACCCATTGGCCGTCGCGATCGGCGATATCGACGACCGAGCCGGGGGCGAGGCGCTCCGCCGGCTTCTCGACCATCTTCTGGAAGATCCAGGGATGCGACGACTTGCGGGCGATCTTCAATCGGACTTGAGGTTGTTTGTCATCCATCTACCGATATTATCGCAACCGCATCGAGATTTGCCGCCGGTGAATCTCGATCATCTCGAAATTGCTGTCTCTAGCCGGCCAAGAAGCCGGACAGAGATGCGAGGCGATGTGAACTCCCAGAGCCGACAGCCGACAGCCGATAGCCGATAGCCGATAGCCGCTAGCCGCTATCCCGCCATCAAATAGGCTTTCAGGTCCTTGATGATCCGTTCGCAGCGGGCCTGAAATTCGAGCATGTTGTTCATCGGCAGGCGGTCGGGCGGCCGCATGACGACAGTCAATTCCAGATGGTTGGAATGGCTGCTGTTGTGCTTTCGCGCCATGTAGATTTGCATCTGAATCGCATTGATGCCGGTTTTGGGCGCGGGCGTGGTGCTGAGCGAGCGGCCGCCGAACCAGGAACCGAGCATGGAACCGCCGGCGTTGGCCTTGGCGGGTTGCAGGGGCTGATGGCCGACGCGGACGCGGATTTCGCCGGGTTCGCTGTCGAGGATTTCGCCGCCGACGTCTTGAACGAAGCCGCGGAGCTTTACCACCGCGATCGGCTCGGGCATGAAGGCGTCGAAGCACTGCGTCATGGCGCGGGGGTCGTTCGGAATCACCGGCGGGTCGGGTTTGAGCGCTTTGTGAGTCGAGGAATCGACCAGCGATTCTTGCGGCGGAAACTCTTCGTCGGTGAGTTGGAACCCCATCGCCCGGCTGAATTCCTGGCACAGTTCGCGCCCGCATTGCGGCCGTTCGTTCGGGTATTTGGAGAGGCAGCGTTGAACCGCGGCCTCGACGGCCGCCGGAACCTGGATGCCCGGGCGGACCTTGGCCATCCGCGGTGGCTTTTCCGTGACATGGGCCGCGAGCACGGCGTTGGTGTCGTTGTAGTTGAACGGCGGCACGCCCGTGAGCAATTCGAAGAGCATGATGCCGACGCTGTAGATGTCGGCGCGATGATCGACCGAGTCGCCGCGCAGGCCTTCCGGCGCCAGATAGATCGGCGTGCCGCAGATATCAACGGTGTTGGTGCCGCGAAGTTTCGCCAAGGAAATATGCGGCTTGACGGCGAGTTGGGCGAGGCCGAAGTCCATCACTTTGATCGATTCATGGTCGGTGTCGGGGTCCGTGACCATGAGGTTCGCGGGTTTCAGGTCGCGGTGAATGATTTGGCGTGCATGACCGTATTGGAGGGCGCGGCACAGCGGAATGAGCAGCCAATCGACCTGATCGACCGGCAGAACCTTGTGGCGGGCGAGCAGCGCCTCGAGCGTGACGCCGGGGATGAATTCCATCACCACGCAGGGGCCCTTCGGCTCGTAATAATCAAATCCGAGCAACCCGACGATGTTCGGGTGCTTGAGCAGCATCAGGGTTTCGATTTCGCGATCGAAGAGTTGCTTAAAGTTTGGATCGGCCGTCGCCTCGCGATTCATGACCTTGACGACGACGACTTCGGGCCTGGTCAGGTGCCGGGCTAGGAAAACCGTGCCCATGCTGCCCCGACCAAGGAAGGTGTCGGCTCGATATTGCTTGAGAAAAATATCCCCAACCATGGGTGATCACCGTTTCGGGCCAGGCGGGATCGTCAACTGTCTCGGCAGCCCACACGGTTGCCGGGCGACACGTGGCGGAAGGCTCGCGAAAGGCCCGATTTCCCCCGGCGCAGGGAATTTGGGCCAAACTCGCTGATGCCGATACGAAATTGCCTTCCGTCCACGGCAAAACCCCGATTACCCAAGGATGGAACGGAATTTGGTGGATGTCAAATGGCCTGAATCGCAGCGATTTCGCGCGGCAATCGACGCAATTTTTCACGCTTCTGCCTGGTCGGCCTTAGAATGCACGTGGAGAACGATGAGCCGTTGATCGGGATGAGGACCTCGAATTTGAGCCGCTTCATTTTTTCAAACCTCTTTCGCTGCTGGACCATCGGCCGCTTTTTCGGCGTCGCCGTGCGAATCCATTGGAGTTTTTGGATTTTGCCGCTGATCGCGCTCTGCGTGGCGTGGCCATATGGCATGGCGGGCGTGGCCTATTCGGAAGCGTTGGTTTTCGCGCTTTTTGTAACGGTCGTGCTTCACGAATTCGGCCATATTCTCATGGCGCGCGTATTTGGCATCGGCACGGAAGATGTGATCATGACTCCGCTTGGCGGGGTTGCGCACTGCGCACGATGGCGAAGGAACCCTTTCGGGAAATTGCGATCGCGGTCGCCGGACCCGCGGTCAACGTCGTCATCGGCGGCATTCTCTTTGTGCCGCTCGTGCTGATTGCAATCCTGATGGGCAAGACAATTGAGCCGATCGTTCCGACGAATTGGTTCCAGTTGTTGACCTGGGTCTTCGTTGTCAATGTCTCGATGCTCGTCTTTAATATGCTGCCACTATTTCCTTCTGATGGTGGTCGAGTGTTTCGAGCCGTCTTGGCGTTGTTCCTTAATCGCGTTCAGGCGACTCAAATCGCCGTGACGGTCGGTACGGTCGCGGCGATCGGACTGGCCATCGTTGGTATTCTCAACCAGATGGTTCAATTGCCCCTTGTGGTTGTCATGCTGGCGGTCTTCGGTCACATGGAACTCTGGATGGTCAAGAGAGAAGCCATGATGGGAAAAGGACTCGGGGTCGACTCCCGCCGGCGATTGCCGGAGCCCGCGGTCGAGTTTCACGCCCCAGAGCCGGAATTCTCGGGCTATTCGATGGATCGCCAAACCGGCATGTGGGTCGAATGGCGGCAGGGCGTGCCGGTCCGGTTGTGCCGGGTGCGCCGGTGGTAGGGTTTCTCACGGCCTCGAAGCCGGTTCTCGACGCAGCGCAGGTGTTCCTGCTGGGGCCGCACGATCGTTATAACCGATGAAGAACGACGGCCCTTGGTTTGCATGCATTTGCAATCGCGGGCAACCCGCATGGAAGCGGAGCGACAGGCATGGCTGCGACAATCCCCAAATTCGGTCTTTGGACGGGAAACTTTCTTCTCGAGAGCCTGTATGGCCTCGGAGATTGGGCCCTGTTCGCGTTGAGCACGTTTCGCTGGCTCTTCACGCGCCGGCCGTACGCCCGCACCCTGCTGCCGGTTTGCCTCGCCGTCGGCTATCAAAGCGCCTTGGTGGTGGTCGTCACGGGCTTTTTCATCGGCATGGTGCTCGCGGTTCACAGCGTCACGCAATTTCAGCGCTTCGGCTTCGTCACCTGGACCGGCTCGGTGGTCAATGGCTCCGTGATTCGCGAACTGGGCCCGGTGCTGGCGGCGACGATGCTGGCGGGCCGCGTCGGCAGTTCGATGGCGGCGGAAATCGCCACCATGCGCGTCAGCGAGCAAATCGACGCGCTTTCGTGCTTGGGCGCCAATCCGATTCATTACCTCGTCGTGCCGCGTTTCTTGGCCTGTGTCGTCTTGATTCCACTGCTCACGGCCGTCGCCGACATCGGCGGGGTGGTCGGCAGCGCCCTGATCTGCATTCAAGTCGAGGGAGTCGAACCGCATCATTATTGGCTGCATAGCCGCGATTTCATTCAGATGTGGGACATTCTGGCCGGGATGACCAAGCCGATCTTCTTCGGGGCCGCGATCGCCCTGATTTCGTGCCATCGCGGCTTTCGCAGTCGGGCCGGCGCCGAGGGCGTGGGCCGCTCCGCCACCGAAGCGTTTGTGCTCTCCTTTGTCGCGATTCTGGTGATCGACTTTTTCCTGGCCCTGTTTCTGAATACGATTCAGCACCGGATGATGATCCTGGGCTCCTGGCTTTTTGATTGATGGCATGAGCGACGGCGATGTCCGACACCGACTTGCCCCTGGTGGAATTTGAAAAAGCCCATGTGAGGTTTGGGGCGCAGGCCGTGTTGCGCGATGTGTCATTCCGGATCCCGCGCGGGCAGACGGTCGTGATCATCGGCGAGAGCGGCTGCGGCAAAACGGTGGCTTTGAAGCTCGTCGTCGGTTTGTTGAAACCGACCGCGGGCAGGGTGCTATTCGACGGCAGCGTCCTGACCGAATTGAATGAACGCGAGTTGACGAAACGACGGATGCGAATCGGCTTCTTGTTTCAGGGCGCCGCGCTGTTCGATTCGCTCGACATCTTCGACAATGTCGCATTCGGAATGCGGGCCGCCGGCGTGCCGGAAGCGGAAGTCGCCGAGCGCAGTGCGCCGGCGGCTTCACGAAGTCGGTCTGCCCGACAACGTGGAACAGAAAATGCCCTCGGAACTGTCCGGCGGAATGCGCAAGCGCGTGGGCCTGGCCCGTTCGCTCGCCATGAATCCCGAATTGATGCTTTACGACGAGCCGACCACCGGGCTCGATCCGGTCATGAGCGATGTGATCAACGAGTTGATCATCATCGCCCGGACGCGAAACCCGGTGACCAGCGTGGTGGTGACGCACGACATGAAAACGGTTCGGCGCGTCGCCGACCGGGTCGTGATGCTGCATCCGCTGTCGCGATTGGGCCCGAACGAGCCGCAGATCATATTCGATGGCACGCTGGACGAATTGTCGAAATGCGCGGATCCGCGCGTGAAGTCATTCGTCGAGGGCGACGCAAAGGGCCGAATGGAGGCGCTGGGCGACGAATTTCGCGGCGCGGCGCCCGTGGGCGAGCCAAGCGCCGAAACAAGGGATCTGTCGCTGTTTCGCGGCAAGCCCGACGGCACGCCCTGACCAAGTTGGTTTGGCGACGAGGTGCGACCATGACGGAACGAGGTCAACGCATTCGCCTGGGACTGTTCGTGCTCGCGGCGCTGATGGCGCTGGGCACGCTCGTGTTGCTTTTCGGCAAGCGGCCAAGCCTGTTCACGAGCAAGAACGAGTTTTACGTCCGCTTCAACAACGCCCCGAACTTGCAGCCCGGCACGCCGGTGCGGCGGTCCGGCATTCGTATCGGCGAGGTCGAATCGGTCGATCTCGATCCGGCCGGCCAGGTCAACGTCGTGCTGAATGTGGACAAGCGCTATCCGCCGCGACACAACGAGGAGGTCGTCATCAACTCCGCGCTGCTCTCGGGCGACGCGACGATCGATTTCGTGACCTCGACCGATCCCGCCAAGAGGGGCGATATAACGACATATACGCCGTTGGAAACGCGGCAGAATCCCATTCAGGGGAAAGGCCCGCTGGACACGCGGCAGGCGGCGGAGCGCGTCGGCGAAGTGGGCGCCACGGCGCAAGATGCGCTCAAGTCGATGAAAGAGGTTTTCGACGAATACAAGCGCATGAAGCCGCAAATCGCGAGGGCGGTCGAGGAGTATACGCTGCTGTCGGAGACGATCCGGCAGGCGGTGCCCGAAATCCAGCAGACCAACACCGCCGTGCGCAACCTGGCCCGCGCCACCAACGCCAACATGCCGGCGCTGCGCGAAACCAAAGATCGCGCCGACCTGGCGCTCAAGCAGTGGAACGACGTCGGCGAGCGGCTCAACGTCCTCTTGAAGACCAACGATCAAAAGATTTCGAAATCGATCGACAATCTGAACGCCGTGATGGAACAGGCGGCGAAAGTCTTCAGCGATGACAATCAAAAAGCGCTCAGCGCGCTGCTTCATAATCTGAGCCAGATGTTCGGCGCCGACAATCAGCGCACGTGAGCCAATTGTTGGCCAATCTGAATAAAGTGATCAGCGACGAAAACGTGCAGAATGTCAACGTGGCCATCAAGAACGTGCGTGAGGCCAGCGGGCGGCTGGATGAATTGTCGCGCGATGGCTCCGACGCCATGAAGCAACTCAATGCGACCGCGCACAAGGCCGATGCCGCGATTGAAAATATTCGCAAGGTGACCGAGCCGCTGGCCGGCCGCGCCGACGAAATCACCCGCAACCTTGCCTACACTTCCGGGCAGCTCGGCCTGCTGATGAAGGACGTTCGCGACCTGTTGCGCGGATACTCCGGCAGCGACGGCACCGTGCAACGGTTGCTCACCGATCCCACGCTTTACAATCGCATCAACGACACCGCTTTTGGACTGTCGCGGCTGATGCCGAAACTGGAATTGATTCTCGACGACCTGAAAGATTTCTCCGACCAGATTGCCCGGCACCCGAATCGGCTAATCTTCGATCGCGGCGGCGGCCTCAAGGGGTCGCCATTTGCCCCGACCGCGCCCATGATCGGCAACAGCCCGCTCAACCGGCAGGGAACCGGCTCGACCGTAATGCCCCGGCCCCGCTAATCCGCCTCCGATCAGCCCGCGGTCACGGCTTGTCGAATTCGCCGTCGTCGATCTTGGTTGGGAAGGAGTACTCGACCGTCGCCTTTTGAAAATCGGAGCCGTTTCGGGTTTCGTAGAATCGTGTCGGCAACTGAACGGCATCGAACGGTTTATATTCCGAGAACGTGATTTCGCGCATCATGACCCGGTTGGCCTCGCGAAACCAACCGGCGCTGCGAGCCAGCAATGATGTTTTCGCGTCGAAGTACAGGTTGACCGCGGGCCAGAGCTTGTGCAACACACGGATGCCGACGGTTTTCCGGCCTTCGACGTCAACGCCCGGAACGGGCTTCAGTTGGAATTCACTGTCTCTCAGTGGGAACAAGGTGAGCACTTTTCGCAGGTTCAATTCACCGGAAACGTCGGCGATTTCCTCGTCGTTCATTTCCTTGACGAGGCCCTGCTGCGAGTACCAGCCCTTGTCCTTGCGCAATCCCAGCCGCATCGTCGCGGGCCCCATTGGGGTCGTCTGAATGATGGTAAGTCGAACCGAGTCGGGCTGTCGGATTTTCAGTTCCTGCTCCGCGGGCATGTCGCGCAGCGTGCCTTTGATCGACTGAACCAAGATGCCCAGCTTCTCGAGGTTCTTGGCGCCGCCGTGGGCGGTGACCGCCTTGTCGAGGATTTTGAGCGACTTCCTCGCGCTGCTCCTTGGTCGGCGGATCTTCCTTTGGTTGGATTTGTTTTGCCGGATCGTCTTGCGAGACTTTTTGCGTTTGCAGAGGCGTCTTGGTTTCCTTGCAGCCGCCGGCGACGATGAGGCATAGGCCGGCGGCCAATGCACCGAATCCGATTCGCGACATGGATCAAACCCCGTAACGAGAAAAGCGTGTGGATCCTCCACACGCTGTCGTTGTATCGAGGGGCTGTCGCTCGTCTATGAAACTCCAATGTTCATGAACGGATTGAGCGATTCCCGCAACTGCATGCGAGCGCGATACAGAAGGCTCTTGGCGGCCTTGGGGGTCATGTCCAATTCGGCGGCGATTTCCGAGTAGCTCCAGTCCTGGAACTGAAGTTCCAGGGCGGCGCGCTGACGCCGCGCCAGTCCCGCCATCGCCTCGCGGACCACGCGCGAGACCTCGTCGCGTTCCAGCGATTTGGTCGGCGGCTCCTGGCGATTGGCCGACAGCCGCTCTTCGAATGGCTCCTCGTTTCCCGGCCGCGATAACTGTGTCAACGACACCACCGGCCGGCGGCGCTTGCCGCGGATCGAATTCCGCGCCACATTGCGGGCAATGTGAAACAACCAGGTGGCGAAACTGGCTCGCGGCTGGTAGCGCCGGCGATTGCGATACAGGCGCAAGAATACGTCCTGAGACAGGTCCTCGGCCTCCTGGCGGTCGCCCAATTGCTTGCAGAACTGGCCGTAAACTCGCGGCCAATATTGCGCGACCAATTCCGCGAACGCCCCCGATTCATCGCGCTGCACGCGCAGCATGAGTTGGACATCCGGCTCGCCCTGCCAACGGCTGGGCCTCGGTCGAATCATTCGGTGCTTGACGACGACAGCCATGCGGCTCGTCCTTCCTTCAAGTTCGAGAGCCGGGGATATGCACGCGAAAGGTGCTGCCCCGGCCGACTTCGCTGTCCAATGAAATTTTCCCGCCCATCAGGGCGACGTAGCCGCGAACGATCGCCAGTCCCAACCCGGCGTGGGACTCGCCGTCGTGCCGCGATTGATCCGCGCGGAAAAATCGCTCGAAAACGCGATCGAGATGCTCCGGCGCAATGCCGACACCGGTGTCGCGGATCTCCAAGTCCAGCCCGCGCTGGCTGGTTTTTACCGACAAATCGATGCTGCCGTCCGGCCGGTTGTATTCCACCGCGTTGTGCAGCAGATTCGATATTACCTCGCGAACCTTGGTCGGATCCGCGACGATTTTTACCGGTGTATCCTTGTGCACGTCCAGCTTCAGCCCCCTGGCCTTCGCCAGCGGGCGGATCACCGCGGCGCACTGTTCGGCGACTTCGCCGATGTCCACCGGCTCCGTCCGCACCGCGTCGGTATGGGCGTCGAGCCGCGACAGGATCAGAAGGCGTTGAATCACGGCCGAGAGTTGCTTGACGATATCGCGGCATTCCGTGAGCGCCTCGCGATACTCCTCGGCGCTTCGCGGCTTGCGCAGGGCGACTTCGGCCGTGGTCAACAGCCCTGCCAACGGGGTCCGCAGTTCGTGCGAAATGTCCGCCGTCGCCTGCTTCTCACGGTCAAACGCCCGCTGCAACATGGTCAAAGTTTGTTGCAATCGCTCGACAATGGGGACCAATTCCCGCGGCGGCGTCGGCCCGTCCATTTGCAGACGAAAATCCTTTTCGGAGACGCGGCTGACGGCCTCGGAAAGCCGGGCGCAGCGGCGATAGCCCAAAACCGATCAACAGCGATCCGCCCAGGCACACCGCGGCGAACGTCGCCAGGCCGATGATCAGCATCCGTCTCTGCAACGTATGCAGAACCAGTTGGGAGTCTTCGTCCGACTCGCGAAGTTTGTCGGCCAGATCGTTCTCAAGCCGGACCAGTTCCCGGTTCCGTTCGGTCACATCGCGGGCGCATTGGATATAGAATCGGGGGGCGTCGAATATGCGTGGCTCGGGATTGCGCGGCGGGGGCGGAGGCGTGTTGCCCGACCGGTCGCCGCGGCCCCGCGGCCTCGGCCAGGGATTCGGACTGGGATTCGAGCGAAACCGCACGATCGGCGCTTTCATCAAGACGCGGCGAAGTTTGACGCCATCCATTTCGATGTCGTCAAATTCCCAGTCGAGCATTCGCATCTGCTCGAAACGGCCCGCGTCGAACGGGAGAAAGCGATTTCGCAGGCTCCCGGAGCGATAGGTTCTGCCGCTCATGCTGTTGATCTGATACAGGTCGGTCGAGCGGTCCTCGGAACGATGGAGCAAATCCTCGTCGAGCACGATCTCGTTGGCGACGCGGACCCGGATTTCATCCGCCACCCGGAAACGAAAGTCGCGAGTCTCCGCGAACCAAAGCGGCATGAGAAAATGCCCCTGCGGCGAGGCCCCGGCACCGAGAACTCCGACCCAGATCGTGCGCAAGGCGTGAAGCCGGTTCGCCTCGAATTGCGATTGTGAGAGGTTGAGCAGCAATCGCGCCTGGGCCAGCAAATCGCTGTCGGTCTTGGCCCGGACTTCCTTGCTCATGTGGTCGTATTGCGTTTGCAGCAGGTTTCGATTGGCGTCCTGCTTTTCGTGGAGCACGCGGGCGGTGATTTGGTACACCAATAGGGAGACGGCCCCCAACGCTCCCGCGAGCAGCAGGAGGAAGTAAATGATCAGGGAGAGCCGAATCGATTTCATTCCGCCTCGTCCGAATTATCCGAATCATCCGAAGCCGGCTGGTCGCCGCGCATCATGTAGCCCTCGCCCCAGCGCGTCAGGATCAGCGGCGGATCGAACCCCTTATCGACCTTGTTTCGCAAATAGCGAATGTACACGTCGACGACGTTCGACGTGCTTTCGTCATTTTCGTCGTACAAGTGTTCCCAGATCATCGTGCGAGTCACGACCTTGCCGCGATTGAACGCCAGGAATTCCAGCAGTCCATATTCCCTGGGCGTCAGGTGAATCTCTTTGCCGCCGCGGCGGACCGTGTGCGCGGCCGTATCGAGTTCCAGATCGCGGACCTTCAATATCGATGATTTTACCAGATGTCCCCGGCGAACCAGCGCCGCAGCCGCGCCAATAGTTCTTCGAGTTCAAATGGCTTGGTCAGATAGTCGTCGGCCCCGAGATCGAGGCCCTTGACCTTGTCGTCCAGCGCACCCAGCGCGGTCAGCACCAGCACATGAGTCGAAATGCCCTTGGCCCGCCAGTGCTTCAACAGCGAGAGGCCGTCTTCCTTGGGCAGCATCAAGTCGAGGATGATGGCGTCGTAATTGGTGGCCTCGGCCTTAAAGCGTCCTTCTTCGCCGTCGTAGGCCAAGTCAACCGCGTAGCCTTCCTCCTCGAGCCCCTGGCGGAGCGAGCGAGAAAGTGTGCGATTATCTTCCACCAGCAGGACGCGCACGGGCTGACCTCGTCTGCAATACAATCGCCGATTCAGCGTCCGTGCCCATCGACAAGAGGGGAAACTTCACGATAGTGATCGTAATTGATTGTCATGAAAGGGTGATGAGAGCCTTCCAGGTCCTCTCATGAGTCGGCTCTGGCACCGCATTTCAGCGGCATTTTCTGGCCGCCGCCAAATTGGCTGCCTTTCCAGCTGAGGCGGTGTCCGTCGGCTGGGCTTTCGTCGCCGGCCAGGATTCTCGCCGGATTTGGGCTTGAAGCAATCCCCGGCATTTGGCATACGCCGGTCGGTGGGGGAGCCGTCAAAGTCAGTCTATCCGACCTAGGCGGAATTCTCGATAAAGTTTGCCGGCTTTAACAACCGATCACACGATGGCGTGGTCGGTGTGCGCGGACCGCAAATCGCGGACCGCCGCGCACGAGCCAGGTCAGCGAGGTTGGCATGAGCGCGAAGCGAGCGTACTGCGGCGTGCTAATGGTGGGCGTACTGGCGGCCGGTCACGCCGCGGCGCAATCGATGTTGCCTCCGATTAGCGGAACCGGCAGCGGCGCTCCTTTTGGCTATCCGACGGCGAGGGACAAGCTCTTCAACCGCCCGCGGCGCCGCCACCCGTCGCCTCGCCATACAATCCCGGCGCCGGAACCGAACTTCCGCCCCCAGGCTTACTTCAGGACAATCCGTATCGCTTCAATCCGCTCCCGGGTTCGGCCGCGGAACGATGGGCGAACGGAAACGGAAGCTTGCCGGTCGGCCGCGACGGTCCGATCGGCGAGGAATTGTATTTCTGGAATGGGCCGTCGATCCCCGTGGGCGGCGGGATCCTCTCGCAGCAACTCAATACCGGGTGGATGGTCGAGGCCGGCGGAAAAGCGCTGCTCTTCAACGCCGATCAATCCGCCGCGTGGGTTTCGCGAGTCGGCATCACCTTTCAGTACAACGACGGCAGCGGCAATGTCAATCCATTCGACTACTTCGGGCTTCCGGTGCGGGTCCGCGATTATTTCCGCTGGGCCGGCACCTTTGGCGTCGGCCGCGACTGGTTCCTTGTCGGCCAATCACCCATCGGCCCGCGCAACGCCAATCTCCGCTACGGCTTCGATTTTGGCGGCCGCTGGGGCACGTCGCACGTCAACCTGAATCTGGACATCGACGATCCGCTCATGCAAAGCAACTATCTTCGCCGCCACGACGTGTTCGGCACATTCGACATCGGCCTCCACCTGGGATTTGAAATTCCCATGGGCGGCTGGGTCTGGAGCGGCGGCATTCGAAGTGAATGGGCCTACAACTTTACCGACATCTTGCCCGCTCAAAAAACCAACATTCAAGACGTGAACATTCTGTTCACCACCGGCATCCGCTATTGATTGCGCGGCGTCGTGTCTGCCGCGCCGCCGATTCCAGGGCGGAAATCGCGCCGGCGGCCCGGATGCGCACGGTGTCGTCCTCATCGGCGGCCGCTAACCGCAACTCAGCCACGATCGAACTATCCGGCGGGGCGATTTGGCCCAAGGCGAAGGCCGCCGCGGCTCGAGTCCCCGCCTCGCCATCGCGCAGCGCGTCGATGAGCGTCGGGATGGCGGCGCGAGCCGGGGCCAATCGCCACCAGCGCCGCGCCGCCTGTTGCCGAACGCTGTATGGGTAGGGCTCCACCAAATCGTAATTGCGAAGCTCGTTCATTGCGTCGGCCAGGGCGGGGACCGCGGCGTGCGCGGCGGGGCCGAATCTTGTCAACACCAGCGCCGCGGTAGTGCGACCTGAAGCGCTTGGGTCGGAGAGGCATTCGGCCACCGCCTCCGCGATCGAAGGCGACTCGGCGTCGATTCTCGTCAATGCCACGATGGCGCATGGCGCGCACCGATTCATCGGGATCATGCAGCGCCTCGCACAGCGCGGGCGTCGCACGCTTGGCATCCTTTTCCATCTGACCCAAGGCGTAGGCCGCGCGAGTTCGCGTCGCCGCGTCGGAATCGCGCAAGAGACGGATCCAGTAGCTAACCGATTTCCCGTCGAACGATCGTTCCGCGCAGCACGCCGAGCACGAAGTATCGGCTTCGGGGCGCGGCCATCACAATCGATGTCGCCAAGAGAGTTGAAAAAACGACGCACGCGATCGAACGAGAGCGCCTCATCGGAACCTCAGATCGAGATTAACGGGGAATCAATTTCAATGCGGACGCCGCGGAACGTCGCCCAGGTCAAAGGGCGAGTGCGTGGAACTGAAAATCGGGAAACCGCATCGGGCCGGGACAACGCGCGACCGGTGTCGCTCGCAATTCGTCCCCGGCTACACAACAAGAATGGCTGACTCGAAAAAGAATTTCACGTTTTGGTTTGTCGCATTCATTGCGATTGAACGGCCGCCATGTCCCAGAGCAGCACGCGGCGGTCGGCGCCGCCGGTTGCCAACAGCCGACCGTCCTGTGAGAAGGCCGCGGAGAGAACATTTCCCGCGTGGCCTTTCAGCGTGGTCAGTTCAATTCCTCCCGCCGGCAACCACAAGCGGGTCGTGCCGTCGGCGGAAACCGACGCTAGCCGCGAACCGTCGGGCGAGAACGCCACGCCGTTGACTTGCCTCAGGTGACCGACCAACACGTGCCGCAACGACCCGGTTTGCAGATCAAAAATCCGGATCTCGCCGTTGCGTCCGCCCAATGCCAGCCAGCGCTCGTCGGGCGAAAAGGCCAGGCAGCGTGCTTCGCTGGGAAGCCGCGCGAACACGCGAACGATCCGGAGGTCGCTCGCGTTCCACACGCGCACCGAGCGGTCCGAGCCCGAAGTCGCCAAGTAGGCGCCTCGCGGCGAAAAGGCCAACGCGACGATCGCGCCGGCATGGCCGCTTTGCAGCGATTGCTCCAGGCCCAGCACGGGATCGTAGAGCCACAATTCGTGCCCCAATTTCCCGCCCGACCACGACGCTGCCAGCGTGCGCCCGCCGGGCGCGAGCGCCAAGGCCATCAATCGCTTCGAATTTCGGAAACTCGTTTGATCCGCGCCGGCGAGCGCATCCACGACTCGCGCGATTCGCTCCTCGTTGCAAGGCGCGAGCATGCGGCCATCCAGCGATGCGGAAAAGTGTCGAATCGGCTTTCGCTTTTGTGAATAGACGGTGCCGACCAGTTTCGCCGCTGGAATTTCCCAGCGCTTGATCGAATCGCCGCCGCAGGTCAAGAGCGATGTCCCTTCCGGCTCGAAGAACAGCGCGCGCACCGGGCCGCCGGCGTTCAGCGTCCGCAACGGCGCCACCGCGTTGACCGCCATCACTCGCGATTCCAGCCGGCCGCCGCGGGCATGCACGACGACCGATTTGCCGCGCGTCACCTCGATCGTGTGGCCGTCGCTCTTGCGCGTCAGCCGCGCGCTGCCCTGGTTGGTTTCGAAGAATGTGCCGCCAGGAAGACTGGCGAAATTGAACTTGCCCTTCAATCCGCGCATCTCGGCGAGCGGGCTGCGGATCACCACCGGCCGGCTTTTCGCGTCGCGCAAAATCTCGGCTTCGACCACTCCTTCCGAGACATAGACCAGCGGCGAATCCGAGACGGTTTCATCGCCGACGCGAACGTGCGTCGCAGGCGCGAGCACCAGGCGGCAATCGCGCACCCGAACGACCGTGGAGCTTTCATCCTCTCCGGTCTGGACCTCTTGCCCGGGAAGATCGGGTCGCCTTCGGCGGCCGGTTTCACCGTGCCGTCGCGCCTGACGACGTTGACTTCACCCTGAACCTGCTCGAGTCTGGCGACCGCTTGCGCGGCCGCCGGCCGTTGCGGCAACGACACATAAACCGCGAACGCCAGCAATCCGGCGGCGATGGCCCCCGCCAGCAGCAGTCGGATCGCGAAACTCGCGCTGGTCGGGAAGCGAACACGGGGGTTGTTGGTTCCGCGGCGGCTGTTTGCGTCGCCTGCTCCGCCGCGCGCGTCGCCGCCGACCACTCGCACAGGATCGCTTCCTCCCCGCGCCATCAACGCCAGGGCGTCGGCCAATGCGGCGTCGCGGACGAGCCGTTGCTCCAGCGCAGCCGACTCTTCGACCCCCAGCGTGCGGTCGAGATAGGCTTGCAGCAGGTCGTGGTCGGGATGCATGGTCATCAGGTTTGTTCCAGGGCCAAGCGCCGGCTCACGCATTCACGCAATGCCAGTTTGATTCGTTTCAACTGAGCGTAGATCGACTGAATCGAGTCCCGAATCTCGCGGCCAGCGCGGCGATATCGCCAATCGACTGGTCATACCGCATCACGATCAATTGGCGGCTTTGGCCCGGCAGCGATTCCAGACAGGCCACCAGCGCGGCCTGATGAGCCGACGCCGGCAGTTCGCGCTCGACTCGTTCCGACGCCTCGGCCAGGGCCCGCACGATCTCGGGATCAAACGCGGTTTGCGCCGCGCCTCGCGCTGAAAGGCCAGGATTCGACGCCGGGCGATTTCGCGGGCCCACGGCAAAAAACCGGCTTCATCTCGCAACTGATCGATGGATTCCGTGACTGCTACCGAGACATTCTGAAACACATCCTCGGTGTCGGGATGGTTGCGCAGGCAGGCGTAAATGTATCCGTAAAGCGCCGCGCGGTGCTGCATCAGCAGCCGTGCAATCACGCCGTGCCGGATCTCGCGGTTACCCTTCGCCGCCGGATCGGTCATGACCTGTTTCCCAAGGGAGTCAATGCTTAAGGTTCCTTGCCGCCGATTTTAGGCAAAGGCGGCAACAGTGTGTAAGCGGCTAGGCCAGGAACGCATCGCCGAATTACTCGCGACGGCAGACATTTTTTGCGGCCATTGCAAGGTCCCTGTCCCCTGGGATGATGTCGTCCGCCAAGGCCGACTCCGCTGGATTCAGTCTTCCGCCGCCGGCCTCGACCATTGCCTGGTACCGTGGGTTGTGGCGTCGGATATTACCGTGACGAGTGCATCCGGCGTTTTAGCCGACCAGTAGCCGATCACACGATCGCACTGCTGACTGGTTTACTTCGCAGCCTGCCGACGTTTTTTGGGCCCAGGGAAAGCGGGAAACGGACCGCCGGCCGACCCGCGATCTGCACGGCCGTGTCGGAATCATTGGCCTCGGCGGCAACGGTCGGCGGCTCGCGGAAGTGCTTTCTGCTTTCCGTGCAACATCATCGCGACGGATTGGTATCCGGACCAGAAGCATCCAAATGTCAGCGAAATATTGCCGGCTGAGCAAGTGGACAAGCTACTGCCAAGCGTAGACATCTTAATCTTTGCTCAGCCCTTACCGAACGTAACGCGACACATGATCCGACGCCCGGCGTCTAGCAATACGATAGTTAACGAAGTAGGTTAACAGATA
>CAWFFC010000006.1:0-6829 GCA_963815035.1 uncultured Gemmataceae bacterium
TGGTTTGAATGACGAGCGTCGGAATACCCTTGCTGAACCTCCTTCGGCAATGGGTGTCTTGAGCAGATTCTGAGTAACCCGATGGCGATGAGGCGGGCGTCTTCTTCGCGCATTCCGGCTCGGTTCGCCCACAATGTTTAGCCACTTCCCAACGATTACTGGGAGACCCGCGGTAGCGGAGCAATCCGCAGGCCCTTTGCGCCGGCTACCAGGATCACGGCCTCGTCGCCTTTGTGCGTGAAATCGACGCGGCGGACTCGCGGGTGGAGTGGATCACTGTTCGATGCATTGGCGACCCCCGAGTCGCCTTCATCGAAGATCGGACCGCGAGAACCGGCGGTCGAGAGGCCCCAAACGTGCGCGTTCGTCGGGCCGACCGTGATGACCTCGTCCCCCTTTGGGGCGAAATACGCGGCTCCGATGCCAGCCTGGTGTATCGTTAAAATGTCGGCCAGGTCGGCAGTCATCCGTCCGGATTTCACTTCCCATGAGCGCAAGCGAGTCACCCGCTGCAGCTCCTGACAGGTCGCCTCCCATTTCTGTTTCTGCATGTCCTTGGCGATCCACTCGGCATTGTTCACAGCGGCCATGGCAAGGGCTCCCCCGACCGCCCCTCCGATGACCGGGTTGAAAAAGCCAACCGCGAACGCTTGTGCATCCGTCGGCCCGCGGAATAAAACGCCGCGCGGCAAATTGACCAGATAGCCGGTCCCGGCGAATACGTGCGCTCCGGTATCAGAAAAGCTCAGGCCGACCGGCGTCGTCGGACACGCAGGCTCATTGCGGTTCCCTTCCAGTTCGCAGACGATCTTTCCCGCCCGCAAATCCCAAATGAAGAGTCTGCCATCCTCAGCCGCCGCCGCCATGCGATCGCGAGCCAGACAAAACGCAAAGCGCTCCCCGCGCACCGGGTATTGGTCGATCCGCTTCCAGGGGTTGACGCGGTAGAGCCGGAAGTCCGAGTGATTGTCCACGAACGCCAGGTATTTTCCGTCTGGATCGAGAGCGAACTCCCGAATCGTTCCGTCCAAATCGGCGATATCCGCCAGCTGCCGACGTTCAAAGTTGGCGAGATAGATTCGCGTTCTGCGTCGCGTGCGTGCGGCGACGATCGCAACTCGTCCCTTGTCCGCCACCGCGACTCGCACATCGTCCGCGCCGTCAAATTGCCAGATCCTCAGCGGTTTGTTGTTGGCGGCACAGTACAACCCGAGCCAACCGTTGTTGCTCGCCGCCACGATCGCATCGGCCGACCGGGCCGAGGCGAAATCGGCAATGCCTTCCGCCGCCGATAGCGTACGCACATTTGCACAGACAGCGGCTCCAACCCGATATGTCCGTGACGACTCACTCTCCGACGCCTCCGCTCCAAGCGCGGCACATGCCGCGCACGTCGTTACGCCCGGCGACACTGCCGCTGCGCAAGTTTTGCACAGCGACTGCTCCGCACACCGGCCGAAAAACTCGGGCTCAACTCGGATTGCCACCGACCACTTTTTCTTATCCGCCGACAGCTCATCCTCGGCTTGAATCTTCCTTTCCAGAACCAGATCGCGAATGCGGGCCCGCGGCAACGGCCCAACAACAACCGAAGAATCAAACTGCTTGCGCACGTAATACTCTTCGCTACGCCGCGGTCCCGTCGGCAATGGCGGCGGCGCTGGTCCCGTGTATTGACGGGGAAATGTCCCGTCGAGATTCGGCAACTGCACCGCCTTGGCACACCCCGCGCGCGGACACGCGACCGACCCGCCAGCGAACAAGTCCGGGTACTGGAATTCTCGACCGCAATGGGGACATGGAATGGTTGGCATGGAAGGCGGAAGAAATAGGGAGCGAACTCCTTGGCAACCGAGGCGAATTGTATTGACCCGCTCCGTGGCACGGACTTCAATCTTTGTCTGAATCGATGCAATGGACTCCCGATAGGCCGGGCAGCGTAGGAAGGAGCGATGGCGGTCGCTCATATATGTCCCGGCGACCTCGAGCTCGAGACGCGTAAGATGACCAGCTGTCCATGAGCGAGCCGCGAGCCCCGGTCGAGCAATTCTTTCGTCACGAATTGGGCCGGCTGGTCGCCGTGCTGACTCGGTCGCTCGGCGTGTGCCGGTTCGATCTTGCGGACGACGTCGTCCAGGCCGCTCTCATGCAGGGCTTGCAAACGTGGTCTTGCCGCGGCGCGCCGGGGGACGTTGCACTCAACAGCGTCGTCACCAACGTCAATTCATGGTACGATGTCCGTTACACAGAATCGATCTCCGGGTCGGGGTATCCCATGTGAGCCACCGGTCCGTGAAGTGACATTGTCGTGAAGATGAAAACACACTTACGTTCAGCAAAAAAACGCGGACGGCCCGATCCCGCCATTCTCGCCGACACCATCAAGCGGGTGGTTCAGGTGGCGAAGCCCGAGAAGATCGTCCTGTTCGGGTCGGCGGCACGGGGAACGATGGGTCCCGACAGCGATCTCGACCTTTTGGTCATCAAGGGAGGAAAATTCGATCGCCAGCGCGTCACGACCGCCATCTACCGAAACCTCTCCGGCGCCATTGCCGTCGATGCCGTGGTTGTGACACCTGAAGAAGTCGAGCGGTATCGCGACACGCACTGTCTAGTCATTGGACCGGCCCTCCGCGAAGGGAAGGTCGTGTATGGGGCGTAAGCGGCTCCCATCCACGAATCGGGAGCTGACGCAATATGCCCACGTGACGCGATATCCTGGACTCGCGGGGCCGATCAAGACGCGAGCCTACCGCCGTGCTGTTCGCATCGCGGCCGAAGTGGTGCGCTGGGCGGAGCGCCATGTCAACAAACCATGAACCCCGAGCCTTGGTGGAGCACTTCTTTCGCCACGAGTTTGGCCGGCTGGTCGCCTTGTTGACGCGGTCATTCGGCGTGCGCCGGCTCGAGTTCATCGAAGACGTAGTTCAAGCGGCGCTTGTGCAGGCACTGGAATCCTGGTCTCGTCGCGGCGTGCCGGAAGACCCGGCCGGTTGGCTTTACCGCACCGCCCGCAACTTCGCGATCGATGCACTGCGGCGTGAACAAGCCCACGCCCGGGCATTGACGCGCCTGGTCGAAGGCGCCGAGCGGGAATCGTCGCCGTCGCCCATCGAAGCGCATTTCGCCGACGAGATTGGCGACGAACCGCTTCGCCTGCTCTTCGTCTGCTGCCACGAAGCGGTGCCGGCCGAATCCCGCGTCGCCCTGGCGCTCAAGACGCTCTGCGGTTTCAGCACCGCGGAGATCGCCCGCGCGTTGCTCACCACCGAGGCCAACGTCCAGAAGCGGATCGAGCGGGCGCGAGATCGGCTGCGCGAGCTGGATGTGAGTTTTGACACGCCGGATGCGGACGAGTTTGGCGCTCGGCTGGACGCAGTTCTCGCAGTCATCTATCTCGTGTTCACTCAAGGCTGCTTCGTCACGCATGGCGACATGCCGATCCGCCGCGACCTGTGCGACGAGGCCCGCCGGCTGGCGCGGATACTCGCCGCCCAAAGTAGCAGGCACACTTCATGCGCCGTGGCTGACGGCACACGGAGTGTGCCTGCTACTTTGGGCGACCTCCCGGCGGTCCATGCCTTGCTCGCGCTCATGTGTCTCCATGCGGCCCGCTTTGACGCCCGCATCGATCTCGACGGCGCCATCGTTCTACTCGAGGAACAGGATCGCTCGGAATGGAACTGGGCCGACATCCGTGAAGGCATGACGCGGCTCGCCAGGTCAGCCGCCGGCGACGAATTGACGCGCTATCACGCGGAAGCCGGCATCGCCTGGGAGCACTGTCGGGCGGCGACATTTGCGGACACCGATTGGCGACGCATCGCCGAATTGTATAACACGCTCGATCGCATCGCGCCGTCGCCGCTGCATACCCTGAACCGAGCAGTAGCCGAGGCGTACTTGCACGGCCCGCAAGCAGGCCTCGATCGCCTGGCCACCGTTCCGCCGGAAAATGTCCCCGCCCGCTATCCAGGCTGGCACACGGTAATCGGCGAGCTTCAATTCCGCCTCGGCCAGTACGCAGCCGCCGAGAGCGCCTGGCGCGAAGCCCTACGTTTGACAACCGCCCGCGCGGATCGAGAATTCCTGCAAAGCCGTCTTGACGCCTGCGGGGCCGACGGAGACGAGGATCGCGAGTGAGCAAGGCCGGCCCAACCGTCTCGCGGTTGCATTCAAATAAACGACATTCAGTTACAAGAAGAAGCCAATTCGATGCCACCGCAGCGACTATCTGCCGTCCTTCGCATCGTTTTCCTCCTTTCTGTCTATGCTTCCTTCCTCGATCGTCCTGATCGGGAGGAAGAGATGTAGGTCATTGTCGGCGAGTGGAACGAAGCCGTACTTGATGTAGAACTCCCGCGAGTCGGCATCGATGGCCAAGACTTCGACCGCAAATAGGCCGAGTTGTTCGGCCAGGTCGAGACTGCGCCGCAACGCATCGCGCAGGAGCGTTTTGCCAAGCCCCTGTCCTCGGGCTTTCTGATCGACGGCCAACCGCCCCAGCAAGATGATGGGAACCGGATGCTTCGGCAGCCGCTTGGCGACTTCGGGGGGAAGGTTGGCGACGGCGATGGAGCCGGCGGCAAGTGTGTAATAGCCCGCTACAGCCGTATCGCTAGGAAACAGCGCTACATAGGTCCGTCCCAACCGACGCTTTTCGTACTGGCTCGCCCGCAAACGCAAAAAGTCATCCAGGGGGGCCTTCCCGCAGGAAAACTCTCCGCGCTCATGCGAGGCGCGCAGCGGTTCGATCCGCCATTCAGCCACGTTTGCATCCACCTATTCGAGTTATTCCTTGGCGATTCGGCGCAGACAGGCCCGGGGTTAAATTCCCACCCCCGTGTAGAACAGCGCATCGAGGAAGGCTGTCCGCGCCCGCCAAACTTCCCGTTCGTCCCCTGCCGCTGGCTGGGGTGCCTTCCACCAGGCGCAAGTCCGAACCCTTTCGATCAAATCCCAATACGCTTCCGCGTCTCTGTTCGGGCTGAGCCGGAACGCTTGAAACAGCCCCTCTCTGTTCTCGTTGTTGACGCAGACGAACGTGTCGGGGCGCTTCATGGCGAGCAATCGGCTAGCCAGCGCCATTCCCGAGCGCTTGAACGCCTTCAGGAAACAAGCGGTGAATCTCAGGTAATCATCTCGCGAGATGTCGCCGCCGAAAGGGATCTCGTCCAGGGCATGAGATATTCCCTCGTTGTTGTTCTTGATCGCCTGCTTGAAATGTCCGACCCACTGCATGCTGCCGAATAGCAAAAAATTCGGGTTAGCCGACTTGAACAGCCCACCGATCTTTCTCCGCCCCACGTAGTCGAGATTGCGGAAATGCACAGTTTTGCGCGAACAACTGTCGAATCTCACCGAGGACCTGAAGGCGCTCCTGCATCAGAGAGTGTCCCGGTGGATGTTGCTCCTTGCAGACTTGAGCAAAAAAATCCGGCCAGGAGAGAGAGACAAGGTCGACGGACGGGCCAGGCCGAATGCCATCGTTTGCCTCGCCTTGCTTTTGGGCGCCATTGCCTGAGGTCAGGAGACGCCGCAATGCTTCGTTTGGTGGCGGCGGGTTATCCAAAATCGCCAGGAATACGTCACGGTCGCGGTCGGAAAGCGGGACCATCGCCTCCTCGATGAAGGGCAGGTCGTCTTCGGGAATGACACGGGCTTTGCGGATGCGCAGCTCGGTGTCGCTAACTGGCTGGACCAGGATAGTTGAGTTGGCAAAATTCTTGGGGAGGGTGATGCGTGCCTTTTCATCAGTCGTGTATGTGAGGATCGTCATGCCCGTTCTCCTCTCGGGGTCGTTCGTCTTCGACAATCTTACCAAACAACTGGTATGTGACGCAAGTGGAGATTTGTAATATCTGGTGTTTTGGTGTCTATGTCGACTTGGAAACCCCACACCCCTGATCCCAGTTGGCACACGGTGATCGGCGAGCTTCAATTCCGCCTCGGCCAGTACGCAGCCGCCGAGCGCGCTGGCGCGAAGCCCTACGTTTTACCAGTGCCAGAGCCGAGCGCGAGTTTTTGCAACGCCGTCTTGACGCCTGCGGGGCCGACGGAGGCGAGCCCGTCACAACGTGAGACTTGCCGGCGCGAATGGGCTACAATCATCGAGACGTGTGAGATGATTGATGAAGTTCACGACGCTCATTCCGCTGCGGTTCAACAACGGCCGGGAAGTTCCCTTGGAGCAGATGAACCGGATTATTGACGAGTTGGCGGCCCGGTTCAATGGCTGTTCGGATGAAGGAATCACGAAGGGACAATGGCTTGATCCGAAAGATTCCCGACTCTATCGCGACGAAAGCCGCCGAATTACTGTCGTCTGCGACAATGCTCCGTTGCGTGAGGCGGAGCAGGCGGTGATCAAGATCGGCCAAGAACTTGGTCAGCGCGCCATGTACTTCGAGGTCCGCGATTACGATGGCGTGCAGTTTCTGAAGGTGCCGATGCGGAGGAAACGCCAGAAAAAAGGTGAAGCCAATGAATAAGAGGAAAGCCGAAGAAGCGCTCCGGGTTGCCAAGGAATTGGCCAAGACGGCAAAGTCGGCCACGGACTTCCACAACGCTTTCTTCGGTATCGGCGGCAAGTTTGGCGAGCTTTTTCCCGACCGTGCCGACCGCGAAGCCTTTTTGAAAACGCCGCAATACAGCGAGATTTTCCGAATGCGCGCGTCTTTAGAGAAATCGGCCCAGACCGCGTCTTGAGCGACACGCATCGGCAATCTCATCCCGCGGCAGACGTTGGGCGCCACGCGGGCGAATTTCCGACCGGGCGGCCAACCGCCGCCGCTCGCGTCTTCGCTGGCGCAAAAGAACGAGCACGGAG